>NZ_BMKX01000028.1 GCF_014644555.1 Glutamicibacter ardleyensis | reverse complement strand
CTCAATCGAAACGCCGTTACGCTCCCACTGGTACTTCAATGCCGCACCAGACGGTGCCCACGTTCCCGCGCTGACCGACAAGGTCGAACCGATCTTCGCGATTCCTGAAATCTCCGGAACCGGTGCTCCGAGCTCCTTAAGTTCTACCTGGTCCAAAATATTCACGATTCCCAAAGTGCGGAAACCATTGCCACTATTGCCCATCACGTCATTCAGAGGGAACAACGACACTTCCCAGGCACCAGAGGCAGCACCCTGAGGAATCGTGACCTTACGTTCCCAAGTTCCATCCTTCGCCGAGCCAGAAACAAGAGTCATACTCCCGAAACCGTAGCTTTGACCCGAATCGTGGGAAACACTTAACGTCGGAGCTTGAGTCCCGGTCGCATCGGTAATCGTGGCCCGGATGGTGATCTCGGCCGGTCCGTCGGACAAATTATGGTTCAACGGCGAGACAGAATAATTTCTCAATACCGGAGCCGAAACATCCGATACTGACGACTCAATATTCACGATTCCCAAAGTGCGGAAACCATTGCCACTATTGCCCATCACGTCATTCAGAGGGAACAACGACACTTCCCAGGCACCAGAGGCAGCACCCTGAGGAATCGTGACCTTACGTTCCCAAGTTCCATCCTTCGCCGAGCCAGAAACAAGAGTCATACTCCCGAAACCGTAGCTTTGACCCGAATCGTGGGAAACACTTAATGTCGGAGCTTGAGTCCCGGTCGCATCGGTAATCGTGGCCCGGATGGTGATCTCGGCCGGT
>NZ_BMKX01000027.1 GCF_014644555.1 Glutamicibacter ardleyensis | reverse complement strand
TCTACCACCGCTTTGGGAACCGGTTTCCTGGACCAATGTTTCGGCTCGACGAAGCTCCACGGGTCTTTGGGATTCTCAGCTCGTTGATACAAATGCCAGCCCACTAAGGCCATCGCATGCTTCGGTTTCAAGCCTCTATGCAGCCTTAAATGATCCTTGATGCCGGCGTTGATGCCACCTTCTAACGGGCTGGTGGTGCGTGGAAGCTTTTCGTTTTTCGTCGCCATGCTCAAGTAGGTGAACAACTGCTTTTTCTTCAGTAGCCCATAGATCAATGAATCGGCCTGACGTAGCCTCAGGTGCGTGTACCACCATGTCTGATTTGCGCTCACGTGCGAGGGCCTCAGACCAGTGTTTGCTGTGGCGTAAGTGCGGGCTTTGAGCGTCTGCTCGTGCATGGCCCGCCACGCTAAGAACTGTTCTTCCCACTTTTGTGCTTGCGTCAGGTCAGTGATGTCTTTGAGCGCTTTGATCAGGGTAAGTAATTGTTGACCTGGGATGGTGCGTGGATTGCGGGTGAGGTGCTTATGGATGTTCTGGCGAATATGGAAGTGGCAGCGTTGAATTTTTGTCTCTGGCCACAATGATCTGATCACCGGCTCTAGTGAGCCGTGCCCATCAACCACGACGAGGTCTGGTGCGGGGATCCGTTGGAGCATGAGCGTCCAGGAAGCGTACTTTTCGCGGTCGCAGAACTGCCAGTCGGTGATGTGTTCTCCGTTGTAGGCGGTGAGGGCGCAGAAGCCGTTGAAGTAGGTTCCGTCGAGCATCAGGTAGCGGTGTTTTTCGCCCGTAGCTTCGAGTCTGGGACGTAGATTCCAGCACCAGTTGGTGTTGCGGAAGAACGTGGAGCGGGCGGTGCCGGTTTCCTTGACTGATAGTTTTCCGGTGGCCCATTGGTGGAAGGACTCGAACTGGGCTTTGGCGGTGATGTCTGGGCAGGATATTGTGCTGGACGCGCCGCAGTTTTTGCATCGCCAT
>NZ_BMKX01000026.1 GCF_014644555.1 Glutamicibacter ardleyensis | reverse complement strand
TATGGCTCTCGCAGTTCAAAAGCGGTTCTGAAAACCCATTGATCACGGCGCGTTAAACCCGTCCCAGCACTGCCGGAATGTTAATTTTGAAAGCATGCGCACCCCACAACTCACCGATGAAGAACGCCGGCTACTCAAAGACTACAAAGCCAATGCACCCCACAAACTCGTAGTGAAGAAAGCCGAAGCGTTACTCCTACTTTCTCGGGACGTGGCCCCGGAAATTGTGGCTGAATTCGTGGACCGAGAACCCTCAACCCTTCTTGACTGGGTGACAGATTGGCGCAAGCAACGCATGGCCTCGCTCTATACCGGGCATGCAGGAAACCTGAACCGCAGCTACCTCACCGAAGAGCAACGAGAAACAGTCACCGAGGTCCTCTCCCAACCGCCAGGCGACGAGTACCTTCCGGCCCAGTTCTGGGATGTCCCGAAAGTGGATCACTGGTTATCGACCACGTTCAACATCGAGTACGCCTCCAATTCCTCGTATCACTTCCTGCTGCGCATGGCTGGACTGTCCTTCCACAAACCAGAGAAGTTTGACCGCAGGCGAGCCGACGAAAAGAGTATTGACCTGCGGATCAAAGAAATCCGTGAAGAACTTACCGGCCCGTTAGCTGATGAGAACACGCTGGTATTCGCTGCGGATGAGGTGCGTATCGATCAGGAAGCAATGGTGCGCAAAGCGTGGTACGAGAAGAACACGAAAACTGTGTTGAAAGTGGACCGGCAGAAAGCTTCTCAATCGTTTATCGGGTTCCTGAACCAGAACACCGGTGAATGCATATCACTGCGTTTGGATTGGCAGAACAGTGCCACCATCCTAGAGGCCGTTCAGATGTTGGTGGGGCTGAATCCGGGGAAGAAGATTGTGATTGTGTGGGATAACGCGTCCTGGCATAAGAACAAGTTAATCCAGGCAGGACTGACCTCGGGGCAGACTTTGCAGGATGTTCATCTGATCAATTTCCCGCCCTACGCTCCGGATCATAATCCGATTGAGCATGTGTGGAATGATGCGAAGAACGCGATCAGTAATGTTCAGCGTGATGATTTTGAGTCGACGGTGGCGGCGTTTGAAGCGCATATCGGTTCACGGGTGTTTGACTACAAGATCTGACTGGCTGGTGACCGTTTTTGAAAAATCAGAGCCATA
>NZ_BMKX01000025.1 GCF_014644555.1 Glutamicibacter ardleyensis | reverse complement strand
GTTTAACGCGCCGTGATCAATGGGTTTTCAGAACCGCTTTTGAACTGCGAGAGCCATAGCATAAATATTGTTCATGCGAACTGGATCAACTCGACTGCCGCCGAAGGGAAAATGGTCCCCTTCTTGACTTTCTTCAGCCCAATAATTAGCAATGAAATAAATCTTGTTACTTAGGGTCAATTCCTTAATTAATATTTCAAACTTCTGAACAGCTTTTAGAAACTCGTCAACATGTTCCCTGTCTCCTAGTTTTAGAAGTTTAAAGCTTCCTTGATTCGCTTTGATTATTTCTGACTTAGTTAATTCCAGGCTGTTTGTAAGCACTTCCCCTCGTTCATTCATCCAGACCCCGCCACGTTCATCGACTAGATCGACGAGCATGCAGTCGATATCTTCGAAGTTTGAACGAATCTCACGTGGTAATGACGAGTTAGCATCTCCGACAAACGAGCTTCTTTGAAAATTTGATTCCAAATTAGCTGCGTATTCATCAAGATCGATACCAGATAGCCCAGTGGCGCCAAAAGCACTAACAAGGGATTGCCTAGCTACATATCCTGCAATTTCGAAACCTGAGTCAGTCATGAATGAAGCAGTGTCTCTTGAAACACAACTGCCATAAATAAAAAGCGATTTAGTCATCATAATCTTTCGTTAGTTAATTCACTAATATGTTTGTGTTTATATATTTACATTATTGTTCATTTGAATCTTATTAAATCTCATTTCGAAAGATTCATTAGCGAAGTTCTCCTTTACTTCAGACGAAGATCGTAGAACTTTTCGTGGCATCTCACTAACAAATTGCATAATTCTTCTTCAATGGAGTTTATGACACTTGCGTCCGGGTAAATTGCCCCCAGGACGTAATATTTCTTGCATATGTGTGGCCAGAGGACAGCACGTATGTGAGACGCAAATCCATGCCCCTTTCTAATTGGACTGAACCTTTGTAAAGGGTATTCATGGCCAATCCCACACGCATAACAAGAGTACTTTCGTGTCATCGTCTCATTTGAAGGCCTGTAGTGACCAATTTGAGGGACTCCTTGACAACGTCATTCAACCAAATAATCTTATACGCAACATGGTGAAAATTTCGGTTCTTCGTACAAGGCACGGTATCCGCCACCCCAGCGCAAACCTTAGTCATTATCGTATGCGTAATCATCCCCGCCCCCCGTTACCTTTTTAGTAGCCCCATAAATAAGTAGGATTTGGGGTGGTTGGCCTGTC
>NZ_BMKX01000024.1 GCF_014644555.1 Glutamicibacter ardleyensis | reverse complement strand
TGAACTGCTCCCCAAATGTTGGACTGAGAAATCAGTAACCACATCTGGGGAGCTTTTCAATGCGCGCAAGAAGCACATTATCCGAGCAACAACGAGAACGACTAGTCGACCTCTTCGAGCAAGGCTTAGGTTATAAAGCAGCCTCAACTGAACTACGAGTGAAGTCAGAACCTGTTCGCCGTCTTTATCGAAGCTGGCATCTTCATGGCAGGCTATGTCTTATGGAAAAACGCACGAAATCCGTCTATTCATTTGAGATCAAGAAGGAAATCGTTGACCGGCATGCGACCGGCGAAACGAGGATGGATCTTGCGAAAGAGTTTAATCTCAGCTCACAAAAGTTGGTTGGGAAATGGGCTAAGCAACATCGTGAGGGCGGCGATGAAGCGCTGATGCTCAAACCAAAGGGCAGGCCCAAAGGCTCCGAAAAACCAGTGGCCTTGAGCGAAGAAGACAAATTACGTCGCGAACTCAAGCGTGTTCAAGCAGAAAACGCATACCTAAAAAAATTGCGGGACTTGAGGAACCAGGGGCACGCCTGAAAACGCTGGCGATCGCAACCCTCAAGTCTGACCACAATCTAGCTGACCTGCTCCACGCAGCAGGGCTAGCCAGATCAACGTATTTCTACCATGCGCAACGGCTCACCGAACCTGACAAGCACCAGAAGCTCAAAGAAGAAATCCAAGCAATCTTCACCGAAAGCAAACATCGGTACGGTTACCGCCGAGTGCGAGTCGAGCTGGTGAAGAAGGACTGGAAGGTGTCTAAGAAACTGGTCTGGAAGCTGATGGATCAGCTGAACCTGAAATCCAAGGTGCGGATACGACGCAAGTACTCCTCCTACAAAGGGAAAACCAGTCATATCGCGGAGAACATACTAAAACGCCAGTTCCAAACCAGGGTGGCGAACACCAAGTGGGTCAGCGACGTGACCGAGTTCCGGGTAGCTGGCAGAAAACTGTATCTGTCACCGATCATGGATTTGTTTGATCACTGCATCATCAGCCATACGATCTCGACTTCGCCGACAACAGCATTTACCAGTGCCAGCCTGGCCGAGGCCTTCGAATCGCAGAGACCGGCATCTGGATTGCTGGTGCACACGGACCAAGGATTTCAATATCAGCATTCGTCGTGGCGTCACCTGCTCACGAAGCACGGTGCGGTGCAATCCATGTCTCGCAAGGGCAATTGTTTCGATAACTCGGTGATGGAAAATTTCTTTGGCCACCTGAAATCGGAGATGTATCACGGTGAGCACTTTGCCACCGTTGCCGATCTGACCAGGGAAATCAATGAGTATATTGACTGGTATAACCACGTCCGGTGCCAAGAACGACTGCAGGGTATGGCACCGATTGAATATCGGTGCCATACCCTGGCAGCTTGACCCGTCTAGACTTTAATTACCTTGTCCAACTTTCGGGGACCAGTTCA
>NZ_BMKX01000023.1 GCF_014644555.1 Glutamicibacter ardleyensis | reverse complement strand
CCCCCCGTTACCTTTTTAGTAGCCCCATAAATAAGTAGGATTTGGGGTGGTTGGCCTGTCGGTCCCGGCATGATTAAGTCCCCCAGTCATCAATGATCCGGGGGGTGTTGTCACCGGGATTCGATAGGCGCCAGGGGATCGCTAATGGGGACCGGACCAGCACAATGAACCGCCGTGCAGGTCAGCCGTAACGTGGATGCCGAGCCTTGCCGCCGTAGGACAAGCCAACACCGAAATGAATGACACTATTTCTGGGAGGTTTGCGTTGATCAAGAACCACGAGGACGTCGATATCTTCATCGGCGTCGATGTCGGTAAGAGCAATCACCATGCGGTCGCGATCGACCGTACGGGCAAGAAAATCCTCGACCGTGCACTGCCCCAAGACGAGGCCAAACTCCGTGCCATCATCAAGGCCGTGGCCGGCAAAGGCACCGTGTTGTTGGTCGTTGATCAGCCCTCGACCATCGGCGCCCTGCCCGTTGCTGTGGCCCAGGCCGAGGGAATACTGGTCGGCTACATTCCCGGGCTGGCGATGCGCCGCATCGCGGATTTACATCCCGGAGAAGCCAAGACAGATGCTCGAGACGCTGCCATCATTGCTGAAGCCGCCCGAAGCCTGCCACACACCCTGCGTTCCATCGTCGTCGCCGATGAGCAAGCCGCCGAACTATCGATGCTCTGCGGTTTCGATGACGATCTAGCGAAGCAGGCAACGGCAACCTCGAACCGGATTCGGGGGTTGTTGACCCAGATCCACCCGGCACTGGAGCGGGTGGTGGGAAAGCACCTCGATCACCCCGCCATGGCCGAATTGCTGATCAAATATCCGTCTCCGGATAAGCTCCGCAAGGCCGGCCAGAACCGAGTCACGGCCTTGCTTTTGAAGTATGCGCCGCGGGCTGGGAAACGCTGGGCTACCGAGATCTTCACCGCCCTAGATGAGCAGACCGTGGTAGTCGCTGGAACTGGTGCCGCGAGCATCGTATTGCCGCAGCTCGCTGCCATGCTCAAGCAGCTACGCACGGCCCGTGACGAGCTCCTCGTTCAGGTTGAAACCCTCGTGGAGGATCACCCTCTTCATGCCGTCCTGACCTCTATGCCGGCGGTCGGGGTCAGGACGGAAGCCCGCATCATCACCGAAGTTGCGGGTAAGGAATTCCAGACCTCCGGCCACCTCGCCTCCTACGCTGGGCTGGCCCCGGTGACGTGGCGCTCCGGAACCTCGATCCGAGGCGATCACCCCTCCAAGAAAGGGAACAAGTCCCTCAAGCGGGCTTTCTTTCTCTCCGCGTTCGCGGCTCTGAAAGACCCTCTCTCACGGGCCTACTACGACCGGAAACGCGCCGAAGGCAAACGACACAATCAAGCCCTCATCGCCCTAGCGCGCAGGCGTTGCGACGTTCTCTTCGCGATGCTCCGGGACGGCACCTTCTACGAAGCCCCAACCCCGAAAACCGCCTGACCGTTCCGAGCTGTCAGCTGGCGGACACGCACCGCCAGCCACCTACCTCTGCCCAAAAACAGTGGCCCAAAAAACTTTGAAGAAAATCCCTCCAAAGCCTTGACGAAAAACATAGGGACACCCCCC
>NZ_BMKX01000022.1 GCF_014644555.1 Glutamicibacter ardleyensis | reverse complement strand
CAGGCTCGTTTCCCGACGCTGCCGCACATAAGACGGCGGCATGATTTCCGGGACGGTTCACTATGACCACAACGTACGACAGTGAAGAGGCGTTGATCCTCGGTTTATACAAGATTGCGGCAAGGTTTTCAGATTAGGTCTAATCAGTGACCTGATCGTTCCGGTTTACGGTAGCCCAGAAGATTTTAAAACTTTCCCCAAAGGCCTATTTACAAACGATTTATATTCTGGGAAGCTAACCTTTATCAAGTCGAGAATAGGCCACAGGGTGGAATATTTAAGTCAAGGATTTTGACGTCAAACGCGCCCAAGAACCCAAAAACATCTCCTTGAAGTCCACAGTTCTTCAACAAATGTAGGGGGAGTTTTGCCCAAAAAGAAATGGTCGAACCTGTTAATAGCTGCGGTGGCTTCTGCTGCCGTCGTGTTATCTACCTCAGGGATGGCGAACGCAGCACCCGCAACCGAAATAGAACAACCGTCAGTTGAGTATATCGACGCAACTGAGGTTGTGGCTGGTACGCCTGGGTTGAGCACATCGGCGCAGTCAAAAATCTCTACGCTGATTCCCGAATCAGCAACTTCCCTGGAAGGTGAAATTGTTTCAGACAATGCAATAACCACGATGCCAACCGACGAGGACCAATCGATCACCTCATTGGCATTTGACGGCGGGCAGGAGATCTCTTTAGTACTTCCTGGAGCTGAGCTGAGCTGAGCTGACCGAAGCCGAAGGAGCTGTAGGCACGTTCTCAGGTTCAGACGGGGAAACCTTCCATACACAGGTTACCGAGGATGGCGCGATTCAGATCGTCAACGTCATCGAACAGGGAACCGATGAGCACAGCTTCCAGATAAAAACTGATATTCCAGCAGGTTCAAAATGGAAAATTCAAGAGGACGGAAGCCTGGAGCTTAAGGGCAAGGATGCCGAGGTGCTTGCGATAGCAGAAACACCGTGGTCGATCGACGCAAACGGTAAGAATCTGCCAACGAAATTCGTCATCGATGACAAAATAATAACCCAGGTAGTAGACACCGACGGGGCAGTCTTTCCGGTCGTCTCCGACCCAAGTATTTGGTGGACCATTGGAACTTCAGCTTTGTGCGTTGCTGAAATTGCAAGCCTTGCGGTTGGCGCTGCCAAGGTCATAAAGGCTTTTGCTAAGGCCGACAAGATCATCAAGTCAACGAAGAGCGTTATAAAGGCCTATAACAAACTCGGTGGTACTGTGAAATCGGTCGTTGACAAACTCAAAAAGTACGTCAAGAAAAAGTCATCACTGACGAAAGCGCAGATTAGCGCACTTGAAGAATTCTTCACCAAAATCGGGTCGACAGTTTTCCAAATCCTCGGTCTGGGATCCTGCTATGATCTCCTAAAACGAAGATAGCGATCTGATGACTGCGAGCACACATCCAAACGGGAGAGTTAGGTAACCATGGAGTTCATGACCTTTCTAGCAGCCATCGGGATCGTGGTTTCCACATTCCTGCTTGGGTTTTTCATTGCCGGTCTACACGAGACCGGGCCAGAATCCGACAACGCGAGCGCGACATCGGTGGCACTCACCGCGCTCGTGATGCTTTTCGTGGCTGTCTGCACCGCATTCATTCTCGTTGAGCCTGCATTGATCAACCCACTGTGGTTGCAATACACACTGATGGCAGGCGTTCCGCTGGTGGTTGGGTACATCTTGCGCCGAGCGTTAGCCAAGAGTATGGATAGTACTCAGCAGTAGCAACTGTTCTGACTGGAGAGGAATCCCTAGCAACTGAACTGGTCCCCGAAAGTTGGACAAGGTAATTAAAGTCTAGACGGGTCAAGCTGCCAGG
>NZ_BMKX01000021.1 GCF_014644555.1 Glutamicibacter ardleyensis | reverse complement strand
TTGCCGGTTGCGTGGGTGGTTGTGGTGTGGGGTTCTGCCTGGAAGGGTGGGACCCTTTTTCTGTTTAAGGACACTGATCCACGAGAGCACTGATCGGTTAGGTCCACGCGCTTTTGGTTCACGGTGGCTGAGGTAAAAAGAATACGGCAGTATATTGCCGGATGATAGTTAATCAGGCGCTACACTGGATACAGGATCATAAACGGCGGCATATTGCCGGTTCGGAGTTTACGTTGAATTCTTTATTGGAAATTGGCGCTGCGCTGCAGCTTTCTCGAAAAGAGAATGCCTTGACTCAGGAGCAGCTGGCTGACCTAGCTAACATCTCCGAGCGCACCGTGCGGGCCATCGAAACCGGTACGGGTAACCCTTCTATAGGAGCTGTGCTTTCCGTTGCTAGCGTCCTTGGGCTCAAGATTGTTGTTCAGAAGTGAATGGGGATCTAGCAGATCTGAAGCGGGTCGATAAGGCAGATGTTTATCAGAACCGTATATTGGCGGGGCGTTTGGAACGTCGTGGTGACGGTTATATCCAATTCAGTTATACCGACGAGTTTTTACAATCAGGTATGCCGGGCATTGCTACGTCCCTACCTTCTTCCGCAGCACCCCTAGTTGCTCCTGGTGGTGGGGTGCCTGCGTTCTTTTCTGGACTCTTACCAGAAGGTCACCGTCTCACAGTCTTGAAGAACGCCACTAAAACCAGCCTCGCTGATGAAATGACTTTATTGATGGCAGTCGGTTCCGATACTCCGGGCAACGTTCGTATCGTGCCTAGCGGTTCGAAACTGATGATGCCAGCGGCGGTCGCGACGATCGATGATCCTGCGACTTTGGACTTTACATTGCTGACAAGAACTCTTGATCTGCATTCGATTCCGGGTGTTCAGGAAAAGATTAGTGCCACCATGCTGACGACGCCTTTAGCAATGGGGGAAGGAGCGTATCTCCTTAAGCTGGATCCGCGAGATCACCCGTACCTCGTTGCCAACGAAGCTCTGCACCTGCAGGCGGCCAAATCGCTGAAACTGCCGGTTGCTAAAAACAAGGTAGTACATGATGGACAGAATGTTCCTGGACTACTTGTTGAACGCTTTGACCGGAAGTACGTTCCAGGCCAAGCTGAAGTTACGCGGTATGCATTAGAAGACGGCCTGCAGGTGCTCGACTTACCGCCAGCCGTTAAGTACTCGGTCAGTGCCGAGCAAGTCGCTGACGGTTTGGCTGGATATTGCCAAGCGCCGGTGATAGCGAAACGAAGTTTGTATCTTCAGTTCCTCTTCGCTTGGTTGACAGGTAACGGAGATCTGCACGGAAAGAATCTTTCAATACTTGCGGACTCTTCAGGGAAGTTTACGATGGCCCCGATGTATGACGTCCCTTGCACGCTTATTTACGGAGATGACACCATGGCGCTGTCTCTATCGGGCAAAACTAAGAACCTAAAGAGTAAGCATTGGCTGGAGTTCGGCCGGTACTTGGGGTTGACGGAAAGAGCGGTCTTGTCAGCGAATCAATTAGCTTTGAAGGCAGCTAGCTTGGCCAGGTTGGAGACACTGCCGATCGATGGTTCGCCGTTACGCGGTACAGTGCGCGAACTACGTTTTAGGCGTATGGAAGTGGCGTAGCCTTCTTCAATGATTTGGCTTCATGCCGGCATCTAGCATTAGGTCAGTGCCAGCATTTGGGGAATTGCATTTGCCCCTTGGTAAGCCGTCGAAAGATCGGTCGCACTATTAGGCGAAGTTTTTCTCGTTGGCCAGTAGAGGCGATCTCCATAAACGGGACAGTCATCGCGTCTCATAGTCGTCTAGCTCTATATGGTGCCGGGTAGTTTCTCGCGACATGTACCCGCAATCGTGGGGCCTGGCAGAAGGTGCATAAATTACCGAATTAGGGCAGTAATAATTTACTCTAATTCTTTGTGTGCACGGTCACTGTGGAAAAGAGGCCACCGATTTGAAACATCCCCCAAAACTGTGT
>NZ_BMKX01000020.1 GCF_014644555.1 Glutamicibacter ardleyensis | reverse complement strand
ACACAGTTTTGGGGGATGTTTCAAATCGGTGGCCTCTTTTCCACAGTGACCGTGCACACACGTATTCTGAGGAGCTTTCGACAGCTGCGCGCTCCCCTCTACGGCATCAATGAATTGAATTTCTGCGATAAGGAATCTAGGTAATAGCTGTACACAACGTCCATAGCCAGTTGCGCTGAGCCTTCGACAGCAACTGCATTACAACGGAGCGGATGCCCCCGGCGACATGAGCTCAGAATTTCAATACTCGTGACTCGTTATTAGAAGTATGGGTTGCTCATAATTGAGTTCCATTGGGGGCAGCCTCTTACTAGATGGGGACACGAAGCGACCAGCAAATATTTCACAGCCAGAGAGCCCTAGTCCCTATAGAGGGAAGGCAAACGCAAACATTCAGCATTGTCGCGTAGGCGGCTTCACTTTAGACCGCTTAATTCTGCTTGCGGGGTATCTCCGATTCGTATCCACTGACCAAGCACCAGGAATTGCTCTGGTCTACAACTTGCTGCGGTCATACCTTTCCAGTGCTCAGCCGTAACTTCTACAATTTGCAGTCGCCCCGTCATCAACCTACAGAAGTCTCCGTTTCGCACACAGCAATGGCAACGGCATTGCAGAATGAAGTGCCGAAGTTCTCGCGCCGCGTGACAGGCGCTTGTCGGCACTGGCTTAGCCAGCTGATTATTTGACTCGTTCATAGCATTCAGCGATTCTTCTAGATAGCCGATTCACAAGCTTTCGACTCCGGTATAAGCCGTATAGAACGAAACCGTCATGTATCGGCCGATGAGACTAGTGCTTCTAGGCAAGAGTCAGCACACTTATTCGAGACCGTAGCTAGCTATTCTGGACACCAGTGCGCTCAGTGACAAGGATGAAGAATCGGTGTCTTCTTGGATGTCTGTCATGCAGTATCACCCTAGGCAACTCGTGCGGCTCGTTAACGAAAGACAACTGATCACTGTTATTTGGCTCCACGATTCTGGTCCAAGTTGATAGGTCCTGTGGTCATGGCCGTTCTAGAATGACGCCGGCAGGCAGAAAGCTACTGGCCTTTTAGCTCCGTCAATAAACTCAAAGGGATAGTTGCTGTCCAAGAAGTGCATGAGTGAGCACGCCCTTTAGAGTCCTGTTAAGGATTGGGTTCTAGACCGGGCAGCGAGGACGTACGCTCCTAAGCAACATTCTGGCCGCAGGATCGGATCCTTGGCCATGCTCAAGGTAGCGGGCCTACGGGTTACGAGACAAGACTGGATCCAGGTACTTAGTTAAAGCAAAAACGCGGAACCGTAGTTCCGCGTTTTGAATATGTGACCCCAACGGGATTCGAACCCGTGTTGCCGCCGTGAGAGGGCGGAGTACTAGGCCGCTATACGATGGGGCCGTACGCTGAAGATCTCTCTTCAACTCACCGAATCCCTCCGGTGAAGCGCTGGGATACCAGGACTCGAACCTAGAATGACGGAACCAGAAACCGTTGTGTTGCCAATTACACCATATCCCAATGTGACTTGGTATCCCTCAGGGAAGATATCGCTATCTCCTTCAATGGAATGCCTTAGCACGAGATATAACTATACATAAGAAAACCAGTTAAGGCATCTTTTGAGCGCTCATCCTCGAGTGATCTGCAGCTCTATTACAGATTCGAATGTTTTCAGCGCCAAAATACGGTAGTCAGCATCCTTCAGTGGCCTGAACCGTGGATCGCGTAAACGGTAGTTGAACTTAGTACTGCGATCTAAATTCTCTTACCCATAGTTCCTCTATCGCGATCTGACCATGACGGACGCTTCAGGAGCACACCGTATCTAGACGTCGAGCCATCGTACAAGCAGAGCCAACTTGAAATTTCTACCGCAAAGACAATGCTGGGCAAAGTTCGTTGGCAGCCACAAACGATGATTTTGGGACGGTCAAGCACGGAGGCGCTTTTATGGCGTTCAGCAGCGGTGCTTATTCTAGATTCATTGATTTGATGGGTCATTGTCGCCAGAGGGTCTGCGCAACAGCTGGCCTCGCCCATAGTCACGAAGATGTTCATGGTTTTGCAAGCACAAGGATTGCTCTGGGAAGTGACGATTACTTGTTATATCGGCCGGGTCTCCTGTTGGATGATCGCGTCTTGGAGTGCCATCACGATCCGAGAAGCCGGGTGCGCACGATCCAACTCACCAGCCCGATAGGGGGATGGTGTAAAACGGCAAGCTGATAGTCCGAGTTAACAACGATGAGTGGCTGTCAAACTTGCATCAACCGTGCCTACATGATGTTTCGAAACTTTGCCCCGGTCGTTCGTTTATTTCTGAACATCTCACTGCTCAGAATTACGTTGATCGGCAATCTGCACGTGCCTAGAACAAAACCAATCGATAGGCAGCGAGCGGCAGGATCGTTATCCCGGGACGTCGCACTGCGTGGTCTATCGTCGATGTTCGACATACAACACCACCTGTGCCAGTTACGCACAAGCCTCTAATGTAGAACGTGAGGCAAGGTTTAAAGTGTCAACTCCCGGAAACGAACTGTTTCCGGGAGTATTTAGCTTGGTCGGGATAACAGGATTTGAACCTGCGACCTCGTCGTCCCGAACGACGCGCGCTACCAAGCTGCGCTATATCCCGTTGTTCACCAACGTTTAAACACTACACCCGCGTTTGGGCTGCCACGAAATCTGTAATTGCGCCTTACATGGCCAACTAAGCTTCGCGCTCATTGCAGTCAAATGGCCTTGCCAGGATTCAGAATATTCTTCTCATCAAGCAACGACTTTATGTCATGCTGAATTTGGATGACATCCTGGCTCTGTTCCCATGTCAACCATTCACGTTTGATAAGTCCAACGCCATGTTCGCCCGTAATCGTTCCACCCATATCGATCGCGACCCGAATTGACTCTTCTAGGGCTTCCGATAATCGGATCAAGGGATTTTCACCGGACTCGGGTTCCACAGAAAGTGTCGGATGTAAATTACCATCGCCCGCATGAGCGATGACTCGTACATCGACGTCATGAGCCGTGGCAATCTTTCGGAGCTCTTGCACGTACTTAGCCATCAGACTCTTAGGAACAGCAACATCCTCGCCCATCCGATATGCGTCGTCCTTCGTATCCCCACGACTGGTACGACGCATTTCAATCAATTGTGTTGCTTCCGGAGCACCTGAGGAACTAAGTGTCATTGGTCCGTCTGAGAATGCTTCTCTGATTACGGTCTCTTCTTTTTCTGCGCCGTACCCGTCCAGACGAACCAAGAGCATCGCACCTCCACGGGATGCATAGTCTGTTTGGTACTGCTCATCAAGAATCCTGATCGTCGGCAAATCCAGCAATTCTAAGATCGCAGGTTGCACACGAGCCCGTGCGATGCTTTGTACACCCATAACTGCTGCTTCAAGACTAGGGAAGACTATCGATACATCTCGTTCATCAACGGGCTGATAGCGCAGACGGAGCACCGCCCGAACTACGACTCCTAGGGTCCCCTCAGATCCAGTAAATAAGGAAGTCAGATCATATCCTGCAACGCCTTTGAACGTATTCTTCCCGACACGAATCAACCTGCCATCGGCGAGAACAATGTCAAGGCCGAGGACCGACTCACGAGTCACGCCGTACTTCGCACAGCGGAGTCCGCCGGCATTGGTGGCAATGTTCCCGCCAACGGTGGACATCTTGTAGCTGGCGGGATCGGGCGCATACATCAACCCAAATTCCGCCGCAGCCTCGTTGAGGTCATAGTTGATGACCCCTGGCTCTACAACGGCAACTTCGTCTTCAGGCCGGATCTCAATTATTCGATTCAGCTGCATTAGGTTCATTACAATACATAGGCCAGTTACATGAGCAGCGCCGGAGACTCCAGTGCCAGCGCCACGCGATATCACTGGCATGCCATGTTCATAAGACAGTCGCATAATGTTTTGAACGTCAGCCACCGTTTGTGGGTACACGACAGCCAACGGCAAGACTGGCTCACCGACAAGCTGTCCAAAATCCCTTGAGTTCTCCAACAGCGCTTCTCTGCGATCTTCGATTTTCGCCGCCATTGGTAGCGCTTCGCGCAGCTGCTTAAGAAATTCGAGCTGAGAATCCGACATTGAAACGACCTCGTCATGTGATGCGATGGTTAGCTAGGAACAAAGTTTCATGTAATGGCCACTAAGCTCCATAACGAAGCCTAACCGGTCAGCGGACGCTACCACATACCAAGTGAGGAACCAGGTCCTTTTAAACAGCAAAAGGGTCCCACCCTTTCCAGGCAGAACCCCACACCACCAACCACCCCAACCACACCAACCCAGCCAGCAACCAGTTACTGGTTAAACAGGTGAGGCCCCGAACACCATAAGTGTCCAGGGCCTCAAACCATCATCATTACTGACATAACTACTTCAAGTTAAGTCCGGCGGTGACCTACTCTCCCACACCCTCACGAGTGCAGTACCATCGGCGCAGTGGGCCTTAGCTTCCGGGTTCGGTATGGGACCGGGCGTTTCCCCCACGCTATGACCGCCGTAACAGTCTCGAAACAACATCAGGCATCCCAATGCTCATCCAAAAAATATTGTGTACCAACACCCCGTCAAAGCAAGCCAACCACACACCAAACCCACCAAGAGTGGATCCAATGAACAGCCAACCCCCTTCTACAAGGAATCAGTGTGTTACAAGGTTGTTGTCTCGTAACCGTATAGTGAACGCGAACAATAATTGTCTCAAATA
>NZ_BMKX01000019.1 GCF_014644555.1 Glutamicibacter ardleyensis | reverse complement strand
TGAACCGTCCCGGAAATCATGCCGCCGTCTTATGTGCGGCAGCGTCGGGAAACGAGCCTGTCATTTCATCATAGTAGGCACGCTCAAATTCCTCGGGAGTTTGGTGATCCAGCGAGGAATGCAAGCGATCATTGTTGTACCAAAAGACCCAGTCGAAAACGACCTCAACGACATCTGATTCGGTCTTCAACGCACCACTACGGAAGGGAGAACCCTTGGCCACGGCTTCATTCTTGAATAATCCCATGACCGTTTCGGCAGCCGCATTGTCGTAAGCTTAACCGGCTAAAAAATAGCTAGGCTACGCCTTATCCGGCTAATTCTATTTTTCTCTGCACTCCCTGTTGCACGCCCGGTCATCACTCTGCAGGAGCGGCTTCCCCTGATTCCAAGAACCCGAACCGAACACGTCAACCCGAGCAGGAGATCCAAGCAAAATCGCACGGCCACCTAGCCGCGCGGATCCCTCTCGGCACTCCTGGATCAGCTCACGAAGCCCAGCAGAACGATAGAGCGTGGAACGGGAAAGCCCAGCGAGTTCAGCTACCGCCCGAAACGTCACCGTACGTCCCTGCATTCGCAATGTCAGCAGGGCCTTCTCAATGACTCGTTGAGACTCGCTTCGCTTCACGCCGTGCGTGTCCTCTCGATGAGCAGATCCAATTGAGTCACCAATGCTTCATGCCGTTGCACCTCGCTGTCCCAGCCTCGGCGTTTTGCGTCCTGCGCCAAGATCAGAGCGTCCTTACGTTGTGCTTCGAGCACTGGAAGATTCGAATCCTCAGTGCGGAAGCTCGGACAGTGCTCGCATATATTCGCATACTGGCACGCCTGCTGGGCTGGGGACCTCAGGCAATGCCCGCCAGCAAGCCGTGACTTAATTGTCGCGGTATCGTGCCAAGAGCCAACAGAAACATCACTCAACGGAAGCAGCGAACGGTGTTCTTTCAGGTCAGGTAATCCGATGCGTGACTTCGCCAAGTCCAAAGCACGCTCGTATTCGGTGCGGACAGTTGAATCGAATAAGGATGCATAACGCAAACTCATCTCCGCTGAGACATGGCCCAAGAGAGCCATCAAGGACTGGAGGGTGACCCCGGCATTGATCAACGCAGTCGCATAAGTATGACGAAGCTGGTGAGGAGTGATCTTTCCCAGGCCGGCGGCTTGCGCAGCTCGGTTTAGTTCGAGCCGAACAGCGCTTTCTCCCAACCGGCGTCCGTGATGAGTGAAAAGGAACTGGGCGGGCTTCCCCGTGCGTGGATGAGCCAACGGCTGGCCCGGCGAACGTTCTGCGATGATGCGATCAACCAAAGCCAGGGTGTCCGGGTCCAGCGGAACCATACGCTCGGTCTTCATCTTTCCCAGCGGAATCTTCAGCCAAGTCCCTGCCTCGGGAATCTCATGAACACAGTCCAGTTCCAAGTCCAGCAACTCGCCAATGCGCAACCCGCACGCTCGTTGAAGCAGCAATGCATCGGCAGCCTGACGATAGTCCGAGGCCAGGAGCTCTTGGGCTAGGAGCCGGTCGGCATCCGGGGGCAAATGACGTGGCAGTGGCCGAGGAAGCCTAGGAACATCAGAACGGAAGAACAACTGCCGTGGAGGAGCTTCGGGCCATCCCCACTCGGTAATTTCACGTAAGAAGTTACCGGCAGCCCTGACCCGTCGTGATTGTTCCGCTACGGAAAGCGTGCCGGAGCTCTTCGTATTGGGGCTTCGAGGCAAAGACACCAGATACGGTTCAATATGAGAACGACGAGTTAGCTCAGCCGGTGAAGCTAATGATGGATCTGCTTCGGTGACGAACTGCCCGAAATGCGCTAATCGTGTTGCCAGGCTACTGACCGTTTTCCTAGTGCAGGTCACTTCCTTACGTTCCAAATACCGCAGAAGAAACTGTGCAAAGGGACCGTTCACTGCGCCGACCCTATCCTTGAGCGGTACCCGCTGGGTCCTGCTCAGAGGTGGATTGGCAAGCAGGTGTGCATGGAACAAGACCTGGCGGGTTGAAGAACTCAGCACGAGTAATGGACGGGCTGACATGCCGGTCTGGGCTTCTCGGGCTCGGCAACAAGTTTCAAATTCCTCTAAATCAGCACTCGTGATCTGTGTAAGTGGCTGTTGAGTCCGCAGCAGGATCTTAGCGATGACGCTGGTCGTCATCGCCGCACTGACGCGTTCGCTGAACCCCACCTTGCGGGCTTGAGCAGAGAAAAATCTGAGATCATCTTCGTAATCAGTTCCCTGGACCTCAACGAAGATGTTGGCTAATTTCCGCTCAAGCAGATACGGGAAGTCCCCGCGGATCCTTTTGGTGACCATCAGATAAAGCACGAAAGCTCTAGTGCCGCTATTCGCCTCCAGCCGCCGCTCCAGCGGCTCTTGGCTCCACTTCGCCGGGTCTGGATATCGGAGCATGAACGTTCTTGCTGCTGAAAAATACGGTTCCGACCCGCGGTGAGTGGAGGATAAGTAGGTGCGGTAAGCGCCAACGAGATCCAGAGGCGGTTCAATGTGATTGTTTTTGGCGGTTGATCGCGGCATCGTATTCTGATTTCACGTGGGCAGGAACAAGGTGGATGTAGCGGGCGGTCGTGTTCACGTGGGCATGCCCCAGGAGCTCTCTCATGATGGACAGGTCCACCCCTGAAGCTGCTAAGGCACTGCCGAAGGTATGGCGCAATGCATGTGGGTGGCCGTCAGGAACCCCTGAAATTTCGCGGTGGTACCGGAAGATCGTACGCAGGCCAGCTGCTGTCAAGGGCAGGCCGCGGTTGGCTCCTTTGGCAACGAGAAATAGCCGTTGCTCATCCGATTCCGGGCGTTCAGCGAGCAGGTAAGTTTGGATGACTCCGGCGACGTCCACGTCTAATGGAACTCGTCGTTCCTTGGATCCTTTGCCCAGCACTAGTAGCCACCGCCCACCGATGTCCACATCGCGTATCCGCAAGGCAAGTACCTCGCCAGCACGTAGCCCGCAATAGAGCATTAGCCCTGCCATGGCACGATCCCGGTACGTCCGCAGACCTTGAAACAGGGCAATGACTTCGTCAGATTCCAAGGATCTTGGTAGCCGGCGGGGTTCGCGAACACGTAGCGGCGACCTGGCAGCTGGTGTAGCCAGATGCCCCAGAAGCCCGGAACGCTGGGCGGAAGATACCCAACGGGACTCCTGACCTTTCGGCATAGGATTGGGGAGACACGGATCCCGCATCGCCAAGAATGTGAACAGCCCGGACACTGCTGCCATCCGGCGATTCACCGTTGCAGGTGCATATCCATCGGCTCTTTGACCGTCTAAAGTCATTACATTCGGGCCTGGACGTCCTGGTACGGATGATTGCTTGCAGAACTTCAGATAGTTGATCAGCGTGTTGGTGTCAACTGCTTCGATAGTCAGATTTTGTTCGTGTAGCCAGCGGCAGAACGCCAACAGGTCATAACCGTAGGCTCGTGTCGTGGCTGGAGAGTAGTTGCGGTCACTCAGATAGCCGAGGTAATCATTAGCCTGGGAGAACCTCGCTGCTGCCGACCCATGGAGGTTCCATGCTCCGTGTGAAGGCAACAAAACCAACTCTTGCTGGGTGTTCATGACACATGAGCATCGACCTCATCCTTTGGAAAGTCAAGAGTTTCCGGGGGAATTCAAGGGTATAAAACGTGGATTAGCCGGTTAACAGGGAATCCCCGACACTGCCAATCGACGGAACCAGCCCCTCAATTTCTAAGGTGTCGGTGTAACGGATCGAGGTATATTGCGAGCCAGCGTCCGAATGATGGAGAAGCCCCTTGTCAACTGGTCTTTTGGTGTGTTTTCGGCGCCATAAAGCCATCTTCAAGCACTGTTCCACGAAGGCGGTGTCTTTCACCGTGGAGGTTTCCCACCCGACGATCGCCCGTGAATACAGGTCGATCACCAAGGCCACGTAGACGAACCCGGAATACACCGGCACGTAAGTGAAATCTGTGACCCAAATACGGTTAGGGGCACTGGCGCTGAAGTTCCGATTCAGTAGGTCGCCAGCTCGTTTGCCGTCCTTGCCAGGGATCGTGGTGCGGGTCTTACGTCCACGAATCAGGCCGTTCATGCCCTCGTCACGCATGAGTCGGTCAACGGTGTGTTTGGAGACCTCGGGGAAGCCGTTGCGCCGCAGCCAAGCGGTCATCTTTCGCCGGCCATAAAGGATTTCTGGCTTCGGTCTTCCTTTAGCGTCTAACACTTTGAGGCTGCGTAACGTGTCAATGACCTTGGCATCTTCAACTGCTCGCAGGGCCGGAATCCTTATTTTCCAGGCCCGGTAGGTTCGTGCGGCGACCTGCACGCCCTGCTCACGCAGGACGGCGCAGATCGACTCGACCGCATGACCTTCGGCCCGCTGCTCATCAACGAATCGGCAGATTAGCGGCGGCGAGGGTCGAGTTCCCTCGCGAAGAAAATCGATGCAGCTTTCAAGATTTCGTTGGCTTCCTTCAAATCCCGATTCTCCGCCCGCAACGCCTTGAGCTCATCGAGTTCGGTAGTGGTTGGGCCGTCCTTCTCACCGGTGTCGACCTGGGCTTGGAGCACCCAGCGACGCAATGATTCGGGGCCGACATCCAGCTTCGGAGCCAGAGCCTTGCACGCTGCATACACGGAAGGATATTCAGAGAGCCGGTCCACAACCATCGCTACGGCGCGGTCACGAACTTCGGCAGGATACTTCTTGGGCGTGGTTTCTATCTTTCTCTCGAAAGACAGCGGCATCAAATCAGGGACGGTTCA
>NZ_BMKX01000018.1 GCF_014644555.1 Glutamicibacter ardleyensis | reverse complement strand
TGTTACAAGGTTGTTGTCTCGTAACCGTATAGTGAACGCGAACAATAATTGTCTCAAATAATTGCTTTACAGTGTGTTGTAAGTCATCGGCCTATTAGTACAGGTCAGCTACACAAGTCTTTAGTCCTTGCTTCCACATCCTGCCTATCAACCCAGTGGTCTAGCTGGGGGCCTCTCACACTCAAGGTGCATGGAAATCTCATCTCGAAGCAGGCTTCCCGCTTAGATGCTTTCAGCGGTTATCCCTTCCAAACGTAGCTAATCAGCGGTGCACTTGGCAGTACAACTGACACACCAGAGGTTTGTCCGTCCCGGTCCTCTCGTACTAAGGACAGCCCTTCTCAAATTTCCAACGCGCGCAGCGGATAGGGACCGAACTGTCTCACGACGTTCTAAACCCAGCTCGCGTACCGCTTTAATGGGCGAACAGCCCAACCCTTGGGACCTACTCCAGCCCCAGGATGCGACGAGCCGACATCGAGGTGCCAAACCATGCCGTCGATATGGACTCTTGGGCAAGATCAGCCTGTTATCCCCGAGGTACCTTTTATCCGTTGAGCGACGGCCCTTCCACGAGGTGCCGCCGGATCACTAGTCCCGACTTTCGTCCCTGCTCGAGCTGTCACTCTCACAGTCAAGCTCCCTTGTGCACTTACACTCGACACCTGATTGCCAACCAGGCTGAGGGAACCTTTGGGCGCCTCCGTTACATTTTAGGAGGCAACCGCCCCAGTTAAACTACCCATCAGGCACTGTCCCTGAACCAGATCATGGTCCGAAGTTAGGTGACCGGTACAGCCAGAGTGGTATTTCAACGATGACTCCACCCGAACTAGCGTCCGAGCTTCACAGTCTCCCACCTATCCTACACAAGCTGCACCGAACACCAATACCAAACTATAGTAAAGGTCTCGGGGTCTTTCCGTCCTGCTGCGCGTAACGAGCATCTTTACTCGTACTGCAATTTCGCCGAGTTCATGGTTGAGACAGCGGGGAAGTCGTTACTCCATTCGTGCAGGTCGGAACTTACCCGACAAGGAATTTCGCTACCTTAGGATGGTTATAGTTACCACCGCCGTTTACTGGGGCTTAAATTCTCAGCTTCGCAACAAGTTGCTAACCGGTCCTCTTAACCTTCCAGCACCGGGCAGGAGTCAGTCCGTATACATCGTCTTGCGACTTCGCACGGACCTGTGTTTTTAGTAAACAGTCGCTTCCCCCTGGTCTCTGCGGCCCACACCCGCAAAAGAAGAGCAAGTCTTCTCCACGGGGCAGGCCCCCCTTCTTCCGAAGTTACGGGGGCATTTTGCCGAGTTCCTTAACCATGATTCTCTCGATCGCCTTAGTATTCTCTACCTGATCACCTGTGTCGGTTTGGGGTACGGGCGACTAGAACCTCGCGCCGATGCTTTTCTAGGCAGCATAGGATCACCAAATCACCCACCAAAGTGGGCGCCTATCAGGTCTCAGGCTATATGAGTCACGGATTTGCCTATGACTCGCCCTACACCCTTGGACCAGGTCAATTCCATTGCCTGGCTCGGCTACCTTCCTGCGTCACACCTGTTAATACGCTGACCTCACAACATCGGTTCCCAACACCTCACACAACAAACAACCCGAAGGCCGCAACAGTCATGCTCAACACTGGTTAGCATCAATCGCTCAGTATGGGCGGTTCTTCGCCGGTACGGGAATATCAACCCGTTGTCCATCGACTACGCCTGTCGGCCTCGCCTTAGGTCCCGACTCACCCAGGGCAGATTAGCTTGACCCTGGAACCCTTGATCATTCGGCGGACGGGTTTCTCACCCGTCATTCGCTACTCATGCCTGCATTCTCACTCGTGTGGTCTCCACCGCTGGTTTACACCGCGACTTCACCGTCCACACGACGCTCCCCTACCCATCCAAACACCCAATCGAAACCGGGTAAATATCTGAATGACGCAACTTCGGCGGTGTGCTTGAGCCCCGCTACATTATCGGCGCGGAATCACTTGACCAGTGAGCTATTACGCACTCTTTCAAGGGTGGCTGCTTCTAAGCCAACCTCCTGGTTGTCACAGCAACTCCACATCCTTTTCCACTTAGCACACGCTTAGGGGCCTTAGTTGGCGTTCTGGGCTGTTTCCCTCTCGACTATGAAGCTTATCCCCCACAGTCTCACTGCTACGCTCTCACTTACCGGCATTCGGAGTTTGGCTAACGTCAGTAACCTTTTAGGGCCCATTAGCTATCCAGTAGCTCTACCTCCGGTAAGAAACACATAACGCTGCACCTAAATGCATTTCGGGGAGAACCAGCTATCACGAAGTTTGATTGGCCTTTCACCCCTACCCACAGCTCATCCCCTCCATTTTCAACTGAAGTGGGTTCGGTCCTCCACGCGCTCTTACACACGCTTCAACCTGGCCATGGGTAGATCACTTCGCTTCGGGTCTAGACCGTGCCACTCAAACGCCCTATTCAGACTCGCTTTCGCTACGGCTTCCCCACACGGGTTAACCTCGCGACACAGCACTAACTCGCAGGCTCATTCTTCAAAAGGCACGCCATCACACAACCACAAGGGTCATGCTCTAACGGATTGTAAGCGCACGGTTTCAGGTACTATTTCACTCCCCTCCCGGGGTACTTTTCACCATTCCCTCACGGTACTGATTCACTATCGGTCATCAGGTAGTATTCAGGCTTACCAGGTGGTCCTGGCAGATTCACACAAGATTTCTCGAGCCCCGTGCTACTCGGGTACCCACACTAGAACGGCAGACACGCATTACACCTACGGGACTATCACCCTCTCTGGTCCGGCATTCCAACCGATTCACCTATACGCCTGCACCTCATCCCGCCAACCAGATAGGGTTGGCACATGTGGGCCCCACAACCCCGGTGATGCAACGCCTATCCGCTATCACACACCAACCGGTTTAGCCCCATCCGCGTTCGCTCGCCACTACTAACGGAATCACTATTGTTTTCTCTTCCTGCGGGTACTGAGATGTTTCACTTCCCCGCGTTCCCTCCACGCAACCTATACATTCAGCTGCGGGTCATACGGCATGACACCGTACGGGGTTTCCCCATTCGGAAATCCTGGTCTCAACGTCAGGTTATCGACTCCACCAGGCTTATCGCAGATTCCCACGTCCTTCATCGGCTCCTGATGCCAAGGCATCCACCGTGCGCCCTTAAAAACTTCAACACAAAACAAGTTCTCAAGTTTGAGCTATAAAACAATCAACAAAATCACAAAACAACCACACCAAAAAACCCCAAAAGGCTCTCTAACATGGTCATCTTATAAGATGCTCGCGTTCACTATACAGTTCCCAAACAACAACCCCACACCCCCACACAAACCACCAACAACCCACCCCACAAAGAGGCGAACCATCACGATGACCGTGCAAAGACACAGGACAAACACTGAAACACCAAACCCCTCAACAAAAGGGGGCTTGTTGCCTCAAAACCCAACAGCATGCCAAACCATACAAACCACCTGGCCCCCACACCCTCATTCCAACACCCACAACCCCCAAAGGAGAAGCAAACGCGTACTAAGAAAGCATGAACACCATGCAGCCACAGCCAATACCACCAAACACAACATGAGCTGCATCTGTTTTTCCGGTATTGAGTTCATTGATATTCCACCCATGAGCAACCCGCCTGCCAACACTCGTGACAGAAACGGGCAACCAATAATTGGTTAGCTCCTTAGAAAGGAGGTGATCCAGCCGCACCTTCCGGTACGGCTACCTTGTTACGACTTAGTCCCAATCGCCAGTCCCACCTTCGACGACTCCCCCCACACAAGGTGGTTAGGCCATCGGCTTCGGGTGTTACCAACTTTCGTGACTTGACGGGCGGTGTGTACAAGGCCCGGGAACGTATTCACCGCAGCGTTGCTGATCTGCGATTACTAGCGACTCCGACTTCATGGGGTCGAGTTGCAGACCCCAATCCGAACTGAGACCGGCTTTTAGGGATTAGCTCCACCTCACAGTATCGCAACCCATTGTACCGGCCATTGTAGCATGCGTGAAGCCCAAGACATAAGGGGCATGATGATTTGACGTCATCCCCACCTTCCTCCGAGTTGACCCCGGCAGTCTCCCATGAGTCCCCACCTTTACGTGCTGGCAACATGGAACGAGGGTTGCGCTCGTTGCGGGACTTAACCCAACATCTCACGACACGAGCTGACGACAACCATGCACCACCTGTGAACCAGCCCCGAAGGGAAACCCCATCTCTGAGGCGGTCTGGAACATGTCAAGCCTTGGTAAGGTTCTTCGCGTTGCATCGAATTAATCCGCATGCTCCGCCGCTTGTGCGGGCCCCCGTCAATTCCTTTGAGTTTTAGCCTTGCGGCCGTACTCCCCAGGCGGGGCACTTAATGCGTTAGCTACGGCGCGGAAAACGTGGAATGTTCCCCACACCTAGTGCCCAACGTTTACGGCATGGACTACCAGGGTATCTAATCCTGTTCGCTCCCCATGCTTTCGCTCCTCAGCGTCAGTAGATGCCCAGAGACCTGCCTTCGCCATCGGTGTTCCTCCTGATATCTGCGCATTTCACCGCTACACCAGGAATTCCAGTCTCCCCTACATCACTCTAGTCTGCCCGTACCCACCGCAGATCCGAGGTTGAGCCTCGGACTTTCACGGCAGACGCGACAAACCGCCTACGAGCTCTTTACGCCCAATAAATCCGGATAACGCTTGCGCCCTACGTATTACCGCGGCTGCTGGCACGTAGTTAGCCGGCGCTTCTTCTGCAGGTACCGTCACTTTCGCTTCTTCCCTACTGAAAGAGGTTTACAACCCGAAGGCCGTCATCCCTCACGCGGCGTCGCTGCATCAGGCTTTCGCCCATTGTGCAATATTCCCCACTGCTGCCTCCCGTAGGAGTCTGGGCCGTGTCTCAGTCCCAGTGTGGCCGGTCACCCTCTCAGGCCGGCTACCCGTCGTCGCCTTGGTGAGCCATTACCTCACCAACAAGCTGATAGGCCGCGAGTCCATCCCCAACCGATAAATCTTTCCACCAAAAACCATGCGGTTAAAGGTCATATCCAGTATTAGACCCAGTTTCCCGGGCTTATCCCAGAGTCAGGGGCAGGTTACTCACGTGTTACTCACCCGTTCGCCACTAATCACCCGTGCAAGCACGGGGTCATCGTTCGACTTGCATGTGTTAAGCACGCCGCCAGCGTTCATCCTGAGCCAGGATCAAACTCTCCATAAAAAACAAAAAGCCACCGAAACCCCTTGGAAAATAAGGGAAGAATCGATGATAAAATCCTGGCGAATAAAAACACTTGAAACAACACACGGGGGTGCATCATTCCAAGCAAATGTTATATATCCACCAAATTAAAAATAATTCGGTATCAACAAACTTGGCACACTATTGAGTTCTCAAACAACAAACACT
>NZ_BMKX01000017.1 GCF_014644555.1 Glutamicibacter ardleyensis | reverse complement strand
TACACAGTTTTGGGGGATGTTTCAAATCGGTGGCCTCTTTTCCACAGTGACCGTGCACACCTATTTTTTTCTAGGGTTTAAAGTCCGAGCCCCGCACGGATTTTCCGTACGGGGCTCGGTGAATTATTTATGAATCAAGCACTGCCGGTTTGAGGTCAAGTCGCTTGGGACCATACTCGGCCAAGAACTGACCCGGCCCAGGATTGGTAGCCGCATCCATTCCTCCCAGATGCTCAACTACGCCCCACACGGCATTCAGTCCGGTAGTAACTGCGCCTTCGGCCCAGCCCGCGGTCCACGAGACATCGTCGCCGGCAAGGAAGATGCCGCGGTGCTCCGCCGCCATCTCCTGCTGGTCGAAGTGCGTGTATAAACGCTCCTGGTAACGGTAGTGACCGGGCAGGTTGGCTTTGAAGGCACCCATGAAGTTTGGGTCCGACTCCCAGGACACGGTGATCGGCTGGCCCACTATGTGACTGCGAATATCCAAACCAGGATAAATCTTCTCCAACGAGTGCAGCATCAACTCCATGCGGCGCTCCGCAGAAAGCGACAGCCATTTGAGCGCATCGTCATTCCAGGTGTAGGACAACAAAATCACCGCCGGCTGGTCATCGCCGTTGTCGAGCAGGTAGGTAGCCCGGTTCAAACGGTCCGTCAGCGTCATCGACATCAGATACTCGCCGGTGACCGGATCGCGGTCTTTCCAGAACGGACGATCAACCATCACAAAAGTCTTCGACGACTGCATGTAGTGACTGCGTTCGATCGCGGTCCACAATTCGGCCGGGAATAACGCTTCATCGGTATCAATACCGGTAGATAGCAACCAGGACTGCACGGTGGAGACCACCGCACCAAATTCCGCGGTTCGACCAAAGCGTTCGGTGACCTCAATGGTGTTCGAACCGTTGAAACCAGCATTGTCGGTGCGGTATACCTTGGCTACCGCCCCACGCGGCGCCCCACCGTGCAGCGAAGCCAACGAGGTGCCTGCCGGCCAATGTGCCATATTTTCCGGTGCATGGTTCCACAGCGCCTTGGGAAGTTGCGCGGCGCCCCCGGTGATGCCACGGTGGTGGTCGTCGGCGTCGGTGTAGACCACCCGCAGAATCTCCAGAATAGAGTTCGGGAAGTCGGTGTCCCAACCGCCAGAGCCAAAACCAACTTGGCCGAAGGCCTCGCGGTGCTCGAACCCAGCCTCCGTGAAGGCCTTAGAGTTCGAGATGAACCCGTAGAAGCTTTCCTCGTCGAACTCCTCAAGAATTGAGTTCCACAATTCCTTGATGGTTTTGGTGTCGCGGGTCTTGATGGCCTGCTGCATCTGTTCGAAATGCGCGTCGTCTCGCAGTGCCTGCTTCCAGGCCTCTGCCACTTCACGATAGAACTCGGGGAGGTCTTCCTCTTTTTCCACGTAGATCTTCTGGCCCTTAAGCTCGATCACCGTAGAGTCGGTGGGATCTGCCAGCGGATTCGGGAAGTCGTAGGTGTCTAGGCCCAGCAGGTCGATGTAGTAGTACAGCGCCTTGCTGGAGACCGGGAAGCGCATACCGCCCAGATCGCAGGTGATCTGCGGGGCCGCGAGGAAGCTGGCGGTACGCAGCCGGCCGCCGATCTGATCCGCCTCGTAGACTACCGGTTTCAACCCCAATTTCATCAGCTCATAGGCGGTCACTAGGCCGGAGAGCCCCGCGCCGATTACCGCTACCTCGGTGCCATACAACTCTTCGGGGACGCTGCCCAGCCCGGCCGGGTTGGCCAGATAATGGTCGTAGCTGAAGGGGAAGTCCGGGTTGAGCATATTGATGCTGTTCATTGCGAGTCCTGTAAGTCCTTTGTTCTTGTTGATGCAGCCGCGCTGTTTACTGGTTTTCGCCCACGTGGCTGGCGATGTAGTCCTGCTTGCTCAGCTGACCCAAGCGCGAACGGCGTCGACCGTAGCCCAGGTAGATAACAATGCCCACCAGCATCCAGATCAGGAAGACCACCCACGTGTGCCAGCCTAACTGGCTCATCAGGAATAGGCAGGCGAAAATTCCGAGAATCGGGGTGATTGGGTACAGCGGAACCCGGAAGGTGCGCGGTGCCTGCGGTTGGCGTTTACGCAGGTACATCACCGAAACGCCCACCAGTGCGAAGGCAAACAGGGTACCGATGCTGGTGGCGTCGGCTAGCGCACCGAGCGGGATGAACCCGGCGGTGATAGCCACCACGATGCCGGTGATCAACGTGCCTGCAACCGGGGTTCCGGTCCGTTTGGAGACCTTGCCGAAAACCGCGGGCACCAAGCCATCGCGGGACATGCTCATCAAGATACGGGTCTGTCCGTAGAGCACCGTCAGCACCACCGAGGCGATGGCCAGCACGGAGGCGAGCGCGAAGATCAGCACGAAGATCGGCTGTCCGGTCAGTTCGCCGACGATCTGCACCAGTGCCGCTTCGGTGCCCACAAACCAGGTCCACTCGCGCGCACCGATGGCCGACACGGCTACCAGCACGTAGGTGATGGTCACGATCAGCATCGAAAGCATGATCGCCCGCGGCAGATCGCGCTTCGGATTTTTGGCTTCTTCACCGGCGGTTGAGGCCGCGTCGAAACCGATGTAGGAGAAGAAGACGCTGGAGGCTGCGGCGGTGACGCCAGCGGCGCCCATCGGCAGCAGCGGCTCGAAGTTTCCGGCATTAAAGGCACTGAAGGCGACGATCGAGAAGAAGACCAGGATGCCGGCCTTGATGATTACCACGACCGTGTTCACGATGGCCGATTCGCGCGCTCCACGCACCAGCAGCAAGGTAGCCAGTACGACGACGATCAGCGCCGGCAGGTTTACTACGCCTCCCTCGGCGGGACCCCCGGCCAACGACACCGGAAGTTCCATATTAAAGGTACGCAGCGTCTGATTAACATATTCGCCGGCGCCCACGGCCACCGCGGCTACCGAAACCGCATACTCCAGCACCAGGCACCAGCCGCAAATCCAGGCGATACCTTCTCCCATGGTCGCGTAAGAATAGGAGTAGCTTGAACCAGAGACCGGGACCATGCCGGCCATTTCCGCATAGGACACCGCCGAAAGTAATGCGGTGACACCGGCAATCACAAATGAGATCCAAATAGCCGGACCGGCGATCGGGACCGCGGCACCAAGAATCACCAGGATGCCGGTGCCCATCGTGGCACCCACACTGATCATGGTCAATTGCCACATGCCTAAGGTGCGACGCAGCTGCCCGGAGTTGCTTTCCGCTTCGCCGACCATATGCTTGATTGATTTTCGGCGGCGCAACTGCGGGCCGAGTGCGGTGACGGTTCTTGAGGTCACGTCGCTGTTACTGTTCATCGCAGGTCCTTGCTGGGAAATGGTTTTGCTGCCGAGTTCCAGCCTAAATCTGTGACGGCGCTCTCAACGTGGAATTTTTGAACTAAAATTTTGTTGCATGGGACATTTCGCACCGCAATTGCAGCCCACCTGGGAGTCCATCACACTGGCGCGCTTTTTGCGCCAGCTGCCACCTGCGATCGAACTCGTCCACGACGCCGGCGATCGCCCAGTGCGCTGGGTAGAACCCAGCGATATGGATGACCCAACCGACTACCTCATGGCCGATGAGCTGATCCTTACCAGCGGTTTCCCATTCCTCGAGCACGTTGCGGACCAAGAATGGATCGACCGGTTTATCGCCAAGCTGGTGCAAGCTAAGGCCAGCGCCCTTGGCTTCGGCTTGGAACCTTATTTCTCCAGCATTCCAGAGACGGTCCGTATAGCCTGTGCGCGTCACGGACTCACCCTGCTACAAATTCCCACTTCCGTCCCTTTCGCCGCGATCGGCATTGCCTTCGCCAAGCTCATGGAGGCCGACGGCGCCGCCCAGCTACGCTCCAACGCGGAAGCTAATCGCGCGCTGATGCGCTGCATTTCTCACCTGGATCCCGAACGCCAACTGGTCGCTACGCTGTCCCAACGCCTCAAAGGCTCGGTCAGGCTCACCAATGCATCGGGCCAGACACGTTTCAACACCACAATTGCCTCGATCGCTACACTGGATACCGCCACCGAGGCGCAGATGATCCAAGATGCTTTCCAGGCCACTGGTCCACAACCTTTTGCACTGCACCGACAGGACTCCCAGGTACACCTGACCTTCCCGATCCGAGCCGCCTTCTCACCCAGTGGCCAGTCCCCACTACTTGGCGCGCTCAGCGTCGGATTCTCACGCACGCCCTCCGCCTTCGACCACCACCTCATCACCTCAGCACTAGGCCTACTAGAAGTGCTTGCCCGCGAACGCGCCGCCAGTTCGGCCGCTTCTTCGCAGCTTGCCACGTCCCTGCTCTTCCGCTCGCACACAGCCCTCGACTCCGAGACGTTGAACTACTTAACCGAGAGCATCGGCAGCAATACTCATCAGGCACTGCGAGTCGCCGTCATTTCACCCCTAGGTACAGCGCGCACCACAGAAACTAACTTCCACCTCGCGCATGTTCATGCATTATTCGACACCCGCTTGGCAATGCGGCGCGACGATCACCTCATCGCACTAACAAGCGCCGAACCCGCGACAGATTTATTTGAACGCCTCAAATCCAACGGTTATTTGGCAGCGTTCAGCACCCCTGCCAAATTGGAATCCCAGCTAGGTGAAAGGCTGGGAGATCTACTCGCCCAGGCCAGCGGGTTGCTCCCCCAAATGCTAGAACGCCAACAATGCCTAGACGCCGCGTCTATCCCTCGCACCTTCGCTTCACTGCTACCAGCACAGGCCGGAAGGCAGTTGGCGGAAGAAGAGCTGGCGAAAATCCTTGAATTACCAGAGGCCCGCCGTGACCTCTACTTAGACGTGCTTCACGGATGGTTGGAAGCCAACGGCTCCTGGGATCAGGCTTCGAAAAATATCAATTTGCATCGCAACTCGGTTCGCCGACATATTGCGACTATCGCTGAGATTCTTGGCAAAGATTTAAACCAGGCGCAAGTCCGCCACGATCTGTATCTTGCGCTGAAGTTCCTAACGGCGACATAACCCGCACTACCAAAGGTATCCACAGTTTTTACAGTATTAGAAGACATGTTCGAACTAACGAAGTATAATTAGAATATGTCCGAAGCAATGGCGCAACGACAAGGCCAAGACGAACCGGCGCTTCATGAGGATTTCGAAGTCCAAATGAAGCAGCTGCAGAATAAGCTGGCGTGGATTGAAGAACACGGCAGTAAAGCCGACTGCGTTCAAGCAATAGAAGGACTCGAAGGGCTCGTCTCTTCTTTTCGCTATCACCAGGCAGGTCTCGCTCATCAGCTAGAGAAGCAAGTTGTACGGGAGCATGAAGACCGTGGCACATCCATCGATGATCAAACTCGTGGGGCCGCTAGTACCTTCGCTCTCGCTCGTAAACAGTCACCTCAAGGTGTACGAAACTTCTTGGTCAATTGCCGCATCCTCTTCGAAGACACCCCTAACTTTGCTGCAGCCTGCTCTCGGGGCGAATTCACCGAAGCACAGGCCCAAGCTATCCTCACCCCGTTACAGGATGTCAGGGCAGTGCGTCGCGTTGAATTTGATGAAATCTACGCGTCGACCCCCGACATGTTTGATTCCATGGGGCCAAAACAAATCAAGGAAACCGTTCAACAGTTCGTTCTGGGTTACACCTCGGATCCCGAGTCCAAAAAGCAAAAGAGCTCCGAAGAGAACCGGCACGTCCGTTTTCACGTTGATGAGGACGCGGGGTGTGTGAAGCTCAGTGGCGAGCTCCCGCTCATTGCCGGCCTTGCACTGAAAATGTACTTACGTGAAGAGGCTCGTAAGCTCAAGAAGCAAGGTGACCCCAGGACCCTCGCTCAGATCAAAGCCGATCTACTAACCAGCTATATGATCGCTGGCGAAGCGACGAATATGCGCATTGCTTTGAACGTCGGGGTGATTATGACCGACAGAGCGCTGTTCCTCGGTGAGCGAGAACCGGCATTCCTCGAAGGCTACGGTTTCATTTCAGCCCAGACCGCCCGAGAATGGATCGGTGGCCACCAAATTCCCAATCAGCAGACTTTCGAGGAAATGGAAGCAAAGCTCACACCAGAGTTTATTGAGCAGATTGAAGTGATGACTGAGCTGACCCGGTTGTATACGGCTCCGGGAAACCAAGAATTAATCTCTATGGATTCCAAAGCCCGGATCTTCCCGGAGAAGCTCAAGAAGTTCATTCGGATTCGCGACCGTCACTGCCGCACCCCGTTCTGCGATGGAATGGTCGAAGAAATAGACCACGTAGTCCAGCATGCTAGGGGTGGACCAACCAGTGTTTTCAACGGAGACGGTCGCTGCAGCCTATGCAACAAGGCTAAAGAATTAGCTGGCTGGTATGAGTACGTGACATTGAAGGGCCCGCATTCGATGGTGATCTGCCCTGGCTCCTCAATGTCATACCACTCAACTGCTCCACCAGCGGCAGGGTATGCGCATAAGCCCTTCCCACAAATGATGTGCGATTCGAATTGGATCTCACGAGTTAAAGAACAACTCAAGAACCAGCGTGGCCCTGACCTCTGAGCGAGCTGAAGCAGATCGATGGGATGTTAGGCGAATGCAAACTAGTCTTCCAGCGCGTTGGTTCGCTCGGCAGCCCATTGGGCATAAAGCTCAGGACGAGCTTCTGATAGATATGGAACTTCAGTCTTAGCCCGCTCATAGGGACCAAGGTCAGCGTATAGAACTTCAGGTTCGTGGCCCGCTTGGGCAAGAACAGATCCATCGGGTCCCGCAATTACGCTGGTGCCAGCTAGCTCAAAGCCAGCTTGGCTGCCGCTGTGGTTGGAATAGGCAATGAAAAGTTGACTCTCCATTGCCCTCGTTGGAACTAGATGCGTGCAAACCCGTTCATACCCACGTCCCATGGCCGTCGGGACCAGTAACAGTTCAACAGAACGTCGGGCAGCCTCACGAACGATCTCGGGAAATTCAACATCGAAACAGATCACCATGCCAAGCATCATTTCTTTGTACTCGAATGAGGCAGGCGGATTGACCCCGGGCACGAACACGGCTTGTTCTTCAGAACCGAAGAGCTGAACTTTTTGATAGTGGGCTAGTTCGGTTCCCTTGTGGTCAACAAAGGTCGACGTAATCAGCCAACCACTATCCGTTACTTCAGGAAGTGAGTATGCAAGAGCGATTACATGCTCCGATGCAATTTCCGAAAGACGACGGTGGACGTCTGGAATTTGTGTTGCGTCTAAAGACTCACGTAGTGCATACGGCGCATATCCCACGGCAAACAATTCTGGTGTCAGCAAGATTTCAGCCCCTTCGGAAGCGGCTTGCCGCGCGGCACGCTGAATCACTTCAATGTTGCTCTGAATATCCAAGACCTCAGCCTGGGCCTGCATCACCGCGATGCGCATGTATTTCCTTCCACGAAATCTTGTTGTCTCGGATTAACACTACGTCGAGATAACTACGGGGTAGCTAGGCGGTTTGACACCGAAGTTTCGTATTCAAGTACTTTTCGCACCACCGATAGACAAGGCCATTAGGAATGGGTTTTTAAACAGAAAAAAGGGTCCCACCCTTCCAGGCAGAACCCCACACCACAACCACCCACGCAACCGGCAA
>NZ_BMKX01000016.1 GCF_014644555.1 Glutamicibacter ardleyensis | reverse complement strand
CTTGGGCGTGGTTTCTATCTTTCTCTCGAAAGACAGCGGCATCAAATCAGGGACGGTTCAGTGTCACCGCTGTTTCGAGAGATCACAGTTTGCCGTTAATCAGTCAGTTCTTTGCCCCTAGATTCTGCCAGAGCCGAAGCTGTCGCCGCGGATATCAGCAACAGCACGATCGAGTAGATCGAGAATACTACGCTTCCTTGATCCCCCAACCAACTGTCCAAAGCAGCTTGGAGATAAGCAGCTGTACCGCCGAACAACGCCACGCACAGTGCGTATGGAGCGGCAACCCCGATCGTTCGTATAGAGGTCGGAAACAGTTCTGCATACACTGCGGGCATGATGGCTGCCGAGCCGGAAATGAATATCAGCATGACGGCCATGGCAATGAAAAGTTGCCACCATTCTCCACGCACAACGAACGTCATCGGGAACTGCATCACTGCGGCACCGATGGAGGAAATGATCAAAACCGGCCGACGGCCAATGCGATCCGAAAGTTTGCCCCAGAACGGCAAGGCGATCATGAAGACGAGGTTCGCGCCCACACCGACCCAGAGTGCTTCGGATGGCTCCATACCTAGAGTTGATATGGCATGGGCCGGAGTGGCAACGGACCAGATGTAGTAGACCACCGTCAGTCCTACGGTGAGACCGATGACCTGCAGAGCCTTAGCTCGATTGGCCATGAAATCCTTGATCAGCGAGGCCTTCGGCCGGCGGGAATCAGTTTCTGCATGTTTGTGTTCAGTGAACTGCGCTGTTTCCTTTAGTCGTGTGCGCATGACCAGAGCATAGAGGCCGAAGAGAGCTCCCAATGCGAAAGGAATACGCCAGCCGAAGCTATCCATCTGCTCGTTGGTCAGAACCAGCGTGAAGATCGCGCCTAACAACGTTCCAAAGACTATTCCAGCAGTTCCCGAGAAATAGATCAGAGTCGAGTAGAGACCTCGCTGGGGTGCTGGGGCCATCTCGGCAAGATAGGTCTGTGCACTAGGCAATTCCCCGCCGTGAGCCAACCCCTGGATAAGCCGGGCAATAAGAAGCATAATCGACGCGAATACCCCCATCACGGCAAATCCCGGGGTAACGGCGATGATCAACGACCCAAAAGCGGCCAGCCCTACGGCCAACGTCATTGAGGTCTTACGCCCCACCCGATCGCCGATCACGCCGAAAAGCACACCGCCTACCGGGCGCGCAATGAATCCGACGGCGAAGATTGCCATAGTCGCAAGAAATGCGCTGGTGGCGTCTTGCGGTGAAAAGAGATTTCTGGCGATATATGGTGCAAAGGTTGCATAGATAGCCCAATCGAACCATTCCACAGCGTTACCCGCTCCAATGCCGAAGAGGGTCTTGCGCAGTTCTTTGCGGCCGTTTGGCCGGTGAATAGCCGGCGAAACTTCGCCGAGTCTTGGAGTGTTCATTAAAATTCTCCGGTCCAAAGTTAGCGGGAGGACAATTCAGCGAGCCTGCTGATTGCCAGATGTGTGTAGAGTGCGGTACCCCTAGGCAGAACATCATCAGAGAATTCTGCGTAAGGAGAGTGGTTGAATTGAGCTTCGGAAGCTTCAACCCCCGGCGACAGTGCGGAGAGGAAAATGAAAGCTCCGGGAACGCGTTCCAGCACTCGGGAAAAATCTTCCGACCCAGCCAAGGGGTTTGCCATTTGCGCATAAGCAGTTGAGTCGAAGAGCTCGATCACCGCTTGCCGGGCGAAATCGGTCTCGTCTTCGTGATTAACCGTCACCGGATATTCAGGACGCAATTCAATCTCGACTTCCACGCCGTGAGCGGCGGCAATTCCTTGCAGCAGCTGCGGAAGGGTCTGTCCCAGCGCGGCGAATGATTCATGGCTAAACGAACGCACCGTCGCCTCGAAGCGCGCTGTCTCGGGAATAACATTGCGGGCGTGGCCGGCTTCGAATACGCCCACGGATATCACCACAGGATCGAAGACATCGAATCTACGGGTGATCATACCCTGCATCGCGCTCACCATTTCGGCTGCAACATACACTGGATCCTTGGCCAGGTATGGCGCGGAACCGTGCCCGCCCTGGCCATGGACAGTGACGAATAAACCGGCTGATGAGCTCATCACTGCGCCCGGGCGGCTCATGAACTGTCCTGAAGTGCCTAATGCACTCATGACATGAAGTCCAAATGCAGCGTCTACTGTAGAGCCGGCCGCCTCCAGCACTCCTTCGCCGATCATGTGCCCGGCCCCGTCGAAACCTTCCTCCCCGGGCTGGAACATCAAAACTACGTCTCCAGGTAGCTGCTCGCGCCGATCAGCAAGAAGCGTGGCTGCACCTGCGAGCATCGCGGTATGCAGGTCATGGCCACACGCATGCATGGTATTTCCCGTTTGTGAGGCGTAGGAAGCCCCTGTCTTCTCCTTGACGGGCAAAGCATCCATGTCTGCGCGCAACAGCACACTAGGAGCTTTCGCTTCTGCCGCTCCTCCACGCAGTACGGCGGTAACAGAACTAAGTTCCTGACCCAAAGTCACTTCGAACCCTAGCGGTTCAAGCCATTCCAGAATGCGTTGCTGGGTCAGAGGCAAGTCCAACCCGACTTCGGGCTGCCGGTGCAACTCATGCCGGAGCCTCTGAATCTCGGGTGCCAAGTGAGCTGCATCGCTGACAACGCTTTCCTCAGTACTCATTGTGGGCCTCCTTTACCATTGACAAGACGGCATCTTATGATGCCAATCACACTATTTATGATCAGGCTGAAAGCATTACAGCTGCTCATATTGAAGGTTTAGTTGCTTTTCAGGCCGAATAAACCGAAAATAGTTGCACGATGACAGATTTAGAGCTGGCCCATGATGATTTGGAATTGGTGCATGCGCTGCAGATCGCACCCCGATTAAGCTGGACGGAGCTAGGCAACGTACTGGGGCGGCATCCTACGACCCTGTCAGAACGCTGGAAACGGCTACACTCCCAGAGGCTTGTATGGACTTTAGGACATTTGGGAGGCAGGCCTCAGATGAACTGCACCGCATTGCTCGATATCGAAGTTGAGCCTCGGCTCATGGAAGATACTTTGCTTAAAATATGTCAGATACCGGAGGTCAACTCCGTCGATAGCGCGTCACGGCATGCCGATTACCGGCTTACCTGCATCACATCAAATTGGCTGAACATGACCCGTCAGGTGCTTCCGCAATTATGGGCCATTGCCGGCGTCTTGAGAATCAAAACCTCCCTCTGCACCCATGTATATGCCAGCGGTGACCAGTGGAGACTCGATGTTCTCTCGCGCCAGCAAGAGGAAGAATTGCGCGAGCTAGCACCGACTCCACAAGTTTCAACGGGCGTGATCCCTCCGGCTTTATGGCCCTGTCTAGAAGTTCTACAGACCAACGGCCGCGCCACGGCCAGAGATATCGCGCTTTCAACCGGGCAACATCCTGCCACCGCAGCGCGTTTGCTAAATGCCTCACTCTCAACAGGAATGATCTTTATTCGCTGTGAACTAGCGAGCGACTATTCCGGATCGCCACTATGGGTGCAGTGGTTTACCAAAGTTCCGCCGGGCATGGAAGATCAAATCGCTCAATATCTTAGAACCTTCCGAAACCTTAGGCTGTGCGCGGCCACTACCGGCGAAGCAAACCTGGTTTTCAACATGCAGCTGCGCGAGCCCGCAGAGATTGCAAACATAGAGCGGAAGCTTACTTCCCAATTTCCACAACTGCGGATCCTCGAAACTTGTGTCGGGATGCGGAGCTATAAGCGCATGGGGTGGATCCTGGAATCTGATGGACGTTTCAGCAAGACTCTGGAAAGTACCCGTTCCATCTCTAGGATTTAGAGGTTTAATCGGACTGTAGCCCCGAATCCTGTTAATCCTGACGGGTGAGCGATGATATTTGGGTGGCAGAGATACAGGAATGGGCCGACGGCCTCGAGAAAATCCGCGAGCTGATCGGCGGCGAGTTCGCCCGCGCCGAGCCGCGGAACAACGCGGTCAACTACATCCGCGGGCTGCTCTCGGACGAAGAACGGAAGAACTCCTGGACCCTGTCCGAACGTGCCGGGCACGGCACCCCGGTCGGGATGCAGCGATTGCTCTCGACCACCGACTGGGACCCCGAGGCGGTGCGCGACGCCCTGTTCGGGTACGTGAAAAAGCACCTGGGCGGCCTACTGTGTGTGAGCGCTAAACTTCAGGCCGTTTCAGCCATGAAGGCGGGCCAAGTTGGCAGCTCATTTCAGGCCAAATGAACGCCAAGCGCCAGCCCCTCGGCAGCGGCTCGCGCGTAGAGACCAAAGACCGTCAGGATATGACGATGGTGGGCGGCCTGCCCCAACTCCCCGGTCAGGCGACCGGCAATGATTTCTTCAATTGCACGCATGCTTCGAGCGTATCAATACTAAGGCAGGCCTAACGCCAAGTCCACGGTAATAATCGGCCCTTACCTGCACGGCGATGATCCTGAATACCTAAGCGATGACGAGCCACTACAACCAAAAATCAGCGCGTCAACTAATGGCGCGACGACCAGAGTTACGACTTGTCCGGTTCCGCCCAGTCCAGTGCTGCGGCGAGTTCGTAGGCGTCGGGGAGTGCCTGCACAGCCACCGAGTCGGATCGGCGGAGTATCGGGAAGGGTGCTGGGGTCCCGCGCTGCGCGCAGGACCCCACCACAACCCGGTACAGGGGTCTTACCGGAGCCCAGGACCCGTTCTATCGACCCTTTCTGGTAGTGGATCCAGGCAAGTCATCTTCGGTCTGGATTTCCGGCGACACGCGTAAGTTCGTCAAATGACTACTGACTCACGCAGCTAGGCTCCCGGCGGTTCAAGCCGTGCCGTGCCAAAAACCTCAGAATCCCACGGGTAGCACGTCGCCAAATCGTCCGGATTCGGTAATGCGCGCCCCGTTGTATTTGAAGGTACGCAAGACAATGCGCCGGTCATCGATCGTCAGTCCGGGAATCGCGTGCAGGATCTTGCGTTCGACGGCGAGCGAATCCCAGGGGTTGTTCAGCCACACCACCATATGGATGTTGTTGGCGCCGGTGACCGCCGTCATGATGCGGATTTCGGGCAGTTCCGCCGCTAGGTTGGGGCCCACGAGCAGGATGTCATCGGGTGACATCGACCCCCAGAACACGGCGCTGACATTCTGTCCAAGCCCCTGGCGCACAATGTCGCAACGCACCGTGATGTAGTTGCCGCCAATGAGACGGTTGACGCGCCGCGCCGCCGCGGGTGGGGTGATCCCGGCACGCTGGGCGATTTCCCTGAGGCCCATGCGCCCGTTGATGCTCAAGGAGCGCACGATTTCCTGGTCTATCCCATCCATCGCGACATGGGTCTCTCCGCCGTGGGATTCCGGGTGGGTCGCCAGCCGGCGCAATTTGCGCATGGTGGCCGGCGGCAAGGCACGGAAATGCCAGTTGCTGGCTTCCACTAGCTGGCCTGTCACGGTTCGCACCGAGTAATGCAACACTCCGTCTAGGGAGCCAATGGTGGTGAGCAGGAAGTCGGCGAGGCTCTGCCCGGGGGCTGCGACCGTCACCAGAAGATGCGCGGATCCCGCAATGAACTGGATCGTCATGGTCCTGTGGTCCTGAAACAAGTCTTCGGCCACCTGGGTGACTTGGCTGTTGCGGCAAGTCAGTTCGATGAATGCCAATTCCATCAGGGCCGCCATGCCCGGCCCCGGTGCAATCGAAATGCGCGCCATGCCTGCATTGGTGATGCGTTCCCAGCGTCGGGCCAGCGTGGTGGCATGTTGGCCCAGGATCACGGACAGCTCGCTCCAGCTCACGCGCGGCGCCAGTTGCAGCGCATTGACGAGTTCGATGTCGTTTTCGGACATGCCGTCAGTTTCTTGCAAAGTTTTGCTCCTAGAACCATTTTCGTGCGTTTTGAAAGAAAAATGTCTCATTATCTTAACGTTTAGTTCGATGTATAACCTAGAACACATGGAGGAAAGATGCCACAGCAGCGACAAACGGTGATCGAACATGCAACCTTGATCGATGGCACGGGTGCCGCCCCGGCACAGATGCACACCGTCGTCTTGCGTGGACGCAAGATCCAGTGGGTTGGACCGGACGCCGAGACACCCATCCTGGACACCGACGCGGTCCGCATTGACGGACGCGGACAATTCCTGCTCCCTGGCTTCATCGATTCACACGTCCACTTGGCCATGCCCACCGGCCAGCTCAGCGGCACAGACCTGTTGCACCTGCCCCCGCGTTTTGGCTACTACGCCTCCATCCCGCTGCAGCGCGCCACGCTCGATGCCGGCGTCACCACCGTGCGCGACCTGGGCGGCATCGATATGGCCACCGAGGTTGCCATTGAACGCGGCCTCATCGAGGGCCCCGAAATCATCTTTGCCTACCGCGCCCTGGGACCCACCGGCGGCCACGGCGACTTCCGCACCTGCTGCGGATTCAACCAGGGCGAGGCATTGTCCCCCAACGGGGACATCGGTTTCCTGACCGACGGTGTCGACGAGGCGCTGCGCAACACCCGCGAGGTCATGCGCCTGGGCGGTAAGGTCATCAAGGTCATGGCGGGCGGCGGCGTCTGGTCCCCGCGCGACACCCCTTGGCACGACGGCCTGAACATTGCCGAGATGCGAACCATCGTCGAGGAAGCGGGCAGCCACGGCATACCGGTGGCCGCCCATGCCCAGTCGGCGCGTTCCATTTCCAACGCCCTGGTCGCGGGGGGTGCGCAGCATCGAGCACGGCTACGAAATCGATGACAAGGCCATCGAATTGATGCTTGCAAAGGGCAGCTTCCTCGTTCCCACCCTGAGCACAGGAACCATCCCCCCGGACCCGGCCAAGGCCGCCCCGTATGCGGTGGAAAAGAAGCTGCGCCTGCAGGAAAAGCTCTACGGCTGCGTCTCGAAGGCCATCTCCGCCGGGGTCAAAGTCGCGCTGGGGACCGATGCCGGGGTCTGCGAGCACGGCATCAATCTGACGGAGCTTGGACACTTGGTCGATTTCGGCATGTCCCCCATGGATGCGCTCGTGGCCGGAACCTTGAACGCCGCAAAGCTGCTGCAATTGGAGGACCGCGTCGGATCCATCGAGCCCGGCAAGGACGCAGACATCGTGCTGACAGGCGTTGATCCGCTGGGCTCCATCCACGCGCTGGCCGATGCGAAGAACATTGATATCGTCTTTGCCAAGGGCCGGATGGTTAAGGACCTTCGTACCTCGGTCCCCGCAGGAGTAGGCGCATGAGCACATTGATGGGCAAGAAGCCGGCGCCCCGGACTTCCGGCGAGAAGAAGAAGTTCGGAGCGGCCGCCCTTGACCGCATTGAGCGCGTGGGCAACAGGCTGCCCGAGCCCTTCGCCCTCTTCCTGTACCTCTTCCTGGCCGTGGGACTCATTTCCACGGTGGTGTCCTGGTTCAATGTCAACACCACGCTTCCCGGTGCCGAAGGACCCACCGCGATCAAGGGCCTGTTCACCGGTGAGGGCATCACTTGGCTGATGACCACCGCAGTGCAGAACTTCATCGGGTTCCCGCCCCTTGGGGTAGTGGTCACCTTGTTGTTGGCCGTAGGTGTTGCCGAACGCACTGGCCTGCTGCTGGTTCTGGTAAAGTCCACCCTGGGCCGCGCCCCTGCCTGGGCATTGCCCTACGCCATGGCACTGGTGGCGTTGTGCGCGCACATCATGTCCGACGCCTCGATTCTGGTCATCCCGCCGATTGCCGCCCTGGTGTTCCGAGCCGCAGGCCGCAACCCGGTCGCGGGCCTGCTTGGGTCCTATGCCGTGGGCATTGCCGCCTTCAGCTGCACCCCGTTCGTCACGTCGACCGACGCCTTGCTGGCCGGCATTTCCAACGCCGCCGCAGTCCCGGTCGCCGGGCTGGTGCTGCCGGTCACTGCGGTGTCCAACCTTTTGCTGAACATCGTGCTCGCCGGTGTCCTCACGGTGGCCGGCGGCCTAGTCATCGACAAACTGCTCGAGCCGCGGCTGAACCGCACCGGTGTCGGGGTCAACGCCACGGCAGCCGAAGAAGCCAGCACGGACGTCACCGCCGCGGAGAAGTCGGCCCTGCGTTGGGCAGGAATCGCCCTGTTGGTGGTCGTCGGGCTGATCCTGGCCCTGGCCCTTCCGGCCGGTGCGCCGTTGCGCAACGAGACCGGCGGGTTTCTGCCCAAGTCCCCCCTGTTAAGCTCGGTCATCTTCATAGTGTTCTGCGTCGTGCTGGCGCCGGCCATTGTCTTCGGCGCACGTCTGCGCTTGATCACCAACATCCAGTCGGTCGTAGAAATGATGGGACAGGCAGTGAAGGACGCGGTGTCCTTCATCGTGGTGGCCTTCATCTTGGCCCAGTTCCTCGCCCTGTTCACGTGGTCGGGGCTGGCGTCCTGGGTTGCTGTGTCGGGCGCGCAAACGCTCAAGGACGTGAACTTCACCGGCTACGGGGCCATCATCGCGTTCATCGTGGTGGTATCGATTCTGAACCTGTTGATATCCTCGGGATCCTCCCTGTGGACGCTGATTGCCGCGGTGTTCATCCCGATGTTTGCCCTGATCGGTTACGAGGCCGGATTCGTCCAAGCCGCCTTCCGCGTGGGAGATTCCGCCACCCAGGCACTGACTCCCTTGAACCCGTACTTGGTGATTATCCTGGGCTTCTTGCGCAAATACGAGCCAGAAGCCGGCATCGGTTCCATCATCGCCCGCATGCTGCCATTCACCGTCGTATTCTGGGTCCTGTGGGTGCTGGTGCTGACGCTGTTCTTCATCACCGGCACGGGCACGGGACCGGGCATGGACATCATGGTCGGATGATGTCTCCCGACATCCCGGGGTAAAGACGAGCAGGGCCGCTTGATTTTCCGTCCCTGCCCGTCTTTGCCGATGGCGCCAACGACAGGGATGCCACTTCACCGAGACCTATCCCGCGGATTCTGCAAGAGGATCATTTCTGAACGACAGAAGTGCTGTTATCGGCGGAAGTGCTGATGCACTTGCGCTAACGGCGCCTGATGAGGCGGGGTGAAAGTCGCTGTCGTGGCCTCGAGGGAATGTGGTATCAATGGCATCGGCCCACACTCCGGTGACGGGGCGCGGGCCGATGCATGGGCCTCGTGCTTAGCGTTTCGTCTTCACCGACACGGAAACGTAGGCGGAGGAGGCGAGGTACTTGCCGTTCGTGGACTTTGGGTTGGCCCTCACCTGGACCGTGTAGGCGGTGTTCCTCTTCAGCCCGGTGATGGTTTTCGAGGGTGATGCGGTCGTGTAGCTCTTGAGGGTCTTGGTGCCCTGCTTGAGCTGCACGGTGTAGTTCTTCAGGTACCCGGTGAGGGCGGGGCGCTTCCAGGAGACATTGAGGCTGGTGGCGGCGGAGGTGGCCTTCAGCGCGATGGGCTTGCCTGCCTTCACCGTCGAAGCAGCGCTCAGGGCGGTGCCGATGGTCTTGGTGGCATAGGCGGAGGGTGCCTTGTGCTTCTTGTCGCGGGAGGTGGCGTTGGCTTTCACCTAGACCGTGTAGGAAGTCTTTTCCTTCAGGCCGGTGGCGGTGATTTTCCTAGCGGTGGTCGTGTAGCTCTTGACCGTCTTGCTGCCCTGCTTGATGTTCACCGTGTATCCGGTGAGCTTGCCCGTGACCGCCGGTGCCTTCCAAGATGCGGTGATGCTTCCCGAGGTCGCGGTGAGCTTCAGCGCGGACGGCGTTGCGGCCTTCATGTGGTGTGCGGGGATGGAGGACGTGGTCGCCGTCTTGGAGTGCGGGGCGGAGGTGAGGCGTCGTTTCCCGTCCCGGGATACGGCGTTGGTCCGCACTTCAAAGGTGTACGTGGTGTTCTGGGTGAGCCCGGTGGCGATGAAGTGGTCGTCGATGCGCGACGTGGTCGTGAACACCCGGTCGGGACGGCCCTGTTGCTTGACCCTGACGGTGTAATTTAGGATGTCGACACCCCAGACCTGGGGATAACTCCAGTACAGACCGATCCGATCGGCCTCTACCCACCCGACCTTGAAGGTTGGAGGGACGACGATCTCCCCGGCCGTGGCCACGGCGCTTTCTGGCTGCACCGTTGCTGCCTGGGCGGGGACCAGGGCAAGTCCTTTGGTGATTTTCACTGTGAAGCCTTTCGAGGGGGCGACCCTTCGACCCCTGGCACCGGGCGGCTGCGCCGGCAATGCCTCGAAGGTACGTGGGTGCACCGGATGATGTGTGTGGCCAGGATGGTATTGAATCAGGTGTTCGCAGGCGTTAGCCGGAGGCACCCGTTGGCGCCGCCTGGGGAGGTGCCTGGGGTGTGGAGGCGTTCCCGGAGGGCGGCCTGTTCCGGCTATTTGGCGACGGCCTTCGTGGCCTTGGAAACCTTTGCGGCGGTGGTGTACCCGGTCTTGGAACCGGTCACCTTGACGGTGATCTTTTGACCGCGGTGGCCCGCAGTGAGTTTCAGCGTGGTCTTGGTCGCCTTGGCGATGGTCTTGCCGTTGGCGTACCACTGGTATGACAGCTTGGTGCCGGCCGTCCAGGTTCCTGGCTTGGCGGTGAGCGTCTTGTTGACCTTCGCGGTGCCGGAGACTGTCGGCGCAGGTGCCGTGAGGGTGCCGGTGGCTACCTTGGCGGTGGCTTTCGATGTCTTCGAGACGGTCGTGTAGCCGGCCTTGGCACCGGTCACCTTCACCGTGATCACGGTCCCGCGTTGGGCAGCGCCCGGGATGAAGGAGGAGGTCGTTGCCCCGGAAACAGTTTTGCCGTTGGTCAGCCACTGGTAGGTGAGCTTGGTGCCTGCCGTCCAGGTGCCCGGCTTGGCTGTGAGCTTTGATCCAACCTTGGCGGTGCCGGAAATGGTGGGAACGTTCGAGGCAATTGATCCATACCCGACGGTGACCTCCTTGGAAGTCTTTGCCATGGTCATGTATCCGGGCTTTGCACCCGAAACCTGTACACGGATCTTCTTGCCACGGTCAGCGGCGACGGGCGTGTACGTGGGGCCGGTAGCACCCTTGATGGATTTGTTGTCGGCTAGCCACAGGTAGGAGAGTGTGGTTCCGCTCAACCACGGACCAGGCTTGGCTGTCAGCGTTGAGCCAACCTTCGCTGTCCCCGAGATGGTGGGCAGGGAGCAATCCCTTTTGAATGGTTCCAATGTCGATGAACTGATTGAAAGTTGTGTAGAACGGGACGGCTCCCGAACGCACTGCTACGCGCAACTTCTTGTTGACGTCCTGGGCTCGCGGCGTATAGGTATTGCTTGTGGCGCCCGGAACAACGATCCCGTTCACATACCAGGTGTAGGTGACGTTGGATCCTGCGGGGTTCAGCTTTCCATCCTGGGGCCCGCCGGCTGCGGTGTACGTCGGGGTCACCTTGACCGGTGAACCGACACCCAAGTGGATCCAGCCGTACTCGAAGTTGTAGGCGACGACAGATCCAAGGATGACCTCGAATGCCTCCGTGGCCTCGGTGTGGCTGTACCAGCCATCCTTTTTGCCCGTGACCGCTAAGTGAATCTTGTGTCCGTTATGTGCTTCCAAGGGTGTGTAGTCCTGCTTCGTCGCCCCTGGGATCGGCTTTCCATCCACGAACCACTGATACGTCAGCTTGGTCCCTTGGGTCCAGTCCCCGGGGGTCGACGTCCATTTGGTGCCGGCGTAATTCAGTCCGCTTTCCATCCAGGGCAGGGAGTAGGACGCATGGGTGAGCAACATGTCCTCGTTGACCACCGGGGCCCGGAAGGCGCTGACGAAAACGGATTTGCCGGGGACATCGTGGGTGTCGGTGTGCGTCGCTGCGTTAGCATCCCACGCAAGGGCAGCTTTGCTTTCGGCATCGTCGGCATCGAAGTACTGCCTTGACTTGCATTCTTTCAGAGGGTTGGCGGCGATCTGGGGGTCAATCCACTCGAAGTCATAGCGCAATCCGCAGATATATGCATAGGTCGTGGGCGCGAGAGTGTGTGCGTGCATCAGGTCGAATGTCGCCCGGTCGTGCGCCTTTTGCGTGGCGCCGGAACTGGGGTCCCCGTCGTTCTTGTGCCGAGCTGCCATGTACGCATCGGTGGCTGGCGTGGTCTTGAGTGACGGCCATGGTTGCTCGAAACCGGTACGGCTTGTGTTGGGCAGTTTGGCTTCTGCCGCTGTTGCTGGGCTGGCCAGACTGACGGACCCCAGGATGAGCGCACCGGCAGCGAGCGCAGAGATAATTCGTTTGATGATTGAACCGTCCCTGATTTGATGCCGCTGTCTTTCGAGAGAAAGATAGAAACCACGCCCAAG
>NZ_BMKX01000015.1 GCF_014644555.1 Glutamicibacter ardleyensis | reverse complement strand
CGGGTGTTTGACTACAAGATCTGACTGGCTGGTGACCGTTTTTGAAAAATCAGAGCCATAGCTTGCTCGTTCGCAAACTTATTTTGGATATGCAAAAGGCCCCGCATCAGCGAGGCCTTTTTCGTGGAGGGGATGACGGGAATCGAACCCGCATCATTAGTTTGGAAGACTAAGGCTTTACCACTAAGCTACATCCCCACGATTCGTGACTTCATTGCCGCGAACAGAATTTAGTCTAGACCATAAATCTAGGTCGATGCAAATCGGGTGATTCCCGTTCCGACTTGGACACATCTCATATAGCATCACTTTGTTCTGCTGCCGTTACAAAACACGCGGTTTCGCGAAGGTCGGGAAAGTGATCTTGGGCCCAAACGCCCTACACGCCGACTTGCAAAGCCTTTTTGCGCGGCAACTTCTGGCACCGAGGGCACCAGTACAGTTTCCTTCCAGCAACTTCCGCCAGAGAGACCGTCCCGGTGCAACGACGACATCCCATCCCTTGACGCTGGTACACGTAGTAAGCGTTATCAGGCCACACCACCCCCAGCGGATCCCTGTCCTCAACACGAGTAGTGATGATCTTTCCGTCACGGACGCCATCTTCCATAATGGCCACGATGTCCCACCACAATTTATTCGCACTACGTCCGGAAAGCTGATTGGCAGGAAGATCCGGGGAAATACGATTTCTAAAAAGCGCTTCGGCTCGGTAGATATTCCCGACCCCGCTAATAAAGTCTTGGTTCATCAACACCACGCCAATCGCGGTACTAGTGCGCGCAAGATTCGCCCGGAACTCCTTGCGTCCTAGCTCTAAGAGCTCAAGGTCTTCACCAGCGCGTACCTGTCCCTTAGCAGCCTGGAATCGCGCAGCGGCACCAACCAAGGGATCCGGACCTAACTTATCGAGCTTTGCTTGCACCTGCTCATAGTCCAAGACTTCGCACGCTGTCGGCCCTCGCAGGTCAGCCCATCCATGCTCGGAAACAATACGGGCACGTACGGCACCGACAGGTTCCGGTGGGCCGGAATATTCGCCAGGCTCCTGCATGTTGCCTTCGCGTTCACCTATGCGACGCGGCGCACCGATTGAGGATGCGCCAATGAACTTATCGTCGCCGCCAAACTCGAAGGCGCCGTAAAGCCCTAGGTGCACTCGCAGGTATAGGTCATTGGAAAAGCGGCAGAATAGCTGCTTCCCCTTAGCGAAGGCATGCTCCAGCTCATTGCCACTGATACGTTCGGCATCTGCGACAAAGCGGCCTTGCGGCGAAGTAATCTGAACCGTCTGCCCACCAAAAACATCATCAAATTGGCGAGCCAGACGGTGAAGGGAATGTCCTTCGGGCACAGTTAGTCGATGACCTCGCCGGTAGTTTCGTATGACGCTATTTTGCCGATTCTACGCACGTGACGTTCGTCGTCGCTAAATGGTTCCGCAAGGAATGCCTCGATCAGTTGCGCTGCCTCTTCTACCGAATGCTGACGCCCACCAACGGCAATAACATTTGCGTTGTTGTGTTCACGAGCTAGTTTGGCGGTGTCCAAGTTCCATGCCAAAGCCGCACGAATTCCTTCGACCTTGTTCGCTGCGATCTGTTCACCATTACCGGATCCTCCAAGAACAATCCCCAGAGCATCTACGCCGGCGCGCTGATCGTCGATCACTGCCTTGGCAGCATTGATACAGAATGCGGGGTAATCATCTTGCGGGTCATACGATTTAGGGCCATGGTTGACCATTTCGTATCCCTTGGCTGTTAAGTGCTTTACCAAGTAGTCGCTGAGTTCCAGACCTGCGTGATCGGTGGCGATGTGTACGCGCATGCTTTATTGCCTCATTCATTAGGAGGAAAGAACGGTTGATGCTCTTCTTAGCTTAGCGACCAACTACCTTCAGAATCGAACTCTATAACCTTTGGCAGTGTCCGTGACGTCTCGGCCGAGAGGATAAGGTTTGGGCAAGAAATAAAGATTTTGTGGCTTAGGGCTTGCATGCTCCCCCGGTGTCGGTGACACAATGGGAGAAGTTATTCAATAATCGTTTCAGAATCTGTGGCGATAATCTTTCAGCACCTTAAAACGGAGAGCACTATGCCAGGAATGAACCTCACGCGCGCTGAGGCAGCCGATCGCGCGAACTTGATCAACGTCGATGGTTACGAGGTGAGCCTGGACCTAACACGTGGCGAGCGTGTGTTAACTTCCCGCACCACTGTGCGTTTCACTGCCACCGAAGGCGCATCAACCTTCATAGATGCCGTTACCGACTCTGTCCGGTCCATCAACCTCAACGGTGTCGAACTTGATCCGGCCCAGCACTCCGACGGCATCCGCATCCAGCTGCCTGCACTGGCAGCCGAGAACGTCTTAATCATCGACGCCGATGCGCTTTACATGAATACCGGCGAAGGCCTGCACCGCTTCGTGGATCCGGTGGATCAAGAAGTCTACCTTTACTCGCAGTTCGAGGTCGCTGATTGCCGACGTATGTTTGCCGTCTTCGAGCAGCCAGACCTTAAAGCCACATTCCAATTCTCGGTGACCGCACCGAAATACTGGAATGTGGTTTCGAATGCGCCAACACCAGCACCTGTTGAGCAAGGCGAAGCGGCCACTTGGGACTTCGTACCTACCCAGCGCATCTCCTGCTACATCACTGCACTGATCGCTGGCCCCTATCAGGTAGTTCGCGATTCACTGGTTTCCTCCAGCGGTCGAACCGTCGAATTGGGAGTCTTCGCGCGCGCTTCCATGATGCAGTACTTAGACGTGGAGAATATCGTCACGGTCACCCGTCAAGGCTTCGAATTCTATGAAAAGAACTTTGGTACCCCCTACCCGTTTGAAAAGTATGATCAGCTTTTCGTTCCAGAATTTAACGCCGGAGCCATGGAAAATGCCGGGGCCGTTACCTTCCTAGAAGAGTACGTGTTCCGTTCCCGTCCAACCCATGCAATGGTCGAACGCCGCGCGATCACAATCCTGCACGAGTTGGCACATATGTGGTTCGGCGACCTAGTCACCATGAAGTGGTGGAACGACCTATGGCTCAATGAATCATTTGCCGAGTTCATGTCTACCTTGGCTGCGGCGCAGAACACCGAATTCACTAGCTCATGGACCACTTTTAATACCTTGGAAAAGAACTGGGCCTACCGCCAAGACCAACTTCCAAGTACCCACCCCATTGTTGCCGAGATTAATGATCTCGAAGATGTTGAGGTGAACTTCGACGGGATTACCTATGCCAAGGGCGCTTCAGTGCTCCGCCAGCTGGTTGCCTTTGTTGGTCAAGAAGAGTTCATGGCAGGAGTACGCGAATACTTCAAGAAACACGCATGGTCCAATACCGAACTACCAGACCTCCTCACCGAGCTGGAAGCAGCTAGCGGCCGGGATTTGAGCGACTGGGGCGCCTCCTGGTTGGAAACCGCGGGTGTCAACACACTCAAGGCTGAAATAGCGAGCGATGAGACCGGGATTATCACCGGATTCACGATCAACCAGAGTGCTATCGAAGAATTCCCTACATTGCGCAAGCACCGCCTAGCAGTGGGCTTCTACAGCCTCGATGAACAGAACAAGCTAGTGCGAGTACACCGCGAGGAGCTAGACGTCGAGGGTGCCAGCACCGATGTTCCAGTACTCATCGGTATGCAGCGTCCAGATTTGGTCCTGCTCAACGATGATGACCTGACCTACACCAAGATCCGTCTTGATAAGCAATCCTTGGCTACCGCCACCGAACATTTGAAAGACTTCGTCGAATCACTGCCACGCACCTTGGTATGGAGTGCGGCCTGGGATGCGGTACGCGATGCCGAGAGTCCAGCCAGTGACTATGTCCAGCTATTGCTAAATAACATCGGTCACGAAGTTGATTCCTCGGTCATCATGGTTCTCTTGCGTCAGCTCAATACCGCCCTGGACTACTATGTGACTCCCAAGCACAGCAGTGAACTTTCGGTACGGGCAGCCGATCGCCTCTGGGAATTGGCACAGCAAGCAGATGCAGGTTCCGATGCTCAGCTGCAGTTCGCTAAAGCATTTGCTCACCGTTCGCGGACCACTGAGCAGTTTGATCAGGTTTCAGGGCTGCTCGATGGTTCCGTGGTCTTAGATAATCTGATGCTAGACACCGACCTGCGCTGGTCATTGGCGATCGCATTGACCGCCGGGGCGCGAATGGATGCTGCCCAGCTAGATGAGATGCTCGCCAAGGATGACACCGCCAAGGGTAAAGCCAGCTGGCACACTGCCCGGGCCGCGCGTCCCTCTGCCGAAGCGAAAAATGAAGCATTTACGGCTGCCACGTCAGCAACGCTGTCCAACGTACAGCAAGGCGCAGTCATTTCGGGCTTCAATATTTCTCATGACCAGTCGCTTCTTAATGGTTTCACGGAGCCTTACTTTGGTCTGCTGGTCAAGGCATGGGAGAGCTACTCGCATGAGATGGCGAAGCAGATCGTTTTGGGCTTCTACCCAAGTTCGGCAGTTTCTCAGAAGACTGTTGATCTCACTGATGAGTTTTTGTCGGGTCTCGGCGAGAAGCATCCCGCGATGCGCCGCCTATTGATTGAATGTCGTGCCGATGTGCTGAGGGCCTTGGCTGCCCAGTCCACGGATGCTAAGGCCTAATATTTAGTTTGCACCCATGGTGTGCGTTGTTGTTCGATATCGGTACGGTACCTAATAGCTAGGGAACGTAGGTTTCGTGCTTCAACGCACACCATAAGCTTCTTAAAGGGTGGAAGAATAGCAGTATGGACCTCTCGCAGCACAACTATCAGATCGCCATCGAGTGGACCGGTAATCGTGGGACTGGTACCGACACCTACCGTGGTTATGGCCGGGACCACATCATCCGTGCGGATGGGTTGCCGGACATCGCCGGCACTGCAGATCCAACCTTTCACGGTGATAAAGATCGCTGGAACCCTGAGCAACTTATGCTCGCTGCCTTAAGCCAATGCCATATGCTCTCTTATCTCCACGTAGCGGTGACCCACGGCGTAGTGGTCACCGGCTATCAAGATCAGGCTTCGGGCACCTTAAGATTAAACCGAGACAATAGCGGAGAGTTCACCCAGGTGGTTCTCCGTCCGCAGGTTTCTTTAGCCGACGATTCTCAACGAGAACTCGCAGATTCATTGCATCAACAAGCCAATAGGGTCTGCTTCATCGCCAGGTCCGTGAATTTTCCGGTTCTCCACGAACCTGTCACCGCGTAATTTAGGAATCTATTAATGAGTGAAATAAACCCGCTGCCTCACACCGTGAAACGCGATCCGATGAGTAACCCAGTAGTCACCGGCCCATCTTCCGTTGAGTTCCTTAAGCTAGCTCAGGAACCAGTAGATGTTTCCGATTACGCGGGGACTTTCTATGAAGAAGTGGGTGGCCGCGAGGTCTTCGCCCGATTGAGTGAGAATTTTTATGCATCCGTTACCGAAGATGAAGAATTTAAGGCCATGTACCCAGAAAAGGATCTGTTCCCCGCTCAGATCCGCCTGCAACTGTTTCTAGAACAATATTGGGGTGGCCCCACTTCTTATTCGGAGCATCGAGGACACCCTCGCCTACGCATGCGCCATATGCCGTATGTAGTTAACCCACATAACCGCGATGTCTGGTTGGCACATATGAACAAGGCAATCGACCAGTTGGAACTGCCGATGCTTCATGCCGAAACGCTACGGGAATACTTCGACCGCGCTGCGCATTCTCTGCTCAACGCGTCAAGCTAAACACCACCAACAGAAAGCTCCGCACTGGTCTAGCCGGTGCGGAGCTTTCTGTTATCAGAGCAGTGACGCCGAACGGCGCAAGAGAACATGGCCTAGGCCATTGCTGACACGGATCCAGTTTCCCTGAAGCAGGATTCTACTTTGTCCATCTGACGACAAGAAACCTAGTGCGTGCATAGCGAAGGCGGCTCCCAATGGGAGGCTGACTTTCGTGTTTTCCATCTCGGCAGACCAGATGCGCTGGCGTATTTGAGCAACAACGGGTTTGCCTGGATTTTCCGGCAAAGCCTTAGCGACCGCATCGATTCCCGACTGCGCTGCTGCGGCCAGCTCAGTATCTGCAACACTTCCGGCTTCTACCCAGCCGGACATCGGCACGGTAATGCCGGCCCATACCGGATTTTCTTCCACCGGAGGGAAAATAAACTCGGTGTTTGTTTGCCCCATTCGCGCCAGACGATCTTGAATAGCCGCAATGGAGTAGCAGGCATTGCTCTGGGCTTCTTTCGCCAGGCGATGCACCCGCATTCCTAGAATGGTGTAGTCGCCTTGTCCAAGTTGTGCAGGAACCAGCACCGGGACATAAACTGCCAGCGCAGTTCCACGGACGGTGAGCAATGCTCCATCGTCTTCGATAGCTTTGGCTCGACTGAGGAAGTTAGCTAAATCGCTGACTGAATTGGAGTCTTCAAAAACAAGTGAATCACTGGCCATAGCCTAATGTTCTCATGGCTTGGGCCTAACTTTCCGGCGCATTCATCGGTTTTCGTCACATATGACAGTTCCTGCCCGGTGCCGTCACGTGAATATTCGAACTTGTCACGATAGAGTTTTCAAAGTCATCGTCAGCACGTCAAGGAGTTCAATATCGTGACCGAGGAACTGGGCACTACACAAATCCTGCTGGATTTGCTGGATCTGGATGGAGCCGAGCAAGCTCGCACCGATGAAGATATTTTTATCGGCAAAACTCCTCGCCAATCCCGAACGAGGGTTTTTGGCGGTCAAGTATTGGCTCAGTCTGTCATTGCTGGTTCACGCACGGTCCCTGAGGGGCGTGCGATCCACTCCATGCATGGCTATTTCCTTCGCCCGGGTGACCCCACACAAAATATCACCTTTGGGGTTCAACGGTTGCGTGATGGTCGTTCATTCTCTGCTCGCAGAGTCCATGCCTACCAAAATGGCGTGCCGATTCTTTCGATGATCGCTTCCTTCCAAGAACCGGCCAAAGGGCTTGACCACTCGGATGCTGTACCTTTTGACGTCCCAGCTCCAGAAACTCTGCTCAAGACGGCTGACATCATCGGTCACTTCGACCACCCGGTAGCCCACGAATGGGCCTACGAACGACCGTTCGACATGCGCCATATCACCGAGCCGGTTTACCTTCCCGGCTACGAGAAAAACGAAGCGATGGCTGCCGTCTGGATGCGCACCACCGCTCCGATGCCAGATGATCCGGTACTCCACCGCGCCGCGTTGGCCTACGCCAGCGACTATATGCTGCTCGAACCAGTCATCCGCCGCCACGGCATCAGCTGGATTCATCGAGGTTTGAGTATCGCCAGTTTGGACCATGCAATGTGGTGGCACCGAGAATTCCGCGCCGATGAATGGTTGCTCTATGTACTGCGCTCCCCCAGCGCATCTTCTGCTCGCGGTCTGGGAACAGGTCAAATCTTCAATGCGGCGGGTGAGCTGGTAGCTACCGTAGCCCAAGAAGGAATGGTCCGACTTCCAGAGTTTGATGCGGATCTAGAGTAAGTCTAAGACTGGATCCGAACCCTGAGTAAGGTCAGCTAAGCATGCCAAGCGACAATTTGCGCCAATTATTATGGCGGAGATTGTCGCTTGTTCTGCTTTTCTGCAAGAAGTTACAGCGCACGGAAGCAGGTCACAGGACTTCGTGCCTAGCTGACACTGTCTCCAGATTCTAGGCGTCGGGCTCCCGCGCCTTGGCTTGCAAGGGCATCCTCCGGATTCAGCAATGAACACGCCTCCATCGATAGGCAACCGCATCCGATGCATCCCATCAGCCGGTCTTCGAGTTCTTCGATGGCCCGACGACGATGCTCTAGTACACGCTTCCATTCGGTAGACGCGCGTTTCCAATCAGCTTCAGAAGGAATAGTATCCATCGGCACTGGTTCGAGCGCATGACCGATGTCCGCCAGTGGAATTCCGAGTTTACTGCCGACGGAGATGAGCGAGATCCGCCGCAACATATGCCGTGGATAGCGCCGCTGGTTACCTGTACTACGTGTTGAATGGATCAATCCAATGTCTTCATAATAATGAAGAGCCGACTTCGCTACCCCTGTGCGCTCACTGACTTGTCCGATGCCTAGAAGCTCTTGTCCAGGACTGTTATTGTCGCTCAAACTTTCTCCTTGTGTGAAGTATCACCGATCAGCAAATTGACCTCAAGCTTACTTGAGGTTCTAGGCTGAACATAGTTGGCGCCCGACACCAAGGGATTTCGGTGCGGGAGATTGAATCTCAGTGACTCAAAAGCAAAGGACGATTCACGTATGCAGAGCTTGTCCGCGGATTTCCGCGATGCATTTCGCACTCACCCCGCGGGTGTAGCGCTTATTACCGCCACTGTTGATGGCAGCCCTTACGGACTGACGATCTCAAGTCTTGCTTCGCTATCGATCGATCCCGTGGCCGTTTCCTTTTCGCTGACTAAAGAATCCGGGGCCGCTGGAGCGGTGCTAGCTGCCAGTACTTTCATGATCCATATGCTCGGCGAAGATCATGAAGAATTGGCAGATAATTTCGCCCGTCCTGGAGCTCCACGGTTCACCACAGATCAGGGGTGGACCTTCCTGTCGACAGGGGAACCGTATTTTGATAAGGCGCCGGCGGCGTTGCGCGCACAAATTCATTCGTCAATTAGCGTCGGTGGGTCGCGTCTCATAGCGGCTGAAATTCTCGAAGTCATCAAGGGAGAACCCGTACAGCATTTGGTGCACCAGAACCGTAAATATCTGAAGCTACCAGCTCTTCTCCCCGGCGCAGCCCAAGGATAGTAGCTAGACTACGCTGACTTTTAAGCAGTAAAAAACGCCGAGGCCACCACGAATATTTCGTGGTGGCCTCGGAGCTTCGCTTTATTCTTAGTCGCGAGTTAGTCGACGGTGGGTCACGCGGTGCGGCTTAGCTGCATCGGCTCCCAAACGCTCAACCTTATTGTCTTCGTAAGACTGGAAGTTACCTTCGAACCAGTACCAGCTCGAAGGATTTTCTTCGGTGCCCTCGTAAGCCAAAATGTGAGTGGCCACTCGGTCCAGGAACCAGCGATCGTGCGAGACGACCACTGCGCAACCTGGGAAGTCGAGCAGCGCGTTTTCCAAGGACGAAAGAGTCTCAACGTCCAAGTCGTTAGTAGGCTCATCGAGCAGCAACAGGTTGCCACCCTGCTTCAAGGTCAACGCCAGGTTCAGACGGTTACGCTCACCACCGGAGAGCACACCTGCCTTCTTCTGCTGGTCAGGACCCTTGAAACCGAAAGCCGAGACGTATGCACGCGAAGGCATTTCGACCTGACCGACCTGGATGTAGTCGTTGCCTTCAGAGACAACTTCCCAAAGGGACTTTTCCGGGTCAATATTTTCGCGGTTCTGGTCGACATAGGAAATCTTGACGGTCTCGCCAATCTTCAGCGATCCTCCGTCAATTTCTTCCATGCCCACGATGGTCTTGAACAGCGTCGACTTACCGACACCGTTGGGACCAATCACGCCGACAATGCCGTTACGTGGAAGCGAGAAGGAAAGTCCGTCGATGAGCACACGCTCTCCGAAGCCCTTCTTGAGATTCTCAGCTTCAATAACAACCTGTCCCAGACGAGGGCCTGGTGGAATCTGAATTTCTTCGAAGTCAAGCTTGCGAGTGCGCTCGGCTTCCGCTGCCATTTCTTCGTAGCGAGCCAGACGAGCCTTCGACTTGGTCTGACGCCCCTTCGCGTTGGAGCGGACCCATTCGAGCTCTTCGGTCAGACGCTTTGCAAGCTTCTGATCCTTTTTGCCTTGGAATTCCATGCGCTCGCGCTTCTTCTCCAAGTAAGTGGAGTAGTTGCCCTCGTATGGGTGCAGTCGACCACGGTCAACCTCACAGATCCATTCAGCGACGTGGTCCAGGAAGTAACGGTCGTGAGTCACGGCCAATACTGCGCCTGGATAAGCCGACAGGTGCTGCTCTAGCCACAGTACAGACTCAGCATCCAAGTGGTTAGTAGGCTCATCGAGGAGCAACAGGTCTGGCTTCTGTAGCAGCAACTTACACAGTGCTACACGTCGGCGCTCGCCACCGGAGAGGTGGGTGACCATCTCGTCGCCTGGTGGGCAACGCAAGGCATCCATAGCCTGCTCTAGCTGGTTGTCGATGTCCCAAGCATCGGCGGCGTCAATAGCCTCCTGCAGCTTGCCCATCTCGTCGAGCAAGGTGTCGAAATCGGCACCTTCTTGAGCCATCTCCTCGGAGATCTCGTTGAAGCGGGTGATCTTTTGGTAGATCTCACCAACACCTTCCTGGACGTTACCCAGGACGGTCTTTTCTTCATTCAAGGGTGGTTCCTGCAGCAAGATGCCTACAGAGTAACCGGGTGATAGACGCGCCTCACCATTGGACGGGGTATCGATGCCCGCCATAATCTTTAGGATCGTTGATTTACCAGCGCCGTTAGGGCCCACCACACCAATTTTGGCGCCCGGGAAAAACGACATGCTGACATCATCAAGGATGACTTTGTCACCAACGGCTTTGCGAGCCTTGGTCATCGTATAAATGAATTCCGCCATGGGGTTAAGGCTAGTCGCTCAGTAGCCGCAATTCCGAATCCACACACCACTAATTCGCCTCAGTGGTGCCCGGTTTCACACGTTTGTCCGTGACACCACCGAATGTGGAACTTTTAGGCGGCTTCTGTGTCCCTTTCAGGCCATGGTGCAGTGGAGTTCTTATCATCTACTTGTTCCGTCTCATCGGACTGGGAGCCACGAGTTGATCGTTCAAATTCGCCGCCGCCATTGCGCACCTTCGTATAGGTCGAAGTTCCATATTTGAGATCGTGCCCAAATGAGAATGCTTCGATATCTACGCTGGTCCCGCGCGTTCCATCGTTTCGTTCAAATTGCCGAACTTGAAGCTTGCCAGTCACCACTATGTGGTCACCTTGCTCAAAAGATTCCATGCCATTTTCGGCCAAGGACCTGAAGGCGCTAATCGAATACCAGTTGGTTCCCACGTCGACCCACTGCCCGGTTTCAGGGTCTCGTTTGCGCTCGTGGGTAACTGCGCGAAACTTCAGCACTGCCAGTCCTTGCGGTGTGATGCTCAGCTTAGGCTCGGTGCCTATAACGGCACGAATAGTCACAAGGTCACTCATGACGTTGTTCTCCTTTGGATCTGACCGGTACGGTTACCGGGTTTCAATCCATGCTGAACCTCGAAGCTTAGTTGCTCGGTTCGTTCGATTCCATTTGTGGATAACTCTTGGTGGCTCTGAAAGCGCCGGCTAATACCATCAACACGATGACTACAACTGGCAGTATCCAACCCGACCAACCGAGAATAGAGGCCTTCGTTGTGTCGAGCATGGATCCCATGATCATGAATAGGGATACCAGCCCGACGCTGGCATTGAAGATTCCATGAGCAAAGGCTGCAGGCCAAACGGAATTACTCAGAGTCCTTAACCAGGCAAAAAACGCTCCGACAACGATGCACATTCCACACATCATCACTACTCCCCAACCGTCCTTGGCAAAGGGGTAGTTATAACCCAACAAGATCAGCGGGGAGTGCCATAGTCCCCAAATCACGCCCGAAATCAGCAGTGCTGGCACCTGACCCAATGGCTGCAATTTTGGCCAGAGCCACCCACGCCAACCAATTTCTTCACCGAGCGCCGGGATCAAATTCAGCAATCCGGCGACAAGAATGAGCCCGGCTTGTCCAAGCAAATACCTCACAGGCCCGTCGGTTCCCGACACAAATTTAAGGATCATGAACTGATCAAAGTCGCCCGGAAAGACCCCGAGCCACGTGCCGATAAATGGTGCTTGAACGATAAGCAGAATGGGAATTAGGTACGCAAGGAGGACAGCGAGGAGAAATCGCTTGGGCTTACGGATCGGAGCGAGACCTGATTCCTTAATGAACTGTTTTCCTCGGCGCTGAAGCAAACTAACGGCCACTGCTGCGATAGTCGGCGTTACCATCATTGCCATGGCTATCCAGGTGAATTGCGGGTGGTGTAAGCCACCTCCTTGCCACAGTGGGAGGGCCACTAACCATGCCAAAGCAAAACTGAGAACCGTAAAGCAGGAGATACTTTTCAGACCATCAATTCTCCAGTGCTGCATACAAATATTCTCCTACTCAACCGCTCATGAACTTGACCTCATACAAGACTAGCGTTTTCAGTTGGAGATCTTGCTTGCGAATGGGCTAAACTAATTTTCGGTTACGCCTCCGTAGCTCAGCTGGATAGAGCAAGAGCCTTCTAATCTCTAGGTCGCCGGTTCGAATCCGGCCGGGGGTACTAAATCCAAAACCGCCGTTCACTTGGTCAAACAAGTGAACGGCGGTTCTTTTTTTATGACGGAAACCGGGGCTTTCAGGTGAAAACACCACAGTTTTACCACAGTTTTACTTTTAGGCACCGCCACTAAGGCGTTGTTTGCGGACGTCTGCAAGCGAGATGACGTTACTTTCCGGCTCAGGTTCCGGGGTCCAATGGTTTGAAAGTTTCGTGGCCACATCATCTCGCATCTCGTCGAGGACGTGTTGGTACCTGGTGAGCATGGAGCTTTGAGACCAACCGAGAATGTCCATGACTACGCGCTGCTCAACTCCGAGCAACAGGAGTGTGGTGGCAGCGGTGTGCCGGCCGTCGTGCACTCGGCCGTCTGGAACGTTCGCCGCCGCCAAGAAGTCTTTCCACGCTTGCCAGTCCGCACGGTGGTCCGTTGGTTGCCCGTTCGGTTTGCAGAACACCAGCTCGTGAGACTTCCCTGCTTGGTCTACATATGGCGCCCAATCTCGTGAGCGCTGCAGACGTTGCACTTCACGGTGCTCTTTCAACGCTGCCGACAACTGAGTAGGTATCGGCAACGTGCGATAACCGGCCGCGCTCTTCGGTGGACCGGTGAAGAAACCACCACCATGGCGCTCAGGGCACCGCCACGCGGACTTATAGACACAAGCCCCAGCACTTCCCGCCACTCCCCCGCAACCGTGCTTCCACGGCAGACTGTAGACCTCACGCGAAAGCTTGATAGTACTTTTCTCGAAATCAATGTCAGGCCACGCAAAACCCAACGCCTCACCCTGCCTCGGGCCCAGAGTAAGATTCAAGATCCACCGTGCTCCGTCATCCATATCCACAGCCAAAGCCAACATCTGGCGAACCTCATCAGTCATATAAACCTGCGGCTCAAAATCAGACTTCCCGGAGACCTCCACCCGAAGCACAGGATTCCTCACCAACACGCCACGATTCACAGCAACATTCAGCGCTCGCCGGAGGATGCGGTGAAGTCCCTGGATGGTACTTGGTGATAACGGGTCGGTGACTTTGGAGCTTTTGTTCGCTCGTTTCCTACTCCCCCGCGCGTCCTGGTACAGCACGTCGATGTCTGACGGGGTGATCTTGTCTAGACGTTTGCCGGCAAGGCGATGGCCACGAATGTAGTTGTCCACTTTTGAGCGGTGTGCGTTGATGGTGCGTTCTTTGATGCTGTTTGGTGCGATCACGTTCAGGTAATGGTCTAGCCATTCAATGAGTCGGGGTGATTGTGTGAGCGTGATAGTGCCGTCGGAGACTTCGAGCAGCGCGGCTTTGAGATTGGCAGCGCATTTCGCACGTGTGGATCCGTAGACAGATTTCCTGATTGCTTTTCCACTGGGTAGGTATCCTGCGATGTAGTTGGACTGCCATTGGCCGTCTTTGCGTTGGCGTGGAACTGTGCCTTCGTTGTTGTTGCGCCTGGTCTTGCTAGAGGTGTTCATCGGCTTCCCTCCTTGGGGAAATTGTGCGCGCAAAATAGGCCCCTTGGCGCGAGGTAAATACGAATTGTGGATAACCGGGTTAGGCGATATGTTCACCTGGTGGCCAGAGTGTTTGGATCTGCTGGCCGTCAAGCGTAACGAGGCGGTCAAGGAGCACTTGCTCGGTGACGTTCAGTTCCTCGGCCATGATCGTAGGGCAGCGTGACCAGCCTGCTACCGTTTGCAGATCCTCGAAGCTGATCAAAAAACGCGCAACCTCTAGGCGAACCTGCCGTTCGACGGCGGGTGTCTGACACGAAGTGTGCCCGTGCTGAATATGGATCGCTTCGTGTGCCAGGAAGCAGTGCTGTTCAACGGCCGTCAGTGAAGGATCGATCCAGATCCGCCGTCCGTCCGTCGCTGCTACTACTTCCGGGTGTGGTCTATTCCAAATTATTATGACGTGCGCGAGTGAGCGCAGCATGCCCCATACCTTCTGCATTCTTAGAACATATGTTCGAACTAAAGTGTGAAGTTAATGTGACAATCTCGATAACTAAACGGTCGGAGTGACCTGCTATTAGGCTCGGTGCTTCAATCTAGTTTCGTATGCACTTCTTGTCGGAGGTTCCGGAGAGGATTCTAGGCGGAACGAGACTATGAGCCAGAGGTATGTGCGGAAACTCCGGCTAAATAGAATTGCGCCAGAGTATAAGGCTAAGCCGAACGCGAGCGCATTGTGAGTGTCCTGCAGGAGCGTGGCGATGATAGGTAGTATGGCAGCAACGAAAATGAACGCGAATATTGAGGTCCAGTTCTTTGCTAATTCGCCGGTAAATTTATCTCGAAGCGTTTTTACGGACGTTGAGCTTGACTGGTACAGCATGGTGCAGACAAATGTGGCAGCTGCCAATACGATTCCGGCTACAGCCGAAAGGCCAACATAAGCTGCCGATTGAGCTGCGGGTGTACCAGGGACCTGTCCGTGGAACACGAAATGCCACACTCCCAGCGCAAGGATCGGAACCAACTGATCGACTAGTGGGCGCCGGAGAATAAAGTCTTGAAAAATAGTTTTCTTCATTCTTCGGTCACCTCCAATTGGGTCTTACTATTCTGAACCCTGTCGTAATTCATTATTCAGCTCTTCCCTGCCGTCGAGAAGCCCCTGTCCTAACTGAGTAAAGTTTTTCTGTTCGTCGCTCAGCATTGGGAGTTCGAAAGAGAAGGCCATGTTGTGCATTACTAAGTTTAGTTCCTCCTCTAGTCCGCCAGGGAGAACCGCTTGAGCTTTAGCCCGCGAGTCGGGGCGCGTGAGTTCGCGTCGATCTCGATTGAACAGATCAAGAAGCGCTCGGGTGGCGTTACTGGAAGAGTGGCCTTTTGCGATCTGCACTTTCAGGTCAAACTTCAACTCGACACCGACTGAATTCGCTACCTGTTGAGCGAACGTCATAATACCGTTTTGCCCTTCCTTCATGTCGGTGAGCGTTCTAGGGGTCGTGAAGCTGCTTTGGAATTTCTTGAGCCCCTTGGCTTTCTCAAGCTCATGTATCTGGTCGGGGGCCATGTAAGGTTCTACCACCCACCGGTACTTGTCAGGAGTATGAATGAATGACCGAAAAAACTTGGCGACCGCTGTGTGATGGGGTGACTCGCGGGACCCGCGAGCCATAGCGAACACATGATCTATGTCGGAGAACATTACTAAGCTTGAAAAAGCGAAGCGAATAGTGGAGTCGGTATTTTCACTAAGGTAGTTCCCGACGTCCTGGCTCTCATCATCAATTTTGGTCATGAAATCAATCGACAGTGGTTTATGCACGCCCAGGAGCATTCTTCCCGAAATTTCGATTGGGTCGAAAATGTATCCGTCGACAGTTCGCTCCTTGAGCGTAAGCTCTGATTTCAATCCGGAAAGTAGCGCGTCCCAATCCGCAGGCTTTGGAGTGATTCGGCCATTACCTTTGACGAGTTCGGCGCGAAATACATGCGCCTCCATGACCTCTGGGAAAATCTCAATGTCAGCCATTACGCATCACTCTCCGGAGCTTGATTCTCATCGTGCTCGTCGAGCTGCTCTCGTACAGTCTTCACCTTCGGGTGTGCTGCTAAAGATTCAATAGGTGGCGCCGGGTACTTCTTAGCTTCGGCACCGTGGAATTCGATGATGCTGTCATCGGGGTCGGTCTTCTGTCCCTGGCTAGTGTCACTCGTGGGCGCCACCGATCGGAGTGGCCGAGGTGGGTGAGCATCGTAGTTGCCTTGCTGTCCATTGGTTTCGCTTTCGTCCTCGCGCATCGCGTCGATCACGGATAGTAGTATCCGTTGATCACGAGCGCTCACTTCACTGGAAGTGCGAACGAAATCAACCAGGCCCTGTTGGTCATCGTCTGAGCCGGGAGTGATCCCCATTGAAGCTAGAACAGCGGAAGCTACTCGAGTTTCTGAAACCTTGAGCACTCGGGCGAGCATCTTGATTGTCTCGCCTTTCATGCTCGAAACAGGTTCGTCTTTGAGCCGGCCAAAATTTGAATGGCTCATCTTGAATCCCAAGCTATCTGCTCGTGAGGACAGTGCCCTCAGTGACCAGCTATTGCGGTCCATGACTTCTTGGAGCAACTCCCCAAGTGGGTGGATTTCGTTCACAGAGCAACCTTGGACTAGATGTAAGTGGCAAATCAAGCAATGCGGACACCATGTGTAACGCCATGCTGGACACTAGAAATTTACCATTTTTAGGCGATGGATGCCCGTAAGTAAGCGGATACGGGCAAAAAGGCCATTCTAGGAGTGGACACTGAACTAAAAGTCTAGTACCGTTTCACTGGACACGACGTAACGAGAGGCGGTACAGTGAACATTGTCAAACACCCCCGAGCAATTGGAGGTCTCTGGATGGAACTCCGAGACAGAAAGATGCTCCAGCGACTCATGATCGTTCAGGACATATCAAACCGAGGCCTAGCAAAGGCCGCCGGATGGAAGTCCCATAGCTACATGAATCGGCTAGTAAACGGAGAAGTGAAGACTTTGGAACCTGAACCTGCCCTTCGCATTGCGAAGTTCCTGGGGGTCGGTGTCGAAGATCTTTTTTTGACTCATGTGTCAGATTTTGCTGAACAAGATGTAGAGCGAAAGAAGACGGCATGAGCGAGAAACCAGCGCTCGCCGACCTACGTGACGAGCTTGACCAGCGGACCGTCGAGCTTGATGCGGCGGTCAGGAAGTTGAAAGCGACACCGCGTGACGCTGACCAGTACGGGGCGGTCTACGAAGCGCGCTGGACAGCTAACGAGGTTTACACCCAAGCGTGGGAAGCCTGGTACGCGGAAACGGAAAAGCCCCCAGCAGGTGCAACTGCTGAGGGCTATGAAACCAAAACTAACGGTAAGCAAGGAAGTGATTTCAATGTCTAGTGTAGTCAGTTTTCCCCAGACTCGCAGGGATGAGCGGGAGATCGATGTGCATCCAGGCGTTCCGATGGCCACACGGCCGGTCCGTTGGCTGTACACGGTGATCGAAGCTGCTGAGCTTTTGTCGGTCGGGAAGCAGACCGTGTACAACCTCATCGATTTGGGCGAACTGCCCAAGGTCATGATCGGCCGGACCGGCAAGACCATCCGTATCGCTGCAACTGACCTGCAGGCGTACATCGATAACCAGCGTGTAGAGGTGGCTCCATCATGGGCGATGTAAGCAGAAGATACTTCCGGGCCAACACCGGCTCGAAGGTTACTCCGGCCGCTGTGGCCGAAGCGTCAGCGTTGGAAGCTCGTGTCGCTGCTTACGAGCAGGCTAAGACGAAGGCTTACCACCTGCTCTCGTCGCTCAAGGTGTGGCAGGGATTTGATGCGACCGGAAATATTAGCGGCGCAATCGAGCACACTCTCACGAACATCGATGACCTACACGATGATCTGGACGCGCTCTACGCACAGATCGTGAAGTTCCGTGGCAAGGGCGACCGGATATGAGCCGCATGGATGGCCGGGTCATCTTGCACCCGAAGGGCTCTGGCAAACCGTCCGCAACTTTCGATGTGTCCTGGTTGGAATATCCGAAGAAGGACCGTGCGAAGCAGGCGGTAGAAGTTGTGGGCCGATGGGCTCGCGCAAAGTACCGCGGGGACACCGTGGTTGTGGAGGCTGGGTCGATCGCTGTTGATGGGGATCAGGGCGTTGGCCACCTTCACGTGAACGGTCATGAGATCGCTGACTTCTCAGCAGTGGTTGTTCCGGTTCCAGTTCCTGCAGCGTCCTTCTTTGGGGGCGGACGCTGATGAGCGCCGAGACGATTCTACGGATGGCTTCCCGCCGCATGTGGCGGTTCTGGGCGCCACTGATTAGTTTCCTGCTGGTGTTCTGCGGACTCACCGCTCAGCTCAGCAACGGCATTTCTGGGCTCGCTGCCCTGGTCGCCTTGATGCTGGTCACTACCGCGTGTGGTGACTGGTTCACCGCCGAGCGCGCAGCTTATAACGCTGAACACATTTCACTCTAACTTCCTTTTTACTTTCCCTGAGAGGGGCATATTTTCATGGCTAAATTTGATGCCACACTAAAAGTTTTGGCTTTGTCCTCGGTGCATCAGCACCCAGATAACATTCGTGATGACCTCGGCGATCTAACCCAGCTCGCGTCGGAGATCAAGTCGATGGGTGTGATGAGCCCACTGTTGGTTTACCCGCATCCTGACCGCGCTGGTGACTTCGTGGTGCAGGACGGCAACCGTAGACGTGCCGCCGCCGCCGAAGCAGGCCTGACCGAGGTGCCGTGCGTAGTATTCCCAGCACCAACGGCGGAGCGTGGCCCTCGCGCTGATATCGAGACGATGCTGAGTACTGGCCGTAATCACCGGCCTTTGTCCGAGCATGAGGTGTCGAAGGGTATCCAGGGCTTGCTGGATCTCGGCATGGATATCACCACTGTGGGTAAGAAGTTCAAGATGTCCCGCAAGGAGGTTCAGGCTCGCGCCAAGGTAGCACGGCAGGACGATGGCGTGTCCAAAGCGTTCTCGGCCGGCAGGCTAGGCCTAGATGCAGTTCAACGCTTACAGGAACTTGAGGATTCTTCAGAGGACCCAACACTGTACGAGCGCACGGTTTCTCGCATCGAAAACTTGGCGCATGGTGCGTCCGTGGAGAACGTGGAACGCACCATCGCTGAGGTGGAGCGCGAGGTTGCCAAGGAGAAGGTTCGGGCTGATCTGGATGAGCTAGGTGCCGAGCAGGCGCCAGACGACGCGTCCTATTCGTCGAAGTGGGATCGTATCAACAGTGAGAACGAATTGTCCTATGACGGGCATATCGAGGCTGGCCATGTTTGGCGCATGGAGTACTACGCGACCGAGCCCACCTGGTATGCGAAGGCAGCCAAGGAGAAGCAGGAGCTGTCCGAGGCGGAGAAGCTCGACAAGCAAGTTCAGGCCAAGCTGAACGGAATGCTGGCCATCGTTGCCCGACAGCGTGTGGCTTACATCGTTGACGCAGTGCAGAACAAGAAGGCTGACGAGGATTTCGCCAAGAAGGTCATGGTCGAGCAGATCATGTTCGCTTCGAGGTACGAAGATACTCCGCAGATGCTGTTGGGCAAGATCGTCAGCAACGAATACCCGACTGAACAGGACTTTGATTCTCGTGAGTCTTGGCGGGAAAACGTGGGCAAGTTCTTGGCCCGGTGGCCTCTGGCCAAGCTGGCATTGGTCTTGAAATTGGTCAGTTCCAGTCAGACCGAGGAAAAGCTCGCAAAGCTCAAGGGATTTGAGCGCACGTCGTACGAGAGAGACGGCTTCCACGGTGGCTGGAATGGCGTCCGAGAGTACTACGAGCTACTCGCTGACCAGCTGGGGTATGAGCTGGATATCGATGAGGTTGAAGCGATGCAGTACTCGGCGAAGGCTGAGCCAAAGCGCAACCGAGAAATGGATCTCGTCGAGAACCCGGACGAGGTGACCGCGACTTGCCAGGAATGCTCGCAGGAGGTCGTTGCGGATTCCGAGTGGGCTGGCTTCTGCGTGAACTGCATCGATGATGCGGCGGTCTCAGAATGAGTGCCGAGGTCTTAGTTCAGTCAAATTTGATGCCTCACATTGTCGCGCTGGACGAGATGGGCAGTTTCGAGTTGGAGATTCCATCGAACCACGAGCGTTTCCGTTCGATGGGTGCTCATCCTTCGACGATGGGGACTGCTCCGGTTCCTCTGTTGGTGGATCTGCCTAATGCGTACAGAAGATTCGATAGCACGCCGGCCGACGCAGTGTGGCCGCGCGCCACGGTTCGCCCGACTACTGGTCTGCATGCTGGCAAGTTGATCTGGTCCGCGAAGATCTGGGTTGCTCCTGGTAAGGAAGCCCGGGTGAACGGTGTCTGGGTTACTAGAGCGAGTACCAATGCATCGGAAGTGTTCTGGTGGGCGCAGAAGACCGTCCGGGAGTTCCGTGAAATGGCGGTTTTTCATCAGACCGGTGCTCTGGGATCGCACAAGCGAAGGTGGGCGCCGGAATGGTAGAGCGAGGCTGGCGAAGCATAACCAAGCAGTCCGAGGGTAAGACCTCCGACTCGGGGCATTGGATGGACCAGGCCAAGTGCAAGGACTGGGATTTCAAGAAGAACGGTGACCCGTTCTTCCCGGTTTCCTCGGATGAAAAGGCTGCTGCTGATGCCTTAGCAGTTTGCGCGGACTGCCCGGTGATCTTGGCTTGCCAGGAGTACTCCATGGATAAAGAGATCACCCGGCAGCACGGAGTGTTCGGCGGCACTATCCCCAAGGCGCGGATCAGCCACGCACGTCGTACCAGCCGTAAAAGAAGACAAGCCCAAGAAGCACAAAGTTAGGAATCAACAATGCTGCAATTCACTGTAGACCTCCACGATTTCCGCTCCGCTTTGGCGTCCACCAAGACCCACGTTTCCAGCGACAGGGATGACGAGATCGGGCGCAGCCTCGACTGCACTATTCGTCCCAACCGGGAACTACTCGTCACCGCATCCAACGGCCTGACCGTAGGTATCGCTCGCGCGTCCATCGACGAAGCAGGATTCAATGGCGAACTGGGCCAGTTCTCTATGACCCCGGAAATCGCCGGAACCATCATCGACATGTTCGCACCTGGCAAAGAGGACTGGAACGTCCAGCTGGAAGTGACAGTCACCTTCGTTCAGGAACAACGCATCGGTGAAGAAGACATCACCGTAGCAACGATCAAAGTTCGACGACTCGGCCAGCTGTTCGGTGGTGACCAGTTGAGCGTCACAACACCTGTCCAGGTGCGCGGCGATCGGGAACGTCTTTGGGCCACTGTTGCCCGCTCAGCACAGCGCAGCCGGGCAATGCTCCCACCGACCAGGTTTGACCTGAAACGTCTAAGCGCGTTCCGTGCGGCACAAACCACCTACGGTGAACCACTCACCATTGCCGCGCTCGTGCATGACTTCGGATCCTTGATCGTCTTCTGCGGGCACAACTTCGTCGGAATCGTTACCGCCGACCGCGTCGAGCTCGAAAACAAAGACAAAGACAACTACGAGGACCTGAAAGAGCACTGGGCCAACGAACTCCCATCGCCCATCGCGTTCGTCAGCTAAACCCTTGTTAATCCCAAAACAAACCCACCACCTTGTAGGAGGAAATATGAACACCAACCTTGAAACCAGAAGACAACTCGTCGATTACGACGGTTGGAGCGCAACGGTCAACTCAGTGACCATTGCCGAGCAGACCGAAAACCAGCACAAGAGCATCATCCGTCTGATCCGAGACAACCTGGCCGATCTCTCGGAGTTCGGAAGGGTGCGTTTTGAAAACGCACCCTTGCAAACGGCAGGTGGGGTGCAAAGCCGAGAGATCGCGCATCTCAGCGAACGCCACGCAACTTTGCTTATCACTTACCTGCGCAACAACGACACAGTGCGCACCTTCAAAATGGCACTCGTCAAGGCTTTCTACGAGATGGCCCAACAGCTCAAAGACCAGCGCTCGCCGATGTCCGAGGATGACATTGTTGCGCAGGCTCTGCAGATCACCAGCGCGCGGGTCAAGGCTTTGGAGTCGAAGGTGGAGCAGGACGCTCCGAAGGTCGATTACGTCGATACCTTCGTGGCTGACGAGGATCTGATCACGCTGCGCACGCTCGCATCTGATTTGAAGATCGGCGAGAACGAGCTGCGCGCACTGCTCGTGGATAAGAAGTGGATCTATAAGCAGGAATCTTCCCGCTACTCCGAGAAGAAGGGCCGCAAGGTGCCGATCTACCGGTACAGCGCCACCGCGGACAAGAAGAACTACTTCCACGCAGTACTCGCGCATGACGCTCCCCGCTTCAAGGGCGAGGTAATGCACACCCTCAAGATCACTCCCCAGGGCGCCGTGGCCATCACCCGCCTGGTCGGTGGCATCAGAAGAGGCATGAACGCAATTCAGAGCGCAAAGGGGCCAACAGCATGAGCAGCTTCGAAACTTCGGCGGACTGCCGGGAAATGAAACACCAGACCTGCTACGGCCGCGCCTGGAACGACGCCACGGACTCCGAGGGCGAATGCCAGTGCAACTGCCACCTTCCAGACGAAGTCCCGGAGGAAGCACCAGCGCCAGCGGACACGATCCGCGTCACCGTGTATTCCAAGCCTTCCGGTTGCGGACAGTGCATCAACACCGCACGTGCAATGGACCGCATTGAGATCCCGTATACGAAGATCCTCGTGCAGGACAACGAGAAGATCCTCATCGATGAACTCAAGCGTGAAGCCGCGGCCCTGAACGTGCCAGCTGAGATGCCGTGCGTCGTGGTCTACGACTCGACGACCGAGGACACCGACACCTGGTTCGGTTTCCAGCCGGACAAGATCCGCGAACTCAAAGGCAAGATCACCAACTCGCGGAAGGCTAAACCGTGAGCACCGTGATTGAAGCCCGCCGGCTAAACGGAACCGATCTCAAGAAAACAGTTGAAGCACAGGGAGTCAAAGGCACACTCTGCGCAGTCTCCCACGCAGTATTCCGGGACGCAGACAACAAGCTAGTCCCCTTCGTGCAGATCAACATCGACGGAACACCACACGTATTCCGTCCAAGCGACAAGATCACCATCACCGGAAGGAAAGTGAAACCAGATGCCTGACCAGACCCCGCTAAACCCGAAGGCGCTCCGTGAAGGCGCAGCTGCCATCGTCGAATTTCAGCATCAAGGCTCCCCTTGGAAAGCACCGTGGGGCGATATGGGTGAGCCAACGCGGGCATACATATCCAAGCAATTTGCAGTTGGCGTGTCCGCGTACCTCACCGCAGCCCAGTCAGTAGCTCGTTGCAAAGAGCGCCATTCTCCTGATCTCGTATGCGACGGATGCGAACCACCAGCACCAGCCCCGTCGGTAGTGAACAGCGTGGATGGGCTGCCGGATAACACGGTCATTGAGGACAACGTGGGCGACGTTGGAATCATCTTCAACGGTCACATTTGGTACCCGGAAACCAACCCTCTGAGCATCGAACGCGTCGCCAAGCGCTACGGGCCATTTACCATCCGATACCGCCCGGAGGTGAACAGCGTGGAAGAGCTCGTAACCACGCCGGCAGGCCGAGCGCTGGCTAACGCGTCATTCAATGAAGGCTTGAGCGCCGGAATCAGGGCATGCAACGAATCTCTCGAAGGCGAACCTTTCGTGAAGCCCGTTAGCCCCTACCGCCCGGAAGCGAAACCATGAGCCCCCTAGCTATCGTCACGCTCATCGTCGCTGCCTACTGCGTGATCATCGTCCTCTTCACCCTCGGCCTCGGCCGCCTATTCCGCTACACCGAAGTCAAGCACGAAGAAATGATGAGGAACCATGACCGAGCAGCCTAAAGCCGAACCAGCCAGCTACACCGGAGCACCCCAACGCCTGGACTCCTTCCGAGACATGGAACCAATCCGCATGGGTGAAATCAACTACTTCCACCGAGGCCTGCACGTCGAAATGAACATGGCCAACAAATCCAAGAAAGCCTACGGCCAGATCGTCTTCACCTCACACCACGACAACGTCACCAAGATCGGCGTCCGCTGGAACGGTGACTACGAAGAACGCCACGGCCACCCCGACCAGATCATCCGCATCGAGATGACGCCATGAGAATGATCGTCACAGCCCTCACCGCAACAGACTCAAAGATCCGAGTCTGCCGAGGCCCAGACCGATGGCACACCATCCAGCACCAAAAAAGCATCTGCGTAGCCAAAGAATACGAATGGGCGCTCGCCGTGGCTCGGGCCATGGCGCAGCAGACGAGTAAGCATCCAGTAGAAGAAGCGAGTGGCAATGTCTTGGTTGAAGCAGTCGGACGTATCGGCGAATCACCCATTAGTGCTGCGCGTGATGGAGCTGGACTGGGTGGACGAACGCCTGCTGAACGAGATGTACGGCTGGATCAACCGGTGCGCAACCTCGTCGGCAGCGTTTGACCGCGACTACATCGTGGAGGTCGGCACCGCAAGGATGCTGGCCGGCCTGTCCCGGTACCAGGAACTGCTGAAAGCGGCCTTGTACTGCGGGATATTCGAGATCAAGGAGATTCAGGAGCAGGGCAGTATGCGCCCGGTCCTCAAACTCGTGGAAGAGGAAGACCTGTTCCACATGATCTTGAAGTCCGAGAAGGAACGCGAGAAGAACAGGCAAGCAGATAATCGCAAGCCTGAGCGTTCCGGACCGGTGCGTAAGCGTGACGGCGACGAGTGCCGTTGGTGCGGTGTCATCGTGAGATTCGGCAACGGTGCCGGCGGCGATCAGAAGTCCGCTCGCGTGGGAACTATCGACCATCTAGATCCGCGTGATCTGGATAGCTCGGAGCCAACCCCGTTTGAGCGCCTGGTTGTCGCGTGCAAGCAGTGCAACTCATCAAGAAAGGACGGTGCAAGCTGGGACAAGCCACTACGGCCAGCCCCGGAAACGCCTTACTACAGCAAGACGACAGCCGATTGGTTGCTCGATAAGTGCGGTTACCGCGTGAAGGTATCCGAGGAACGCAGAGAACTATTCGATCCCCAGCCAGTTCCGGCTATCGAGGGTACGACGGCCAGCATGCCCGAATGGGCACGCCCGGTCAGTGATGACGCAACGGAAAACTCCGGCGCATCCAGCATCGTCCCGGTAGCTACGGCAACAGGCAAGGTTGAACGACATGCGGCGACGGACACTCCGGCCCATGCGAAGCCACGATCCCACTCGGATCTGGCCTCGTTCCCTGCAGTCCACGATGACGAGACCGTAGAGACTCCCACACTAGGTGAGACTCCGGAAGCCACGAAGCAGGCAACGGACAACTCCGGCCCCAACGTGCAGCACTCGTCGCCGAAACCTTCGCCACGCGATCAAACGCAAATCAAAAATAAATCAACCGATCATCAATTGAAGATCAACGACGACGAGGGTGACAGATCTGGATTTGCCGGGTCGGGTCGGGAAGGGTCTGGCCGGGTTGGGTCTGGTCTGGAAGCTCGTTCTTCTGTACCTGTGCCTGCTAAACCTGTTGATCCTGCTAAGCCCCGTTCAAGACGTAGAAGACCTCGTAGGAGAAAGAACTAATGAATATCAAGCATCCTGCTTTGCTCTGGTCTGAGTCTGAGTTTCAGTCTCATGTGATCACGTTGGCGAAGCAGTACGGATTCAAGCAGATTTACCACACAGCAGATTCGCGCCGGTCTAATCCTGGCTTCCCTGATTTGGTCATGGTGAACCCTCGGACTCGTCGGACTTTGTTTGTGGAGTTGAAAGCGCAGAGCGGTCGGGTGTCTCCGGATCAGGAGGTGTGGCTCGATGCGTTGCGGGTGGCTGGTCAGACTGCGATGGTGTGGCGCCCGTCGGATTGGATTGCAGGTTTGGTCATGAGCACGTTGTCAGGAATGGAGATGCGTCGTGCCAGAGCATAAGAACTCGCCAGCTTGTGGGTGCTGGGGTTGCCAGTCGATTGCCCGTGAAGGTTCCGGAGTATGCGTGGTGCACCTGGTTGCTGAGCAGGATCAGGTTCCACCGGTGGCCGCGCCTGGTCTGAATGTCTGCGTTGGCTGTGATGATCGGATGCGTGCTGATCTTCGGTTGATTGCTGATCGGTGGGAAGAAGCTCAGGACGCACTGCATCCTAGCTCTGGTGGTGGTGACAGTGAGCGTCATGCCGGCCGAGTTGAGCCGCCGTTGCCGTTGGACGTTTCGGTGTCTGATGCGCTGAGGATCGTGCGTGATGATGTGTGGTCTGTGGCTCTGCGCCTGGTTGATGATCATGATGGGTTGGCGTTGCCGGCTGATCAGACGACGCCGAGCTTGGCGGAGTGGATGGCTAAGTGGCAGCTGATCAAGATCGCTGGGTCCGCGGACAAGGGGTGGAGTCGTGAGGCGTACTGGTTGATAGCTTCGGCAGCTGATCAGATCACGGCGGTGACTCATGGCGTGGAGACCCGGGTGGATATGCCGGCCATGTTCTGCAAGCACAAGACCCACGTTGATATGAAGACCTCGGTGTGTGGCGCTCAGCTGATGTTGGCCGAGCGGCCTGATGGTGTGAAGACTGTGCGGTGCAATGAGGACGTGTCGCATGCTGTTCCGTGGGACATCTGGTCGCAGGCATTGCGAGCGAGCAGACCACAGCGAAGGGGTGCGCGATTGCCCCGTGCGAGTCGGGTTTGACGGACTTGACATAGTGGCGTAAATTTACTGATTGAATGGCCTTACTGGCTCAAGCGATAGCCCCGAATCACAACAGTGGTTCGGGGCTTCGTCGTACCCAGATGCAATGAGGTGATCATGCTCAGCGAGTGGGACCCAAAGCGGGGCAGGCAGGGTAGACCGTGGCGCAGGCTGGTGGCTCAGCATTGTCCACCCGGTTCCATCTGCGCCTGGTGCAATCAAGAGATCGTCTTCGGTCTTCGGCCTCGGCATTCACTCGGTCCATCACTCGATCACATCATTGCCTTGACTGATGGTGGTCATCCCACCGCACCATGGAACCTTCAGCCCATGCACCTCGGGTGCAACAGCAAGAAGGAAGCAGCTCGACGTCGACAAAAAATTAAACCAGTACCGCGACCGGTCACGAAATTATCTTCATTGCGCCGCCGATGACCCTGCTTCGTGCCAAATGAAGCCCGGTTTTTTTAGAGAACCTGCGTACGGGAGACCCGCGCGTGTTCCATTTTTTCTCTCTCCCCGATTTTCTGGGTAGCGCCCTACACGTGTAGGCAGGTCAGCCGAGGAATTGGCCGATTTTTTACGAGTTGATCAGAGAGGCGGTAAGAGCATGGAAGACGCTGAGATTCCTCAGATTCCTTACCGTCACGGTGGCGTCGGTCCGGGCTTGGGTGGATACCGTAAGGGTTGCCGTTGCGCGGGGTGTAAGAAGTCCAAGCGTGATGACATGGCGGCATACCGCGCTCGCCGTAAGCTACGCGAGCAGGGCGGTGAGGTGGCGCTAGACGAGCTACCAGAGCTTCCTCCCGCTATCGACCCGTCGAGCATGTCTCTGGATTGGCAGGCGGAGCCAGGGCAGATCGAGGAAGTACTTACCGAGGAGCTGGGAAAGCTCGTTGGTGAGCCTCCATTCAAGAAGACTCTGCTGGTGCTGGCCAAGTACAACGCCCGGGTGCTGGATCAGATCCCGCGCATCGAGCGCCCCGACCTGATCTCGGGCATGGAGTCGCGTCTGTTCAACGTATTCGATCGCCTGCGCAAGGTGACCGATGGTGCAGGCGGTCAGGTAGTCACACCAGAGGAGTTCCTCGCTGGACTACTGAGCGACGATCCAGCCGGCCCGGAACCTTCTGCACAGTAGTTCATCGGAGGTGCTGAATGCTCGACACAGCGCCACGCAATCCACCTCCGCTATACGGAACGAAGCGGAACTATTCACGCGGTACTCGCGGCGGACAGGTTGGCAAGATCATGAAGGCCATGGGAAACACTCCCATGCCCTGGCAGCAGGAAGCGCTGGACGTTGCCTGCGAAATTGATTCACGAACCGGCGACTACTGGTATGACACGGTGATCATCGTCGTTCTACGCCGTGCTGGGAAGACCACAATCAGCCGTGGCAAGCTCACACACCGTGCGTTGCTCACTCAGGACGCTCGCATGATTTACACCGCTCAGAACCGCCTCAAGGCGCTCAAGCGATTGAAGGACGATTACTACCTTCCGTTGAAGCGCTCGCCGTTGGAGATGTTCCTCAACAAGCCGCGGTGGCGCGGGGGTGAGGAAGCATTACGTTTCATCAATGGCGCCGAGCTGGCCATCGATGCGGTGAAGCGCGAATCAGGTCACGGCGACGCGAACCACGAAGCGCATATCGATGAAGCCTACGTGCACCGGGACAGCATGCTGGAAGACGGCGTGCAGCCAACCATGATCACGATCATGGGTTCACAGATGTGGATCTTGTCAGCTGCAGGTGACACCACCTCGACTTACTTGCGAGACAAGGTGGACATCGGCCGTGCGCTGATCGAAGCCGAAGTTGAATCCCGTACTTGCTACATCGAGTACTCGGCGCCGACAGATGCCGACCCAGAAGACCCGGAAACCTTGCTTGGCACACATCCAGCGCTGGGGTACACGATCCCCGCGGACCGTGTGATGAGCCAGCGGGCGAACACCACAGACAAGACCGGCTGGGAGCGTGCCTGGTTGGGCTGGTGGCCAGCTGCTAAAGGTCCGCCGAAGCTCATTCCGGAGGGTGCTTGGAAGAAGAACTTCGTCTCGACTGATGAGGGTCCGTGGACGGGCGTGCCGTTTTGGAGTATCGACGTGTCACCAGAGCGTGATTACGCTTCGATCGCCATGGCCGGCCGACCAGTCGACAGCAAGGCCAACGCCTATGTCGAAGTGTTCGATCGGCTGGAAGGAACGAGGAACGTTGTCTCTGAGATGCGCATGCTACGCGATGAGCTTGGCGGTAAGTTCGTCGCGATCGACGGTTCTGGCTCGGCTCTGTCGCTTGTGCAAGAGCTAGAAAATGAAGGCTTCGAAGTCATCAAGGTGTCCGGCGCGAATCGCGTCGCTGCATGTGGCGACTTCTACGACAAAGCACTCGTCGGTGACCTGCGCTTCCCTGATGACCCGCTGCTCAACGATTCAATGGGAAACGCGGTCAAGCGCATCGTCGCCGACAAAGCGTTCGTCTTCGCACGAGGACGCGAACTGAAAGACATCACCGCGATGTACGCGGCGACATTTGCCCGCTGGCTCTATATCGAGAAACGGGAGGAAGTATACGGTGCAGACCAAACGATCCTCTGACCTACCATCTGTAGGGCTTACATCAATCCTTGACCTGCTCGGATCACTGCTAGTCATCATCGCAATTGCGCTCGCCGTGGCCGTGTTCACTGTGCCTGGTGCCATCGGCGCGGCCGGGGTGCTGCTCTTGCTTCTCTCCTGGTTGGTTGATCGGAGGTCACGCAAATGAGCCTGTTCCGACGGTCCGATACTGAAACGCGCTCTTCCTCGGGAGGCTGGTCCAGCGTCTTTGGCACAGGCGGTGGCCTGAACAACTCCATGGAATCAACGCTCCGGCTGATCCCCGTATACGCGGCCACCAGCTTGATCGCTGACTCAATAGCGATTATGCCGGTCAGTGAGTACGAATCCACAGGTGGTTCGAAGCAGAAGGCCAAGCAGCAGTCGCAGCTCATGATCGACCCGCACCCGTGGCCGACTATGACCCGCGTCGAGTGGCTGCACCAGTTCACTTCGAGCTTCCTGCTACGTGGGAACGCATATGGCTTGATCACGGCAGTGGACACGGCCGGCACGCCTTCGAAGATCATGTGGTTGCATCCTGACCACGTCCAGGTAGACGAATCCGGCTCGTTGCCGGTGTACAGCTACAAGGGCGCGAAGCTAGATCCGAGCACCGTGATCCACATTCCTTGGTACCCGTTGCCAGGAACGAGTGTTGGCCTCTCTCCGATCTCTCAGTTCCGGCAGATGCTTGAGACCGGGTACGCGGCGGAACAGTACGGCAAAGACTGGTTCGACAACGGTTCCACTCCATCTGGCCATTTGAAGTACAACAAGGGTTCGTTGGAAGGCTCCGACGCAGCGAAGGTGAAGAGCAGGTTCAAAGCAGCTGTGGCCGGCAACGATCTGTTCGTCTCCGGCAGCGACTGGGAATGGGCGGCGTTGTCCGTAAATCCGGATGAAGCTCAGTTCCTTCAAACGATCAAGGCGACCGCCAATCAGGTCGCCGCGATCTACAGGGTTGACCCGTCGGACATCGGCGGTGAAGCCGGAAACTCGCTGACCTACAGCACGCTTGAAATGAACCAGATCAAATTCCAGACTCGCGCCCTGCAACCAATCTTCACTCGCTTGGAGCACCACATCTCGCGGCTGCTCCCAGACTTCCACTACATGAAGTTCAACCCGGATGCGCTGGTCCGCACGGACATCAAGACCCGCATGGAAGTAACCAAGATCGGGCTTGAGACCGGCATGCTCCTTCAAGAAGAAGGACGCGAGCAGGAAGAGCGCCCGGCACTGACCGATAAACAGAAGCAGGACTGGCAGAAGTATTACGGCAAGAAGCCGGCAACTGGGCCGAAGGAGGAAACATCGTGAAAGTCAAGGAAATCGAACGTCGGTTCCATACCTCAACAATCGAACTACGCGCATCGACCAATGGGATCGGCGTGCTATTCGGCTACGCCGCAGTCTTCAACCGCTACTCGCAGAACCTTGGTGGATTCGTTGAGCAGGTCGATCCGGCAGCATTCAACAAGTCACTCGCAGACGGCGCCGAAGTCCTGGCCCGGTTCAACCACTCCGATGGCGCTCTGCTCGGAACCAGTGTCGCCGAGACCGTACGCCTCGGCGTAGACGGCACCGGCCTCTGGTATGAAATTGACCTTCCGGACACAACTCACGGTCGCGATGTCAAGGCGCTCGCCGAGCGTGGGGATCTCCGGTTTAGCTCCTTCGCGTTCCGAACGATGGAGGATGACTGGGGTTACACCAACGAGGACTTCCCGCTGCGCACGCTCAAGGCTGTTCAGCTGGTCGACGTGGCTCCGGTGGTATCCCCCGCTTACCGGGACACCTCGACGGGCCTGCGCTCGCTGGCTGACCGATTCGATTTGGATCTGGACGAGACGCGCAAGGCGGCCGAGCAGAACAAGCTGGCCACCCTCTTGCACGACAAAGAATCTTCCCGCGCCCACGGGCACGAGGAACGGCTGGTTGAGGGGCAGAGAGAAACTCACCCTTCGATCAGCGAACTTAGGGCAAAGGTCGACGCCGGTGTGCGTCGAGCTGAGTCCGGCGAGCTTCGGCTCAAAACCGTGGGCAGGTAGCAAACCACCCGCATTCCGAATCTAACCAAGACCTGGCACATGCCGGGTCTTCGTCATTTCTAGAAAGGAATGAACCCCAATGGCCAAGACTATGGCTCAGTTGCTCATGGAGCAGCGCAAAAACACTGAAGCGCAGATGCGTGCACTGCTGGACTTTGCCGAGACGGAGGAGCGCAATCTCTCCGGCGAGGAAGTCGAGAAGTTCGAGAAGATGAGCTCCGACATGGACTCTCTGCGCAAGCAGGCCGACTCCCTAGTGCAGGCCGAAGAGCGTTCCCGGGCTGCCGGCGAAGCGCTGGAGAAGGCGGGCGTACGGGGCAACCCAGAGCAGCGCGGCGGTGACCTAGACACCGAAGCGCAACTGCGTTCCTTCCTCACCGGAAAGACCAATGAGTTCAACGCCCTGGGCACAAAGGAAGAGTGCCGTGCCCTAGGGACCGGCACCTTGTCGGCTGGCGGCGCGACCGTACCGACCACCTTCTACGGAAAGCTCATGGAGCACGCCGTTGAGGTGGCCACGTTGCTTGCCGGCGGTGCCACCACCTGGAATACCACCAGCGGCGAGAGCATCGACGTGCCGGTGACCGTGAGTCACCCGCAGGGTGCCCAGGTCTCCGAAGGTGGCGTGATTCCGCAGTCCGATCCGGCCTTCGGTAAGCGCACCCTCGGTGGCTACAAGTACGGTGACCTGGTAGAGGTTCCGAAGGAGCTGCTGACCGACACCGGTGTGGATCTGGAAGGCTACTTGGCCCGCATTGCAGGCTGGGCGGTCGGCAACGCGCTGGGCGAGAAGCTGATCGCTGGCTCCGGTACCAGCGAACCTGCTGGCATCGTGGGCAGCTCGACTCTGGGCAAAACCGCGGGATCCTTGACCCCGACCTTCGATGACGTGATTGACCTGTATTACTCGGTCATTGGCCCGTACCGCAACCGCCCGTCGGCATCATGGGTCATGGAAGACACCACCGCCGGTTACCTGCGCAAGCTGAAGGACGGAAACGGCAACTACATCTGGCAGGCGTCGGTGATTGCCGGCACTCCGGACACCATCGAGGGTAAGCCGGTTCGTACTGATCCGTTCATGCCGGCCATGGGTGCAAACGCCAAACCGCTGCTGTTCGGTGATCTGGCTTCCTACGTGGTGCGTCTGATCAACGGCGTGCGCTTCGAGTCCTCGGAGCACTTCGCCTTCAACCGCGATGTCGTGACCTTCCGTGCCCTGGTACGAGGTGACGGTTTGCTGATGGACCAGTCCGGTGCCGTGAAGCACCTGCTGTTGCCAGCAGTCTAGTAAGCCCGGTTTCTCTGGCGGTCGCGCCCCCATCGCGGCCGCCAGAGTACCGACCCACAACTTCAGTTAGGAAAGATCATGGCACCCACCATTCGCATGCGTTCGTTGATCTCCGGATCTCGTAACGGCAAGAAGTGGCCTAAGCCCGGCGAGACTCTCGATGTGCCCGCGGCCGAGGCGAAGCAGCTGATCGATCAGGGCATTGCAGTGTCGCTTGATGATGTTCAGACGGCGACGGACACGGGCACCGTTGAGACGGCCACTGTTCCAGCTGGCAATAGCTCGCTGGCGGCGTTGCGTCAGTCCAAGGTTGATGCTGCCGAGGCCCAGAAGGAAGCGGACGAGAAGGCGAAGGCCGACGCGGAAGCCAAGGAGCAGGAAGCCGCAGATGCTAAGGCGAAGGCCGACGCGGAAGCCAAGGCTAAGCCTGCGCCGAAGGGTAAGGCTGACTAATGTCCTCGGTTGACCTCGGCTCAATGCACACCATCGAATGGACGACCCGCCCCGACGGTGCAACGCTGACGGTCGAGGTCATCCGCCCCGATGGCACTCCCGGCACTGCGACGGTAGACCAAGCGACCGGCAAGGCCACCTTGCTGGCTGACATGGCCGGCCGATGGCGCATCTCGTGGGGAACCGACACAGGCCTGCTCTACACCGATGTGTTTGACGTGTGGCCCGAAGATCCACGTTTCATCATCAGCGTTGAAGACGCAGTAGAGGGTCTGAGCGCACAGCGCGCTAACAAGGTCTACATGGACGATCTGCGTTTGTACATCGCCGCAGCGACTCCGGTGATCGAAGACATCACTGGCCCGATGGTGCTCTCGACTTACACGTTTGAAGCCAACGGTGGCAGCGCCTCGGTGGTCTTGTCCTGGGCAACTCAGGAAGTGACTCAGGTGCAGGTAGACGGCGTGCCCGTCACTGACTGGTACATCGAGCATTCAATCCTCTACGCGGGCACACGGCAATCGTCGGGGGTCTTCCCTCAGGGTCTGCTGACAGCGACGGTGCAGGCCGGGCGCCGGAGCATCCCGCCAAACGTTCGGCTAGCTGCTCGTGAGCTGGTCCGGCACTGGGTGCAGATAGGCAAGCAGGGCGGTGGCGGTTCGACCGTTCGCCAAGATCCCACCGATGATGTGTTCACGCCGTCCGGTTTCGCCGTTCCTCGCCGCGTTGTGGAGCTGTGCACTCCACACGAGCAGATCGGAGGGTTCGCGTGAGTTCCACCTTTACCGCCGGCATGGCGTACAAGAAGGCGCTCTACGAGAAGATCAGCGAGTTGTTCGCCGCCGAGGCATCCACACAAGACGTGCTGGTCTGTCCTGGTGCTCCCGGCAGCTTCGAGCCCGACGAGATTGTCGCAGTAACCCGGCTAGAAATACAGCAGGACTTCGCGACCATGGGCACCAACCGAAGCCGCGAAGAGACTCTCACCGTAGACGTAGTGTTTTCCTGCCTCTTCGGCGGCGACGGCACCCAAGAGCTTCCCTCGCAGGAACGGGCGTTCGAGCTGCTCGGCATCATCGAACGCCACGTCCGCATGGAAGACACCACCCTGAACGGCACCGTCCGCCACTGCCTGCTCACCGGAGTGCAAACCGACGGGCAAACCCCCGACGAGTACCTGCAAGCCGGCCGCGGCGTAGACGTGACCGCCACCTTTACAGCACGCAACCGAGTCCGAGGCTAGGAGAAACCCATGGCTCAGAACATCAAGATCCGCAACATCTCACCACTGGGTGATCTCGACGTGCCCCTGCTCGGGCAGATCGTCAAATACGGCGAAACAGTCAGCCTCCCCAAAGCAGCGGCAGACAAGCTCCTAGCGCAAGATCGAAACTTCGAACAGGTTGGAGGTAACTGACCATGACCACACAGCTAGACTGCTCACTCGGCTTCGGCCTAGAGTCCGCCTACGGTGTACCAGCAACACCACAGCAGTTCCCGGAATTCATTTCCGAATCCCTCGCATGGAATCCAGAATTCGTCCAAGGCGAAGGACTACGTGTAGGGTCACGTACCCCACGCACCGCACGCCGTGCCCTGGGCAAGGAAATGTCCGGCGGAGACATCGAGATCGAAGCCACCACCAAAGGCCTCGGCCTGTTCCTGCACGCAATCTTCGGTGCCAGCACCAGCGCACAAGTAGACGCTGGACCAGCAAACCAGCAGGTACACACGCTGACCAAGGACGCATTGCCGTCCTTCACCATCCAGAAGGGCGTACCGCTTATCGGGGGCGGAGCGATCCAGCCTCACACCTTCCACGGCGCAGTCGTCGAATCCTCCGAATTCAGCGCCGCCCAAGGCGAAATCGTCAAACTCACCACCACCTGGAACGCACGCGAACTCGTCACCGACACCGCCTACGTCCCCACCGTCTACCCAGCCGACATGGAACTGTTCACCTTCGTGCACGGCTCCATCAACATCGGCGGCTCAGTCACACCACCAACCAGCACCGCGCTCGCCGTGGGTGGTACTCCGGCGGCTAATATCACCGAGTTCTCCCTGTCGGTGGGTAACGGGATTGATGAGGGTGGTTTCACCTTCGGGTCCGAGGGCAAGCGTGGCCGTCGCCCAGAAGTTGGACTTGTGGAAGCTACTGGTTCGATGGTGGCGGAGTATGACAGCAATATGCTGCGTGACGCGTTCCTGAATCAGGAGACGTTGCAGATCGTGCTGACCTTCGAAGCTGGTGCGGAAATTTCTGTCGGTGTTCGTCCGACGTTGCAGATCTTCTTGTCCTCTGTGAAATTGGACGGTCAGATCCCAGCATCCAACGGTGGGGAGCCGATCACGCAGTCAGTGGACTTCACCTCGCTCGATGGCCTGCTGGCCGGTGTGGAGCCGATCTACGCGGTTTACCGTTCCACCGACACTTCGTTCTAATGAGCGGCAACGACCCGGGCATTGAGTTCGACATGAAGAACTTGCGTGCGACTCTTGACCGGGTCCGTGCTGAGCAGGGTCCGGCGATGCTTCGAAACCTTCGCCGGAACCTGCGCTCGGTAGGCGATGGCATCATTGCCGATCAGCGCCAAGCACTCTCCGGACCGTTGCCTGGTGTGGCTAAGCGTGCAGGCAAGAAGATCGTCCGCGTCAAGCCTCGCGATGGACGCAAGGGCTATCTGCGCACGGTGAACGTGTACGAGGCGCAGGCAGCATCTCGCCAGCGTTCCACGCAGCTTCGCGATCGGGTTAAAGCTCAGTTGAAGACCCGTGTGGTGGCTGGCAAGAAGCGTTCCGGTATTCGCATCGTCGCCGATAAGACGATGGACAAATCCGGCAGCAAGTACAACATGTCGAAAGTGTGGAACAAGAAATTGTTCCGGCACCCGACGTTTGGCGAGGGCCAGTACGTGACCCAGTACGGCATGCCCTACTGGTGGAAACCAATTGAGAAGGGCGCCAAGTTGGCGCACGAGCAGGCCGCTAAGGCCATCAACGACGCATTGAACGGAAAAGGTTAATGAAACTCGTCATCCAAGGAAAAGAATACGAACTACGCGAGGGCATCTCCAAGGCCACCCTCGGCGATCTGTATGTCTTGAAGATCAAATCCGGCATGGGTGTCAAGGGCATCATGGAGGTCTTCCGTGGGATGGAGAAAGCCGAGTCTCATTTCGATCTGATCGAGACTGAGGACGGCATCCAGGCGTTGCGGGCCATGATCTTCTTGTGCCGTCGCGCTGCCGGTGAGTACCTCGACTTTGACGAAGCCACAGACTTTCCGATGAGCGAGATGGGTTTCCTCGTCGATGACGAAGAGAAGTCGAGCGCAGACCCAAAAGAAACCCCGACGGATTCCGCTCCGGACGAAGGAATTCCGGCCGAGGCCTAGACCATATCGAGGACATCGAGCAGAGCGTCTTCAAATGGATTCCCACGATCTCCCATGTGTGGCCGGGCATCACTCCGCTGAACGTGTGGGAGATGCGTTACGACATGTGGGTGCTGTACGTAAAGAACGCTGAAAAGTGGAGCGAGCAGCAGAAGAAGGCTCGCGAGAAGAAGCGTTCACCTCGTTCGGCTCGTCGCCGGTAATTGGAAGGAGGGTAGCTGATGGCTGTCCAGAAGCTCATGTTCGACATTATTGGCAATGCTGACAAGGTCGATAAGGCCTTCGATGACGTAGTGAAGTCTGCAGAAACCATGGGTGGCAAGCTCAAGTCCGCTGGCAAGAAGGCTTTCACTGGCATGATGGACCCTCGCGCGGGCGCGGCAGCCGGCGCAATGTCAGGTGCAGCCCTCGCCAAGGGTTTCCAGTTCGCGATTGAGAAGGGTTCGGTCAGCAAGGGGCTCACTGCTAACCTCGGGCTGGATGCGGGGCAGGCAGAAGCTGCAGCATCCGCGACCGGTGGACTGTACTCTGATGCCTTCGGCGAATCCTTGCAGGAAGTGGGCGACGCGGTGGAAACCGTGATGTCTTCCTTCCCTGGTATGCGTGATGCTGGCTCGGCCGCACTGGAAGATATCACCGGTCAGGCTATGGCTTTGTCCAAGGCCCTCGGTACCGATGTCACCGAGACCGCTGCGTCTGCTGGTGTCATGGTTTCCACAGGGCTGGCCAAGGATAGCGCTGAAGCGTTCGACCTGATGGCGGCCGCCTCGCAGAAGGTACCCAAGGCCATGCGTGGTGAACTGCTGCCGGTCATGGAGGAATACGCCAAGGACTTCCAAGCGCTCGGCATTGACGGTCCGAATGCCATGGGGTTGATCGCTGATGCTGCCCAGGGCGGCAAGATCCAGATGGATAAGACCGGTGACGCGCTCAAGGAATTCATGATCCGCGCATCTGATCTGGACGACAAGGGAGCGCAGTCCGCGCTTGAGTCGCTCGGCCTGTCTGGTAAGCAAACGGCCAAGGATCTGCTGGGCGGTGGAGCGGCTGCCAAGCAGGCTTCGCAGGAGATCATCTCGGGGCTTCAAGGGATCAAGGATCCGGGTCAGCAAGCGTCGGCCGCGATCGCTCTGTTTGGCACCCCGCTGGAAGATATTGGTAAGAACGAGATCCCCGGCTTCCTTAACGCGCTCACTTCCGCAGATGGTGGGATGGGTCAGACCGCTGGCAAGGCTGAAGAGCTGAGTAACGCAGTCAGTGAAGGGCCCGGCGCGCAGCTAAAGCAGTTGGGACGCACCGTGGAGGAAACCTTCGGAGGTATTGTCTCTGGCGCTCTGCCGATCCTCGAACCGCTGTTGGAAGGTCTAAGGCAGTTCGCACCGATTCTTGGTCCGCTCGTGCTGGCCATGGGTGCGTTCGCCGTCGTGCAGGGCATCGTGAACGCTGTCATGTGGGCTTCGCCGATCACGTGGATCATCGCAGGCATTCTCCTGCTGATCGCGGCGATCGCACTACTCGTAGCAAACTGGGACACCATCGTCGCCTGGGGCACCGAGGTGTGGGGCGGCTTCATCAACTGGCTGACGGAGCTGATCACCGGCTTCGCCGCTGGGTGGAACGCCATGTGGGGCGCAATCGGTGCGTTCTTAGTCGGCTTATGGCAGGGCTTCGTGACCGGTGCTCAGGAAATGGGCGCCAACCTGATCGCGTTCTTCGTCGGCTTGCCGGACATGATCCTCGGTGTGCTCAAGGGCGCAGGAGACTGGCTGTTCAACGCCGGCAAGAATATCGTGCAAGGCCTGATCGACGGTATTCAGTCTCTCGCAGGAACGATCGGTAACTTCTTCCTCGACCTGCTGCCTGGTTGGATCGTCGGCCCGTTCAAAGCGGCACTCGGCATTCATTCCCCGTCCCGGGTCTTCGCTGGTTTCGGCGAGAACATCGGCGAGGGCGTACTGCTCGGTGTTGAGGATGTGGCTCCGGCGATTGATAACCAGATGGCGAATTTGGTCAATGTGCCCGATGAGGGTGGCCCGGTGAACTTTGCCGCGGTCACCGCTCCGATTCAGGCCTCGCAGCCTACCGGTTCGAAATCGGTGACCTATGCGCCGGTGTACCAGGTGCAAGGTGGTGACTCCGAGGAGTTGTTCCAGAAGCTGTGGCCGAAGTTCCGGAACGAAGCTCGAAAGGAAGGGCTGATCCTTGGCGCATGATCTCAGCCTCATCATCGGTGGGATGGAACTGAACAATCCATCCCACCGCAACGGGTATTTCGAAGTTGACGATATTGACGGATGGTGGAAGGCCCCGTCCCGCAAGACGCGGGATGAGTCAAGGCCTAATGCTGACGGAGATTTTGATTCGGTCGATCACTTCGAATCCCGGTTCGTCACGATCAAGGGTGCGTTTGCAGCGAAGTCGCCGGGAGACCGTTGGGCAGGGGCAGACATTCTCTCGTCCCTGCTCTCGGGTGGGTCGGAGATCATGACGGTGCGAGCCGATGGCCAAGCCCAGTGGGCGCGGGTCAAGCTCGTGGATAACTCGGATATGGATTGGACGGCCTACAAGCTGCTCGAATATTCGATCCAGGTGAAAGCGGTTGACCCCCGGAAGTTCGGTGGCGCCGAGGTATTCACCGCAACGGCCGGCGGTTCCTCGGTCGGAGTGTTCCAGCGAGGCACCTACCCAGCTACGCCGATCCTCACGATCAGCGGAACCATGCCCGGCGGGTATCGGATCACCAAGGGCGGTAAAACCGTGTCGGTCACCGCACCGCTGACCGCCTCGCAGATCCACACACTGGACCTCTCAACCGGCATCCTCCGCATCGACGGAGCTGTGGCCACGGGTGGTCTCAATGACTACCAGTGGAACACCATCGCACCGGGCCTCGCCCAGAACGTCGCACTCGCTCCCCTAACCACAGGCACCGGCGCACTGGCGATCGAAGTGACCGACACCTACATGTAAGGAGACCCGATGAAGGGATCACGCGTTTGGAGTGTCTCCGCCACCAACTTCGCAGACAAAGCACTCATCAGCACCGTGGACTGCCCCTGGTCGAGGGCACCCAACGCGGGGGCAAGCCACACCGCCAGCTTCAACGTCAACGACGAAGCCACCAAAGCGCACATGAAAGCCGGACTCCTGGAACCCATGGAGCGGTTCATCGTGGTCGAAGACGGCGGGGTGGTCACCTACGCCGGACTCATCTGGGATGACAACTACACCAAAGACGATCAGTCACTGACCATCACCCACGATGACATCTGGTCAATATTCGACCTTCGTATCATCGCCGAAGACCGCACGTCGAGCATCCCCAGCTGGAAGAAAACATACTCGGGCCTTTCCTACGACACCATCGCCAAACGACTCATCCAGCTGGCCACCACCGGCATCGGACGCAACATACCGATCCGATACGAGGACGATTACACCGGAGGGGAAACCCGAACCTACAACGGGTACAACCTCGATACAGCCCTAGATGCGATCACCGAGATCATGGACCTTGACGACGGTCCGGATATTGACTTCCGGCCAGAATGGGCGCCCGACGGCTCCCTGCGTTGGACCATGCGAACCGGCGATCTCAGCCCCGAAGGACAAACCATCGAGGTCAACCTCGCCGCACCAAAAACCGACCTGAAAGGAATCAGCTACAAACGCTCGGGACGAACGATGGCCACCCATCAGATAGCCATCGGCGAAGGATCCGGCATAGACATGCTCGTCGCCACCGCATCCCGCACCGGCCCGATCGCACTGGAAGTCATTGATCAGTTCAAGAACATCAAAGATGCCGCCCAGCTGCAGAAGAACGCCACCTCCGCGCTCACCGCACGCAAGCTGATCAGCCAGATCGACTTCGACATCCGAGCCGACTCACCACGCTTCGGAAACATGTGGGATCTCAAACCCGGAACACTCGTCCGCTGGTACAGCAACGGTGACCCCCGAATCCCCGACGGCTGGCACCTCTCAGAAATCATCAAATACTCCGGCAACGTCACAAGCGACTGGATCAAACTCGAACTCCAATAAAAAGTGAGGTGACCGCCCATGGCACGCAAGCCCAACCTCAACTCAGGTAGCTTCAAGAAGTTCGTCAGGAACCAAGGCGCGCTCGCCGTGCAGACTCCGTTGTCGCGGACGGCGGTGGAGCGTGGTTCAACTCGTTGGCTGAACGGTTCCACCGTTGTTATCGAGGGCTTGCTCGACGTAACAGGCACATTCAACGGTTCCGGCACGAACAACCTGGACGGCACGAACAACCTGTCTGGCGATAACAATCTGACCGGCCCTACCGAAATATCTGGTTCGCTGGACGTTACCGGTCCTACAACGCTTGACGGTGTGCTCACGATCAACGGTGACACGTCGATCACTGGTCTACTAATCATTACTGGCGACACGACGATCACAGGTTTACTCGCGGTTGACGGTCCCACCACGATTTCGGGAACGCTCGATATTGACGGTGTGACCACGCTGAACAACGATTTGAACGTGACGAACTCTGGCGAGATCAACGTGGGCACAAACATGACACTTACCCCATCTGCTGATGGTGGTTCGATCCTGTTTCAGGACGGTTCGAAAGTCACGTCCGTCGGTGGCGTTGTTCGCATGATTGGCGCTGGTTCAGGTGCGGAAATTCGGGCCAGTTTGAACGCTGCACAGTTCCAAGTCGGGTCCACGGTGATGGGTATCGACTCGGCTGGCGACTGGTTCATGCAGAGCTCTGGAACAACGTTCATGTCTATCGGTTCAACTGCTTCTCTCACTGGTTCGCTTGATGTTTCCGGAAAGCTGACTGTGGGCAACTCGGTACTTTTCACTGGAGTGCAGGTTCAACTTACCGGTATACCTACGACAGCTAACAAACCGAACGTGCACATATCTGGTACGGGGTACTTGTACAAGTCAACGTTTGATCCGGCAGCGGCCTAGGAGGCATGGCGTGGAAGAAATTCAGATTGAAAATCATAATAAGTTGCTGATCCATCAACGGATGCTGGCGATATACCAAAAAGATTTGGCAGAACTTCACTTGAAGTACGCCGAGGCTCTCGCGAAGAACCAACTGTTGGTTGAGCGCAATAAAGAACTTGAAACACAACTTGAACCCACCGAATAACACGGTGGGTTTCGCATTTAACAAGGAGGCGGCATGGCAGTAGTTACTGGTTCCATCTTGGATCTTACGGCGCAGAGCATGGCCAATCGTGAGGTTGAGATTATTTTCCAGCTCAACGCACTAAATACTTATTCGGTTGGTTCGTCTGCTGGGCGGGTCATCCCTACCGAACCGGCCGTGGTGAAGCCTGCTTCTGATGGAAGTTTTACAGTGAACCTTGCTGTCACGGATTCGATGGTGAACGTCGGCTGGTATAACGTGCAGGTTCGCTGGCTGAGTAAACAGCACGGTTCCGGGCTGATTGATTTCCCGGATTGGCGGCTTCAAGTGCCCTCGGCTGGCGGGAACTTCGGTGAGCTCGTTACAGGCCCGGACGGTACCGCTGGCGGTTCGAACGGTCGCATTGTTTGGGTATCCCAGACGGCACCGGAAAACCCACGGAAATTCATGCTCTGGCTTGAGCAAGAGCCAGGCGCAAACCCCGACCCCTACGACGCACGTAATACAGGACTTTTGAAGGAGTGGCAATAAATGGCTTGGATAGTTTTAGCTAACCTTCGTGGGCCAGCTGGTGCGACAGCTTATTGGAGCGGTCCTGGTGGCCTAGACGGTACTGTCGCCGTGAATAACCTTCCTGTGGGTGCGCACCCTGTGGTTAGCACTGCTGTGGCTACGTCTTTGGGCTTGCCTCGTGCACGTCCGGGTACGCTGATCGTTCACCCTGTAGGTTCGTCTGGTGCACGTGATCACGAATTTATTAGTATCGAAGCTGAGACGGCTAAGACACGCAAATTTATTCAGCATAGAATCAACGGCGTGACTTCTTCTTGGACTGAATTAGCAAATCATATTTCTTGGGACCCTTCGCCGCTTTTGGGGACCGATGATTTGTGGGCGCTAGAGAACGTATCTCGCCCTGTGACTAACGTGGTGATTGCTCGCGATCTTGGGTTGCCTCGTGAGCGTCCAGGGTTCTTCACTAGCAAGGCTCTTGGCACGGCGAGAATTCATTACTTTGAGTCGATAGAGGACGGCGCGCAACCATCGTTGCGTTATAAGCGTCAGCGTACTCTTGGCGGTGTCATTCAACCTTGGGAGCCGGATGGGGGAGGTTCAGGCGGCTCAGGCGGTAGTGATGCTGGGCCAGTACGCCATGAGCTGCTTACTGGGGCGCTAACTGCTCGTAAGGGTGGGCGGATTGGAACGAACGGTAAGGGCGTTATCGCTTTACGGTTCGACGATGCTGCCGTCGAGTTCCGAACTACTGTTCTCCCGTTGCTAAAGGCGCGCAACCTTCCTTTCACTCGGGTTACTACTTCCAAGTCAGTGGCTGGCGTGAATATTAGCGCTTCCGAGTTCCCTATCATGCAGACGTATAGCATCGAGTCTGGCGGCGAGGTGTGGAATCACGGCCGTGATCATGCTGATGCTGCCGGGGATAGTGCGATCTATGCGAACGTCATTGGCGGTCTTGAAGACCTCCGCACGATGATGCCGAGAGTGCCGATTGATTGCTTCGCGCCTCCGGGCGGTCCGGCAATGTCCTATGACGGGCACCTTCCTTCTACGGCTGTCAGTAACTGGTCGGACACGTACGCTGGCCGGCTCATTGCGGGGCATCACGCATTGTCATCTGGCTATTTTGCGGACAGCTACTACCGGCCATTGGACGGCGTGCTACGCGATGGGCAGATCCATTACAGCGTGGATACTTATGACACGGCGCGCTGTCAAGAACTTGTGGATCGGGCACGCGACTGGAAAAAGGGTGTCGTGATGATGTGGCACTCAAACAACATTGGCACAGCAGGGAATATGACGCTCGCGAACTTCATCGCAGTGCTGGATTACATTGTGGCGCAACGTGACGCGGGTAATATTATTGTGCTTACGAAGTCTGGGCTTGGTGTCGCTGACGTTTCTAGTTCGTATCGGGACGACGCGCTCACCACGCATTCGGGATCGTCGTTCTCCGAGGTGTTCGCGTTTCCGCAATACCGGCAGAATCTTCCCGGTTCTACCCGTGAGTTGACGGCAACGGTGACCGGCGGCGTGGGCGCCACTGTGACTTCGAAGATTGGCGAGTCAACTAAAACTCACACAATCCCGTCAGGCGGAACCCTAAACCTCCGCCACGTCGCAACCATCCCGCTGGATGCTACGGCTCTCACTGTGAGCATCAACGCGAACACTAGCAACGCCAAACTGCTGGCAGTCTAACAAAACACTTTCGAAGGCCCTCATCAAACATGGTGGGGGCCTTCGTCGTACCCGAAAGGAGTTCCCATGGCAGATTTGCCATTGAACGTGAGTACGGGAATGGTTACCGGGCGGTTTGTTATCGCTGCCATCGACGGTGCAGATGCTGCGCAGGAACCTGACGCTATCCCAGCATCGGGCACTGTCACCTTCACGTCACCACTTACTTACGCACCAGACCAAACCGCGTCACCATCGCCTGTAACGATCCTCTTTGCACCTATTGTGGGTGTCTTTGACGAGGAAGGGTACCTTTCCACCCCGCACCCTGTCACTGGCGAAGCAATGTATCGGGGCGTGAAGCTTATCGCCACGGATGACCCGGACATATCTGTGACGGATTGGACGTGGACTGCGACGTACGCGTTCAACCCGGTTGCTGGCGTGAAGCCGGCTATCGCATCGCATGCGTTCGCGTTACCGTCCGGAAGTACTCAGGATCTCACTACTCTCGTGCAGGTCCCGTCGTCGCCTGGATATGGTTTGCCGCAGGCAGAAGCTGCGGTGAACGAGACGATCACTGGCGCTGTGGTCGTTGGTGATGATTTGCAGATGACGCGCCGTAATGGTGGCACGTTTATTGCTGGGAATGTGAGGGGCGCGCCGGGTGCGGACTCCACCGTGCCGGGTCCTCCGGGGCCTGTTTCAACAGTGCCGGGCCCTCCAGGTGCGGATTCGACCGTCCCCGGTCCTCCGGGCCCAAAGGGAGACCCCGGCCCGTCTGGCGTATCCAATACCGACCAGTTCTATCAGGTTTCCGAAACTGCTGGTCGCACCGTGTCCGTTTGGGACTACCTCAATAGTCGGTACCAGCTGATCTACGGTGATACAGGCCTTCGGGAGATTGCGGGTCTACTATCCGTGGGAACAGCAACGAATGTTTACCTCCGGCGCGAAGGGAACCTAGTCCACCTAATTGTCAGAAACTGGTTACCCGCATCGGGAGGGGTTGGAACAGAGGGGTTCTTGACTCTTCCCAGCGGGTTTAGGCCAGTATTCGCCTTGGAAGGTTTGGTGGGTACGCGACCCAGCAGCACGCCAGCAACTGCGCGTATTTATGGAAATGTCGTCAACTTCATCACGACTGGAAGTGCCGGGGCAACGCTCAGTGCAACGTTCGCGACCAGCGACCCTTGGCCTAGTTCATTACCGGGGGTTGCAGCATGATGCATGAGTTAGACGAAAACAGCGAAATCATCCACATCGACATTGACCCGTTCATCCCTACAGGAACCTGCGCGGTTTGCGCAGGAGTCGAGCAGGAAACAGAGCCACCGGAAGAACGATGAAGCGCTTGTGCGGGGGCGCATTTTTTATGCCATCCGCACAGCACCATCACAAAATTTGAGGTAACAATGCCTACCCATGTTTTTCAGCCCAAACGTAACCCGCCGAGGTGGTGGGATCGTTTGTTGGTTCACCCTTTGGATACGACGGTGGCGGTGATTGCGGTTCTCTTCGGAGTGCTCGTGGTGCTGTCATTGATCGCACCGGAATATACGCCGTCTAAGAGCATGGACCGGATGCCGTGGCCTGTGGTCATCCTCGTGTCTGGTTTCCTCGGTACTGGCGGTGTCATGGCGCTTGCCGGCCTCAACTGGTTTGGCGACAACGTATCCACCGGCTGGAAGTTAGAACAATTCGGCTGGTGGCTCGCAGCAGGCGGGTTTGCTACGTATGCGATCAGTGTTTCGTGGCATTACCCTGAGTCGCAATTCTCTTGGGGCGTGCCCTTATTCCTCGGTATCGGTGCCACTGTCCGCGCTATCTCTATTGTCATGATTGAACGTAGCGTGCGACGAACACTCCGCGAAGTTGAGGAGCATACCCATGAGTGAAGGCTCAATAATAGCGATCATCGTAGCTCTACTGGGGGTAGTTGGCGGCGGCGGTTATTGGGGATACAAACAGTTCAGTAAAGAAGCGCCGGTGAAGAAGCGTGACGCTGATATTGCCGTAGCTGAGAAGTCGCAGCAGATGGCGATGGCTATCGCTGATGATCTGCGTGAGGACTACACACGATTGCGTACGGACTTGAATGCTGAGCGTGAAGAGCGCACGAAACTATCTGGCCGTGTGGACTCGCTCGAAACACATATCCGTGAGCAAGACCGAACGATCCGCAGTCTGCGTGATGCGGTCCGGTTGTTCACCGCTGCGTGGGATGACCTAACTAACCGGTGGGATCACTACCGGCAGGCTGAGCACCCACCACCAAGACCACACGTCAATATCGAATAACCCCCCAAACACTCCAAGCCTTCACCGAACGGTGAGGGTTATTTTTATGCCCTCGAAAGGAACGCCATGTCTGATCTTGACCCGCTAGAAGCAATTGACCAAGAGGAATACGACGACCCGAACCCTGAGGAAGTCACCGACCCGGAGCACCCGGACTACGTTGCGCCGGCCAAGGGCATCAAGCCACTAGGAGGCAACTAACCATGGCAGTCTTCAACGGATATGCAGGAGCCAAGTCCTGCACCAAGGGTCCAGCCGAGGGCGCTCTCGGCGCTATGGCGTGGTTCCTCGCCAAGTACAAGGAGCTAGGCGGCCGCAACTCGGGAATCTACAACTGCCGGACAGTCCGTGGATCCACTCGCACCACTTCGTTGCATGGTGAAGGTCGTGCGATGGACTTCGGTCTGCGCTGGTACGACAAGATCGAGATTTTCGAAGAGTTCGCCGAGCAGCTGCGCCTGAACTCCAAGGAGCTCGGCATCCAGTGCATCATCTTCAACCGGAAGATCTTCTCCGGTGGGTACAAGAATAAGGGCTGGTACAACTACACCGGCGTGAACCCGCACACCGACCACCTGCACGTGGAATTCTCCTGGTCTGCTGCAGGCCGCGACAAGGACGACACCATTGCGCTGTGGGAACGCGAGCTTGGTGGGAAGCTGACTGGCAAGCCTGTCCCGGTGAAGTCGCGTCCGAAGGTCAAGGACCAGTCGCCGGACAACGTTCCGAACGGATCCACGAACTTCCCGGACAACTACGCCAACCTGAAGGTCAACGGCAACTTCCTGTCCTGGGAGATCGGCGCCTTGCAGATCCTGCTGGAGAACGTCGTGGACGGGAAGAACGGACGCTGGGATGGCAAGTTCGAGAAGCTGACCATCACCGACACGATGACGCTGATGCAGCGCAACGGCTACTACGTTAAGACCCCGTTCGCCGCTAAGGGTGTCGCCAAGGGTGTGCCACTGGCGAAGGACGGCAAGGACGGTTACTGGTTCTGGGTCGAATTCCAGCGCATGCTGGCCGACGATCTGGGCCACCGAGGCAAGGTCTACTACGACACCCGCAAGTGGCGCCTGGACGGCAAGCCTGAAAAGGAAACCGGTAAGGCCATCCAACGATGGCTAAACGACAACAACTAGGAGGCAACCCTCATGGGAAAGTACGAAGCACAAGGTTCCGGGCTGAGTGATCCGGCAACTCGCAAGAAGCTCTACACCGCAATCATCGTCCTAGCAGCGTTGGTGCTCACCACGTTGGTCACGATGGGCATTATCAACCTTGACCAGATCAACGGGTTTGTCTCACTGCTCGTTGTCGTGGTCGGCATCGTCGGCAGCCTCGTCGGGCTTATCGCTGGTGCTCTGGCACGAGCCAACGTAGACCCGCCGAAGTAAACGAAACCGCCCCACCCTCAAATGAACTGCTCCCCAAATGTTGGACTGAGAAATCAGTAACCACATCTGGGGAGCTTTTCAA
>NZ_BMKX01000014.1 GCF_014644555.1 Glutamicibacter ardleyensis | reverse complement strand
TTGGCGGTGATGTCTGGGCAGGATATTGTGCTGGACGCGCCGCAGTTTTTGCATCGCCATCGGGTGCGTCCAGCGCTGGTTTTCCCGTTTTTTACTTGTTTGTTTCCGCATACATCGCAGAGGGGTTGATTCGCAACTTTTGCCACGGTACATGCTTTCAAAGCATGTGTTGGTGGTGTTAGCCCTAGTGGTTAGTTGTTTTGAGGGGTTTCTGTACACACTTTTTGGCACTTAACCCGCAGAATTCATTCCCCTCGGGATCTGAAAGCACTACGTGATCTAGATGTCCGTGCATGAAGTGTTTGGATAGTTCCTTAGCCCCGAGCTGTATTAGCTGCTCGACTTTCGCTTCAACTCGAGCCCCGCGTTGCTCGGCGGGCTGGTCGCGACCCAGTCCTATTTTCACGTCCAGATGAATACGATTTTTCGCGATTTTGGCTTCGGGCACCTTGAGCATTGAAATTTGCGGGCCGACACCGGTCGGGTCGCAGATGACTGCACCGTCATCCCATTCCGCTGGTGGCACTTCGCAAGCAATCAGCCAGTCCTCCCAGGAGACGAAGCCGGCGGGGGCTTCAGCGTCCACATATCCCAGCGCAGCCTTCCAGAAGCTAGCAAGTTGTGCAGGAGCTGCGCAATCAAAAGTCAGTGTCCATGTAGTCAGCATGGCTAAAAGGGTACTATTCACCGCTGTGTGGGCAGTGGAAGGCTACCAACAAACCCGGAAAGCACAGTTCGAAACGTAGGTCGGAGAGTTGACTGTGAGCGTTCCGGGCTATTTCTGTGAAGAACATGGAAAAAGCTTGTTACTCAACTCACCTTTTTCGGTGTTTTACCTCAAAAACAGACGTCAACGCCAGAAAACCCGCGTAAATTCGCAGAAGTTAGAAGTTTTGAACACGAGGAAGCCGATTTTGCTTTTAGCTCGAACCCGTGTAAATTTATTTCTTGTGATCACGCAGGGATAACAACTTCCCAGCAAAGATTCACAAGACGTTGGCTCAGGTGAAAAGCGATTTTCACACAGAGCACAACGGGGTATAGCTCAGCTTGGCTAGAGCGCGCGCTTTGGGAGCGTGAGGTCGCAGGTTCGAATCCTGTTACCCCGACTCATGAGATAAGTTCTTCGGAAATTGTTGCATGATAAAAAGATCTAAAGATAATTTAGTTCTTGTGATCACCGGAAACAATAAAAAGTATCTGGCAAGAATCGCAAACGATTAGTGGATACAGGATGACTCGGGTTAGACTGTTCACTGCTAATCGGGGTGTAGCTCAGCTTGGCTAGAGCGCGCGCTTTGGGAGCGTGAGGTCGCAGGTTCGAATCCTGTCACCCCGACTCTGTCGAACAACCCCGCAACGCCACCATGTTGCGGGGTTTTTTGCAGATAAAACCTAATTCTTAGACACTCAGGAGTACAACGCTGTGAAGAGCGCCGTCGAAAACGTCAACCCGACCCGGGTGAAACTGACCGTTGAGGTTCCTTATGAGGAACTGAAGCCCCGCGTCGATGAGGCGTACAAGACCATCGCTCAGCAGATTCAGGTTCCAGGCTTCCGTAAGGGCAAGGTGCCGACTCGTATGATCGATCAGCGCGTTGGTCGCGGATACGTCATCGAAACCGCTGTGAACGAGGGCCTGAACGACTTCTACCAGAAGGCTATGGTCGAGAACGAACTGACCCCGCTTTCCCGCCCAGAGGTTGACATCACCGAACTTCCTTCCATCGAGAAGGAAGGCGAAGGCCAGTTGGTCTTCACCTTCGAAGTAGATATCCGTCCGAAGGTTGAACTACCTGACTACAAGGGTATTGAAGTTTCCGTCGAGGCTAAGGAAGTTGCTGACGAAGACATCGATAAGGCCCTTGATGACCTGCGCGGTCGCTTCGGCACCCTGAAGGATGTTGAAGCACCAGCTGCTGCAGATTCCTTCGTCACCTTGGACCTGACCGCAGCGGTCGAGGGCGAAGAGGTAGACGCAGCTCAGGGCCTGTCCTACCAGGTTGGTTCGGGCAACATGCTTGAGGGCATGGACGAGGCTGTTACTGGCCTTTCAGCAGGCGAAGACGCCACCTTCGAGACCACCCTTGCCGGTGGCGAGCACGCAGGCAAGACCGCGATCGTCAAGGTTGTTGTCTCTGCGGTCAAGACCCGTGAGCTGCCAGAAGCAAACGATGACTTTGCTCAGCTAGCTTCCGAGTTCGACACCCTCGCAGAACTACGCGAATCGCTGTCCAAGGATGCTGCCGAAGGCAAGATCACTGAGCAGGGCGTAGAAGCTCGCGAGCTAGTTCTCGACAAGCTGGTTGAACTGGTTGAGGTTCCTGTTCCTGCTTCCGTAATCGACGAGCAGATCGAACAGCACTTCAACGCACCAGATGCTGAAGCTGACCACGACACCGAAGAGCACCGCGCAGAAGTTCGCGAGAACACCGAGCGTGCTTTCAAGAACGAAATCATCCTTGACGCCGTTGCTGACGCCGAGGAAGTTGGCGTTGAGCAGTCCGAGCTGATCGACTACATCGTGCAGACCGCAGGTCAGTACGGCATGGAGCCAAACCAGTTCGCGCAGATGCTTGACGGCGCCGGCCAGGTTCCAATGTTGATGGGCGAAGTTCGCCGTCGCAAGGCACTTGCCAAGGTTCTTGAATTCGCAACCGTCACCGATTCGAACGGTGCCGCTGTGGACCTGACTTCATTCGTGAAGCCAGCTGGCGAAGAAGAAGCTGTAGAGGAAACCGCAGAGGCTAAGTAGTCTCGCAACCTCGGTAGCCACCTACCCACTTGGAAACAAGTTGGTAGGTGGCTACTTTTGTGTTCGCTGTCGGTATAGTCATGCGCCGTGAGCGAAACAAGGGCATGAAACCGCGCATCTAGCAGTTGAAGTCAGTAATCTCAAAGTAACCAGTTGCAGCTTTGGGATTCGAAAAAGAATTTCAAAATCTGATCTACACGTTTGGAAGAGGTAGAGAACATGTCAAATGATTCGCGCACTCCCACCATGGCCTCCGTTGACCCGGCCGGCCGTGAGGATTACATCTACAACCGCTTGCTCAAAGAGCGCATCATCTGGCTGGGCTCCGAAGTCCGCGATGACAACGCGAATGCGATTTGCTCACAGCTGCTCTTGCTCTCTGCGGAGGATACTGAAAAGGACATCTACCTTTACATCAACTCCCCAGGCGGATCGATCACCGCAGGCATGGCTATCTACGACACCATGAACTTCATCCCGAACGATGTGGTGACCGTGGCAACCGGTCTGGCCGCATCGATGGGCCAGTTCCTGCTGTCCTCGGGTACCCCAGGCAAGCGCTATGCGACCCCTAACGCTCGCATCCTCATGCACCAGCCTTCGGGTGGCATTGGCGGAACTGCTTCGGACATCAAGATCCAAGCCGAACTGATCATGCACATGAAGAAGGTCATGAGCGACCTGACCGCGGAGCAGACCGGGCAGAGCGTCGAGCAGATCCTGATCGACAACCAGCGTGATAAGTGGTTCACCGCTGAGGACGCGCTGGAATACGGATTCTTCGACCAGATCGCAAAGCATGCCGGTACGGTCACCGGTGGCGGCGGCGTCGACGCCGGCAAGTAGTCGGCCTTAGCTATCGCCCTGAACCCCAAAGATTTGTCCAAGGAGAAAACCATGAACTTCAATCCGGAAGCCGTTAGCGGTCAGATGCCGTCGGCTCGCTACATCCTGCCACAGTTCGAAGAGCGCACCCCGTACGGGTTTAAGCGCCAGGATCCATACGCCAAGCTGTTCGAGGATCGTATTATCTTCCTCGGCGCGCAGGTCGATGATGCATCGGCAGATGACGTCATGGCCCAGCTGCTGGTTCTTGAGTCGATGGACCCAGAACGCGATGTCACCCTGTACATCAACTCACCAGGTGGATCCTTCACCGCGATGACCGCGATCTACGACACGATTCAGTTCATTCGCCCAGAAGTACAGACGGTCTGCCTCGGCCAGGCGGCCTCCGCCGCGGCCGTACTGCTAGCCGCCGGTACCCCTGGCAAGCGTCTGGCCCTGCCAAACGCGCGCGTGCTAATCCACCAGCCATCGATGGGTGGCGGCGAACGCGGTACCGCGACCGATCTGCAGATTCAGGCCGAAGAAGTTATGCGCATGCGCTCGTGGCTCGAAGAAACCATTGCAAGTCACTCGGGCCAGAGTGTCGAGAAGGTCCGCGACGACGTTGAACGCGATTTGTTCATGACTGCTGCCGATGCCAAGGAATATGGCATCGTCGACGAGGTGCTTACTCCACGTAAGCTCACCCGCGCAGTTCTTGGTCACTAGGACTTACTCGGAATAATTACTGAGTACTGGCGGTTTACCTTGTAGGTGTGTTCTCCACAAGAGGATTGCACCACGCAGGTAGACCGCCATATTCAGCTAATTTGGGGGTTACCTGACCTAGAATTGGGATAGTCCACGGCAACTCAAGCAAACAGGAGATCGGTGCGATGGGACGTATGGGCGAAGGCTCGGATCTGTTGAAGTGTTCTTTCTGCGGAAAGAGCCAGAAACAGGTAAAGAAGCTAATAGCAGGCCACGGAGTCTACATCTGTACCGAATGCATCGAACTGTGCAATGAGATCATTGCCGAAGAGTTTGCTGAAGAACAGGTCTCCGAAGATTTTTCGTTGCCAAAACCACGAGAAATCTTCAATTCCTTGGAAGAGTACGTGATCGGTCAGGAGAACGCTAAGCGTGCTCTATCCGTCGCCGTGTACAACCACTACAAGCGAATTCATGGTACTCAGGAGCATTCTCCTGTTGCTGCCTTGAATAGCGAGAACCCTCTAGATGATGTTGAGGTTTCGAAATCTAACATCATGCTAATTGGTCCCACCGGTTGCGGTAAGACCTACTTGGCGCAGTCGTTGGCTAAGAAGCTGAACGTTCCGTTCGCCGTAGCCGATGCAACCAGTTTGACTGAGGCCGGTTATGTCGGTGAAGACGTTGAAAATATTTTGCTGAAGCTGATTCAAGCCGCAGACTTTGACGTCAAGAAGGCCGAAACTGGCATTATCTACATTGACGAAATTGACAAGATCTCACGAAAGAGCGAGAACCCTTCAATTACTCGGGACGTTTCCGGTGAAGGCGTTCAGCAAGCTTTATTGAAGATCCTTGAAGGTACCGTCGCAGCAGTTCCGCCTCAGGGTGGACGCAAACACCCACATCAGGATTTCTTGCAGCTGGATACGACGAACATTCTGTTTATTGTGGCTGGTGCCTTTGCAGGACTCGAGGAAATTATTTCCTCCCGTGCTGGTCGAAAGGGTATCGGTTTCGGGGCGCCACTGACCGCAATTAAGTCTGAGGCTCCGTCTTATTCCGATGTTCGTCCCGAAGACTTGCTGAAGTTCGGGTTGATTCCAGAATTCGTTGGACGCTTACCGGTGATTGCTACGGTAGAGCATCTTGACCGTGGAGCATTGATTCGAGTTCTCACGGAACCCAAGAATGCACTGGTCAAGCAGTACCAGAAAATGTTCCGTATGGACGGCGTTGAGCTGAGCTTCGAACCACAGGCCTTGGACGCAATTGCTGAACTGGCAATTGAACGTGAAACCGGCGCACGTGGGCTTCGCGCAATTTTGGAAGAGACTTTGGGTGGCATCATGTTTGAGCTGCCTAGCTTGGAAGATGTAGCAGAGGTAGTCGTGACTCGTGGAACTGTCTTGGATAAGGATGAGCCGTTGCTCCTTTCCCACGAACTTGCAGCGAAGCGCAACAAAAAATCCGCATAGTTTAGAGTTCCATTAATTTTTCGTAGGAAGTTGAAGGTTCATGCCACAACGCACACAAGTTGATTTCTGGTTCGACCCAATCTGCCCCTTCGCTTGGGCCACTAGTCGTTGGATCAAGGAAGTTGAAAAAGTTCGTGACATCGACGTTCGGTGGAGTGTGATGAGCCTTTCGGTGCTCAACGAAGGTCGTGACCTTCCTGAAGATTACCGCGCATCAATGGATAACGCCTGGGGTCCAGTACGAGTGATCATCAAGGCCGCGCAAGAGCATGGCGATGAGGTTATAGACCAGCTCTACACCGCAATGGGCGAACTAATTCATTATGAGAAAGTTGAAGACCGCGCTGATGTCATATCCCGCGCGTTAGCAAAGGTCGGGCTTCCAGCTGAACTAGCGCAAGCTGCCGGCACCGATGCCAATGATGCAGCACTACGGGCAAGCCACGAAGGTGGTATCTCCAAGGTTGGTCAAGACGTCGGCACCCCAGTCATCGCAGTGGACGGAGTAGGGTTCTTTGGTCCGGTCATTACCAGAATCCCAACTGGCGAAGACGCGGGCAAGATGTTTGATGCTGCGGTGCAGCTGGCATCTTTCCCTTACTTCTTTGAAATGAAGCGCAGTCGGACCGAAAGTCCAGTCTTCGATTAATCCGCGCTCTACAAGCCTCGTGCAATCTGCTCAGTCATATTATGGCGGGTCTGATTGTACGAGGTTTTTGTTTAATTAGTGCCAGCAACAATCTTCGTAGACCTGTTATGCGTTAGTTAATGAAGTTGACCTATCATAAACGAGAGATAACCGGGGGAGCGCTCTCACTGACTACTTGAGAGTTAATGTTTCGCTCAGTGGTAACTTTTCGTGAATAAATTTTGGCTGACTTTCGAATTTCCAGAATATGAAGTGCGTCACTGTTGTTTCACAAATTTTAATTGCTTCAAGTCTTGCATGGTGCGTACACCTACTGATAAGTAGGTTTCATTTTCCAAGCGATTTCTTGCGCAGGATCGAGAGACTCCCGTAAATGAGATGCCCGTGCTCCGATTTTTTGTTGGGATCGCTCTTAGTTTTTTGTTACAAGAAATTCGTAGCTTCATAGTTTTTACCAATTAGCGTGTTGAATGTATAAAATTCTTCGCGAACGGTCCTATGTATTACTTGAAAGATGTGTTTGACTAACTCCCACAGGTGCTCCGGCACATGCTTTCGACGGCGGCCCCCATCCGCCACACAGGGAGAAATCGTGCAAGACAAAATCCAAAACCATGCCCCCAAGGCAAGCCTGCGCAAAGGTCGAGCAATAGCTGCACTTTTGCTTGCCGGCGGACTGATCGGTGGAAGTGCTTCAATGGCCATGGCTGCCCCCACAGCCCCCACCGACAAAGTCGAATCAACAACCATCAGCCAGGCAAAGGCTGAAAATGCGATGAACTACTGGACCTCCTCGCGTATGAAGAACGCCAAGTCCGCTGACGTTCTCACGCACGGGAAATCCGCTACCAAGGGTGCACAGAAGGCGGGGGAGTCAAAGAAGATTTCCGGCCAGAAAGCAACGAACCCGAAGAATAAGGGTCAAAAACCGAAGAAATCATCATCGGTCACTCCGGTGTCCCACATTGGTAAGGTGTTCTTCACCCTCGGTGGCTCCGATTATGTGTGCTCGGGTAACTCAGTTGTTTCGGCCAATGAATCAACAGTTTCCACTGCTGGTCACTGCGCCAATGAAGGCCCTGGTGCCTTCGCAACCCGCTGGGTCTTCGTGCCTGCGTACGAAAACGGTAACGCACCGTACGGATCTTTTGCCGCAACCGAATTGGTGACCCCCACCCAGTGGAGCAACGGCGGAGATATTACCTTTGACACTGCCTTTGCCGTGGTCTCCGATAATAGTGGAGTCAGTTTGGCTGATCAGGTCGGAGCTTCTGGCGTTGCGTTCAACCAGGCTCGTGGATTAACATACACAGCTTTCGGTTACCCGGCAGCGAGCCCATTCAATGGCGAGACGTTGCAGTCATGCTCTGGTTCGGCAATTGATGATCCATATGGACAGAGCGATTCTCAGGGCATCCCATGCGATATGACCGGCGGATCTTCGGGTGGTCCGTGGTTCCTTGGCGGATCCAGTGCCTATCAGAACTCAGTCAACAGTTTTGGCTACAGCGGAGTGCGTAACACGATGTTCGGGCCCTACTGGGGCACCGTCATCGAGCAGGCATATAATTCTGCACAAAACTAGCAGGAAGTGAGTTGGGCGGAATGTCGAAGAAGACATTCCGCCCAGCTTGGTTAAGGATGAAGTGATGGAATCACGAGACGATGACGCGGTGACAGGCGAGAACGATTCAACTATCGTTCACAAGATAGCCCAACCGGTTAGTGAACAGGTTGCCCATTTTAACGAAGTAAACCGACGCAAAGCGAAGCCGATGCAACGGATAATAGCTTGTTCTGAAGAGTCAGATAAACCTGCCTCTGAGAAGTGACCCGGGGCCGCACCAATTCCCGTATCCGGCCAACGAGAGGCAATAACCGATGCTCGGCGACGAACAGTTTCGACAGTTTTAGCTTACAAACGCGAAATTAATTGGATACTTGTACGCGCGTCCGGCCTGGTACTCATCTGGTGCTTTGACTGCGGCCATAATAGCAATAACAAAGCAGACGATGCCGCCGAGGACACCAATCACCCATCCAATGACAGGTATGAAAGCTAGCAAGCCAATAATTGCGCGAATGATGCTGAAGTTCAGTGTCTGCTGATGAAAGTCGCGAACCAGCGGATTGCTTCGTTCCTTATCGATCACAAAGAAAATGAGTGCCGGAATGATTCCAAAGAATGCCGAAAGCCATCCATTAAGTTGAATGCGTTGGAGGCTGTCGTCTGCGATTTGTCCTGGCTGAGGAGCTGGAGGAATACCTTGCTGTCCATAATATGTACCGGTCGACTCAGCGCTGGGATTCCCAGTTGGTGAATTGTTTGTTGGGGGAGTTGTTGAACCGCCCTCATCATCTGGTTTGAACTCGTTGGGGTCTTCCGGTGTGGTTGTCATTTGAGCCTCTCAAGAGTCGAGCCTGATTGCTTACTCTGACCGTACACCGTTAAACCAACGTTCCGTTTAATAGAGATCAAATCGTTATTACACTTGATTTTGTCGTAGTTCAACAGCTGTTAAACTACGAGGAACGAATCGTGAACTATCTCAGAAACAACGAAGGCCGCCGAGAAGAAAATCTCGACGGCCTTCGTGTCGTAGCTAATGAAGATTAATCTTCTTCGGCAGGAGCCAATTCCACGTTCACAACGGTGAGATCGCCCTCGGCTTCAACCAAAGTCAGTTCACGTGCGTTTCCGGCGGACTTTAGGTCGGTGAAGCCTGCACGCAACTGCTCAATCGCAGCTGCTGGTGCGTGGATTTCACCAGAAAGCACCTCGGTGCGTTGTTTGACCTTAGCGTCTGACTTAGCCTTACGGATACCCGACAGTGCGTGGCCAACGGTCGGAAGAACCATGGCATCAGCACCTTCGGTGGCTGCGCTGAGATGAGCAACGCTTGGCCACTGCGACAGGTGAACCGAACCGGTGCGCCACCAGCCCCAAACTTCTTCGGTAGCAAACGGCAAGAACGGTGCAAACAAGCGCAGTACCGAGTCAAGGGTCGTTGCGAGCGTTGCGAGAACGCTGGCCTGTTCAGCTTCACCATGACCGCCATAGGCGCGATCCTTGATCAATTCAACATAATCGTCAGTGAACGACCAGAAGAACGACTCAGTGATATCCAGAGCACGCGCATAGTCGTAGTTTTCAAAGGCACGCTGAGCATCCTCGATCACGGTCGACAGACGTAACAGCAATGAACGATCCAGACCGTTGGTGACCAATGATGCGTCATTGGTCAGCACATTTGCCTCGGTGGCACCCAAGTTCAAGACGAACTTAGAAGCGTTAAGAATCTTGATCGCCAGGCGGCGGCCAATCTTCATCTGGTTGATTTCGTAGGCGGTATCGGCGCCCAACTTGGCACTAGCGGCCCAATAACGAACCGCGTCGGAACCAAACTTCTCCAACACCTCGTTTGGTACCACTACGTTGCCCTTGGACTTGGACATTTTCTTCCGGTCTGGATCTAGAATCCAGCCGGAAATGGCAGCATGCTTCCAAGGAACATCGTTGTGCAGCGCATCGGCACGCACCGCAGTTGAGAACAACCAGGTGCGGATGATGTCGTGGCCCTGTGGGCGTAGATCAAACGGGTATACCTTGGAGAAGAACTCGTCATCGCGTCCCCAACGGCCCACAATCTGAGGGGTCAGCGAGCTCGTTGCCCAAGTATCAAGCACATCGGCATCACCGATGAAGCCGCCAGCTACACCACGCTGGTCTTCGGTATAACCGATTGGCGCATCAGCTGCCGGATCAACCGGAAGCTGTGCAGTCTCAGGCAAGATCGGAGCGTCATAGTTAGGCTCGCCATGCTCATCAACCTTGTACCAAACGGGTACAGGTACGCCGAAGAAGCGTTGGCGGGAAACCAGCCAGTCACCATTTAGGCCAGAAACCCAGTTCTCATAGCGCGAGCGCATGAACGATGGGTGGAATTCGATCTCCTGCCCGCGGGCAATCATTTGCGTACGACGCTCTTCGTCACGGCCACCATTTCGGATGTACCACTGACGTGAGGTGACGATTTCCAAAGGCTTATCGCCCTTTTCGAAGAAGTTCACCGGACGTGAAACTTTTTTAGGTTCACCATCTAGTAGATCTGCTTCGCTGAGCATCTTGACGACGGTTTCCTTCGCGGAGAACACGGTTTTCGCCGAGATCTCTGCGTAGGCTGCCTGACCGGCCTCGGTGGTGATCCACTCCGGGGTGTCTGCCAAAATACGGCCGTCACGGCCAATGATGGCACGAGTTGGTAGCTGCAGTTCACGCCACCAAGTTACGTCGGTCAGGTCGCCGAAGGTGCAGACCATGGCGATACCCGAACCCTTGTCTGGCTGAGCCAGTGGGTGTGGGTAAACGGTAACCGGCACGCCGAAGATCGGCGAGGTGACGGTTTTGCCGAACAGGTGCTTGTAGCGCTCATCGTCTGGGTGAGCGACCAGGCCGGCACAGGCTGCGAGTAGTTCCGGGCGAGTGGTCTCGATGAAGACCTGTTCGCCACCGTCAGCGTTGAATGCGTAGCGGTAGTAGGCGCCTGGCATTTCGCGGTCTTCGAGTTCTGCTTGGGCCACCGCGGTACGGAAGGTGACATCCCACAGAGTCGGAGCTTCGGCCATATAGGCATCGCCCTGCTTTAGGTTTTCCAAGAACGCTCGCTGAGACACCGCACGGGCGTTGTCGTCAATGGTGCGGTAGGTCATGCGCCAGTCAACGGACAGGCCAAGGGTGGAGAAGAGCTGTTCGAAGACCTTCTCGTCCTCTACTGCTAGTTCTTCACAGAGTTCAATAAAGTTTTTACGGCTGACCACATCCCAGTCGCGCTGGTTTTTGGCCGGCGACTCGGGCGGGCGATAACCCTCGATATATGGTTTGGTCGGGTCGCAACGAACACCGTAGTAGTTCTGTACGCGACGCTCGGTTGGAAGACCATTGTCATCCCAACCCAGTGGGTAGAACACGTTCTTGCCGCTCATGCGCTGGAAGCGGGCCAGCACGTCGGTCTGCGTGTAGGAGAACATATGTCCTACGTGCAGGGAACCGGAAGCGGTTGGTGGGGGAGTGTCAATGGAGTAAACGTCCTCGCGGGTCGTGTCCTCGTTGAAGTGATAGGTGCCCTCGGTGCGCCACCGGGACGAAAGACGTTCCTCTAGGCCTTCCAAAGCGGGCTTGTCAGGAACGGAAACCGTTGCGGGCGTGTCTGTGCCCAAGTTGTCTTCTGCCATGTTTCTATTCTTTCATGTTTCATAGGCCAAGGAAGCATTGAAGTTCATGGTCTGGGCCACTTGAGCCAGGGATACATGACTAGCGTAGACAAATGGGCGAAACTTAATCTGTAGGGCGTCATCTCGAGGCCGGATAAACGGCTTACGTAAGAGAAATTCATCGCTTCGCATACGGGCACCCCAAAGTTCTAAAGTGGGCATATGACTAATTCTCAAAATCAGAACAATTCACGCTCTGCCCTCGTCACCGGTGCTTCGAGCGGCATCGGTCAGGCCACCGTCCGTGCCTTGCGCGCACAGGGCTGGAACGTTTTTGCAGTGGCACGTCGTGCAGACCGGCTGGAGTCCTTGGCCGCCGAAACCGGCGCAGTTGCACTGACTGCAGATGTCAGTGTTCAAGCCGATGTTGATGCGCTGGTCAGCGTCGTTGAAGCACAAGGCGGGGTCGATACGCTCATCAACTGTGCTGGCGGAGCACGCGGTAGTGATCACTGGGCCGAAGCAAAAGATGAAGACTGGGAATTCATGTGGCAGGCAAACGTCATGGGAACCATGCGGTTGACTCGGGCGCTATTACCTTCCTTGCGTACCAGCGCAGGCACCATTTTGAACGTTACCTCGACCGCCGCACTTTCCAGCTATGAGGGAGGTAGCGGATATAACGCCGCTAAAGCAGCGCAACGAGCCATGACTCAGGCGCTGCGCCTGGAAGAAGTTGGCAACGGGGTCCGTGTCATTGAGGTTCTTCCAGGACTCGTCCACACCGAAGAATTCGCGTTGCGCCGGCTCGGAACGAAAGAAGCGGCCGAGAAGGTATATGCCGGGGTCGCCGAACCGCTCACGGCCGAGGACGTGGCAGAGGTGATCCGCTACGCGGTCAGCGCCCCGTCACATGTGAACCTGGACGAAATCGTGATTCGGCCACAGGCTCAAGCCGCCAATCACAAGCTGATCCGCCAGAGCTAATAAACCGGTGATGAAGAAAACCCACGTCCTCGCTGCGTCCCATGGCACCGATAATCTTCGCGGTCAACAACTGATCCACGACTTACGTACACAGCTCGAAGAACTGGCACGTAGTGAGATACACACCGAGTTGGTCTGGCACGAGGCGTATGTTGATGTTCAACAGCCGCAACTTGCTCAAGTGCTCGCCTCATTGCCCGAGGGGGAAGCCGCGGTAGTACTGCCGCTGCTGGTCGCCGACGGAGTACATACGACTCAGGACATCGCCCAGGCAGTAGCAGCACGGCAAAACACGGTCGCGGCCAGTCCGTTAGGTGCTTTGCCAGAACTTGCTTACCTACTAAGTCAGCGCGCCATGGCTCAGCTGGAGCCGAATCAGAAGGTTCTCCTTGCTGCGGCCGGGACCCGGCTAGAGCAAGGCCAAGAGCAACTCAGGGACTTAGCAGCGCAGATCTCAACGCATCTGGGTCAGGAAGTTCAGGTGACCTACTGTGCTGGGGCCAAACCGCTGATTAATGAACTGCTTTCCGAGGAACTGAAGCCAAAGACGCTGGTACTTAGCGCGTTGTTGGCCGATGGACTCTTTCAAACACGGCTAGTTAGCATGGGTGCCCGGATCACCACAAGCCCATTGCTCCCTGACGTCATGATCGCTAAATGTTTCCTCATAAGACTGCAAGTGGCCCTGAAACAGAGCTCATAATTGTCCTCAGATGACGAAGTTCGCGGTGATTAAGTAAAGCGCGTTCATGTGACTACTCGTGGTTGCCAGCCCCCGGGGGCTGGTTTCTACGCTGGCTTACATGACGCAAACTACTGCACCCGGTCGCCCCAAGCGGGCAGCCAAACCCCAAGGTCAATGGAAGATTGACGGCAAAGCACCGCTCAACCACAACGAGGAACTCAAAGCCGCCGACGACGGTCTGAACGTCCGCGAACGTATCGAGCAGATTTACGCGCTTAAGGGTTTCGACTCAATTGATCCAGACGACCTGCACGGGCGCTTTCGCTGGTGGGGCTTGTACACCCAACGAGCCCAAGGCATTCCCGGTGGTAAGACCGCCACGCTGGAGCCGCACGAACTTGAAGACAAATACTTCATGCTTCGGGTGCGCATCGACGGCGGAGCACTAAGCACCGATCAGCTTCGGGTGATCGCCGGGATCTCTACCGAGTTCGCCCGCGACACCGCGGACTTCACCGACCGCCAGAACATTCAGTTGCACTGGGTAGATGTGGTGGATGTACCCGAAATCTGGCGCCGACTCGAAGCCGTGGGGCTGAACACCACCGAAGCCTGTGGAGACGTACCCCGAGTCATCCTAGGTTCGCCCGTGGCAGGCATCGCCAAAAATGAGATCATCGACCCAACTCCCGTGATCCAGGAGATCGCTCGGCGCTATGTGGGCAACCCGGATTTCTCCAACTTGCCGCGCAAGTACAAGACCGCCATTACCGGCCACCCAAACCAAGATGTCGTCCACGAGATCAATGACTTCGCGCTAATCGGCGTTGAACATCCGGAACTTGGCGTCGGCTATGACCTCTGGGTCGGTGGTGGGCTCTCCGCCAACCCACGCTTGGGCGAACGACTCGGCACATTCGTCCGCGCAGAAATTGCTGCCGACGTTTGGGAGGCAGTCACTTCCATCTTCCGAGACTACGGCTATCGGCGGCTGCGCAACCGGGCACGCCTGAAGTTCCTGCTCGCCGATTGGGGCACCGAGAAATTCCGTCAGATCCTCCAAGACGAGTACCTGGGGTTTGAACTTCCCGACGGGCCGCCGGCGCACAAGCCACAGGACGCGGGAGATCACTGCGGAGTGCACGAGCAGAAGGACGGCCGGTTCTTTATCGGGCTGACTCCGCCGGTTGGACGCGTCTCGGGAACCATTCTGAACAAGCTGGCGGACCTGGTTGAAGCGACCGGTTCTACCAGGCTGCGTACCACCCCACACCAGAAAATCATCGCCCTAGACATCCCCGCAGACCACGTTGATGCCTTTACCAGCGCGGTGCAAGAACTGGGCTTGGACCCGTTTCCCGGCTTAATCAAGCGCTCCGCTATCGCTTGCACCGGCATTGAGTTTTGCAAGCTAGCCATCGTGGACACCAAGGACACCACCATCGAGGCGGTGAAACAAATCGAATCAAGGCTGGCGGACCACAAAGGAAAACTTCCCAAGGCCCTGTCCTTGCATGTTAATGGTTGCCCAAACTCCTGCGCGCGCATCCAAACCGCCGACATCGGTTTGAAGGGGCAACTGATCACCAACGCGCAGGGCGAGCAGGTTTCCGGCTTCCAAGTACACCTAGGTGGAACACTGGCCGGATTTGAAAACGGTGAGGCTGGCTTAGGCCGCACCGTTCGCGGACTGAAGGTCGCGGCAGATGAGCTTCCCGAGTACGTGGAACGAGTTGTCAAAAGCTATTCAAGGAAGTCAGAAGAGAACGAATCTTTCGCTGCCTGGGCACACCGCGCCGACGAGGAGGACCTGGTATGAGCACCGTGCAACGCAGCGAAGCAGAATTGCGGAAGATCGCCGCAATCGGAGCCGAAGAGCTTGGTTGGGACTCTACCGCCGAACAGGTCATCAATTTTGCGGCCAACCATTTCGCGGTCCGTGAGATCGCGGTTGCCTGTTCCATGGCTGACGCGGTCTTACCGCATTTGGTTTCGGCCGCGATTCCAGATGTTGACGTGCTGTTCCTTGAGACCGGGTATCACTTCGCCGAAACCATCAGCACCCGCGACGAGGTCGCCCGGGCTCTGCAGGTACGCATCATCAAGGTACTGCCAGAACTCACGGTGGATGAGCAAGATGCGAAATTCGGCAGGGAGCTCTTCGCGCGTGACGCGGCAGCCTGCTGCCAGATGCGAAAAATGGATCCGCTGAAAAATTCCTTGAAAGACTATGGCGCCTGGTTCACCGGGGTGCGTCGCGAGGAGGCGCCGACCAGAGCCAACACGCCGCTGGTGGGCTTCGACGAAAAACACGGGCTGGTGAAATTCAACCCGCTGGCCGCCTGGTCCTTTGACGAACTGATTGGCTACGCCACCGAGCACTCGGTGCCGGTGAACATGCTGCTCACCCAGGGATACCCCTCCATTGGATGTCAACCATGTACCAGGCCGGTAGCCGAGGGCGAAGATCCCCGCGCCGGCCGCTGGGCAGGCCTAGCAAAAACTGAATGCGGCATACACATCTAGTGAAGGAGAGAAGCAAATGACCATCACAGTCAATGCACCCAGCCAAGCACGGCGCAGCGTCCTCGACGAGCTCGAAGCCGAATCAATTCACATCATCCGTGAAGTGCTCGCCGAATTCGAAAATCCCGGTTTGCTCTTTTCCGGAGGTAAAGACTCGGTGGTAGTACTACACCTGCTGGCTAAAGCAGTGTTTCCGGCCCGTGTGCCGATTCCTGTAGTGCATATCGATACCGGCCACAACTTCGGCGAGGTACTGAAATTCCGCGACCAGGTCGTGGCTCGCTACGGGCTGAACCTCGTAGTTGGTTCGGTACAGGAATATATCGACCGCGGGGAGCTGACAGAACTGCCAGATGGCACCCGAAACCGTTTGCAAACCCGGGTGCTATTAGACACCATCGAGGCCAACCGCTTCGATGTGGTCTTCGGTGGGGCCCGCCGCGATGAAGACAAAGCCCGGGCCAAGGAACGCATCTTATCGCTGCGCGATGAATTCGGAGTCTGGGATCCACGTAACCAACGCCCGGAAATCTGGAATCTCTACAACGGGCGCCACGCACCCGGTGGGCACGTCCGCGCCTTCCCGATCTCCAACTGGACCGAACGCGATATCTGGGCGTACATCAACCAAGAACAAATCGAGTTACCGCCAATCTACTTTGCCCACAAGCGCCAGGTCTTTGAACGAGACGGTATGTGGCGAGCGGTCACCGGCGTCTCGCTGCCGGCCCAGGGAGAAATCGTCAGCATTCGCCAGGTGCGCTATCGGACCGTAGGAGACGCCAGCTGCACCGGTGCGGTGCTCTCGGCCGCCGACACCGTACCGAAGGTACTGGACGAGTTGGCCTTGGCTACCGTAACCGAACGCGGCGCCACCCGCGCCGACGACCGAATTTCAGCGGCTGGAATGGAAGACCGCAAGACCGAAGGGTACTTCTAAAATGACCACCACACTGTTACGTATCGCCACCGCTGGCTCGGTAGACGACGGAAAATCAACGCTTGTCGGACGGCTGCTCCACGACGCCAAAGCAATTCTCGCCGACTCGCTAGATGACATTGCGCGCACCAGCGCTGAACGTGGTTTTGGCGGTGAAACCCCGGCGCTGGATCTGGCGTTGGTCACCGACGGACTACGCGCCGAACGCGAACAAGGCATCACCATCGACGTGGCCTACCGGTATTTCTCCACCGCCAACCGCTCCTTCATTCTGGCCGACTGCCCGGGGCATGTGCAGTACACCCGCAATACTGTCACCGGCGCCTCAACCGCAGACGCAGCGATTGTGCTGGTGGACGCGCGACACGGAGTACTGGAACAAACCCGCCGCCACCTTGGCGTGCTTTCCCTACTGCGGGTGCCGCAACTGGTAGTAGCCGTGAACAAGATGGACCTCGTGGATTGGAAAGAGCAACGCTTCAGCGAAATTGAAACGCAAATTCTGGATATCACTGCCGAATTGGGCATCAAGCGCACCGCAGTCATTCCCGTGTCGGCGTTGAATGGCGACAACATAGTTGATGCCTCGGCGCATAGTGACTGGTATGCCGGGCCAACGTTGCTCGGATTACTGGAAGCCCTTGAACCCGAACGTGGACAAGGGACTGCCCGTCTTGACGTGCAGTATGTCATCCGTCCACAGGGTGCATTGGCTCCTGGACTTGATGCAGAACAATATCGCGACTTCCGCGGTTACTCCGGCACGCTAGCCGACGGAGAGTTGAGTGTGGGCGACACCGTCCAGATTATCTCCAACGGGCAGCCAGCAACCAGCACCATCAAGTCCATTCGCAACTCGCACGGCGAAGTGACCACGGCGCTAGCTGGAGAAGCGGTGCTTGTGGAACTAACCGGTGAGATCGACATTGCCCGCGGCGACACCATCATTGCGGGGGAGCCCGAGGTGCCGGTTCGTCAGATCGAAGCGAATATTTGTGTACTGTCCCCGAACAAGATCACCGCCGGTCAGCTGGTGCTCATTAAACACGGCACCAAGGTTGCTCGGGCGAAGGTTCAAAGCCTTGATCACGTGATCAATGTGGTTGATTTCTCCCGTAGTGCGGCCACCGAATTGCAGCTCAATGATTTGGCACGCATCACGGTTCGTAGCTCCGCGGCTCTGGCCGTGGACGAGTACCAAAATTCACGTACCGCAGGTTCCTTCTTACTAATTGACCCCAATAGCGGAGCCACTTTAGCTGCAGGAATTATTGAGGCCCAGAATGCCGCCGCTTGAGCGAGAAACTCCAAGACGACAGCGGTTCACCTCTACTGCGGAAGCTACTAACTCTCGGGCACGCAGGGCGGCTCTGTGGATCGTGGGGTTCTTGGCAATTTTTGCCGTGGGTACCGCGTTTGTTCCGCCCCTGGGTGAGGCGAAGGCTCAGGTCTCGGCGACAAGTGCCGCGAAGGAACTACGTCTGGGATATTTTGCCAACGTCACCCATGCTCCGGCGCTCATTGCGGACCACCAGGGCTTTCTAGAATCCGCCCTAAAAAGTGACAATACACAGTTGGAAACCCAAATTTTCAACGCTGGTCCGGCAGCAATCGAAGCGCTAAATAGTGGGGCACTGGACGCGGCTTACCTTGGCCCGTCACCGGCATTGACCAGCTACCTAGCCAGCGCGGGAAAGTCATTAAAAATCGTGGCAGGGGTGACCAATGGGGGAGCGAGTTTAGTGGTCTCCAAGGACATTAGAAGCGTTGAAGATTTGCCGGGAACCGAGCTGGCAACGCCGCAATTCGGTGGAACTCAGGACGTGGCGTTGCGTCATTACCTCTTGGACCAAGGACTGGGCGAGCAGGTGACTGTGACCCCAAGTTCAAACGGTACGGTGCCGCAACTATTTGCTCGTCAAGCTATCGACGGGGCCTGGTTGCCGGAACCTCACGCTTCTTTGTTGGTTAAGGAACACGAGGCTCACCGGTTGATCAATGAATCGTCGTTGTGGCCCAAAGGCAAGTTCCCCACCACGGTATTAGTCGTCAGCCAGGATTTCTTGGCCGAACACCCACAGAGCGTCGCGAAACTTGTGGCAGCCAATGCGCAGTCTATTCATTGGCTCAACTCGGTTAGCGCCGCTGAACGGCTCAGTGCAGTACAAGCGGCCTTGAACAAGATCAACGGAAGTAGCCTCTCTGACGAGGTAATCAATTTGGCGCTGGGCCAGGTGAGCTTCGATGAGATCCCGCTGGAAGATACCTTCAAAACTCTGGTCGCGCATCAGTCCGCGGTGGGTATTGGAGAGCCTGGCGAGGTAACAAACATCGTGAACGACCAATGGATTGGACAACGTCCATGGGAGTAGAACTTCACGAAGTCTCACTGAGCTATCCAGGAACCGATCTGGTGATCGATTCGCTCACCGCACAGATTGACGATGGCGAGTTTGTTGCCGTTCTTGGTGCTTCAGGATGTGGTAAATCTTCGTTGCTGAACATGATTGCCGGGCTGTTGCAGCCCACCTCCGGGTGGCTTGAAGTTCCACAGGATGGGGCGGCCTTCATGTTCCAAGATGCAAACCTGCTTCCGTGGCTGAGCGCGGCCGATAATATTTCGCTCGCATTAAAACTTGGGGGATACCCGGCCGACTTACGCGATGCGCGTGTAGCGCAGTTGCTCAACCTAGTTCAGTTGGGGCATGCAGGACAGAAAAAACCTCATGAGCTCTCCGGGGGGATGCGCCAAAGAGTGGCCTTGGCTAGATCCTTGGCTCAAGACCGTCAGGTGCTGCTGATGGACGAGCCCTTCGCGGCGCTTGATGCGATTACCCGCGACATGTTGCATGAAGAGTTACGCAGCCTCTGGCAACAGACGGGCAAAACCATCATCTTCGTCACCCACAATGTACGCGAAGCGATTCGGCTCGCCGGACGTATTTTGGTGTTGTCCTCCCACCCGGGACGAATCCTTGAAACCCGACGGATTTCGGCGCAACTGCGAAACGATCCAGCCCAAGCGGCGGCTTTGGCCGACGAACTGACAACAATCCTCAGAAAGGAGCAACGAAAACATGAGCGCACTAGCGCAGCAGGCTAGCGAACCGACGGTCAAGGCCGACAAGTTACGGCTGCCAAAGACTTCACTTGATTCGGTCCTTGCGCCGGTCATCACCGTCATCGTGCTCCTGAGCCTGTGGCAGATTGCTTCCTGGGCTGTTCCCATCCGTTCAGACCTATTCCCGGGGCCCGGCGCCATCGTGGCCAAGCTGCCCGAGATGTTGGACAACGGATCACTACTCGGTGCCGTAGGAACCTCACTTTTTAGGGCGCTGTCCGGATTTTTGCTAGCTGTGCTGATCGCAACCCCCATCGCGTTACTGCTGGCGCACCAACCCTTACTGCGTAAGGGACTAGGGCCACTGATTTCAGCGATGCAGGTACTTCCATCCATCGCATGGGTACCGGCTGCGATCATCTTGTTTGGGCTGAGCAACGCAACCATCTACATGGTGCTCCTCCTTGGTGCGGTGCCCTCGATTATCAATGGACTGCTTTCTGGCATTGACCTGATCCCGCACCAGTACCGGGCGCTATCCCAAGTCTTGGGCGCAGATAAGCGCCAGCATATTTGGCATGTTGAACTGCCTGCTGCGCTACCAGGCTATGTGGCCGGGTTACGTCAAGGCTGGGCCTTCGCCTGGCGCTCCCTAATGGCCGCCGAATTGATTGCGGTGGGCGGGTCGCTCGCCCTTGGTGTGGGCTCGTTGCTGCAACGTGGACGGGACCTCGCAGATTTACCGTTAGTGATCTTAGTCATACTTGTTATTTTGCTGGTTGGCGTCTTGATTGAACTTTTATGTTTTGCACCCGTGGAACGCAAGCTTTTGCGCGACAGGGGCATTAACCGCACTGGAGGAAAAAATGTCTAAAGGAAAAATTACGCTCATTGGAGGCGGGCCGGGTGATCCTGAGTTGATCACGGTTGCTGGCTACAAGGCTCTGCTTGCCGCGGATGTGGTGCTTGCGGACCGACTTGGACCCATTGCATTGCTGGAGGAGCTGCGTCCCGAAGTTAAAGTTATTGATGTGGGAAAGGCGCCGGGTTGCCACGTAAAAACACAGGATGAGATCAATGATCTCCTAGTCAAATATGCTTCTCAGGGTCTGGACGTGGTCCGCTTAAAAGGTGGGGATCCCTTCGTGCTAGGGCGTGGTGGCGAAGAAATGATCTTCGCCGCGGAACATGGGATCGCTACGCGTGTAATTCCCGGAATTACTAGTTCCATTTCCGTGCCGGCCGCAGCAGGGATTCCGGTAACCCACCGAGGAGTCGCCGCCGGTTTTACCGTCATTAGTGGGCATGAGGATCTTAGCGATGTTCCGCTACGCGCCGACCACACCCTGGTAGTGCTCATGGGGGTGTCGAATTTGGCACAAATTGTTGAGACATTACTTACCCGGGGTTTACCGTTTAGTACGCCAATTGGGATAGTGGAGCGAGGTTACTCACAGACGCAGCGGACAACTATCGGTACGCTAGAGGAGATTGTAGTGCGCGCCCGTAAGGCCGCCGTGGCGAATCCGGCCGTCATCGTAATTGGTGACGTTGTACGTCTGGCACCTGAAGCTTCAACCCAGTTGGTTGAGCTTCAGCCGCTGGACACGGTCGACGTCACAGCGTCGGTCTCATTCGCTGACTAAGAAAGTAGATGTTGTTTGATGAGTGAAGTTCACGTACCTGAACATTTGACCTCCCGCGCCCTGCGCGTTGCCATTGTCGGTGCCGGTCCCGCAGGTATCTACGCCGCGGACATGCTCAATAAGAGCGAGCCGGTTTCTTCTGGCGAACTATCGCTGAAGGTAGATCTCTTCGATGAGCTACCTACCCCGTTCGGCCTGATCCGTTACGGCGTATCCCCGGACCACCCACGCATTAAGGGCATTATCAATGCCCTGCATAAGGTGCTGAACAACGACTGGATCAACTTCTACGGAAACGTTGGACTGGGCCGGGACATCACCCTTGACGAATTACACGAGCGCTATGACGCGGTCATTATCGCGACAGGTGCCCAAAAAGACGCCGACCTGAACATCCCAGGCATTGAACTTACCGGCTCTCACGGTGGCGCAGACTTTGTATCTTGGTACGACGCGCATCCGGATGCCGCGAAGGATTGGGACCTTTCCGCCACTGAAGTAGCAGTGATCGGTAATGGCAACGTAGCTTTGGACGTCGCTCGTATTCTCTCCAAACATGCTGACCAGCTGCTAGAGACCGAAATTCCAGCTCACGTATATGAGCAGCTGAACGGCTCCGCGGTCACCGATGTACATATCTTCGGCCGCCGTGGCCCCGCACAGGTGAAGTTCACCCCGCTGGAGCTTCGCGAACTATCGCATTCCAAAGATGTAGACATCGTCTTGTACGAAGAGGACTTTGACTTCGACGAAGGTTCGGAAGAAGCAATCCGCACCAGCAACCAAACGAAGACCATGGTCTCGACCCTGACCAACTGGTTGATTGAACAGGAAGAGACCGAGGAAACCGCAAGTGCTTCACGTCGACTGCATCTGCACTTCCTGCAGACCCCGGTTGAGGTGCTCGGTGAAGACGGCAAGGTCACCGGTCTGAAGCTTGAACGCAACGAACTAGACGGCACCGGAAATGTGAAGGGCACCGGTGAATTTACCGAGTATCCAGTACAGGCCGTATACCGTGCAGTTGGCTACTTCGGTTCTGCCGTAGACAACATCGAATACGACGGAAACCGCGGTGTCTTGCCAAACGTTGAAGGCCGAGTCTTGAACGCTGAAGGCACCCACATCGATGGTTTGTACGCGACCGGTTGGATCAAGCGTGGCCCTATCGGACTAATTGGCCACACCAAGGGTGACGCCTTGGAGACCATCAACCACCTGCTTGAAGACTTGGCGAACCTGCCGGTTCCGTCCTCGAACCAGAGCATCGAAGAGCTGCTGGAGTCCCGTGGCGTGGACTACGCCGACTGGGATGGCTGGATGAGCCTGGACGAGCAAGAAAAGGCTCTGGGTGCCGAAGCCGGTACCGTGTCGACCCGCTTCGGTGAGATCACCCGTGACCGCATCAAGCTAGTTGAGCGCGAAGAAATGCTGGAGTTTGCACGAGCAAAAAAATTAGCTAAGAGCCTGTAAGTTCTACCCCAGGCTCAGAACATTATGGGCGGTGTCCCTCAGTAATAGCTGAGGAGCACCGCCCATAATGTTCTAATTTGCCACCAGGAAGAACATATCCGGGTCGCTGAGGAGACCTTTATATTGCCATATTTGAAACTTTCAACAGTTGTCCTGCTTCATGTAACTTTCGCTTCGGGAGGTAGAACCCAACTTGTCGTGGCAATGGTAGAGAATGGCTTAAAGGATCGTATTTGAGCTGAGAGTTGAGGCAATGGATGTTGGACTTTACTGCGATTGATTTTGAAACGGCAAATTCGTATAGGGGATCTCCATGTTCAGTGGGGCTTGTCCGGGTTCGAGATGGCCAGATTGTGGAGGAGCGTCACTATTTGATCCGTCCACCAGAAGGTGTGGACTCCTTCGATGCATGGAATACCACGATTCACGGCATTACAGCCGACATGGTCGCCGATGCCCCACGCTGGAAAGACGTGCTGCCGCTCATTGTTGATTTCGTTGGGAATGACATTCTCGTTGCCCATAATGCTGCCTTCGATACTGGCGTCATCCGCTACGCTTGCACCGTTGATGGTATCGAAAGCCCAGAATTCAACTTTCTGTGCACACTAGTGACTGCCCGAAAAGCCATGGAGCTGCCTTCTTATCGCCTCCCCTTTGTCGTGGAGTCTCTTGGTTTTTCGTTGGAGAACCACCATGATGCACTCGCGGATGCTCGAGCTGTCGTGCAGATTGTTAGCAAGCTGGCCGAGCAACATGCATTGTTAGCAAGCTGGCCGAGCAACATGCAGTGTCAGATCTTCAAGAGCTTGCCGACACTGTTGGTGTACGTTTCGGATATATGGCCCCGGGAATTTATCAGGGAGGCACAGCGCGCCGGCAGTCAAATTCCAAATCAATCATCGAGGTTCAGACCAACACCGATGCGGATCCCGACGGTTATTTGTACGGACGTGTGGTCGTCTTTACCGGTGCACTCCAATCAATGTCTCGAGACGTCGCACGGCAGGAGTGCGCGAGAGTCGGTGCGGTCCCGGAGAACAATACGACCAAGCGCACTAATGTTTTGGTCTTCGGTGACATCGACCCCTCCGTTTTGCGACCAGGTTCGGATCTCACTGGAAAGGCGCGTAAAGCCTTTGACCTTCAAGAAAAAGGGCAAAATATCGAAGTAATGACGGAAGATGACTTCCTTCGATGCCTCGGTGGAACACAACTTGGCGGCGTAGAAATTGTGCTTCCTGACTCAACGTCTAACTAATAATCGAACCCTAGTACCTTAGAACCTGACGTTCTAGAAAGTTATAGTTCGTATGAAGGTATTTTCGGATTAATATGCTCAGGGTGGCTCAGACTAATAATGTCTGAGCCACCCTGAGCTGTAGAACCTTGTCGTGAGGTTAGCTTGCTACGGCTTCCTGCGGAGTCTGTTTTGTGCTTCCGACGCTGCGACGCAACATGATGAACAGCAAGATCATTCCAGCGGTCAACGCCATGTGGCCAAGACCTGCGATTCCGGAGATCATGGCAGAGGATTCAATGTCCAGCACCGTGAGCATTCCGTGGGTCAGCTGCATTCCCGCGGTGATGATGACACCGGCATGGTACGTGCCCATGAACCATGCGTAGAGCTTGCGGTGGGAGCTAATGTTGAATGCCTTCTCCAGCAGTAACACCAGCAAGGTGACGACGAAACCAAGGACCAGCAGGTGTGTATGGACTACCGAAAGCTGGGTCCAACCACCTTCGGGGAAATCGTTCATTTTGGTGAATTCGCGGAAGAACAGTCCGGAGGCGACGCCTACGAGCATGTAGGCAAAGGCGATGTTGATGAGCTTACGCATGAGTTTCACTTTCAATGAGTTGGGTGTTTGAAGAATTTTCTTTGGTGTTGCTGTTGCCGCGGTATCCGAAGACCGGAGATTTTGTGCGGCCCAACAAGATGAACAACGCCGGTAGTAGCAAGGTGCGTACGACGAACGTGTCCATAAGTACTCCGAGACCAACGATCAGACCAAGCAGCCCCAAGACCATCAGCGGCAGACTGGACAAAGCCGCAAACACTCCTGCCAAGACCACGCCTGCGCTGGTGATGACCGTTCCAGTCCGGCTGGTGGCATTGATGATTGCATCCGCCAGAGGCATGCGAAGGGCATCTTGTTTGACTCTCTGTGTCAGGAAGATCGTGTAGTCGACGCCGAGGGCGACGAGGAAGACGAAGGCAAGTAGCGGAACCTGAACGTCCAGAGCAGAGGTTTCAAAAACCATGGATCCGATTAGGGATCCCAAGCCCACCGCGGCGGCGGCACTGAGCAAGTTCGTCAACGAGAGCAGTAAGGCGGTGCGGAACTTTCCGGTGACAATCCACAACATGATGAGGCAGACCAGCAAGATCAGTGGCGCAATGACCAGGAAGTCACGCAGGTGGCTTTGGTGCGAGTCGTAGGCTTCGGCAATGATTCCGCCAACGAGGGCCTCAGCGCCGGGAATCTGCTCGAACACGGTTCGCAGTGACTTGATCAGTTCGAAGCTTTCCGGAGAACCTGATTCGCTGTTGCCGATTATCATGATGCGGTCAGATCCGCTGTCTGGCAGTGCTGGCAATTGTGTCGCGCGTTCTACTCCGTGGACAGCTTTAGCCGCGGTAGTGACCGCTTCGCCGGTACCAGGGGAAGCAAGGACGGTGATGGGCGCGGTCTCTCCGACGGGGAAGTGCTCGGCCAGCCGTTGGGTCGCCGAAGTCGATTCGGTGGCCGTACGGAACTGTTCGGTTTGGCGTAGTCCCACACTGGTAGCACCTAGCGCGGATGCCAAGATACCAAGAATGAGTACCAGCGCGCTCAGGTTGACTACCGGACGCTTGATGACCGCCGCTGCGGCTTTACCCCAGATGGAACGTTTAGCAGTTTCATGATCCGGGCGGGGAACTAGCGGCCAGAAAACTCTTCGGCCACACAGTGCCATCACTGGGGTCAGTACGAACAAGTTGAACCCGGCAGCGATCAGTAGACCTACAGCGCAGACAATACCCAAGCCACGGGTGTCCTCCATAACGGCCAGGGCCATCGTGGCCAGCGCCAAGACTACGGTCAAGTTTGAGGAAACAATCGCTTCAAAGCTGTTGCGCCAGGCGCTAGCAAGAGCAGCTCGGTGATCGGTGTGCTGGTGTAGCTCATCACGGTAGCGGGAAATGAGCAATAGTGCATAGTTGGTGCCGGCGCCGAAGACCAGGACGCTGAGCACACCGGAATCAAAGTGTAGGTTGAAAGGCTCGCTGAGTGCGTTAGCGATGAGGCTCGCACTGCGATCTGCTAGCCCAACGACAGCCAAGGGAATTAGCCAGAGAATCGGCGAGCGGTAGGTGAGAATCAACAGTACCGCCACAATGCCGATGGTCACTGCCAACAAGGTGAAGTCTGCTCCGGCGAAGGTTGCCGACAAATCCAGCCCAAAGGCTGGTGCTCCGGAAACCTCGATGAGTATCCCGGCGTTTGCATCGGTGCTGATCTGCTCACGCAGATCAGTGACCATCGCACGGTCAGCGTCGGTGCCTGCGCTGTCCCAGGAGGCGGTCAGCAAAGAAAGCTTGCCGTCCTCGCTGACTAGCGGCTTGGAAATCTCGACATTTAGTTCATTGCTGAGCTTGCTGGACAGGTTGTTTAGTCCTGCGAGGTCTGTGTTGCTCAGCTGTTGCTGATCGGGGTGTCCGGCAACGAGTAATGCTGACTCTTTACCGGAATCGGGGATTTGTTCGAGAAGCTTGGCCACTGTGGCTGAGTCAGAGCCTGCGACTAATGAACTGGTGCTGCGTTCGGCTGCCGGAATGGAACTGAGCAGACCGAAAACGGCAAGGATGACAGCGAGCGCCCCGAGAAGCCAGAGGCGTGCACCGCGACGTGAGGTGAGCGAATTCGCTACCGATGTGAGAACTGGAGATTTCATACTTCTAGTCAATGCCAAATTGAGGTTTAGCAAATCGTGAAAGCGTTCGAACTCTATCTCAACCCTTCGGTTGATACGCCTACTAGGAGCGGGCTGCTAAAGTAGTCCGTGGTTGCGTGCAGCCTGCACCGCGGCGGTGCGTGTAGGAGCCTGCAGCTTGTCAAAAATATGCACCAAGTGAGTCTTCACGGTCGCTTCGGAGACGAAGAGCGTCCGTGCAATTTCGCGGTTACTTAGGCCCGTGGCTAGGTGTTTTAATACTTCGGCTTCACGGCTGGTCAAGGCAATTTTTGGTTTACGCAACCCGGCCACTACACGTTGGGCCATCTCGGGGGCCAACACCGTGTGCCCGGCAGCCGCCTGGCGGACCGAATCGATGATCGTTTGTGAGGCGACATCTTTGAGTAAGTACCCTGCGGCTCCGGCCTCGATGCACTGTAGGATCTCGGCATCCTTATCAAAGGTGGTCAAAATGAGAACCTGGGGCGGACTGGGTAAAGCGCGAAGCGCCGCGGTAGTAGCCACACCATTCATGCCATCTCCCAGCCGGAGGTCGCACAAGACCACGTCTACCGGGACTTGGGAGGCTAACTTAACTGCCTCTTCACCGCTGCCAGCTTCGCTGAGCACGGAAATGTCCTCATAGTTTTCAAAGAGTGCGCGCAGTCCGGTGCGCACGATTGGGTGGTCATCAACCAGCATAAGGTTAATCAATTTCCGGCCTCAGGGTTCTTTAATGGGACATAGGCCGACAAAGCGGTACCTTCGCCCAGCGTACTTTCAATGTCCAGTCCGCCGCCTAGTTCGCGTAAACGTTGGCGCATGGCGGGTAAGCCGAATCCACCGGATTCTAGGTTTTTTCCCACGTTGGATTGCCATTCTTTAAGGCTGAATCCAATGCCGTCATCAACGATATCTAATCTGATGGCATCACCGGTATCTGCCAATGAGACTACCGTCCGTGTGGCTTTCGCGTGGCGACGCACGTTGGCAAGCGCGGACTGGGCGGTGCGTAGTAGGGCCACCTGAATTCCGGGATCTAACACTGGAAGGTCGACATCCACCCGTAACTCGCTGGAGACCTCACAATCCTTTTCAAAGTCTTCGAGCATACGCCGCAGTGCTCCGGCGAGCGCTTGGGAATCTAATTCACTTGGTGACATGGCGGCAATGATCCTGCGTAGGTCAGACAGCCCTTGCCCGGAGAGCTCTTCGATTCTTTCTAAGGCGTTGGTTGCTTGGCCAGTTTGCTGCGTGTGGAGGGCGGCTTTGGCATGGAGCCCAATGGAGGAGAGCTGTTGAGCGATGGTGTCATGGATTTCTCTGGCCACTCGGGTACGTTCGGCGAGTGCGCCGGCTTCATGCTGGGAGCGTGCCAGTTCCTCTTGAAGATCAGCCATTTCCTGATGTGCGCGTAAGAGTGAGGAGACAAGCTCGTTGCGTTCGGCGATATCACGTTCGAGCTGTAAATATCCGCGGGAGATTCCCCAAGCGAAGGTGCCACCAACCAGTGGGCCAACTACTCCGGAGACTGTGGTTGCACCATGGTGCAGGAAAGGAGCCACAACGGTGAGTACATATACTGCCGCGCACCAGACAACGGAAAGCCCTAAGGCTAATTGGTGGCCAATGAGTAGCCAGAGGCTAAAGGCAACCCACATGAATTCCGGTGAGGCGCTCATCCCTAGGGCCCAGATGGCGACGAGCACGGCGAGCCAATATCCCGGTAGTCGGGTACTTCCCTTGGAACGGAGAACTACGAATCCGAAGAGGTACCACAGAGCAAAAAGTCCTGCCGCGGCGATGGCTAACCAGAGACTGGATGCTGTGGTCGATGCTGCACGAAGTAGCGCGACAAGGAGCAAAACCGCAGTAATTAGGTGTTGCCCCCAGCGCAGAGCACTCACCGAGAGCGCTCGTTGTTGTGCGATTTTAGGCGAAAACCTCGATTTGCCGGATGCTGGCACGGTGGCTTCGCTGGGCATATTCATGACTTACCCACCCATGGTCTAAAACTCATGACTCTGACTCTATCGAAAGCATTTGCCCCCGCGCAGTTGCGCGTGGAGCTTTGGTGACGTGGCGGGGGACTGAACAAGACTTTAGCTCTGCTTCATCTTGCGTTTGATAACGAGTTGTTTACATCGGGAAGGGTGAGCCGCGAAGCATTCTCAAGCCAAAGGACATTGTAGAAATGAAAATTCGTTCCCTAGCAGTTGGCGCCCTGACCGCCTGTTTAGCCGCTACCGTAGTAAGCCCGGTACTGGCAGACAGTCCAAAACACAATGGTGAGACTATCTTGATAGGTCATCGTGGTGCAGCAGGCGTCGCGCCGGAGAACACGATTTCGGCCATTGAAACCGGAAGCCGCTCGGGAGCAGGGTTTGTGGAGATTGATATTCAGCTCTCTGCAGACGGCGTGCCGTTTATTTTCCACGATGATACTCCCGCGCGCACCAGCAACGTGGCTGAGGTCTTCCCGGGCCGTGAGAATGATCCGATTACCTCCTTCACCTGGGATGAACTTCAGCGCCTAGATGTTGGTTCGTATTTCTCAGAGCAATTCGTTGGCGAAAAGATCCCGCACTTTGACGACGTGGCTGATGCACTGACCGGCGAAACGGGAGTGTTCATCGAGATCAAGTCCCCGGCGAAGTCCCCCGGGGTAGAACAGGTTGTGGCCGATTATCTTAAAACCGATCCGCAATGGAGTGCGCTAGAAGCGGGAGGAAAAATTGAGGTTCTTAGCTTCGATGCAGCCTCGAACAAACGATTCGCCGCGCTCGCTCCGGAGGTACCGTTGCAACAACTGCTTGGTTCCGTGCCAAGCGCTACGGAACTGGAGGAAATTGCCAGCTACGCAGATTCATTCGGTACTAGCTACCGCACGCTTGACGCGGCCGGTGCAGAGCGAGTGAAAAATGCCGGGCTGGGTCTCGGGGTCTACACTGTCAATTCTGTGCAGGCCGCCCAGGCTTCCTTGGAGTTGGGGGTGGAGCGTTTGACCGGAGACTTCCCCGCGCAGATTCACCGTCACTTGAAGGGGCAAAAAGTTTTCCCCTCGAACAATGGTGTGGTGATCGAGGACTCGGTCAACGATGTCCCGGGCAATGACGTTCAAGCCGAAACCGGTGAACATGTGGTGCTGACTAATAATTCGAAGCGCACGATTGACGTATCGGGATACCTGCTTCGAGATGCCGGGAATAACGTGCTGTCCATCGGTGAGGGTTATGCGCTGCAGCCAGGCCAAGAGCTGCGTGTCTACACCGGCCCGGGGACTAACTCTGCACAGGCGTACTACAACGGCGGCACTGCTAGTGTGCTGAACAACGGTGGAGATTCGGTGGCATTGTGGACAGCAAAAGATAAGCTGGCCGATACTTTCGCCAACTAATCCCGGGTAAGGGATCGTTCGCCGGGCCACGGAGTAGCATCTTCGCGACCCGGCGAACTACGTGAGCTACTCATCGAGTCAGTTGTCCAATAGGTCTTTTCCTATCGGCTACGCGATGACATCAGCCAGTGTTTGTGGCACTAAAAATACGGGGCTTAAAAGTAGGCTCAAGCCCAACCAGGTTGACAGAAGTGATTCAGCTTTCATCGATGCTGATTGAGTTTTCAGCGTGGTCAATACGCGCTAGACTGGTAGGTACGCGACATTGATCCGGATATCACCGGGGAGTCCTTGGAAGAAGAATCAGGATGCAGATTTGCACTTGATCCAGTAGAACCAAGCGGGACCAGCCCGTCATAGCTGATGAGAAGCGGTTTTTCACTTTTTGCGTGAGCATCACGGTGGGAAATAAGCGGGGTGGTACCGCGGCCAAGTGTCGTCCTCGTAGGCAAGATTTTTTGACCCTACGCTTGAAGGATGGCCATTTCGATGAGCTTCTACCCAAAGGTCACTACCGACCCGACCGGTTCAACCCCGGCCTCACCGCGTTTCCCAGAAATTGAGAAGCGAGTCCTCGAATACTGGAAGAATGACGGCACCTTCCAGGCCTCCATTGACCAGCGTGAGGGTGAAGAGTTCGTCTTCTACGATGGTCCTCCTTTCGCTAACGGCCTGCCGCACTACGGCCACCTGCTCACCGGCTACGTCAAGGACCTGGTGGCCCGCTACCAGACCCAGCGTGGCAAACGCGTAGAACGCCGCTTCGGCTGGGATACCCACGGATTGCCAGCCGAGCTGGAAGCCATGAAGCAGCTGGGCATGACCGACAAGCAGCAGATCGAGTCGATGGGTATCGACAAGTTCAACGATGCTTGCCGCACCTCGGTGATGAAATACGCCGATGAGTGGAAGCAATACGTCAACCGCCAAGCACGTTGGGTTGACTTCGAAAATGACTACAAGACCCTGAACGTTGAGTTCATGGAATCGGTCATCTGGGCCTTCAAGCAGCTTTCGGACAAGGGCCTGACCTACCAGGGCTTCCGCGTCCTGCCTTACTGCTGGAAAGACGAAACCCCGCTGTCCAACCACGAGCTGCGCATGGACGACGACGTGTACAAGAACCGCCAGGACCAGACGGTCACCGTCGGCTTCACGATTCGTGCCGGGGAAACTGAAGTTTCCAAGGAACTTGCCGGCGTTCAGGCATTGGCCTGGACGACGACCCCTTGGACCCTGCCGACTAACGCGGCCCTGGCCGTGCACCCAGCGATCGAATACGTTGTTGTGCCTGCAGGTGAGGCCGGTGTGAAGGCTTCCGCTGCCGCCGGACCATTCTTGCTGGCCAAAGACCTACTTGGCTCCTATGCAAAAGATCTTGGCTACAAAGACGCGAAGGAAGCCGCCTCGGCGATCACCGCGAGTTTCCAAGGCTCCGAACTTGCGGGGGTCCGCTACGAACCACTGTGGGACACCTTTACCGATACCGAAAAATACGGTACCGAAAACGCTTGGCAGATTGTTACCGCTGACTACGTCACCGTGGGTGACGGTACCGGTATCGTGCACCAGGCCCCGGCTTACGGCGAAGACGACCAGCAGGTCTGTGAAGCACACGGCATCCCGGTAGTGCTCTCGATAGACGAGGGTGCGAAGTTCCTTCCACTGTTTGCTGGCGGCCCACTGAACGACATCGCCGGCGTGCAGGTTTTCGACGCTAACAAAACCATCACGAACGTACTGAAGGAAGACGCCCGCTTGGTTAAGCAGGCTTCCTATGAGCACTCCTACCCACACTGCTGGCGCTGCCGTACGCCACTGATCTACCGCGCCATCTCCTCGTGGTACGTGGAAGTCACCAAGATCAAGGACCGGATGGTCGAGCTCAATGAGCAGATCAACTGGATCCCAGGCAACGTGAAGCACGGCCAGTTCGGTAAGTGGCTGGAAAACGCCCGCGACTGGTCCATCTCACGCAACCGCTACTGGGGTTCGCCAATCCCAGTATGGGAATGCTCGGGCGTTGAGTGTACCCACCGCGAGGTTTTTGGCTCGCTTGAAGAGATCAAGAACTTCTTCGGACGCCTTCCGCTGAATCATGAAGGACAGCCAGACCTGCACCGACCATTCATCGATGAGCTGACCAAGGCTCACGAGGGTTGCGCCGAAGGCGGCACTCTCTCACGCGTTGAAGACGTGCTTGATGTCTGGTTCGACTCAGGTTCCATGCCTTACGCACAGGTCCACTACCCATTTGAAAACGGTCAGTGGTTCGACTCAGGTCACCACCCAGCAGATTTCATCGTGGAGTACATTGGCCAGACTCGTGGTTGGTTCTACACCATGCACGTGCTGTCCACCGCACTGTTTGACCGCCCGGCCTACACCAACGTCATCTCCCATGGCATTGTGCTCGGATCCGACGGGCAGAAGATGTCCAAGTCGTTGCAGAACTACCCGAACGTCAACGAAGTTTTGGACCGCGACGGTTCCGACGCGATGCGTTGGTTCCTGATGGCCTCACCAATTCTGCGTGGTGGCAATCTGGTAGTGACCGAGCAGGGTATCCGCGATGGCGTGCGTCAAGTCCTGCTGCCCCTATGGAACGTCTGGCACTTCTTCAACCTGTACACCAACTCCGCGAATAACGGAGCCGGCTACGAAGCTAAGCGTTCAACCAGCTCTACTGACCCACTGGATCAGTACATGCTCGCGGCCACCGGAGAACTCGTTCGCGAAGTCACCGAAGCACTGGACACCTATGAAGTATCGGATGCTACCGAAGCTGTTCGTCACTACATGGACACGCTGACCAACTGGTACGTGCGCCGTTCGCGCCAGCGCTTCTTCGACGAAGATACTCAGGCCTTCGACACGCTGTACACCGCGTTGGAAACCCTCGTGAAGGTTTCGGCATCGCTGTTGCCACTGGCCAGCGAAGAAATCTTCCGCGGGCTGACCGGGGAACGCTCGGTGCACCTGACCGACTGGCCAGATGCCAATGAGTTCCCAGCCGATACGGTGTTGCTGGAAACCATGGACACCACCCGAAAGATCTGCTCTGTAGGCTCCTCACTGCGTAAGGCCAAAAACCTGCGCGTACGCTTGCCACTGGCAGAGCTGAAGGTAGTACTCACCGACGCAGCGCGTCTAGAAGGCACCTACGCTTCGATCATCAAGGACGAACTGAACCTGAAGTCAGTCACCCTGATCGATGCTGCCGGAGTGGACACCGCAAGTTATGGCATCAGCCAGCAGCTGGTGGTCAATGCTCGTGCTGCCGGTCCACGCTTGGGCAAGAACGTCCAGCAAGCTATCAAGGGCGCTAAGTCCGGGGACTGGTCGGTGACCGCTGGCGTGGTCACCGCTGGAGGCCTAGAACTGGCCGAGGGTGAATACACCTTGGACACCGTAGTTGATGAGGCGGCCGAAATTGCGGCAGCCGTCATCGACGGAGGCTTCTTGGTATTGGATACCGAGGTCACCGCGGAACTTGCTGCCGAAGGTACCGCCCGCGATATGGTTCGCGCCATCCAGTCGGCCCGCAAGGAAGCAGACCTGCAGGTTTCGGATCGTATTCGTACGGTCATCACCGCTACCGCGCAGACCGTTGAAGCGTTGGAAAGCAACCGCGAACTGATCAGCAGTGAAACCTTGACCGACGTCTTGGACCTGGTCATTGATGAGTCGCAGGTTGAAACGAAAATTGAAGTGGAGCGCACCGTATGAGTGATCTAGAGCGCGTCTACGCCCAGTTACTGGCTCGCGCGCCAGAAAACAAGATCGAACCACGCATGGACCCGATGTTTCGTGCCATGGAAATCTTGGGGGAGCCGCAAAAGGCTGCGCCGGTTATACACATCACCGGTACCAACGGAAAAACTTCCACCGCACGCATGATCGAGTCGCTGCTGCAGGCACACGATATCCGTACCGGACGCTACTCCTCGCCACATCTGCTGAAGGTCACCGAACGAATCAGCATTGACGGGGAACCAGTTGATGACGAGACGTTCGTGCGCGTCTGGGATGAGATAGCCCCGTTTCTGGACCTAGTCGACGCGGAACTTGCCGAGCAATCAGAGAATCGGCTGACCTACTTCGAAGCGGTGACCATCCTCGCCTTCGCGATTTTCGCCGAGGTACCGGTGGAAGTTGTTGTGTTGGAGGTAGGCCTTGGCGGAATTACCGACGCGACTAATGTGGCAGATGCCCAAGTGTCCGTGTTCACCCCGATTTCGTTGGATCATACCGATTTGCTGGGGGATACCACCGAGCTCATCGCCGAAGAAAAGGTTGGAATTCTTAAGCCAGGCGGTTACCTAGTCTCCGCACGGCAACCAGAAGACGCGGCCGAGGTATTGGTTTCTAAGGTGCGTGAACTGGAAGTTCCCATGGCCTTTGAAACCAGGGACTTCAAACTCATTGACCGCACCATGGGCGTTGGCGGACAGGTATTGTCCATAGAGGGGCAGGCGGGTCGTTACGACGAGATCTACCTGCCGCTATACGGTGCACACCAAGCACAGAACGCTGTCGTTGCACTGGCTGCCGTTGAAGCTTTCCTCGGAGGTGGCGAACGCGAACTCAACGTGGAACTTGTCCGTGATGGCTTTGCCGCCACCACCAGCCCGGGCCGACTAGAGCTGGTGCGCAGTGCACCGAGCATCTTGGTTGATGCCGGACACAATCCCGATGGTATTAAAGCCAGCGCGGAAGCAATCAAAGAATCCTTCGGCTTCTCCCGCTTAGTGCTCATGGTCGGCATCCTGCAGGAAAAGGACGCCGAAGCGATGCTATACACCATGCGTGAAGAGTACGGCGATCTGGTTGATGACCTTTGCTTGACCCAGTCCTCTTCACCACGCGCAATTCCTGCTGGCGAACTGTCCACCATGGCTATCGAGGCTGGGTGGCCGGAGGAAGACCTACACGTCACCGAAAATCTTGAAGACGCGGTGGAGTGGTGCGTGGGACGCGCCGAATCCGGAGACGACCTGGCCGGAGGCGTACTTGTCACCGGTTCGATTACACTGGTGGGCGAAATCTCACTACTGCTCAAGGGAGGGCAGAGCTCCTAATGGCCAAGTTAACTAAGGCGCAGCGCGAGTGGCGTCCGGGGATGAAAAAGAAGCCCCGATCCACCAAGGTGATGTTTGCTTCCACGGTGTTGACCTGTGAGGCGTTTCTCGCCATCTTTGTCACCCTGGCAGCTTTCGGGCTCAAGCGCGCCGAACCTGCGGTAGTGCTTAGCCTGGGTGCCGCGATGGCAGTACTGTGCATCGTCACCTGCGCGCTATTGCGTAAGCCTGCCGGCTACTTAATCGGCTGGATCCTTCAGGTGCTGTTCTTCCTGACTGGGTTCATCCTGGTAGACATGTTCTACCTGTCGGTCTTCTTTGGCCTGTGCTGGTGGTACGCGCTGAAGAAGGGTGGCGAAATGGACGTTGAAGACAAACGCCGAGCCGCTGCACAAGCCGAGTGGGACCGCGCCCACCCAAACGTAGAATCTTAATAAACCAAAGTATCTAGGAACGAAGAGGTAGAAACATGACCGAACGTACTCTCATTCTCGTCAAGCCAGACGGTGTGAAGCGCGGCCTAACCGGCCAGATCCTCGCTCGCATTGAAGCGAAGGGCTACACCATCGCCGAGTTGCAGCAGCTGAACGCAACTCGCGAGTTGCTGGCCGAGCACTACGCAGAGCACGAGGGCAAGCCATTCTACGAGCCACTGGTGGAATTCATGCTCTCGGGCCCAGTTGTTGCGATTGTTGCCGAAGGCCAGGGAGTCATCCCAGGTTTCCGCTCGCTTGCAGGTACTACCGATCCAACCAGCGCAGCACCGGGCACTATCCGTGGTGACTTCGGACGCGACTGGGGCCTGAAGGTTCAGCAGAACCTGGTTCACGGTTCGGACTCGGTTGAGTCTGCAGAACGTGAAATCGGCATCTGGTTCGCCAAGTAAGCCACGTTGTATCGCTCTTCGACGAGAGCAAAAATCCCTGTCTGCCCTCTAAAGGGCGGACAGGGATTTTTAGTATCCAGCCCGGGCTAAGCAACGCTAAGAAGCGCGAGCAGAAAAGAAATATTAAGCTGGACGGCTGAGGAAGGAGCAATGTTGCAAGCACTCAATTCACTGCTTCATGCTCAGGAGCTCCGCTGGAACTTAGAACCAGTCATCCAGGGAGTTATGCGAATGCGGTACAAGTGATGCGCTTGGAGCGGGGGATGAGCTCCATGAAGCATGAGCCGAGGCCGGTACCGAAGACTGACGAATGGAATCATAATCATCTTTGGAGAGCATGACGACAGATTCTTTGGGGGACCTGGAAACAGAGACAACTGCATGTTCGGTCACGACATTATCGACCAAACTAGAAAAATTCTTTAGTGCATCCTCATAGCTGAAATTCAGCATGAGTACCTCCTAAATATCGCAGTGAGCGCTCAAAGGCACTTCGTTGGTGTAGTCAAGCGTGGCCTGCGTTGAGATCAGATCTAACTAAAAACCGGATCTTGTTGCTGTGACAACGATTCTCCAGGCGCCGCACTTGTCACATAAAGCCGCTTCTTTCACTTGAGTCACATTAAACACATCACTAGAAGAAAGCGCAACGTTGCAGGTCTCCAGATGACGGCCCTAATCAGTTCTGAGCTTTGCGAATAGCAATGAATCGCGGCGCTGAGAATTGATGAGTTTGTGTCCGCGTAACAGCCCCTCATAGTTCAAGCCAGCCTTTTCCAAGACCCGGCGGGAAGCGGTATTCTGTGGCGCGCACGTGGCAGTGAGGCGATGCAGATCAAGAGTGCCAAAGCCTAGTTCAAGGAGCAACTGTGCCGCTTCGGTAGCGTATCCGCGACCCCAGTAGCGCTGGTTGAGGCTGTAGCCAAGCTCGCCGCACCGGTGTCGCTCGTCGGTGGTCCACACGGCCGCGGCCCCAATGAGCTGACCTTCGACGAGCATTGCCAGAGTTAACGCCTCTGTGGACGGCGTACAGGCCTCCAACAGGTACTCGTGAGTCTGCGCTTCGGTGTTCGGGCCCCATTCGGCATATCGATAGACCAGCGGGTCGGTGGCGTACTCATGTACGGCAGCAAAGTCCGAGGGCAGAAAACGACCTAGGGACACCGTTGTATGCGTGGTGATGATTTCACGTTTTATTCCAGGCACGTCTACTCCTTTCAATACAAAAAAGTCTTGGCCCCACCACAATCGGTGAGGCCAAGACAATGCACTATCGAGTTCTAGCTTTCGGCACCTCGGGGGGTGCCTTCGGGAAGAGAATCGTCGGTGTCCAGCGATTTTTTATTATCTTCTGGTTTGACCTCCGCCTCGATGTCCTTCTTGGCATCATCAACGGCATGCGAGTTATCTCTATCCGTCCAGACCTTGACCACTGCCCAAGCAGCTGCGGTCAATGGCACAGACAACACGGCGCCGATAATGCCTGCCAGCACGGTGCCGGCGGCCAGAGCGATCAAGACTACAAGAGCATGCAAGTTCAGCGCGTTGGCCATGACCACCGGCTGAAGGAAGTTACCTTCTAGCTGGTTGACGATGATTACCGCTGCCAGCACGATCAATGCGACGACTGGACCGTTGGTTACCAAGGCGATCAGCGTAGCCAAAATACCGGCCACGGTGGCACCAACCATCGGAATGAACGAACCGAGGAAGACAATAACCGCCAGCGGCAGAGCCAAAGGAACTTGCAAGATCAACAACGTCGCTGCGATACCCAGAGTATCTACGGCGGCGACTGTTGCGGTTCCACGAATGTATCCGCCGAAGGTGCGCAGAGCACGATCTCCGGAAAGAATCCACTTGTTGCGGTAGTGCTTTGGCGTCCAAGAGACGGCAAAAGCCCAGATCCGGTCGCCGTCCTTCAGGAAGAAGAACAATATCACCAGCAGTAAGACCAGTCCGGTCACGAAGCTACCGGCGGCACTGAGCGTGTTGAGCGCGCCTGTTCCGAACTGCGAACTTGTCAGGAACGAGGTGACGGAATTTACGACACTATCGATCTGCGATTGATCAATGGATAGTGGCATATTGCCAATGAAACCTTGGACCATGTCGTTGAGCTGATTAAAGCCCTCGACCGCCTGATCAACAAGCCTAGGCCATTCTTTGATGACCGAGAAGACTAAGCCGGTACCAATTCCGCCAAGCACCAATAATGAACCGAGGAAGACAATCCATGCGGAAAGCAAGGGGGAGAAGACCTTGCGCAGTTTCAGTACCAGTGGCCACAATGCGCAAGAAATAATCACCGCGAGCAGGGTCGGGATAACGATCACTGTGAGGCGCAACAAGCCAATAATAAAGAACGCTGCTAGTGTTCCGACGATTAGCAACTGTGCGCTGCGAATACCCAGACGACCGAGCATGTCCGTCCATAGCCCGGGTACTGTGAAGTTGGGCTTAGCCGCTTCAGACTCGTTGAGAAGTTCACCTACCGGAGGCTCTGGGGATGCTGACGGAGCGGCTTTTGGCTGACGCTGCGGCAACTTAAGTTTACGGAGAAAATCCATGGGTACTCCTTGTAACTGACACTAACTAGCTTCAACAATAGGCTAACGAGTGGATTAGCAATCGCCACAACGCCGAGAGAAGCTAATTTCGGGTCTGGCTTTTGTGTTTATAAGCCACTGGAGCAACAAAATGGGGTGTTTATCCACGAAAACGTGGACAAGCACCCCATCAGAGCTAGTTTGAGTCAGTAGGGGATTAGTTCCCGAAATACTCCTCGGCGAGCAAGCTCATCAGAATACGGTCATGGAATGCTCCATCGTGGAATCCTGCCTGACGGTGGCGGCCTTCCTCGCGGAAGCCGGCACGAGAGAACGTGCGCAGTGCGCGTTCGTTGTATGCCCAGATTCCCAAGCCGATTCGGTTCAGTCCCATTTCTCGGAAGCCAAAGTCAACGATCATCTTCGTTGCGACGGTGCCGTATCCCTGGCCGACGTTTGAGCCGCCAATCATCAGCATGAGTTCAGCCGAACGTGCCGGAGCGTTGAAGTTATAAAGTGCGGTGTGTCCAATCAAAGTGTCATCTGGCAGCGTCACGGACAGACCCACACCATCTTTGGTCCCACGGTTCAGGCTCCAGCTCTTAAAAAGGCTGGCAGCTTCAATTCCTGGATGAGGCAGGACAATATTTCCTTGCAGTGCCATGAATTCTGGACTGTTCCACCACTGGGTCAGGATTGGTAGATCATCGTCTTGTAGCTCACGGAGCCTAATTGTGTCCGAGATCAGTAGATTGATGCCGTAATCTTGGGCATTTTCTGTATTCCAATTGTCGCTTCCCATGACCCTAATCTAGTCGCTTTGAACTCGCTTGGGGTGATTTGGCTCATGGTGAGCAGTCGATGCGGTATTGGGCCTAAGCGAAAAATTCCCTGATTGCGCGGGGGAGTAAGCGAAAATTCGTGGGGCACCGGTGCATCAAGGTTTTCGCTAATAGCGCGAATTGGTGATTCATCGTTGCCAAATCAAATCAACTAGAAACGCGAAAAGCACACCGAAGAAGTAAGCCACTAGATCGGTTGGCGCAAAACCGGTCCCCAAAACTAACCGTGCGGGTGGGAATAAGTCCGCCACGGAGCTTGGGAAAGCAGTTAATTGCAATAGTTCCACCGCTACGCACCATCCCAGTGCCCACAATCCCACGGTAATCTGTGTGCCTGTCGGGACTAGGAACGCCACCAAAACATAGATTAAACTCGCGTAGAGAATTCCTCCGGATAGATCCGAGAGCAAACCCCAGGGCTGAAAGCGCAGGAATAAACCGATGGGGATCAGCGCCACGGCACTGATCCCCATCATGAGTCGACGCTGGCTGAGACTAGCCAAAGAAGGCATTCGGGAATCGCATGACGATTGAGGCCGCAACCAGGACCCAGAGGATTGCGGTGATAATCCAGCTCCATTCGGTGACAAACTTTTTCAGTCCTGCCGAACCTGGGATGATGCCTCGGACAATATTATGTGAGGTGGTGAAGACGAAGAGGGGAATCATGACCGCCCAAACCACCATGCAGTAAGGGCATAGCGCGTTAATCTCGTAAAGTGCCTGAGACCAGAGCCAAATTACGAATACCATGGCGATGGTTACGCCGGCTTGGATGCCAATCCAGAACCAACGCTGGAATTTGGCGCCTGCGAGCAAGGCCATGCCGATGGTGATCAGTACGCCAAAGAGCACAATTCCCAGAAATGGGTTGGGGAATCCTAGGAGTGCCGCTTGGCTGGACTTCATTACGGTGCCACAGGAGACCCATGGGTTGAAGTCACAGCTGGTGATGTAATCGGGATTCTTGTAGAGCTCTAGGCGCTCTAAGACCAAAATGCCTGAAGCGATCCATGCGATCGTTCCGGTGAGTACAGCGAATATTCCATAGCCGCGCTCTTTTGCCCACCAGGGCAACACGCCCGAGTTCTGCGGACTCTCAAGTGATGAAACCATATCTTGACTATTCCATATGTTCAGTCGAATGCGGGTCAACGCGCAACTTGCATAGCTCATACTATGGAGCTTTTCTGTGCAATATATATGTGTTTGTGAACTTGCAATGAACTAAATATGAGAGAATGGAAATGGTTGTTCGCGGATCCACAGTCTGCTTTCAACCCGACGACAGACTTTTGAAACGACAGATCGTCTTGCGATGCATCGCTTCGGTTGAGTGCCCATTACGTGCGCCTCCCGAGGGAATACCGCGGATCGTAGGGCTGCAAAGGAAAGCAGCCGGTTTTCAACGGCCACGTTGAGCCGCAGCAAGTGCATATCGGATCAGTTAAATGGACCGGCATGAAACAAGCTGCGGAACACACAAGGACTTTTGTGTCTGGCCGACTCATCGAGGACGGCCTTAAGACACGTGACGAATGTTGTTTCAGCCTAGGCACCGTCTGTGGAGGTCGCCGAAGCGGGAATTTAAACTAGGAGTACGCGAATTTAAATGAGCGCATCAAATCAGCGAAAGGGAGGGGCGCAGTCAAATAAGCGAGGCAATCGTTCGCGAGCCCGCCGTACCACTGTAGCCACCACCCCCTCACGTCCACTGCGACGTGCATTAACTCTGGCCGAACTCAATGCCGCAGCCGGCGTAGAGGAAAGCCCGTTCCGTTGGCGCGCCACGCGCCGCACACAGGTATCCACTCCTGACTCGGTCAAGCGCCTGAGCCGCCAAGCCGAACGCCGCCAGCAAGTGGCTCGTGACGCCGTCGAGCAAGCAGCCGCAGCGTCTGAAGAGAAGATTGCCTCACAAGAGACAGCAGTCGAGGTTGAGGTTGAGCAGGTTCCGGAAGAAACCGGTCCGAAGCTTGCCGCGGCAGTCACCGAGCCAACCAAGGGATCCGCGGCCAGCGAAGTTTCGCCCGAGGACCACACCGGTGCCTTGCTTGCAGAGCACGGCAACACGATGATCATGAACCCGTTCGCAATTCCAGAGGCAGCTCACACGGTAGTGCAGCATGCGGTGGCTAAGACCGCTAACCCGGTGAAGACGCGAACCCCACGCCAGCAGCACAGTGAAGAGACCGAAGACGAAGATGTCACCTCGCGTCGTCGTCGCCGTCGCCGCCGTGGAGATGTCGATCTTGAGGTTGAAGGCGGCTCGCAGGATGATCCGCCAAACACTGTGACCCGCGTTCGCGCCCCACGCGCCAGCGTTGAGTCACAGATTCCAGCATCGGACCGCGTGACCTCGGTTCGCGGTTCCACCCGTCTGGAAGCAAAACGTCAGCGTCGCCGCGAATCGCGTGAGACCGGTCGTCGTCGTCAGGTGATTACCGAAGCCGAGTTCTTAGCTCGTCGCGAATCGGTAGAGCGCAAGATGATTGTGCGCCAGCGCGAAGATCGTATCCAGATCGGCGTGATGGAAGACGGAGTGCTCGCCGAGCACTTTGTCTCCAAGACTCAGCAAGATTCATTGATTGGCAACGTTTACCTGGGCAAGGTTCAGAATGTGTTGCCTTCTATGGAAGCTGCATTCGTGGATATTGGTCGCGGCCGTAATGCGGTGCTTTATGCCGGCGAAGTGAACTGGGATGTTGCAGCACTTGAGGGCCAGCCACGCCGCATTGAAAATGCGTTGAAGGCCGGAGATTCGGTCCTCGTGCAGGTCACCAAGGATCCAGTGGGCCACAAGGGTGCACGTCTGACCAGCCAGGTGTCCCTGCCGGGTCGTTACCTGGTTTATGTGCCAGGTGGCTCGATGACTGGTATCTCCCGCAAATTGCCAGACGTGGAACGTCAGCGCCTGAAGAAGATCTTGAAGGATCACCTGCCGGAAAACGCTGGCGTCATCGTACGTACCGCGGCCGAGGGCGCATCTGAAGAAGAGCTGACTAACGACATCAACCGCCTGCGAGCTCAGTGGGAAGGTATCGAAGCACAGTCTTCCTCAACCAAGACCCTAGCTCCAGAGCTTCTGTACTCGGAACCTGACCTCACCATCAAGGTGGTTCGTGACGTCTTCAACGAAGACTTCACCAAGCTGATAGTCTCCGGCGAACAAGCTTGGGACACCATCGAGGCTTACGTGATGTACGTGGCACCGGATCTGATGAGCCGCTTGGAGAAGTGGGAACAGTCTGAGGATATCTTCAACAATTTCCGCATTGACGAACAGATCAACAAGGCTTTGGATCGTAAGGTCTTCTTGCCATCGGGCGGTTCGCTGGTTATTGATCGTACCGAAGCAATGACCGTTATTGACGTGAATACCGGTAAGTTCACCGGCTCTGGCGGAAATCTGGAAGAAACCGTCACCAAGAATAACTTGGAAGCGGCCGAAGAAGTTGTCCGCCAGCTGCGCTTGCGTGACATTGGTGGCATTATCGTCATCGACTTCATTGACATGGTTTTGGAAGCCAACCGCGATCTGGTGCTACGCCGACTGGTCGAGTGTCTTGGCCGTGACCGCACTAAGCATCAGGTAGCCGAGGTCACCAGCCTAGGACTGGTACAGATGACGCGTAAGCGCATGGGTACAGGTTTGCTGGAGGTCTTCGGTGAAGAATGTGAAGCATGTTCCGGTAGTGGCTTCATCACCCATGAAGAGCCAGTAGAACACCGCAAATCCTTCAACTCTTCCGGTGAAGCTCACGCAAAGAAGTTCCCGGAGAAGTCTTCGTCTCAGCGTCCGGAGCGTCGTCGCCGTCGTGGCAACGAACGTGAAGACGTGAAGCCAGCAGAGCATAACGCCGCGCATCATGAATCTGAACCTAGTGAGAAGAACGAAGTTACTCGCCACGCGTTAGCCAATATTGCTGCGGCATCGCACCTTGAGCAACCTGTTGAAGCTGGTTTGAAGATTGACGGAACGAACGTCCCGGTCACTAAGGGTGAAGCTGCACAGGCTTCCTCCGAGGAGAACTCGGTAACTCTGGAAGCCTTGGAAGCCGCCCTTCCGGGCGGAGCCGAAGGGGAAGATCCGGAAGGCCTTGAGGCTGGTCGCAAGCCACGTCGCCGTTCACGATCACGTTCACGCGGACGTGGCCACGCGGACCAAGGACACGGATCCGAGCAGGCCGAAGTACAGGCATCCGCTCCAGAAACCGAAACTGAAACCTCTCAGGTTCCGGTTGCCGAAAAGCAGCCAGAACCAAATGCACGCAAGCGTGGCTCACGCCGAGCTACTCGCGCGCAGAGTGAATCCGTAGCTGTGCCCAGCTCGTCCGGACAGCCAATGCTGACTGGGCTTGCAATGCCAGCCTCGCAGGGAGCGCAGGTAGCCCAAGCTGCCGCAGCCGCTCCAGCAGCCGCAGCAACCGCTGTGGCCCCACAGAGTTCCACTAAACCAAAGCGACGCAGCCGTCGGGCCACCTCGGTCCAGGGCGATGCGCACGCAGAGGTTAGTGTGGCCGAGGTATCTGCTGCCACCGGTTCGGTGGTTCAGATGGATACCAGCAGTGCACGAAACGTAAAGCCAACAGCGGCTGCCGGGCAACCGGTAATGCTTGGTGTTGGAGTTCCGGTTCGTGAACTGAAATAAGATGAACTTGATCACGCTTCACCCGCTGGGGCAGTTTCTATTTGCCCCGGTGGTGTTGACTAGCGTAATCTGGTTGATCGGTGCTAAACGCCAAGATCACGGATTTCTGATCCGCTCGGCGTCAAGGCACAAGCGCATGAGATCCCTGATTCAGGCATCTAATTTATTAGATGTTCGGGTTGATTTCTGCGCCGGTAAGACAATAAACGTCGAGTAGAAGCGAGTACCCACGTGGTGTACGCAATTGTCCGCGCAGGCGGCCACCAGGAAAAGGTCTCCGTTGGAGACCTCATCACCGTAGACCGTCTTCGGGCTACCCCAGGTAGCTCTATTGAGCTTCCAGCCTTGTTGTTGGTAGATGGCGAGAAGGTAACTTCCGCCGCTGCTGACCTGGCTAAGGTCAAGGTTTCCGCTGAGGTTGTAGAAAACCTCCGCGGCCAGAAGATTGTTATCCAGAAGTACAAGAACAAGACCGGTTACAAGAAGCGCCAGGGCTTCCGTGCCGCTCTGACCAAGGTCAAGGTCACCTCGATCGCCTAATTTGGGCTGATCGTAATAACCAATTTTTGTAGCGAAAGAGGCTAAAAGGCATGGCACATAAGAAAGGTGCGAGTTCCACTCGCAACGGTCGCGATTCCAACGCACAGTACCTAGGCGTAAAGCGCTTTGGTGGACAGGATGTCAAGGCAGGCGAAATCATCGTCCGCCAGCGTGGCACCCACTTCCACCCAGGCGCCGGCGTAGGCCGTGGCAAGGATGACACCCTGTTCGCATTGGCTGCTGGTGCAGTCGAGTTCGGCACCCGTCGTGGTCGTCGCGTAGTGAACATTGTGACTGCTGCCTAACTTTAGGCGACAGACAATTATTTCAGTGCACAAGGGGTGGGCCGATTTCGGCCCGCCCCTTGTGTGCGTATAGATAGACTTTAAGCGAGCATAAGCTCGCACCCCGTTATAGGAGAAGATGGCCCCGTGGCTGCATTCGTTGATCGCGTAACTCTAGATGTCACCGCAGGTAATGGTGGCCACGGTTGTGTGTCCATCAAGCGTGAGAAGTTCAAACCGCTCGGTGGGCCAGACGGTGCAGCAGGCGGCAATGGTGGCAACGTCTTCTTGCGCGTTGACCCACAGGTCACCACCTTGCTGGACTTCCATCACCTGCCACACCGCAAGGCTGCCAATGGCGAGCCAGGTAAGGGCGATCTGCGCCCGGGCAAGCAGGGTGAGGACCTGATCCTTGGCGTCCCAGCGGGCACCGTGGTGAAAACCAAGGATGGCGACATCATTGCAGACCTAGTCAAGGTCGGTGACGAATACCGTGCTGCCGTAGGTGGCCTCGGTGGTCTGGGCAACGCGGCTATCGCCTCGGATAAGCGTAAAGCACCGGGCTTCGCCCTACTTGGCACCCCAGGTACCAGCCAAGAAGTAGTGCTGGAACTGAAGTCAGTGGCAGATATTGCCCTGGTTGGCTTCCCATCGGCCGGTAAGTCTTCGTTGATCGCCGCCGTATCGGCTGCCCGACCGAAGATTGCTGACTACCCATTCACCACCCTGGTGCCAAACCTTGGCGTCGTCATGGCAGGCGAAATTCGTTTCACCGTAGCCGATGTCCCTGGGCTGATCCCCGGTGCGTCCGAAGGCAAGGGGTTGGGTCACGAATTCCTACGCCACGTTGAACGCTGTGCCGCTATTGTGCACGTGCTTGACTGCGGTTCCCTAGAGTCGGATCGCGATCCCATTGGCGACCTGGAAACCATCGAAGCCGAATTGGCGGCCTACGAAGCCGACTCGACTTTCGCCGGAACCGACGGCAATATTATTCCTCTGACCGAGCGTCCAAAACTTGTTGCGCTCAACAAAGTGGATATGCCTGATGGTGCCGACATGGCCGAGTTTGTGCGCCCAGAGCTCGAAAAACGTGGCTACCGCGTCTTTGAAATCTCGGCTTTGGCACGTAATGGATTACGTGATTTGACCTTCGCCATGGCTGAATTGGTAGAGAAGGCACGCTCCGAGCGTGTCGAAGAATCCCCGGTTGTGGAAGTTCCGATGCTGCGTCAACGCACCGGAAAGAAGACCGAATTTGTTATTCGCCGTGAAGAGGTGAGCAACGAACCGCTCTGGCGTGTCATTGGTGAAAAGCCTGAACGCTGGATCGTGCAGACCGACTTCCGTAATGACGAAGCAGTCGGCTACCTGGCAGACCGCCTAGCGAAGCTGGGTGTTGAAAACCAGTTGTTTAGGGCCGGGGCAAAGCCTGGCGACGCCGTCGTGATTGGCTCCGAAGAAAACTCGGTGGTCTTTGACTGGGAGCCAACTATGGCTGCCGGTGCAGAATTGCTCGGCTCACGCCGTGGCGAAGACATCCGTCTGGAAGACCGAAACCGTAAGACTCGTGAACAGAAGCGCGCAGAGCACGAAGATCGCCGTGCCGCGAAGGCCGAGGCACGTGCGGAGCTTGAAGCTGAACGTCGCGCTGGCATCTGGACCGAGTCTGTACATGCTAAGAATGCTGAACGCGCTGCGAAGGATCGAGCAGCAGAAAAGGAAGACTAAGTATGAATGTGCGAGCAACCAAGACATTATCTTCAATTTCCTCACTTCGAGATCTACCTCAAGCACGAAGACTAGTAGTCAAGGTGGGATCCAGCTCGCTGACAACCGTCAGCGGGGGAATCTCCCATGAGCGGCTGAAGTTCCTGGCCGACACTCTCGCACAAACCGTGCACGACGACACTCAAATCGTTTTAGTCTCCTCCGGCGCTATTGCCGCTGGACTGTCGCCGCTGGGATTGGACAAGCGTCCTAAGGACCTTGCCACCCAGCAGGCGGCAGCAGCCGTAGGCCAGGGGTTACTGCTAGCGCAGTACACCCAAGAATTTGCCAAGTATGACCTGAACGTCGGGCAGGTCTTGTTGACTGCCGATGATCTGATGCACCGCACCACGTACACCAACGCGCTGCGTTCACTGACGCGCCTGTTGAATCTGGGCGTCTTGCCGATTGTCAACGAAAATGATGCGGTAGCCACCCGAGAAATCCGTTTTGGCGACAATGATCGTTTGGCCGCCCTGGTAGCCCACCTGATCAAGGCCGATGCGTTGCTGCTGTTCTCCGATGTTGACTCGGTTTATGACGCGCACCCGAAGGACGGCGGAAGCCGCATTTCGCATGTGGGCCACCCCGACGAACTTGATACCGTCGACCTGGGCACCCCAGGGTCGGCAGGCGTGGGCACCGGTGGCATGATCACCAAGGTGGACGCAGCCACCATGAGCTCCGCCGCGGGCATCCCTACCCTGGTGACCAGCACCGACAACGCCGCCCGCGCACTTGCCGGCGAGGACGTCGGAACCTGGTTTGCGGCGCGCAACACCCGCCGTTCGGCCCGTGACGTGTGGCTTGCTCATCTGGCCTCCGCCGAAGGTCGTTTGATCTTGGACGCCGGTGCGGTACGTGCCGTCGCCGATGGAACGAACTCATTACTTGCCGCAGGCATCACCGCAACTCGTGGAGAATTTGAAGCCGGAGACGCGGTAGAAATCTGTGATGCAGACGGAAACATTATCGGACGAGGCCTAGTGAATTACTCCTCCGAAGAACTTCCCGCAATGCTAGGGCGCACCACCGGTGAGATCGCCGACTCCCTCGGTGAAGGTTACGAAAAAGCCGTCGTGCATATCGACGATCTGGCTTTGATGGACGTGGGTCAATAGAATGGCAAATATGAGTCTAGATTCAGCCGAAACCAAGACCGAATCCACCACCGACGTTGCTACGTCGGTCAACCAGCTGGCAGATCGGGCCCGCCGGGCATCGCGAACACTTGCGCGAGCAAACCGTGATTGGAAAGATAAGGCGCTCCGCGCCATCGCTGACACCATCGATGCTCACCGTCAGCAAATTATGGCTGCAAACGCCAAAGACCTAGAAAATGGTCGGGAGCGCGGCACGAGTGCTGCGATGCTTGACCGACTCAAGCTTGATGATCAGCGTATTGACGGACTGATCTCAGCCCTTGAAGAACTTATTGGCCTACCCGATCCCGTCGGACGTGTAGTGCGTGGAGAGACCCTCCCTAACGGCTTGCGAATGCGTCAGATCAACGTTCCAATGGGCGTTATTGGCACCATTTACGAGGCGCGTCCCAACGTGACCGTAGATATCGCGGGGTTGTCGCTAAAGAGTGGCAACGCGGTATTGCTCCGTGGTGGTTCCGCTGCGCTGAACTCAAATGTCGCATTGGTTAACTACATCCGCAACGCCTTGGAGTCTGTCTCCTTGCCACGAGACCTAGTGATCTCCGTGGACGAATACGGACGCGAAGGCGCCGACGCGATGATGGCAGCACGTGGCCGTATCGATGTGTTGATCCCACGTGGTGGTCGAGAATTGATCCAGCGTGTAGTGACCACGGCCAAGGTTCCAGTGATTGAAACCGGCGAAGGCAATGTGCACATTTTCATGAGCGCAAGCGCCGATGAGGAAATGGCTACCGACATCTTGCTCAACGCGAAGACTCACCGTCCCAGCGTGTGCAATACGGTAGAAACCCTGCTGATCGCTAAAGATGCTCCGGCAGCACCGGCGGTATTGAAAGCTCTCGCGCAGGCTGGCGTCACGCTGCATACCGACGCACGTGTTGCCTCCTTGGTGCCAGGGATTGAGACTATTGCTGCCGGAGAAGATGACTGGCGTAATGAGTACTTAGACCTGGATATCGCGGTCAAGCTCGTAGATACGATGGATGAGGCGCTGGAACATATCCGCGAGTACTCCACCGGGCATACCGAAGCAATCATTACTTCATCACTGGCAGAGTCCGAGAGATTCATTGCGGAGATTGAATCTGCCGCAGTGATTGTTAATGCTTCGACTCGATTCACCGACGGTGGACAGCTGGGCTTAGGCGCCGAAGTAGGTATCTCCACACAGAAGATGCACGCCCGCGGTCCTATGGGTCTGACCGAACTGACGACAACTAAATGGATCGTTCAGGGCGACGGGCATATTCGTAAATAGTTTATGTTCTGTGTTTTCGGTAGGATGTAGAAGAATCGTACCGTTACTTTTCGGACCAGTGTTTGTCGTACAGGCATGGTCTCGTTAAAACGTTTGGAGAAATAAGTTGAACGCGTTGATTATGGCTTCTGAAGCTGCATCCACCGGCATGGATCCGCACACCATGGCAATCATCATTGGTGGTGGCATCTTCCTTACGCTGATGGTGTTGTTGCTGGTCGCCGTTTCCTACACCAACGTGGGTATGCGTCACGCGGATCACGCTGAGGGTGAAGATGTTCACCGTCAGTTCAAGGTTCACGGCGACAAGCACTAGCTTTGGCTGATCCAAAAGACAAGAACCGCCCATTGCGCCTCGGCGTGATGGGCGGTACTTTTGATCCTATCCATAATGGTCACTTGGTAGCAGCCAGTGAGGTTGCTGCTGAATATGATCTGGATGAAGTGGTGTTCGTTCCTACCGGACAGCCTTGGCAGAAGTCCACACGAGATGTGTCTGCCGCCGAGCATCGTTACCTGATGACGGTTATTGCTACCGCTTCGAACCCGGGTTTCACGGTGAGCCGAGTCGACATTGACCGTGAAGGCGCAACGTATACGCACGACACCTTGCTTGATCTTCGTGCCGAACGTCCCGAAGCGGAGTTGTTCTTTATCACCGGTGCCGATGCGCTGAGTCGTATCGCCAGTTGGAAAGACATAGATCAAGTCTGGGACTTGGCGCATTTTGTCGGTGTAAGTCGTCCAGGACATGTGCTTCCGGAACTTCACCAAGAGAACGTTTCATTATTAGAAATCCCAGCATTGGCGATTTCCTCCACAGATTGTCGCGGTCGAGTAGCCCAAGGCAAGCCTGTCTGGTACTTGGTTCCGGATGGTGTGGTGCAGTACATTGCAAAATATGGGCTCTATACCGAGTCGTAACCTCACATTGCTACCTCTAACACGGCATAATCTCTAGGTAAGGGTGACGGTATTTTGTCTACGCGGTCGGGAGAAGAACAGGATGAGCGATAACACGCAGCCGGCTTCAAGCCGGCGAGCATTGCGTGAAAAGCGGCGCGCTGAAATGGAAGCCATGCTGGCCAGTAGTAAGGCCGAGCAGGAAGCCAAGAAGCTAGCCGATCAGCAGGCAACTGAAAAGAAGGATGTCAAGCCTTCGGCAGGTGCCAGCCCAGCTGACCCGAAAACTGCCGCTCCATCTGATTCAAAGCCTTCGGCGAAACCGGAAGTAAAGACACCACCGGCTAAAGCACCAGCGAAGCCTGCCTCGGTAAAAGCGCCGGTTGGTAAAATCTCATCCGGCGTGCCGGACAAGTCATCCACCGAAGCAAAGAAGCCAGCAGGTAAGCCTGCCGTTGCTCCAAAGGCCGGTCCTGCCCCTAAGCAGGCAACGGAATCTAAGACGGTCCCTTCAGCTCCCAAGCCAGCTGTAAAGCCAGCTGTAAAGCCGGCTGATAGCGCCGTGAAGCCTGCGTCAGCACCAAAAACTGAGTCTGCTGCAAAGCCTGACGAATCATCCGATAAGCCAATGGGGGAGCGCGCATCGCTGCGTCGTGCCCGTGACCGCGAAGCACTACGCGAACGCCGTCGCCTTGAAGAAGAAGTCGGTGCGCTCACCACAAACGTTCCCACAGTGGAACCCGCTGAAGAGCCAAAACCGTTGACCCGACGCCAGCTACGCTTGCAGTCGCTGGCAGACCAAAATCCTGACTCGGCGAATCAGAAGCCCAAGGCCGCTAAGCCGGCTTCGAAACCGAAGTCAACCGATGATTCACCGGAAACCACGGTGATGAGTGTCGAAGAAGCCTTAGCTGCTCGACGCTCCCACGATCCCAAGACTCCAGTCGATCCGAATCTTTTGAACGAAGATGATGGTGAGATTGATCTCGAAGTACTCGCTCATCAGCGGGAAATGGCGGCTCGTGCTGCAATCATTTCTCGTCGTGCTGCAGAGCGTGAACGACTACGTATTGAGAACGCAAAGAAGGGTAAAGAGCAGCCGCTCTCCGATCCTTTTACCGGCGCCCTGGGCAATATTCGCGAAGTCGAAGACCGTATCGCCAAGACTGGCGTGCAAGGTCCTAAGACTGAAAGCGTCTCGCTGGATCTTGATTCCAGTGGGAAACTCTCTGACAAACTGAAGCATAATTCGCAGGCATCCAAGAAGCCAAGCGTTGGCAAGATGCCTCCAAAGCCTGCCGCGAAAACTGTTAAGCCGGTGGTCAAGCCAGCTTCAACGGTTTCACCAGCTAAACCAGCACCGGCAGCGGCGAAGCCACAAGCCGTACCTGCGCCTAAACCTGCGACTGGCCAAGCGGTCAAACCAGCGGCAAAGCCGCAAGTAAAAACAGCTGGCTCAAATGATCAATCGACTGCTCAAGCTTCGGCGCCGCAAGCGAATGTGGAAATGCCACGTATCGAGGCGGTAAATGCTCAAGGGCTGCAGCCACTAGATGCTCAAACTCATGGCGTTCGGCGTGCAAATAACATGCTGATTGCTATGATCGCTGCACTCAGCGTGGGCGGTGCCGCACTCATTGCGGGTATTGTTATGTTGATCAGTTCGCTGTCTTCGTAGGACAATTAAGTTCTCGATCTATACCTCTATAAGGAGACACCCCACTTCATGGGAGCACACGCAGACTCTATCGCCCTCGTTCAGGTGGCCGCTCAGGCCGCATCTGACAAGTTGGCAGAAGACATTGTGGCACTTGATGTCGCCGAACGTATGGGCGTAACTGACGCGTTCCTGATCGTCTCCGGTGGCTCTGAGCCACAGGTCAACGCAATCGCTGACGAGGTCCAGGCAATGGTCCTCGGAAAGTTTGACCTTCGTCCGGTACGCCGCGAAGGATTCGGCTTGGGCCGTTGGGTACTTCTGGACTACGGCGACGTGGTCGTTCACATCCAGCACCAGGAAGACCGTGTCTTCTACGCCCTGGACCGACTGTGGTCGGACTGCCCGGTCATCGAAATCACTGCAGAAGCCAAATAGTCTTAAGTGAAAACCGGATTTGCTTCCTAGATTAGAGCTCACTTATGATTAGTAAGTTGCCTGATCAGGGAGCAATCCTTTTGGGGGTATGGCGCAGTTGGTAGCGCGTCTGCATGGCATGCAGAAGGTCAGGGGTTCGAATCCCCTTATCTCCACAAACTAAATTCAAGAGTCCCATCTCGTTACTCACGAGGTGGGACTTTTGTGTTCTGCCAGGTATGAGATCCGTATTTAGAGAGTTTCAATGTCTTGAATTACGCGGCATAAGACGCACGGTCTTCCTGTGCCATCGGTGGGGTGATTTCATCTGAGATGAAATTTACAGGAGTAAGGTCGAAGGTATCGCGGGGCTATAGCTCAGTTGGTAGAGCGAATCGTTCGCAACGAAGAGGTCAGGGGTCCGATTCCCCTTAGCTCCACTGCCTGCGTTGAGTCGCAGGCCTTTTGAATATCTTCAGATACATTGTCGTTACTCAGTTCTGGAACCGGTTGCTAGCTTCCCAAGCCCGGTCTCCAGACGTAGCTGAAGTAGCCAGCATAGCCTTGACGAGAGTCGGACAAGACTAGTTAGGCTTGCTCCATCCCGCCAAGGCTTGCACCCACGGACTAATGCGAATCTTCGCACCGTCGAGAATATCTAACGAGGTGTCGGCACCTTCAATTTGTGGCGTCAGCTTGGTCGGTTCCAGTCCGGGCAGTAAAGAGATTTCCAGACGCGTAGTTTCATCGGGATCCTGAGAAGTCGACATGGCGCCCCATTTCATTGTGGTCATCGCCGTTTCTCCTTCGGGAATGACCACCAATTCTGGAGAGATTCCCGGATCTGCTGTCACCGTAACATTTATTTGGGGTTGGCCCTCTTCGTTGAAAAACTCCAGATTAGCCACGCCTTGAACCGCACAAGGTGTATCCGAAATGTTCGTGGCGTAGACCGATAAATACCGGGAACCAAGAGCCGCGTCAGGCGCACTGAGTTCGAACTTCACATCGTTAGTCGTACAGTAATTGGCATTTGGATCTTGTTTCCACGCCTTGGTTCCCTCAGGCAAAGGAGCAGGCACTGGGATTAACGAATCCGGGAGTATTTTGCCAATCCACCCCTCAAGGATTTTTGCGTAGCCAGGGGAGGAAACGGAGTACTTCAATGGTTGATTGTGTGGAGGCGTGTGCTGCTCCAGCCATTGTTGAATGGCGCTGGTTTCAACGGTGCTATCGGCAGTGGCGCTGTGAACGGAAAGCATTTGACTGCCGTAAAGGGCTGTTTCGACGTTCGGTAATGCTCCCGCATCGATAACGAGAGCCACTTTTTCCATATCGATTGTCGGATCGGGGGTATAGCGCACTTTTTGATCCTCGGTTTCTAGGCTGACATCGAAACCGTGTTCTTTGGCGAAACTGGCTATCCGTTGCAAGTCTTGTGGATTGACAGCGACCGCGGACGAGTTGGTGACGCGTAATGCCCCAGCATTTCTGAGCATGAAAGCTTGGCGCAATTCGCTCTTCAAATCCTCAAAGGGGGAGACGCTCAGCTCATAATATTGACCTGTTTTTGCTTCGGTTTTGATGACCTGTGGTATCCCGAGCACGTACTGAGAGTAATTTTGTAGCTCTACGGTGGGAACCACCGTTCCCTGCAGGATCTTTTCTGCGCGAACCGCAGATTCGATTGCTACGCTATCTTGTTGATTTTCTGACAGATTCACAGTCCAAGTGGCGGAGGATCTACCTCCGTCCTTGAGATTAATAGCTATCGTCTCGTAGTCGACTTGTACTGAGGCTATGCCATCTAGGCTCTGGATCTTCTCGAAATTTTCGCATATCGGTTGAGGCGCATCGCAAGATTCCCATGGATTCCAGATGACAAGCCCCACGGCGACAATAAAGAGCACCGAGACCAGTGCGACTATTCGAGACTTCTTCACCTCGTTACCGTACCAAAAGTTCAAAGTCATTCATCCGTTGGAATACCACTGCGGACACGTGAGGCCAGAAGTATCGGCATGAAAATGATATTCGCATGCAATAGCCTTCCCCGGTTGCTTAGAGTGCTAAAGCGCAATGTGGCCCATTCCTAAACCATCAGCAAGGTAGATTGCGTTGGGGAATTTGAACAGCTATTTATGTCGAAGCCGTAGTTCATCGCGGCAGGCGTAGCACGAACATTGGCGTTGAACCGAGAGTGTACCAGCGCGAAGATTCCTGCGATCGCGCCGTAAAGCAGAGATCCCCAAGAAAGCAGACGCGACCAGTGCAGCGGTGATGCCTCCGAGGAAATATCTGATGGCGGGAAATGACTACTAACAGCCGAAAAGACGCGTGTAGCGCCGATAATTTCCCCAGTAGCCCTATAACTTAGAGGGATACGATACGTTGAAGCCCGTTTGGTTCACTGGAATGCCGCGGAATTCGTTTACGCCCAAGTTTCGTTGGATTTTGGACAGGAGCCCAGATGAGGGAACCAACCCGCAAAGTATTACACCGTACTAATCGAGCCAAAGATGCTCTGAAGTATGAACATGCGCCTTTTATGGTGAGATTCGTTGAGGACGGTTCGGTGCGAGCGGCGCCAGCTGCTACTTCGCCTACCAACGCACTGGAATACGCAGACAGTGCCGCGGGACGCGTGTCACTGAGCCTATATCCGACGCCAGATGAACAAGATATTCACGAGCTCGCACAAGCCTGGGAATTGCACCCGGTCCTGGTAGATGACTTGATGCATGCGCGGCAAAGACCGAAACTGGAACGCTATGGGAACGTACTGCTCTTAGTGGTGCGTTCGGCACGATACTTAGACGATCTTGAAGAAGTCGAGCTTTCGGAATTTCACATCCTTCTTCGACCGGGTTCCATTGCGGTGCTTTGCCAAGACCATCGCTGGATCGATGGCACCCCTGGGCTAAAGCTTGAAACCTCGGTGGCAGACGAATTTGTGGCCCGGGATCGGACATTATTAGCTGATAACAAACTACTGAGCATGGGCGCCGAAGCGGTGCTCTATAGGTTGCTAGATGAGATTGTCGATGGCTACGTGCCCGTCTTGCAAGGCTTGGGAATTGATAAAGAACAGATCGAGCGTCAGGTATTTAGCGGCGATGCAGCGGTCACCGAACGTATCTACCGGTTGAGCCAAGAGATTATCGATATGCAGCATGCGACGGCCTCGTTGCTTGAAGTAGTACGTTCGCTATCGGATGGCTTCAATAAATACGACGTACCCAATGAGTTGCAAACCTATCTCCAAGACGTCACCGATCACCTGACCCGGGCACATGTGCAGACCGTGGAATATCGTGATGCGCTCTCCCAAATCCTGAATGTGAATTCAACGCTGGTGGCGCAACGTCAAAACGAGGATATGAAAAAGATTTCCGGGTGGGCTGCGATCTTGTTCGCGCCGACCCTGATAGCAGCGATCTACGGAATGAACTTTGACGTGATGCCCGAACTGCACTGGGCTTTGGGTTATCCGGCGGCAGTAATCCTGATGATTGGGTTCGCGGCGACCCTTTATATTGTCTTCCGACGCCGTGGCTGGTTCTAAGAAAGGGGCGCAAGCGATGGCTGAGAAAGTCGACCTAAAGAAAAGTTTGCTCGGGTATCAAGCGAAGCATGAAGAGTTTGCACTACTTGAGCTACCCGAACGCAGATACCTGATGATTGATGGGTACGGGGATCCGAACACTTCGCCAGCCTATGCTCAAGCACTGCAGGCGCTGTATCCGGTGGCCTACAAGCTGAAGTTTTTCAGTAAGCGTGAACTTGGCCGTGACTACGTGGTGATGCCCTTAGAAGGGCTCTGGTGGGCGAAGGACATGTCTTCTTTTACCGAGCACCGGGACAAGTCGTTGTGGCACTGGACCATGATGATCATGGTGCCCGACTGGGTAGAGCAAAGCATGTTTGAAAGTATCAAGGAAGACTTAGGGCGCAAAGATCCGCCGATAGATCTCGCAAAGGTGAGATTCGAAATTTTCGTCGAAGGGTTATGCGTACAAACCCTGCATATCGGTCCCTATGACGATGAATCCCAGACACTACGCCGATTGCATCAAGAATTCATTCCTGCCTATGCTCTTGAGCTGACCGGGAAACATCACGAAATTTATTTGAATGATCCGCGACGTGTTGCAGCGGAAAAACTCCGGACGATCCTTCGTCAGCCCGTGCAGAGCATAGCCGGATAACCAGATATGCAGAAGGGCCCAGGGCAGTGGACAGATGGATCGCAATGGCCGGCAGACGAGCCTGGTCTGGTGCGTTTGCCAGATGGAAAGCAACTTCGAGGTGCCAGCCTAAAACGTAGCAAAGCCTTGAACCCTCCTGATTTTGGGGTGTATCTACTAGGCCGGGATCCTCAATTTTCGGACCGCGAATACCGGTGGGTCCAATGGCGAGATTTTTCGACACCCAAGTCAACCCAATCCGCCGTGGCTGCGCTGCGCGAAGCATACCGGCGGGCCTCGTTTCAACGTGTTGAGGTCTCCTGCCGCGGGGGAGTAGGCAGGACCGGAACTGCCCTAGCGGTACTGGCCGTGCTCGGCGGCGTATCACCAGCAGATGCTGTGCCTTGGGTCAAAGAGAACTATCATCCCCAGGCAGTAGAAACCTTCGGGCAAAGACGCTGGCTGAAACGCCTGCTACCCGTACTTGCACGGTAGATAAATCGCTGAAGCAACACGCACGGCTACCTTGATGTAGTTGATGATCCGAAGCCAGATATCAGGGAAGATAAGACCATGAGTACCGACATTGAACTGAGTCCTTCGAGTAATGTTGCCGACGTACAAGGGGCGCTGGAATCCTTAGAAGATCCACGGATCCGCGCCATCAACGAAAAACACGGGGACGACTACGGAGTAAATCTTGGCAAACTGCGCGCCTTGGCCAAGGCACTGAAAAGTAATCACGAACTTGCCACCGAGCTATGGCATACCGACCAGACAGGATGTCAGCTGCTCGCCACTCTCATTTGCAAGCCGCGGGCGTTCACCATTGATGACTTAGAACAGTGGGTCAGGCAGTCCCGTACGCCAAAGGTTCAAGCATGGTTCCTGAACTATGTGGTGAAAAAGAGCAAGCATCTTGAAGAGCTTCGCCGAAGGCTCGTGGACGATCAGGACCCAGTGGTCGCAAGTGCAGGATGGGAGCTGACGGCCCACCAGGTGGTTAAAGCTCCAGAAAACCTTGACCAATCCGCATTGCTTGATGTTGTCGAAGCCCAAATGCTTCACGCCCCACAGCGTTTGCAGTGGGCCATGAACAACACCCTGGCCCAGATTGGTATCGAGAACGAAGAACTACGCCCTCGCGCTTTACGTATCGGAGAGTCCTTGCAGGTTTTAGCGGACTATCCCACGCCTGCCGGGTGCACGTCACCCTTCGCTCCGATTTGGATTAATGAAATGGTCAAACGCCGATCGGCCTGAAATGTGTAAAGAAAAACCGGGAAGCCGGCGGAACCAAAAGGTTCCGCCGGCTTC
>NZ_BMKX01000013.1 GCF_014644555.1 Glutamicibacter ardleyensis | reverse complement strand
CCGTCAAAGCAGGCATGCAAGTACTCAAACGAACCAACGTCAAATGGTACAACGCCATCAAAGCCCAACTCGGCAAAGGGCGGACCGCCTTCGCAAACTGGTGGAACACGACAGTTCCAGGTCCAATCAAAACGATCGTCTACGGCGCCACGGGCGGGGTCGGAATCAATGCACTCTACGACGCTCTTTTATGGGTGCTCGGGTTCAACTAAGCGCTCTCCAGCTACAAGTTGAAGACCAAAAGGCTTGCACCATAGGTGAAACAAATCAGATCCGTTTATGTCAAAGTTAGATAGGGAGAACCATCAATGAAAAAGATGACTAAATCGCTGGTGTCAATTTCGATCGTCAGTGCAATGACTTTGGGTGGTGCAGCCGGAGCACACGCAGCAGCACCAGCAGTAACCGCACCCGCCACATCCGCAACTACCCTGACAAGCGTTTCCTCGACCCAAAGCACCACATTGTCGGGAACCGCATCAACCGGCAAGCTCACTTCGACCGAACGCAAAAGCGTCGCCGGAAACGCATCCACCCAGACCAACGTCGCTGCTCCAGCAGCCGTACCAATCGCGATACGCCTAGCCGTCAAAGCAGGCATGCAAGTACTCAAACGAACCAACGTCAAATGGTACAACGCCATCAGGTCCCAACTGAATAAGGGACGCACGGTATTCGTTAACTGGTGGAATACTTCGGTACCAGCGAACGTAAAAAACGTCCTTTACGTGACGACAGGTGGATTGAGCGGCAACGCTCTCTATGATGCATTGCTTTGGGTATTTGGTTTTTAGCCATCAAACAAAAGGCTCGACTTCCTAGAAAATCAGGAAGTCGAGCCTTTGTTACTTGCCTGAGCGTAAATATCTGATGAACTCAATACCAATACCGAGGACCACAGCCCCGAGACTAAATAGCAAACTAAAGTTCCAATACGGCTCAAACGCCATCCACTCAGCTTCCTTGGCCAGACGAAGGACTAGCCATATCAGGACAGCCAACACGACCCCGGAAATAATGAAACCAGCCTTGGAACGAACTTTTGCATCAGGCATCAAAGCATTGGCGTATTCCTCCGGCTCTCCGAATTCTTCAACGAGCTGGTCCTCCTTCGAGCCATAACTTTGCAGACTCAAAAGCGCATCCTGGACCACTTCCGGAGAAGCACCCAAAGATCGCAAAGCTGCTTTCAAACGCGTTTCATAGTCAAGCATCATTTTCCCCTTTTGCTGATCATCGATAAACTCCGCGATATGTCTTGCCAAGCATTCTCCGCGCCTGACAACTCATTCCGACCTTCATCTGTTAGCCGAAGCATCTTTTTTGCCGGACCATGTGACGTCGTATCCCAGTAATGTTCAAGAAGCCCATCATCTTCAAAGCGACGAAGGATCGGATACATTACTCCACCTTTGACATGCCCAAACCCATACTCCTTGAGCCGCACTATTAATTCGTAGCCATGTATATCTTCGTTAGAGATTACGGCTAGCGCTGCATAAGGGAGCGCGCTTCTCGCAAAGTCATTCCTCCATTGCCTGATTCCCATATCTACATTGTATATCTCACTAGATAGAATTTCTAGCTACAAATTATTTGCATGTAGACGCTCCGCCCGATGCGCCCGATGCGCCCGACTTACTAAACTAGCCTCGTCCGAGGGCACAAGCCATCGACTACATAGCTAAGGTCTTGAAGTACTTTACTCGCAACGTTTTTCGGGCTGATATTCGACATCAGTGTGGCAGCTGTGGCCTCCTCGCTGAGAGCATCGGCCAGCCGTTAAACCAGCCGATTCACCATTTATTTCAGATGGAACCAGACTGATGCCCTTAGCGGGGCAAGAAACCCGCAGCCGCCAATGCAGGAAAGCATGTCATCCATCAGAGTTGGCCCAACTAAGAGCATCCTGATCAGAAAAAGGCGCTGTAATCCCGGGAATCGCGGCAAATCCTCATCAAACAGACGACCATGGACCGGTCGAGGGTGACTACTGGAGGTGTTCCAAGAGCCTGATTTTTAGAACAAAAGAGGCATCATGCAAACATGATTCACACGACGTACTAATTACAGGACGCAGACGTTCCAGTAGCAGATAATCGTATGATGTTCGCGTAGTCCTTGATCGCTGAGCTTGTGGAGAAAAGAGGCACGGTGGCTCCTGGCCAATTGTCCAGACATCATCTGGATGATTGGTTAGGTACAACTAGTGATACAAAATCGAGAAGCTCGGACTACAAAACAAAATCAGACAAAGTGTCAATGACGCTCATTTTGGGCACACTCACTACTGCACGACAGACGCGCTAGCTGTAAATTCAGACTACGGCTACTTGGAGACTTCGCGACGATGAGCCACTCGCACTACCGTCACCACGAGAACGTCGTCAATCACCTCATAGAGTACGCGGTAATCACCAATCCGAATCCGCCACGCGTTGGTTTCACCTACCAGTTTCTTGCATCCCCTAGGACGAGGGTCCCTCGCCAGATCAGCAATACCAGACAAAATGCGCCGCCGTACGCCCGGGTCTAGCTTCTTCAGATCTTTAGCGGCTGCGGTGGTAAATTCGACGCGGTAAGAACTCACGCGTCGAGCTCAGCGCGCAGTTCACTGAGGCTAATACGCTCACCGTCATCGACCCACTTTGCTGCTCGATAATCGGCGACGTCCCGGAGCATCTCCAGCTGCTCCAATAGCTCAAAGTCTTCAGGTCCGATGAGGACTGCAGCAGGCTTTCCATTCTTCGTGATCTGCACACGCTCATGCCCATAGCTAGCACGGCTAACTGCATCAGCGAGACCATCGCGAAGAGCGCGAATCGTGACAGAGGAGGTAATCGAGTTCATGCAACCACAATACCACTTGTGTACACAATATACATAGTGGATATTTTTAATCGAAATCTCGAGCGCAGACTACGTGGGTCAAAAACGGTCGTTTTTGACACACTCGAAATTCAACTTCGCAAAATTTTCCCAGCAGTTGAAAATTCAACAGATTTTACAGGTCTTTTCATCGCAAAACACAGTGTCAGAAACTATGCGTCGAAATATCTGACATTTCACGAGTATTGATACATTTAGAGTCATGGGACATCTCCTCGCATACGCCAGAATCTCCACCACGGATCAAGACGCACAACTTCAACTCGATGCACTCAGTGCAGCAGGCTGCTATCGGATCTTCACCGACACCGCATCCGGCGCGCTCGAGTCACGCCCCGAGCTCGATAAGCTCCTGGACCAGGTCCGACCCGGCGACACTCTGGTGGTCTGGCGCCTGGACCGTCTCGGACGCTCAATCAGGCATCTGATTAACCATATGGACGCGTTGCAGCAACGAGGGATCGAATTCAAATCCCTGCAGGAGAGCATTGATACCAGTTCCTCCGGTGGACGGCTCGTGTTCAACATCTTCGCGTCCCTCGCTGAGTTCGAACGCGACCTCATTCGCGAACGCACCAATGCCGGGCTACAAGCAGCTCGTGCCCGCGGCCGCACTGGAGGCCGCCCAGCATCTCTATCCCCCGATAAACTGCGCACTGCCAAAAGGCTCTATGAGCAACGAGATATGACAGTGACTCAAATTGGTGAGGTTCTTGGCGTCAGCCGTAGCACCGTTTACCGCGCGTTGAACAAACAAAGCAAAAAATAAAGAACGAACTCGTACACACGTAACTGTCGGACGATTTACTCGAGGTTGCTCAGGCTTAACACCGAACTCACGGTTTAGACTGCTCAATATAAATCTATAAGGATCACTTCGTTCTATACGGGTTAAGCTGAGAATATGCCTTGGACACCCCTACATGCCGCACTTGGCGATATTGGAAGCACACTAGATTTTTCGCTGATTCAACGCGCGGTTGACGAAGGCATTGAAGAAAACTCAAATCTTGATTGGAAATCTGTACCACCTCTTACAGCGACAGATGCTGCGGGTCGTCAAGCACAAGGAATCGAACTCGCCAAAGACATTGCAGCACTGGCCAATTCAGGTGGGGGGATGATTGTCTATGGCGTGCAAGAACAGGACGGTGATACCTCTGCGGCTGGACTTATTAAAACATTCAAATCATTCGGTGAAACCGATCTCAGGAATATACGCCAAGTAGCCAACAACCTAATTTATCCTCCTGTCACCGGTTTAGACCTGATGTTCCTTACTGCTGAGGGAAATTCCGATGAAGGGGTGCTCGTCGCGTTAATTTCCCCAAGCGCTGATAGCCCGCACTTGCTGTACCAAAAGGGAAATCATGAGTGGTTTCAAGCGCCATGGCGAGATGGGTCGAACACCAGACGAATGGCAGAACGACAGTTGGCGGACGCCTATAGGCAAAGAGAACAGCGTCGCCAACGTCAAGAACAAGACTTTGCGAAGATCTATTCTGACACGGTCAAGAGCGTTGGGGGCACTAATCCAGGTATCGGACCTACGTGGATCATAGGCGTCGCGGTCCCCTTACAACCGCGACTAGATGAACGCAGGCTAAACGCAATAAGCGCCAGACGTTTCCTCCATGCCAGTCATCAATATTTCAAGCAAAAAGGTTTCTCACCTCTGTCCGAATTACTGGAAAATGATACTCGGGTTGGTCTGCGGAAATTTATTTTTGCTTCTTCTCGCACTAGCGGACCGGGTAAGATACAAGCTCGCATTGAACTTCATGGAAATGGTTCTTTTGCCCTCGCTTTCACGCGCGACGGGGTGTTCGGACAAAACATCAGAGAAGTCGGGCAGGTGCCTGTAGATGATCTCTTGGCCATGGCGAAAGATATTATTGCTTTAATACTCCAGTCAGTCGATTCAGGTTCAATCTCTAGTGACTACATGGTGAAAGCCGGTGTAGAGCCACACACGGAAATTTTCCGCCATCCAGATCCGTCACTTCCAAATCATTACCAGCCCTTTGACGAACGGCACCGAGTGAAAAACCACGAACCTGTTCAGGCTGTGATGGTCACTCGCTATGGGAGAGAACAACTCCTAGAAAGCGCAGCTGAATTCGTCACGGATTTAATGATGCAAATCGGGTCCTGGGTTCAAGTCACCGCAGGCCAGCTAGAACATGAAATTAGAATGAATGAAGATTACTAATTATGGATTGGTGCACATTGCAACTCACATGGGATTCGAGACACCTAGGTTACGTGACAGTAAATATTCTCAACTTGATTGTTCCGGCATCCTAGCGACATGTTCGAGCAATCCGACTTGATCAGTAATTAGCCCGATTCTTAATTCGTTAGCCCAGGTACTTACTCTCGTCGAGTATGGTTGACCCTTCTTCGAGATCAGTGAATCTGCTCGACTGAGTATTACGCCGTGTCTAGCTCGGGAGAGCATCACCAGGAGGACGCGGTGTTCTTCTGCGATCTCGGATTGTTTTTTCGCCAAGAAGCTGGGCACATGGCCTTGTTCGAAACCGGGGATGAAAACCCAATCAAATTGTTGCCCTTTCCCAGTGTGTGCATTGAGCAGATGAACGCCCGGTCGGATGGCGGTGTCGCCTTGATCGAGGATGCGAAATTGCATAAGAGCAGCCTGAATTGATCCGGCATCAGTGGCCAGTTTTTCGAGATGATCCAAAGCCTCCGCCACGTCAGCAGCAGTGTCCAAGTCAGTGGCATCTATCCGGGCGAGTACTTCGGTCTTAAGGACAGCAAGGTCTGGGTTTCCGCCAAGCCGCGTCGTAGCGTCATTGATGAGTTCGATGATGCCCGCATCATCGACAGCGAGGTCCCACCGTGTGCTGGGCAGTGAGGACTCCGCAAATACGGCGTCAATAGGTTTACGTCGCCAGGCTGCTCGACAGATGATTCCAATTGTGGCGCTGGGTTGCTTCTTAAGAATGTGACCCGACGCCCGTTCAATGAACGCGGCTTCTTCTGCCCCCGTTGAGAATTTAGCTCCGACAGTAATGCCTTCTTCGAACCAGGCGTTGGGATCTTTCGGTTGGAGAGCCTGACCACCAAGCCCGACAGAGACCAAGTTCAGCAGTCCGAGGACTCTGGGTGAAGATCGATAGGAGACACCGAGATCGACAGGCTCGCCACAGATCTTGCGCAGTCGTCTCTCCACATCGATTGGTCGGGCACCTGTCCAGCTATAGATGCCTTGGAGCGGGTCCCCCACGAAAGTGCGACTTTGCTCGCAACTGCGAATTGCCAGATCAAGTTGCTGTGGAGAGAGATCTTGAAATTCATCCACCAACATGGCGCCGTAGTGCTTGCGATAAAGCGACGCAATTTCCGGCACACGGATCAGCCTCTGGGCATGTCTGAGTAGATCATCGTAGTAGATCGTCCCTGATTCTTGCCGCGCCGACTCTATCTCGGCCGACTGGGTAATTCCATGGGCGGCAAGGGCTTCAAGTACTTGGCAGTCGCTATTAGGGCGCTGCTTTGCATTACGGAGGTCTTCTTCGATTCGTCTGTTTAGATCACCAGCAACATTCTCTGAAAGCCCGTCGAGCAAGGGGGCGATTGCGTCGGATTGTGTTCGCTTATCTGGCATATTAAATTGCGGATCAATGCCGAGCGTTCTTCCATGTGCCCTGACGATCTCCGCTGCGTGGCCATGGAAATTGTGAATACTGACATATTTTCGAGTGCGTTCAACTCCAAGAACACTAACAAGCCGACCAGTGAGGTTGGACTTGGCTTTGTTCGAGAAAGTCAGGGCAAGAATTTTCTGGTTCGGGCTAAGTCTGGGGATCAATAGCGCTGCCCGTCGAGCAAGCAACTCTGTCTTACCGCAACCGGGCGGGGCGATGACCAGAAGGTTCTGTGCGTCATATTTCACGGCTTCGCCATAGTCGGGAATTTCTATCATGATTCGCTCGCGACTGTTTCGAGTCGGGTAAGAAGTGCTGCTACGCTCTCGAGCTTCAAGGCTTCATCGGCAGTGAGCAACTTTGAAACGGCCAGAGCAGCAGGCACTTTCCGATTTCCTGATTTCGAACTCGAGCGACAAAACTTGGCCAGAGCTGATATATCCACCTCGGGAATACTGCCCGCTGCGCACGAAGAGAGAATCGCTGACTGATCCGCGACGTGTGCATCGATGAGCATTTCAGAGACCCGATCTGCGCCCAGTGAGCGACAGTATTCGTCTTCGAGATCAACCTTGGAGATGAAGACGGTGGTGCCAATGACATTCTTGGGTCTGCCACCGACAGCCCCGACCCAGCGGGGGCTTTCGGCCTCGTCGACCAGGCCTAGCACGTGAACGTTGAAGCCGTGCGGACCGAGCAACTTGTAGACCGTAGGGAAGTTCTCCGCGCCCCCTAGTTCAAAGACCATCGCACCGATCCGATCTAGTGATATTCCGCGTGCTTGGGCGGCTGCCTCAACGATCAGGCGGTCAGCTATGCCCTCTACAACAATTGCAAAGCGCGCCGTGAGAGCTTCCAGCATGCGTGGCGACCACCAGTGAGCTTGTGTACGCTCTTCAATGGAAAACGTCGTCGGATCGATTTGATGGCACGCGCCGTCCGGGCTGACGGCAACCACTTGTGCAGGATCAAACTTTTGCACGATATAAGGCGAGTGTGTAACCAGGATTTTTTGGTTCACCTGTTTGGTAAGCAGCTCAGCTACAGTACGTTGGCTGGACGGATGCAGATGTAGTTCAGGCTCGTCAATCGCGATTACATTCGCTGCACCCTGGGCGAGATCAAATAGTGTCATTGATATCAGCTGACGGATGCCATCGGATTGTTCCGATAGCGGTGCAAATTCTCCTTCTCGTTTGAAGTACATGGACACGTTCTCGAGAACTGATTTGCTGGGGTCTGCGGAGGTACGGATCGACAGTTGATCTGTTTCTACTTCTTTCGGCATCGAACTCGAGAGGTGTTGTGCCATGCCCTTTCTCAGCTGGGTGAGGGCGGAACTGTCGCTAAGTTTGTCATTGAATGACTCAAGTAACGTGCTGAAAGTAGCTTTTTCATCACCGAGCTCGGACTCGACTGCGCGTAGAAGTATCTGGACGGCACCATCACGACCATCGAGATTATTGACTGACGAGGACCGCACGGCGGGAAGGTAGCGCCATCCGAACGCTACGATCTGTTCTCTGGTAGGAGATCTCACCTCGCCACGCCCCGGGCACCATCTTGAGATGAGGACAGACTCGATGTCTTCCGGATCGATCTGGACTTCGAGTCGAACATCGAGTGACTCTGAGCGGTCGACGGGATCGATGTCAATCTCCCGGTGAAAAAGAATACGCTCGGCATCCGTGAAGGAGCTGAAGGTGGCGGAGACAATGAGTGGCCTGTCCGGCTGCTGCAGGTCGTCGTTAGAAAGATTCTGGTAAAGCTGCGCGGTACTTCCCAAAAGGAGATTGAGGAGCCGCAGGAGGGAAGTCTTTCCGACGTCATTAGCGCCGACAATGACTAGGTGGCCCCGAACTGAGAGTTTTAAATCACCTAAACGTGCATAGTTCTCGACGCGGATGTTAGTCAAACGCACAGCGGCCCTCTTCCGCGATGCCTGGCGCGACAACGCTGTTGAATGAATGGCGAAACCGATGGATTCGGTCACATACCCATGATGTCAGTGCGACAAGACAGAAAAGATCAACTGTTCACGTGTCCTTGGATTTCTTCCACCCATACTGGAATGCGTCGCAAAAGTTATAGGTTGCAAGACGTCTCATCGAGCATCACTCCCCCGATAGAAATTCCTTGAAAACTCAACGGTCCGAAAGCTCTGCAACTATGTGTTGCAAGTAGTGTCATAGAAACATTTCAACGACATTGATTGCGAGACACCTTTCAAGGATTCCATGACCTAGCTGATCTGTCGTTTTCAGAAGTCATCTGCACAAATTTCAGTGCCCGGCCGGACAGCCGTGGTGAGTCCGTAAGCGGAAAGTGAAGCGGCTAAGATTTTAGGTGCAGTCACCTTGCTTGCCGTGGCCTTTGCAGGGCTGGCGGCGCTGCTCACCCCGTCGCCTTGTTGATGTTTGCGCCGATTCTGCTTTTGTTGTGTTCCTGATGTGGTGGCAGTGAAGAAAAATTGTTCAGCTGCGATACAGATACCTCGGCATCTATTGCAGCTACATTCTGTCCTTCATTGTTTCTGCCATTTCAATCTCGATGTCCCTATACGGAGCGACCTGCGCGTCCAATCAACGGTCAGATGTGAGACGAGGCTTGACTAACTGCGGAGCAGCTAGTCCTCCGCGCGCTACGCGTTGATTAGCGTAAGCAAATACCCTTGCATCACTTCACCTCTAGAGCACAGATTTGACCACCTTTCGGCGGGAGCGTCGGCGCATGCCGAAAATTTAGACCTTCACGCAAACGCACTGCGCAACGTCCGAAGGGTCCTGCTTCGCACTTGCACTGACTTAGTTGAGATAATACTTGTAGCTGGAGCCGATCACACGGCTATGTGCATAGTTGATGGAGCAGAGTAGACGTGGAACCGACGCAATCACCCGAGCATCATAAAGTTGCCGATCTTCATCCCTTGGTTCCGGAGTATCAGCCGGAAAAGCACGCCGTGTACTTCGAAGCGATCGAGAACGCGCTCGGATGGACGGGGGAGAGGGCCGTGCGGAACATCGCACTTACTGGTAGCTACGGCGTCGGTAAGAGCAGCATCTTGCGGCAGGTCGCAACCGACCCCGATCGGAAGGTGATTCAGGTGTCGCTCTCAACGCTCGGCTTTGGAACCGAAGGTTTCACGGCGAGGGCGGCGGAGGCGCCAAGGCAGAGTGACGACGAGGCCGTAAATCCGTTGCGCGAAACGAAGACAAACCAGATCCAGAAAGAAATCGTAAAGCAGCTACTTTATACACAGGCACCGGAGAAGATGCCTGGCTCACGCTATCGCCGGATTTCGGCGTTCAACCCGCTGAGTGAGGCTCTATTCTCGCTCGTCGCGGGGGTACCGGTTGCGCTTATATTTTTTCTCCTCGGTTGGACCCCGAAGCTCGCCGCACTGTTCACCGTCCCCACAGATTGGGCGATAGCGGCAAACGCCGGCATGGCTCTGCTATCAGCGGCGTTCGTCTTTGCCGTCCGGCATACGACGCATAACAAGATACGTATAGATAGCATATCCGCGGGGGCTGCGACTATATCCTTGTCTCCCTCTTCGGACACATACTTCGACGAATATCTCGATGAGATCGTCTATTTCTTCGAGGTAGTAAATGCGGACATTGTAATCTTCGAAGACATCGACCGATTCGAGGATGCGCACATCTTCGAGACGCTTCGGGAGCTCAACACCATCCTGAACGCAGCGAAGCAGCTCGACGGTCGTGTCATCCGCTTCTTGTATGCGATCAAGGACAGCATCTTCGAAGAACTCGGTACCCGAGCGGCTCGCGAGTCGGCCGCCCAACCAGATGCACCCGATGAACCAGCCACCGACGCAGCAATGCTCGAAGTGGCGCGCGCGAATCGCACGAAGTTCTTCGACCTTGTGATTCCAGTCGTTCCGTTCGTCACGCACCAGAGTGCACGCGAGCTCATGGCAGGGGAACTCTCCGATCTCACGCACTCGGTCTCCGAGGGCCTCATCGATCTGGTCGCCCAGCACGTCGCCGACATGCGCCTCATCAAGAACATCCGCAATGAATTCGTAATTTTCCAGGAGCAGGTGATCCGAAAATCATCGCTTGAGCTCGATGACGACCGCCTGTTCGCAATGGTGCTCTACAAGAGCACTCACCTCTCCGACTTCGAGCGTATCAAGCTCGGTACAAGCAACCTCGATACCTTATACCGTGAGAGCCGCCAGTTGGTGCGGGACCATACCGCGCGGCTCAATGCCGAAGTAGCAGTCCTGCGGCGCAGGCTCCGGAACGTGAACAACCAGGCGGCACGGAGTAAGAAGGTCGGCGACGCGATTGGAGCCTACATCGATCTGATCCTCGGCCACATAGGCTATTCGGTCAAGGAGATCCGTTATGCCGGCACGCGGATCTCTTCAGACGATATGCGGACTATGTCTTTCTGGCAGAAGTACGCCGCGGGGAACGCCAACCTCTCATTCACCTATTACGACCCCTACCGGCGCAGCACCCTGGCGTCAGATCTTCCACGTGCAGAACTGGAACGTGCGACCGGTGAATCGCTGGATCCGTCGATTTGGGAGTCCTCGGCACGCAGTGACATCGATGCTCAAATCGCCGCAGCACGCCAAGACATCGCGTTCCTCAGCAAGGCGGACGAGCGCGATCTCATGGCTCGACCGGACCTCCAGACGAAACATAACACAGGTACCGCAGTGTCGTTGGCTGAGCGCGCTACCTCGCTCCTCGGATCGAAGCTGGCTGTCGAGCTGTTCGCTCAGGGATATGTCGACCGCTACTTCACTCTGTACACGTCCACCTTCGTGGGTGACCGAGTCAACGCCAACGCGATGAACTTCATCCTGAAGAATGTCGACACGGGCTCCATGGACTTCTACTTTCCGCTAACTACCGAGGAAGCAAAAGCCGTGCTGCACGAGCGCCCAAGGCTCGCGGTGCGGGAGAAGTCTGCCTACAACTTCGATTTTGTGGACTATCTGCTCAAAGACAATGAGGCCGACGCTGAGATAGTGGTGACTAATCTGTGCAAGTACGGTGACGACGAGAAGCAATTCCTGCAGGCATACCTATCGAGCGAGCGTGACGTCGTTCCGCTAGTGTGCCTACTAACCGGTGGCTGGGCCGAGGTGCTCGTCGTCTTGGTGACGGAACTCGATCTGGAAGACGACTTGCGCCTACAGGTAGTGGACGCCGCACTCACCGGCCTTAAATCCGGCCTCAACTACAGCGTTAGCGATGAAGTGTCGCGCTATCTCAAGGATTATCACGCGTCTCTGAAGGTTTTCATCGATCCGCAGGGGGCAGCTAGCGCCGAGCATGTCGCGAAAGTCGTCGAAGCAGCCGACTTCTTTGTCCCAGACCTCGCTCCCCTCTGCGATTCGGTCCAACGGGCGATCATTGCTATCGGGCGGTTCGAAGTGACGCGCGACAACCTGCTGAAGGCGATCGCTCCGTCCACTGACTTATCGCTCAACGCACTACAAAAGTCCTCGGAGCACGTTTACCAGAGGGCTATTTCGGACCTAGAGCGCTATCTTGCCCTGCTTACTGAGGCTGAGCAAACAGTCACAGACACCGAGGCGTTCGTGTCGATAATTGAGGATATCGATCAAGTCGATCGTGGGTCTCTCGCCGCCGTAGTGGGGCGATCGGCCAATGAATGCTGCGTGCCCAACCTAATCGGTGTCGCCCCGGGTGCCTGGCCGGCACTCGCATCTCACGCACGTTTCCCGTCGGAGTTTGGCAACATTGCGGCCTATGCCGATCAATACGGCATCGACGGCGACCTTGCCGTTATCCTCGCTTCCAAATCGATCGTAGTTGTCGGCGATGTTGATGAAGCCGAGAAGCTCGAACTTGCTTCGAAGCTGGTCCACAGCGCCGATTGTTTGCCCTCTGCCGAGCTGCGCGCATCGCTTCTTAAAAGTCTGCAGCTCCAGAGTTATTTGCCTGCCTCCTCAGTTCCAGCCGAGCATGGAGAATGGATCGGTCGGCTCATCGAGAATAAGGTCATTAAAGACGACGCTGAGAGCTTCGCGTTGATCGCCAGTGACGACTGGCAAGGGCTCGAGTATGCGATCGGGGTGTCGAAATCCGTCGCTTCGTTTATCAGCCCCGAGATCCTCGTGCCGTCGGCACTGACGCGGTTCCTCGCCAGCGGCAAAGTTCCTGATGTCCTCAAAAGGAGTGTCGTGGAACGATTCTCTGAGTTCTCTAAGGGGGTGGGAAGGGATGCGCTCCAAGCACTCGCTTCTTACGCCGTCAAGCACAGCGTGAAGATTTCTTGGAATGACGTTTTACAGGCAGCATCTGCACAAATCGACCCTACACTCACGCTGAGCCTGGTGCAGCGGTTCCTCGGCCAAGCCAGCCTCGAGCATCTCAAACCGATCCTCGAGGCGCTCGGCGGGGACTATCCAGCGCTCGGCGCCCCAAACGGAAAGCGTCGCCGCTTCGCGAACACGGAAGTGAACAAGGCGCTTCTCGAACGACTCAAAGATTTGGGCACTGTCTTCAGGATCACTCCAGATGGAAACGAACTCAAGGTCAATATGAAGAGGCGTTAGCGCGAGGACGGTCGACAGTCAGCACATAGCTCCCTATCAGTTGATAATTTGATGTTTTCTGAATTTCAATGAAATTCGGCCGTGCCGTAGCCCCTCTGGCAAAACGTCTGTTGCCAGTGCATGAAACGGAAAGCTAGTAAGGGCATAGTTGGCGGATTAGACGAAGGGGCATGTCTAGTGCGACTTCAGGAGTTTCGTGCCATCTGGTCGTAACTCGCCGGTCGGTGAAACATGGCGATAGAGAGTCTGGCGGGTGATACCGAGCTCTTCGCACAGCACCCCAACTTTCGTTTCCTTATGCCCCATGGCAGCCATCGCCAACCGGACCTTGGCAGGAGTCATCTTGTACGGCCGGCCACCCTTATGGCCACGAGCGCGTGCCGAAGCCAATCCGGCCTTAGTACGCTCTGAGATCAGCTCGCGCTCGAATTCTGCCAGGGCGGCGAAGATCCCGAAGACGAGCTTGCCCGAAGCAGTCGTCGTATCAATAGCAGCGCCTTCACCAGTGAGGACTTTGAGTCCTATCCCCCGCTCGGTCAGATCATGCACTGTGTTCACCAGATGACGCAGATCTCGACCTAACCGATCCAACTTCCACACCAGCAACGTGTCACCAGAGCGCATCCCCTTTATACAGGCAGCGAGTTGAGGGCGGTCATCTTTACGCCCTGAAGCCTGATCCTCGTAAAGATTCTGCTCTTCAACCCCGGCACTCAAAAGAGCATCTCGTTGGAGATCCGTGCTTTGCGATCCGTCAGCTTTCGATACTCGCATGTAGCCGATCAGCATAGATTCAACCTCTTGTCATTTATACGGTCGTTTACGTGACACTAAAATTGCAGAAAACCATACCATGACCGCAAGATGTCACTTATCCCGTTACTTATTCTAAGTCAGTCAATCCTGTACGTTTCCTTAATAAGTGACTAAAGCACAAGGTTAGTTAGCTTCATCCCGCAACCAACCTCAAGATGTTCACGATTGTGAACAAAATGAATTGTTTACACTCATGAACTTCTGATAATGTATACGAACCTGAACAATTCTAAAGATGGGCCCGGAAGTGGAACGAATAATTTCGAACGAGCTTCACCTCGGAGCATTCATCCATGATGCGCGAATTGAACAAAAACTCACGCAAGGCGCACTCGCAAGCAAAGCAGGCGTCTCACGCACTTGGCTCATCGGCATCGAACAGGGAATTCGCTCGGGGGCGGAACTGGGAAAAATCTTTGACACGCTAGAAGCTCTGGGAATCAGCATGAAACTCAGCCTTCCTGAAGCTCCTGAAGACTCATCGGAAAATGATGACCAGTCCAAGAAAAAAAATCCATCGCTGATTCCACAGTCGACCCTTGAGGCGATTCGCCGCGCCGCAGGTTTGACAACATTACCCGGCGCCCCTGCAGAGAATATCGTGAGCAACACGCTTAGCCGCGCTTCGAAGAGTCCGCTTCAGAGGAACAATGCCCTCATCGCCAAAGCCCTGGACCGCGCCACTGGAGGCTCCACCACATCCTCACTGAACCGTGTTTTGCAGGACCCCATTGAAAAAAACGCCAAGCTGATCAACAAGTCACTTGATCGTGCGTCGGGACGCACCTCGCTGAAGGCTCTGAATCGTATTACCGATGTCTCTCATTTAATCAGCCGACCATTATCTGAAATTCCCGACCCGCTGGAACGTGCCCGCAAGAACAACTCGCTCTCCTTAGCCACTGGCAAGCTTCTGGCTGAGGCCGCTGCGAAAGACCTATATAGGAATGCTGGTCAAACAGGACTCGCTGCGTTACGAAACAGTGCTTTAACAGGCAAACCGTTGTCCGAGATCGCACACAGCATACTTCGCTCATCCGACTCAGAGCACCTCACGACAAAGGGCAATGAAAAACTTAGTGACCCCCAGAGACCTACCCACAAGCAAGAACAAACTGGGGAAGAATCATGAGAAAACTCCTCACATTCCTCTACGGAGAACTCATCGGAGTCCTGGAGCAAAACGATTCAGGGCGTCGCTCATTTCAGTATGTGCGCGAAGCCCAACTCCCCTTCAATCTTTCCTTGGCACTGCCCTACCGATCAACTGAATATTCACCGAAGCTCACCGCAGCATTCATCGAAGGCCTCATCCCTGAACGTCGCGAAGTACGTGAAGCCTTCGCCCAAGAATTCGAAATCTCAGCTGACAACCCTTTTTCCCTGCTCGAGCACATCGGCTTGGATTGCGCCGGCGCGGTGCAATTCGTCCGCCCGGAAGAACTCGAAATGTTCCTCGCCCGCGAAGGCGAACTCATCCCCTATACCGACAAGCAAATAGGAGCCCGGCTTCGACGGATGAACGCCTCCCCTCAAGCATCATGGACCATGCACCGCGAACGGTGGTCACTTGCCGGAGCGCAAAGTAAATTCGCTCTGCGGTGGGACAACGGGTGGCACGAAGCAACGGGGACCGAACCCACTACCCACATTTTCAAACCAGGCATCCAGGACCTCAAAGAACAAGCACTGAACGAACATCTTTGTCTGAAAACACTGGGCAAAGTGGGCTTGAAGGTCGCCTCCACCGAATACACCACGTTCGATGCAGAACCCGCCATCATCATCGAACGCTACGACCGGGAACGAATCGGCAATGCCGTCACCAGAATCCACCAAGAAGACCTCTGCCAAGCCACATCCACCCTCCCCAGAAACAAGTACGAATCAAACAAGGGGCCTTCAGCGCTCAAAGTCATAGAAACTTTACGCCGAGCTAGAATTTCGGAAAGCGAGGTCCTCAAATTCATCGAGGGGCTCATCTCCAATTACCTCATCGGGGCACCAGATGCTCACGCCAAGAACTATTCCATCCTGCATCACTCCGACGGACATATCGAACTCGCGCCGTTCTACGACATTGCCTCAGGATTCCCCTATGAAACCGTCAGCGATGACGGGCTCCCAGGCAGAAACGACGAACTGCGTAAAGCAGCTATGGCGATCGGCGGAGAGCGGTTCTTCTACCGAATCAGCCGCAAGCATTGGACCAAATTCGCCCACGACGCCCGGATCAGCGAAGACTGGCTCCTGAACACTGTCGCCTATCTGGCCACTGCAATCCCCAGCGCACTCGCCCAAACCATTGAGGAAGAACCAGCTGCACAACACAGCGATTTACCCGGCCGACTCATTCCGACTGTGACTCAGCACTGCGAAAACGCTCTCACTAACCTCACCTCATAAGGTGAATTGTGTTCATTTTCTAATATTCGCTGCCGGTGCTCAAGGAACGGTTCATTCGGTGGTTCGATGAGAAGAAATATTGGGAACCAGCCCTGGATGCTGACGGGGATCAGCGTGATGATGGGTGGGTGATCGACGCGAGCAAGGTGATGGAGCTGAAGGACTACCCTTCGGGAACCGGGGGTCACCCCCGATCACCAGTTTGTTGAAGAACACCGAAACACCCACGCGGTGAAGCGGATGTGTGATGTGCTGGGGCTGAACCGCTCCAGCTATTACAAATGGCGGGAAACCCTCCAGAACCGGGCAGCAAGGCAGCAGCGGGACGAGGCGCTGCTGGAGCGTATTCGCCACCATTATCAGGAGTGGAACCGGACTTTGGGCTACCGGCGGATGAGCGTGGAGCTGGCCGAGGACCCACTGGTCAGCGACCCGGTGAATCATAAGCGGGTGGCCCGGTTAATGCGTCATCACAACATCGTTGGTGTGCATTTACGTAAGCCGAAATCCACCACGGCCAAGGATCCCGCAGCACAGGTGTTCAAGGACCTGGTGCGCCGTGACTTCACCGCCCAGGCGCCGGGCGAATTGTTCGTCGGGGACATCACCTACTTGCCCTACGGCACGCAAGGGAAGTTCTTGTACCTGGCGACGGTGCTGGATGTGTGTTCACGGCGCCTGGTGGGGTGGTCGATCACCGATCACCTACGTACCGAGCTGGTCGTCTAGGCCCTGGAAGCCGCCGCACTTGCCCGTGGTGGCTGGGAGGGCGTGAGGATGCACACGGATCATGGACGGCAGTACACCTCCTCGCAGTTCCAGACGGTGTGTCGGCGCTTGGGTGTGGTGCAGTCGATGGGCCGAATCGGGTCCAGTGCTGATAATGCCATGGCCGAATCGTTCAACGCGGCACTGAAGCGTGAGACCCTTCAAGGAGCCAACGGGTGGGCTTCCAAGGAGGCCTGTCGGCGCGAGGTGTTCCGGTGGATCGTTCGGTATAACAATCGTCGGAAGCACTCCTCGTTGGGTTATCAATCACCGATTGATTTCGAGCGGGATGATGAGGTTATGATGGAGCTCGCTGCTTAGCGTTTTATCCCCGGTGTCCATTTCCCGGGGGTCACCCCCAGACTAAGGTCGACCCGTCGTCCTACCATTGAGTATCGAGCTCCAGGCCTTTGAAGTAATGAAGGACACGAGACTAAACCCCATTGCATCGAGTCAGCTCCGGCCATCGAGCACATGGGATTTCACCAGAACTCCTTCACCACCATGAAACCAGGCGATACAGACCTGCAACCGGCTCGCCTGCCCTTCAACACCAGGATTCGTTCCTAATTAGCTGAATATTCCGGTGGGCTCGTTCGAATCAGAACCGAAGAGTCAATCATCCACTACTTAGCTACATAACATGCCCAGCTCTGGATTACTATGTGCCGTCAGTTGCCTTCCCGTTGTGTGTTAAAGCAGACCCATAAAGACCACACCCGCTAAAAGCGCTACAGCTAGTCCTCTACACGCTTTCACCGGGCAGCTTGTATGCAAGCACATCGATGTTCTGAATGTTCGGATCTACGCTGAACAGATCTGCTCCCTGAGCAGCGAGCGCCTGGCCAACACCTCCAGACAGGTGAGTCTGGCGGGCCTCGTCGTCTGGGAACACGTCAAAGATCCCGAAGGTCGATGCATCGAACTTCAAAGCGAACCAGGCCCGCGTTCCTTCTTCTTGCTCGACAATGGAGCGCGCGCTACGGAGAAACTCCGCGACTTCCTCTTCTTTGCCTGGCTTGGCCCGCAGCACTACCGACAATGCAACCTCAATCATGATCGCCTCCCTTGGCCTCGCTGAGCTGTTCTACGATCGCGGAGCAAAATGCCGGAAGATCGTCGGGCCAGCGACTGGTGATGAGGTTCCCATCACGTGCGACCTCTTCATCCACGACATTCGCACCGGCATTGCGCAAGTCGGTGCGGATACTCGGGTAGGAGGTCAGCGTCCGCCCTTTCGCGACACCGGCTTCGATCAGCGTCCATGGGCCGTGGCAGATCGAGGCGACCAGCTTGCCGGTGGCCATGAAATCGCGCACAAAACCTACCGCATCGGCGTCCAACCGAAGCTGGTCCGGGTTGACCGTGCCGCCAGGAAGCAACAGTGCGTCATAGTCATCGACCGAAACTGATTTCACCAGGGCATCTACCGAAAAGGTCCCCGCTTCATCCAGGTCATTCTTTCGGGCTTTTATCTCGCCCTCGTGCAGCGATAGCAACTCAGTCGTGGCGCCGGCATCAAGTAGCGCCTGTCTCGGCTGTTCCAGCTCGACGCGCTCCACGCCGTCTGCGGCAAGGATCGCGACCCGTTTGCCTTTCAATTCGTCTGCCATCTTGTGCTCCGTTACTGTAAGAGGTGGTGAACTGCCTGTGTAGGCGGCCATCAGCTGTCCATAGAGGACAACATAATCTAGGTACAGCACTACCTTGGGCCAGTCGCCAGCGTACTCATCGAAGTTCCATCAGGCATCAGCCCGCCTGCCCCAAGGACAGGGCGTGGGTGACTACCAGATGCGGCGTTGTCTTGTCGCCAACGATGAGATCCCTGCGTCGACCGTTCTACTTTTACATCAGGGCCAGACTTGAGATAACGACTGGCCCTTTCGAGCAGTGTATACCGTAAAAGAACCGGTGCATATCGCAATCGCGGGTTCTTTGGCTTTCCTTTCTCATCTGATCCGCCCCAGGGTCTTGAGGCTTAAAACGCCTACCAACCGATGCCGCCACTGAACTGCACCAGACGATTCAGGGATATGCCAGGTACCCAGGGAATTTTGTTCGGGTAGCCCAATCGCTCACCGTCAATGCCTGCGCCACAAGCACGCAACCTTGATTCCATATCAGGCAAAGGACATACTCTTTTGATGTGCCCACCAGGTGGGCCCTCGCCCACCATGAAGCCCACCGTCGCTCACCCGCGGGAGGCGGCCTCATGCAATGCCGTCTTGAGGTACGGTGCCGACGCGCCGACTCCGCGCGAGGCGACTTCCTCGGGAGTTCCTTTGGATACCACTATGCCCCCGTCCTCACCCGCGCCCGGCCCGAGGTCGATGACGTAGTCGGCCACTGCGACAACGCGCATGTCGAGCTCGACCGCGACAACAGTATTTCCTGCTTCAACGAGTGTCTGTAGGTGAGCCACAAGCCGGTCGGAATCTGCACAGTGGAGCCCTGACGTAGGTTCGTCAAGTACATAAAGAGTGTCTCCACGCTGGGATCGTTGAAGCTCAGAAGCAAGCTTGACTCGTTGCGCCTCACCTCCGGACAGCTCGGTAGCCGGCTGTCCGAGCCGCAGGTACCCGAGACCGACGTCGATCAGCGCCCTGAGCGAGCGCATGATATCGAACTCCCCATGGAAGAAATCGTGGGCCTCCTCAACACTCATGGCGAGAATCTGCGCGATGTTGCAGCCGCGCCAGATGATCTCCAACGTGCTGGATTGGTAGCGGGTACCGTGGCAGTCGGGGCATTCGGTGTAGACCGAGGGCAGGAATAGCAGTTCTACCATCACCGACCCTTCTCCCTTGCAGGTAGGACAACGGCCACCAGCGACGTTGAAGGAGAATCGACCCGGTTTGTACCCGCGTGCACGAGCCTCGGGCGTTTCGGAGAACCTCCGTCTCACATGATCAAACAGCCCGGTGTAGGTGGCGACGTTCGAACGCGGGGTGCGTCCAATAGGCCTCTGGTCAATGCTTACGACGCGGCGCACCGCAGAGAGGTCTCCACGGACCGATCCTTTGACCTCCTCGGGTTCATCCGACAGCAAAAGCTCGTCATCTTCGGGCGTGTCAGTATCCTCCGCCTGCGCAGTCCGACCCAGTCGTTCGCCGATCAGCGCCGGTAGCGCCTGGCTGACTAGGCTCGACTTGCCTGATCCTGAAACTCCGGTGACCGCGGTGAACACCCCGAGCGGAATGGACATCGACACATTGTGCAGATTGTTACGGGTGACTTGCTCGAGGCGCAGCCATCCCTGTGGCTGGCGGGGCGTCCGCTGAAGCAGTCCGCTGCTCTCGAACAGATACCCGCGGGTGACGGATTCCTCCACCTCTGCGAGCCCTTCGGTAGGCCCGCTGTAGACGACGCGACCGCCGCGTTCTCCCGCGCCGGGTCCGATGTCGACCAGCCAGTCAGCATGGCGCATCACGTCCACCGAATGTTCGACGACGAATAGACTGTTGCCTCGCCGCTTGAGCCCGTCGAGAATGCCGAGCAGCGCGCTGACATCCTGCGGATGCAATCCAGCGGAAGGTTCATCGAGAACGTATACCACCCCGAAGAGTTCAGAGGTCAGTTGGGTCGCCAGACGCAGTCGTTGCAATTCTCCGCCGGAGAGTGTGGGAGTGGTTCGCCCCAGGGAAAGATACCCCAGCCCTAGGTCAATGATGGGCCGTAGCCTATTGACGAGTTCTGCGCCCAGGCGGGCTGTGGCGGCCAGCCTTCCCGCTGAGTGGTTCGCTTCTCTGACATCGACGCGTTGCTGCGCTGCATCTGGTTGGGCTGCGTCGTCTGTTGTGTGACTCGCTTTCTCGATCCCGTCGAGATCAGCGGTGGCCTGCTCGACTGCTTTTTCGATCAGCACCGAGAGTTGTGCCAGCGGCAGGCTGGAGAGATCTGAGACATCGAGGCCTTCGAACGTCACCGATAGGGCCTCCGGCTTGAGCCGTTTACCATGGCAAGCGGGGCAAGGAGAGACTGTAAGGAACTGCGCCACGCGTCGCTTCATTGCCTCGCTCTTGGTATTCGCGAACGTGTCGAGCACGTACCGGCGAGCACCGACGAACGTCCCAGAGTAGCTAGGCTCTACACCCTCCGCGATTGCGGCCCGTGCCTCGGCGAGAGTCAGCCGCGAGTGGACCGGGACATACGGTGTCTGATCTGTATAAAGGATCCAGTCACGTTCTTCCTTTGGCAGATTCTTCCAGGGGACGTCCACGTCGTACCCGAGGGCGACAAGCACATCGCGCAACTGATGACCGTGCCAGGCCTTTGGCCACGAAGCGATAGCCCGCTCGCGAATCGTTAGCGAGGGGTCGGGCACCATCTTGTCCTCGGTGACCTCGTACACCCGGCCAATGCCGTGACACTCCGGGCAGGCTCCCTGCACAGTGTTGGCAGAGAAGTCTTCGGCGTAGAGCATCGGCTGATCATCAGGATAGTGTCCGGCCCGGGAATAGAGCATGCGCACTAGCGAAGACACCGTAGTGATGCTACCGACCGAAGAGCGAGCGCTACGACCTCCACGTTGCTGCTGAAGAGCAACGGCCGGCGGCATACCTGTAATCGAATCGACGTCCGGAACGCCAGCCTGGTCAATCAGACGACGCGCATAGGGAGCGACCGACTCTAGGTAGCGGCGCTGGGACTCTGCGAACAGCGTTCCGAAAGCCAGAGAGGACTTCCCCGAGCCAGAGACCCCGGTGAAAACCACCAGCGCATCACGGGGCACCGTGAGATCGATATTTTGAAGGTTATGTTCACGAGCGCCTAAAACACTCACGTTTGGCTGAACGGGCAAGGACTGCGCTGACGCGGGCACGGATGCTTTGACCATACTCGCGATACTAGCAACTACTAGCGACGCGTTTGACCAATCTCGCAGGCTCCGGGGACTAAATTTCTGACGGTTCACGTGTCTGTGGCACGCTTTGTGAACGCGAGGAAAGACCAATCCGCTGGGCGTGGCGTTCTACCTTTAAGGCGGTCCTCATGTAATTCAAGAACAGACCAACCAAGGCCTCTTCGCAAAAAGGTGTTTACCCAATGCTTATGTCTATGCATTGACCCGATTCATTTATGGCCCGACCAGCATGGCTAAGGAACCGAAACCCATGGATTTCCGAGTTTCACACCGAGCGATCAGTCCCTGACACGCGTCGCACCACCTCGCAACGATACCAACTCAAAAGAGAACACCACCGCCAACCTGGGATCCAGCTCCTAAGCGACCTGTAAATCACCTAGCAACGTGCCACAGTAATCAAATAACCCTTGATCTGAATTTCTGGCGGGTCTATGCTCGGCAATAGCTAGAGTCGCGGAACACGGACTCCTAAATAATTGGGGCACCGTCGCGCTCAGGCCAACCACCAATAAAGGAGATCGTCATGGCAAGTAGTAATCGCGCCGTCGTATTCGACGGCGTCAAGAACATGCGCGTTGAATCCCTCGACTTCCCGAAACTCGAAATGCCGAACGGCAAGAGAGCACCTCACGGAGTCATCCTCAAGATCGTCGCCACTAATATCTGCGGATCCGACCTGCACATATACCGTGGCTCCTTCCCCGTCCCCCAGGGCATGGTGATGGGTCACGAGATGACCGGGGAAGTCATCGAAGTCGGCGCCGACGTCGAGTTCCTCTCCGAAGGTGACATCGTCTCAGTCCCCTTCAACGTCGCCTGCGGTCGCTGCCGCAACTGCCGCGCTCGTCGAACCGATGTGTGCGAGACCGTAAACCCCGACACGGCCTGCGGCGCCTACGGGTTCAACCTGGGTAACTGGCAGGGTGGACAGGCCGAGTACATGTTCGTCCCCTACGCAGACTTTCAGCTGCTTCGTTTCCCCGACAAGGACCAGGCTATGGAGAAGATCCGTGACCTCGCCCTGCTCTCGGACATCCTGCCCACCGCGTTCCATGGCCTCATGGAGGCCGGCGCCAAGCCCGGCTCGACCGTCTACATCGCCGGCGCAGGACCCGTCGGCCGTTGCGGGGCAGCAGCAGCACGTCTATTAGGTGCCTCATGCATCATCGTCGGCGACTACCATCAGGACCGTCTGGACCTGATGAAGAACAACGGCTGCGAGACCATCAACCTCAACGAAGATGTGCCCTTGACCGACCAGATCGAGGCTATCCTCGGCGAACCCATGGTGGACTGCGCTGTCGACTACGTTGGTTCTGAAGCCCACGGCATTGGCCGTGAGTCCAAGGACATGAACCCTGCGTACGCCATCAACCAGGTCATCGACGCTACCCGTGCCGGCGGCGCCACCGGCATCATCGGCGTCTACGGTCCCGACCCGCTGGCCACGTCCAAAGCCGAACAGGAAGGTACATTCTCTCTCGACTTCGGCAAAGCGTGGATCAAGTCCCCTAGAATTTCCGGCGGCCAAGCCCCGATCATGCATTACAACCGCGACCTGATGATGTCGATCCTGTGGGACCGGATGCCCTATCTGAGCAGCATGCTCAATACCAAGGTCATCAGCCTCGACGAAGCCCCGGAGGCCTATGCCACCTTCGATAGCGGCGTTTCGGAGAAGTTCATCATTGATCCCCACGGCATGATCCCGTCCTGATCCTTGCCCGTGATCCCCGCTCGGAGCTGTTCTAAAACCAGGTCCGTGCGGGGCCGACCCCACCTCTGCTAGCCTGATGCATCGCTCACCTCGGAATACCACACGGGTCGATGAGATTGATTACTGGCGACACCCCGACGAGAAGCGTACGTCTTGGCCAGGATAGATCCCATCGGCGCCGGACTCGGAAGGGTGAACTGACGAGGCTAGAACGCAGACTTTTATCTATTCACCAAACGGAGTTGCTCGCAGGATGTCCTGCGCTACCGTTTCGACAACGATCCGGCGATGTTCAAGGCGATTTCCATTTCCTGTTTCAGATCTCCGCGATCTGCTCGGCGGTCAACTCTGACGCGAAGCACTTATTTTCTCGGGCTTGCTCGTCATCTAGGACAGCGCGATCCCGTCACCGTTGCAGCCCGGGGGTTACTACTAACAGGTACTGTTCGTTCTCCCGACGACGCGTTCGCTCGAGTCGTCGTGGGCAGCAACAACTTTGGTTGGGCGAAGCATTTCGGCTTGGTGGCGTGAGGGGATCAGTCGCTGCTTTCTCCACGAGCCTCGCCCCAGATCCAGGGTGGCGATTCCTCCGGAGCGAACCTACGCCCTCAGGCGCAGTCAGGCACTGGCTTTTGCCCGGTCCCCCGATCATCGACTTTCACTCCAAAAAGATTGTCGACGAGTGTCACACGCCGCCCACCCTAGAAGGGTAGACGACAGACCCCTGAGAGGTGGCACCGTCTTCCAGTGCCGGCACGCGCCGCGGGCATCTGCAGTCGAAAGCCACCACTGGATCAACCGACGACACGAACTCGGCAAAAGAACGCGCCTGCACCATCACCGTCGTCAGCAGCTGAGGAAAGACGGGCAGGGAAATCGATCGAACGCCTCGCCCTACCTTGTTTCAGGCCTGATGGTCAGCATCAGGCTTGACTCTCCTTGGTGCGTGCCCCACGACGGCTGGATTCCAACGTCGCGGTCAATGTGCGTGCATCATAGCTTCCCGTCAGCCGGCAACCATCAACGAAGAACGTCGGGGTCGCATGGGCCCCACTTGCCGTTGCGCTTGCCGTATCCCGCTCGACCCTCGCGGCAACTTCAGCGCTGTCCAGGTCTTTAACGAAAGCCTCGACATCGAGACCAAGCTCAGCCGCATAACCGATAAGATCCTCGCGTTCGAGAGCGTGCTGACGAGCGAAGACGAAGTCAAGCCAAGGCCAGAACATGTCCTGCTTCGCGGCCGCTTCTGCGGCCCGTGCGGCGAGCGGGCCGTGAGGATGATGAGGAAGATGCCTCACGACGTAGCGCAAATCGTCCCCGAAACGCTTGTGCAGATCCTCCCACGAACCGGTGGCATGCGCACAGTACGAACACTCAAAGTCCACGAACTCCACCAAGGTGAGCTGGGCGTCCTCGGAGCCGCGGATATGGTCCACCTCGGGATCCACCGGAGAGTCAAGCGTCATCGGCAGATCCGCGGTCTCTTCTCCCCACCGACGGGCCGCGACCTTGAAGATCGTCCAGCCCAGAACGGTGGCGAGCGCCATCGCCACAAGAACACCCACAGTCGCCTGACGCCCCAGATCTGAGGAGGCGTCGAAAGCAAGGCCGATGATCAGCAACGACATGGTAAAACCGATCCCTGAAAGAGCTGCCCCGCCAAACACGCTACCCATACCGACTCCCTCCGGAAGTCGGCCTGCGCCCATCCGAACAGCGAGGAACGTCGCGATCCCGACTCCGAGGAACTTGCCCAGCACGAGCCCCGCGATAACACCCCACGTCACCGACGAGCTTAGGGCTTCGGCCATCACGCCACCGCGCAGGTCAACCCCAGCATTCGCCAAGGCGAAGATCGGCACGACCACCAACGCCGTGGGTAAACGAAGATACTCGTGCAACCGCTCATTGACTGACACGCCCTTAGACAACCCCCGTCCCACGGCACGCGCCGAGGAAGCGCTAGGAGACTGCCAAAAGTCGCGAAACAGCTGCCGAGCGGCGACCACTTTATGCCGCCGCGTCGGGTAAGCCGGGACGAGAAGCCCAGCAATCATGCCCGCCAGCGAAGCATGGATGCCAGAAGACAGCGTCGCTAGCCACAGCACAATGACGATCCCTACGTACGGGGCGGCGCTCCACTGCCGAGAACGATCCAGTAGCCACAACGCAACAAGGCAGCCTAGAGCAATCAGCAGCGGGACGAGCCGAATCTCATCACTGTAGAACACACCAATGATCGACACCGCAAGGAAATCATCGACCACCGTAAGGGTCAAAAGGAAAACGCGTAACTGCCCTGAAAGTCTAGGGCCAACGATCGCAAGAGCCCCGAGCATGAAGGCTGTGTCCGTGCCGACAACCGCTCCCCAACCCTGGAGCCCGTCGCCACCGGACGCGCCCACGACTAGAACATAAACCACCGCTGGTACCGCAACACCCGAAATGCCCGCGATCGCAGCCAGACGAGCGCGACTGCTATCCCGCAGGGCCCCATGTGCAAATTCCTGGCGCACCTCGAGACCCACGACAAAGAAAAACACGACCATCAGTCCGTCGTTAATCCAGTGGTGTAGATCCAGGTGCAGTCCAAACGGGCCGACGTCGATGCCCATGCTCTGGCGCCACAGGTCGAAGTAGGAAGAGGACAACGGCGAATTCGCCCAGATGAGGGCGAAGGACGTGACGACGATGAGAAGCACGGCCGAGCCAGACTCCGTGCGCAGTCTTCCGGCTATGCCGCGCGGGGGCGAGGTTGAGTGTGACACAGGTTAACTATGCATGAATGTACTCGTCTCCTGCAATTACGCATCGGACAAATCCCTTCGTATTCTCGCCCTTACCTCGGGCGGATTCAGCATCACCCGCCACCCGCGAGAGAAAACTGCACTTCCCAGCGGTCCTGCTCGGCACCTGGTGGCGGGTGTCTTGAAATACCAGGACTTCATTACCGGGTGGGGATGGAGCAGGTGATGGGGATTTATGCGCAGCAAGCCTCGGCAAGATTGCACAAGCACCAGAAGCAAGCAAAGATTCTGTCTGCGTGGGCGATGACCAGCTATTACAACCAGCATCAGGATCATCAGCCAACTATCACGGTCAAGCTCCCTGGGCCGAGTGCTGACCCTGTGGTGCTCACTAAGGCAGCAAAGCAGCTGCTCCCCCAGATCCTGGTCGGGGTGAGATACGCACGCGCAGGGGTGGTGGTCATGGATCTGCAGCCGGTGGCGATGCAGGAGACGTTTGACCCGTTTGTTTCGGCGCATGAGGCGAAACAGATCGGCCCGTTAATCGCCCAGATCCGGGCTGAGTGCGGTGTGAAGTCGATTGGTTTAGGTGCTGCCGGTCTACAGCGAGGGCCAGCGTGGGAAATGCACCGCGAGATGATGAGTCCGCGCTATACGACGCATTGGCGGGAACTGATGACCGTGAAAGCAGCTTAGGTCTTTAGCCGCGGTCTACGCGTATGGCGAGTGGTTGGTGCCCTTCGGGCACCTTGGCTCGTGCTGCGTCCCGAGCTTCTTCGTATGTGGCTGCTTCTGCCTCGTAGTAGGTGACGGCCTGATTGGCTGGATTTTCTGCGGAGAAGCTAACTTTCACGATTTTTGTTTTCTTTCGTGGTTCATTTGTCTTTGATTTATTCGCCACCACCCCCGCCTGAGTCCGTGCACGGCCCAAGATCCCATGACGTTTGGTCACTCAGGTACCGCAACTTTTGGGTTGTGTGCGGGTGGTCGGTTGGTTCCTGCTGTCCACGTGTGTGCCGGAAAAGCAGCGGAGCGGGAGGGCTTTTGCTGTGCACAGGTGGATAGGAGGCTTAAACCGCTACTGAAACTATCGGGTCAATCTGTTTGGCAGTCGCTCCGGTGGCGTTGGCAGCGTTCCCCCGTTGCGTTCCTGCGCTGCATGGATCGCTGAGTCTAGTGCCTCACCACACCATGCGCTGTCCGACAGCCATCGCTCTATCGCGTGTTCCTCGTTGATCGCTGCGCGCATCTTCTGAACCGCTTCGGTAGGCACATTGAAGGAACGGGAGCTACCGGTGCGCTTCTCTGCTCGTGCTGGTCGCTGTATGGCGTTTTTCTGACGTTGCTTTGGGCTGCGCTTCGCGTGGGTGGTGAGCGCTTCACCAATCCAATTAGTGAAAGTGTTAGCTTCTCCCTCATTCGTCCAGTCGGCCAAATATGCGGCCTTGGAATTGATGAACTGCTCAGGCGTGAGATAGATACCCACGCGTGTCACATCAATGGTGCGCGCTGGCCGTCCTGCCGTCTTAGCTCGCTTGGGTGCTTCGGTTTTGGTCTCTCGCGTAGGCAACATGGCTGGTTCCTGGACTACCGGCGCGACTGGTGCCGCTTCTTTGATTGCTGGCTTATCCTCGCGGCTAATCGCGTCATTGTTGCGGTCGGCTAGAGTTCGGCGTTTTGGTGCAGCCATGTTGTCTCCTTGGTTCACCCGGTCTAGTAAGTCCGGTAAGTCTTTATAGTTTTGCTGGTTCTTCTGGTCTAGCTGGTTTAGGCAGTCACTCTTGTCTTGATGACAGGGGCTAGAGCGGCCGCATAGTCCTCCACAATGGGCGTTCCTGGCGCGTAGAAGCTGACCGGCATTCCTGCCGTGTATGCGTCACGTACGGCCACGGCTTCGCGTACTGGGCTAGTGACACGTCCTGGGTATCGGGCCTGTAGCTGTTCTACGATTTCGCGGTCTAGTAAACGGCGCACATCGTACCGAGTAGGAATGAGCCAGTGGATCTGCTGACCGGGACGCAGTCGCTTATTCTGTTTTTGGCCTCTGCTACTGGGTAGCGGTTCGTCTGCGTTTCACTCATTGGGTAAGTGGTTTTTGGGTTAGTTCTTTGGTTGTGAACTCTATTCCCGGTGGTTGAGGCGTGCTGTGTCGAGGGCCGCGAACACTTCCTTGCCGTCCCCACCTGGGTTGACGAGCCATTTCAAAATGAGTTTGATAACTATTTCATAACAATAATTCGTATAACTCCATGAAAAGAACAATGTTGTCTGGTACGTTTTTTATGCTTACTTTAGAATTAAGCGTAATTTGAACCAGAGACGGATGGTGGATTTTTGCAGATTAAGATGTTGTCCAAGGTTTCCCTGATTGCCGTTATAGCCGGCTCTTTGGCCGCTGTTGGTGTTGCTCCTGCTTCGGCCGATGCAATGCGGGAAAGGGTTTTTGACAAAGCTCAAGTTGCGTTGGGGCTTGATCCAGTTGATGCGCAGACGTCTGTTGCCGGTTTAGAGATTGAGCATGATGGCACCTCAGCAACGGCTGAATTTATGGATCTGTCCATTTCAGTCGATGCACTAACACCTCACTCCGACACGACTCGGACTGAGGACGGCGTTCGTGTTATGAGTCTTTTACAACTTGGCAATTCAAGTGCGGAATTCACTGTTGGTCTTCCAGACGGGGCTGATTTAGAGCGTTCAGGTGAGGGGTATCTAATTACTTCTCGTGTCGGGGACGGCAAGATCGTATACGGGGAAATAGAAACTCCTTGGGCTGTAGATGCCAACGGCAAGTCTCTTAAAACGTCTTACAGTTACGCTGATGGCGTTTTGACGCAGGAAGTGGATACTGAGGGAGCAAAGTTCCCGGTGGTGGCCGATCCGAAAATCAGATTTGGCACCTCGGACGGTCCCGGAATGTATTGGAACCTTTGGGGCCATGAAGCGAAAACCATTTCAGCTTTCGCGTTGTCAGTCGCAGGGCTGACTACTGCAGGAGGATGTGTAGTGGCAGGTAAGATGCCTAAGGCTGGATACATCATCCAAGGCATCTGTTCGTTTGTTGGAGTTCCAACGATGAAAGGAATCATTTCATCTGTTTCGAAGATTTTTAAGAGTACCAAGATTTCCTCGGCTGGGTGTTACCAGATCAAGATTGTTCCTCGGGGCAACAAGTTCAAGAAGGTGAACGCGAAAAATTGCAAATGAAAACAGTTAGACAGTTTGGGTGGTTGGTCCCGCTCATCATTTTCGGCGCGTTAGCAATCATAACGCCGGTTAATCCTTGGGTACTCGGCGCGCTTGCGCTTGCGACCGTCGGGGTCATTCATTTTGTTGCTATACAGATTGACCGAAAAAGGTCTGGATCTATTACTTCTAAATAAGTACAAAAGCGGCCGCCAACGTTGTACGTTGATGGCCGCTTTTGTGTCATCTTTTACTTCGGTAAGCGATACCGGAAAGTCCAAGTCTGAATAGGACGATGAGGACCTAAATAATCGCGTTTTACTCTACGAGGGAGATGACCAGACACAACAACCAACAGCAGAATCATCAGCCAGCCATCACGGAGCAGTTCCCTGGCCCGAGTGCTGACCAAGGCTGCGAAGCAACTACTCCCCTAGATCCTGGTCGGGGTGAAATGCGCACACGCAGGGGTGGTGGTGACGGATCTGCAGCCTGCGGCGATGCAGGAAACGTCCGAGCCCTTCGTCTCAGCCCATGAATCGAAGAGATTGGGCCGTTGATCGCGCAGAACCGCAGCCACCATGGGGTGAAATCTATTGGCTTAGGCACTGCCGGGTTGCAGCAGGGGCCGGCGTGGCAGATGCGCCGGGAGATGATGAGTCCGCGCTATACAACGCACTGGAAAGAGTTGCTGACTGTGAAAGCCGCTTAAGGGTGCCGATGCCGATAGACAGCGATCGCAGATTTTTTGGCTGCGACCGATGGATGAGTAAATATGATTGCAACGACCAGAAGAACAGTAATCATCCCTGCGTAGGTAATCAGAAGTTCTTTTCCCAGATAGGTTCCCGAGGCACTAGCGGTTGCGATCGTGATCGCGATGAACGTGAGCAATATTGTTAGTACCGTGACAATCTGCTTGAAGTTGCTGCTCTCAAACTCAACTTTTGCAAGTAAATGCTCAAATGGTTCGGTCATCGGCGGTTCCCCCACAGCAACCAATTGTTCATTGACGTACTTCGCGTACTTTTCTTTGAGCCCTTCGGATGCTCTGCAGTTCATTGGCTTCTTCTCTCTCCTCGGGACATTAGCTTTGAGCAGGAAGCATAGCTCGTGGAGTATTCCCAGGATCTTCCCCGCTGTATTCTTCGGTTTGGCTCAACGCCGCTACACACTTTGGAGAGGCCGTGCAGGGGTCACGCTCGTCTGTGGCGAGGAAACTCGGGTACTGCAACACGTGACTGGTGTGCGGGTGGTCGGCTGGTTTCTGCTGTCCATGTGTGTGCAGGAAAAGCCCGGAGGGTAGAGAGCTTTTGCTGTGCACAGGTGGGCAGGAGGCATATTCCTGTGTGGCGCGGCGTGCTGTCCATGAAGGTAGCGCACCCGGCACCGCGCCGCTTCCTAGGTCGCCTTTCCAAAGGACAGACTTCACATGCTGAGTTCAGGAGATTTCCTAACCAGTGACAATAAACTGGCGCAACTGAAATTCTCGCATTGGGATGGAAAGCTACCTATAGAAGAACTCATGGTGGTCTGTTCTAGTGAATATCGGCGGTCACGATACAGATGCTGATTCGAATGTTTTCACCCTTAGCTTCTCAGCGATTGTTCCAGGAAACCATGAGACTCTGTCGGACACACTGCACAATAGCGAGTTGATCTAAATGCCATCCATTCTAGAAACGCAATGGGCGTCCCTTTGGTATCTCCGCTTCTTCCCACACATAGGCCTGCCCACCATTGTGTTCATCCTCAAGACTGGTCACTTCTTGCAGCACGCACGCCCGCAAAAAATCATTCAGGCTAGCGTAGCGGTGGATGTGCCGAGTTGCCATGAACGTCTGCCGAATGCGATCGTGCTCATCGTCTGTGGGAGCCAAGGACATTTTGCGGCGCGACTTTGACTTGGGAGTTGGATCCTCGGACGGCTTGACCACTGCCGGTTGCGGTTCAGATTGGGAAACGTGCTCCGGTTCTGGAGCAACTTGTTGCACAGGTGTCTGTTGCACTGGGGCAATTGACTGTTGGATCTGTCCCGCCGGTGCCTGCTGGGCAGAATCCGGAGTCGCTGCCGCTGCTTGCTGCTCATCTTCTGGCGCAGACATTTCGGACACAACACTACGGCCTGCAGCCTTGCTCAAGCCCCGGTTTTTTTTGAGTCGCCCAAGCGCTGAGCCGGCGTCTCCCCCGCGTCCAGGTGTTGGAGTGGAAGTCATGACGCCGTTCCTTCCCATACTGCAGTCGCTACTCGTCTCAGCGATTTCAGCAGCAATGATGCTGAGTTTCCGTAGGATGCAAGCGGCTTCGCGGCCGCTTGTGCCTTGGCAAAAATTTCGCGGTCAGGTAATCCTGGATCAAGCACTAATTCGCCGTAGTCCTCTCGCATTTTACGCACCCAATGCTCTTGATCCACTCGGCCCTTGCGTAATTTGTTGACCACAATTCCGGCAACGTCTAGTTCGTCGTTTAGGTTTTCCTGCACCTCAGCGACAGTAGTGACAATTTCGGTAAGTCCCTCCACGGAGGAAACTCGGGCTTCACTGATGAATAGCGCATGGGTTGCTGCAGTCAAGGCATTCACAGTGAGCAAGCCAAGAGAAGGAGGACAATCAATTAGTACGATGTCGAAATCATCGACCGCTCCTTTAAGGGCATTACGTAGACGCCGTTCACGAGCCATCATGGAGTCACGTTCACGGGAAGCAAGGTTGCGCTCGGAAGCAATAAGGGAAAGGGTCGGGAATTTACCCTGCCAGGCCTCCCCCGCTGGAATGATCGCGTCAGCTGCAATGCCTGGGGTGATCTTATGGTTCTGCTCTTCGTCACCGTATAGAACATCGTTTAGGGTGAATTCCGGGTTGTACACGCCTAATGCTGAGGTCGTGTTCTTTTGAGGGTCCGCATCGATCACCAGGACCCGTTTGCCATGGTCGCGTGAAAACACCTCAGCAAGACCTGTGACGAGGGTGGTCTTCCCGACCCCGCCCTTTTGGTTGCAAACTGCGATGATTCGCGCTGGCATATTGCCTACTTTCGAGCCGTCGATGACGGGATACCGGCTTATTGCGCTGCAAAAAGTATACGAAGTAGGCCGGCAAACCATATTTCTTAAACACACGCTAGACGGGATGCGGGGCTGTTTGCCACGCGCCACGCCTAAGCGTTTCAGAAAAAGTTACAGATTCATGAAAGGTACCTTTTGTACCTAAAGCCCTGAAGGATACTTTGAGTTAAAGGTACCTTTAGAGCATATAGAACTTATGGAGCCAACGACTCTCTAGAAAAGAGCGCCTTGTTCTCAACCTGACACTAAAGGTACTTTTTGTACCTCGGGAACCTTTGGAATTTTGTAGGTGCTGCAAATAGGAGGACTCGTCAAATAGTCCTCCGTTTCAAACAGTCTCAATTGTTTGCGTTACGTAGCAATATTTGTTGAGCTTACGCATGGGTGTAAAGTCTTCTCCGTCTGGCTATATTTGCACCTTTGGAACTAAAGGTACCTTTTGCAGCATTATTTCCGAGTCTTCAACAAACTTTTCAATAATGGTACCTTTAGATATTTAAGAACCTTTTACGTGTAAGGTGCAGAAGGAGTCAACACGACAGATGGTTCACGTTACGACTAACCAATAGAGTCTTTGGCCTCAACGGCGCGAAGGCTTTTTTCGTTTTAAGGGCTTTGAAGAGCTTTCAATGAAAAGAGGCTGCGGTTTAAGTTGCGAGGTCTAACTGAATTTTCATCAAGCACGCGTTGAACGTTCATCCTGCCTAAATTGATCCGATGAGTGCCATCAGGGGCTCAGTGGGTATGAGTTCGCTATTGAGAAGCTCTACCAACTCCTTCCGCGAAGAGCATATGCTCTGTGGTGGCATCGCAGTCCTAGTGAAGAAGGTACCTTTCTGGTGGGGTCGCGTGAGATGGTCGATGGTTCTCCATCGACTGTTTGCAGCGTAGATGCAGACTGGCGGGACTAACTGCTTGACTGGCGACCTTGGTGCGATACGTTCGAAATGATCATTAAGTACTAAAGGTACCTTTTGCACTATTACTGGTCATTGTGGTGATGTTCGTGAATAAGAATAGTCGTGAAACTGACATCTCGGAAGCGCATCCTGCGGGCCTAGGAGGCGAAAGGGAACAAAAGGTACTTTTAGAGCTATCTTTCATTTAGTAGCAATCGCTTACGCCCGCAACGGATGTGAGCGATAAGTATACGGATTTTGGCCACCGTGAAGGGCCCTGGTAAGTGAAGCAGGGAAGTGGCGCGAGCGATCGCATGGCATGGCAACCTAGTGATAAAAGTGGAAAGTGAACTAAAGGTACCGTTTTGATTCCTTGTCGACAAACTCAAGAGGACAGCATCCATTGGCAATTTTAGACAGTAGATTTGAGCACTAATGGAGCAAAAGGTAACAAAGGTACCATTACTGAAAATGTGAGGGGGAGAGCGGAGCTTCAATTAGCTGGCAGTTCGGAACGCCATATCACTCAGTGACCAATCATCAGGCGGACCGCTGAAGAGTTCGAAGGGGTAGTCCTCATCTGGTTCAAGAAGCTGGGGGAGTCGATTCATTCGCTCGGACAACCAGGCTCGCCACTGAGCGCGTTGTTCACGGTACAACGTCACTTGATTGAGCACCAAGTCAAGAACACCCAAGGATTCAGCCAACGAGCTCAAATTGGTTGAGGCGACCAAGACCCAACCTTGTTTGGTGCGTTGGGCCAAGTTCCATGCAGCTAATACTTCAAGGGCTTCATGGACCGTGCTACGGTTCAACCCAGTCTTGCTCTTGATCTCGCTGACGCCAAGAGTGCCACCTAAAACTTCCAAAGCTTCATAGACAAATGCTGCAGTGACACCGAGCTCCCTGAACGCTGGGCGCAACGAATGCAATTTACCCTTCTGCCACGTTTCGTTGCTCGCAGCTTCCATAAGCAGGGGAGGAATGACTAGTTCATACTGATCACCGGTCGTCCCTGTTGCCTCGCCGACCTGCCGGATGAGCGGTTCTTTTTCGTTGCGCAAAGCTCGTAGATGAAACGCTACGGTTGTCGGTTCAACTCCTGAAGCGATCGACAACGAGCGGACACCGAATTCGACTACACGACTTCCAATCATATGCGCTCCAGCTCCCAAGGCTCGAAGAACCAACCGGCGAGATAGACCAGAACGACTAGATTGATATCGCGATTCCACGAGACTCAGGGCAGAACGCCAAGTACGAATAAAGTGATGTTCAGAATTCGAACCAGAAGAAACAGCCTGATCCCAAGCCCCCTGTGTTAAAAGCTCGCTTGTGTTGGTTTTATGGACACGTTGCCCCTCAGACTTTTCTGCAGCGAATTTGGTGGCTTTGAGCCAATCTCGACGCATTGAATTGGACCGTTGTGTGGGGGAGTAGCGGGCGTAGAACTGAGCGAGTCCTGGCCATGCGCCCTGCTTGATGCGTCGTTCAACATCAGTGAGTTTCAGGCCTCTAGCTGCGCAGGCGACGAGGACAGCCATGCGTGCTTCCGAGGGGCTGTTGTACCTCGCAGTGTCGTAGATCCCTTGTGTGGCGATCAAAGCGATACGACGGGACAAGGCACCTAATTCGCTGCAGCGAGTGTCGGCCGGCACAGCAACGGCTTCACGTCGTTCGTTGGCAGCTTGGATTTCAATACGTAACGAATCGCATAATGAGTTGACGGTGGAGAACTCGTTGCGCTCAGTAGCAACGTTATGAGCCATCTTCAGGCTCATTTCCAACTTCTGTGCGCCACCAGTTTTGTGCGTGGAGCCAGGCGTGCGAATACATCCGTGGCGTAGGTTCTGATGCGGTGTCGGGTCCAGCGAGGGGTATCGGTTGGCCAATGCTTCAACGAGGCCGCGTGCCTGATGAAATGGCATGCGCTCTGCAAGCGGAATGTAAACGTGCCGGCCGCCGTTGGGGGATTGGTCTTCTATCCATCGTGCCCCGTGGGCAAACAACCAGGACTGCACAGCAAGCACATCCGCTGCGACGCGGGCTTCTCCACCAGGTGCTGAGGAGTCGAAGTCCAGGCAGATCGTCGCACAAAGTCCGTCACGGCCATAAATGAGGACGGCAGCCGGTTGGGTAGGACGCGCCGATGCTAGATCTCGTTCAAATTTTTGTGGGTAATTTTTGCCAGCGTCTTTCGAAATGCGAACTCGAGGCTGGCCTGCAATAAGTGGCGCCAGTGAAGCCCAGGCAGCTTCATCTTCGGACGTTATTGTGCCGGCTCGACGAGCCAGGCTTGGGGTCAACGGTGGAACTGCACCATAGAGCTGCGGTACGATAGCGGTATCCTCTCAAAAGGATGGCAGGCAAAAGCCCTGTGTGTGAATGATGAATCATTTGCTCATAAGGTCGGAGTCTGAGCGCTCTGCGAGTGTTCTGGTTCCTTGGGTTTTCTACCTCCTTTCCTCTTTTTGTGGATCTAACTAAATAAGTTCTTCGTCTTTGGCCGGCAAGCTTCCCGACGAGGAACACATACTTCAGGGGCCCGCTACATGCGGGCTCCTTATTTTAAGCCGTGAGGCTTAGACGTTCAGGACCTTTGCGTCCAGAACCATGCTTGGGATCATTTACAGCTGAGACAATCAAGTTCTCCACGAATTCACTAACGGATAGGTTGTCGCGTGCGGCAGCCTCCTTCAGCTGTTCTTGGTGAGCCACAGGTACACGAGTGCCTACAAAGAAGCGCTCGCCTTTGCTCCGTCGCCCGCCTCCGCGGTTTCCTGTTGCAGCCATGTTTACTTCCCTCGCTCTACTGTTCCGAACCCTTTGGGTCTGTAACTGTTTCCGACTACACACGAAACTACCACCATGTAAGTAAGGATTCTGTGAGGCTGTTTTCCTCGCGAGTCTGGATATTTTGGGGCAAAGTGCGGTTTAGGTACCGTGAGCCTCAAAAGGTACCTTTTGTCTATTTGCCATTTAACCCAAAGCCTTCACCAAAAAACCCAATATTCATCCACATCCTGTCAAAATTCGGTCAGAACACCGGCTCTCTAAAGGTGGTTAAGCCTCGAAAGGTACCTTTATACCCCTTGGCACCGTTTGAATATCAGAAAATGGGGAGCCTAAAAATAACTTAAATACTCTCAATGTGTCGTGTCGTTTCGCCAATGAGTAGATACTTTGGGGTGTTTTCGGCCCCCGGAAAAGAATCCAGACGATGAATTAAGGGGAGCGTGCAATCTTCATTGGAGAATGCGCAACGAGTATCAAGCCCGTTTGGATTTGGCCGCAACAGCGCCTTATTTTCGTTTTGAAAACGAGCTAGATGGCTAAATCGGAGAAATGAGGCTATCGGTGGATGTCACTTTTTCACAAGCCACCTCTCGTATACATTGGCTTTTGTACGGGGCACGTCGGTGGGGTGCAGCTTGCAGGTAAACTGACGGCGGCTTGGGTTGGCAGCGCCGAGGAGGCTCATCCTGAGAGCAAAATTCAACGCGGCAGGGACCATGAAATTAATGATTTTCATGTGGTGGTCTTTCACGAGTTCGAGCTCAGAGTAAAACTGGCTAAATGATATTCGAGTTCGCCTGGTGGTTCACCTTAGGCACGAATGACTCTCCTAGTCATGCAAACTTATTGATTCGCCGAAGTGAGACGTTCCGCCAAGTGGGTGGTCCTAATAGCATGTCCAGCATGACGGGCTGGGAAGTTTCAAGGCATCCTGAATGGGACATGATGTACGCTGCCGGACTGACCGCGCGTGAAATCGCCGATCGCTGCCATAAAAACGTGGCTACCATCCACGCACACTTCCAATCTCGGGAAAGCTATGAGCCCGGTACCCGTGCCACACATGAAGCAGCGCTGGCTGCTAGAGGAGCGGACCGTCCAACGATTAGTTGGCGAAAGCTGCTGGCTGAAGTCCTGGAGTTGGGGTCTTGGTAGTAATGGGGACGGATTGAGCGCTAAGCCTGCATAGGCCCTTTGCCGGTGGGGTGCCGCCCGATACTTTCTTTGTTAAGGTGGCCGTAGATGGTGGAACGAGGAACCTGGAGCGGGTCGGCGATCCGCTGGACGGTGTGTTTCCCTGCATCGTAGAGCTGTTGGGCATGGGCGGCCTGATCGGAGGTGAGCTTCCGACGCCGCCCTCCTGTTTTTCCGCGGGCCCGGGCCGCAGCGAGGCCGCCGCGGGTATTTGCGGCAATGAGTTCGCGTTAGAGTTCAGCGAGAACCGAGAGCATTCCGCACATCGCCCTACCTTCCGGGGTCGTGGTGTCGATGGCCTGCTCAAGTACGACCAGCCCTACACCCCGTTCTCGCATGTTTGCGCCGAGCTTGACTAAATGAAGCACTGAACGCCCGAGTCTATCCAGGCGGGTGATGACGAGCTGGTCGCCATCTCGGTTGGCGGAGGCGAGGGCCTTATCGAGCTCGGGCCGGCTGACCTTGGCGCCGCTGGCACGGTCGACGTAAATGTTCTCTGTGGCGACCCCCGCACGCATGAGGTCATCCACCTGGTGGTCCGGGTTTTGGTCTGCAGTGGAAACCCGTGCGTATCCGATCAACATATTGTCGCTTTCCGAAGTCGCCTGCATTGGGATTCCCGAACTTTGGGGCGATTGAAGCCGACTTCGGATACATGGTTTGTCAGAAGTCATATGCACCAACCGCAATACGGTTCACAGTCGTTTTCATTGCCGATAATTTTCACATGCGGAGCCGACGCCGCGTTGTCGAGCGTGCAAATCATCGTGCTTCGTCTGCTGCTGAGCAGACTGTCATATAACAACAAACACACTACCTTTGCATAACCTAGAATAAATAACGAGTTAAGTGACATTTTTCGTAAACGCTTACTTTCCTAAATTTGGCGTCACGTAAACGGCCGTATAGATGACAAGAGGTTTGAGCCATGCTGATCGGCTACATGCGGGTATCGAAAACGGACGGATCGCAAAGCACCGACCTCCAACGCGATGCACTCCTGGCGGCAGGGGTCGACCCGTCGAAGCTCTATGAGGACCACGCCTCGGGGAAGGAGGACGACAGGCCGGAACTGGCTTCCTGCCTGAAGGGCATGAATGCGGGAGACACCCTGTTGGTGTGGAAGCTTGACCGGCTGGGCCGGGACCTGCGCCACCTGGTGAACACCGTCCACAACCTCACCGAACGCGGCATCGGACTCAAGGTCCTCACCGGGGAGGGCGCGGCCATCGATACCACGACAGCCTCGGGGAAACTGGTCTTCGGGATCTTCGCCGCCCTGGCCGAGTTCGAACGCGAACTCATTTCCGAGCGCACCAAGGCAGGATTGGCCTCGGCCCGGGCCCGCGGCCGCAAGGGAGGCCGGCCCTACAAGATGACACCGGCCAAGGTCCGCCTGGCCATGGCCGCCGTGGGACATAAGGAAACGAAGATCGGCTCCCTGTGCGAGGAACTGGGTGTTACCCGGCAAACCCTCTACCGGCACGTCTCCCCGACCGGGGAGCTTCGGCCCGACGGCAAGAAACTCCTGAAATCGAAATAGCGGCCGTGTAGGTGACTTCTGAAACTCGTGCGGACGACTTAGAGGAAAACGACAATTTTGGTGGTGCTTGAATCGTCGAGTGACCCGCTTGCGAGCGGAATGATAGACAGTTTTTGTCCACGCGTCGTTTGGTCTCGTTGGGTGGATGCCGCACCAGAATCCTGTCTATGATGCGTCTGCGCTTGGAATACCTGCGGGAGAGGGCGCGTTGCCACCAATATGAAGGCTATTGGAGTTAGTGAATTCGGAGGGCCGGAGGCCCTCACCGTGCACAATGTCAGCGAACCGCATCCCGGCCCGGGCGAGGCCCGCCTACGCGTGAAGGCCGTTGCAGTGAGCCCGGTGGATACCAAGGTGCGCTCCGGAGGCCTGGGTACCGGTGAATTTGAACCGCCGTATGTGCCCGGCATGGACGCCGCTGGCGTCATCGACGAAACAGGCCCAGGTAGCCGCTGGGAAATCGGCGACGAAGTGATGGCCATGGCCCTGCCGTTGAGCGCCCACGGTGGCGCATATGTCGAGTATTTGGTCGGCCCCGATGAATCGATGACCCGTATCCCCACCAATCTCGACATGAACGCCGCATCGACTGTGCCGATGAACGGACTCGCCGCGATCCAGGCCCTTGAAATGGCGGGACTGGAACCCGGGCAAACCCTGGCGGTGACCGGCGCCGCCGGCACACTGGGCAACTATGTCATCGAGTTGGCCAAACATGCCGGCTTGGTGGTCATCGCCGACGCCGCAGAAAAAGACCGCGGGCTCGTGGAAGACCTCGGTGCCGATCACGTGGTTGCCCGAGGAGACGACGTGGCCGACCGCATCCGCGCCATCGTTCCCGACGGTGCCGACGCGCTCATCGATGCTGCCCGCATGAACGAGAAAGCACTGCCCGCCGTCCGCAATGGTGGTGCCTTCGTTTCAATCGGTCGTTGGGCGGGGCCGCCGACCCGAGACGTCACGTTCCATAAGGTCAACGTATTCCGCGAGTACCGTTCGGCCGACAAGCTGGACTTACTGCGCCGTTACGTCCAGGACGGTGTCCTCACCCCGCGCGTGGCCGCGGCACTCCCGGCCGAGCAGGCGGAACAAGCACATCGACGCCTCGAGGGCGGCGGGGCCCGCGGGCGACTCGTGCTGACGTTCTGAGTCGCCCAAGAGCACTTACCCAGGCCTGATGTTCCCGGCAGCACGAGCCACAGCCGTGGATGGCGCACCGGTTTCACCCGGGTGTATGGACGTGCGGCACGCGCTATTGGGTAATTCCGCCTTTAGCAGCAGTGCTGGATCCAGATCGTAGAAGTGGATCCCTCTGCGCCATAAAGTGGAGCCCAGTCCAAGGCCCGATTAATCCACGGGCGGCTTTACCGGTGCTGGCGCTTCGACCAGAAGCGGACGTGGAACGTGTGGGCAAAAGGGCATCATGCCCTTTCGCCCACACATTCCACGATATCGACCTAAAATGTTTGCCGAACCGTTCCTCGGTACAGAACTATTTCTTCAACATTCCGTTCGGGTCGATGACGAACTTTTTCGACGAACCAGCACTGAATCGTGCGTACGCGTCCGGTCCCTGGTCGATCGGAACGACTTCGGTGTTCATTACAGCCGGAAGATCGATGCGGTTCCAGAGGATGGCTTGCATGAGTTCGAGACTGTAATTTCTCACGGGAGCCATGCCGGTGACCAAAGTCAGGGACTTGAACCACGCTGCTCCGAGCGCCAAATCAAGGGTGCCATTTTTCGCTCGATCGTGCTTGCTGCCTGGATCGTTGCCGACATAGATTCCGGGGATACCAATGGCCCCGCCGGCTCGAACCACTTCAAACATCGAATTCAAGGCTGCTTCGGGAGCTTCCTTGTCACTGGACTCGCCAAGTCCGTGGGCTTCGTAGCCGACAGCATCGACACCGCAGTCAACTTCCGGGACACCGAGGATTGCGTCAATCTGGTCGGTCAGTGGAACGCTACTACTCAGGTCGGCCGTTTCGTAACCCGCCTTCTCCATCACCTCCAGACAGTTCCTTGTTTTGGTCGCCGATGATGACACATGCCGCTCCCAACAGCCGCGCACCGGCTGCCGCACAACGACCTACGGGTCCGGCCCCGGCAACATAAACGGTCGATCCCGGCTTGACCTGGGCGCTGACGCATCCGTGAAAGCCGGTCGGCAAGATGTCCAAGAAGAACAAGTTCAGTGGTTACCCGGGCAGGAACCAATAGCCCGGGTATTGGGGTTTGGGCGCTGAGGCCAATCTTCGGTCACGGTTCACCACCGGTTTCCGCAGAGCGAACCCCGGCGGAAACCAGATCTCATTTTCGATATCTGGCTTCACATCCAGTCCCGACACAGCTGGCCCGCCTGGATTCGACAGCGAGTACCGCGGCTTGCGGATCGTGATCATCATGGACAACTACAGCCCGCACCGTTTCACGAAAGGCGATTCCAGAGTCGGGGACTGGGCGGCGGCGAACAACGTGGAGCTTGCCTACGTGCCGTTCCACGGTTCACTCCTGAACCGGATCGAACCCCGGTTCACCGCGCCGCGCTACTTCGCGCTGAATGGCACCGACCATCCCGGCCACCGGGCGCAACCGGGCATGATCCGTCGGTACGTCCCCTGGCGCAACCAATCCAACAACGAATTGTGTGCTTTGTTTTCATTTTGGCGGCCCCGTGGTTGACGTTCATCTGCAAGGGGTCGTCTCGGAGTGCAAGGGGTCGTCTCCGAGCGACCTGTATCCATGCATTCGCGGCGGGGGTCCGTTCAGGGTTTGCCTGACCCTGTAGGTCTCATTGGACCTGTGGAGGCTTCGCTGGAGGTGGACCAACGCGGCTGGATCGATTCCTCAAGCTGGATGGACCGGGGCCACCGCCCTACGGGCCAATCGTCAGGGTTGCACCACGTTTTGCCGGTTCTATGTGGGAGGAATCAGGGGTGTTGGTGCGCGGGTTTGACCTCACTCCGTCCCTGCACTGTCAACGGAGTCCGTGGCTGTGCGCCAGGGCAATGGCTTCGGTTCGGGAGCCGACGTCGATTTTCTTGAATAGGTTCCGCACATGGAATTTGACCGTGTTTTCGCTGATGCCCAGTTTCGATGCGATGGTCCGGTTGCTGTGACCGGCGACAAGGTGCTGGAGTACTTCGAGTTCCCGAGCGGCAAGGTTCCAAGCGGCTATGTACCCGGCCAAGGGGGCAGGCGGAGCCAGCGGAAGAGTAACAACTACGTCTGCACCCCAGCCCGGCATAACGTCGATCTGCAGGTGGCCGGTTAGCGCTTCGACGCGGCGATCCAAACGCATAATGCTCGGATCGTCGGCAGCGAGTGTCCCGTCGCCGTCGTCGCGCACGTTGATCAGCAAGTTTTCACCGTCGCAGTCCCATTGCGTCCGGATTCTGTTGAGCTTGGGTTGCTCCATCATGGCCAACAAAAGCCCGCGAACGATGGCCCGTGCCGCGTGGGCAACCTCGCCTGGCAAGGCCCTACCTGTTAGTGGTGGTTCAATAAACTCAAACTCGATGTCGCTGAAGCGTGTCAGCGACTGCAGGTTCTCCCGGAGGCGTTCAAAGGCGGTTCCAACTGACTCCTCCACCAGATCTGTCGTTCGGTCGTTCAGGGTACGGAGCCCGACCAAGGCCTTGGAGGCGAGGTCCGTGACGGTGGAGCGGGCTGCAGCATCGTCCAAGGAGGATGAACGCAGGGCCGCCAAGAGGGTCTCCAAGGTCGTGGAGTGCAGGTCCGTTAGTTCCGCAGTCACGCGGATGCGTTCGGCCGAGGAAGCCCGCGATTCCAACAGGTATGCAGGTGGCGCATCGGCTACTTTCTCCTGAATCCGCCGGGCAGCAACGCGCCAAAGGTACGTCACCAAGTCAAGCCCCGCTTCGTACCCTGGATCCGCCGGGCGGGGATCCGTCAGCACGAGGAGAGCGTGACTGGGAGCGTATTTAAGGGCGAGTACGGGGCGTGGACGGCCGGCGAGCTCGGCTTCCCCGAACCAAGGTGCCTCATCCGGCAGGGAGGCACGAAGCGCGTCGAGCTCGGCGATGGAGACCCGGGAAATAATGTCTTCCTCGCCCGCTTTCTTTTGGGGTCGTCCCGTGCAGTCTTCGGTAAAGATGACCAGCGCACTGCTTCTGTAATAGGGAAGCACAGCCTCGCGTAGCCGTTTCGCTATCTCGGACAGCGGAGACTCGGCCAGTGCTGCCACGTTCTGCAAGAGCGGCCACGGTAGATCTGGATGGTGCATGGTGGATCCCTTCGGGGAGTGGGGGCGGTCGTTCCGCTTCTGGGACGAAGTCCTTGGGACCAACGCATCCACCCATCCTAAAGTGTAGTTACAACTGTCATAAAACAGCGTTACCCCTACCCCTTTTTTCCGAGAGGATGGATATCAAGCAGGAAACATCCATGCGGCCGCCACCGGCCACAGATCGAATCGGAGGGAAGATATCGTGAACCCAACACCGAGCGCGACACATACCGTGCACACCAGCGGGGGTGGGATCGACCGCAATCTGTCCCTCGTACGGGACGAGATCTCCGACACGACGGCCGCAGTCGATGGCCAAGAGATGGCCGACCTAGCAGACCTTTTGGGCCAGGGACGCCGGGTATTCGTTGCCGGTGCGGGCCGAAGTGGCCTGGTACTGCGCATGGCCGCCATGCGGCTGATGCACCTGGGCATGACCGTCCATGTTGCCGGAGCCACCACCACCCCGGCCATCGGTCCGGGTGACCTGCTCTTGGTGGCCTCCGGCTCCGGAACGACGCAGGGAGTGCTCAGGTCGGCGGAAACGGCGCAGCGGGTTGGAGCGCGCATTGCCGCCTTCACCGCCACCCCGGAGTCGCCGCTCGCCAAACTCGCCGACTCGCTGGTGATCATTCCCGCCGCCCTGAAAACAGACCACGGCTCCGGCCTCTCCCGCCAGTACTCGGGTTCCCTCTTCGAACAGGTGCTTTTCCTCCTCACCGAAGCGATTTTCCAGTCATTGTGGGACAGCACCGATGAGCCTGCCGAAAAACTCTGGGTCAGGCACGCCAACCTCGAATAACCAACGTCTTCGTTTTTAGGACATACCGCAGATCCCTACAGAAAGATCTAACATCTTGAAGCTCCAAGTAGCCATGGACCTCCTTACGGTCGAAGATGCCCTATTGCTGGCCGGTCAAGTTGCCGAATACGTGGACATCATCGAGCTCGGAACTCCTTTGATCAAGGCCGCAGGGCTGTCCGCTGTTACCGCCATCAAGGCGGCCCACCCGGACAAGATCGTCTTTGCCGACATGAAGACCATGGACGCCGGAGAACTCGAGGCCGACATCGCCTTCAAGGCCGGTGCCGACTTGGTATCCATCCTCGGAAGCGCGGACGATTCCACCATTGCCGGTGGTGTCAAGGCGGCCAGGGCCCACAACAAGGGCATCGTCGTTGACCTCATCGGTGTGGCGGACAAGGTCACCCGCGCCAAGGAAGCCCGGGCACTGGGGGCGAAATTCGTGGAGTTCCACGCCGGCCTCGACGAGCAGGCCCAGCCCGGTCACGACCTGGGCGGTCTGCTGGCGGCCGGGGAAGAGGCCCGTGTCCCGTTCTCCGTTGCCGGCGGTGTAAGCCTGGACACCATCGAATCCGTCCAGCGTGCAGGTGCAGATGTTGCCGTTATCGGCAGGTCCGTCCACAGCGCCGCGGATCCCGCATTGGAAGCCAAGAAGCTCCGCGCAGCAATCTCCTCATCCAACTCTTGACGATGGCTTCCCGCACCTTCCAAGAAGGACGGGTACTCCAGCTTCGGAGCGAGTTCCAACACTAGTTGCGCCACCCCGGCGTCAAATACAGTCTCAATATCAATAAAAACCGTGGCCATGCTTCCGCAGGCCACACATGAATGGAGTGTCATGTCCCAGAAAGTCCAAGCAGTCATCGTCCGAGCCAAGGACGCCCCGGTTGAAACCGTCACCATCGTGATCCCGGACCCCGGACCCGGGGAGGCAGTGGTCGACATCCTCACCTGCGGTGTCTGCCACACCGACCTGCACTACAAGCACGGCGGCATCGGGGACGAATTCCCCTACCTTTTGGGCCACGAGGCCACCGGTGTGGTCTCGGCCCTGGGCGAGGGCGTCACCAACGTCGTCGTCGGGGACCGGGTGATCCTGAACTGGCGTGCGGTGTGCGGGCAGTGCCGTTCCTGCGCCAAGGGCCAGCCGCAGTACTGCTTCAACACCGCCAACGCCACCCAGAAAATGACCCTGGAGGACGGCACCGAACTCTCCCCGGCCCTGGGCATTGGCGCGTTCGCCGAAAAGACCCTGGTCGCTGCCGGGCAGTGCACCAAGGTCGATGAGGATGTCGACGCCGCGGCCGTGGGCCTGCTGGGGTGCGGTTTGATGGCCGGGATCGGTGCGGCGATGAACACCGGCGAGGTCAAGCGCGGGGAATCCGTGGCAGTCATTGGGTGCGGCGGCGTGGGCATTGCAGCGATCGCCGGAGCCAAGCTGGCCGGAGCCACGACCATCGTGGCCGTGGACATCGACGACGAGAAGCTGGCGATGGCCAAGAACCTCGGTGCCACACACACCGTGAACTCCAAGACCTCCGACGCCGTCGAGGGAATCAAGTCCCACACCGGGGGCTTCGGCGCCGATGTGGTCATCGACGCGGTGGGCCGTCCCGAAACCTACAAGCAGGCGTTCTACGCCCGCGACCTCGCCGGCCGCGTGGTGTTGGTCGGTGTCCCGAACCCGGAGATGAAGCTCGAGCTTCCGTTGCTCGATGTCTTTGGCCACGGCGGATCGTTGAAGTCCTCCTGGTACGGCGACTGCCTGCCGAGCCGTGATTTCCCGATGCTGGTCGAGCAATACAAGCTCGGGCGCCTGGATTTGGATGCGTTCGTCACCGAACGCATCTCCCTGGGCGATGTGGAGGCGGCGTTCACCAAGATGGGCGAGGGCAAGGTCCTGCGCTCGGTGGTGGAACTCTAAATGGGCGCGCAGATCCAAAACATCATCACCTCCGGCACTTTCTCCCTGGACGGGGGGACCTGGGAGGTCGATAACAACGTGTGGATCATCGGGGACGACTCGGAGGTTTTCGTGATCGACCCGGCCCACGACCCGGAAAAAATCAGGGAAGCGGTCGGGGACCGCGCGGTCAAGGCCGTGCTGTTGACCCACGGGCACGACGACCACATCCGCTACGCCCGCGAGTTCGCCGAGGCGGTGGCCGCCCCGGTGTTCCTGAACCCGGCGGACCAGATGCTCTGGGAAGATGTTTTCCCCGGCACCACCGCGGACCACGAGATCAAGGACGGGGACACGTTCGAGGTTGCCGGGACCACCCTGGTGGCCCTGCACACCCCGGGGCACTCCCCCGGCTCGACCTGCTTCCACGTCCCGGATCTGGACACCCTGTTCTCCGGGGACACCCTGTTCAACGGGGGCCCCGGGGCCACCGGGCGCAGCCATTCGAGTTTCGAGACGATCATCGACTCGATCCGCGAACGCCTGCTCACACTGCCGGGGCACACGGTGGTCAACACCGGGCACGGGGACGGAACCACGATCGGTGCCGAGGCACCCACCCTAGAGAAATGGATCAAGAATGGCAACTAATCCGATTCGGGTTGCAATCGTTGGCGTGGGCAACTGCGCCACGTCATTGGTTCAGGGTGTCGAGTACTACCGTGACGCGGACCCGCAGGCCACCGTTCCCGGTCTGATGCACGTGCAGTTCGGCAAGTACCACGTCAACGACGTGCAGTTTGTCGCCGCATTCGACGTTGACGAGAAGAAGGTCGGGCTGGACCTGGCCGACGCCATCCTCGCTTCCGAGAACAACACCATCAAGATCGCCGACGTGCCGGCCACGGGCGTCACCGTGCAGCGCGGCCACACCCTTGACGGCCTGGGCAAGTACTACCGCGAGACCATCACCGAATCCTCCGCCGCTCCGGTGGACATGGTTGCAGCCCTGAAGGACGCCAAGGTCGACGTGCTGGTTTGCTACCTGCCCGTCGGATCGGACGCGGCTGCCAAGTTCTACGCCCAGGCATGCATCGACGCCGGTGTCGGCTTCGTCAACGCGCTGCCGGTGTTCATCGCCGGAACCAAGGAGTGGGCCGACAAGTTCACCGCTGCCGGTGTCCCGATCGTGGGCGACGACATCAAGTCCCAGATCGGCGCCACCATCACCCACCGCGTGATGGCCAAGCTGTTCGAAGACCGCGGGGTGGTCCTGGACCGCACCTACCAGCTGAACGTCGGCGGCAACATGGACTTCAAGAACATGCTTGAGCGCGACCGCTTGGAATCCAAGAAGATCTCCAAGACCCAGGCAGTCACCTCCAACACCTCCGCCAAGTTGGAAGCCGACGACGTGCACATCGGCCCGAGCGACTACGTTGCCTGGCTCGATGACCGCAAGTGGGCCTTCGTGCGTCTTGAAGGCCGAAACTTCGGCGATGCCTCGGTGTCCCTGGAGTACAAGCTCGAGGTGTGGGACTCCCCGAACTCCGCCGGTGTCATCATCGACGCCGTGCGCGCCGCCAAGATCGCCCTCGACCGTGGCATCGGCGGACCGATCCTCTCGGCATCCTCCTACTTCATGAAGTCCCCGCCGGAGCAGTACAACGACGACATCGCCAAGGAAAAGGTCGAGGGCTTCATCCGCGGCGACATCGAGCGAGACTTAGCAACTCAACCGGAACCCAGATCCGGTTCAGAGGCTTCCAAAGGTCTCCAATGCACGGCGGGGTACCTCATTCCAGCCTGAAAAGTGACGAATATTTCTTATAGGCGCCGAGGCGAGGAAGCCAAAATTGGTGCCCGCGCTTCGACGCTGGAACCAGTCACCCGTGGTGAGTTTTTAACCTGAATCCACCGATCCGCCTCTGACCGTCGTTTGATTTCTGCGGTCGGGGGCGGTTTCGTTTTGGGCACGGCTGGCCGGCCTCGCTGCCAGTGGATGTTCCACGGTGGTTTCCCAGCTTCGCCGGTGAAGGCGCGATGAACGGTTCCCATGCCACGTGGGGTGGGGCGTGGATGGCTGTGAAGACCCGTTCCCATTCGGGTTGCCAAGGCCAAGCCACCGGCATGCGGAGCCGGATTTTCCTGGCCCTTGTGGCGATGCGCGCCGGAACCTGGATGAGTTTGCGGCGCACCGTCCCGGTTCGGGCCTTGGTGACGGGGCTACCCCGACTAGTTTCAGCGTCGGCGGTGCCCGTCACACGTCGGCTGTCCCCAGGTCAGTCGGTGGGTGGGGACATCAACGCAGGGGGCACGCCCACGTCTGAGCCGCCCTCGTGGGTGAGACGCTCTTGAACCTTGAGCAGAGTCGGCGCCGGCACGAAGCCGCCGGCGAAGAGGGCTTCACCCTGTTGAAATCGGGGCGAACGGGCGAGCATTGACGGGGGAACGAACCCGAAGACGGTTGCAAGTTCCGTAAGGTCCACGGGCGAGCTCATTCGCATCAGCGCCAGGTTGTCGCATTGGGAGAGAATGCTCGGATGGATCTTGGAGGGCCTCTGGGTCGACAGCAGCAACCACAACCCGAACTTGCGGCCTTCGGCGGCGATCTGGATGATCCGCTCGCGCACGGCCCGATGCAGGGGGCTGTCGTTATCAGGTGAACACAGGTTGTGTGCCTCGTCGATGACGATGAGGATCGGCCGGCGGGCTTCGCGCTTCGCCCACAGGTCATCGAGAACGGCGAGGGCGATGACTAGCTTCTCGCCGGGGTGATAGGCGAAGCCTCCGATGTCGAGCACAGTCGCGTCGGGTCGCTCATCCAGGACGGTGTTCACGTCTGCACCACCATGGGCCCACACGGTCCAATCGGCCATCCGAAGATTCTCGACCCGCTTGATGAGCAGATCCGCTGCAGGATCATCGTTGGCACGCAGCGCTGGCAGGATCCCCTCACGGTCTATGTCTTTGTCGCCGGTGACCCGTGTGAGCACGTTGTACTCGTCCCTGTCGACTATGGGGTCGAGACGGAGGACCGCTGCTCTTGATTGCATGGAAAAATCTCGAAAGCGTGCTCGGAGGGCTTCCGGACCCTGTCCAGCGGGCCTTAGGACCCGGATGTCGCGGCCCCGGAGAGCGCGATGCGCGTCGGTCTGGCTGTCTGAGCGCAAGTCGCGGAGACGTACGAAGCCGGCATTGGGGTCGAAGATGACCATCGGCAATGCCGTGTGGATCAAGAGCTGTTCCAGTACGACGCCGAGCGCATAGGTCTTGCCTGAGCCACTCTGCCCACACCAGAATGTGTGTCGGTTGAATCTGCTAGGAATGAGTTTTGCCTCGATCTCGGGCGTTTCCACGAGTGTGCCCACGCCAAGCGTCGCACCGGCCGCCTGGTATACCGACTCGATCTCGTCAGCCGTCGCCTTCAGAAGCGCAGTCTCGAAGAATGGGCTCGCACGTGATGTGGTTAGGTTGCCGTCTGCGTCGATTGACCCCAGCACACGACCTTCGCCGGAGAGCGCGCCGGTGTCGGTGAGGGTGACGTGGTCGATGAGTCCGATGTGGCGCAGGCCGGATGAGCGCCCCGTGGTGACGAAGGAGCCCGGGACGAAGGGGGCATCGATTGATCCCAAGTACTGAAAAGGCGACCGTCGATCGAGCTAGCTGTTGTCACGGTGCATCCTTCGGCTAAGGGCGACTGGCGAGACCACCGGTACGCCAGCAATTAGCGATGGAGTGGTCTTCGCCTCATCTTATCCTCGGCGTCTTAACGGAGTCACCTGATGTGGAAGAAACGTGTCGCACCATAGAAAGATTAATTGGACTGAGTCCAGAAAAGCAGGTAGGGTCGAACCATGGCTACCGATCAGGAATTCGAGAAAATGTTGCGGGCAGCTTCGCTGCGCGTGACGCGTGCCCGTATTGCTGTTCTTAATGCTGTTGATGCCCGACCCCATGCCGATGCCAATGATGTTTTTGATGCCATTCACCAAGGGACGGATAGCATTTCTAAGCAGGCTGTCTATGACGTGTTGACTACATTGGTTGATGTTGGACTGCTGCGATGCATTAAACCTTCCGGGTCAACGGCACGCTATGAACGCAGGGTGGGGGATAATCATCACCACGCGGTGTGCCGCGATTGCGGAAAAATCACCGACGTGGATTGTGCCATCGGCCAGGGGCCTTGCCTGCATGCCTCTGACAGCCACGGTTACAGCATTGACGAAGCCGATGTGATCTATTGGGGAATTTGCCCGGACTGCACAGCCACAAAACTTTTGACGCAATCATCGTCGAACACCACAAGGAGCGAATAACAATATGACTACTGAGAACACTGCGCCACTGACCACCGCTGCAGGAGCTCCTGTTGCTAACAATCAGGACAGCCTCACCGCTGGTCCCCGCGGACCAATGTTGCTGGAGGACGTATGGTTTCTGGAGAAACTGGCCCACTTCAGCCGCGAGGTCATCCCCGAGCGCCGCATGCACGCCAAGGGCTCGGGTGCTTTTGGTACCTTCACGGTCACCAACGACATCACTAAGTACACCAAGGCGAACATCTTCTCCGAGGTTGGCAAGCAGACTGAGCTGTTCACCCGCTTCTCCACTGTTGCCGGTGAGCGCGGCGCTGCCGACGCCGAGCGTGATATCCGCGGCTTTGCCATGAAGTTTTATACCGAAGAGGGCAACTGGGATTTGGTGGGTAACAACACCCCGGTCTTCTTCTTCCGTGACCCGCTGAAGTTCCCTGACCTGAACCGTGCTGTTAAGCGCGATCCTCGCACCAATCTGCGCAGTGCCGAGAATAACTGGGACTTCTGGACCAACCTACCTGAGTCCCTGCACCAGGTTACGATCGTCATGTCTGACCGTGGCATTCCGGCAAGCTACCGTCACATGCACGGTTTCGGCTCCCACACCTATAGCCTGATCAACGCTGAGGGAGAGCGTTTCTGGGTTAAGTTCCACCACCGCACTCAGCAGGGCATCAAGAACTTGACGGACCAAGAAGCTGCTGCCGTGGTTGCGGGGGACCGCGAGTCGAGCCAGCGCGACCTCTTCGACTCGATTGAAAATGGGAACTTCCCGAAGTGGAAGCTGATGGTACAGATCATGCCTGAAGCTGATGCTGAGACTTACAAGTACCATCCGTTTGACCTCACCAAGGTCTGGTCCAAGAAAGACTACCCGCTGATCGAGGTCGGCGAGTGGGAACTGAACCGCAACGCCGAGAACTACCATGCAGATGTTGAACAGGCAGCTTTTACCCCGGCTAACGTTGTCCCCGGCATCAGTTTCTCTCCGGACCGTATGCTTCAGGGCCGTCTGTTCTCCTACGGCGATGCCCAGCGCTATCGCGTCGGTGTGAACCACCACCAGATTCCTGTGAATGCAGCGAAGAACGCTCCGGTCAATACGTACCATCGTGATGGTCAAGGCCGTGTTGACGGTAACCAGGGCCGCACCCCCGGCATTGAGCCGAACTCCTACGGCCGCTGGCCCGAGCAGCCAGCTTACGCCGATCCATCCCAGTCGATTGGCGCCGTTGCGGACCGTTTCAACTACCGCGAAGATGATGCCAACTACTTTGAGCAGCCTGGTATTCTCTTCCGCGAGAAGATGACGCAAGAGCAGCGTCAGGTGCTCTTCGAGAATACTGCCCGCGCCATCGACGGTGCGTCACAGGCCACCATCGAGCGCCACATCTACAACTGCACTCAGGCCGATCCGGCCTACGGTGCAGGTGTCCGTGCAGCCATTGAGGCTTTGCAGGCTGGAAAGATTTCCAACGTGGATGTCAACTCTGATGCCGTGTAGCCAATACTGACCATCGCGGTGGCACCCACCTTGAGCATTTGTGCATCAGGTGGGTGCCGCCGTTGTATGTCAGGACCTCACCTGCTGAGGCCGGGGTTCAACCAGCGGGGTTAATCAGGTGTTCGCGGGAGAACATCGTGGCAGCGGCTCGGGGCGACGGGGTGCCCGCATCTAGATCGGCACCGGCCGCCACAAGCTGCACGCAAATAGTCTCTTCACCCTTGAAAAGGGCTCCGGCGAGGGGCGACTGGTCCCTGTTGTTGCGGATATCGACGTTGGCACCGCGGTTGAGCAGCATGGTGACCGTGTCCACTTCGCCTTTATAGGCGGCGAGCATCAGCAAGGTGTTGCCGTCGGGGTCCTGAATATCTATTGGGAATCCATGGTCTAAGAATTCTGTTAATTCTGTGATTTTGCCTTCGCGGGCCAGGTCCATGGCAAGAGCCGTCAGTTGAAGAATCTGTTCTTTATTGAGGGAGGAATCGTTGTTCATTTCTCCACAGTAGGCGATGGGCCACTATTTTCCATTGCCTGATCAGTCCTTCCCACGCCGACACTGGCCTAGCGGCGCTAATCTGAATCCCTGACCGTACTATGTGTCGGATTCATGTCGCTGCACGAGAACAAATCTTTCTACCTCATGCATAACTGACACGCTGACCGCGGAGGGCCTTGTTCCCTCGATCGGTATTATGGGTGAGCATAAAATGACGCCGCTTCCGAAAATATAATGGGCTTGTTCAAAAATGAGGCAGTGCCCAAAGAGCCACCGTTCAGAACCGAAGCTTTGGCTACTGAATCCGATGTGCTTGATGCCGTGATTGCTTGGGTTCATTGGTAAAACTTTGACGGGCTGCATTCGAAGATAGGATGGTGCCGCCGGTGGAATTTGAACAGAAGACCAAGGCTCGGAAGAAGACTATGCAGAGCGCGAAGAAGTACTCACGCCACCTGCGTAACGTCGCATAATTGTCTACTCCTTGCAGGCAACCCCATTCGTGCTACGCGGTACCACGTGGATTCGGTTTTTTATGCCTGAGGAGCAGCGACATCGGTTGACCGGATCCCGACCTGACGGACGCAATTGTTGGCGCTGTTTACCTCTACGGATTCGGCAGCGGTCCAGGACCATTCGTTAAGCGTTACGCCATGGGTAGGTCACGGAAGTGAGTGGTGTTCTCGATCACCCTCTCCGTTCTGCTTATATGCGGAATCGAACTGTGGGTCTCCTGAATGCATCCTAGATCCGTTGTGAGTATTAGCTGAGAAAAGATGAGATCAACTGGTAAGTATAGGAGTGTACTTGCAAGCCTCTCATAGAGCGGCGCATCTAGTCGGAGATTGGCTGATGTCCCGTTCTATTCTTTTCTCCTTGCCCGCGCTGTTGTTGGTGAGATGAGCTGTCTTGGTGTGCCGGCACGGTCGCTCGCGACGTTCAGATCAACGTCTTCGGCGATGATGAATAAGATTTTCGGGCAGGAACCGTTGCGCGAATCCGGGATGAATTCTTCTTGCTTGTCGCCCTTATCGTAGCCGAGGTGGTCGGTGCGCTCGGCTTTCAGCCCGCGTTCAAACCCGGCGCGGATGATCTGTTGCTTGAAACCGTCTTTATCGTTGAGCTGGTCTCACCTCGGTTAATGAAGTCCATGAGCTCGTCGAAGAAGCCGGAGTCCTTGGCGGCCTTCATGAATACGAATGCGGTGAATTTCACAACTAGTTTCGTTGTTATGCTTTTATGACTGTTCGAAACGCATGATTGTAGAACCTCTGCTGCTCGAATGTTCCACGATTCTGATTTCGGATGATCATGTGCCGCGCAATAAAATTGGCGTCTCTCCGCTTGAATAGCAGTTATAGAATATTCTGACTTGATGGTTTAAGACTTCCCGAGGCAATGGAAGCAAACTCGATCTATGCTGATTCGGATGTCTCAGAAATCGCCTTATCCCTCTTGTTCCTTGGCGAAGAATGAGATCTTTCCGTTAGGCTCCAGCACCGCTAAATCGATATCCGAGAAGTTCTTGAACCCTTCTCCACGTGCCGCCGTCATAAAATCATGGAGCGCCATGCGTTCAGCCCGTAAAGCCTTAGTGTCCGGACGTCCGTTGCTCAAGCTAACCACGGGTTCCCCATGGAGAATGCCACTGAGCTTAGGCCAGCGTACGTTGGCCCAACCTACAATCACCGTTAACAGCGCCATCGTACTGACCGCCGCCAGACCTCCGGCCATCGAATGATCTTCTTGAGTAATTCCTTGTTCCACCAGGTCACCCATCGTAATGAACAACAGCAATTCAAACGAACTGAGCTCACCCAGCGTGGAGCGCCCGACTGCTCGGGTAATAAGCCACAACACCACAAATACCACAGCAGCGCGAAGAATAATTTCCATCAAAGAACCTTCCAGGTCTTGAGTTCAGCAGAGGCTACCAATTCATCACCGACGTAAACGCGGACTTCACCCGAGTCGAAGATTGAACTGTCCTGGCTCATGGTTCCATTAATATCTAAGCGAAAAGTCACGTGATCTGGGGCGTCATAGTCGAGTACCAAAAATTTTCCGTCGCTACTCTCACCATCGGGTGCCGGGGAAAATCATGCGTTGAAAAACCATTGAAATAGTCTTGTTCAATTTCAACGCTAATCGGTCCGGAAATCTTCTGTGCGGAAAGCAATTCCAAGCTGACTGTTGCGTCCATTCCGGCCCTCGTCGTACGCGGAGCGGTCACGGAAAGCTCATATCCCGGAGATGCACTTTTAATGAGTGATACCTGGCCGAAGACACCAGCCAGCATGGTCAGCACAAAAAGCGCAAGCAACCATAAGAGAAAGCGGCGTGCCACACGTCCGTTTCGCCCGCTCCGGGCATCGACGACATCATACAAAGTGGAATCGTCTAAGGTGTCAGAGGTACTGGATTCGGTGTCCATGCCTCATCCTAACCATGCCAGGTAGTGCCATATCTGAAATTCGGTCAATACCCAGGGATCCTGCATTCTCCATTACATTGAACCGTGACGAATGCTTGGTTTTGTGGGGATCGACATGAATTTTTGTCCAGTAAGGGCTCCCTCTACGGGCAGCTGGGCATAGTGCTGAGGACGATGGACAGAAGTGCTGAGAACTTCTGAAACTGACAAGTTGCCTCGAAAACCATCGCTAATGGGATGCAGGATCAACTGCTCGCGCATTATCCGTCAGTGAGTGGATTCGCAGTCTTTTCAGATTCCCGAAACCTGATTCCGGAACGGTATTTCCCACACTCCATTGTCAGTGGTTTACGGGATGCAGCTGACCTCAGATTTTTTGGCTGATTTTTAGATTTTGAGTCGTGCCCGTAAGAGGTTGTGTCTCCAATGCTTCCGTCTTGCGGTCCACCGTGAATAGAGGATATTGACCGCGAGGAGAAACACGGCCATTCGGATGCCTCAAGTGGCTGTTCACGGGAACCGGGCGAAGAACTGCCGGTGAGGCCTGCGTCATGGCGTAGCATGCCGGTGCTCCCTTAGGCTTGACCGGGACAATCCCAATTCGATTTACCTCGGGGCGTGGGTCCTGCACTTCAGCAAAGACTGATTCTTCATGACTGTTTACGGTTCTTGTGGGTTGCTGAGTAAATCTCTCTGGTCTTGACCTATACCTGTTGCCCGGCAGTAAGGTCAGAGGCCATAGAACTATTGGACAACCCAGGAGTTCATGTTGAACACCCAACGCAAAGACATTCATCTATCTCTCTCACCTGACCAGTACGATGACCTGACCAGCGCTTTGGAGACCCACCGCGACGGGTTGCAGCAGTTCGTCAAGGAGTCGGCTTTAGGTTTCGGTTTAGAGACCTCATATTGGTCTCACCGCGTTGCAGAGGTCCAAGGACTGCTCGAAGCTGTGCATCGTCTCGCGGCAGGAGAAAGCCCCGACGCGGTAAAGCACGACCTGCAGAAGCTTTCTCCGGAGTCGCATGAGCATCCGCCCTCGTAGCACGTACCACAGGCGCGCTTGATTTCTGAAGCTAAACCTGAACCTGCTCAGCTTTCGAAGCTGAGCGATGCTGGTAAGACTGGGGGAGACCGGAGCGATTAAAATCTGGCTTGTTGAGAGCTGCGGATTTAGCTGTGCGGCATGGCCGATGACTGGCCTTGAGCCGCAATGCTCCTTTCTCTGCCATCCGATAGTGTGCGGAAAGGGTCAAAGGCTCAAACGCTGCCCGTAGCTTTTCGTGTCTGCCGCCGGGTGGAACACCGGGATGGGCAGTGTCACTGCGCAGGAAGCCCAATACTTCACTCGGAAAGTTACCGCGCCTTGATTCCCTGTGCGAGCAAACAGCTCTTGGATTTGAGCTGTAGCTTCTTCCGGATCAACTTGCTGCAATGCCGGGTTCGGCGTGGAAACATAGAGGAATTTGAGTTCATCAGAACCAGCGTCGAGCATGGCAACCAACGCCGAACGCCCGTGCATGGATACCATGCCCATGACGTCGTTGACCGGTTCGGCAGGCACAGCCATGACCACTGGCATTCCCTGAACCCAACCGTGCGCGGTGAGGTGATTGCGTCCTTCGCGTGATCCGAGCAGTTCGCTCACTCGTTCGGCCGTTTGTGTTCTTACGAGACGTCCTGGCATTGGTACTACCTCCACTGTGTTCTTGAGTCTTCCGAGTGATCCCCATCAGCTTGGAACAAGGCGCAATGCAGACTGGCTGCCTGTCACTGTGGTTCTTTAGTGTGTTGTTTCCACCCTAAGACGATCGGCGCAACAAAGCTACCGATGCAGATGAACATTAATAAAAGTTCACGTCAACTGATAAATTGGCAGTTTTTTGAGGGAACTGCATTGCCTGTGGAAAGAAAATCTACATTAAAGGAAGATGCTGAAAAATGACTAGTCAGGCAGGTAAAGACAGGGAGCCGCGTGTTGCTCAGAGCGTATATGAAGCGTCGAAACTGGGGATCGGCAAGGATTCTCAGAAATTTCAGAGGTTTGACTAGGGGATTGGCACATGTTTCAGCGATTGTCAGATGATTGCTGGGCATCCGCCGGGTGGTTATCGTTGCTGACGTAGAGGGGGATCTGGTGGAGTGCGGCGCTATGGGCCCAGAAATGGACGCGAAAGGGCGTGATCCTATTCTCGCTGTGCCTGACGCAGAGTTCCTCGAGCGTAGTTCCCGATGGCAAGGTTGGAACTCTGGTGAAGATGGGGCTGGGAATGGTGACATGCCAGAGTTGCAAGGCGTCGGTTTGAGCGTCAGTGAGCACCAGGACCACAGCCCGCCCATGGACGGAAACGAAACCCATGACGTCTTCCACCAGCTCAGCTCGGTGCGCAAAGACTACCGGCATACCTTCCACCCATCCATACGCGGTGAAGTGCCTTCGTGTTTCAGGGCAGTGCAGCAGCTCATTGAGGCGCTCGGTGGTGTGGGTATGCAGTTCAGGCGTGTTCATGTTTTTCCTCCGTCGAGGGCAGCTCTCCCCAAGCTGACCGACCACGTGCGTTACTGCATTATTTTATGCAGGTGCGTTTCCCCGGGTGTCGCTTGTGGCGCTCGGTGATCTTCGTGGAGTGATCTTCTGAGAATACTCCTAACACGGAAATTGGCCATTGAATCAGTGGGAGGCTCTGGGCGTCTGCAAATCCAGTGAGAGATATTTAAACCGTTCAAAGTAGAGCTGTCATGTGGTCCGTGTGTGGTGCATTTCTTCAGGGCAACACGGTATCGATAGTGGCCTAAAAATATAATTATTTGATGCGGCCGTCCGTGTCAGGATTGAACGGTGCATACCCAAATCCCTGGCAACCTGCGATGCAGGCTCCCAAATTTCTTACATCTGATGTGTGTTGTTAACATCGAATAGTGCCACTTTGGGTATCTCAAATTTATTCCCCAAAATGAATTTGAGCAGTGGCAGGCCCTGCGTCTTTCCCCCAAGAAGGCGCAGGGCTCCCAGCCCGAGATGAGATCTTTGCGCCCCCAAGGATTTCTTGGAATCCAGGGGTATATCTGGTTATTCCTGCGTAGGTGGTTAGACCCTGCTGTGGTGACAATACTATGATGCGCGATTTCGGTGAGTTCCATACACACATTTTGGGACTTAACCCCATATTTCTAGGTGGGAACCATGGAGCGATTAGAGAGTGATGTACTTGGCCTGAAAGGCCGAAAATGTGAGAAAGCGTTCCGGAGTATCCCCGGAACGCTTTGCTCGACCTCGCGAAAAGGTTATTCAGTTATGTGCGCTGTGTGAGTTCGCATCTCGATCATAAACCGATCATCTGGAACAACATAGGCCTACATGGGGAGATTCAGTTAATTCACAGAATTTAGGTTGCAGCAAGGCACGGCAACAGCTGATATGCATCTATTAGATCCGGACAGTTAACGTGCAGGGTTTGAACAGTTGCATGGGTTGAAGAGGGCGGCGAGTTTGAGCTAAAGGGTTCCGCCCGCCGCCCTGAGTTTCCACTTTATCTTGTTGCTCGTTATCTGGAAACGGGTGTCCGCTGGCGCGGCCGGCTGCTGCCCGGATTGCGTCCGGTTCTTCTGTTTTTGCTGCTTTCCTTCGGAGTGCGCAGACCACCTCCCAACTCATAAGCGCTCGCTAAGCGTCGAGTACGAGGACGAGCTGTCCGGATCCATTGCGGGAAGGGAAGAGCTATCATGACAATTCCCTTTGGCTAACACCCCCTGAATAAACTAGGACGTCGCCACCACAATGAAAGTGAATCCCATCCGTGCCTGACAAATCTAAAAAATCTCAAACCGTCGCCTCGCAAGATGAGGGAGTTGCGATGTTTGAACCGCCTGCAGGATGGCGACGTTCTGAGCAGCAAACGTCGTCCAAGTTTGCTTTCGAAATGAGCAACACCACCAATTGGTATCGCAATGACGGCTATGGCAACGGGTATTTCGCTCCTGGCTGGGATAAAGATCGGATTGCGCGACGCACCGGTGTATTCCGATGGATCGGTCTGGGACTGGCTGTGGTCATCGTATTTGTTGGTGCTGTCGCATTTATGGGTCAGTTTGAGGAACAACGCAGTTACGATCGGTTGAGATCAGAAGGTGTTTCGGCCATCGGCATCATTGGGTCCGTCGCAGTGGAACATTCATCACGCAGGGCACGGGAAGGGTCACGTCAATACACCACCACGACGAGTGCTTTCATCACGTACGAGCATAGTAGTGAAAAAATTGAGGGTCGTGTAGAACATACCCAAACCCGGACAAGGGACTTCTTGTCCACCTCCAAGGTTGCCTCTTCTGATCAGTACCCTAAACCATTCTGGCGTGAAGGAGATGCAGTGGAGCTCTACTACGATCCTGAGCATCCTGAAGACTTTGTTCTGCAACATGCCTATAAAGAGCTTGATGCCGGGCAGATGCCCCGCGGCGTCTTGCTGGTGCTGATTTTTACTGGTGTGTTTCTCATAGTCCCTGTGCTGTTTATCGTTGTCGGGGTGAGGAACGTACGGCGCGCCAGAGAACTTTAGTGCCTGTCCCGTGGCGGCGTTAGCGGGTCCGGGTTTTGGTTCATGGGGCAGTGGATAGCGTGAATCTTATTGCTTCGGTCAAAGGTTCAAGTCTGTTTAATCCAGAGCCTTGATTCTGCGGTAGAGCGTTGCCCGGGACATTCCCATATCTCGGGCTACCTGGGTCGCTGGTTCACCGGCCTGAATAAGTTTCGAAGCTGTACGGATCTGCGATTCAGTGAATGTCGGGCGCCGGCCGCCGAGGTCCCCTCCGGTGGTGCGGCGTTTGGTGACGGAGTCGTTGATGCGTTCGCGTTTGATCTCAAGTTCCATTTGGGCGAGTGCGGCCATGACGGTGAAGACCATAGCTCCCATGGGTGTCTTGGTATCCACATCGCCGCCGCCGAGGTTGAGTACCCGTAGTCCGATATTCCGTTCGCGAAGTTCTTGGGCGAGGTCGAGCATTTTCTGGGTGGAGCGTCCGAGTCTGTCCAAGGTGGTGATCACCAGGGTATCGTCCGGGTGCAGCGAGTCGAGGGCTTTGTCCAACCCTGGTCTTTTACTCAGCGCACCTGATAGGCCGTGGTCGATATAGAGGTCATCGCGGCGGACGCCAGCTGCCAACAGGTCTTGGATTTGCCGGTCGGCGTCTTGGGTTTTGGTTGATACTCGGGCGTATCCGATCAGCTTGGTCATGGAATCCTTGAAAAGTGTCTCGCAACTAATGGTGTCAACATGATTCTATGACACTGGTTGCAACACATAGTTGCGAGAATTTAGGACCATTGATTTTTCAACATTTTTCAGCTGGGGAAGTGAGAGTCAATGAGACGTCTTGCAACCCTTGGGTTGCGAGGCCAGGATCGTGTCTGCAGATAGTCACTTTGGCGGGCAATATCACTTGACTGTTGAAAGGTGTGAACTACCATCTCGATGCGGAAGACGTGTCGGAGTGGTGGGGCCATGACGAACTACCTTACGGACTCATGACAAGATATACTCAGCGCATTTATGACGGTTGGCCTGCGCTAAGGGCGAGGGGGATGCATGCGGGAAGCATGGAGGTCACTTAAAGCAAACCATTCACAGTTAATTGAGGATGTTGCTGACGGCAAGCGGCTCGTATGGCTCGGGTCTGGGATATCCCGCTATCAGGTACCTGACCTAGTTAAACTGATTTCTCGTGTCCTGCGTTTCCTGCGAGATCGAGCGGCCTCCGGGGAGCCCGACGCTAGTAATCATGGGGAAGCGTTGCTGGAGATTCTCGATGCCCACCTTGCGGAAGAGCGTCAGCGATATTTAGCCGACCCAATAGGTTGGGAGCCAGCTGCGCTTGAGGTTCTCCGCGAGCGATACAGCCAGGTGCTGGGCGTCGGAGTCGCCGGGAAACCGAACGACTATCTGCTCATCGAGGGTGCAGGTCTACCGATTCTGTATGGGGATCCAGATCTCGAACCTGGACCGACCCACAAGATTCTCGCCATGTTAATTTCCGAAGGCGTCGTAACCACCCTCGCATCTGGAAATTGGGATGGCCTAGTAGAGAAAGCTCTCGCAGACATCTCCGCGACGAGCTCGCTACTCGACGTCTATGTCGATGTTAATGATCCGAGAGATGCTCAAGGCCATGCCGAGATCGCAAAGTTTCATGGATGCGCTGTTCTTGCACTGAACGATTCCGTGCGGTATCGCGACAAGATCATCGCTACCACTGCTCAGATCAGCAGGTTGCACGGTGACCCTGCATATGAGCACATGCGGGACCACCTGCGAGACCTGACCACACGAACGCGCTCGCTCGTACTTGGACTTTCAGTACAGGACAGCGATCTGCTAACCATATTCCAAGCCTCAGCAAGTCGCAGCCCGTGGCCATGGGACGACACTCATCCGGCGTACCTATTCGCTGAACCTGCCGTGCTGCCCAGCCAGAGAGACGTACTTGAGGTAGCATACGGCGACGACTATGGACGCGAACGCCCGAGTATTCTTCAGAAATCGGCGCTTGGCGCGTATGCCGGCCCGGTCACGGCGGCCCTACTCATCGAAGTGCTCGCGTCAAAGCTCGCGGCAGCCCTCCAGCAGCACCAGAATCTGCCGATGAACATGCTGCAAAGTCTGGAAAGGGGAATCCGCCGCCTCATATCGCGAATCGTTATAGCGTTTGGACGAGACGAGGCGGCGCTGGCAGACTTCCTTCTCGACGGGTATTCAGACTTCTTGAGGACGTATCTTGGGTCCGCCACTGTCGGAGCTACTCAATACGTTCCCTTTGCTAGAGGTACCAGAAGCCAGATCAGAACTGGATTCGCAGTCGTAGCTATGGGACTCGACCTTCTCGCAGTGGCAGTCGGAATGATCGGTTTTGGTGAGGAGAAAAATCGTTGGCGTGTCTCGCTACATAGCGAAGAAAAGGGCAGTCGAATTCTGGTTTCACGCAGGCGTGCATCCACCGGGACAACTCTGGTCGTCGTACACGGGGCTAGCGAGGCAATCGATGTCATGGCGAGCGATGACTGGATTAGCGGGCACGACGACATGGTTCTGCTGCAGATGAAACTTGGCTCTTTAGCTTCGACACGATCGCCCACGGGACGAATCGGCCGTGGAAGGAAGGTGCGTAAACGTCGTGAGGTAGCGTGGAGCGAGATCTCTGATTCGGTTATAGATATGGAGGACCTTATGGTTCGATTCGAGACTGGTGCTGGGCTTTGAAGAGCACCAAGTTCCGGGAAGAGCTTCGATCAGAGGTAATTCGTCTTCTGATGGATAACGGATACGTCGAAATGTCCAATAAGGTCACAGTCGGCGATATTCAGCTAGAAATTTCAGATCTGTGGGAGAGCCCGCAGGAAAACATGGATCTGTCGATGATCATCGAGCGGCCTGATTCACGCGAGTCCGAATTACGACTCTATTGGCTTGTTCAACGTTTGGCGCGGGCGCTAGATTCGGCGAGCTCACGCCGCACCGTGACGGTGATCTTGATCGGCGAGCCGTCACAGAATTCCGGGCTGAGCGAACTTCTCGAACTCGCTAGGGTGCTAGTGGTGGACGGGTCGTTAGCAACAGAACGTATGATCGGCCCGCTTCTGCGGCTCCGGTTGCCTGTTACCGCTACTTCCCAGCTTGACGGAATCGCTGATGTGGTAATCGCCATTGGCAAAAATCAGTCCACACGCGATCTCATGAGAATCATCCACGCCGCAGAGGCAGGGGCAGGTGCGGTGACTGACCGTTATCGTGTCTGGCTCGAAGAATCATTTTTAAACAAGGGAAGCTCAGATGTCTGAACTACGCCTAAAAGAGCTCATTGTCGAGAACTTTCGAAGTATTTCTGGGCGGTGCGTGATCCCGCTGGACGGTTCGATCACACTAGTCCACGGTGCTAACGGTGCAGGAAAGACTAGCCTCTTGAGCGCCATCGAACTTGGCGCTACGGGCCGAGTTGGTTTCTTAGAAGAACAAAAAGGAGACACGCGTTCGCTTCTCCGAAATCATGATTTCCCACACGGGAGCGTTAAATTATCTCTCGCCGACCATCGCAATGTCACTCGCGTGGGATCGTACGAAATGAACGGCGACGAAGTTACTGGGAATGCTGCGCTGACGCCGGCAGAGCAGACCTATTTCTTGGAGCGAAGTTTTCTTCCCCAAACCGCACTGGGGCGATTGCTGGAGTCGTATACGGAGACCGGTAAGCAGGTAGACACTGCGTTGGTTCGCTTCGTGAAGGCCCTCGTGGGCCTCGATGATCTCGACGCCCTCATCGAAGGACTGCATGCTTCAGGAGACCGGAGGCGAAGCAAGAAAATAGTTCACGGCTGGATCCGGGGAGCAGAAGAACTCGATGTCATGCAGCAGCGGCAGAGCGAGGTAACTGCGAAGCTAGATACTGCCAGGTCGCAGCTTGGCGTTGCTGTCTCTCTGCTTCGTGAACTTATAGGCGATCCAGACTTGAGCGACGTGAACGAGCTATTGAGCACGTCAACCGAGCATGGTCGAGGATCAGAGACTAGCCGGGCTGAGCTTGCCCGACTAGGGGAACTGCAGGTTAGGGTCGACGCTATTGCCAGTATGCGGAAGCAAGCCGCCGCCCTCTTCTCGGACAAAAACGACAAGCTCGAAACGGTTCGAGCTGAAGAAGCTCAGACCGCGTTCGAGACGTGGAAGGCGGGAACCGGAGACGCAACGCTTTCCGAACTGAACCGGATTCGGGAAACGTTGCTAAACCTATCAGCGGCCACAATCGGGCATTTGGCGGATGCCTACGACGAAGCCGTGGAGCGTGCTGCGTTTGCTGACAGCCTATACGCGGAGGCGGTCGCCACGGACCGCGAACGTGCCGAAAGAATAGGCTCGTTGGACCAGAGGATTCGGGAACTGGATCAAGAAATCGCGGCCGTTGAGACCAGGTCTCAGGCGCTCGAGGTTTCAACGGACGTGAGGGTTCTGATTGAGATCCTCGAACTGACTATCCCAATTGCAGGCTCGGAGCATTGCCCGGTCTGCGACGAGCAATTTACTGGAGCTGGTTCGCTCGCGGAGCATTTCGCTGCGAAGCTCGACCGGTTGAGCGCGAACGCAAGTCAACTAATGGCTGAAGAAAGAAAGCTGGCAAAGCTCCGGGAGGAACGGCTCGCGAAGGTGCAACAGGTCGTTGTTCAAAAAAGCTTTCCATGGTTTCAGCAGGGCGAGCCCATGGACGAGACAATCCGGCGCCTCAATGGACTTAACGATTCTGTCGCCGAAGGCAACCGGCTGAGGCGCAACCTTCAGTCGACCCAGGCGAGTATCGCTGAGTTGGCCGCTCACGCGGCCGAAAGTGCCATCTTGGCTGACCGAGTCGCCGAGGTTGCTCTGGCGCTGGGTCTGCCCGTCCACGATCTCCCTGTCCAGGAACCGGAATTAAAGCTTGAGAGCGAAATCGCGATGCGTATACGACTGATTCGCGATGCAGAGGTTCAGCGGCATCGCGAACGTGATGCACGCGAAACCATCGAGGATATGCAACGCTACGTCATGAAATTGGACCAGGAGTTGAGAGAATCCGAGCAAAGGATATCAACGTTACAGGGGCAGCTGTCGACGGCCGAGTCACGGATGGCGAGTTCTCGTCAGGTCCTGCAAATCGCTGAACGAACTCGATCCAAACTAATCAACGAGGTCTTCGACCAATCTTTGAATTCTTTATGGGCCCAGCTCTTCGGCCGCTTCGCTCCATCAGAAAGATTCACTCCCCGCTTTGTAAAACAAACTGAGTCGAGCCGGTCAGTGGATGTGAGTCTTGAGACCGAACTGCCTGGGGGGACAATTTCGGGAAGTCCCGGAGCCATGCTCAGCTACGGCAATACCAACTCCGCTGCGCTAGCACTGTTCATGGCCTTGCACCTGTCCGCACCAAGCGAGCTTCAATGGCTCATCTTCGATGATCCGGTGCAGTCTATGGACGACATCCATGTTGCGAACTTTGCGGCCATCATTCGTCAGCTTGCTTTCGTGCACCAACGCCAAGTGGTGATCGCGATTCATCAGCCGGAACTGCTCGACTACCTCTCGTTGGCACTCGCACCGAGTGATGCCACCCAATCGCTGGTGCGCGTTACGCTCGATCGTGGAGCCGGGACAACAGTTGCGCACGTGGACCGTGTTGAGTACGCAGAAGAATCGATCCTGGAGCGAGTGATCTAGCTATCCTCTCCCACGTTCTAACCTCGAAATCTCATTTCTAGTGCGGTTGAAATTCGGACCGGGTACGACGCCCGCCGCGAGTTAGTCAATCAAGCACTGGAGCATGCCATGGATACGTCGGCAAAACGACCTAGTATCTGGAGGGTTCCTGTGCATGGCACCTCGCCAAGCTGTGTTGTTCCGAGCGAAAGTGTCTCATAACTGCAGTGCTTCAAAACCCATAGCTTGCAAGACGTCGTTAGGTATATTCATTACGGCGAAAGAAGCGACTGGACAGCTGAAATGAACCCGATAAGGTCCACGCCGATAGACCAAGCAATAATATTCAAATTCTCGTCCAGATTTCTACACCATCTGATGGTAAGAACCAAAGAGGCAAGTACCGCAACTCCAGAAATTATTGCCACAGAAACTCCACCGAAGATAAGCGAAATCACAAAGGATAAAAGTGCAACAAAAACTACTAAAATACTAATAAGTATACGTTTAAATCTCTTTTTGTCCCTATTTGCATGATTTTTTTCTTCAGTTCTAGCCCGCTGTTCGGTCTGAAGTTCCTGCATTAGCTTTTGGCGCTCTTGTTCAGCATGGTTCAATTTTCTTTGAGCTTCTAACTCGCGGGCTTGAGCGTCTGTGACATCAACGTAGGCCGAAGCGATTTGCTCATTCCTGTATGAACGGTCGATATCATTCAATGCATTAAGTCTACGGGCGCGGGAAGCCATGACTTCAGCCGCAAGACTGGAAGGTGTTGAGTTCTGGGCAATTTCATCGAGCATTTCTGGCAGGTTATGTAGACGCGCGTGGTATAGATCCAAATTAGAACCCCCCTGCTCGGGGGATAGGCGAGTTGCCAGCTTTATAGCAAATTCTTTAGGAAAGCGAGCAGGCAAATCCCAGATTGCTTCGTCAACGAATTGCCCTGCTGCAAGGCTAGCAAGCCCCGAAAGTTCTTCAGGTTCTGCGCTAATGGATAGAACAGTGGTCCATTGAGCAAGGGTTAGCGTGATCGGCACTCTGTCATTGGACACCGAACCATATGCGTGATTCATAGCTCGATCAGTAGTGATAATCCAAGCCCCTGGCCAATTTGCTGAAGACTCTCGTCGTCTCCTGCGCCAAGCCATTGTTAGAGTTTCCGCATCCCGAAGAACGACCCTAGACGATCTTTGCCGAGTAAATTGACTCAGGTATTCATTGAGCGCATTATGGCAGGACTCCTTGCGATCGGGTGAAATCCCGTTTCCGTGGTGTCGCACTACAACGCCCATTTCGTTTAGGCGCTTCGTTAAAGACTTCGCAGCTACGACCACGTCATCGAGACTCTTATAAGTACCCTCACGCAGGGCCATTATTACCATTCCATGGAATTGATCATCTACCAGGCCGGCATAGAAATCCAACCGGGTATTGCTTTTACTAGCCTCGATGTATATATTCCTGAGGTTGGGTATCTCTCGTTCAACTAACTCATTCAATTCTTCTATCGAATGCTCTGGAACAATTACGTCCCATCCATCCTTTACGGCTCGACGGATAGTCTTCTCCACGTCTTTCTGTTCTTGTCTGGGACCAATCATTTCGAGCAGGAATGGGGTATCAATAATGGCACGTTGGTGCTCTGGTTTTCCGAGCAACGATGAAAGCTGCGCACCAGATGCTCCTGCTACATAGGTCTGCAGCACAGCTCCAGTGGCGATATGAGTTACCATCTCTCGGCCAAAAGGATCCAGCGGGTCGAGGGCGCTCACCGCTAATGATTGAAGAAACTCTACGATCTCTTGTCTCGGGCTGGCTGCTGAAAGCGAATCCAATGCAGGTTGAGGATCTAGAATTTTGGATGGAGCCTTTCCCTCAATTAAAGATTTTGCTGAACCTAAATGGATCGTCAGTGATTTGGCAATTGCTGGAATGAGAGCTGCGAAAAGGGCATCAAGCCAGAGTTGAGCCTCGTTGGAGTCAGGCTCTACCCCCAAACCTTGTCTAGACCTCGCCCTAATCTCAGCGGATGTGCGCTCACGCAGATTGCTGACCCAGCCATCATGGTGTTGAATGTCTGCGAGCCCATTTGCCGTAAGTTGCCAATTCGCGGATGCGTCAACCTTCGAGACTAGACCCAACTCGCGGCTAACATCTAATGCCGCTTCGACTCGTTCTATGGTTGGTCGCGAATCTGGCCAAATGCGCTCAGTTGCGGCACATACTTCCTCAACACTTGCTGGCCCATGCCGTAGATACTGGCATGCTGCGGCGCTTAGAAGGTCAGCTTCAGTGGCCGATGATCCGCTGTGTAGTACATTTTGAACCGCCCCAAGAAAGTAGTCGCCCTCAGTCAATTCCATTCGTTTCCCCCATTTTATAGTTGAAGGCTAATTCTAATGTCACGTTTGTGGCTTCGGACAACGAAGGGCAAACGCTAGAAGACATCGCTGTAGCCCACTCATAGAAGCGTCACTAATAAACTGTGGAGGGACCGCAAGTTCGCATGATCTGACTGTCAGATAGCCGTTCTCGGTACCGCGAGTCCATGTAACCGGTATCGGTGTTCCATGGATTGGGAACTGGCCACCGCTGCACTCCCACCAATGGTCAGCTCCCCGTTTACCGGCGCCCTGTATCGTTGAGCGCGGATCTACTGCTTAATCCCAGTGATCTCCCGTCTGGCGATTCTTCGTAGTTTGTTCACGGCGCATATCAAAAGAACCAAGGCTGATACGTCGAGAATTCTGAGCCAGTCGATTCACGATCGAGTCTGCCGCGACTCGGTCGTGAATCATATCCAGCCAATACTTCGGCCCACTTTGAGCCAATACCATCGTCGGAAGCCGCCGATCCCTGTCCGCCAAGATCGCGAACAAATTATTAGTCGCACGCGGATCGATACCGACCGTGAGGAAATCATCCAAAATGAGCAAATCCACGTCCTTGAGTTGATCCAGCAACTCCCGGTGAGCGATATGATCGCTTTGAACGCTGAGTATTTTCAGACTCAAATCATCCATCCGCCAATACCGGACGCTATGGCCGTTATGGCAGGCAGCAATCCCGATAGCGCACGCCAGATGGGTTTTCCCCGAACCAGACATCCCCGTGATGATGACGTTCACCGAGTCCCGACCCCAATCGTTGGTCGCGTAGCGGCTCATCCTCACCTTGTTCAATTCACCGCGGTCTTGCCTGTAATCCAACTCTTCAATAGCCGCATCAGCAAAAGGGAAATGCGCGTGCGCGATCAACCGTTCAATCCTGTTGGACCGGCGAATTTCCAAAGCCTGATCGACCGCTTGGCGAATCAGCACCTCAGGTGCCACCAATTCATTGGACTCATCGTTAAGCAGCTCATCCAGAAGTTCAGCGACCTTCGTCATCCGCAACGTCCGGAACTTCTCATAGTCTTCACTGGTGAAAACTGTCATTAGAACTCCTCCGAGTAGTAGGAACCGTCACGTACGAAAACGTCCTGATCTCCGTTGGTAACCTCGGGCTTGAGCGTGTTCAGTGCCGCCGGAGGTGCCTCTTGGACTTGGTTGTCGCTCGTGATTGTTCCCAGCACCCGTTTGAGGGTTGTGTAGGTCGGAACAGCATTGATGTTCAGCACCTGCTGACACGCGGCTTCCAATCTGGCCTTGCCTTTGCGGCCCAACGAATCAAGGATGTTCTGGCAATCCAAATATCCTTGGGCTTCAACAGCATGCCGGTCCAAGACTTGAGCGATCACCATACTGGTCGCCGGCCCAAACCCTTGCGCCCGGTCTAAGAACCACGCCCGGGACCAGAGATTGGCGATGTTTCGATGAACGGGCGGAACGTGCTCACTCAACGTTGAGTATTGGCCCTTACGCCCGTATTTACGCGGGTGCTCGCAAACCACATGTTCCTTGTCGAACAGCGTGACGCGCAGGTCCGTCAGCCGGACTTTGAGACTCTGACCTGCCAATCGATAAGGCACCGAGTAATGCTGGTAGTCGGTGGTGATGTGATAGTTCCGTCCGACTTTCACCTGTTTCCATGTCACTTGGGTAAACCGTTGCTCAGGCAACGAACCCAAATGCGAGCGCTCGTCCGCAGCGAAGATTTCGCGTTTGGTGATCCCTTGAGGATTCTTCAGGTCATTGATTTCTTCTACCTGCGCGGCAATGGCCGCGTTCAGCTCGTCAATCGTGGACCAGAGCTCACTGCTGAGGTAGCCGATGATTCGAGTATTCGCTGTTTGCACGGCCCGCTCAATGGCGGCTTTGTCAGTTGGCCGTTTCACTCGGGCCGGCACGATCGCAATCCCGTAGTGCGAGGCCAATTGTGAGTACCTGTCGGTGAGCACTCGTTGTCTGTCCCCGCGAGTGGGCCGGTATGTTGCGGTCTTGGCGTTATCCGGAATAAGTAGTTGCGGGACGCCGCCAAAATATTCCAGTGCCTGAACGTGCAATTCAATCCATGCTTGAAGATTCATCGTCAACGACGCTCTCGCGAACACCAACCCCGAATACGGGAGCACCGCGGCAAACAGATACGCCTTAGAAGGCTTTCGCGTAAATAAATCAGTCACGGTGAGGGTTTGCCCTGCCCAGTCCACCTGCATGGCCCGTCCTGGCTCGTGGTGGATCGTTGCCGCCAAGTCGTGGGTTCTCACGTGTGCAGCGAATAACTCGCAGAATTTCGAATACCCGTATTTCTTCTGCGCTGACGGACTGCCCACGTAGGTTTGCCAGGCCCGTTGCAAGGTGGAGTTCCGATCGAACTTCATTGATTTCAGCACCGGTGCTGAAATCAGGCTGGTCGAACGCCTCGGATTTTTGGGATCGCCCATCGGGAAACCACAGATCCAGTTGTTCCTCGCCCAGACGGTCAACCTGATCCGGAGTTGTGAGGTGGTGGTCGTTCAGGGTCTTCTTTGCGCTGGCGATAGCTCGTCGAGAGCAATTCTCAGTTCTGACGATATCGCTGTAGCTGTGTCCTTGAACGAGTAGGCGCATGATGGCACGGTAATTGGCCATCGTTCCTCCTTAAATAGTTTCAGCGCCCCACCGGGTGTGGTGCGCTGAATCTAGAGGAACATAGAACTTGGTGTAGCAGTACCCTGTTGATGGAATGGGAATACCGGATGCGTGGACCTTGAGTACCTTCAACGGCTATCTGACATCTGACAATACAAAAGCCTTAACTTGACATAACGGAGGTTATCGGCTCAAAATCAAGGGGGACAGGAGCCGCTGCGAATACTCACATATCGCGATAGTTCACAGAGCAATAAACATCTGGAATGGGGTCCGTACCGCTTAGAGACAATATGCGGGGTGTCACCAAGCGGTATAGACCTACTTAACAGGCTCACATTTCGAAACAAACCGGTGCGAACCGTACAAAAAAGGGGGTCTTCAGGTACAAACTTTGCTTATTAGCTGTGTGTAGCTAGAGATCCGAGTATCAGAACAACCCAGAATGCCAGCCAGACATAACCGATGATCAGCCCGGCTAGAGCCATGCCGCGCCCCGGTTGACCTGTCTTCTTTATCTGGCTGAGTGCGATATGCCCGAAGATGATACCGAAAAATCCCGTCACTAGTCCGAGGATAAGGGCAAGAATCGCAAAGACATTTGTGCTCGGCGGCGAGCTCTGCTGATAGATCGGTTGACCCTCCATGTTGTACCCAACTTGGGCACCGAGTAAGGGTTCTCCATGTGGGCCTACCTGCCGGGAATTGCGCTGGGAAGCTTTAGTGCTGGATGTTACTGCGACAACGATTACTACAATGACTATCGCAGCAATGAAAAGTAGCAGAAGTAAGTGCCATCCTTGCAGTCCGCCCATAGTTCCTCCTTATATCAAAATGATGGTGTCTGCTAAGTCTGATCCAAGGCGTGGGAAAAGCAAACTCTGATAAGGGATGAAACGTCATTTGGAATGCTTCCCGGCTGCCGGTGGAGAGATCAAAAGAAGGCCCGCAAGAATCAACGTGAAGTATTCCCAGGTAATGAAGAATCGGAAAATCCTTGCAACGGCTCAAGAGCGCTTCCTGCAAAGCGCAAATAGAACCTTTCGAGTTCAGGCAGCATGGCGGCCCGAGGGTTCCACAGTGTCCCGTCCTTCTTCCCAACGGGATGGACCGATGGACTACAGTCAACGATCTAACGGCACACGATGTGCTCTCAAGGATCATGAAACAAGGCTTTACCGGGGTAAGCCTTGAAGCGGGTGGCGTTGCTAATAAAAACAAACGATTCTGGGCTCGGGCATGCGAATAAGAATTAAAGGAACCTCACCACGAATTCGTGATGAGGTTCCTAATCGCGGCCTCAACGCAAACCACCGTGTTTTCACTCAAGCAGTTTGCCTTTTGGAACGTCCCCACGCTCTTCGGTCAACCACAGAACCTACCTCTCATGCTAAGGCTCAGACACATATTTCGCATTCGATCTTCAAATTTTCAAAGAGAATTCAAAGCGGAGCAAGCAGTGATTCTCCGACGCATGCCAGCATGGCCTGTGCCGCCCTTATGACGACTCAAAAATATCTTCCTTCCAATAACAGGTTGAGAATCTATGTAGAAAACTATATAGTTTTTATATGACTACTCTCAGCATCACAGAAGCATCCCGGACAGGGCTTTCAGCTCTTGTTGCTGCGGCAGAAAAAGGCCGCGAGATCCCTCTGTCGCGTCACGGAAAAATCGTTGCAGAAGTCGTCTCGGCTAGGGAGATCGCTGAATTGCGACACGACCGGGAGACACTTCGCGATGCCGCCTTGGTCATGGCACGTTTCGCCACCGATAGCGGTGTGCGCACTGATCTGGACCGCGCTATGGAATTCTTCAATTTGGACCGCAAAACACTTGAAGAGGAAAACGCTCAAGAGACTGAGACTGAGACTGAGACTTCGTGAACCAACCTCAGCAGCGCTTGTGCATCGTCCGGCTGACCGAAGACGCAGTTGGCGATCTATATCGAATACACAAAAAAGATCCCAGTATTCTGCGTGCAGTTTTCAAAAAAATGTTGCTTCTGGAAAAATCGTCTACTGCCGGCGAACCTCTTCTGGGTGCTTTGGTAGGTTTTCGTAAACTAGTGGTCGGAGACAGGGACTGGAGAATCGTCTGGCGCATTACCGAAGATTCTTCTGGCATTCCGGTGCTTGATATTTCCGAGGTGTGGGCGGTGGGAGCTCGTTCGGATGGCGAAGTTTACGATGAACTGACTTCACGGGTCGCTCGGATGGGCAATGACCCAAAAATCCGACCGCTCAAAGACGTTATCACCCAATTGGGCAGGCTGTATGAATCGGTTCAGGTAACCGCCGAACCATCCCGGGAATCAGTACTCCCCGAATGGATGGAAGTTGCATTGAAAGAGCAACTGCATCTTCAACCGCAGGAAATCGCGGAACTCACAGAGCGACAAGCCCAGCAAAAGCTCATGGAGCATTGGTCCAAGAAAGCAGATAGCTAATACGCATACGCTGTGGTCCTATAGCGCGCTAAATCTGACTAAGCCGAATGAAGTAAAGCCTGCTTTACGTAATCAAAATTATCGGCTTTTGAACAACGGGAGTGAAAGTGGTTGCGGAAACTTGCTTCAACCATTGCTCCAAGAGGTCGACAAAGTTCAGCATGGCTCCTCAACATTGCGGCACTCCGCTCAGCCTAGAGGTTTAAGAAAGATCGGTACGGAAATTCACGCTAACGACATGTCGGTGTCGATCCTGGCGGAGACGGGGCTTGTTAAATAGTGAAATGCCCAACGTCACGCTTCCGCTGCGTCGGGCAAACGGTGAGAGCTGCACGTCGTATCTTTCGACAGTGACAGGTACGGGTCTAGGAGTGGTTGTGCGTTACCAGTGGCGACCAACCACTGACAAGTCGGCATCGTCTAACTAACAGAAGCGGTCAAGGTACACTGCGAATGTCTAGTCGGGGAATATGCTGAATCCCACGGCCTGCACATCACTTAGAAAATCAACTGCCCCTGGAACCCATTCCACAGGTTGCGAACGCCTTAGCGTGAACTTTCGGGCAGAACTTACTCAGAACCCAATTCCTAGAGAAGCATGCCTAAGCTGCGCAAGAGAGAATAAACTAACTTCATTTCCTTGGAAACAAACCGAACCCGACTGCCTTCCTATGCAGTCGGGTTCACCGTTTAATCCGCCTTTTATGATTCCTAATGCACCGTGGATTGTGACTTCTTCATCTTCTCAAACGCCGAGGCCAGCATTTTTGCACCTGCGGCCCCCGCAAATGTTAGTCCGAGGATAAGAGCCGTCGCTCCGACGGCGAGTAGCGTTACAAATTCATTCGATCCAAGGAGCATGGTGAGCATACTCTGCCCTATCGAACTCTCAAAAGCTTGAAAAAGTTCTAACCAACTAAAATATCCGGCAGAAAAACCGACGAGCGCGCCAAGTAGAGGGGAAAACTTTTTCATATTGAGTGCCTCGAACTATTCTTTTACTACGCGTAGACGTAAGAAGAGCTTACCGTACAGGCCGGGGTGTTGCCCTTATTGTAATTGCTAGTGTTTGTCCACACCTTCGTAGTTGTGTGGTGCCGAACCTTATTCCCGGACTGTGTAAACCATGATTTGGTGGTAATGACTTGGCCCTTAGCAAGTTTAGGACACTTCTTTGAACTCGTTCCGGTCAACGACGATTTAACATCTTTGAAGACTGACCAACCCAGCACTGTCGCACCTACGGCTTTTATCCAGCGCGATTGTGGAGCGAAGGTCAGGATAATCCCTGGAACGTGCATAACGACGGCGGTTCCTACAGCTTCCGCGGCGCTGACGGTTTTTTTCGTGGTGTGGGCTGCAGGTGCCATGAGCACGTTGTATGAAACGCTACTTAGCCGAGGGATGGAGATCTTGACGCTGGCGACTGCTGTCCAAGGTTTAACCGACATATATTCAACATGTGATCCCTTACCGCGATCAAGACTTTTACTTCCTAAGCTAGGGCCTCGTGACGAGATAGCAAAGCCAACATCTGCGTGTAGACCAACTTGTTTCGGAACTTCGCGAGCGTTATTATACTGAATCTTTATTTGCTTCTTATGGGGAACCCAACTAACGCTTGTAACATTAGTAATATTTCCGATCCAAGCAGCATCTGCTTTGTAGGGCGAAAGTCCCAAAAATACCAAGGACAGGGTAATGGCAAGACAGAAAGCCATAATTTTTCTAGGGAGCCGCTTTTTCCCGACTGCTTGTGTGTAATTCATTCAATAATACTTACTGAAATTTTGCTCGTTGAACAGTTTTTTCATTTTTTGTTACCAAACCGTTGCGATCGTGAAACATGATTATCGGACCCCTTAATAAATATCCGATAAATATAGGGTTCACCTTTTAATAGACTCGCTCCTGGTTAGTTGAAATTTGGTTCGACTATAAGGCAAAAGTCTGTCTGCCTAATATTTTGGTTGCAAGCACAAAAATTCGTGGCCGAATTGTGTCTTGTTGCTTCGCGAGATTTGAGCGAAAGGTCTGTCAGTTCACGATAAGTTAGGACAAATGTGGAACTTTTTTCTTCGCTGGTTGCGCTGGTTTTTTGCTCACCCAGCAGTTCGGTGGGGTAGCAGGTGAAACTAGACCGGGCAGAAGTTCAATCGTGGCTGGATGTAGTAGCACCAGGCACTGGTTTGGTGCGCCTTGCCCAGTTAGCTGAACTTCCGCGGCTGCGAGTCACCCAGCAGGTCAGCAGTGGCAATGTGGCGCCTTCAACCATTACAGCCATTGCACGGGGCCTCGGCTTGGATCCTTTGGACGAGCTAACCCAGTTTCGGGAATTCGCAAACATCACCACCTCCGCGCCCGCCGCAAACGAAATAGCAGCGTTCATTCCCACGGCAGGCCTTTTGCAGGGAACAGTTCATCGTTTAAACTCAGAGACAGTCAACGAGGCTGAACTCGGCGAGGAATCTTACGATCATTTGGCGTTGCATTGGTTTGATTGCGCCGACGATGGAAATCTTCGAGCCCATATCCAACTGCAGCTGGGCGTCGCGCAGCCAACCTTGTGGAAGATGCTGCGCAGCCGGTTACGAGAAGATGTGGCTCTCGAAATCGCCAAATATGCCAATTTCCCTTTAGCATCCGCTCTGGTGGTGTCAGGTGTACTCACTGGTGCTGAGGCAGGATGGGAGCCAGAGTGCCGTTCCCGCTGGCTCAACACATTACCTTTGGGGCAGTTACTTGCCGAATCGGAGAAACGCCTGCGCGAGGTGGGAAAACAGGTACGCAATTTGGAGACATTTGAGAATCATCTAGGCTAAAAGCCTATGGTTTTTTCTTCCTGGGCAGCAATGATCTTAGCAAGCGCGTTCACTCTGGCACTTGGGTTGAGGCTTCCCCGCCTGATTCAAGGCACAGGCAACCTCTGGTTATGGCTTACTCATCTGGGCATGAGCATCGGCTTATGGCTTGCAGTGGAACCGATCTACCTCACAATTGATCGCCTGCTCGGCTCCATTAATTTAGCGAATCTCGTCTCGCATTTTTGCATCAACTTCGTGTTCTTGGCCGCCGGGGTCCAGATTGCCCTCAGTATCGGCCGGTGCGATGTCGCAACCAAGATCCGCCGCTTCTCAGCTGCCGGACTGCCATTATGCGTGGCACTGATGACCGTGTTGTTCTTCGCGGCGGATCTTTCGTATTCGAGCATGGGGCTGGATGACTTCAGGGATACCGAAACGGCCGTTGTGCTTTATAAGCTGTCCCTCTACCTTTATCCGGCGGTGGTTTCGTCCATGCTGGTGAAACCACTGGTGCAGGCGACAACGCCTTCGGTGTACCGGGTGCCGTATTACTCGAAGAAGCTGATGTCGGTTGGCTTTGCCTTCGGCGTCGTTGCACCGATCGGCCATCTGGTGGAGCTGTCGAACCGGCAGCTGGACTGGCTGACCGATTTGATTGTCTATCCAGCGATGCTCTGTGTTCTCACAGGTCTTGTTCTGGCGTGGATCTCTGCTTTGCTGACACATCGCCGCGAACTCCAGCCATCCCCACGCTTACACCACCAGAAAGTCTCCTAGACTCACCAGCGTGCCGATGAGAGTTCCTGCCATGACTTGGGTGGGAGTGTGGTGACCGGCGCGGATTCTTGCCCATCCCACCAGTACGATGAAGGCGACCGCGATCTGCGCTCCTGCCGGCAGATCCAGCAGGCAATGCAAGGCCGCGAAAGTAGTCAGGGCTGCGTGGATGGACAGCTTCCAGACCAGGTTCACCAGGCCGACGATCAGCAGCCCGGCAAGCATGAACAGTACTTCCACTAGGATCTGGGTTGGTGCGGAGATTGCCAGCAGTACGGCGATGCCGCCAAGGATTGAAACCAGGGTGATCAGCAGGATCGGCCAGCGTTGGCGGCGTTCGGTGACGTGCACGTCGGTGACCCGTCCGCGCAGCCGCATCCAGATCAGCGCCGCCCAGGGCACCAGGCCGGCAAAGAAGGTGGCCAGCAAGGTCGGCGGCCACGCGACGCCCGGGTACCGCAGTGGGGTGCTCAGCAGGACGAGGGTGACGACCGCTGGTGGTGAGGCAATATGGCTGATGAACTTGGCGTATTTTTCCACCGTTCGAGCCTAGCAACAAGCGCATTGGATTCCTCAACCGGGGATGCTTACCCCTTGTTCTTTGAGGAATTCGACCGGGTTGGTGTCTGCTTTGCCTTCCCAGACTTCGAAGTGCAGGTGGTAGCCGGTGGAGTTGCCGTTGGTTCCGACCTTGGCGATCTGCTCTCCGGCTTTGACTTCGTCTCCGACGTGGGCGAGCACTCCGTTCTCGAACATGTGCACATAGAAGGTGCTGATCCTCTGTCCGTCGATTGTTCCGTGGTCGATCTGGATCTGGCACGGAGAGCGCCCGGTCACCAGGTCCGAGCAGCTGGCCCGGATGACCTGGCCATCGGCAGCAGCATAGATGGGTGTGTCTTTCGGCGCGCTGAAATCCTCTCCAGCGTGGGGCCACAACCCACGGTTTTCGCCGTAGTTGTACTGGATTTTCGAGATGCTCTCCACGGGGAACACCCATCCGGAATTGCTCTTCGGACCCTCGTAGGAATCCCCTGAGTCCGGATTTCTGGTGTCTCCCCCGTCCTTGCACTGGGCATACTCTTCCTCGTCGTCTTCAGAGACTTCGACGGTGGCTCCTTGCAGCGCGGCATAGAGCAGTTCCGCATCGGAGCGTTGGTCTGCATAGTTATCTGGCAGTCCTGAGACTTGGACTTTTTCAGCGGCCAGTTCGTAAGGCAGGGACTGCCAGCCGGGAACTTTTTTCAGCCTGTCGAAGAAGGTGCTGGCTGCGTAGGAGGGGTCCATGATCTGCTCGACGGTCCCCCAGCCAGCGCTGGGCCGCTGCTGCATGAGGCTCAGCGCATCCCAGGCGTGCCCCACTCCCTGGTGTGGAAGCTCCAGGGATTCGAGGACGACTTTGCGCGCTTGCCCCCATTCGGCTTCGGTCATGACCTGCGTTCCTTGCGGGTACTGCCACCTCCCGTCATTGGCCAGTATTTTCAACGAGCTTTCCTGGATGGCCGTCATCAGTCCGATGATGGCCCCTTGCTGCTGGACGTCTGCTGACTTGGCTTCGTTGATGATGACCGCGGCGTTGGTCAGCTGCTGCTTGTTGTAGGATCCGACCTCGGTGGTCGGCAGGTTCTTGACGTTGATTTCTTTCGGCACCGCACTGTCAGGCGAGCAGTCAGTTTCGGTGTCGACCTCGCTGCCCGGACTGTCCCCCAGCAGGAGGATCCCGCCGAAGACCATACCGAACAGCAGCACACTGACCAGCCCCAGGACAGTGAAGAGTCCCCGGCGTTTGGAGCGTTTCATCAGCTGTTGCTCGTGATTTTCTCGACCATCCACTGCCCGTCAGCTCGGCTGAGCAAGAATTCCAGGGTGGAGGCGTTGGTCTGCACGCTCACGGTGGCGATGGCCGGTGAAACGCCTTGGACAGGTTCGTGAACCTTGATGACTTCGGTGGAGGCGATGTTGAGGTTTGAGGTCTGCTGGAACGTGCTCCGTGCGCTCTGGGACAGGTACGGTGCCAGGGCTTTGAACCACGCCGATTGGTCAAGGTCCGGGCGGGCGTAGGCTTTGGCGGCCTGGGTTGCGGTGTGTTTCGCTTCAGTCGAAACCTGCGGGTTCCATTCATCGATCTGCACTTGCTCTGGGGATGCTTCGATCTCATGCATGGGTCCGTGATCCGCGTGCGGATCACTGGTTTCTTGGTCCGGCGCGGGGGTGCAGGCGCTCAGTGAGACCGCCAGGAGCACGGCGGTGGACAGGATGATTCGGCGTGTCATCAAAACCCTTCAAAGTCTTATTTTGGAATGAAACTGACTATATCAAGACTAGTTGATACTATGGGTTCATCCAAGGAAAGGGGACGCAGATGGGCACCGAGTGGCCAGGCGACGAACGCAGAAAAGCGAAGACCGATGTTTTGACCGTATCGAACGCTTCCGACAAACCAGAAGCTTCGTTACAGATCCTCAACAACCCAGAACCAGTAAAACCCACCGCACCAGAACCGACGCGCGCAGCGCCTCTGGCCGCCGGAACACCGCTGGTCACTGGAACACTGAGCAGCGCGATCACCGGATCAGACGCGCTGGAAACACCCTTGCCTGCCGAAGAAGGCTGGCAGCGCACAATCCGCACATGGACCGGCGGCCTCATCTCCCCCAAACCAGGACCCCAAGAATTAGCTCGGCGTACCACGCTCGCGTCCATCCGGCGTGTCTACCCGCGTCCCGTCACCGTCACTGTCGCCCAGCCGGCCGGCGGGTCAGGTAAAACCTCGATCAGCGTGGCTCTGGCCTCCACCATCGGCAACACCTCTGACCATGCGGTCTTAGCGATGGACAACAACGAAACCATGGGCACCCTCGGGGTGCGCACCCGTTCCAACGGATCAAAGCTGACCATCATCGACCTGCTCGATGCCCTCGAAGAGCTCAAAAATGAACACACCCGCAGCGGCGACGTCCAGTACTTCACCCGCCCGCAAGGGGACAACCGTTTCGCAGTCCTCGCCTCTGATGAAGATCCTGACCGGATGCAGATGCTCACCCGCGAAACCCTCAACGAACTGCTCGAAGTAGTCCAGCGTTTCTGGAACGTCATCGTCCTGGACACCGGCAACAACACACGCGCCGAGAACTGGCTGGCCGGCATTGAAAGATCCGACCAGCTGGTCTTCCCCGTGGAAATGAACGATAAGTCCGTCGTCTCAGTGCTCCGAACCATCGAACAGCTCCAAGCCATGTCACAGCTCTCGGGCAATGACCACTACGCCGCGCTGTGCCGCCACGCGGTCCTCGTCATCTCCCCCGGTTCCCATCGCCGCTCAGTGGCCCCGGAACGGCGCAAAGAACTGCGCACCATGCTCGAGCAAGCCCTCGGCGAGGAAGCTACTTTCCTTCCCGTCCCCTACGAACCAGCCCTGGACACCAACGGGCTGATCGACTGGCAGCTGGCCACAGATGAGTCCGTACGAGCTTTTGAAAAAGTTGCTGCCACAGTCAGCGAAGGCATGCACCACGCAGCAGTCCGAGCAGAATCCACCAAACGAAACAAGAAAGAAAACTAACCATGGAACCGTTCATCCCCACCTTGCAAGTAACAGCAGAAGTCAAGAACCCTTTCGACGGAGTATCCCCCGACATTGCACCGCTTGGCTCAGGGTTCGACAATGCTCTGACCGTGATCCTCGGTGTCATCTGGGGACTGGTGCTGATCTATGTATCAGTGAAGCTTCTGACCAGCTTCGTAAAATTCTCCGGAGCCAGAAAACAGGGCCATTACGAGGAGATGGGCGAACACACTGACGAGCTCAAACGCCGCGGCGTGGCGGTCATCGCGGTGGCGGCCTTTGGTGTGCTCATCGGTGCGGTACTCAAAGTGGCGGGGATGCTCTAATGACAAGCCGCCGGAGCCTGATCATCGCCGCCGTAGTCATCATAGCGATCGTGCTGGTTGCTGTCGCCAGCTATTTCATCTCATCGACCACGAAGGAGAACACTTCGGCGGCCACACCCACTACTCCTTCTGAACCCACCCGGATCAGCGACAACGGGTTCCCTGTATCCTCGTTCCGCGCCAACGAAGGCGGAACCAAGACCGCAGCAGATGGCCAAACCCGCATCGGATACACCGCCTCGTGCGACGACGCAGTGCGCGCAGCGGTCAACTATGTTCCGGCTGAGTCCTATGGCGCCGGTGACTGGGAGAAGCGTGAAGCAACCCTGGAAACGGTCATTGCAGATAATGAGGATGGCGCAGAGTATATTGACGCGCTGCGTTCATTAGCCAGAGACGGCGGAACTTCTGAAACTGAGCTTCTTGAACCCTCGATTTTCAAAGTCGTCAGCTGCGAATCAGGTAAAACAGCATCCGTCGCAGTGGCTCAACGCATTAAAACTAATGCGTTCAAACTCGATGGGCGCACCGTTCCTGCAGCCGTGGAGATTCGCGTCGCTGAACAACTCATGGTGTGGGAAAACGACGATTGGAAACTTGATTTCAGCGGTGAAAACGCCACTTACCGGCCAGAAACTCAGCTTCTTTACACGCAAGGCAAGAAGGAACCCTCTGCAGCGCGCGAAATTCTTGGTGATCTGTTCACCGATTCAGACGGCAACCCATTGAGCAGGGATGGCTGGATGGAGTTGGCTCAGTGACAAAGCTTCTCAGCGTCCTTTCCTCTCTGGCGGTGATCGCATTCCTTTCCACCTTTCTCTTGGTCGCCGCTCCGTCGCCGGTTCATGCTGATGAGGACACCAAGAAAGTGGAAGAAGCGCTCACCCAGGACCAGGTGAAACGCTTCGAAAAGATGCCTGAGAAGGAAAAAGCCCAGCTTCTTGATGAGGTTCTGTCAGGGATTGCCAAGGAGAAATGCGGCGAGTTCGAGTACTACACGAAGATGGAGAGCGTCTTTTCTTTCCAGAAGCGTAACTGCGAAGAGCAGACTCGTGATGCCCTGCACCATATGTATCCCACGGCCCAAACCCTCATTTTGGGCGAAGGCGAAAAGATGGACTTCTGCGAAGCTCTCAAGGAAACGGGCGCCAGCGGTCAAGGTATTAGCTACTGCATCAAGCAGAAAATCAACGCGCAATTCAAGGATTGGAGCGGACAGAAGGTCCGCGGATACCTCGAGCAAAGCGAACTGGGCCGTTCCATACTCAACGTCACCGACGCCATCGACAACACCATCGAATTCGTGGCCGATCCCAAATCGAACCTGGATGAACTCGCTAACAGCAGCAAATCTGAATCCATCGCCATGACCTCCAAAGTCCTCGAAGAAATCTCTTCGACCACCGAATTTGACGCGTCCAGCCCAGAATTCAAAGACCGATGGGCGCTCTATGCCGGGCTGGGAGTGGTCGGTCTTGGGCTGATGATCATGTTCCTTTTCAAACAGCACAGCAACGGGGAGATGAGCGACGACGATTTCAGCAAATCCCTGCTCTATTACCTGCCCGCAGCGTTATTCATGGTCATCTACGGCCCCTGGGTGATGAATGAACTGCAGCAACGCGTCGCCCCACTCACCGATGGAACCAGTGATTGGGCGGCCGAATCCATCAGCAACTTCATTACCGTGATCTCCCGGTTCGGCTCCCTGGAATCCACCAGTTGGTTCGGCCCGTTGGCCGCCATCCTCTTCTTCGGACTGCTGTTCGTCGGAGCGCTGGCCTTGCTGGTGTATTTCCTGCTGATTCCGATCTTCCAACAACTCATGGGCCTAGCTATCGCCCTGCTGATTGGCATGCTGCTGTCACCGAAAACACGTCGCTACGTCATGAAGATTGCTACGACGCTAGTCACGATGAGTCTGCTGAAAACCTTTGCCTTCCTCGTGCTCGGTGCAGTGTTCGCTGTCCTCGCCACCCAACCAGCCTTCAAAGACGGGGTCGATGACGTGCTGGTGAACGTCGGCAACCTGGGGGCAACAGCCGCGATCATGCTGATGATCGTCCTGTCCCCCGCAGCGATCTTCCGGTGGATGCCCGTGCTCGAAAGCCGCGAAGCGAAATTCGGCGGGATCTCACCGGAAATTTCTGCCGGTGTCGGCGGCGCCGTAGGCGGTGCAATCGGCAGCGGTGCCGGATCGGTTCGCCGGGCGATCTCCACCAGGCGCGGCTCCGCCACAAGCCGCAGCGCACAAAGCTCTGGTGGTCAAGGCGGTTCAAGTGGAGAAGGCAGCTCTCCCAGACCTAGTGGTCCTTCCCCAGATGGTGGCAGCACCACTGCTGTCCAAAGCCCGGACACCGGTTCACCGCAGAAAACCAATGGCGCACACGAACGCGCCAGCCAAAACCAGGCTGGTGCACCCACTGGCGCACCAGCTGCAGCAAACACCTCTCAGCAAGGCCAGAACCCTGCGCCTCCAGCATCCCCGGATCAGAACGGCCAGCAAGGTGGTTCGCCACCGCCGGCCCGGACCGGCGGTACTGACCCAGCACGGCAAGGTCCCACCGAGCAGAACAGCTCTGCGCCTGCCTCCAGCGGGCCAAATGCACCCTCCTCCTCTTCTAGACAGGGCCGGAAGAACCCGCCATCCGGCCGGGCGAAAAAAATCGCTTCAGTGGCGGCAACTGCAGCCTTCAGCCCCCTGACCGCCGGAGCGGTCGGCCTGCTGGCCGGAACCAAATACGCTGCGACCAACGCTGCAGCTCAAGCACGAATGGCCGCAAACGACGCAGACCCAGACTCGTGGGACTCCTTCAAGGATCGGTGATCACTCATGACACGTCAGGTAGCCCTCGGCGGCGAGTTCAAAAAACGCGGACTGCTCTCAGGCCGCTCCACCCCCGAACAGGTCATCCTATGGATCGGCCTGGGTATCGCCGCCATAGTGGTTCTGATGGGCATGGACCAGTTCTTCTTCCTCTTCGCCGGCCTCGTCATCGCTGTGCTCAGCGTGGTGATCACCGTTCCCATGAACATCCACGGGGGACGCAGCTACGCGGCACTGAAAACCGAAACCGCCTACCGTGCCTACCGTAAGCACGCCGGGCTGGGTGTCTATGACCCCGTCCATGAACAGACTGCGCTGGCCAGCGTTCAGGAATACCGGGCTGCGAAGAAGAATAAGAAGAAAGCGGTCCGGCCCCGCGGGTTGGCAGTGCGCCGCGCCGAACGCCGCAAAGAGCATGTTCAGCCGGCCCCGCTGATGGTGGGACGGCTGAGCGTGAAAGAAGTTGATTTCAACCCCCGCGAACGCCTCGCCGTCTTCCGCCACGCCAACTCAGATCCGGCCTTCTATACCGTGATCTTCGAAGTTCGCGGCAGTGCCGGCGGCGTGGTCGAAGAAGACGTGGAAGACATCCCCCACCTCGGCTTCGGACGTGTGCTGGCCAGGGCGGCGCGGCGCACCAGTGCGGTGTCCCATATCCAGAGTTTCACCCGCTCCATCCCCCTGGACATCACCGACCACGTCTCCTGGCTCGCCGACTACGTGGACCCCAACGCCCACGGAAACCTGGTGCGCTCCTACCAAGAGCTGTGCTTGCAGGTCGAAGACCGGGCCGAGCAGCACCGCAGCTACTGGGTGCTGCGGTTCGACAACCGCACCGCCTTGCACCGGGCCGCCAACGCCCAGCAGCCAGGGCCTATGGCCGTGCACGCAGCAATCGTCCAAGAAGCCCAAGCGCTCATGGCGCAAGCCGTCGCGCACAAAGCCATCCGCGGCTACCGGGCTGTGGATTCACAGATGGCTGCCGGGATCCTTGCCCACCTGCAAGACCCCTACACGTACGCCATTGATGACACCGATCTCGGGTTAGAGGCGGTCTGGCAGAAACTCGACCAGGAACAGACGCCCAAAGCGGTCGTGGTCAACAACCACGCCTACACCCGGGTCGCCTATATCCCCAGGGATGGGTTCATGGCCGGATCAGCCTTGCCAGTCCAAGCCATGCGCCAGCTCGTCTCCGGGATTGTTCCCGCAGTCATCCATTCAGTGTCCTGGGTGAACGAAGTCGTTGATGCCAAAGAAGCGCGCGCCCAAGCGATGTCTGACCGCACCAGTGACAAAGCCAAACGCCACTCGAACGCGTCCAAAGGCAAGATTTCGGATGGCACCGAACAGGTCATGTCCAATTCCTCCGACCAGCGCGCAGTGGACCTGACGCCCGGCAGCGGTCACCACGGCGTGAAATGGGGAGCCTACGTCAGCTTCACCGTGGATTCAGAAGAAAAACTCTTGCAGGTCTCCACCCAGATTGAATCCGTCGCCACCGATTGCGGCATAGACCGGCTGTACTGGCTCGATAACCGCCACGACATGGCCCTCATGGCCGTGCTGCCCATGGGAAGAGGAATCCGCAAATGATCAGCATCTTCACTCGAGCACCTAAGAAAACCATCAAAAACACAGTGAAAAAGACACGCCTGCCTCCCGAGTCCGTCTCGGCGCCACTGGCGGAACAGCGCCCGGACATCACCTGGGATGCCGGACGCCAAACACGCAAAGGCTCACGCTACGGACTCTATGATCCAGCCCCGGAAGGCGCGATCTCCACCACCCGGCAAGCTGAAGTCAGCAACCTCGCCGTGCCCTGGTCCCCCACCTCCTACAAAGGCCTGCTGTTCGGCATTGATCTGGAATCAGGGTGGGGCGTCATGCACGACCCGATCTTCGCCTACCCCCACACCGTGAACAACGCCAACGTCGTCGTCATCGGCGACATCGGCTCCGCGAAAAGCTCCGCCGGCAAAACCTGGGGATGCCTGCGCCCCATGATCATCGGACGCAACGTGATCGTCATCGACAAAAAACCCAGCGACTCCAACCCGGAAGAAGGCGAATACGCCGAACTCTGCCGGTACCAGGGCGGGGAACCTGTCACGTTCAAGATCGGCGGCGGAGGATCCTGCATCAACATCTTCGACCCTTCCATCTCCGCTGAAACAGAAGAAGACAGCACCACCGGCGAAACCCCGCCCAGCCAGTCCATGCTGCTGCGCGCGGTCGCCGAAGAAGTCCTCGGCCGGCCCATTAGTCCCCGCGAAGGCAAAGCCCTGCGCACAGCACACCGCCGCGCATTGAAAGACGCAAAAGCTCAAGGTATCACCCCGACAATCCGGCTGGTCATCAACCGGATGATCGACCCAGCCGAAGAAGACTCCGCCCACCTGGAAATCAGCAAAGCCACCTTGCGCGAATGGGGGTACGACGTAGCCTTCGAGCTCGAACGCTTCGTCGAAGAAGACCTGGCCGGAATGATCGACAACGAAACCACCAAGGATGTGAAGCTCAAAGACGGACTCACCGTCTTCGACGTCTCCCAACTGCCCGAAAACGGCCCCGCCCTGGCGATCGTGATGACCGTGATCAACACGTGGATGACCAACCGCCTGTTCAAAGCCAAGAACCGCCGCCAAACCCACTTCGTCGTCGAAGAAGCCTGGCACCTGGTCCAGACCTCGGTGGCCAAAGTGATCCGCCGCAACCAGAAAGTCTCCCGCGCCATCGGCTTGTCGAACTGGTTCTTCTTCCACCACGTCTCAGACATCCCCGCCGGCACCGACGCGGAAGCGATCATCAAAGAATGCGACACCGTGCTGGTCTACCAGCAGAAGAAAGCACCGGACGCCCGGGCAGCAGTGGACATGTTCGACCTTCCAGCCTCCAGCTACCCCACGATCCTGAACCTGGCCACCGGCACCTGCCTGATGAAAATCGGCAACGAAGCCCCCTTCGAGGTGAAGCATCTGCGCAGCGACGTGGAAACAATCCTCACCGACACCGACAAAGCACTGGTAGCCAGGACAACCAGTGAAAAGGAACAGGATCATGGCCTCCCCACAGCGTGAAAGCAGCTTCACCACGTTCCTGATCATCGCAGTGCTTGCCGGAATCGTGCTGGCTGCCTTGAACTGGGGCGAGAAAATCACCCCCACGAATTCCAAAGTGTCCTGGAATCCGTTGGATCTGCTCGAGGCAGGCCTGGACGGGGATCTTGCCTGGCCGGCCGCGTCCTGGTTCATCCTCGGCGCCTTCGCCGTCCTGCTCATCGCCGGATACGTGCTGATCACCGAACTATGGATCAGCCCGCGCAAAAACACCACCACGTTCAACCCTCAAGGTGCGGCGATCACCTCGATGATGGGCTTCACCGCCGCATGGCATAAAGCACGCCAGATCTACGGTCCGTCGGTCACCAAGAAAACCTCGGAAGCGTTCATCGCACTGGCTGTTTACACCAACGCTTCCAAAAAAGTGCCACTGTATATCCAGCTCGAAGACAGCCTCTGGGTCTATGCCCCGGCCCGCGGCGGCAAGACCTCCAGCATCGTGGTCCCCATGGTGCTCGGCGCACCCGGACCAGTCCTGGCAACGTCGACCAAACCCGACGTGGTCGCCTGGACTGCCACCGCTCGGGAAAAACAAGGTCAAGTGTTTGTGTGTGACTGGGAGAACATCACCGGCTGGCCCAACACCGTGAAATGGACCCCGATCTACGGGTGCGAGGACGAAGACGAAGCACTGGAACGCGGCAAAGCTTGGGCGAACGCCGCACCCATGGAAGGCACCAAGAACGGGTCCTGGTTCAGCGCCAAAGCCGGCTCTGTCCTCGGCCGCCTCCTGCACGCCGCAGCGCTGGAAGACCGCACCATGGATGACCTGCTGCTGTGGATCTTCGACTCGCATAACCCCGAACCCATCACGATCCTGGAAGACCACCATAAGTCCCGGGCTTTCATCCAGCCTCTGCGTGAGCGCACCGAATCGCGGGCCGGGGAAACCGAAGACTCCATCAAATCCACCCTGCTCTCCCTGGCCGAACCACTGGTCAGCGAGAAAGTGCTCTCCCAGTTCCGGTTCCGCCGCGGCGAAGCCTTCGACATCAACACGTTCCTTGAAGGACAGAACACGCTGCATATCGTGGTGGACGGCGAAAAATCCCCGCTCGGCACGTTGAGTACGATGTTCGCCGATCAGGTCTACCGGGCCGCACGGCGCAAATCCAGCCAGTTTGCTTCTGGCCGTCTCTGGCCGGTGTTCCGCATGGTGCTTGATGAAGCACCCAACGTGGCAGCATTCAGCAATATGGCCGAGCTGATCACCGATACCGGTGGCCGTGGAATCCAAGTGATCGGCATCAGCCAGTCTTTCATCCAGAACGAAGCACGCTGGGGCAAGGAAGAAGCTAAAGCCATCGAATCCAACGCCAGCCTGAAACTGATTTTTCCTGGCATCAACAGCGAGGATTTGAAAACATACGCGAGCGACATGGGCGTACGGGATAAGACGCGCATCAGCCATTCCTCCAGCAAAACCGGTGGCTCGAGGACCACCAGCACGGAAGAAAAAGCGATCGTGCGCGCTGAAGAGCTCAAGCACCTGAAATTCGGGCAAGCCACCGCCGTATACCGGAACTTGCCGCCGCATGTAGTGCACACCGAGATGGTGTGGCAGCGCAAAGACCACAAGGACTTGAAAGACATGAAAGACCAGACACTGCGCACCTGCGGCAAGATCTTCCTGGATGCCGACCAGATCGGGGCCGAGGCGGTGGACGTTGAGCGAGCAGAGTAACCGCGATGAGCTGATCGAGTTGCTGGTCCCGATCGTTGAGCCACTGGTGGAACGCCAGGGCAAGGTCGAGCAAGGGCTCCAGGAACAAGAAGCAGTCCTTGTAGAGCTCGCCGGCCAGCTGGAAACGCTACTGAAAAAGAGCAAAGAACCAGAGCCATCCCCATGGAACCTCTACCAAGGCAAACCCGAGGAAAATGCTGGGCTACTGGAAGAGATCAATGCATGGCTGCCGTGGTTCAACACCACATATGGGGCTGGGCAAAGCACCAACATGATCCCGCCCTGCTGGTTCCGCCACCCCAACGTCGTCGCCCACCTCATGGGGTTCTACCTGTCTTGGAAAGCCGCCAACTACGGGACGGCGAGCCCCAACAGTGACCTGGTGTATTGGAACCTGCGCTACCTGCCCGATGTGCTGGACATCGTCAACGCACCTGTCGATAAGGGAGGCATGGCCGGATGCAGGCGCGAGCATCGTGCCCCAGACCGGGTCGATCCAGTTCCCGAGTCGCTGAATGAACAATTCACTCAGTGGCTTGATGGTACCTACCTCACGACCCAAAACAACGATCCGAATTCTTTGATTCCACAATCTACGGCTCGCCAGTGAATGAGAGAAGAAATAGGAATAACCTGCATTCAAAATTAGACTGTTCACGTGCCTTTACCTTTAGATCGCCTCATCTACATCGATGATTCCGGACATCCCAAAAGCGGACTCGTCGTTTACGGATGGATTGAGTTCTCACCCGATCGGTGGTCATCAGTACTGCGGACCTGGCTAGACCTACGCAAAAGGCTCTGGCGCGAGTACAGAATCCCAGTCACTGAAGAACTGCATACCACCGAGTACGTCAACGGCCGTGGACGCATCTCAACCAAAATGCCAGATAGATTTATCCATAATGGCATTGAGTTCTGGAAAGATTTCGGGCGAGAAGTAGCCTTAGAATGCTTAGAAACTTTGCGCTACACCGAAGGCCTGCGACTTGGTGCCGTCTATCGAAGCGGCGAGCCTAAAGCTCTCGCGCAGACGAGAACAGAAACTTATTTATCTCTCGTCAACAGATTTGAGTCAGAACTAGAGGAATCCAATTCTCTGGCCATGATCCTGATGGACGGCGATGGCACTGACGATTCCTACAAAAATACCCATCGCAGCCTAGAACTCAGCAAAAGGCACGTGATTGAAGATGCTATCCATCTCGACTCAAAAACTTCGCAGTTGGTTCAGATGGCTGATCTCGTTGCATGGAGTGCCAACGCCCTCATCGACCAGCATCCCAAAAATGGGTTCGCTCAAGACTGGTACCCGAAATACCTCTCAGAACGCGATCCAGAGCGCTTGCCCAAAGCAATCTAGGAGTTAAACAGCTAGACCCCCTGATCTCAAGTGTATGAGGGGGGTCTGCACCTCTAACTATAGTTGTGCGCGCGTGGAAAAATCAACCCGCCCGTAATAGCATGGGGCATATAGCAAGGGACAAGGACTCGTGCTTTATACATCGAAGAAACCCACGGATTCGTGGGTTTCTTTCGTTAAGTTCCTACACTACGTAAGCGTCGGCCCCTGAGGTCCCTTGCGGCGTAGCTCGTCATCCTGAACACGGTTCTTCTGCTCATCTTGCAGTTCAGTGCGGTTCCTGCGCAGTTTTTCAAGCAGCGACTCGGCCGCCGGGGTTGGCTTCTGCCCGCTCATTTCATGCTCGAACTCTGCCGGCACAGTGTTCTCCTGTTCTGTCGTGGGTTGCGTAGTTCCTTGGCTCAGTCGGCGCAGCTGGGCAAGTTTCGCTTCAGCGCTCGTAGGGCTGAGCGTAGTGATGGCCTGATCATTCTTCCGCTGTACTGCCTCGGTTTTAGCTGCCTCTGGCATTGGCTCACGAGTGGTCAGTTCCGAGTGCTTGTGCAGCGCAGCCGCGCGGTTGCGCAGGTTCTGGGCCACTTCACTTTTCTTCAGATGTGTTTTGGGGAGTAGTTCTGGTTCTGATTCAGCGATGTTGTAGGTGCGCCGGCAGGCTGCGACTTCGGCCGCGACCCGGCGCCATTCTTCGGCCCGGTCGCTGCGTCCTGGCACCGGACCCAAGGCATCCAGCCAGACCGGCGGGTTCTGCGCCAGATCCGCGCCGACCCGCTGATGCTCGGTATCCAACGCCTGGCGGTATCCGGTCAGCTGCTGCTTCCACGCGTCCGGGGTGCGAGGATCATGCAGCTCGGCGGTGGGTGCGTACCATTCACCCAGTTCATTGCGAACATGCGCTGGTTGAAGGGCTGGTTGTTCGAGTTCACGCAGCTCCAACTCGCGGCTGATGCGTTCAAGAATCGTTCCGGCAGCGGTGCTGTGCAGCTCGTGGCCGCGGTCCAGGGTTTCTGCTTGCCGCAGCAGCTCTGGCATTTTCTCACGTCGTTGTTGCTCTTCGCGCAGCTTGTTCAGGGACCAGGACAGCAGTTTTTCGTTGTTTTCCGGGTCGGAGGGAATTTGGCGTAGCAAGTCATCGCTGGTGTCTTTGACTCTGTTGGCTAGTGCGTCATCGGTCAGGTGGCCATACAACCGGCGCGTATAGGGGCTCAGTCCTTCCTTAGTGGCCAGCTGCGTGGCAGTCTCCCGGTAAGGGACAGCCAGAATGTCTGCTTGCGCAGTGGCTCGGCGTTCGAGTTCTTCCAAGTGCTTGGTGGCCACGTCGCGCAGAGGGCGATGCGCTTCGGCCAGGGTTTCGGCACGGTTTTCGATCAGCGGTTCCATGCGCCAGGCCAGCACTGCTGCTGGCTGGTCCGCATTAGCGAATTCGCGTTGGTGGTAGGCATCAGCCAACAGCGTTTCAAGCTTAATCCCTTGGGATTCTGCGTTCTGCAGGTGATGGGTGACGGCTCCCCATGCTGGGTCCGCAAGGAACGGTTCGGCCACACGAGCGCCAACGGCGGTGCGGAGGATCTGCTCAAAGCGTGCGTTGCGCGCTTGGTCTGCCAGATCCCGGTAGATTTCACCTAGTCCATTCAGGTCTCTGGCTTTGTCGTGTTCGCGGGTGATCGATTCGTGCGCGGTGATGTTCAGGTCAGTGCGTTCAGCGATGCCCTTCAATACTTCATCGGGGCGTTCGTTCTCTGCTAGTCCGACATAGATCTGGTTGTCGTATTTTCCGCGGCTGGTCGCCACATATGCTCCTGCGCGATCGCTCTGGTTGGTGAGCAGGGCGTGGGCGGTATCGACGGTGGCGCCTTGAGCGGTGTGGACTGTGTCGGCGTAACCGAGGATCGCATGCTTTTCGGCGTAAGAGGCAGGAATGACGGCGAGTCCTTGGTGCTGTTGGTGGCGTGCCAGCAGGTTGCCATCTTCGATGCTTTCCACTATCCAGGCATCGTTATTTTTGACGAAGTCTTTGCCCTGGTGGACACTGATCCGGCGGTCATTGTTCTTCGTCAGGATGACATCGCCGGCATAGATCTGGGCGTTGTTCCGGCCGGTCAGCGATTGGGCATCATCAAGCTGGCCAGTGTGCAGTCGGTAGGCTTGGGCCTTCTGGTTCAGGCGATCAACTTGCGTGTTGGTTCCGGCGAGCATGAGGGATTTCAGTCCCTCGTTGGTGTCTTTCTGCCACGCAGCAAAGACCTGGTCAGCCATGTGGTCCACGGTTCCGGCTTGGATCTTGCCTTCGGCGCGGTAGTACGCCCACGGGTCATCTTTACCCACCGCAGGTGCTTCACGCAGTGCCAACGAGGCGGCGGCTTCTTCCAGGTTGGCGGTGCCATCTTCGTTGCGGAACCGGTGGATCTCCTCCAAGTTCACCAATTCTTCTTCGGCGTTCAGCAGACGCAATAGTCCGCCGGCTCCGACGGCGGAAAGCTGCTTGTCATCGCCGATAGCCCGCACCAGGGCCCCGCGCTTTTTCGCTTGCAGGACGAGGGTCACGAACTGCGGGGTGCCAAGCATCCCCGCCTCATCAACCAGCACAACGTCGCCGGGGTTCAGCATGTCCGGTGCACGCAGAAGACGGTCAACGGTCATCGCTTCCGCGCCGACTTCGCTGCCCAGCAGGGAGGCTGCTTTAGCAGATGGGGCGACCGCCACCACATGATGGCCGGCGTGCTGCATTGCCGTGACAGCAAGACGCATGGAGGTAGTTTTGCCGGTACCGGCCGGCCCGATCCCGGCCACCAGAAGCTTGGGACTGCAGGAGAATTCCTGGGCCAGCGCGATCTGATGATCGTTCAGCCGGCCATCGAAGTTCTCCAGGACACGGGTGAATTCACCCTGCGTCACTGCCGGGATCACGTCGGTGCGGGCGGCCTGCACGGCGGTATGCTCTGCTTCCAGAATGGTCTCGGAGGTGTAGAGGGCGGCGTGGGGTTTCTGGTACCGGTACACGGCAATGACCGCCCCAGGAACGGCTGCTGGGACGGGCAGATCAGGGGTGACTTTCAAACTCAACGAGTCCAACGCAGCGGCCCGGATCTGAACGATGACACTGTCTGCGACGGGTTGGGCTTGGTACTCGTGGGTGAGTTGGCGGCGCACTTCGGCTTCCACATGAGCCGTCGTCCACGTGGACCGGTTTTGTTCCAGACGGGTGATCGTCGACTGCGCTAAGGTCTCGATCTGCTCAGCGGGCAGGACGTCCACCAGGTCGTAGTTCGGGTTCTGGGTTTTGGAATACGCGCGCACCGCAGCGAACAGATCATCACCTGTCAGTGCTCCAGGAACAGCGCTGAACTTGGTCTGCCAGTGCCCGGTGAGCTCGGACAGGGAACGGCCTTTCTTCTTCTCCGCACGGGTTTCCAGTGTGGCTTGCTGGGAGAGCTTGATCAGCTGCTTCGCATTCGGGGCGCGTCCGTGGCGCTCTTCAAAGCCAGCAACCAACTGCGTAAGGTTCTCTTTGATGCTGCTCCGGCGTGAAGAGGCCGCTTCGATCGCGGCCATTTGTACCCCGCCGATTTCGATGATCGGACGCTTGCCCTCCACCGCCCGAGCGACTGGAGCTGCTCCCAGTTCTTTGCAGACGTACTGCATGACTTTGGCGTTGTAATGCTCGGACGCGGACACCGCGTACTTATGCAGAACGGTCCCGTCCAGCGCGCTCCATTTGCCATCCATGCCCAGAACCTTGTTGGACACCACGATGTGATCGTGCAGCTGCGGATCACCATCGCGTGAGTCATAGTGCCGGAAGGAGGTGTAGATCAGCCCGCCGTCGACGTCTTCGGAGCGGACCCCGTTCTTCCCGCGCCGGGTGAACGTGGCGTTGGTTTCCAGGTACGTCATCGCGTCTTCAATCGCCGCATGATGTGCCTTCTCAATGGCGGCTTGGACTTTGCGGTCGCTCACGCCCCAGAGGTAGGAGATGCTCTTGGATGGGGAGAACACCATGTCGTATCCGGCGACCGCGTTGGACCCCTTGTGGGTCTGCCGGGAGATGAACTGGGAGAGCTCTTCCTTATTCTTGGGCTTGCGACCATGCAGTTGGTGGAAGTGCTGTCCGCCGGCTTTGGCACGGATGATGCGTCGTTCGTCAACGGTAGGTTCGCGGTGCTTCAGTCGGGTGAAGTCACCCATGGCTGTGGTGATCTTCTTCGTCAGTGCCGCATCGTACTGGTCGAAACGCTTGTAGCGCTGGCCGAGTTTCGCGTCGATCTTCGCACCGGTCTGAGGGTCAATCTGCCCTGCGAGGGGGTGCTGTCCCAGTCCGTAGAGCAGTTCCATCTGCTCCTCAGTAACTTCGCCGGACACGCCGAGATTCTTCGCTCCGCGGCCACCCCAGATCCCTGGCGGGTGGCCGGTGACGGTGTAGTAATCCCCCAGCGTCCGGTCACCGGTGCGCAGCTCGTCAGCGGAGGCGACTTCACGGGTGTAGTACTGATACCCGTCCCCTGCGCTGAGCTTATGCAGGGTCATCACACACACGATTCTAGCAATCCTGGCCAAAGTTATCGAGGATGCAAGAGGTGTGACAGATCAATTCTTTGAGAATCGGGTAAAAATACTGGCCGGAGGTCGTTGACCGTTTCTCAAAGTCGACTGGACGTGTTCAGCTGAGGGACGAGGATGGAGGGTACACAGGAAGGATGATTGATCTGGCCATCAAAACTTTTTTCTTTTGGTGCGGTTTTGCACATGCGATCTTGGCTGTGTGCAGGTGTGGCCAAGGTGGGTTTGATAGGCTCGCAGCTGTGCCCAGCTAAGTCTCTTGTGTTAAACCGTGCGTGGAGTTTTCCACGTGTGGGCGGGTGGAGATGTTTTGCGATCTCATGGCCGTCCCCAGGTGGGAAACTCCACGCAGGACAGAGCCTGAGCGCCAGCGAAGTCCGTTAACGCATTTTTGGGCCGGGGTGCGCGAGGGGTGTCCCCTCGCCAAAAAGTTGTTGTTGTAGATGGTGAAGGAAAAGATATTAGATGAGTAAGCCACGCAAATCCTCCGCCGCGTTAGCCGCCAGGGAGAAAGCACGCGCGAAGGCCGAAGAGATCACCCGCCGTAACGAGGAGCTGATCGAGCTGGCGGCAGGGTTCTTCGTCCACGAGGATCAGCTCGCCAAGATTGACGAAGACACCGAACAGAAGATTGCGGAACTTCGCGCGGCAGCTGAGCAGAAAAAGACCACCACGCAAGCCGAAGCCATGAAGGTGGTGGGCCAGATGCTGGAGACGGGTGAATCCAAGAAATCGATCGGTGAACGTCTCGGGTTGAGCAGCGCAGAGCTCAAAATGTATATTCCGCCGGTAGCCCCGAAGTCACCGGAAGAAAATTAAACGGGACACCGTGTGCAATATTTAGCCTTGGATCTGGCACCGGCCAGGAGCGCCTGCTTTTTTCATCAGTCTCTTAGCTAAGCACGCTCTGGATTGTCCAGCTCGTTTTGGGAATGATCCAAAATCACACAGGAACGACTAGCGCGGCAAGATTACCGCGCCACGCGCGAAAGTGCCCTTCGCACTTCCTCTAGGAAGTACGAAGGGCACCTTGAACTTTATTTAGCCCAGCTGGGGTTGAACGGTTCGCACAGTCCATCAATGGGCCGGAACTCCTGCGGGTCCAACCCTTCCAGAGCTTCCGGCCCATCAGCTTGGCCACTCGCCCAATACCAGTACGCCTCTTTACTGATCGCCAGACTTCGCGCGTCACGCGTGCGATACCAACGTGCGGTTACGTCCCCCTCGACATAAGTGCAGTACCCGAATAGCTTTCCTTGCTCGTCTTCGGTCTGCGCGACGGCGAAGATAATGTATGGCCAGGATCCTAGATCCCATCCGTCCCGGCCCCATGCTGAGAGTTCATTCCAGCTAGTGCCGGTGACGCTCGCCATCCAGTCATACCCTTCTCCGTAAACGTCCCGTTCAACGGTGGCTGGGACGGTGACAGCTTCCTGGGTGTCTTTGGTTTTCGTCTGCATCTTTTCGTTCCTTTCGCCTGAGGTGAGAGGAACAGGGAACTAACCACCTGCCCAACGTCTCCCCCAGTTGTTTTTTGCCTGCTGGCGAAATGAAATGAAGCGGGGTCAGCCGGAAAACCCATCAACCCGTCAGGGGTGCGAAAGCAATAAAATCTTGGGTCGGAAGAAGCGACGTAGGAGCGCGGTCCAAGAATTTTTGGTGGAGCACGCCCGAAGCGCAGCGAGTGGCTTGTGGGTTTGGAGGTGGCCCGTACACTCCGAAGGACAGCAGCAAAAAACAGGAAAAGACCGGACGCAGTCCGGGCAACAGCCGGCCGCGCCAGCGGACGCCCGTTTTATGGATTTTTGAAAAGTAGCAACAACATGCCAAAGCTCTCCATTCTCAGGACACCCATCCGTGCTGGTCGAACCAGAGCCAACGAATATTTAGGAACTCACTTACCCGCAAACGCAAGAGTTCGTCCGCGACATAATCGACCTACCCTCGGCGACTAACTCTTCATAGCACGTTCGAGAAAAAGACACTTACAGCCCAGGGATACGTTCTCTCGACTAAATGAATATCTTCACCTTAGTCAAACGGTCTATAAAATTCTCATGGCCAAACTTACACGCGAATATGAACGTATTTGAAACAAGAAGATGGCCAGACATCGCAAACCATCGTTTTCCAAAATTTTTTATATAAAACTCGTGACTTTACCCTTAAGGCGTGTAAAGATTCATATATCAATCGTTCTGAGAAGCGAAACGAATCCGCCCATCGACGGAGTAAACATGATCAAGAAGACTCTCCTGAAATCCGCAACATCCATCTCAATCGTTGCAGCAATGACGTTGGGTGGTGCAGCCGGAGCACACGCAGCAGCACCAGCAGTAACCGCACCCGCCACATCC
>NZ_BMKX01000012.1 GCF_014644555.1 Glutamicibacter ardleyensis | reverse complement strand
CAAACAACAAACACTCTCGACACCACAACCACCAAAACTCGGTGACTGCTTCGCTCCGGAACAACTTTACAAGCTTACCACCTTGTTGACTATTGTCAACTCGATGTTTCCGACTTGTTCACGTCCCTTGAATTCCTATCCCTTGCGGGCAATCCGTTCAAGCGGCGCGAGAAGTAACTCTACACGTCTTGCGGGTGAACGCAAAATCGTCCATTACATCAGCTATTCATCCAGAGTTCCCCGCGCTTCCGGGAAATTCTTGGGCATTCGGTCTCTTAGCTTGGCGCAATTGGCAAAAAAGTTTCTTATGAAGCAGCTCACGGTTAAAGTAGTTGGGCTGGTTTCCCCGTCAAATGACGGGGAAACCAGCCCAACTGTAATTTATGCGCTTACTTGCTTTCGGCGTTACGCAAACGAGAAACCTCGTATAGAGAGATGCCCACAGCCATCGAAGCGTTCAATGACTCCATCGCGGAGTCGATAGGGATCGAAACGATCGCATCGCAATTTTCGCGAACCAAGCGGGATAGGCCCTTACCTTCGGAACCGACAACGATGCACAGTGGACCGGTGGCTAGTTCCAGATTTGGCAGATCCATATTGCCGCCAGCGTCCAGACCAATCACGAAGATTCCGGCAGACTTGATTTCTTTCAAGGCATTGGTCAGGTTGCTGCACTTAGCAACTGGTACGCGTACCGCAGCACCAGCACTGGTCTTCCAAGCCGAAGCGGTCATCCCGACACTGCGACGTTCTGGGATGATCACACCGTCAGCGCCGAAGGCCGAGGCGGAACGAATGATGGCGCCAAGGTTACGAGGATCGGTAATACCGTCCAAAGCAATGAACAGTGGCTGGGTGCGCTTGTAGCCGCGGGCATAATCCTTCACGGATTTCTGTGCCAGCTGTACGGCATCCTTGTACTCATACGGTGGGATCTGCAGGGCGAGGCCCTGGTGGATTGCACCGTCGGTCATCCGCTCAAGTTCTACCTTGTTTGCTTCCATCAATGGGATGCCAAGCTCGTTAGCAAGCTTCAACGACTCACGTACGCGGTCATCAACCTCGATACGAATAGCAACGTGCAACGCCTTGGCTGGAATTCCAGCGCGCAAAGCTTCAACAACCGAGTTACGGCCGGTAACCATTTCCGCATTAACCTTGATGCGGTCGTTGCGCTTAGCTGCGGTGCGCTTGTTAGCAGCACGTTCGGCCAGCTCCTTGGTGCGGTATGCCTTGTGGTAAGGACGATCCTCGGCTTTCGGGGTGGGGCCCTTGCCCTCTAGGGAACGACGGCCCTTGCCGCCACTGCCCTTAGTTGGGCCCTTTTTGCCCTTACGAACCGCTCCCGCGCGTTCTTGAGGAGTACTCATTTGATCTGTCCTTTGTTATAAATTCTTATATTGGCCGCGGGTGCGGTTATTTGGTCAGTGTCCAGCGGGCACCGTCGGCTGAATCAGCAACGGTAATACCCGCGGAAGCCAGCGCGTCTCGAATAGCATCCGAACGCGCCCAGTCTTTCGCGGCTCGCGCTTGAGTTCGCTCCGCTAGTTGCGCTTGGATCAGAGTGTCTAACACTTCCGCTTCCGCGCTGTGCGCAGCGTTGGAGCTGCTACGTGCATCATCAAGTCCAAGAACTTCAGTCATGGCCAGCACCTGGCCGAGGGCTTCGAACACGATTGCGTCATCATTCGCATCCAGCCCGGCATTTCCGCGGCGCACCGCTTCGTGTAATGCGGCCAGCGCCATGGGCACGTTGAGGTCATCGTCCATCGCCGCACCGAAGGCTTCGGGCACCGAGGTTGCTTGCACCGTGCTATCGGTGTTTGCTGCCCGGTAGTTAGCGTTAGAAATGAAAGTATCGATACGTTCTACCGCGGCGGCTGCCTCGGTCAGCGAGTCTGGGCGGTAATCCAACTGTGAACGGTATTGAGCCTGACCCAGGAAGTATCGAACGACTCGGGCTTCGGCCAACTGCAACATTTCTTCCGGAGAAATCGTATTGCCAATGGACTTGCTCATCTTTTCTCCGGCATAGGTGACCATGCCGTTGTGCATCCAGTAGTTGGCAAATCCTTGGCCGGCGGCAGTTGACTGTGCCAACTCGTTTTCGTGATGCGGGAAGCGTAGGTCTAGTCCCCCACCATGAATGTCGAAGTGAGTACCGAGATATTTAGCCGCCATGGCCGAGCATTCCAAGTGCCATCCGGGACGTCCACGTCCCCATGGGCTGGTCCATGATGCGGTGATCGGGTCGCTTTCCTTATGCCCCTTCCACAGTGCGAAGTCACGCGGGTCCCGCTTGCCACGCGGATCTGCGTCGGTTGCAGCCTGCATGTCATCAATCTTCTGTCGGGTCAATGAACCGTAGGCTTCGAAGGAACGCACGTCGAAGTACACATCCCCGGAGTGATCGGTCGCCGGGTAGGCATGCCCCCGGGAGATCAACGTTTCGATCAGCTCATGCATTTCCGTAATATGCCCGGTTGCACGTGGCTCGTAAGTTGGTCTGCGTACCCCAAGTGCCGCATAAGCGTTAGCAAATTCTTGTTCAAAGCGGTAGGCCAGCGCGTACCAGGCTTCGCGTGGCTGGTAATGCTGATCAGCGGTAAAGCCGTCGGCGAAGGAGTTCGCCGACTTTTCCAGAATCTTGTCATCGATATCCGTGACGTTACGCACGGTGGTGACGTTAAATCCACGGTATTCGAGCCAACGGACCAAGATGTCATAGGCAATAGCACTACGCACGTGACCCACGTGCGGCATTCCCTGCACGGTTGCGCCACAGTAGTACAACTTCACTTCGCCGTCGGTTAACGGCTTAAAGTCTCGTACGGACGCAGTCTTGGTGTCATAAAATCGCAGGCTCACATCTTTAAGGTTATCCGAAGAAACCCATGGTTGTGCAGGGATGCGATAAGGAACGCATCGAAGTGTTGACTACTGGCCCTCTGGAACCACCGGATAGACCAGTGCAGTGGCATACGCGGTGACCCCGATTCCTTCACCTTCGTAGCCCAATCCGTCGCTCGTTGTTGCGGTGACGCTCACCGGGGCACCAAGCACGTCGGAAAGCAATTGGTTAGCTTCCTCGCGGCGGGCCGCGAAGCGTGGTCTGCGGGCCACAAACTGTACTGCGACGTTCCCAATTTCGAATCCCGCCTCGCGAACTAGGCGTGCGGCTTCTGCAAGCAGGCTCACACCGCTGGCACCAGCAAATTCTGGTCGATCCACCCCGAAGTGCGTGCCTAGATCACCTATACCGCTGGCGGAGAACAATGCGTCGCAGGCTGCGTGGGCTACCGCGTCCCCATCCGAATGCCCGGATAACCCAATGTCATCTGGGAAGAACAGCCCCGCAAGCCACATTTGTCGTGTCGGATCGGTGCTGACCGCGTGAACATCGATGCCGTTGCCGATACGTGGGATGACCATGTTTTGCTCCAGTTGATTCCGCTGTGCTGGCTCGAATAGCCGGTTGACCGCATCTAGATCCTCTGGGTGGGTGACCTTGAGTGACCGCGCGTCGCCGGGAACAATATGTACTTCGATGTCACAGGCGCGAACAATCGACGCATCGTCGGTGACTCGCTCTAAATCCTTAAGGCTGTAATGATCCAGTCGTGAGTGAGCTGCCAGCAGAGTTTGCGCGGCAAATCCTTGCGGAGTTTGTACCGCACGCAGAGTACTTCGGTCCGGGGTCTGAACCACGATCTGACTGCCGGTCTCTGGGTCGCTGGCCACCACACTGATGGTGTCAGTAACCGCCAATGCAGGGATGACCGCTTGCACACCGGGCTTACCCAGTTCAGCAAGGATTAACTCATATTGGGCAACAGGTGCGAAGGCTCGTGCAGCGTCATGCACCAGAATGTGACTGACGTCCGCGCTCACCTTGGCAAGACCCTTACGTACTGAGGCAGCTCGGCTGCTTCCTCCGGGGACCGTGCGCACCAGCTGCGGATAGCCGGATAGTCTCTCGGTCAGCCGGGAATCCTCCGGGGGTACCACCACGATAATTTCTTTGACCTGAGGAACACAAAGCATGCTATCTAATGCGTGCTCGGCTAAAGATTTTCCGCGCACCTGCACTAACGCTTTGGGCATCCCGGCACCTAGACGGGTTCCCGTCCCTGCTGCCACGAGGATTACTGCTACAGATTGTTCTTGTTGCTCGCTCACGAGGCTCAGCCTATCGCGCAACGCGGAACTGATTAAATGACTAAACCGTGGGTCGCTTTGCGGCGTCCCACGGTTAATTGTCTTTAAGCATCTGCTGCTACTGACTTAACAAAATTTAGGCGGAAGCCAAAACTTCGTCCAGTAGAACTTCTGCCTTGGTTTCATCCAGGTCCTTGGCCAGAGCCAATTCGCTGATCAATACCTGACGGGCTTTGGAGAGCATACGCTTTTCGCCTGCGGACAGGCCACGGTCATTCTCACGACGCCAAAGGTCGCGAACGACCTCTGCCACCTTGATGACATCACCGGAGGCTAGCTTTTCCAAGTTTGCCTTGTAACGGCGCGACCAGTTGGTCGGCTCTTCAGTAAATTCAGCACGAAGGACATCGAACACATGGTCCAAGCCTTCCTGACCTACCACGTCACGCACGCCAACCAGATCAACGTTCTCTGCTGGAACCTCAATGGTCAGGTCGCCCTGAGCCACTTTGAGCTTGAGATACATTTTCTCTTCGCCCTTGATCTTGCGCATTTTGATCTCTTCGATCATTGCCGCGCCGTGGTGCGGGTAGACAACAGTCTCGCCAACCTCAAAAACCATGTGAATAAACCCCTTTCCCACCTCCCAGTCTACCACGAGCAGGCTTGCGAAAATCTTCACTATGGCCCAAATAACCCCGAAAAGACGCGGAAGAACCTCTTCCACTTGCGGGAGAAACGTGGTATGAAGTTAACAGGTTGAGCGGACCACCCCTTTCCCACAAACCGCAACAACCTACTACAACTTGTCGAAATCGATGTGTTGCACGTCGCTAAATCACGTTCTAAGCCGAATTACGGTTAGGCTTAGTACTAGTCGTGGTCTTCGTGTTCCCCCGCGCCTTGGGTGCGGAACACCGAAAATGGCCGCGAATCCGCAACTCATTATTCTCACCGAGGAGTTAGTGCCGTGATCACCGCACGCATGACCGCTGGACGTCGTATCGCTACGTCCCTAGCCGTGGCTGCCCTGGCATTCGGTGTCACCAGCTGTGGCGCCATCAACCAGCAGTCGACTACCGACCAGTACAACGCATCCGATGGCATCCATGTTGATGTTGCCAATGCCGAGGTTCGCAACCTGATGTTCGTCGCAAACACCGACGACTCCAAAGCTCGCCTCATCGGCTCGGTAGTCAACGATTCAGATAGCGCAGTCAGCGTGCAGATCAAGGCCGGCTCAGCCGCAGCCGTGAGCATCGATGTTCCTGCCAACCAGGTCGTCAAGCTTGAAGATGACAAGAACGAAAAAGTCATCTCCTCGCTGGGTGTCAAACCAGGTGAGCATGCAGAGACTACCTTCACCGCCGCCGGCGAAAACGTAAACTTCAGCGTTCCAGTTGTCGATGGCACCCTCGCCGAATACCGTGACTTCGTTCCGGGCGGTTACGATTCAACCACTACCGAGCACCTGAAGCCGGTCGAGCACGAGTCAACCTCGGGCCACTAAGCAATTCAAGCAATAAATAAAGGCTTCGGCCTTCGACGATTCTCTCCTAGAGTGAATCAGTCGAAGACCGAAGCCTTTGTTGTTTCTCGGTGTTGCTCGGGTGGTTAGGCTACGAACTTATAGCCGAGGCCACGCACGGTTACCAGGTGTTCCGGTATCGCAGGATCCGCCTCAATCTTTGAACGCAGTCGCTTCACATGCACGTCAAGAGTTTTAGTGTCTCCCACATAATCACTGCCCCACACGCGATCGATCAACTGACCACGGGTAAGTACCCGGCCGGCGTTGCGCAGTAACATTTCTAGCAGCTCAAACTCCTTCAAAGGCATGGCTACCTCGGCGTTACTCACCGAGACCACATGGCGTTCAACGTCCATGCGTACCGGGCCGGCGGTGACCACATTGGTGATCAATTCTTCGGCCTCACCTTGACGGCGAAGTACCGCACGGATGCGAGCCAGGAGTTCACGTGAGGAGTAGGGCTTGGTGACGTAGTCATCCGCGCCGAGCTCAAGGCCCACCACCTTGTCGATTTCCGAATCCTTGGCGGTGAGCATGATGACAGGGACTTGGCTGGTGGCGCGGATCTGCCGAATCACCTCGGTGCCTGGCTGTCCGGGAAGCATCAAGTCAAGCAGCACCAGATCGGCGCCGTGGCGCTCAAAATCGGTGACAGCCACAATACCGTCGTCGGCGATGCGCACCTCAAAACCTTCACGTTCCAACAGGTAGGAAAGTGGGTCTGAGAGCGACTCTTCGTCCTCGACGATCAAAATGCGGGTCATCGGCGTTCTCCTTCACGATCCGCCACGCTTGTGGCGCTCGCTTTATCATTCGTCGTATCGGTGGCCAATTCCGAGGGCTCGGCCCCTTCTTCATCCACTATGGGAAGTCTGAGTGTGAACGTTGATCCCTGTCCGGGCTGCGACCACAACGACACTTCGCCGCCATGGTTTGCGAGCACGTGCTTGACGATGCTCAGCCCCAGGCCGGTGCCGCCGGTTTGCCTCGAACGCGCACCATCCACCCGGTAGAAGCGTTCAAAGACGCGTTCCTGTTCCTCGGCGGAGATCCCCGGGCCCTGGTCGGTGACCGAAATCTGTGCGTAGCCATCGCGCTGACGCAACCCTACCCCGACGGTAGTATTTGGCGGCGAGTAGCGGATCGCGTTGTCGATCAGGTTACGCAGGGCCGTCATCAGCAGATCACCGTCGCCGTGGATCGCCACGTCGAGCTTCCCACCCACGGTAATGCTGATTCCCTTTTCCTCGGCCAGTAGCTTATTGCGATCAACAGCCTCACTGATTACCGATTCGATCGCTACGTCCTCACCGTGCAGGATCGAATCACTGGACTGTAGCCGGGACAATTCGATAATGTCCTGGACCAAAGCTGCCAGACGTTTAGATTCCTTTTGCATACGGGTAGAGAAGCGGCGTACCGCAACCGGGTCATCCGCGCCGTCATTGATTGCCTCAGCCAGCAACGACATCGCACCGACCGGGGTCTTCAGCTCGTGAGATACGTTCGCCACAAAGTCGTTACGCATCGCCTCGGTGCGGGTGATATCGGTGCGATCATCGGCTAGCAGCAGGATATATTCTTCGCCTAGCGGGGCCACACGAACATGCACGATTAGTTGTCCCGCACCTAAGGTGGCACGTTGCAGCTCATATTGGCTTTCGGCGATAACCCCATCGGCGCGTACCTGACGCACTAACGTGGCCAGTTCCTCATGGACCAGCGTGTGTCCGCGTACCAGACCATAAGCATAGGAGGCAGGGTTGGCACGAACCACGCCGTCCACGTCATCCAGGATCACAAACGCTCGGCCAATGACCGATAGTACCGAGGCGGCACCTTCGGGCAGTATCGGTTCGTCAACATCGGGAAGCCCGGAGGCACGCCGCTGCGAAAAGCGGTAGGCGGCCAGCCCAACTAGTCCCAAGGCCAAGCCGATCAGGCCGGCGAGCAGGGTCGAAATCACTTCGTTCACATTATTAGACTAGCTTCCATGACACGTGGTGAAGGTGCCAGATGACGCTAATTAGCGCTTTTCTGTAGGCTGTTCACCAAACGTTCACTTTCCGTGGGATATTCGTTAATAACCCGCTGGCAAGGTGGAAGCAGACCCTCCGCCATGCCCAAAAACAGGGGCATAGGATTCCGTAACTCGAAAGGACCTTCAATGCGTAAGGTATTTCAGGCAGATCTGCAGCAAATCGGCGAAGAGCTGATCGAAATGTCCCGGCTAGTGGCCATCGCCATGGACCGCGCTTGGGACTCGCTGGCCAACGCCGACGTTGATCTGGCACAGGAAGTCATCGCGGCCGACGCGAAAATCGACTTCCTGCAGAACCAGCTCGACGAGCGCGCCATCGACACCCTCGCTTTGCAGGGGCCGGTTGCCTCGGACCTGCGCATGATTGTTGGTTCGTTGCGCATGAGCGCTTCACTGGAGCGCATGGGCGACCTCGCACGCCACTTAGCTCAGCTAACCCGACTGCGTTTCCCTAATCACGCAATCCCGGAGCGGATTTCTGAGACCTTCGCACAGATGGCGGAGGTAGATATTCAGATTGCCAAGGAAGTAGGGCGTCTGCTTGATACCCGTGATCTGGCGATCGCAAGGGCAATCATTGAACTGAACCACAAGCTGGACGGGTTGCACGCCAGCGTATTCACCGTGATTGCTGACGAATCCTGGGATGCCACGGCGCCAACCACCGTAGATGTCTCGCTGACCAGCCGCTACCTTGAACGGTTCGGTGATCATGGGGTATCCGTAGCCCGCAAGGTGACCTACCTAGTAACCGGCGAATGGGATCCGGCCGAGTTTTAAACTCAATCCATTCGGACCCTAAAATTCAACGGCGGTGCGTGCTTTCGGTTCATTCCGATAGCACGCACCGCCGTTTGTTTGCCCGTGCGCGCCGTAGGGAAAGTCGTTTACGAAAGATGACCAAGGCAAGCTTCAAGATATGCGCCCTAGGGTCGTGTAGGTCCATTTCCCGGCCATGCACCCCCACTAGGCGCCCGTTGCCCACGCAGGGTCTACGCGTCGATGACACGGCATTGAACGCTGGAATGGTTACTGCCTAATGTTGCGTCTTATTCGCTGGCCGATTCAGAGCCTTAAAGCGTTAAGGGATGGCGCATCAGTAGATGCTCCATCCCTTAATTACTTTTGGTTCACCTGAAGTGGACCAATATTAAGATTGGGTATTAGCCTTCGCACTCAACGCAGAAACCTACGTTGCCCTCTTCACGAACTAGCTGTGAGCGGTGACGAATCAAGAAGCACGAGCCACAGATGAACTCGTCTTCCTTCTGCGGAACAACCGTAACGGTTAGTTCCTCGTTGGACAGGTCTGCACCTGGCAGGTCCATACCGTCGGTGTGATCGGCCTCGTCGAGTTCGCGCACAACGCTCTTGGCGTCTGGTGCGTTTGCGGACTTAACCGCGTCTAGAGAAGCCTTACGCGCCTCGGCAACGTCCGGGCGGACTTCATCGTAATCAGTTGCCACGAATTGCATTCCTAACGTGAGCCATTGAGCCTATTCGAAATAGGAGATTACAGCATACTAATACCAGAAACACAATCGTGTGGCGTTGTTTCGCTCACAGCCTGTCATTCATTTGGATTTTAGGCTTAAGAAACAACGAGGCGGACCGGTGCTTTCATGAAAAATGAGAGCACCGGTCCGCCACAGAAAAAATCGAATAAGGACTACTTACGGCCCTGATTCGCTACAGCCTTGATCGCATCGGCAGCAGCATCTGGGTCCAAATAAGTTCCACCAACGGTGATTGGCTGGAAGTTTTCATCCAGTTCGTAAACCAGTGGGATGCCCGTAGGAATATTCAGGCCGGCGATGGCCTCATCGCTGATTCCGTCCAGGTGTTTAACCAACGCACGCAACGAGTTACCGTGCGCTGTGACTAAGACGGTTTTCCCTGCGGACAGGTCAGACTTAATCTCGTTTTCCCAGTACGGGAGCATCCGCTCAAGTACGTCCTTGAGACACTCGGTGCGTGGAGCGTTCTCGCCTAGTTCGGCGTAACGCTCATCGTTAGCCTGACTGAATTCCGAGGCATCGTCCAAGGCCGGTGGCGGAGTGTCGTAGCTACGACGCCACTGCATGAACTGCTCTTCGCCGAACTCGGCCAAAGTTTGCGCCTTATCCTTGCCCTGCAACGCACCGTAGTGACGTTCGTTCAGACGCCAGTCACGATGCACTGGGATCCACCCGCGACCGGCAGCCTCAAGTGCGAGGTTGGCGGTGGTGATCGCGCGGGTCAGCAACGAGGTATGTAGCACCTCAGGCTTGTAACCGGCTTCAGTCAGCAGCTCGCCACCGCGTGCGGCTTCGGCACGACCCTTTTCAGTTAGGTTCACGTCGTACCATCCGGTGAACAGGTTCTTTTCGTTCCATTCGCTCTGCCCGTGGCGAAGCAAGATCAAAGTATGGGTCATAGTCTCCATCCTAGCCAATCGCACACAACTACTGCGCGAAAGTTAAGCTGCCTCGGAAAAAAATAACACCCCGAACTTCATCTGGCGAAGTTAGGGGTGTCAAAAGTTTCATCTGTAAAGCCGGATTAGTTGTACCAGTTGCCGCTCTGGCCACTCACCGCAGGCTTGACGTCAGCCAGGTACACGCAAGCGACACAGGCGGAGATTAGCTGCAGGAACCCTCCACTGCTCGCCGGGCCGGAGACCACGGTAAGTACCGAAATGATCGTGGCACCACCGGTCAACGCCATCCACCAGCCCTTGGTGCGCTTACCCTCTTGGGTGTAGCGTGCCGCCTGGTGACGCACGCAGTCAGCTAATGCCCAGATGGCGATTATGCCAACAACAATGCTGAGCGCATACATCATGTACGCCTCAATTAATAATGCTAAGCCCATGTCTACACTCTACCTTTTGTGCAGGTAGACGAGGCAACCACTATTGAGCGAGTCTTCAGATCAATTCCAAGGCTTGATGAAGATCTAGCCACAGGTCTTCTACCGCTTCGATGCCTACCGAGAGGCGAATCAGATTGTCAGGAACACTGTCAGGTTCATTAGCATGGCGGGCTCTGCGCTCAGCCAGAGTTTCTACCCCGCCCAGTGAGGTAGCACCGGTAATCAAGGCAAGCTCATCGATGAGTTTGTCCGCGTCAGCGGCAGTTGCACCTACGGTAAAGGAAATCACCGATCCGTAACCACTCATCTGCTCGGTAGCGCGCTGATGTCCGGGATCAGAGGGCAGCCCCGGATATCGCACCGAGGTCACCTTTGAGTGCTCCGCAAGACGCTCGGCCAAGATCTGGCTGTTTGCCTGAGACCGTTCGATTCGCACCGAGAGCGTACGCACACCACGCAAAGCCAAGAAGACATCCATCGGCGAGGCAATAGCACCATGCAAGGTGCGGTGCCCATGTAATTTGCTACGTAATTGTTCATCGCTGGTGACTACCGCGCCGAGGATCAAATCCGAATGCCCCGAAAGGTACTTAGTCACCGAATGGACCACTAGATCTGCCCCTAAGGTCAACGGCTGTTGCAGCAGGGGTGTGGCGAAGGTGTTATCCACAATGCTCAACACTCCTGCGGCCTTCGCCGCGGCCAACAAGGCAGGAAGATCCGCGACTTCCAACATAGGGTTGGTTGGAGATTCCAGCCAGAGCACGTCGGCGCCAGTCATCGCGCTGAGCACCTCATCGGTATTAGCGACATCGACCGGACGGACGGTGAATCGGCCTGCCGCTTGCAGTTCTGCGCTCAAGCCCAGTGATCCGTTATACGAATGTTTTGGTAATACAAGCACGCCACCCTCGGGAACCAGAGTCAACGCCGCGGAGATGGCCGCCATCCCAGAGGAAAAGACTAAAGCCGGATAATCTGCTTGCTCTAGCTGACCTAACACTTCCTCGAAAGGATCCCAGCTAGGGTTCGAGAATCGTGCATAGACACGATCTCCCGCGCCCGCCAAACCATGCGAGTGATAGGTCGAGGTAAAGGTAATCGGATGATTGACCGGACCATCGTTAGTATGCGCAGGGCGTCCCCCAGCGACGATCAGCGTCTTGGGGTCCCATGATGGCGTTGGTGTCGAAAGATCTTGCTGTTCACTCATGAGCACCAGATTACGCCCGTCAACCACTGCATCGCACAAGCGCTAACGCTGGAAGCACACGTTATGACTCGGCTTGTTCGTCACTCTTAGGTCCGTGGCCCGCTAAAGTACCTTTTTACTCGGCCATGTTAGCTAGGGTAGAGGGGTGAGTATCGATTCGACTGCATCCCAGCGTGGCCTGTTCATCGTCTTTGAAGGCGGCGACGGTGCCGGCAAATCCACTCAAGTGGACATGACCCGCCAGTGGTTGGAAAATCGTGGCTCCCGCGTGGCCACCACACGGGAGCCCGGCGGCACCCAAATCGGTGAGAAGTTACGTTCTTTAGTGCTTGAGCATGGTCACGGCGAGATTGATTCGCGGACCGAAGCGCTGATGTATGCCGCTGCGCGCGCGGCTCACGTACAACAGTTCATTAAACCAAAGCTAGAATCCGGGACTCATGTCATCTGCGATCGCTTTGTCGATTCCTCATTGGCCTACCAAGGCATGGGACGGGCGTTAGGCTTTGATGCCGTCGCCTCCATCAACGATTTTGCGACCTCCGGGCTGAAGCCAGATGTCACGATCATCTTGGATATTTCCGCTGCTGATGGCCGCGCCCGGCGGATCGCAGCTACCGACGGCGTGGAGCAGGCCGATCGACTAGAAGCCGAGCCAGATGAATTTCATGAGCGTATCCGCAACGCATTCTTCGAACTGGCAGCGAAAGACCCGCAGCGCTACTTGGTTATTGATGCCACCGGCGGCATTGCGCAGCTCCAAGAGCAAATAACTACGCACCTTGCAGGCTTGTTGTGAGCCGGCCGGTCTTTGCCGAGCTCGCCGGCCAACAGCGAGTGGCCGACTCACTGATAGCTGAAGTAGATCAAGGAAACCCGACTCATGCATGGCTGGTGACCGGCCCGCCGGGCTCCGGACGAACCACCGCGGCGCGGGCGTTCGCTGCGGCATTGCAATGCACCCAAACTCCAGCAGGGTGCGGTCAGTGCGAAGCCTGCAAGCAGGTAATGGCAGGCAACCACCCTGATGTGTCCTTTGTGTCGACGAATAAGGTCGCATATCAAATCGAAGATGTTCGCCATTTGATTACTCGCGCCCAAGAACGCGCAGGAAAAGGTAAGTGGCGCATCATCATCATTGAAGATGCCGACCGGATGACTGAACGAACGACCAATGTTTTGTTGAAGGCCATTGAAGAACCACCAGCAATGATGATCTGGATTCTCTGCGCCCCCTCGCCTGCTGACGTGCTGGTCACCATTCGTTCTCGCTGCCGAGCAGTTAATCTGTCGGTGCCCTCCGCCACCGACGTGGCAGACCTCTTAGTTCGACGTGACGGTTTAGACCCGCAGATGGCACAGTTTGCGGCTCGTGTTTCACAATCGCATATCGGCGTAGCGCGGCTATTGGCTCGCGATGAAAAAGCTCGCGAGCGCCGCGAAAAGGTTGTCACGCTGCCGCTGCGACTTTCTACCCTTCCGCAAGCAATGGCGGCCGCCGCGGAAATCTCGACTCTGGCTAGTGAACAAGCCGAGGCAATGACCGGTTCGCAACTCAACGCACAAATAGCAGAGTTACGCCATGCAAATGGGCTAGGTGAAGAGGAACATATTCCACCTGGATTACGTGGCCAGTTTAAATCTTTGGAAGAAAACGCCAAGCGTTTCGCCAGGCGTGCCACTTTTGATGCCCTTGACCGGACGCTGATAGATTTGACCACTTTCTTCCGAGATGTGCTCAGCTTGCAACTACATTCGGGGATTGAGTTAATCAACGAGCATCTGCGCGACAAGCTAGAGCCTTATGCTGCTTCCCAACGCAGCGAAAAGACCTTGGCTCAGCTGGACGCCATTAACGAAACCAGGCAGCGACTGGCGGCCAACGTTAATCAGCTTATTGCGCTGGAGGCCCTGATGGCTCGGTTGCTCCCTAAACCGGGACGCCGATAGTCCTGCCACCACTCATTTCTCACATTCCTTCTAATCAGGAGACGCAACAGTGCCTGCACGTTCTTCATTGCTCCGCTTAGCGTCCGCCGGCGCGGTCTTATCCCTCGCCTTGGTTTCCTGTGTCGGAGGCGAGCCGACTAACAGCACGCCCGATTCATCGGTATCTCAGAATCAACCTAGCGCTTCTCCGGAAGTCCAAGGCGACTTGGTCACGTACTACGAGCAGGACATCCAGTGGGAGCCCTGCGAAAACGGCGTCGAGTGCGCTACGGTTCAGGTCCCATTGGACTACGCCAACCCCGAGGATCAAAACATTGATCTAGCGCTCAACCGGCGCGTATCCGAGGGTGCAAAGCGAAATCTTCTGATTAATCCGGGTGGCCCAGGCATATCTGGGATGGAGATGCTTACCGAAACAGCACCCTACATTTTTAGCGACAAGGTAAAGCGCGAATTTAACACTGTCGGGTTCGATCCTCGAGGAGTGGGCGAAAGCTCCCCGGTTCAGTGCGAAACGGATGAGGAGAAAGACCAGAGCCGGCAAGAGAATTTGCGAGCATGGGTTCCCGAAGACCGCGAAGAGCTCGTTGAGCAGAGTAAAGATTATGCCAAGGACTGCGCACAAAATACTGGCGACCTCCTTGGACATGTAGATACCGTCTCCGCAGCCAAGGATCTAGATATCATTCGCGCAGTGTTGGGGAACGAAAAACTAGATTATCTAGGCTTTTCTTACGGCACATTCCTTGGTGCTACCTACGCAGATCTCTTTCCGCAACGCGTGGGTAGTTTAGTTCTAGACGGCGCGATGGATCCCACGATTACCACGGCAGAGCTAGATAAAGAGCAAGCAATTGGCTTTGAAGGGGAAATCGATGCCTGGCTTCAAAGTTGTTTGGACGGCGAGCAATGCCCCTTCGACGGAACGCTTGAAGAAGCCAAGATGCAGTTGCAGCTCTTCTTTGCTCAGATTGAGAATGAGCCGCTAGTATCCAGCGATGGACGAACTGTTCCCATCATCGACTTCGTCAATGGGTTCATCATTCCGCTCTACGACAACTCCAGCTGGCCAATGCTGAGCACCGCCATGACCGAAGCCATGTCCGGCAACGTTGACCCGATTCTGTACTTTTCAGACCTTTCCAGCAGCCGGGACCAAGATGGGGTGTACACCTCAAACGCGGATGAAGCCTTCGTTGCAATCAATTGCCTTGACCGGCCCATGGATTCGGATCCCGAGACCATGCAGGCACAGGCTACTGAGCTTATGCGCGTCGCCCCAACACTTGGAAAATATTTTTCCTACTACGCACTAAATTGCAAGGAATGGGAATACCCAGCAACTGGTACTCCTCAGAAGCTTGAGGCAAAGGGCTCAGATAAAATTCTTGTCGTCGGTACCACCGAGGATCCTGCCACCCCTTACAAGTGGTCGCAATCGCTTGCCGACCAGCTATCTAATGCCACCTTGTTAACTTATGAAGGGCATGGGCACACTGCCTACGGTCGTTCTAACGACTGCATTGACCATGCAGTGGAGAGCTACCTCATCGACGGCAAAGCACCCAAAGAGGGAACTCAATGCTGAGCATCTCAGCTTCACAGCCAGGACTCGTTTTGACGATCTCCGACGTACTCAGATAAAGTTACGAGGTGCCTGTTTACAGGTATCGGCCTCCTTAGCTCAGGGGTAGAGCAGCTCCCTCGTAAAGAGCAGGTCGGCGGTTCAAATCCGCCAGGGGGCTCGGCTGAACGCCCTTGTCAGAATCGTTTACGGTTTCGGCAAGGGCGTTTTTTGTACCCAAAAACTGGCCTTGTGTGTGCAATGTGTGAACGTCGGTGTTTTCTGCATCCATCAGCTGTGACACCTTAGACGCTGCATTGCGTGAAACATTCGGCATAAGATGACCATAGAAATTACTCGTTACCGCGATGTTTGAGTGACGCAGACGCTTGGAAATAATCATCACGTCAATTCCCGCTTGCGCCATGAGAGCAGCGTGCTCATGCCGGAGCCCATGCAACGTGAGTGAAGGCGTGCCCGCTGCCTTACGTAGTTTGGTAAAGAGCTTGGTCACGTAGGACGGATTTAACGGCGAACCGTTCGGCATAGTGAAAACGTGGCCTACGCCTTCCCATAAATCCCCGTACATCTCGCGCTCGGTATCCTGGCGAATCTTCCACCGCATCAGCGCATCGACTGCAGCCGGATCCAGTTCTACAGATGACTTTGACGCGTCGGTCTTTACGCTTTCTTGCTCCACGGCAACCCCGCGGACTTCCACCCGTGAATGTTTGATATTCAGCTTCGCTTCAACAAAATCGACGTCACCCCAGCGCAGACCCAGCACCTCACCACGGCGTAGCGCCGTGCGTGCCACCAGTTGGAAAAGATCGCCAAGACGGTGCTTAGCTGCTTCGTTGAAGAATTGTTGTAGGTCTTTGACTTCCCATACCGTAATTGGCTTACGCTCGACGGTTGGCAGGTCAATATCATTGGCGACGTTCGCGCCCATAAAACCATCACGCACGGCGTACTTGAACGCAGTTTTCAGCACAGCAACAATTCGGTGAATAGTCTCCGCTCCGCGCCCGTCATCCATGAGTTGATCAACGTAACGTTGCACATGGTCACGGCGTAGCTCGCTAATCTTCACCACACCAACCGTCGAGCCCGTGAGGTCATTCTCGATGTACCGGCGGTAGTTACTTACCGTAGTCGGTTTCAAGCCCTTGCCCGTGCGCTCACGTCGCGGTAACCACTCGGCCAAGTACTGCTCAACTGTGATCTTATTCGGCGCCGTATAAGTGCCGTTGTCTATTGTTGCGGCAACCTTATTGCGTGCAACTCGCGCCGCCTTCTCAGTCGGAAAACCGGCCTTACGGTGTTGCTTGCGTTTGCCCGTGCGCGGGTCTGTACCGGCGGCAATGTAGAAGCCCCATGTGCCATGTTTGGGGTCTGGCATTTTGGGGCACCCGCGCTCCCGGTCTTCGGTATCAGGGCGCGCCGGAAGTGCCCGGTATTGCTTGCCCTCAGTGTTCCGGCAACCGCAGCGCCGATAAATATCATTCGCCAAGGTCATCAACTCCAAATTCGCGAGTAATCCCCAAGACGTCGCGAGCCGTGTTAGTGATGCCATTGCTCACGTAATACACGGCTAGGTAACCTTGAAGGTCTTCCTCTGTGTCAAATGACCACCCCAGCCACTCCCCCTCACGCTTAGCTTTTTCTAGGGCAATAGAACGATGTTGTTCATAGCGCCCTAGCACCTGCTCTTTGAATGCTGTATCTTCCTCTGCAATTTTCCGAAGCCGAGCCACAATGCCGTTATAACTCGCTGTCGCGGTATGAATAATTTCATTCAACGATTCGGCGTGCATTAGATCGTTCCATGCCAGGACGTTTTCTAGCCCCGCATCTGGCTCTAGAAGCGATGAAACAGGCTCGTTAAATACTCGTGAAAATGCAACCAATTCATTGACTGCAATTTTCCTTCGAGGTTGCCCCTTTTCAATCTTTTGAAGCGAGCTCTTATCTATCGGACACCCGACTTCGAGCATCCGTTTTGACAGATCACTATATGTCCACTCTCGGTCTTCTCGCAGTTCTCTTATGTAGTTAGCCAAATCCGTTTCAGCGTGAATGTAGCGATCGGCCATATTTACTCCCTAGTTGGTTTCAAAAAGTTCCCTAGGTTTCATATTGACACGAACGGCTTTCATGAGCAAGACTAGGGCTGTGAGATTTTGAGATTCAAAATCTAAAATGAAACCTCAGGAGGAAAGCATGACCACATATCCCACCACTCGCAAGACTTACTCTGTTCCACAGGCTGCAACCATTCTCGGCATTGGCAAGGCCAAGGCTTACGAATGGGCGCGCAGTGGCGAACTGCCCGGCGTCTTGCAGATTGGCACGCGCTTTCTTGTTAGTCGCCGTGCGCTTGACGCATATGTGAACGGCGAAACCTCACAGGAGAAGGGCGTCAGCTAATGCCGTACTTGTTCCCGTTCGCGCCTTGCACCGCTCACACGTTTGTGGGGGAAGACGGCGAACGAGACACCTGCTACAGGTGCAAAGCGGAAAAGCCCAAAGAAAAAGACCGTGACGGACACTCGCCAAAGTCCGCCGTCACGGTCGCAACCGAAATTCACTCAGAAAAGGAATCAGTTATGACTCAGTTTACCCCCGGCAATCGCGTAACCGTTGCAGACGATAACGACAAGCTCAGCCCCGCAACAGTAGTCAATTCATCCGGTTTCAAACGCGGTTCGAACCGCGTGACCGTTCATCTTGACGGCAAGGGCATCGCCGTTCAGCCCGTGCATGTTTCACGCCTTGCACCGTTGGCTACCGAACCGGATGTGCCCGAATTCAAAGAGTCCAACTATTCCGAAGATGAATTGCACGCCGAAATTATCCTGCGGGGCGCGTCTGAGAATACGACTGTCCAGAAAATCTGTTTCTGGGCTCTTGACCTCGAAATCCCGGTAAATACGGTTTGGAATGCTTTCGTTTCCCTCGGCTTCGCTTCGGAAGACGGCGTAAACAATGCGTAGGACAATCCAGCTCACGGTTCGGACGGCGTTCTACTCAGCTACTTTTCTAGCTCTCGTAGCCGCCCCTCAATTCATCGCCCAATCTCTCGGAGCCCCTAGTGATTTCTAACCCGCCGGAACCGGCCGAACTGCCGACCATGAACGGTGTTTATGCCGTCGTAGTTGAATGCCAGGGCGAACATGTGCCCCCGCGTCACCGTCGCCGGGTTTATCTGTCACTCGCGCCCGCAGAAAAGGCCGTAGAGCGCGCCAAGCTCTCAGGGTTACGGGCAACGCTCACGCTTTACCGGCTTGTGCCCGCCGGGCTCAACTAACACCGAAGGAACATCATTACCGACGCATCAGAAAGGGGCGAATGTGGCTCAGCGTAAAGAAATCACTCTCAGCGCCGAACGGTTGAACGCTGATCACCCGCTCGGCCCGCTCGTACCTGTGGGGCGCTTCGACTGGGAACGCATTCTAGGCCGTTGCAAGTTCAAGCCCCGCACTAGCGCGAAGCTAGTTGCCTTCGCCCTGGCTACATGGGCAGACCTCGAAACCGGCACGCGCATTCACCCCGGCAATAAGCGCATCGAACTACGCGCAGGACTGGCGAAAGATTCAGTAATCGACGGCTTGCAAATGTTGCAGGAGGTTGGACTTATCCACAAAGTGAGCAACGGCTCTAGCTACGGGCGTAGCGCGAAGGCCTCAGAGTTTCGTCTCACAGCCCCCGAAGGCCTAGCCGAGTCTTACCGCGAGGAGTGGAACGTAAATATTTGGGATGACCGCCAAACATGGAATGTGGAAAACCTACTAGAACAGGTCGGTTCAAGCACACCTGATCTTTCAGAACGATTCGGTTCAAGCGGACATGTTCCAACCGTAGAAACCCTAGAACAAGTCGGTTCAAGCGCGGAACAGGTCGGTTCAAGCTCAGAACAAGTCGGTTCAAGCGTCGAAACAGGTCGGTTGAACCGTACCCCAAGTACTTATGTAAGTACTCATGAATCAAGTAATCAATCAATCAAGAAATCATCGGCGTTTCGTCCAAACGCAACCTTACGAGGGGATAACGAAATTTTTGATTTGAATGATGAATCTCAAAATTTATCCGAAGAACAAAACCGCCAAAAGCAAATGGCTTACCTTCAAAAAATGATCGAACTCGAAAAGGTGAAATCAGCGTGATCGACCCCTATGACCGCACCGCAGTAATCAAGCTACTACGACAGGCTGCAGACCACACAGCCCAAGGCCAAACCTCACGGCCTATCTGCTCCGACCTCCACCACCTCGCAGACCACTTAGAACAGGCGGATTAGCAACATGGCTTACAAACATTCAGAGACAGAGCTCGAAAAATACGTTGCTCGCGTTGTAGCAACCGCTCCGCCACTCACCAGTGAGCAAGCATCACGCATTGCTTCAATACTTCGCCCCTACGTCGGTGCGACAGCTTGAGAGCCAACACCCTAACCCGTCCTTTGAGCGATTGCTCAGCTAAGGAAACACCGGCAGTCATCAAGACACCAAAGTCTCGCCCTGAAATCAAGGCGTACTTTCGTGCTGAACACGGCATGTCGAAGCGATACGCCGAAAAGATGACTTACGCGGTTTGCTCGGATCCAGATATGGCACGTCAGTGGTTACCCTCCGGTTGGTTCGCTGAAATCTTCGAACCCGAAGCTGGATATATCCGCCGGGGCGCTTCGCCAGGTGAGCTATTCACCGAGGCACAACATGCCGAATGGCTGGCTAACGGCGGTGACCGCCGAGTATGACCGATAAAAACTCAATACCGAATGCAACTGCTATCGACGCATGGCCGAATCAAACCTACCGCGGATTCTTTGTCATCGAAGTGGATTGTCCACACTGCCCAAAGACACACACGCACGGCGTTGACAGCATCAGCGAACCAGCAGGCATCGCGTCGCTCATTGTGGTCTGAATACTTCGAACCCCGGCTACAACATCGTCATTCCCGCGAAACTCACCGCCAGCGCCGGAGTGTAAGCCATGCTCAAAGCGCCCCGAACGGCCTACGTGAAAGATGGATACCTTGACGCTCAAGGAAATCTTCATGTGATCATTCATTGCCCCTACTGCGCCGAAGAACATAATCACCCTTGGACTGAAAACGACCAGGGCAGCCCTAAGGCTCACAGCAGCGCCCCATGCCGGAACCGAACCATAGAAGGAATCAACGGGGCTGGCTACTTCATCGAACTACCCCAAACCGAAAAACCAGACGAAAAGGACACCGTCAAATGACCTATGGCTACACGCCCCGCCAACTCGAAACATGGCCTGAGCTCGCGCACGCAACCGCTTTGCAAGAGCAAGTAACCCACCTCACGAGCCAAATCGAATATTGGCGCGGGCGTTGCATCAGCCTAGAGACGCGAGTCCAGGCGCACGACTGCGAAGGAGAAAAATAAATGGCAAACAATCGCCGCCCCTACATCGGCCATATCCTGCACCGCTCGTGGGATGACGAAGGCCAGAAAATCGACGGCCTATCCCTAATCTGCGGGCAAGGCATCGCCGCGCACCTCACCAAATCCGAAGCATACAGTTTTGCGAACGATTTGGTAGACGCTGCGGACAAGCTACCAGAGCCCGCGCCAGGGCGACTACAGCCCGTCGAATGTCCAATGCAACCCGCCCATCAGCTCACGGACGCGACCGGCGCGACAGAGGAACCATTACCGGCAACACCAGCAGACTAGCGGGCGGGCTAGGAACGCCTAACGGCCTCCAAACGCTCACTTATCCACCTACTAAAACCCAACGCCTTAGAAACGAAACTAGGGCGTTTTCTTATGCCCAGAGGACGCCAAATGACAGAGCAAACCGAAAACCAACCAGAGCAAGAAATACGCGAAAAACTCCGGCGCAAGCTAACCCACCTCTACGACCTCGACAGCGAAGACGCCGAAATGCTCGACAGCTTCGAAGACACCAACAACATGATCAAATTCGCTCAACGCGTCGCGCCACACCGCCCGCTATTTTTCAGTGCCCGCGCCGAAAACAACCACCACACCATCTGAAAGACACCAAAATGACCAACCCAGACTTCACCGGCAAAACCACACCAACCCCCACCCCAACAACCCCAACAACCGAAAAGAGAATTCCAATGCGCAACTACACCATCAACGCCAGCACAGGCGAAGGCACACTACCCGGCTACAACTACAATCTTCCGCGCATCCTTCGCAACATCAGCCGGGCGCTAAACAAACACAACTTAGACGCCCCACAAGTTTTGCTCAACGGGCTCATTGCTACTGTTACCGACGCTAAAAAGCGTGCTAGCGAATTAGGCGCCGAAAACCACGGCCAGCACCTCGACAATGCAGCTCAGGCCGTAATCAACGGAGAAGACCCCGAAGAACACCTAATGCGATACGTGGCATGGGGCCAGACATACCACGCGCTCCCTCAGCGCATCGAAGAACTATCCCGCTCAAACTTTATTCAGGCAGTAAACGACAACGCCGACAACATCACTCGCCAAATCGGAGACAAATTATTCTTCCCCGCCCTCGCTGAACTCTCAAAGCTAATTCAAGCTCACCCCGGCAAGCAGTGGAACATAGACATTGCAGTGAACGCCGAAGACTACCAGCACGCCGAAACCATCAAAAAGCACGCCTACATTGCCGAAACCTTACACGCCGCCTGTGAGCTACGCGGAATGCTCTACAACGAAGAAACATTCACCGACTCAGCCGCCTACATGACATTGCCAGGCTTCGTAGGAACAATTCGCACTGACTCGCTCCAATGGTGGGCAACAGTCCTAGGTCAAGGTCATTCCCTATGGTTCCCAACGGCTACCGACTGGCACAAAGCAACGCACGGGCAAGAATATACCGAACACCGCGAAGCCGAGGCCAAAGCACTCGCAGAGCTCAACTCAGAGGCCGAAGCCGAGAAGCCCGAGCCATACCAGCCCGACCGAGCCGTCAGCAGGAGCGCATACTGACCCGCAACCGCAACCGTAACGGCCAGACTTCACACTCGAAGGCTGGCCATTGCCAACCCAGAAGTAGGGGGAGGGGGGAGGGGGTTAGAAGGCCGCCAAAAGCTAGCCCCTCTGGCATAGCGAAATATCCCTCCGTGAGTTTTCCCAAGTCAGCAAACTTTATGAAAAATGCCCTTTTAGGCGTTTGTGATGTTTGAGGGCATTTTCAGCCTCATTTTCCGGGAGCCCTGTGAGTCGATGTGAGGGGTTAGTTTTGGCTTAGCCGGGCGTTGCTCGACTGGCCTTGTCTTAACCTCGGAGCAGTTAAATCTATGGGGCTTAGCGCCCCTTTGGCGTGAACGTCACGGCGGGCTGCAACAAGGCAAGTGCCGAACGATGGGGGCGAGCAGTTCCGTAGAAATTGCGATGACCTTCCAGCGCCAGGAGAAGCAAAATGGCGGTTACTTTATATTCGAAAGGCAATCCCTAACCAGCCGTAACCGTGCTGACTCCTGAAATTCCCTCTGGCCTTCACGGGTTAGGGGGAATTTTCATTTAGGGGCGGGCATGTCTACCAGGGCTATCGCGCCGATTGTGGGCAAGAACCAATCAACGATACGCGATGACTTGCAGGTGAGTGGAAACTACTCACCTAAACCTGAGCGTGAAACAGATTCGATGCAAACCGGCGCGGGGCTATCCTTCGGTGCGGTCAGTTCTGTCATGTAGGGCCGTTAGACAGCGAGGCCGAGTACTGGCGCGAGCATGCCATGCGCTACAGGCAACGTCTTGCTCGATACGAAGGGTTGCGGCCACTGCCCAGACGCAATGTTTTCCCAAAGTGAGTCACCAAAGCAACACATCATTTTTGTTGTAGTAGGCTTATTTTGTCGGCTCAGAGATGGGCCACCGACCGGTGGTAGCTCAGATGGATAGAGCAGGATCTTGATACGGTCCAGGTCGCGGGTTCAAGTCCCGCTCATCGCTTCCAGTCTCCCGGTGTGGCATTGCCCCGGGAGACTGATTTATTGAGTCAATGAATCATGAATACGCTTAGCCTATGAACCGATCCATAGTTAAAGTTCGTGACATGAATTCTGATGACAACTTCTACGTCGCTGACCTAATCCAAGAATGGCGCCCAACCGAAGCAAGATATCTTGAGCATTCGTACCCCCGAGATACGTTAGACGTAGTCGCCACAGTTGATGAGCAGATCGTAGGTTGGATCAGCTACAAAATAAAACCCTGTAACCCCGATGTTCTTGCTACATACGAGGACAGCACTGAAAACTGGCTATACATTGTGGAAGTATTTGTTTCACCAAGCAGTCGCAGACACGGTGTGGGAAGCCAGCTTTTGTCCTTCGCCGAGGCCCAAGGCAAATCCGCGGACGTTCGCTACTCAATTGTTATGCCCGAAGCCGGTGATGGAGCGCATGGATTCACGCCAGGACTATACGAGTTCTATAACGAACGAGGCTATGAGTTGATGGAACCGAGCAGGAAAAACTACTCCGGAGCAGAACCGTGGCTCATGGGGCTGAAACTGTGATCAAGTAATTCGCCAGTCGAAAATAGGCTCATCAGTTTCATTTACTACATAGAGCACACAAGAACCGCCGCAATCACTTAGGATGCGGCGGTTCTTGTCACCAGTTCATCTGATCACTGGGGCTATTTACGTCCACCGTCATGCACCACCCTGTGGCAGTTCGAGCAGTACCATTCCATTTCTCCGCCGGCACTGGACTGCTCTCGGGACCGCTTCAAACGGATGTTATCGCCCTTGCACGTTGGGCATTTGTCGATCATGATTAGCGCCATCATTAAAGCCCTTTCACTGGCTGCGCTACGAGTTAGCGCTACAAGTCATTGAACAGGTATATACCGACTGAATGGCCCCATCGTCCATATTGTCTGTTGCGCTCAATACAGTGACACGCATCAACCGACAACCCATGGAGGGCAACATGAGCAAGGACCAGCTTTTAGATGTGAACGAGGCCGCTGAGCGGTTGCGCAGCCACCCGGAGACGGTGCGTAGGCTGTTGCGCCGAGGTGAACTGATAGGTCTGAAAATGCCCTCGCCCAACAGGGGCGGCAAGTGGAAAATACGCGAGTCCTCAATTGAATTGTTCCTAAACGGCAACCAATACGAGGCGTAGAAGCAGAATCGAGAAGGGCAGCAACCCCGGTATAAGAAATCGCTCACGAAAAAGCATACTGAGGCATGAGCTAGTCGATTTTTGACCATTCTCGGGTATGCAATATCCACTTGTCGGTTTGACAAGCTAGCGTAAACTTTTAATATCAACAGAAATATCCACAGCGACTGTGGATAACTATTGTATTTACTTGACAACCGCCGGGAGGTGGAAACAGTGGCGAACGTACATGATGTAGCGGCCTACATTCTTGAATATTTCAAGAATCCAATAACTACGATGAAATTGCAGAAGCTCTGCTACTACTCTCAAGGCTGGTCGCTGGCTTGGGACGAAGAACCTCTATTCGATTCTAAGATTCAGGCGTGGGCAAACGGACCAGTCGTCTACGATTTGTTCGACCTTCACCGAGGCACGTACACGGTCAGCAGCTGGACTCACGGCGACCCATCCGCCCTAAGCTCAGATGAAGTTGATACTATCGATGCAGTGCTTGAGCATTACGGGAAATTGACCGGTCAACAGCTTTCAGACTTAACGCATTCTGAGCGCCCGTGGCTTGAAGCTCGTGAAGGACTACCTGTTGGCGCTTCAAGCCAAAAAGAAGTTTCTACCGATTCCATGCAAGACTTCTTTTCTGCATTAGCCAACGCCTAGGCATTATTACGCATGTCCTCGGCCAAGAATAAAAAAATTCGCGGCAATGCCCCTGCTGCGCACACAAACAAGTCAGTACCGAATCAACGGTCATTCGACGAAGTTACTAAGTATGAAGAATCACGGTTCCAATTTAGTTCCGAGATGATTGATCTTGAAGTGGGAAAACCTCATGGGTGCGCTTGGGAATGGGGACCAGATAAGGAAATCTGGAAAGATTTGCTCGACTGTCTCAGCGACTTTTCTCAAAAGTCATGGAAAGAGATTGAGGCGGAACGCACTGGTGGTCAGAAACGCCACAAAAAGCACCATTCCATGGATGTGAGCATACTCCATAAGTCCGCGCAAGCTCGGATTCAAAAATTGCACGGCGATGACGCCCCTGACTCAATCTTCAGATTTAGACTCTCGGGAACGAAACGACTCTGGGGCTTTCGAATCGGAGCAATATTCCATATTGTTTGGTTTGACGCCAATCACGATGTCTATCCCGTAGATAAATAGCTTCCCTCAAAGTAAAAGTAGACTCATCTTCGCACTAGCCCATGGTAGCTAGACATTTAGAGGGCCGCACAGTTGTACTGTGCGGCCCTCATGCCTCGATACGACAAGCCTACCAACCTCCACGGACATAACGTCCGTACATTTTGGCCGAATCGATAACACCTAGCAGTTACTTCCCACGGCAAAGTGCCTCGTATCGGATCATCGCAATATTCAGCATGTCCAGAGTTTCTGCCAACAGTAAGTCCAGGAATTGATAGCTTGCGGTCACAACAAAAGTCGCGCCATGCTTTGTAGCTGTACCTTCTTGCTCGGTGAGTTCGCCTGAGGCAAGGACCGCCCAACGCTTGCCGTGAGCATAACCACTAGCCAGTTGCCAATATGACAGCCACGACACGCGAGAAGACTTACTACGCAGCCGGTCGATTTCACCCAATATTTTGGTGGTCGTAGACAATTTGTCAGTAACTGGATCCCAATTTTCGATGCCTGCTTCAACAGCGATTTCTCTTATTCGTTCGAGTTTCTGTTCCTTTGTTTGTTTCCATGCCCTGATACCCACCGACTGGTAATGCTTGGAAGCAAGTTCCACCTCGTTGCACTCAATACGCAAGAGGCGTTTGAGCCGCCCTGTGCTGCTCTCTGGCTCCATCAACCAAATGACAATAGCCAATGAGTCAAGGGCATTGCGGATCAGCGCATAGTGAGCGAACGGGCCCAAATGCATATCGACGGCTTTGTCTTGTTCTCGCAAAATCATGCGTTTCAAAGATTGGAGACAGTCAGTTGCCACGGAAAGTTGAGCGTGTGCATAGTCCGATATTGGTCTCGTAGGAGCCCGTTGATTGTCGAAATCTAAGCGCGATCCAGATTCAGGTTTGAAGCTCGATTCATGCTTTTCCGCCAAACCATCAATCCGTTCAAACATTTTGTAAATTCTGCGGCTACTATCCACTTCTAAGGGATCAGTTTCAGGCCTGGGCACGGAACTCATGAACTGATCCTACCCAATTGCGCATCCTGTCATTTGGTGAGTTGAAGCGGGGCTCCCTTGTGTGCACGAATGTGTGCACACACTACTGGGTAGCCATCGGAACTCAAGCGCCGGTGAGTCCTCACAGGCCAATCACTAGGCCAAATAATCCCTACAGACCCCCTTAGATATCGTCATCCTTTGTCTCGTAAAGAGCAGGTCGGCGGTTCAAATCCGCCAGGGGGCTCGGCTGAAGAAAAACCCCGGAACCGTGTAAAACACGTGGTTCCGGGGTTTTTCGTTTTCTTCTTCGCTTAGCGACTTCGCGCATGCACCAAATGGATCATCATGGCGATGATTTTGTGTGTGACAACGATTCCAAAAATGAAGGAGACTAAGAAACAGCCATATCCGGCGATTTCGAAGCCTGAAAGCGCCAGAATATTGCTCCCGCCGTCCTGATACGACCGCTGTAGGCCAATGGCTTGCAATAGGAATCCGATCACGCTGAGCACAATCATTAGCCAAAAATAGATTAAAGTATCGTTGCCTGGTTTTTTATTTATCAACTCGTCACTTTCGAATAAGCATGTTTGATTAGATTAATCATAATCCATCTCTATGCTATACGCCTCAAAATAGGCTTCGATTCAACGTGGGTGATTCGCGGCCCTACATAGTTAATCCGATATCGGATTCGGGCGATGACTGCTGACTTGATGATGTCGCCACGCTGGAAGCGCCGAGGTTTGGGTCTAGAAACGCCCGCATGACCGTTCAACGAATAACCCAAGGCCTAAGCTTCTGAGCGAAGTTCAGGCCTTGGCTTAAGTTGGGACAGACTAGGAATTACTCGAAATCAGAAACAGCGGGGTCCGCTGCGATACGACCCTCTGCACCTCGATCTAAGCCGTTGATCGCTGCAAGATCCTCGTCATCAAGCTTCAGCTCAATCGCTTCGAAGTTCTCGATGATCCGTGAATCGGTGACCGACTTAGGAATCACTACGTTACCCACGGCCAGGTGCCAAGCGATTACTACCTGCGCTGCGCTGGCTTGATGCTTTTCCGCGATCTCAACAATGACTGGGTCCGTTAGCAATTCCCCGCCATGGCCTAGAGGAGACCATGACTCGTGCGCGATGCCATGCTTAGCTTCGTACACACGTAGTTCGGTCTGTGGGAAGTACGGGTGGGTTTCCACCTGGTTTATCACCGGACGTACTCCGGTCTGCTCGTAGAGTTCTTCTAACGCCTCAACGGTGAAGTTGCAGACGCCGATCGAGGTAGCTTTGTCGTCCTTCTGAAGCTGGATCAGCGCCTTCCAGGTGTCCACGTAGGTGCCACGCTGCGGCTGCAACCAGTGAATCAGATATAGATCGACATAGTCCAAGCCCAACCGCTCTAGAGAAGCCTCGGCTGCGGCGATCGTTTTGTCGTAACCCTGATCAGAGTTCCAGACTTTGGTAGTTACGAAGATTTCACTACGCGGAATGCCACTGCTAGCAATAGCCCGTCCGACGCCTTCTTCGTTTCCGTAGATACGTGCGGTGTCAATATGTCGGTATCCGGCATTCAATGCCTTACCTACCGCGACTTCAGCCTCAGCGTCTGCGACCTTCCAGACGCCGTAGCCGATCTGGTCGATGCAGTTACCATCATGGAAATTAGTTTGTGGAACAGTTTGGATCATGCAACTAATTTAGTGCATGAATCTGGATGGACTGGTGACCGGCACCACGATTTTCCCTTTTACTTAACGTCAGCAAGCAATTTAGCCGCCTGCGAAACATCATCTTTAACGATTTGGGCCCTGTGCTCAACAGGCTTCAGATTAGTTTCTTCGCCATCTTTAGCTTGCATGCGCATCATCGCAATCACCTGCGCAGTGGTCGCCAAGTCATTGGCTGACTTTGTCAGTGCTCGGTGTACTTGAGATGTCGCCTGCGGGATGTGCTCATCTTCGCTGGGAGTCAGCTTCTGCGAATCGATGCAAAGCTGGCGCACCTGCGGGAGCAAGTCGGCTAGTTCATTAGCGCGCACAACAACTTCGTTGTACAAGTCGTTGTCTTCGATTCCTTCTAGAACCTGAAAAACACGGTCCAAGGAGCGCACAAACCTATCGTGGGCACGGCGCCAGACACCTTGCCCAAGATCACGGCTAATTGCACGTTGATCGCGTAAACGCGAGAAAAAACCCATCACACTCTTTTTGCTAGGTCGCTACCAAATAAACTAATACCAGACTACCGGCCACCGCCAAATCTTCCCCGGTCTGTGGCATCGCATAACACCAAAGGAGCCTTGGAATTCGAATTATTTCGAATTCCAAGGCTCCTTGACTGAAGCGACTTACCGGTTAGCAGCAACGCCCTTGCGGGTTGTTCTCTTGCCAGTCGGTGTAGTCAACCCAAAACTCACGTTCCGACATCGGTTCAGCGTCCGGATGGGTTTTAGCTAGATGCTCAAGATACTGCCGATACTTGTCAGCACCCATCACACCTTCCATAAAGCGCGCCACCTGATCCAGCCTTGCGCGAAGTCCGAGCATGCTAGTGCCCACCACGATTTACGTTCTGCTCTGGAGCAACGTTTTTCCACTGAGCTTCAAGAGCCTTTTCTGCCGGCGAGGAAATGATCCCCTGCGGTGCGAAGATCTTTGAATCTACATATGGATCCTCGGTATTCACTCCACCGCCTCGCTTCTTAGCCTTGATAGTTTCAACAACGGCAGCGGCGATCACGATCACCGTGAGGACCAGGAAGATGACCGAAAGCCAGCCTTGAACTCCGGTGTTATACACAACGGCTTCCATGGCTTCGATGTTCTTCGCCGAGCCGAAGGAGGTTTCTCCATTAGCTAAGGCGTCCTTGAACGCATTGTGGTTGGAGAAGTAACCCACCTTGGTATCCGGGGAGAAAATCTTTTGCCATGAGGCAATAAAGGTAACCACGACGGTGAAGACCAGCGGCAGCACAATGACCCAGAGGTGCTTGAAGTTGCCACGCTTGGCAACAATCGTCATCACCACGGCCAAGGCGATCGCAGCGAGCAACTGGTTAGCGATACCGAACAGTGGGAAGAACGTATTGATTCCTCCCAGCGGGTCAGTCACTCCGAGGATGAGAATATACCCCCACCCGGCCACCATTATTAACGTACATAACCAGGCTCCGGGCCGCCACGAAGTGTCCTTGAACTTAGGGATGAAGTTACCGATAGTGTCTTGCAGCATGAAGCGAGCTACACGTGTGCCCGCATCTACAGCGGTCAAAATGAATAGTGCTTCAAACATGATGGCGAAGTGGTACCAGAACCCCATCATGGACACGCCACCGAACCACTGATTCATGATCACGGCAATGCCCACGGCGAGCGTTGGCGCGCCACCGGTGCGCGATACCACCGATGGTTCGCCCACATTTGCTGCGAGTTCGGTCAGCTGGCTTGGAATCAAGTCGACACCTGCCAGACCCAAGGAGTTCACGAACGCGACAGCAGTTTCTACGGTGCCACCGGTAGCCGCAGCCGAGGAGTTCATGGCGAAGTAAATTCCACGGTCAATAGAGATCGCGGCGACCAGCGCCATGATGGCCACCATCGATTCCATGAGCATGCCACCGTAACCGAGAAAGCGGGTTTGGCGTTCCTTCTGGACCAGTTTCGGGGTGGTTCCCGAAGCGATAAGCGCATGGAAGCCGGAGAGCGCACCACAGGCGATGGTGACAAACAAGAATGGGAACAAGGAGCCCGATACTACCGGGCCGTCAGAACGCGAGGCGTACTCGGAGAATGCCGGAACGTCGATCTCTGGTCGGACCACGATGATGGCCGCGGCTAACAGACCGATGACGCCGATCTTCATGAAGGTCGAGAGGTAGTCACGCGGAGCAAGCAGCAACCAGACCGGTAGCACGGCCGCGATCACACCGTAAATGATGATCGCCCACGCGATGGTGGTGCGTTCTAGGTGGAAGAATTCTGCTCCCCAAGCCGATTCGGCGATCCAGCGACCCGAGACGATGGCAAACATCAGCAAGGCAAAACCGATAAGCGAAATCTCTAGGATCTTGCCTGGGCGTATAAAGCGCAGGTAGATGCCCATGAAGAGGGCGATGGGGATCGTTAGACCCACGGAGTAGACGCCCCAAGCCGATTCACCCAGCGCGTTCACAACCACCAGAGCCAAAATCGCCACGATGATGATCATGATAGCCAGAGTCGCAATCAGTGCCGCGGTACCACCAATTAGTCCCAACTCTTCGCGAGCCATCTGCCCCAGCGAACGTCCTCCACGACGCATGGAGAAGAACAAGACCAGATAGTCCTGGACGGCACCGGCAAGAATAACACCCAAGATGATCCAGATGGTTCCCGGCAGGTAACCCATCTGGGCAGCGAGGATCGGACCGACCAGCGGCCCGGCTCCGGCGATCGCTGCGAAGTGGTGCCCGAACAGCACCCGACGGTCGGTTGGGATAAAGTCTCGACCGTTGTTCATGTATTCGCCCGGCGTGGCCCGGAAGTCATCTGGCTTAGCAATCTTGCGCTCAATGTATTTCGCGTAGAAGCGGTAGGCAATGAGATAGGTTGCTACGGCAGCGAACACAAACCAGATCGCGTTGATAGTCTCGCCACGGGAAAAGGCCAGCATGGACCAGGCCACGGCGCCAATCAAAGCGATGACAACCCAGATTGCGATACGCAACGGAGTCCAACGCTTATCCTCGCGTTCGGCGACTTCTGGGTCCACACCAGATGGCGGAAGTGCTTGTTGGGTACTCACTAAGAGCAGCCTCCTCGGAAAGTTTCAAGTGATGTTGATGACCAGCCCCTGTGGAACGAGTCACGTGGTACTACCACAGGGTCACTTTACGCGAAGAGGGCACTAGTAAATCAAGCCCTAACTACAATTTTTCCCACATGCGTTCCCGAATCAAAATATTCATGCGCCGAGATCAGATCCTCAAAATCGAATTTTTTGGTGACGTTCAGGTGTAGTTTCCCCGAGCCCAAAAGCGGTGCGATACGTTGCGCGGTTTCGGCAACTATTGCGGTCTTTTCCGCTGCCGGGCGGGCACGAAGTGTCGTACCAATAACCCGAGCTCGCTTACCCATCAACGTGCCCAGGTCCAGCTCGGCCTTTGCTCCACCTTGCAATCCGATGATTACAAGGCGCCCACCGACGGCGAGCGCCTTGAGGTTCATCGCCAAGTATTTGGCTCCCACCACGTCAAGAATGAGGTCTGCTCCCTTTGCATCGGTCAGTTCGCGAATTCGTTGAAGTACGTCTTCTTCGCGATAATTGATCCCCTCGTCGGCACCCAACGATTTGCAATAGTCGATCTTCTCTTCTGAGGAGGCGGTGACGATCACCGTCGCCCCGGCATCCTTAGCTAATTGAATGGCCATCGAACCAATACCTCCGGAGCCACCGTGAATCAGCAACGTTTCGCCTGCTTGGAGCTGGCCTTCAAGGAAAATATTTGAAACAACAGTGGAAGCCACTTCAGGCAGTCCGGCCGCTTCGACTAAGTCCAGCTGTTCTGGAATATCCAGTAAGTGGGATGCATCCACGCTGACGTACTGGGCATATCCGCCGCTGGCCAACAGTGCCGCCACGTGGTCACCTTCTGCGAACCCGGTAACTTGCTTTCCGACCCTAGCGATAACGCCTGAAACTTCGAGTCCTGGAATATCGCTTTCCCCTGGAGGCGGCGGGTACACACCCTTGCGTTGCTGCACATCAGCACGGTTCAATCCGAACGCGGCCACCTTGATCAATACCTCGTGGTCAGCGGGCTCTGGAATAGGGCGAGTTTGGCTTTCAAGCACCTCCGGACCACCTGCGCTGGCGTAGATGTAGGACTTCATCGTGTTGCTCATCTGAGTCGATTCCTCTCTTGGCTTGTTCATAGCGTATAATTTTTCGGGTTGGATGGTTGTCCGAGCGGCCTAAGGAGCTGGTCTTGAAAACCAGTGTGCGGTAACCCCGTACCAAGAGTTCAAATCTCTTACCATCCGCAAATATGAAGCCCCTTATTTCCTTGTAAACACTGGGAAGTAAGGGGCTTTTTCTTTTCTATGCCCTTCCGTTTGAACACATTTTGAACACACTTTATTTTGATACGGCGTTATCCAGGGCTATTGCTACCGCGTCCATATCGTCATCAAACAGCTCAGCATAGACGTCTAACGTCATGGCTGCTGTACGCTGGGGCGCTCGACGGAAAGTTTGGATCCATGACCAAGGGCGCAATGGGTGACGCGGCCGGTTACTTGCTTGGAATTACCGGCAAACCGAATTACATGTATAGCCTATGCGGGGCCGGTAGTTGCACCGTCGCCTGGCCTAATACGAATGTAGTAAAGCAATGGCAGCAGTGGCTTAATTACAACCACGCTTAAGAAACAATATCCCCCGCGTCTCAATGGCGCGGGGGATATTTGCCGTTTAAGATGGGCGAACTCTATTTGTCGCTTGGCATATTTCGGCATTCGCGGGTCGCTTTGATTTTGCCGTTCGCGGTTGTAAATGTAGCTAAGAAATTTTCGTCGCTTTCATCTAATAGTGCGCAAGCTACCGAATCACCTGGAACGCGCAGGTCTAACGTTGTCCAGCCGTTCCCCTCAATGCGTACCGTAACCTCATTCTCGGAGGGCATAGACCACTCTAGGATCTTCACGAATTCGCCTTCTAAGCCGTGGTCAACTTTCGGGAGCATGACAACATGCCCGGCTTTGTAAGCGCCTCGGAAACCTTGAGAGTGCGCTTCGTTATATTCATCCCATTCGGCATATTCCTGAATCGCTAGTGCTTTCAATTCAGACGTTGCCCCGGTGAACTTTATCCCGGTATCAACGGGCACATGTGGCGCGCTCGACGTCGCGCTTGGAGTAACCTTTACAGCCTTTGACGTAGGCTCAGCGACCGATACAGCGACCGGCGACCCAGCGGGCACATGCGAAGGGCCGGGCGCGACCTCTAACGCCTTCGGAGTGCACCCAGTGAGCGCTAGGGCAGCGATAAGAGCGAGCGGGGCAAAACGTTTCACGGGATTCTCCAAGTCTTAACGAATAGAACGCGATATGCGTTTAAGTTTGGTTATGCGCAACTATTCGGCACTGCGTATTCATTGTTTCGCTCCATAATACGAGGCTTAGAGTTACCGTCTGATACCTCTACAAGTTTCAACTTTGGATTATCCCAACCCGCAGTATCCAATACGTTCATACCGAGAGCATCTAGATCACAGTTAGACCAATTCTTGTCTTTGACATTGATTGACAGCACCCCTGGATTCGGCTGGCTCCACGACTCGATGTAGTGGTGCGCAATCTTAGGGCTGAAATCGTCAAACGAGGATTTGGAATTGCCATTCAATAGCAGATTGATCATGTCATCTGCCCATGCTTGCGACTTATCTACGGCCGTTGTGGGAGTTGGCTTAGCGGTAGCTGTAGGTTTTGGCTTAGGCGTATTCATTGCCTGAACGATGGGAGTTCCCGCGTTCGCTTCGGCGGTTAGCTCTGCATCGTTTTTCAGGAACGTTGGACTCGTGGCGGCAAACACGAGCACGGCGACCAAAGCGACGAGCGCGGTTAGTACGCTAACGTTGCCAATGACGCGCTTAGTTGCATGAGACAAGATTTCCTCCAAAAGGTTTTGATACGAGTCTAACGGGCGCGGGTGACGGTTTGAAGCTACCCCTTATTGATTTGATAGACCCGAGCATTACTAAGCCCGGTAACTTCGCGAATCTTCGCGGTAGAAATATCTGGGTCTGCTATCGCCTCGCGCACAGCATGCGCCAATTCCTCAGCGGCGATTACTTGCGCCTTGTCAGCAACCGCCTTTTTATCGGCGGCCGCCTTCAAAGTTTCGAGCGTGCTAGTCATGCTTTACATCTTTTCGTATTAGTGCAATGCCAAACGCTAGCGCGATGACGTAAGCGACCCAGAGGGCGCTAAACGCTATCGGATAGGTTGAACCGCCAATAAAGGTCATCGAAGCAATAACTAGCGTGACGATTACTAGGGTTACAGGCAATTTGTGGTCTAGGACTTTTTTCATGGTGTTAGAGCCTTTTGCGGTGGGAATCAAGCTAATTCACCTAGTTCGATTCCCCTCAGTGACCCGGCAAGGAGAAAACATGCCGGGGTAACGGTTTGAAGTTTAGCGAACGCCGCCGACATTTAGGCAAAAGAAAATCCCCGGTGTTACCCGCACCGGGGATTCTCACGCCCGCCGAAACGGAACAGAAAGGAGTAATGCCAGCCTATCGAATCGCGCCGAGAATTAACAGCCTCAGCGGTTACCTTCCGGCAGTGGTCATAGGCTGATTCTTTGAACACATTTTGAGCACACTTGCCCCCAATTGACCGCTATTTGCTACTATCTCAGATGACGATAAATCGCGTGTTTTCGGTGTTTTCAAGCGTGAGGCTCAGCGGAAAACGGTTTCAAATCTCTTACCATCCGCGTAACAGTCTGGGCGGGTAGATCAAATGATCTACCCGCCCAGACTTTCTTATTTAGCGCTTCCTGCCAAGAGCTCTTCCAAATTAACTCCGGCCATGCGCGCAATTTCTATGACTATTTGCTCCGCATCGCGCAAGGTTTGCGCCGCCGGGTCTGTGGTGTCTCCCGCCTGAGCTGCAATGGCGGTGCCCCACTGTGCGGATGATAGTTGCAACCCGAGGACAAAGACTCCGCGGTGGGCCAAACCCTCTCCGTTGATGAGCCGATATGGCTCCCCAACAACATCAAATCCAGACCCTGTCATCCGCTCACCTTCCGCGTTGCGCCAGGTATGCGCACGTGCAACCTTTTCCGCTAGAAGTTGAGTAATCAGCGCCGTGTTGTTTTGCAATACTCGGTTGGCTGGCATCATTGCTTCACATAACACTTTGGCCTCGTAGACGTCAGTGTCGACCCATGGTGAGGAGGCGGTGAATTTGCCGCTCAGATCATTAAAACCAAATTCCGGCTCCGGCCCAATGAAGTGCACCAGTGAGGCGCGGGACAACGCCAGTAGCTGTTCGATCCGTTCTAGGGGCGGACCGGAAGACAACCCCTCGACCAGTGGTTCGAAGTGTGCCTGTACCTCTTCAATTCGCGACTGTTCGTCCAAGATCCCCTTAGTGACCAAATCCTTGATCACCATGCGCCCTGCGTTCATAGTCATGATCGCTCGTGACAGTGGGTCTGACAGTCCCCCAGCGCTATGCCGAGCGTTGCCAGCCAGATACTCTCGCACTGTCTGTTGATACTCCTCGTGGGAGCCAAAACCAATCTGGTCAAACGGTCGAGCTAGTGACGGAATATCTAACCAGCTTAGATGCGGGAATTGCTCAATGTAGGTCCGCAATTCGCTAAGCCATACTTGGTTTCCTTCGTGGTGCTCGGCTTCGAGGATATCTTCCACTCCAACCAGGAATGCCGTAGGGTCCTCGATCGTGTTGGCGGCTTCGATACTCGCACATTGTGAGTAATACGCCCACAAAATATCGCGGTGCAGCTGCGGCCAAATATGTCGGGAGAAACTTAGGGCTGCTTCTGGGTTCGAGCGACGGGCTTCGACGACTTTAATAATCAGATCCTCGGCATGGAAAAAGCGCAAGCTGATTTCGGCTGGGATGAATTCATCGACTACAGGTTTGCCCCAATACGGTGTTCCTCGACGCGAGGCTGCGATGAGTTGCGGTTCTTGTCCCGAGGCAATGTATTCAAAGCGTTGCCCGGGCTGGTCACTGACTTCCTTGAAGATTCCGCCACGGCCTAGGGTCAGCTCTGCCATTGCGTCAAAGAAATTAAGTCCCATGCCACGAAGGAGTGCGGGCTCGCCTGCGTGGAAATTCGAGTAATCGACGTCAGCCGGCACAGCGGGGGGCAGATAGATAGCTTCTGCCTGTTCCGCAGCGCGTTGTAACTGCTTTTGCCAGGGGTTCAATTCAGAGCTTTGGTGGCCTAAGGCCAGGACTACCGTATCGACTGTTACTTGTTCCGTACCGTGATTGGCAGGGCCCGAAACCTCGTACTCGAGTTGGTATCCAATACCTTGTGGTCGAACCGCGATAACTTCGGCAGGAACGTAATTCACCACAATGTTTGGATGTGCATCGAGTACCTGAACACAGGAGTCGTATACATGCTCTAGGTAGCATCCGTAGATTGCTCGTGGCGGATAGGTGCCGCGGCGAGTGTTGCGTAAGGTTGCAGCTTCCCGTTCATCTAGTGGATGTCCGTCGCCATGGTTGTCAACAAACTGCTGGAAGCTAAGTCCAGGCTCGGTCACGACTCGTTCTGGAGCCACCGTAGGGAATGAGGCTGGTGTATTCATCAGAAAGTGCGGAGACTGTTTAGGGCTCCATACGTGCCCGGAACCCGGGCGGTACGGGTCAAATACGGTCACACGCACCATCGTTGCTAGTTCAGGCACTTTGATGGCCAGTTTGGCAAGGCGTTCAATGACGCTGGTACCGCGCGGGCCAGCACCAATGATAGCGATGTTGTACTGCGGCTGGGTTTCTTCCGACAAGATGCTCACCTTCCAAGATTATTACCTCCTAGCAAATTCATGGGTCTGCTCTGGGGCCATCTCTGCAGCAACCGATCGGAACCTGCCGCCTACCACGTGACCGGTTCACTTCCGCGGTCCAATGCATAGACTGTGTTTATGACTTCATTCTCCTCCGATTCTCTGGCAACGACAGATCAATACGCTTGGCTCGAGGGCATCCATGATGCTGCCGCTTTAGATTGGGTACGCACTCAAACTCAGCGAACGGAGGCTGAACTTCACGATGAAGATTACGCCCAGAGTGTTGTGGCCATCCGTAAGGTTTTGGACTCGACGGACCGCATTGCGATGGTTACCAAACGTGGCGACTTCTACTACAACTTTTGGCGTGATGCCGAGCATCGGTTAGGAATCTGGCGTCGCACCACCTGGGACTCCTACTGCAGCGAGAGCCCTGTTTGGGAGCTACTACTCGATATGGATCAGTACGCCACTACACAGGGTGCACAGTGGCATTTCGCTGGGTCTTCATTCCTGCGCCCCACACCCGGTGAACCCCACCGTAAGGCCCTGATCAGGTTGAGCCCCGATGGTGGAGACCAGGTGAGAATTCGTGAATTCGACCTGGAAAATCTACGCTTCATCGAGGACGGATTTGACCTAGCAGTAGCTAAGACCTCGGCTAGCTGGATCGACGAAGACACCTTACTTGTCACCTCGGCCACCGACGAAACCAATACGACGCGTTCCACCTACGCTTCCACAGCACGAAAGCTAACCCGCGGCGCATCCTTAGCTGACGCCGACGTTGTTTTTGAAGTTGATCAGGAGCATGTGGCGGCATTTTGTTATTACGACTCAACTCCGGGTTTTGAACGTATCGTCACCACTGACGCCATCGATTTTTACAACTCCCACACCGGCATCATTGTCGACGGAACCCACCATAAAATTGACGTGCCCACCGATGTTCAGGTCAGTCTGCACCGCCAATGGGTACTCTTTGCGCCACAGACCGATTGGACGCATCAGGGCCAGCTGATCCCGGCAGGCTCCCTAGCGCTGAGCCACCTTGCTGATTTCTTAGACGATGGACGCATTGCACAAGTGGTGTTCGTTCCTGACGCAAAGACTTCCTTACAAGGGCTGGACTTTACCGCTAACTATTTACTCGTCTCGGTGCTGCATGATGTCGCCGCCCAGATTTTAGTCTTTGACCTGCGCAATAATTTTGCGCAGTCCACGTTGCCTGTGGAAGACCCGATGCTCAGCGTATCGGTGAGCGCGGTGGACGATGAGGACACGGCAACGGCCGACGACTACTGGATGACTATTACCGGTTTCACCACCCCGACCACGCTGCTTCGCGGTTCTGTCGGCGAACCGGCTACTGTGCTGAAGCGTTCACCAGAACGATTTGATGCCAGTGGTTTCGCGGTGACCCAACACTTTGCGCGTTCAAAGGATGGTACGCGTGTTCCATATTTTCAGATAGCCGATGCGCAGCTGGAACTCGACGGTGAAAATTCGGTATTGATGGACGGCTACGGAGGCTTCCAACACAGCATGACTCCTGGGTACTCCCCTGCAATGGGAGTTGGCTGGTTGAGCAAACGCTCAGCCAACGGGCGGCGTCCAGTTTATGTCATGACGAATATTCGCGGCGGCGGGGAATACGGGCCCGGGTGGCACCGGGCGGCATTACGCGAAAAGCGACACCGTGCCTATGAGGACTTTGCTGCCATTGCCGAAGACCTCGTGACCCGCGGTGTGACCAAACGTGAACGTCTCGCGGCCACCGGTCGCTCCAATGGTGGTTTGTTGATGGGCAATATGATCACCGGCTACCCACAGCTGTTTGGTGCCATCTCCTGCGGGGTACCGCTGCTAGATATGCGCCGCTATACCCAGCTCGCTGCCGGGCATTCCTGGATTGCTGAGTATGGAGACCCAGATGTTCCCGAAGACTGGGAGTTCGTGCGCACCTTTTCCCCGCTACACCGTTTGACCGATCAACCGCACCCCATCGAGGACTACCCTGCATCGCTGATCTGGACTACCACCACCGATGACCGTGTGGGTCCGTCACAAGCACGCAAGATGGCCGCAAAGATGATGGACCTAGGAATCTCCAATGTTCGTTACCATGAGCCCGAGAATGGCGGCCACGCCGGATCCACAGATAATGATTCCACTGCGCGAATGCTAGCTACTAGCTACGAATTCCTGTGGCGACAGGTACGTTAACACCCTCGTTTTGGAACACTCGGCTATGTTCAGGTAGGCTAGATTCTGCTGGAAACAGCGGATGGATACGTGCCAGAGCGGCCGAATGGGCTTCACTGCTAATGAAGTGTCGGGGTTAAACTCGACCGGGAGTTCGAATCTCCCCGTGTCCGCCAAAACCCCCTAGGAAACTAGGGGGTTTTACTTTTTCTCTTGGCAGTTCATACAACATGGTTCCGGGATGCGGTTTAACGCACTAACCCCCAAACTTCGGCATTTATTGCCATCAGTTCAGGGGTTTTCAAACTTTATTTCAGACCGCGTTCCACATCATGAGCGACCTCTTTGATGCGTTCTTCCGCTTCGCGCAGCTTCTGCGCTATATCTGCATTATGTTGTTCGTTCTGACGTTCATCGTCACCGATGGGCGGTACAGTCTGCTCCGTGTTCTTATTACTCGGTTCCATCGTCAGGTTCCTTTCGTGAGCGAAGACACAAGGCCGGTAGTCCCTCACGATAGCCAACTGTCTCTACCGAAGCAACGTTCAAATGCGAAACCTAGTCTTTGCGTTTCACGAAGGTGCGCAGCATATTCTGCACAATATCTTCGGGTAGTTGCGTGTGCCGCACGATAATCTCTGACATCCGTTCTAGATCAGTATCGGCGATAGCATCAAAGAGTGCTTCACGCTCCAGTTCGGGAAGATCTGCTGCGTCGAAGTGCACAGGACCTTCTGGGCCCTGACCTTCAAAACGGAAATCCGCAACGTTTCCGTGCGAACTTTGTCCCGCCATCGGCGAGGTCGAGATCATTCGTTCAAGGTCTTCGACGGGTAGTCCGGTGTGTCCATGAAGGATTTGCGCGGCACCGGAGAAATTCTCGTCGCGCAGCATCGAAAACAGTTGATCGTACTCGTTCGGAGGCAACTGTTCACTGGAGAACTCGTGCGATTCTCCCTCAACTTCAAATGCCATTTTAAAATGTGTGGCATTCTGTTCCTGCTCCGAGCCGAACTGGTTACTCCACTCTTCGGGCACCACCCAGAGGTCATCAGACTTTTCCAGGTCGACGTCCGGCGCTACAGCACCAGAAGTCGCTACCCCTGAGTCGTCGTCAGAATCGGTGATCTGCGCTTCGAGTTTGTCACGAAGCGCCTGAATCTCGGCTTCGTCTACCGGTAGTTCTTTGGCCGGAGCAGTCTGCGGGTAAGCGTCAAGGCTACGCACGGCAATCACACAGTTTTTGACGGTGTCACCGGTGACGGCACGGTAGTTCTGAACAGCACCCATTACGTCGCCTTTAGCGAGGTTGCGGTAAATCGCCTTGCGGGAGGTGTCATCCAACTTCGCATTTGCTTCCTGCGCCGCCTCGCGGTTAATGGCTTGTGAAATCTGTGCCGTATTTTTCTTCCGGACAGACTGAAGCCACACGTATCCGAGGGCAACAACAGCAATAGCAACAACGAGCCAGATGACGATCTCCATATCTCCAGACTACTTTGTTTAACTGTGCGATTATCCTGCTATGCCCAGAGTGAAAGGCAAAACACCCGGTGCCCCAGCAATCCGTACTGCCCGACCGGCCATTGCCAAGGACCAACGCGAGTCAGCCAAATCATCAACGAGCATCACCGGTCCCGGTGCTGTCGCCAGCATTTGATCGATTTGTGCAGGGATTTCAAATGCATCAGCCACCGCGGCAATGCGGAAGGCCGAATTGCCGCCAGGACCACCCTGTGGAGGTGCCCCACGGTACTCAAGCTGGCCCAAATAGCGAAGCTGACCAATCTGGGCCAGCCCCTGCGCTAGCGAAGTAATCAGCTGTGGGCGCTTGGTTGAAGGCATCGCCAAGACTGCTACTGGTCGTTGTTCCCAATTCCATTCGGCCAGCACCCTGGTGCAGGCTTCAAGCATCGCCGGGTCAACTGGATTATCCACCGGGTCAGCGAATAGTTGACGCAGTCTGTTGCCCCACCCCAAATCTGTCAGTCGCGCCAACGCACGTCCGGTGGATAATTGCTCATCTACCGGGATTTTCCCTTTTAGAGAATGTCCCAGGCGTTGTAGGCCAGACGGATAGAGCTTGCGAGGTTCAATTTGGACACCAGCCCGAACCAGAGCTGCTTGGGCGTTGTCTTTTGACTCGTCTGGAATGTGGTCATCGAACCATGTTCCGGCACAATTGTCGCAACGTCCGCAGGGCGCCGACTTTGGGTCATCCAGTGCCTTCGTAAGAAATTCCATGCGACAGCCACGAGTATTCTCATAATCGATCATCAGTGTCTGTTCGTGCACCCGACTCTGTGCCACACGCTTGTAGCGTTCTGCATCGTAGGCCCAAGGCATGTCGGTGCGCATCCAACCTCCGGCTACGCGTTCCAGCGCCCCGTCGACAGCCAGGACTTTCAGCAGCAGTTCTAACGGCGACCTGCGCAGGTTAACGGCACTTTCAAGTGCTGGAACGCTCATTGCTCCGTCGGTTTGCCCTAGAGCTTGCAGTACTTGATTCGCGCGTTGCTGATCGGGCATGGAACTGGTGGCGAAGTACTCCCAGATTTCGGAATCATCTTGTCCTGGTAGCAAGAGGACGTCGGCATCGATACTTCCACGACCTGCACGGCCCACCTGTTGGTAGTAGGCCACCGGTGAACTGGGCGCCCCGACATGGATAACAAATCCTAGGTCTGGCTTATCAAATCCCATTCCCAACGCACTAGTAGCGATCAAGGCTTTTACTTCATTGGCTTTCAGCGCTTGTTCTAGCTTTTCGCGTTCTTCTAGGTCGGTACGTCCGGTATAGGCGGCGACCGGATGACCGGCATCGCGTAGCAACCGTGCAATATCTTCCGCAGCCGAGACGGTCAGCGTGTAAATAATACCCGAACCGTGAAAATCATTGATGTGGCTGAGCAACCAAGCCAATTGCATACGTGGCGAGGGCAGACGCAGTACGCCTAACCGCAACGAGTCACGGGCCAGTGTGCCACGTAAGGTGAAGACTTCCTGAGTTCCGCCGGAGAGCTGCTCTGCGACGTCTTGCACTACGCGTGTGTTCGCAGTTGCGGTGGTAGCGAGCACCGGAAGTCCCTGTGGCAGACGATTTATCAAATCGCGGATGCGTCGGTAATCGGGGCGGAAGTCGTGACCCCAATCGGAGATGCAATGCGCTTCATCGATCACCAGAAGTCCCAGACGCTTCATCAGCATTGGAAGTTGGTGCTCACGGAAAGAGGGATTGTTCAGTCTTTCTGGGGATACCAGCAATACGTCAATTTCATCGCGTTCCAGCTTTGAAAGAATTTCGCGCCATTCAAGCACGTTGGCCGAGTTGATGGCAGCTGCCCGTACTCCGGCACGTTCGGCCGCGGCCACCTGGTCACGCATCAGAGCTAGCAACGGAGACACGATGAGGGTCGGTCCATAGCCTTGCTGACGGAGCAACAACGACGAAATGAAATAGACCGCGGATTTGCCCCAGCCGGTACGTTGCACCACCAGCGCCCGACGGCGTTCTTGGACCAGCGCGCTAATCGCTTCAAACTGGCCGTCGTGAAACTGCGCCTCTGGGTGCTGAACCAGGGCACGCAACTTCTGCAGCGCGAGATTCTTCAGATCGTTGTGCTCGTTGGCTTCCATGGTCATAGTATTTCAGTATCGGCCGACGTTTGGCTTGCCTCACGGCACGCATTGGGGACAACCGCGGGTAAGTGTAAGCCATTTCCCATGTACTAACTGGCCATTCGCCACCATCTCGTAGCAGCAAACCGGTAGTCTGAATGCTGTGAGTGAAGAAATTGACCTGAACCAAAGTTTCAAGGCCTATGACGTGCGTGGCGTAGTTGGCGAAAGCATCAACGCCGAAGCAGTCGAGGCCATTGGCGCCGCTTTTGTCGACGTGTTGTCCCTGGCTGGGAAGGACGTCCTAGTTGGTGGCGATATGCGCCCGACCAGCACGACCTTCGCGCAGGCGTTCGCCCGCGGCGCCACCTACCGTGGCGCGAACGTGGTGATGCTAGGACTAATTTCCACAGACGAACTTTATTTTGCTTCTGGCAAGCACAATGCTGCCGGGGTGGTGTTTACCGCCAGCCACAACCCGGCCCAGTACAACGGCATTAAGATGTCTAAGGCCGGCGCCCGTCCGGTCTCTTCGGACACCGGACTATTTGATATTCGCGATCTGGCTCAGCAGTACCTCGATGAGGGATTGCCGGTGTCGGGCGACGGTGAGCAGGGGCGCATCAGCGAGCGCGACGTCTTGGCAGATTATGCAGCGTACCTGCGTGAATTAGTTGACTTATCGACGATTCGTCCGCTGAAGCTTGTAGTGGATGCGGGCAACGGTATGGGTGGTTTGACCACTCCTGCGGTGCTTGGCGATACTGTTCTACCCGGATTACCGCTGGATATTGTGCCGTTGTATTTTGAACTTGATGGTACTTTCCCGAATCACCCGGCGAATCCGCTGGAACCGGAAAATCTCAAAGATTTGCAGGCCGCGGTGCTGGCTCATGGGGCGGATCTGGGTCTGGCATTTGATGGGGACGCGGATCGTTGCTTCGTGATCGATGAGCGTGGTTTGCCGTTGTCACCAAGTGCGATTACCGCATTGGTTGCGGTGCGTGAAATCGCTCGGGTACAGGCCGAGGGCGAGGAACATCCGGTGATCATTCACAACTTGATCACGTCCAAGGCCGTGCCTGAATTTGTTGAGAAGTCTGGTGGCGTGGCGGTGATGACCCGTGTGGGTCACTCATTTATCAAGGCTGAAATGGCTGCACAGGGTGCGGTGTTCGGTGGTGAGCATTCGGCACACTATTACTTCCGTGATTTTTACAATGCGGATACCGGCATTCTTGCCGCGATGCATGTGCTGGCCGCGCTGGGTGGTCAGGATCTTCCGTTGTCGGAACTGGGCCGAGAATTTGAGCCGTATGTTGCTACCGGTGAGATTAACTCCGAGGTTGAAGATAAGGCTGGGGCTGTTGCCCGCGTTGTCGAGCATTTTGCTGGTCAGCCGGTGGATGTCACGACGCTGGATGGCACCACGTTTACTGCCAAGGATGGTAGCTGGTGGATCAACTTGCGTCCGTCGAATACCGAACCTTTCCTGCGCTTTAACGGCGAAGGTGCCACGGCACAGATTATCGAACCAATTCGCGATACGGTTTTAGCAATCGTGCGTGAAGCACACATCACCAACTAAGGGGTTAGCACCGTGAATCTCGAAGATCTCGACGAGTCCGTTAAGGACGCATTGAACAAAGTTTTGGGCACCGCACTAGGTGTGGCCCGCGAACAGCTTGAGGAACAGGGTGTCTTCCTGCCTTTCGCCATCGCTTTGGAACCTAAGGAAGCCGATGGCGAGCCTGAACTGCGTTTGATCGCCGTTCCGCCCACGGACAATCCTGAAGATCCGGATGCTGACATTGATACCGAGGCGATGGCTGCGGATCTAGTACAGGTACTGAACGAGCAAGGAACTCACTTCGAAGCGATCGCTATCGCCTCGGATGTCTTGCTCGAAGCCGATGACCGCGACGCTATTCATGTGGTCGCTGAGCACAAGGTCGGTGCCGCACTAGCGATCGTCCAGCCATACTCGATGCCAGCCGAGCCTGGTGGCGATTGGACCTTCGAGGAGCCTTCGGCGGAGTCCGCCGAATCTATCTGGGCCAACACACAGCAGTAGACTGGGTTTATGAAACTCAGTGCCTTCGCCGACGTGTGCCTACGAACCGTGATGGTTCTAGGCGCACCCGGTGTCGGCCAATTGACCAGTCGTGAGATTTCCGAACTGGTCGGTGTCCCCTATAACCATGTGGCCAAGGCAGTCGTAGAATTACGTACTTTGGGACTCCTGGAGGTCACTCGCGGTCGCCATGGCGGTGCGCAAATCACCGAACGTGGTTTGGCCTATTCAGTCGGTACACTCTTGCGCTCGCTGGACTGGCGCGAAGATGTGGTCGACTGCACCACCCATGACGCAGTGGGAAATTGTCCGCTCTCGGCAGGGTGCCGTTTACGTTCGGCATTGAAGAGCGCCAGAGAGGCTTTTTACGCTTCACTAGACTCTTTAACGGTCACAGATATTTGTGAGAACTCTCCTGCGATCACGTTGTTGCCCTTCCCCACCGTGCGTCATAACGCGTAATCAACGCCTAAAATCCCGATAGCGGGACCTTCGATTTGCATTCTTCTTCTACGGGGCGTAGAACTTAACTCATAATCTTGCATTTTAAATACAAGATACATTTACCCTCTAAGGAGACAAGATGCTTTCAACCCAGTCCCGCCCAGTCATCGAAGCGACTCTGCCGATCATTGGCGCTCGCATCTCCAGCATTACCCCAAACTTCTATGACCGTCTCTTTGCCGCTCACCCACAGCTGCTCGACGGAATCTTCTCCCGCTCAAACCAGAAAAACGGAACCCAGCAGCAAGCACTGGCCGGCTCCATCGCGGTGTTCGCCACCCACCTGATCAATTCACCAGAAACTCTGCCAGAAACGATGTTGGCACGCATCGCCCACAAGCACACCTCACTGGGTGTCGTCGAAGAGCAGTACCCCATCGTGTACGAGCACCTCTTCGCCGCCATCGCCGAAGACCTAGGCGACGCGCTGACCCAAGAGATCGCAGATGCCTGGAGCGAGGTCTACTGGCTGATGGCTCACGCACTGATCAAGATCGAAAAGGGCCTCTACTCACAGCAGGCAAACGACGTCGTTTACAGCCAGTGGAAGCTCGCCGAGCGTACCGAAGAAGCCAACAACTCCGTCACCTTCAGCTTCGAACCAGCCGACGATATTGTCGCTTCGACCGCCAAGGCAGGACAGTTCGTTTCGGTTCGCATGCCGATGACCGATGGTTTGCGCCAGGTGCGCCAATACACCCTCAGCGGGGATGTCGAGAACACCGCACGCCGCACCGTAACCGTGAAGCTTGATGTGGATGGCGAGTTCACTCCGGTCATGCACAATTCGCTGAAAGTTGGCGACATCGTTGAACTTTCAAACCCCTACGGTGACCTGACCATCGATGAGTCCGGAGCACCACTGGTGATCGCTACCGCAGGTATTGGTTGCACCCCAAGTGCCGCAGCGCTGAGCACCCTGGCAGCACGTGGCTCCACCCGCAAACTCACCGTATTGCACGCCGACCAGGAATACACTGCCTGGCCACTACGTGAGCAAATGATCGAGTCGCTGAGCAAGCTGCCACAGGCCACGCTGAGCACCTGGTTCGAACGCGGCGAACTGCCAGAGCACATCGAAGCCAAGTCCGGTTACATGGATCTCAGCGATAGCTTGACCGCCGACAGCCACGTCTACCTGTGTGGCCCGCTGCCGTTCATGCACGCGGTACGCGGCCAGGCTCTAGCCGCCGGTGTCCCTGCCCAGCACATCCACTATGAGGTCTTCGGCCCAGATGTATGGCTAGCAGCCTAACCATAAACTAGCTAAGCGCGACGCAGATTCGAATTATGGGGGAATCTGCATCGCGCTTAGCTATATTTAAAGGCTATTTATTTTTGTTCGGCTTCGGTATTTCTGGCTTACGCTTGGGAACCGCAGGTTTAGGATCAACCTGGCGCGGCTGACTTTCAGCCGATTCTGGCTGTGCACCTGACAGCTTCGTCGGCTTAGCTGGCTTCTCCTGTTTTGCCGCCTGTGGGTCCACTAAAATCTGATGAATGCTCGCGTCGCTGATCCACCGCCGCACTACCGAGTTGAACAGTAGCGGGTTCTCAATATTCCACTGGTGGTGCATGCCTGGCACGACCCGAGTTACCGCCTGCGGAAGGCCATGGCGTAACGCTTCAAAAGACTTCTGCACATGCTTAGGTTCCTTGCCCCCTGCCAATGCCAGCACCGGCCCACGATAGTTTGCCAGCTTGTCGGGAAGTCCGCCGGGATCCAGATCATCCATGATGGCGCGTAAATTCTCTGACTTCAGCAGCACACCATGTTCTGCGAACAACTCCCGTTCGTCATCCACCATGCCATAGGCGCCGGCCTGGAAACGCCAGTACCATTCACTGCCAATCAGTTTCAGCGCCATCCGGTTCATTGCGCGTGCGGCTGCCGGCACGCCGGTGACCGGGGTACCTGTCAGCAGCAAGGAATCGACCAGTTCTGGATGTCGCGCAGCCACATGCAGGGCAATCACCCCGCCTAAGGAAATACCTACCAGGTGCACCCCACCTTCGGAGACCTCATCGGCGATAAGCGCCGCCACGTCATCGGCGGCCGAGTCTAAACCCTGCCAAGTCTCTTCGCTGCGCGCGCCGAAAGCGGGAAGATGCAAGGTCAGCACATTGAAGTCGCCAAAGGCTAGAACCTGCGGATCCCAGCTCCAATTACCAACATTTCCGCCATGTAAAAAAACCAGCGTTTGGGCGGGTTTATCTCTTCCGGACGCACGACGTGCTGGATGTAGTTCGGGATAGTCGGTTGCGTCCCTGCTGAACTTCTTCTCAGTGGAACCGGCGTCTTTGCCTGGTGTCATGGCAGATGCTCCATTACTGCGTCAAGCCATTCCAGCTCGGCGGCCTGCTGTCGAATTGCATGGTCCAAGGTGGCGGCCATGAGGAAGCTGCGGCGATCCGCCGCCGCTCGCATGTCGATGCCTTCACGTTGGGAGAGATAGTCATCTAAAACGGCCTGAGTTTTGACCCGACGTTCGGTCAGAAGCTGATCAATATCCTCACGGGGTAGCTCGGCCGCGAAAAATACCTGTCCCATGAAGGGGTCCCGCTCAGTGCCCTGGGCCGCTCCGTCGGAAAGCCATCCAACCAGGGCCTGCCGACCGGCATCGGTAATGTGATGCTCTTGGCGGTCAGGATAGTTTGACTGCGCCACAGTGGTCACCGTCGCGTAGCCCTTATCAACTAGCTGAGCCAACGTGCGGTAGATCTGCGCTTTATCTGCGTTCCAAAAGTGATTAATGGAGGAGTCAAAATGTTTCTTGAGCTCATAACCAGTCATCGGTGCCAAACAGAGCAACCCTAGGATCAATCGTGCCAAAACCATGGATTCATCTTTTCATATTTAGTTGATTTTGCACCCACTTACTTGGCCGTAGCCACGAACTGAACCCAGATTGTGACAATTTTCCGCCGTATTCTTGGCTAACTGACCTGCATACTCTTCAATCAGAGAGTTCCCCAAACTCAAAAAGGTCGCCTCACGCCATGAATTCTCAGCCCGCAAAACAAATTGCCAGCCTCCCACCAGCAGGTGGGCGAGCAGCATTATTTGTGCTGGTTGGTTCCATCGGGGTGCAAAGCTCTTCGGCAATCTCGGCTTCCATGTTTGCTTCTCTAGGCTCCCCCGCAGTCAGCTCGTTACGACTAGCTTTGGCTGCCGTAGTCTTATGGCTTTTCTTGCGGCCAACCTTGCGCGGAAGGAACCGCGCAAATTGGTCCGCAATCATTTTCTACGGCGTCGTGATGGCCGCGATGAATCTGCTGCTTTATAAGGCAATCGAACACCTGCCCCTAGGGATTGCCGTGACGCTGGACTTCCTGGGTCCGGCGGTAGTCGCTTTGGTGTTCTCTCGGCGCTTGCGTGAAGCCGCCTGGGCTTTGCTCGCCTTGGCTGGAGTGATTCTCATCGCCGGACCCGGAGGTCACTTTGATGCGGTGGGCTTTGCCTTTGGACTCGGTGCGGGCCTTTGCTTTGCGCTCTACACACTGCTGGCAGAAAAAGTAGGTAAAGCCGACGATTCTTCGGTCAGTTCCTTAGCATTGTCCGTGTCCATTGCCGCCCTCGTTTCACTACCTTTTGGTACCCCTAAAGTGGCCGAAGTTTCCGCGCCTCAATGGGGTTTATTGGCGCTGAGCGGCGTTATAGGTGTAGCAATCCCCTATCTGGTCGATACGTTGGCGGCCCGAATTTCCTCGGCTCGTGTGGTGGGCACCTTATTTGCCATCGATCCGGCGATGGGGACACTCATCGGATGGCTGATTCTTGGCGAACAGCTGGGCTGGTTGTCGTTGCTCGGTATTCTTTGCGTAGCGCTGGCCGGTGCCGGGGTGACCTGGTTTGCGGCCAAACCAGCGGGACCGTTACAAGAGGTGTCCGACGATAATCAGGTGACACCCCCGGAGAGCTAAGAATACTTGTCAGACTCATAGACTAGTTTCATGCCTTCAGCACCCGAACGTTCGCGGCTAACTCCGCCGCTCTTTGCGCTCCTGATCATTCTTGGCACCACCGGCCCGCTAGCCACGGATATGTATCTTCCATCATTTCCAGAAATGACGGCGGAATTCTCCGCCTCTGCCTCCGCCATCCAACTCACGCTGACTTTCTTCTTAGTCGGTATGGGTATGGGACAGTTCTTATGGGGTGCCCTCTCGGATCGTTTAGGTCGGGCTCGGCCTTTGCGATGGGGAACGATATTATTTGTGCTTGCCTCGGTGGCCGCCGCGCTCGCTCCGACGTTGGAAACACTGAGTATTGCACGAGCATTGCAGGGGTTTGGTGGGGCAGCCGGAGTGGTGATTTCTAAGGCGATCGTTGCCGATACGACCAAGGGCGTGCAGACCGCAAGAATCTTCAGCATCCTCATGACCATCGGCGCGGTGGCCCCTGCCGTGGCACCGCTTCTAGGAGCGAATTTGGGCGCACTGGGAGGATTCCGCCTGGTGTTATGGGTGTTGGCCGTCGCAGCACTGCTGATGGTTGTTGGTGCGTTAGTTATCTATCGCGAAACACACGCTATATCGGCGCGCTCCACCGGTAACTTTTTTGCGCCACTGAAGGTAGCTCTGGGTCGCCGTCGTTTTGTCGGTTATTTGGTCCAGTTCGGCTTCACATTTGGTGCCATGATGGCCTACGTTTCCGCTTCGCCTTTCCTTTATCAGACGGTGATGGGGTTGAGCGCCCAAGACTACGCGCTGTGCTTTGGCATCAACGCGGTGGGCCTAATACTCTCCGGGCTGGTCTCCGCACGGCTGGTGGGCCGTGTTCCGTTGCGCCGGACCATTACGGTGGCCTTGAGCGTACTGCTCAGCTCGGCTGTCCTGCTGTTAGTACTGGCGCTGCTACAGGTGAGCAGTCTGCTTCTCGCCGCGGTGATTTTTGTGTTCGTCTCTGCCACCGGTTTCACCATGGGTAATACCACCGGGCTGGCGCTAAATGAGGTCCGCGAAGTTTCTGGCTCTGGCTCTGCCCTGCTAGGCGCCGCGCAGTTTCTCATTGGCGCTTTAGCCACGCCGTTAGTGGGCCTGTCCGGGGCGGATTCGGCGCTAGCCTTTGCACTGACCGCGCTGGTCAGCGCTTTGCTCGCATTTGGCGCACTGATTTACACTTCGGATCGATTCCATCCCGGCAGCACAGCATCTGTTTAGTGCTGAACGACAAAAAGATCCTTTGGGAACCGAAAGTGCGGTTCCCAAAGGATCTTTAGTGAGTCAGACTTAGGCGTTCAGGCGAGCCTTCAAGCCATCAAGCTCTGCACGCAGCGAGACTGGCAGCGCGTCACCGAAGTTTGCGTACCATTCTTCGATGCCTTCGACCTCGGTGGCCCATTCGTCCTTGTTGACCGCTACCGCGGCTTCAACGTCTGCCGGGGTGAAGTTCTCCAGACCACTGATGTCCAGGGCTTCACCGGTCGGCACGTTGCCGATGATGGTTTCCTTGGCATCTGCGGTGCCTTCAATACGCTCGATGGCCCACTTGAGTACGCGCGAGTTATCGCCGAACCCTGGCCATGCGAATCCGCCTTCTGCGTTGCGACGGAACCAGTTGACCAAGAAGATTTTTGGCATTTGCTCTGGGTTGAGCTTCGCCGAAATCTTGTCCCAGTGGTTGAGGTAATCGCCAGCGTTGTAACCGATGAATGGCAACATTGCCATTGGGTCGCGGCGGATCACACCGGTGGCACCGGAGGCAGCAGCGGTGGTCTCCGAGGACAGAGTTGAGCCCATGAAGATACCGTTGGTCCAGCTGCGCGCCTCGGTGACCAATGGAATGGTGGTCTTGCGGCGTCCGCCGAAGAGGATCGCGTCGATCTTCACACCGTTAGGCGAGAAGTAATCCTCGGAGAGCATGTCAACCTGGTCGATTGGAGTGCAGAAGCGCGAGTTAGGGTGCGCTGCCGGACGGCCGGACTCAGGAGTCCAGTCATTGCCCAACCAGTCGATCAGGTGTGCCGGAGTTTCATCGGTCATACCTTCCCACCACACGCCACCTTCGTCGGTCAACGCAACGTTGGTGAAGATTGAGTTGCCCTTGGTGATCGCGCGCATGGCGTTCGGGTTGGTGGACCAACCGGTGCCAGGTGCAACACCGAATAGGCCGTACTCCGGGTTCACACCGCGCAGCTCGCCGTCCTTGCCAATACGCATCCAGTTGATGTCATCGCCCAGGGTTTCGGTCTTCCAGCCTTCAATGGTTGGATCCAGCAGAGCCAGGTTGGTCTTACCGCAAGCCGATGGGAAGGCCGCAGCAATATGGTAGGCCTTATTCTGTGGGCTGATCAGCTTCAAAATGAGCATGTGCTCGGCAAGCCAGCCTTCGTCACGAGCCATCACAGAGGCGATACGTAGCGAGTAGCACTTTTTACCCAGTAGTGCGTTGCCGCCGTAGCCCGAACCGTAGGACATGATGGCGCGCTCTTCAGGGAAGTGTACGATCCACTTGTCTTCGTTGCATGGCCAGGTAACATCTTCCTGCCCTGGCTCAAGCGGTGCACCGACCGAGTGCAATGCTGGAACGAAGAACGCTTCTTCGGCTTCCATCTTGCGCAGCACTTCGTTACCGATCTTGGCCATGATGCGCATCGAGGCGACAACGTAAGCCGAGTCGCTGATTTCGACACCGTAGGCCGGCTCATCGGCGTTCAATGGGCCCATGACGAATGGGATGACGTACATGGTGCGTCCGCGCATCGAACCGTCAAACAGCCCGTTGAGCATCGACTTCATCTTTTCTGGGTCTTCCCAGTTATTAGTGAAGCCTGCGTCTTCTTCCTTCTTCGAGCAGATGAAGGTGCGCTCTTCGACTCGGGCCACATCTTTGGGATCCGAAGCGCCAGCGTAAGAATTTGGGAAGTTCGGGTCGGTCAATTTGACCAGCGTGCCTGCCTCAACCAGTTCGGCGGTCAGACGGTCGTTCTCTTCAACGGACCCGTCGACCCAATAAACACGATCGGGCTTCGTCAGCGCGGCAACTTCTTCAACCCAGGCTGCCAACTTTGCGTGCGTGGTTGGTGCTGCGTTGATAACGTTCTGATCGGAGCTCGTGCTCATTATCCATTCCCTCCATTGGGCTGAATTTGTCAATAAATCAAGGCTAGGGGTTGAGAACCAATCAATTTGTGTGATCCAATCCTCAGCAAGGACTAAATGCTAGAATTGGTAAGATAAATTTCCCGAAATTTCGGGGGTTTTAGTATGAACAATACCCTTTTTCTGTGATCAAGGTCACGTATACCGGTACCCTTTTGAATTCTTCACATAACCTTCTGTTCATCTACCTCCGATAGGTTCCGGTGTCGATTTGTCGGGATTCAAATTCCTCTGTATAGTTATTTGAGGTTCGTGAGAGCGAAACAAACTAACTAAATATGCGCCCATAGCTCAGCTGGATAGAGCGCCTGTCTACGGAACAGGAGGCCGGGGGTTCGAATCCCTCTGGGCGCACAAAAATCAAAGGCTCCACTTCGGTGGGGCCTTTGCTCGTTAACTTTCTCGCTCCTGGGTATGCACTTTGACGGCCTGCACCAATCCACCCAATGATGACTAGCAGTTGACCAAAAGTCACCGCTTCACGTTTCTCCCTTTGCCGGTCAGCCTCCGCCTAAAGGGCCAGCGGGACGTTTTTGTGAATCACCGCACTTTACTATCAAATGGTTTTTTCTGGCAGAAAATCTGGTGTAAAGTTACTGGAGTCGTCAAGGCGACAAGTAATTGAATATGCGCCCATAGCTCAGCTGGATAGAGCGCCTGTCTACGGAACAGGAGGCCGGGGGTTCGAATCCCTCTGGGCGCACCAAAGAAAATTCCCACTCAATCGAGTGGGAATTTTTGTTTAAGTACGTGAACTTATTTAGACACCGTGGGATCCACGCAAAATAAGTTTCGTGGGCATGATAATTCGCTCGGGCACAGATTCCCCATTGATTCGTTGGACAACTACCTCTGCCATTTTCGCTCCCTGCTCCTCTGCATTCTGCGCCACGGTGGTCAGTGCAGGCGAAGCATTTCGCGCAAATGAGTCATCATCGATGGTGGCAATAGCAATGTCACTCGGCACCATCAGCCCGGCATCAGCGATCACTTTCATCGCACCAAAGGCCATCTGCGCGCTGGCAGCAAATAGCGAATCGATTTTTGCTCCGCTTGCCAACAATTCGCGCATGGCACTTTCTCCACTATCGGGGGTGAAATCACCGACTGCTACTGGGCCAGCAGGCAAACCCGCTTCATGAACCGCTTGCTCAAAACCTCGTTGGCGATCAATGGCGGCGCCCATATTTTGTGGTCCGGAAATCGTAACTGGATGTTTGCGCCCGGTTTTTAACATCGCCTCGGTTGCCTTGCGGGCAGCTGCAGCATTATCCACGTCCACAACGAAGACGTTTCCATTTTCGTTACTCATCGGGCGGCCACCAAAAACCAGCGGCAATGAGCCGGCCAATTCGCTATAGGAACTATCGTCGGCATGATGCGAAAGTATCAACGCACCATCAACATTTCCGCCACGCAAATACCGGCTGGTTTTTGTCGGATCTGACTCCGTGGCAATGAGCAAAGAAAGCGTGAATTCTGTAGTGCTCAGGTACATTGCAGCACCTTGGATCACCGAGGCGAAATATGGGTCTGCGAAAAATTTGGCTGTGCTCTCCGGGATCACCAAAGCAATGGAATTAGTCCGTCCCTGTGCCAAAGAACGAGCCGCCCTGTTGGGAACGTAGTTTAGTTCCGCGATGGCTTTCTCTACGGCGCGCACGACATCTGCTTTGACCTTGTCAGAACCGTTGACCACGCGTGAAACGGTTGCTCGTGAAACTCCTGCGCGTTCTGCGACGAGTTCCAGCGTTGGCTGTTGTTTACGTGGTTCGGGCATCGTGACTTCTTCGCGGTAGCTGGGTTATTCCTTATTACTTGTGTGTGGCGCGTGGCGCTTGAGTAAACGCCACGCACCGATGCTATGCCATTGTACGGTTGGCTGCGATCAGTCCTGCGTAGGCCCGACCACTGTCCTTAATAATGCGCTCCTGCGTTTCATAATCCACATAGATAATGCCAAATCTCTTCTGATATCCCCAAGCCCATTCGAAGTTATCTAACAAGGACCATACGAAATACCCACGAACGCTCACGCCGTCTTCGATAGCACCAGCGACGGCGTCGAGATGGTCAAAGATGTACTCGCTGCGTTCCGTGTCTGCCACTGTTCCATCCGGCGACAACTCATCGGTGTAAGAAGCTCCGTTTTCGGTGATATATAGCGCTGGAAGATCCGAATAATCTGCCTTCAACCGGTTCAGCAGCACCCGCAGGCCCTGCGGGTTTACCTCCCAGCCCATAGCTGTACGCGGTAAGTCCCGGCTCGGGAACGTGACGTATTCACTGCCAACAAAGGGTGAGGATTTAGGAGCGTCGGTGGGCACGACAGCTTCAGGTCCATCGCCTGCCAATGGATGTCCCGAGACATTGTCATCGTGATAGTGGTTCACACCCAAAAAATCGATGGGCTGGTGGATGATTTCCAAGTCACCTGGCTGAATAACTTCGGCCAGTCCCAGCCCGGAGACATCTTGTAAAAGATCCTCAGGATATGAACCACGGAGCAACGGATCTAAGAACATCCGATTCCATAGTGCGTCAATCCGACGTGCCGCTTCTAAATCCACGGGATCAGTAGGATCGTTGGGCACCGCGTTGGTGAGGTTCAAGGTGATACCAAGTTCTTGAGCACCAAGTTCACGCAATCGCTGCGTCGCTAGCCCATGGCCCAGATGCTGATGATGCACCGCTGCCAGGGCCGCCGCCGGTTCTTGGCGTCCAGGTGCGTGCTCGCCTGCAGCGTATCCAATGAGCGAAGAACATAAAGGTTCATTAAACGTCGTCCAGTGGTTCACCCGGTCACCGAGCTTTGCATAGATCGCTTCCGCATACTCGACAAACTTATAGGCGGTATCTCGGTTGGTCCAACCACCTTGGTCTTCAAGTGCTTGTGGCATATCCCAGTGGTAAAGGGTCAGCCACGGCAGGATCCCGTTCTCCAACAGTTCGTCTACTAACCTTGAATAGAAATCGAGACCTTCCCTGTTAACGCTTCGCCCTCCTGGAACGACTCGGGCCCAGCTGGTAGAGAATCGGTAGGAGTCTAGACCGAGTTCACGCATCAGCCCCACGTCTTCTTGATACCGGTGGTAATGATCCACTGCTACTTTGAGATTGTCCCCTCCTGCGATCACCCCTTCTTTACGTGCGAATGCATCCCAGACGGAGTCTTCCTTACCGTAGCTGTGACTCGCTCCCTCAATTTGCGCGGCCGCGGTGGCCGAGCCCCAAAGAAATTCTTTAGGCCAAGCAAAGTTTTCAGATAGATGTTTCGTCATTAGCCCTTTACAGCTCCTGCCATAATTCCAGATACAAGTTGTTTGCCCGCCACTACGAATAGCAATAACAGCGGGATGGTGGCCATCAAGGCCCCGGACATCACAATCGTGTAGTCCACATACTTTGCGGATTGCAGTTGGCTCAGTGCCACCTGCAAGGTGGGGTTTTGCGGTGCTACAAGCATTGGCCAGAGATAGTCGGTCCATGCGGTCATGAAAGTGAAGAGAGCCAGAATAGCCATTGCTGGGCGCGCTGCCGGCACGCCTACATGCCAGAAGGTTCCGATCATGCTCGCCCCATCAATACGGGCAGCCTCGATCAATTCATCGGGCACTACATCCACCAAATATTGGCGCATGAAGAACACTCCGAAAGCGGTAACCAAGGTGGGCACCATGACTGCCCCCAGGGAGCCGGTCCAACCGAATTCCTTCATGACCATGAACAGCGGAATAATACCCAGCTGCGTTGGTACAGCCAGAGTCGCGATCACGAAGACTAGTAGTCCCTGACGCCCACGGAAGCGTAGCTTAGCGAACGCGTATCCGGCCAAGGTGGAAAACGTGACCACCGAAAGCGTGATGACCGAGGAAACGAGGACGCTATTTGCTAGAGCACCCCAGAAATCAATGGTGTTAAAAACCTCGGCAACATTCGTCCAGAAAGCGCCGCCAGGTAGTAGCGGTGGGTAGGTGGAGGCGAACACCGCTCCTGTATTTGAACCGATCAACAGCGAATACCACAACGGGTAGGTGCTGCCCAGGAAAAATGCGATCAATAATCCATAAGTAAGAAATCCAGGACGGCGATCCATCGAGAAATTTTTACCTTTGGCACCAGATTTTTTAGCTGCCGTAGTTTTAGCTAACGTTGCGCTACTCATGGGATTCTCCGCCCTTTTCGCCGGCCGTTACATTCGAGCCGGACATACGGTTTGAAGCAATCTTTGACTGAGCCATTTGCACCGCATGTTTGTGCGCTCTGCGTTGCTGGCGACGGTTTTTACGACTTCCCCCTTCGGAAGATGAAGCAATTGAACCCGACAGGAAGAAGTTGATCAGTCCGATCAGGATGATGATCAAGAACAACATCCACGCGACCGCAGAGGCACGGCCAAAGTCGCCACGGTTGAATGCCAGATCCCACAGGTAGAGCACCGTGGTCTGGTATTCGCGTTCGGGGCCACCAGGCACCGAACTACTGGGGTTGAATAGTTTTGGTTCGGTAAAAATTTGTAGTCCACCGATGGTTGCGGTGATGACGACAAAGATCATTGTGGGTCTGATACTTGGCAAAGTAATTGCAAAGAATCTGCGCAGTGAACCGGCCCCGTCGATAGCTGCCGATTCGTGCAGTTCGCGGGGAACTGCCTGCATGGCTGCCAAAAGAATCAGAGCGTTATAGCCGGTCCAACGCCAGTTCACCATGGTCGCGATGGCTAGATGGGAGGGAATTACTTCACTTTTCCAGGCCACCGGATCAATATTGATGGTTTGGAGCAGGTTGTTGATTAGCCCGTATTTCTCATCAAAAGCAGAGGAGAAGATGAGCGTGACTGCAACAGGGGTGACCACGTAGGGAATCAGCACGCTCATTCGCCAGAATGTTTTCGCCCGGATGTTCTGGTCCAGAATGGCCGCGATGAAGGTTGCTACGAGCAACTGCGGAATCGCCGAGAGCAGGAAGATGCTGAACGTATTGAACAGCGAGTTCCAAAAGAGCGGAGAGCTGATTTCGGCCACGTAGTTATCTAGGCCCACCCATTCGCCGGCTCCTCCGAGCAGATCCCAGTCATTGATGGAAACTACGAAGGTGTAGATCAGCGGAAAGAGTCCGACCAGTGCGAACAGAATAAAGAACGGCGAGACATAGAGATAAGGCGAGTATTTGAAATCAAACTGTCCCCAGCGGTGCCGGCGACGCATTTTCTTCTCCTGCACCGGATCACCGGCGCGATAAGTCGCGTCTGGGGTTGGCTCCCCCGGTGGCACAGTATCTCCTGTGGCATCCGAAGCATTGTTGGTCATGATGCTCATTATCGATTTCTCTTTCCCAGAAGGCCGGCCGATGATTCAGCCGGCCTACCGGCGGTGATTACTTGATGTCCAAGTTCTTCATGGTCGACATAGCTTCATCCCATGCGGCTTGTCCATCCTTGCCACCATCCAAAGCGATCGTCGCTGGACCAAAAACCTGCTCTTGGATGACCGAATCATCGGCCCCCTTGAACTGTGCTTTCACACCTTCTGCACGTTCTGCCAGTAGTTGACCAATCGGAGCATCGTTGAAAAATTTGGTCAGTTCGTTGCTTCCAAGGACCTGTTCGGAGCTCTGCGCTTCAAGGTTGCTTGGGAAAGTTCCGGCTGCTTCGAATGCTGCCGCCTGAGACTGTGCGTTGGTCAGCCACGTAGCGAGTTTGGCTGCTTCGACTGGATTCTTCGAGGTTGTTGGAATGGTGAGGAAGGTTCCTCCCCAGTTCGCTGGTCCACCAGGGAAGACCCCGGCGAAGTCCCAACCCGATGTTGCGTCGCCGCCTGCACCTTCAACTTGACCCTTGACGTTACCTAGCATCCACCCCGGGCAAGGCATGGTAGCGAAAGAACCATCCAAGAAGGCTTGCCCTTTACCCCAGTCCCATTGAGTCTGTCCGGACGACAACCCTGCTTCAGTAGCATCTGCCAACATCTTCCAGCGGTTGCTAAGTTCGGCGTTGCCGTCAATATTCAACGATCCGTCCTTTTTGTAATACCCTTCGTCGAGTTGGTTGACCATGGCGTTCCAGACAAAACCGGACTGATCAAACCAAGCCTTTCCGGTTTTTTCCTCGTATTTTTTACCAGCGGCGAAGTAGTCTTCCCAAGTGGAATCCTGTCCACCGATGAATTCAGCAAATTCGCTACGCTCTGAAGGCATACCGGCTTTTTCAAGGAGCTTCGAGTTAAAGCAAATTCCTTCCGGGCCAATATCGGTACCGTAGCCAATGATGCGTCCGTCTTTGTCAGTTGCCTGCTCAACTTTCCAGTCGACCCACTGGGACTTGAGATCTTCTATTCCGTAGTCACGCAGATCGCTAAAGGAATCAGAGACGGCCATAACCTGTCCTAGCCAACCCTCTTCGACTGCCTGGATGTCAGGAAGACCTGCGCCTGAAGCCTGCTTGGTTTTCCAATCGACCAGCGCATTGCCACCGGTGTCGATGTTGGTTGCCTCAATAGTGACGCCCGGATTTTCCTTTTCATACTTTTCGTACAAGTCATCTAGACCCATGGCGCCGAAAGTCGTGACCGTCAGGGTGACCGGATTGTCTGCGGAGGCCGGGTCCGCCTTCGCGGCATCGTCCGCGTTGCTGCAACCTGTCGCTAGCAAGGCAAGAGTGCCTAGCAGTGCGACCGATTGCGCGAGCTTTGTTTTGCTCGAGGTTTTCATCTTGTCTCCAGTGTGAGTGCGGGTATGAGAGGTCGAGAGGCTCCGTCACATCCAAAATGAGAGCGCTCTCAGGGTAGAACAGGTATCCACCTTTCGGGTTTCTACCGGACTATGAAGCATAAAAGCGCCTAAAATAAACACCGTGTGAGCGCTCTCACAAATCATCTTTCCCATATTCTGCCCGATCACAAACCGTTGTCAAGGCCGAGCCCCAGAACGATGCGCAAACGAATACTTTTTGGAGATTCTTTATTTTCAGCTAACGACTAAAAGAAGACAGGTCAAATTGTTCATTCAATCTCGGTCTTCGAATGTTGTCGGTAAACTTTTTTCTCCAAAGAGAATCCGGCGAATCAACTTCGATCCGCCGGATTCACCACGTCTACTTCTTGTTCAGCTGAAGCCCAACAAGCACCGGATCATGATCCGAGGAGCGGAACTGGTCAGGGGAGAACAGCTGAGCCACGTTGTTGTTGTAACGGCTGTACTCATAAGCGACGGACTCCGTCGCGTTGATATTCCAGATTGTTTCACCGGTCACCGTCGATGCAATTTCCGCCGATCCAAGTACATGATCCAGCGACCCGGTTCGACCTCCAAAGAGGTAGCTGTGAGTACTCGCCTCGGCACCCAAATCAACATAACCAGCCCGAGTCATCACCTTGATAGGATCCTCTGCCGAATAGGAATTGAAGTCACCGGCCAATAGCACCTTATTAGTGTTTCGTTTCTTCTTCAGTCCTTCGGCGAAATCTACTAAGGCTTCGGCTTGTTCGACGCGTGCGGCGTTCCATGCCCCTGCGCCATCACCCTGATCTGCGTTCTCGGAGCCATCTTTAGGGTCAGAGCCTTTGGACTTGAAGTGATTAGCCACCACAAGGAAACGAGTCTTAGAGTTGCCACCTACGCGTTGGAACGCCTGTGCTAGCGGGTCACGCGCATTATCAAAGGCAGCGTCATCAAGCACTACCGATTCATCAATGAGCTTCACCGCATCACGCTGGTAAATCATGGCAGTACGAATGACATCTTCGTCAGCCGGAATTTCCTCTGGGCTCGGGGCGAAGCTCCAGCGCTTTTCGCCAGCAGCCTTGTTCAACGCATCCACTAAGATTTGCAGGGCTGCGTCTCGGTCTTGACCGAGACGAGCCGAATTTTCAATTTCTTCAAGAACCACCACGTCTGCATCAAATTTGTTCAATGCCGTAACGATCTTGGACTGCTGACGCGCGAGGTTGTCGGCATTTGCAGCACCACGAGCATCACAACCACTGCGTACCGAAATCGGGTTGCCTTCACGATCGGTGTAGTAGGTGCAACCCTGAAGCTGGTCTCCGGTGGTGGTGAAGAAATTCAGCACGTTGAAGCTACCCACACTTACGTTTCCGCCAACTTCAGCCGGGGCTTCGTTCATGACTTGCTCAAAGCTCACCGGAATGTCGGAATCCTGAGCACCTACTACCTGCCCCTGTGGCTGCAGTCGCCACAGGTCGTAGCGGTAATCCATGATGACCGGAGCGGTAAAGGTAGCCCTTTTGCCTACTGTGACATGCTCGGACGCCGAAATATACGGTACTTCAACGAGCTTGTTCGCCGCGGCACCCAAGAAATTCAAAGTGGCACCGTCATCTAGAACCAGTGCGCGAGATTCGTTTTCGGCCTCCAAGGCCTTGGCTTCATCGCTTCCAGGCGTGAAAACGTCGGTGGCCTGGCGCAGGGTGCGCTCTTCGTCGAGTATCGAGCTGGTGCCTTCAGCCAAGGTAATTTCGCCGTACTGATTCAAACTGTAGTTATCAGCAACGGTCCATTGCCCCTGTGGGTCAATCAGCATTCCTTCAAATCGTTCACGTGCAGCATCAGTGTCAGGAATATCGATAGCCAGCGGCTTGATCGCTTCCGCCGGCTCAGTGAGCACTTCAACACCCTTTGCCGTAGCGCTAATTTGAGTCATTCCGTAGTATTCATCAACTTCACCAGAGACCTGAACATGATCACCTACCGCCACCTTTGCGACACCAGCCGAATACACAAAAATCGCTGAGCTGCCGGTCGGAGAGATCTCGCTTCCCGAACCAGCCGTCTGGACGTAGAAACCTCGGATTCCACCTTCTGCGTATGCCCCGGTGACTATTCCTCGAACACTTACCTGTGTGCCGGCCATTTCTGTGGCGCTTCCGGTGCCCTGAATTTCTTCGATCTCGGTCAGCTCATTCCCGGTTCCGGCCGCTGAGGCGGGCGCCATCATTCCAGCAACCAATGCGGTTCCTAGACAGGTAGCCGCAAAGGCTGTCGTGGTGCGTTTCTTCATGGAAAGTCCTAGTTCGTTGTCAGTACCGCAGCGCGGTAGCGCTCGGTTGGCCCGCAATCGATTCAATCAGCCAATAATGAATTCATGATGAATCATCAGATGGTTTCCGGTTGTTGGTCCATGAACCATCCAAGACCATGACGCACGTCACGTCTACTGGTGAGTAAATAAACTTCCGCACTAATTGAACTGACCGGTCAGTTCAATTAGTGTTAAGGGGTGTTAATTGCTAATTCATTGAGCTTCAAAGGGCGCCACGGCCAACTCGTCGACGAGACCTCTCTGGCAGTCGAGCGCGGAGCGCTATTGCTTGTAGTTGCCGATGCGCAGCTTGAGCGCACCGCTCTCGCCCTGATGCTTTCTGGGCGCATGAGCCCCAGCTCGGGGACGGTCCATTGGTCTACAGCGCCTGGCATTAAAACGCTACGCACACACAGCGCGATCGTTGACTCTCCGCAAGTCAATGAACCCGAGGCTCACCTGAAGGTTCGAGACGTAGTCAGCGAGGACCTATCTCTTATACCCGGGCCTTTCTGGCGCCGACCGCAAAGTAAAAAATGGTTAGCCAGACATGGTTTTGACCACCTCGCCGGAGACTGGATCGACACTATCGACCCACAGATCCGTCTAGACCTTCTCACTCGGCTTGCCTTGGAAAACCACGACACCGATTGCCTAGTTTTTGATTCTCCGGATCGCCACGGCATCGATGAACCAACATGGCTGGAATTGTTGGAAGAACTAACCCATACCCGTCGCCAGCTCACCGTCATCGCCGTCGTTTCTAGAGTCCCCGATAGCTGGGAGGGGCCGGTCGTCTTCGCAGGACAAACAGTCACCACCGAAGATTCGGCACCACGGACCGAGGCCGTCCCGCAGATCGAAAACGGTCCGGATGCCCTCGAAGTCGATGTCGAGAACGAGCCAGCCCAGGAACTGCCGGCGAACGAACCCACTAACACCGAGATCGTAGAAACACCTAGCTCAGCGGAGTCTGTGGCGGTGGAAGCTTATACCCCTCCAACGGATACCACCTCTGAAATCGCGAAAGAACCCGAGCCGCCCAATCCTGCCGAGCTCGTGGAACCGTCATCGATCCACCACGAAGCACCTGAAGCTCCCGAACTACCTGAAGCTCCCGAACTACCTGAACCTCCTGCGCAAGACGAAGCCGAGCTTGCAGCAAAATCATCCACCCCAAAGGACTAACTCATGACGACTCTGGGCCTTGCTCTCTCCGAGCTCAAGCGCATGACCCGTGGAACCTTGCCCAAATTGGCACTGATCGCCGTAACCTGTGTACCGCTGCTCTACGGGGCTCTTTACCTCTATGGCAACTGGGATCCGCAATCAAACCTCAGTGGCATCAAAACCGCGTTGGTGAACCTCGATGACGGGGCCGAACGAGACGGGAAAGCCACGAAGGTTGGTGACGAGGTAGTCGATTCCCTCTTGGAAGACTCAACTTTCGATTGGGAAATAGTTGACTCACAGCAAGCTGCCGCTGAGGGTGTTGCCCATGGCGATTATGCCTTCGCCATGACCATCCCCCAAGATTTCTCTGCGTCCCTCACTTCCCCCGCCGAGATGAAAAAAGCCAATGCAGCAAACCTCGAGCTGACCACAAATGATGCCAATAATTTCATGGCCAGTAACTTCGCCAAGACTCTGGCCACCGAGGTGCGAGATTCGGTGTCAAAAGAAGTTGGCACAGAAACTGCCGAAGGCATGATTGCGGGATTTGTCGACATCCACAAATCAATGGGTGAAGCTGCCGATGGGGCCAAGAAACTCTACGACGGCACCATTACACTCTCCGATGGTGTGGTCACAGTACAAGATGGCACCGCGCAATTAGTCACCGGCGGAGCCAAACTTGAAGATGGCGCACGCGCACTCCATGAAGGTACCGGCAGCCTGTCCAGTGGCTTAGGAAAGTTGACCGACGGACAAGACAAGCTTGTCGATGGAACCCAGGAGCTGTCCAAGGGCAGCACCGAGCTAAATTCGGGAGCCCAGACACTGAGCAAGGGTCTAAACACCTTGGAATCAAAAACATCTACCCTACCCAGCTCGGTATCCAAGCTTAACGACGGAACCCAGAAGGCAGCCTCCTCGGCTGACCAATTAGCCACAGGCTCACGGCAGGTAGCCGACGGGAACGCGAAGCTCAGCGCCACCGCAAACGACGCTATAAGCGTGATCCAAGATTTGCAGACCGATGCCGAAACACGACTGGATCAAGTAGAAAAAGACACCGCTGATTTCCTGAATGCTCAAGTCACAGCCGGCACCCTGACTCAAGAACAGGCAGATCAGATCTCCGCGAAGCTGAAATCCACCGTAAAAAATTCTACGGTTACCCAGCAGCTTGATAGCAAGGTCAAGGATGTCAACGCAAAACTTAGCTCCACACAAGAGGACCTGAACCAGCTCGCCGAGGGGTCCGAGAAAGTTGCCGACGGCAATAAACAGTTAGCAAGCGGATTACACACCCTCGCGCAGGGCACCAAAAAATTGGATGGCTCCGTGCCAGCTCTTGTAGACGGAATCTCCTCCGCAGCAAGCGGTGGTAGCCAGCTTGCCGATGGCTCGCAAAAACTAGCCGCTGGAACCTCGACCCTAGAAGAAGGGCAAAAATCCGCTCTGTCTGGAACCAAAGAAGCCGCAAAAGGTAGCAATAAACTTGATGCAGGTGCCCAGGAACTCGCGACGGGAACAGGTACCTTGCATGACTCGTTGATCAGCCTTGATGAAGGTGTTGGCAAGCTCGGCGACGGCGCTCACGAGCTTACGGATGGCTCCGGCGACCTGTCCAAGGGACTAGACAGCGGCGTGGACCAGGTACCAAATCCTGATTCGACTGCTTCTGATCAATTAGCAAACGTGATTGGCGACCCGCTTCGGGTGAACTCGAACGCCCAGACCAAAGCAGGAGCATACGGCGCAGGGCTGGCACCGTTCTTCATGACCCTAGCCACCTGGATTGGCACATTCATCCTCACCCAGGTCATGCGCCCGGTCAATAATCGTGCGTTGGCATCTAATGGTAAAAGTTGGAAAATCGCCCTCGGGGCGTGGCTTCCCTTTGCTTTCATCTCCCTCATTCAGTGCACAGCCTTGTATGCGGTGGTAGTTTTCGCTGTCGGTTTGGATCCGGTACACCCGTGGCTGACATGGGCTCTGCTGCTGCTAGCTTCGCTTTGCTTCAGTGCATTGATTCAAGGCATCTGCGCCCTATTAGGTGCAGCAGGTAAATTTGTGGTGCTGCTGCTGATGGTTCTCCAGTTGGTGACTGCCGGAGGCACGTTCCCGTGGGAAACACTTCCGACCCCCTTGCAGTTCTTGCACCAGATCCTGCCGATGAGCAATGTGGTGACGGCGTTAAGGCATGTGATCTACGGTGCTGATCTGAGCATGCTTGTTAGTACTATCCTCCCGGTGATCGGATACATGGTTCTGGGGCTATTGTTGAGTTTCTTGGCAGTGCGCAAGCACAAGACCTGGACGCTGAAGACGCTACAACCGGAGCTGACGGTATGACCACCTCACCTAACTCGCGCCCCCGTACCCGGGCTACTGCTTCCAAGAAGCGACTATTTGCGGCATCAATGCAGCTACTCGGGGCACGCGGCCCCAACGCAGTTTCGGTAGACGAGATCGCACAAATTGCTGGTGTCTCCAAGGGAACCGTGTATTACAACTTTGGCTCCAAAGACAAGATGATTGGTCAAGTTTTGGAGTTCGGTGCTGACATGCTGGTTGCCGAGCTAGTCGAGGCATCCACGCTCTCCGAGCCTCGGGATGCCTTACGCACCATGGCAAGCATTGCCATTGATTTTGTCGAGAAATATCCTTCATTTGCACAAATCTGGATCAGTGAACAGCTACGCCCCGAAAGCGACTGGGGAGATCAAATCACCCCGGTCTATACCCGGGTGACCTCAACAATTATTGAAGTTATAGACCGGATAGTTGTTTTGGCCCAAGAAGAAAAACAACCGGTGGCTACCGCAATATTTGGTGCGGCGCTATTCTCAGCGCGGCTACGTGCCGCCTCGGCCAACCCAGAGAACCGCGAAACTATCTTGAACTCCGTACTGTTCATTGTTGACGGGCTGATAGCCACTCACGAACCGGTGACGGATCACTAGCCAGCCTTTGAATTGTTCTCATCGGTTCTACTCTTCGTCAACCCCGGCCGACTCCAATACTGCGACGTCTGCTGCCGCTGTTGGCTCCCACGTGCGGGTGGCTTTGATCCCGGTCATTTCACCGTGGAAAATTATCACGCCGGGGTAATCGTTGAGCCGCGCAGCCAATCTGCTTTGGGCTTCGTGCGGTAACCGGTTAATGAGCGAATCGACAATGAGAACTGCTGGTTGCCGCAACAGGGCACGCGCCATGATCAACGAGGCTCGCTGAGCGGAGTCCAAAGGTTCTCCTCCACGACGCAACATGGTGCTCTCGCCCTCCGGAAGACTAGTCACCTCAAGACCGCACTCATTGGCCATACGTAGCGCCCGTTTGGCCGAGGAGCCGGGGTGTCGATAAGTCAGTGCGCGAAGTACTGTGCCGCGTTCTAGGACCATCGTGTTCAAGGCCGCGCCTAACAGTTTGCGCCGTTCGGTAGCCGGCAAATCCTCGCTTCGACCTTCAGCAATCCATAGCCCACCTAACCGCTGAATATCAGTTCCGACCCGGCCGGTCGCTAACGCCTCAAGCAGGGCATGAGCTTGTGCCCCAGTGCCCAGAACCTGAATTCGCGCTCCTCCCTGTGCCCGCAGGGAGGGCCAGTTTTCTAGACCTTCGGCCGTGGGGCGAATCCGCACCGCCAACGTCTCGAGGTTCAAATCTTTGGCCACTCGGGTAGAGGTTAGTTGCTGTTCGGCTTCACGCCAAGATTTTTCCTGCTCAAGCAGTGGGGCAATAATCCGCCGGCCAGCTCGATAGTTTTGCCGATATTCAACAATCCGGCCCCACTCCCCCATAGTTCCAGCACAGATCCCCATCAGCGTTAATGCGCTGGCTAAGAGACCCGGACCTAATCCTGCCCATGAGCCAGCGGCTACGACAAGTGCGGTGCCCACCAGCGGTACAGTCAATGCGCCGGCTCGCAGCGCTCCGGCATATTTTGCCCGGTGCACTGAGGCATGCACAACCTTTTGCGCGCTCTGATCCACACGTTGCACCTCGCGGTGTACCCCGCCGGCCGCGCTAATGGTGGTGGACGCTGACACCGTGTCTGCGATGCGCGCCGCAAGATTGCCCCGGTGCCGACGTAGTACTCGTGCGGTGCGCAAGGCGCCTCGGGCCAGGCCGGCGAGCAAACTTATCTCCAACAGCACTGGAATCACTAGGGCTACGGCCAAGAGCGGAGATAAGAGCCCCAACCCGAAGGCACCAAAAATAATCAGCGGGATTCCCGCAATTAATGGCACGATTCCCTGAGTGACCCAGTTCCGGATGGAGGACAAGTCATTGCTGGAGCGAGCTACGGTAATTCCTACCGATGGTCCCCGGCTCGTCTTAAGCGCGTGGGATATCAAGGACACCCGTAGCTGAGCCACATAGTGCTGACCGAGTTTTTCTGCCTGCACCCGCTCGGCAAATTTTCCACCGAAAAAAACCGCCGACAACACGATCACCCAAAGCAGCGACCCCAGTGAGAAAGCTGCCGCGAGTTGCCCTACCTGCCATGCAATGATCACCGAGAGCACACCGACGGCCAAGGCCAGTAGCAATAGCGTCGCTAGCAGCATGCGCCGCCCGGGTGCTATCAGCGCTGGTAGCGCGGGTTCACGCTCCACTTGGTGTTCGGAATACGTGCCGGACATGGATGCTCCTAACGAGTTGGCAACAGTGCGCTAGCCACCTGGGGGTCACACAGGTCGAAGGTGTCGATGATTTCGCTCTCCATATGTGCACGAGCTTCCGCGGCAGCCAACGGGGATGCTGTGAGCACACCGGAAACTGCGGCGAGGTCAAGGCCTGCGTCAAGAAGAATTTTCTCTCCTGCTTTGGCGCCTAGCGCGTCTTGAGCGCTGAATAGTACCCGGTCAACGTGTTCCTTGAAGATTGGGTCGCATAAGAGACGTGAGGTTTCACCTTGGAAAAGTCCATCGGCGATCTCGATGATTACCGCGTCGGCACCGGTGGCACTTTGCTCTTGGATCATGCTGACTAGTAGCTCGCGCACCGTGTCATAGTCCAGTCGATAGGTGGTTGGGTAACCGAAGTCGGTGAAGTCGCAGACGCTGAAGGCTCCGGCATCGGTGAACAGGTTTGGGTCGTTCCCGGCTCCGGTACCGGTGGCTTTACCGGCAGCAACACGCAGCCCCGCGTTACTCAGACCATTAACCAGGCAGCCTAGAGTCGTTGATTTTCCGGAGTTCATGGAGGTTCCGAGGACCGCGATCACCGGTACACGATGCCCCTGGACTTGGGCGCTGGCATTGACCGAGGGATTGTCTATGCTCAGTGGGGCAAAGTCACTGAGGGTCACGACTTTGCCTCCGCGCATTAGCAGTCCAACTGGCTCCAGCTCGGTGGCCCGATCGATGGACGCGTGCTGCTGCTCGACCAGCGAGGCGACGCCGCCGCCGGCCACCAACTGGCATGGCCCGAGGTTCGCTGGAACGTGTGCCAGGAACTGATCCGGGGCATACCGATCCCCGTACGCGACCATGACTTCTTGACCAACGAAAAGCTTCTGACGCCGCGAGTGTGGTGACTGTAACGCCGTGTGCTTGCCGATTTCGGTGACCTTCGCGATGACCACGTCACCGGCGCGGGGAGCCATGGTTGAGCTGGCCACGATATTGAAGTCCTGGGGGTTGCGGTTTAGCTCGGCCGAAACAAAGCGAGTGGTGTAGGCCGCCTTGATGGTTGTGGCACGCAAAGAGTCGAGAGTCAGCCGGGTATCGCCGACGGTGTAGCTCTCGGTGTTTTCATTAGAGATGATCTGTGTGTCAATGCCCATGGTCTTAACCTTTCTCGCAACGGTTCCCCCGAGAGGAAACTGTGATCTTCATTCGGCCCTGTGCCGCGATGAATCTCAGTCAAGCGAGTGAAGATGAACCAAAGATGAACCGTTCCTAAGCCAATGAGGAGAATTTGATGAGGAGACTCTCATCAACAATTCATAAGGCCAGACCATCGTGGATTATCCACTTGACTTGGATCTTTGAAAATACTTGATGAGAATGTTCTCATGCTTAGCGCGGGACATTAAAATGTGTGACCCGCGCATCACGTGCGTCCAAATGCGAGTAAGAATTCTCGGTCTCTAACACCGTGGTACCCAAGGTGGGATAGTTCATGGCCAATTCATACACTGCTTCCTCGTCGGATTGCGCCGAAGCTAAACGCAGGGCAAGTTCTTGCAAAATTGGTTGATGCCCAATGACTAGCAATGTCGAGACGGTATCTGGCACCTCGTTGACGATGGAACATAGCGCCGACACTCCAGCTCCATAAACTCGTGAGTCGACATATGGGGTGGGCCCCTTTTCCCCCAGCTCCGACAGCACCCAGGCGCAGGTCGAGCGGGCACGCAAGGCGTCTGAACAAATAATGTAATCAGGAATCAGGTCGTTTTCCACCAACCAGGCTCCAGCCAACGGTGCTTCCCGGTGACCGCGAGCCGCCAGCGGTCGGTCATGATCACTGATACCTAAAGGGTAATCAGACTTTCCGTGACGCATGAGTATCAGTCGACGCCGTTGCACAGTATTCATAGCTCAAGCTTAGACGTGTTGCGGTTAAACGACCGAGGCGAGTAAACCTTGCGGTTCACTCGCCTCGGCGATAAAAGATCTACTTAGATGGAGTATTCCGGGGCTGCCCAGACGACAACCTCTGGGTGCTCGTAGAAACGGTAACCCTGGCCGCGTACGGTGCGCACGGTGTTAGCCAGACGGCCCAACTTCGAACGCAGACGGCGGATGTGCACGTCAATGGTTCGCTCGTTTGGGATCTCCTCGGCATTGCGCCACAGGTTTTCCAGCAGTTCTTCACGTCCCACGGTGCGGGTCCCGTTTTCCACCAAGAAGTTCAGTAGTTCAAATTCCTTGAAGGTCAGGTTCAGCGTTTCACCGTCAAGGTAAACCTCGCGACGGGACAGGTCGATCAGTACGCCAGATGGACGAGGTGCGCTTGGGCGCGCTTCGGCACGAGGGCGGCGCGACAAAGTCGGATCACCCAGTGCTTGACGAACTACGTCAATTGGCTCACCCTGTGCACTGGTCGGTGCCAGCGCTACTGCCGCATGGGTCTGCGCCTGTGGAGACAGGGTAGCTAAGAATGCGCGAACCTGAGTTGCGAGCTTGCCTAGTGAAGTACCCTGTGCCTGAGCTGCAGCCTCGTCTAGTCCGACGTAAAGGACAAAGCCGCGAGCGCTGGTGTCTACGCTTGGCGTACCCGCGGTCTGCACTGGCGCACTGGAGGCCTGATGCATCGGTTCACGTGTCTCATGAACGTTGTTGACCGCGCGCAGTGGACGGTAGCCCGCAGGGGCATAGCTTCCGCTACCGGCGGCTGCGCGTTGCGCCGCCGCAGCTCGATTCTGAGCGTTGCGAATTGAAACGTGTACGTATCCGGATCCAGCCGACATGATGACTTCCTTTTTGTGCGAAGGCCAAGTGATTTGGCGTTAATGCTTCGGGTTTTGCTTGCGCCGCCCATGACCTTCATTCACGAACAGCAGTTGGGTTTCCCGTCGATGCCTCTGAGTTAGACAGCTTTTTTTCTTTAGCTTTCCCACTCAACTTCACCGACGCCGAGCATTCGACAACAGCACGCAAGCGTACCGTCAGGGCCTTGACTCTGACTGCTGTTGTTGATCTGCGCCGTACTCACACAACAAGTATTCCCCGTAACATTCGAAACTTGCAAGTAACAAAGGTCGCCGCTGTTCACTATGTGAGACGAATGTGTCCAAAAGTGACGGAGCGCACTTTAGTCATTTCTCGGAAATCTAAGCGCTTAACTAAGCGTATTGATCAACTCCAACACAGGAAGTTGGCAGTTTGACTATGTCATTCATGGCTGTGAATAATCATTCAGCCGGTACGGCGGTCCACGGTTCAAACATTCGCAGAAGTTGCCCCTTGACCAAATTATCCGTTTACTGAATGGGTTTTTCCTGCATAAACTCGACTTGGAAGCATAGGATTTGCACAGCTAAAACATAAAGAAGCCCTATGGCAATAGGAGAAGCTGGTTAACATGAACGATTCACGATTTTCTCCCGCCCAACTACCTCGACTCACCCACCCAGATGGCACTCCCATCAAAGTCCTCGTGGTGGACGATGAACCGTCATTGGCGGAACTAGTTGCTATGGGAACCCGCATGCTCGGCTGGGAAGCAACGATGGCGCATGATGGCCCCGAAGCTGTGGCTACCGCGCGTTCGCTATCCCCCGACGTGTTGGTCTTAGACTGGATGCTCCCGGGCTACGACGGACCGGAGGTGCTGCGTAAGGTACGCACCTATCTCCCCGAGGTTCCAGTCTTATTCCTTACCGCCAAAGATGCTGTAGAAGATCGCATTGAAGGCCTTGGCGCCGGTGCCGACGACTACGTGGCTAAACCCTTCAGCCTCGAAGAAGTTCTGATCCGTCTTCACCGTCTGGTGGAGCGCTCTGGCGCTTCGACCGCTGACTCTGCAGAACTGGTAGTAGGAGATCTGGTGCTAAACCTTGACTCACACGATGTCTCGCGCGCCGGGCGTTCCATCTCGCTCACCGCCACGGAGTTTGATCTACTGAGCTACCTCATGAATAACGCTCGCCGAGTCGTTTCCAAGTCGCAGATTTTAGATAATGTCTGGCATTACGATTTTGACGGCCAAGCAAATATCGTCGAGCTGTACATCTCCTACCTGCGCAAGAAGATCGATGTTGATGCCGAATCGATGATCCACACGGTGCGTGGCGTGGGCTACGTCCTCAAGCCTGCTGCATGAGTTCGTTTCACACCGGCCTAAGGCCCAGCTCACCCCACGCATTACAGCGAAAGCTGCTGATTATTCTGCTCGGTTCGCTGACTGCCGTCTGCGTGCTACTCGGCTTGCTCTACAACGCCGGCATGCGCCAAACGCTCATGGACCAGCTGCATGAACAACTCAACGCCTCCGTCGAACGCGCCAGCAGCTACTCGGTCGGCCTAGCTCGGCCCGATCAACGCCTGTATGCCCCCGGCCAAGCCGCGGGTACGCTCACCGCCCGATTTGTGGACCGCTATGTTTTCTCCGGCGATGTGCTCGATCAACACGGCGAACGAGTGATGCTCACCCAGGATGATGCGATCCATCTCGTGACCATCGACGTGAACTCTGAGCCCGTGCGACGTTCCTTGTCCGTGGGAGACTATCTACTCTCGGCTGTTCCCGATCCTGGTTCCGGCGGCGTGCTCATCGTTGGCCTACCACTGGACTCCACCGATCGCACTCTGCTTGAAATGGCCTGGCTGACGTTGTTCATCGCGATTAGCTTAGTGCTTGGTACAGGCTTGGTAGGAACCTGGCTAATTAGCCGCTCCTTGGCACCATTAAAACGTGTAGCCGCGGTAGCGTCCTCCGTGGCCGCCGAAGAACTTGATTCAGGCAAAGTGGAGCTGACTCAGCGTGTGGCCATAGCCGATGCGGTGCCAGGCACCGAGGTCGGGAATGTGGGACGTGCGCTCAATGCCATGCTCGACAACGTGTCGACCGCACTGACCGCACGCGAAAAATCCCAAGATCAAATGCGCCAATTTGTGGCCGATGCATCCCACGAGCTGCGTACCCCCCTGTCAGCAATTCGTGGATACACCGAGTTGCTCTCCGCCACCGAACATTTCTCGCCGGACGGTCGTCGCTCCGTGGACCGGGTACTGCAACAAAGCCACCGCATGGGTTCCTTAGTGGAAAACCTATTGCTGTTGGCCCGTTTAGATGAAGAAAACTCGTTCACTATGAAACGTTTAGATCTCTGCGTACTGACTGCGGACATCACCGAGGACTTTAAAGCCACCTCGGATGATCATCAATGGGAATTTGAGTGCCAGGCGCCGGGAACGTTTGTTGACGCCGACTCGTCGTCGCTACGTAGGGTGATTACAAACCTGCTGGCCAACGCCCGCAAACACACTTCGGCGGGTAACAGTGTGACCGTTAGTGTGGGTCAAGACCCGGAAAATAACGAAGCTGTCTTGCAAGTACATGACACCGGTGAGGGGATCTCTGAAGACTTCTTACCCAAGGTGTTTGAACGGTTTACCCGCGCAGATAAGGCGCGTTCGGGCTCCGACGGCACCACCGGTCTGGGTTTGCCGATTGCTAAAAGTATTGTCGAAGCGCACCACGGCACCATTACGGTGACTTCTCAGCCCGGTAATACGCTCTTCGAGGTGCGGTTGCCGCTGGCCGACGAAATGCCAGCCAGCGACAAACCAGAAACCCTCGGATAAGTGGATTTAGCTTAGGCGATGGGTGCGGTGACACCGTAGAGGCGGTCACCAGCATCTCCCAGACCCGGGATGATGTAAGACTTCTCGTCGAGCTTCTCGTCCATGGCTGCCAGCACGATGTGAACGCGATCGTCGCCGCCGTGGATTTCCTTCAGACGTTCAACGCCTTCCGGAGCTGCGATCAGGCAGATGCAGGTCACCGATTCGGCGCCTCGGGCGAAGATGAACTTAATTGCCTCGGCCAGGGTGCCGCCGGTGGCCAGCATCGGATCCAGCACAAAGACCTGACGACCGGTCAGGTCATTCGGGACGCGGTCTGCGTAGGTGATGATATCCAGGGTTTCTTCGTTACGGGCCATGCCCAAGAAACCAACCTCGGCGGTAGGTACCAAACGGGTCATGCCTTCGAGCATGCCCAAACCCGCACGCAGGATTGGAACCACCAATGGGGTGGGCTTAGCAAAAGTAATACCCGTAGTGGTGGCTACCGGGGTGACGACCTGAACTTCCTCGGTCTTCACCTCACGGGTTGCTTCATAGGCCAGCAGGGTGACCAGTTCGTCGGTCAGCTGACGAAAAATCGGGGACGGAGTGTTTTTGTCTCGAAGAACTGAAACCTTGTGTGCCACCAATGGGTGGTCGACTACCTGTACGCGCATAGGTAGAAATCTATCAGCCCACCGGGCCCGCAAACGAGAGAAAAGCCCGAAATTCCGGCGGAAAAACTCGTTGATGTGCCCAAGTAAACAGGAATCAGCGAATATTTGCTTGCTGGAACTACTCTGCCGGCACATTTTCTTCGTCGCGATCTAGCGAAGTGGTTCCTGCTCCGGCCAGATCACGTAAAGTAAAAGCACTATGGAGCACGTACATAACAGTTGGATGGATCTGGCCTTGGCGGAGGCACGAGCCGCATTAAAGACCGACGATGTCCCTATCGGCGCGATCATCATCTCCCCCGAAGGCAAGCTGCTCTCCACCGGCCGCAACGAACGCGAAGCCGGCTCAGATCCCACGGCGCATGCCGAGGTCCTGGCCATCCGAAATGCGGTAAAGGCGCTACAGGCAGAAGGCAACGCTGACGGGTGGCGACTGGAAGACTGCACCCTCGTAGTCACTTTAGAACCCTGTGCCATGTGTGCCGGGGCAATTGTGCTCGCACGCATCCCGCGTTTGGTCTTCGGAGCCTGGGATGCGAAAGCCGGGGCATGCGGTTCCGTCTTTGACATCGTGAGAGAACCACGACTGAACCACTGGGTTGAGGTCTATCCCCAGGTGAAAGAAGAAGAATGCGCACAACTATTGCGCGATTTTTTCCTTTCCAAACGCACCTAATCCCAACCTACAATGTGTTTCGAACCACTAACTGCGCATTGGACCCCTTTCGTTTTGGTGTTCTCTAAAGGTTCGTTATAGAGTTATCAGGTCTGGTGACGTGTCCGAGCGGCCGAAGGTGCAACACTCGAAATGTTGTGTACGGTAACCCCGTACCGTGGGTTCAAATCCCACCGTCACCGCCACTAAGAAATACCCCGGTTCCCCTTAGAAATAAAAGGAACCGGGGTTTTTTCGTTCAAAACCACTCAGTGAATTCGCCGGAGGACTTAGAGGCTGGAGGCGCGTTTCGCTGCCCGGAGCAGGCACCGAAACGGAACGCTCCACCGGTACTTAGCCGATCTGGTGCTGGTGAATCTCAGTCTCAAGATTCGTGTCGTTGATTTCAAGATAGATCTGCCCTTCGGTGACCGAGACTGACATGGTATTGCGCCGAGTCAGCTCCTTGGCAGCAGAGTCAATGAAGCGCGGGTCAAAGGAGCGAACCACAATGTCCTGCGCTTGGTAGATCGTCTTTCCTTTCCACGAGGCCAACAACTTTGCTGGTTCGCGGTGGGTATATACGGCGGTCCGGTCGGCTTTTTTACTTCCTAAATGCAGACGAGCGGCATCCGGTGCACCGACCTCAATCCAGGCCAAAATGTCTCCGGTTAGATCCTTAATCATCACCGCTGGTTCTTCGCCGGTAGAGACTCCACCTGCGGAGAAGATGATGCCCTCTTCAAACTCCAGCGCGTAGGCCAGAACACGGGTGATCAGATAGGCGTCGGTTTCCGAGGGGTGCTGTGCCACCCGCAATGAAAGATCCTCGTAAACACCGCGATCCACATCAGCCAGTTGGACTTCAAAAGTTTGTATTGTCGCGCCGATAGCCATAGTTCACGAGTTTACCGTGAACGGGTTGGGCCTCCTGACCCCTAGTTGCTCGCACAAGCCTTGGCTGCGCGGCGGATACCAACAGCGAAAATCAACCCGCCGATGCCCAAGTAGATGCCGGCGACGATCAGCAGCGCGAAACTTCCAAGGCTTCCGGCGAGCGCCACCAGCAATACCGCCGGCACCGTAGCCAGGAGCATTACGGTGAACATCCTCCGAGCACCGAACCTGTCGGTCAGTGCACCGGTGAAGATACGCCCGATGGCGCCCACCAGCACCGCAGTGGCCAGCATCAAGGAGACTTGCCCCTCGCTGAGGTCCATTCCTTCGGCGTGAAAACGCTGAATTGGGGAAATAAGCATCCATGCCCAGAAACCCACGGCGCTGGCAAGGGTGGGCCCCACTAATTGGAACAATCCCCCGCGAAGGTCAAATGCCTGCATGTCAGTCGCTGCTGTGGTTCTTGTACTCATTGAAACCCTCCATGGCCAATCGACCTTTCAAATCGCAGTCCATTCCTCTCCCCGGTAGAAATGGAAGTGACTTGGCAGTAGGTTATGGCTCTGATTTTTCAAAAACGGTCACCAGCCAGTCAGATCTTGTAATCAAACACCCGTGAACCGATATGCGCTTCAAACGCCGCAACCGTAGAATCAAAAACATCACGCTGCACATTACTGATCGCGTTCTTCGCATCATTCCACACATGCTCAATCGGGTTATGATCCGGAGCATAGGGCGGGAAATTGATCAAATGAACATCCTGCAAACTCTGCCCCGAGGCCAGTTCTGCCTGGATCAACTTGTTCTTATGCCACGAAGCGTTATCCCACACAATGACGATTTTCTTCCCCGGATTCAGGCCCACCAGCATTTGCACCGCTTCTAGGATGGTGGTGCTGTTCTGCCAATCTAAACGCAGGGTGGTGCAGTCACCGGTGTTCTGATTCAGGAACCCGATAAACGACTGGGAAGCCGTCTTCCGGTCCACTTTAAACACAGTTTTAGTGTTCTTCTTGTACCAGGCCTTGCGCACCACTGCTTCCTGATCGATACGCACCTCATCCGCCGCGAACACCAGCGTGTTCTCTTCAGCCAACGGACCAGTGAGTTCTTCGCGGATTTCTTTCACCCGAAGGTCAATAGCTTTTTCGTCGGCACGCCGCCGGTCAAACTTCTCCGGCTTGTGAAACGAGAGTCCAGCCATGCGCAGCAGGAAATGGTACGAGGAATTGGAGGCGTACTCGATGTTGAACGTGGTCGATAACCAGTGATCCAGTTTCGGAACATCCCAGAACTGCGCCGGAAGATACTCGTCTCCTGGCGGTTGGGAGAGGACCACTGTGACAGCTTCTCGTTGGCCTTCGGTGAGGAAGCTGCGGTTCAGGTTTCCGGCGTGTCCTGTATAGAGGGAAGCCATGCGTTGCTGGTGCCAATCTATCACCCAGTCATGCAAAGTTGAGGGTTCTCGGTCCACGAATTCAGCAACGATTTCTGGGGCAACGTCCCGAGAAAGCAAGAGTAACGCTTCGGCCTTTTTCACTACGAGTTTGTGCGGTGCATTGGCTTTGTAGTCTTTGAGTAGCCGGCGTTCTTCGTCTGTGAGTTGTGGGGTGCGCATGCTTCCAAAATTAACATTCTGGCAGTGCTGGCACGGGTTTAACGCGCCGGGGTCAATGCTTTTTCAGAACCGTTTTTGAACTGTGACCGCCATATCTACGTTGTGACTGGGAAAGATATTAAGAATAATTTTGAGAAACAGTCTTGAAACCTGCGACCCAAAGGACGAAGCTTGGAAGACTAACCACTGTTAGAAAGAGCCAGCAATGAGCGATCGGCCCAACCACACACAACCGGCAACCGACGGACCGCTAGCTGATTCACTGCTCGCGATGGGAAAGTTCCTTCGCCGCGGTGAAACCAGTGAAGATTTGCGAGCAATGTTTCTCTCCGGCGGACGCACGGGCGATGTCTTCTATCGCGACCGGTGGTCGCACGACAAGGTGGTGCGTTCAACTCACGGGGTGAACTGCACCGGCTCTTGCTCGTGGAAGGTCTACGTCAAAGACGGCATCATCACCTGGGAAACCCAGCAGACCGATTATCCTTCCGTGGGACCTGACTCTCCGGAATACGAACCGCGCGGCTGCCCGCGCGGAGCGGCGTTCAGCTGGTACACCTACTCCCCAACGCGCGTGCGTTTCCCCTACATCCGCGACGTGCTGGCTGACCTGTACCGCACAGCCAAGAAAGAGCATCCGGATCCCGTAGATGCCTGGGCATCGATCGTCGAGGATCCATCCAAGGCCAAGCGCTACAAGAAAGCCCGCGGCAAGGGTGGGCTGATCCGCACCACCTGGGACGAAGCACTGGAAATATCCACGGCAGCCCAGGTCTACTCGGTGAAGAAGTACGGTCCGGACCGCATTGCCGGGTTCTCCCCGATCCCTGCCATGTCTATGGTTTCGCACGGCGCGGGTTCGCGATACATGAATCTCATCGGTGGCACCATGCTCTCCTTCTACGACTGGTATGCCGACCTGCCGGTGGCCAGCCCGCAGGTCTTCGGCGACCAGACCGACGTGCCCGAATCCGCTGACTGGTGGAACTCGCAGTACCTGATCATGTGGGGCTCCAACGTCCCGGTCACACGCACCCCTGACACGCACTTCATGGCCGAGGCGCGCTACAAGGGCACCAAGGTCGTCACGGTCTCCCCCGATTACACCGATAACACCAAATTCGCCGACGAGTGGGTGGCTTTGCAGCCAGGCACCGATGCGGCCCTGGGCCTGTCCATGGGGCATGTGATCCTCAAGGAACACTACGTCGACAAGCGCACCAAGCCTTTCGAGGACTACATGCGCAGCTATACCGACTCCCCCTTCCTGGTGGAGATCGATACGGCTACCGGCACCCTGGTGCCCGGCAAGTTCCTCACCGCGGAAGATCTGGGGCTGTCGGCCGAAGACAATGCCGATTTCAAGCCCGCCTTACTGGACATCAGTGGCACCGCCCGCGTCCCCCGCGGCACCCTGGGACACCGTTACTCTGAGAAGGACAAGGGCCAATGGAACCTTGATCTGGGAGACATCACCCCTGCCTTATCTGTCATGGATCTGGAAAACTGGGACGGCGCAGCAGCCGAAATCAGCCTTCCACGCTTCGATTTAACTCCCGAGCCGGGCCAGGAGCACGCCGGCGGCTCGGGCGTGGTGCAGCGCGGAGTGCCGGTAGTGCAGCTCGCCGGCAAGACGCTGACCACGGTCTTCGACCTGATGCTCGCCCAATACGGCGTGGGCCGCGAGCCTCTGCCCGGCCAGTGGCCGGCGGACTTCATGGATGCCAGCACCCCGGGCACCCCGGGCTGGCAGGAAGAGCACACCGGTGTCCCTCCGGAGCAGGCCATCCGTATTGCCCGCGAATTCGCCGACACAGCGGAGAAATCCGGCGGCCGCTCGATGATCCTGATGGGGGCCGGCACCAACCACTGGTTCCACTCCGACACCATCTACCGCACCTTTCTGGCGCTGACCATGATGACCGGTTGCCAAGGCGTGAATGGCGGGGGCTGGGCCCACTATGTGGGTCAGGAAAAGGTCCGTCCGCTCACCGGCTACCAGCAATATGCCTCGGCCGGTGACTGGAACCGTCCGCCACGCCACACCATCGGCACCGCCTTCTGGTACCTGTCCACCGATCAGTGGCGCTACGACGGGCTGCCGGCCAACCAGCTGGCATCCCCGCTGGCCAAGGGTCAATTCGACGGGCGTACCACCGCGGACTGCCTGGTTGATTCGATCAAGCGCGGATGGATGCCGGACTACCCGACATTCAACCGTAACCCGCTGGATCTGGTGGACGAGGCCGAGGCGACCGGCAAGGACCCGGTGCAGCATGTGGTGGATTCGCTGAAAGACAAGACGCTGGCCTACGCCTGCGAGGACCCGGATTCACCGGAGAACTTCCCACGCGTGGCGCTGATCTGGCGCGCGAACATCCTCGGTTCCTCCGGCAAGGGCAATGAGTACTTCCTCAAGCACCTTTTGGGCACCGACGCGTCGGTGCGCGCCCCGGAAGCCGCCGAAGGCCACCGCCCGGTGGACATGGTCTGGCATGATGAAGCCCCGGAAGGAAAGCTGGACTTGCTGGCCACCGCGGATTTCCGCATGACCAGCACCACCTTGTTCTCCGACCTGGTCTTCCCGGCCGCCACCTGGTATGAGAAGTACGATTTATCCTCCACGGACATGCACCCGTTCATCAACTCTTTCAACCCTGCCATCGCCCCGCCGTGGCAGACCAAGACCGACTTCGAGCTGTTCGGGCAGATGGCCAAGCGCTTCGGGCAGTACGCCGCCAAGCATTTGGGCAAGCGCAAGGACATGGTCGCTACCCCGCTTCAGCATGACACCCCCGATGCCATGGCCACCGTCAAGGGCCAGGTTGCCAGCGGCGCACCATTGGTGCCGGGGCTGACCATGGCCAAGCTGAAGGTCGTGGAGCGCGACTATCCGAACCTCTATGCGCAGTGGAGCACTCTGGGTCCCTTGACCGAAAAGCTGGGCATGGTCACCAAGGGCATCAACTACCAGGTGGCCCCGGAGATCGAAACGCTCAAGCATGTCAACGGCGTCTCTTCCACCGGCGCGGTGCTGCTGGATACCGACAAGAAGGCCTGCGAGATGATCCTTGCCTTCTCGGGCACCTCCAATGGGCGTTTGGCGACCGCTGGCTTCCGCCAGCTCGAAGAGCACACCGGGCAGAAGATGGCTTTCCTCTCCGAGGAGCATGAGGGTTCGCGGATCTCCTTCCATGATGTGCAGGTTCAGCCGCGCAGCGTAATCACCTCCCCGGAGTGGTCCGGCTCCGAGCACGGCGGGCGGCGCTATACCGCGTTCGCCATCAACGTGGAGCATCTGAAGCCATTCCACACGCTGACCGGGCGCATGCACTTCTACCTGGATCATGACTGGATGTTGGAGCTGGGTGAGAACCTGCCGATCTACCGTCCGCCGCTGGATATGCACCGGTTGTTCAACGACGCGAAGCTGGGCACCACCAGCATGCACGAGTCTGGCAATGCCGAAGTGGCGGTGCGCTATCTGACCCCGCACTCCAAGTGGTCCATCCACTCCGAGTACCAGGACAACCTGTTCATGCTCTCGCTTTCCCGTGGCGGCCCCACCATCTGGATGTCGCCGCAGGACGCGGAGAAGATTGGGGTGCGCGATAACGAGTGGATCGAGTCCTACAACCGCAACGGCGTAGTGGTAGCCCGCGCCATCGTCTCGCACCGCATGCCCGAGGGCACGGTGTACATGTACCACGCCAAGGACCGTACCGTGGACGTGCCGCTGGCCGAAACCAGCGGCAAGCGCGGCGGCATCCACAACTCGCTCACGCGCATCCTGATGAAACCAAGCCATCTGATCGGAGGCTACGGCCAGCTGGCCTGGGCCTTCAATTACCTCGGCCCCACCGGAAACCAGCGCGATGAGGTCACCACGATCCGCCGCCGCAACCAGGAGGTACAGTACCGATGAAGGTCATGGCCCAGATGTCCATGGTGATGAACCTGGACAAGTGCATCGGCTGCCACACCTGCTCGGTGACGTGCAAGCAGGCGTGGACCAACCGCACCGGCGTGGAATACGTGTGGTTCAACAATGTCGAAACCCGTCCCGGGGTCGGCTACCCGCGCACCTACGAAGACCAGGAGAAGTGGCGCGGCGGCTGGACGCTGAACAAGCGCGGGCGGCTGAAGCTGCGCGATGGCGGCCGCTTCAAGAAGCTCAGCCGCATCTTCTCCAACCCGAAGCTGCCCGAGATCCACGACTACTACGAGCCGTGGACCTACGACTACGACATGCTGCTGAACTCGCCCTCTGGCGAGCACACCCCGGTGGCAACCCCGAAGTCGCTGCTCACCGGCAAGGACATGAAGATCGGCTGGTCCGCCAACTGGGATGACAACCTGGGCGGTTCGCTGGAGACCATGGACCAGGATCCGTTGCTGGCCAAGATGAGCGAAGAGGTGAAGGCCGAGTACGAGAAAGCCTTCATGTTCTACCTGCCGCGCATCTGCGAGCACTGCCTGAACCCTTCCTGCGTGGCTTCCTGCCCTTCGGGTGCAATGTACAAGCGCGCCGAGGACGGTATCGTGCTGGTGGACCAGGATGCCTGCCGCGGCTGGCGCATGTGCGTTTCGGGCTGCCCCTACAAGAAGGTGTACTTCAACCACCGCACGGGCAAGGCCGAGAAGTGTACGTTCTGCTACCCGCGCATCGAGGTGGGGCTGCCCACGGTCTGCGCCGAAACCTGCGTGGGACGCCTGCGCTACCTCGGCCTGGTGCTCTACGATGCCGACGCGGTGGCCGCGGCTGCCAGCGTCGAAGACGAGCACGATCTGCTCGACGCCCAGCGCGGCGTGCTGCTTGACCCGCACGACCCTGCGGTGATTGAGGCTGCACGGGCCGGCGGCATTCCCGAGGACTGGATCGAGTCGGCCCAGGCCAGCCCCATCTGGAAGCTGATCCGCGACTACGAGATCGCATTGCCGCTGCACCCCGAGTACCGCACCATGCCGATGGTCTGGTACATCCCGCCGCTATCCCCTGTGGTGGACGTGGTCACCAATACCGGAAATGACGGCGAAGATGCGGATAACCTCTTTGCCGCCATCGACAAGCTACGCATCCCGATTGGTTACTTAGCCGAGCTGTTCTCCGCAGGAGACCCCGCCCCGGTGGATCTTTCGCTGCGCAAGCTGGCCGCCATGCGCTCCTACATGCGCGGGGTGTCCATGTCCGATCACCGCGACGAGTCGATCACCGAAGCGGTGGGCATGAGCGGGCCGCAGATGGAAGAGATGTACCGGTTGCTGGCCATCGCCAAGTACGAGGAACGCTATGTTATTCCGCCGGCCCACGCCGAGCAGGCACACGACCTTGAGGAAATGGGCTGCTCACTGGACTTCGAGGGCGGTCCTGGCATGGGCGGGGCCGGTCCGTTCGGCTCCTCCTCGGGCGAGTCGGTTCCGGTGGCGGTGGAGAACTTCCATTCGCTGAAGAACCGCCAGACCTCGGACCGTCCGTCCAGCCCGGGCCGGGTCAACCTGCTGAACTGGGATGGCAATGGCACCCCTGAAGGCCTGTTCCCACCAGAGGATGGCAAATGATCCCGCGATTGTTCAACCGTGCCACCCCGCGCCGCAGGCTTGCCGGCACCCTGGAGCCGGTGGCCATGAAGCGCGCCGAGCGTGCCCGGGTGCACATGCTCGTCTCGCTGCTGCTCGATTATCCCGACCAGCAGTGGTTCGCGCGGCTCGATGAACTCGAAACCCACCTGGGCAGTGTTCCGGCGCCTATTGCGCAGCTGCTGGGCGACTTCATCGAAGCAGCCCGGTCGCTGGGATCCACCGAGGTGCAGCGCCTGTACGTGCAGACCTTCGACTTGAAGCGCAAGTGCAGCCTGTACCTGAGCTACTTCGCCACCGGTGACACTCGAAAGCGCGGCACGGCCTTGGTCACCTTCTTGGAGGCCTACCGGGCCACCGGTTGGGAATTCAATGCCGATGAATTGCCGGACTACTTGCCGGCGGTGCTGGAGTTCTCGGCGCGCTGCGATGACCCGATTGCCGAGGCTCTGCTGTCTTCTCATATCGAGGGCATCGAGGTGCTGCGCACGGCCCTTGAATCCATGGGCAGCCACTGGGCTGGATTGATCCGCAGCATCACGCTGTCGCTGCCGCAAGTGGACCTGGAAACCCAGGAGCGGGTACTGGCCTTGGTCAGCGAGGGGCCGCCCACTGAAACGGTCGGTTTGTCATTCCTGGGAAATCTTCCGCCATTCAGCCCGAGGGGGAACGGATGAGTACTTCAGCGATTCTGCTGTGGGTGGTGCTTCCATATGCGGCGGCGGCGGTGTTCATTGTCGGACATATCTTGCGCTACCGCTACGACAAGTTCGGCTGGACCACCCGGTCGAGCCAGACCTATGAGAACCGCCTGCTGCGCTGGGGGTCGCCGATGTTCCACTTCGGCATCCTGATGGTGATTGCCGGACATGTGGTGGGCCTGCTGATTCCCCGCCAATGGTTGTATGCCATTGGCATCAATGAGCACATCTACCACCTCGGGGCTACGTGGATGGGCACGGCAGCGGCGATTCTGACCGTAGCGGGCTTGATCATCCTGATCTACCGCCGCCGTACCGTCGGCCCCGTCTTCTTGGCCACGACGGCCATGGACAAGGTCATGTACGTCTTCCTCGGAGCCACCTTGGGCTTCGGCACGCTGGCCACGCTGGTCTACCAGGTCTTCGGGCCGGGCTATTCCTACCGCGAATCCATTTCGCCGTGGATCCGCCAGATGATCATCTTCCAGCCCCATCCGGAAATGATGGTGGAGGTCCCGCTGTTCTTCCAGCTGCATGTGGCTACCGCGTGTGCGCTGTTTGCCTTGTGGCCCTTCACCCGCCTGGTCCACGTGTTCTCCGCGCCGATCCCGTACTTCTTCCGCCCGTATATCGTCTACCGCTCGCGTGATGAATCGCGCGGCGCCGGCTCGCGTCCGGTGCGCCGCGGCTGGGATCCGGTTGCCGCTCCGCAGCCGCGAGGCAAGCGCGGCTCCAACCGCTAATGCGCCTGAAGAAAGCGGCACTGCGGTGCACAAGGGCCTCGGCTCATATCCGTGGTTTTGGAATAGGCCTTGCCTGGTTGCCTGCAGCGGCAATGCTGGCGCCGGGGCTATAGGCCTATTCCAGGTTTGCCGGGAAACAGGCCCATGGCGAAAGCTTGGCGTTGCGGCACCAATTAGATGGTGCGCGAACTGGCTATGGCGATGCCAACTAGTTTTTCAGCGGCCCCGGTCAGCTGCCGAGGTCCGGTCCATACCGCTCTGAGCCGGCGTTGGAGCTGAACCCCGTCAATGGGCAGCTCGACAAGCGTGCCTGCTGCCACCGCATCGCTTACCGCAAAGCGGCTTAGCACAGCCGGACCGGCTCCCGAAAGCACGGCAACTCGCACCGCGGCATTGCTTTCCAACACAATGCGCGGGACAACCGGTGCCTTCAGCGCCTCGTCCAGGACTTTCCGGGTCCCCGAGCCTGATTCCCTGGCAATGAGGCAGGAATCCATGATTTCTTTAGGCTGGACCGAGTCCCTGTCCGCCCACGGATGCGAGGAAGCCACCACGAGCACCAGCCGGTCTTCTCCCACAAATGCCGAATGCGTTGATTCTTTGGCAACCGGGCCTTCGACAAATCCGAGACCGCATACGCCTGTGTGCAATTCGTTCAGGACATCGGTTGTGTTGCTTATCCGCAAACTGATCTGAGTATTCGGCAGGGCAACACGCAATGATGAAAGCCACCGTGGCAGCAAATGCTCGGCAATGGTCTGGCTGGCAGAAATTTTCAACTCGCCAAAGTTGTCATTGCCCAAAGCCCGCGCGTTGCGCATCAGCGAGTCCGCAGAGCTAAGCAATTCACGCGCCCACTCGACAAATTGCAAACCCTCAGGCGTCAAGCGCGAGCCCGTAGTCGAGCGACGCAGCAATGCCAGGTTCAGCCGCCGTTCAAGACGTGAGATGGAACGGCTGACATTGGGTTGCTCCATGTGCAGCTCGCGCGCAGCAGCGGACAAGCTTCCATGCTCAGCAACTGCCACTAGCACTTCAAGGGAACTGAGCTCAGGCCAATCCGACATATCCACAGCATATGCCATCCTGCAAGATTGGCGTCTACCGGGATGTTATTGGCCGGAGAATACTGGGAAACATGAACCCCACGATAGAAGAAACAAAGCTCATTGTTCCCACAACCAACCCTTCGCCACGCTTCCCTTTGGGACCTGCCTGGTGGGGAGCGGTCATGGGCACGGGAATTGCCAGCACGCTAACCCAGCTGCATGCCGGCCAAACAACTCTCGGCGCCGATCTGGCCCGTTTTTTTCTCGTGGCAGGCTGGGCGTTTGCGGTAATTTTCACGATCGGCTTCGCCATCCGCTGCTTGCGCACCACCGGCGCATGGGCAGCTTCGATGCATGGTGTGGGAGCTTCCGCGTGGGGCATGGTTTCGATGGGCATCCTCTCCATTGGATCCGCCACCGCCACGGTGCTTGCTGACTGGGCACCACAGTTCACCACCGTCTCATGGGGAGTCGACGGCGCGCTTTGGGTTATCGGTACGGCCCTTGGCCTAATCACCACCTTCGGTTTCAGCTTGGCGCTGATACGGCGCCGGAATGCTGAGCCGCGCCCGGCGTGGGGCCTGGCAGTTGTTCCGCTCATGGTCTCGGCTACCTGTGGCGCACCGTTTATTGCAAAGCTCGACTCGCCGGTTCTCGCAGCAACTCTGCTGGCCGTCCTGATCTTCTGCTTCGTAACTTCCCTGATGCTCGGGATCATCATTTTCGCCGCGGCCTACTGCCACCATGCACGCGTGGATCGCATTCCCGCCGCGTTGTCAGCGTCTTCTTGGATTCCGCTGGGAGTAGTCGGCCAGTCCACCGCAGCAGCGCAAGCAATTAGCTCGCAGATGCACCGATTCATCCTGCCAGAAGCAATGCCTGGCATCCAGGCAGTCGCCAACGTCTACGGCATCGTGATGCTCTGCGCAGCGATCCCAGTAGTAATCTTCGCCGTCTCCACAACAACTTTCGGGATAGCCAACAAGATGTCGTTCTCCCCTGGATGGTGGGCTCTTACCTTCCCAGTGGGAACCTTGTCCCTTGGCGCGCTGAACCTCGGACACAGCCTGCAGAGCAACGGATACTCGGCAGTAGGAATTGGAGCCTGGATTCTGCTGCTCTCAACTTGGACCGTCTGCGCCATCGCCTCGTTGCGCCACCCATTCCTTGCGAAATCACCAGCACCGGCTAACTGAATCCCCTGCTGGCACTAGCGCTGATCCGGAGCCAAGGCTCCGGATGCGTGGTCCCGGCAAAGACCGGGTTCCTGGCAGGGCCATTTCATATGAAAATCCTGTACGGGAAAAGCCCGTTCCGCCGCGATCCACCGCCGAGGCCAGTTCCACTGAGACCTCATGTAAAACACATAGAACCAACATATACAATGATCGTCAACTGGGCATTAAGTTCTATGAAAACGCCCATCACCAATAGCTATTAAATGTGCAATCAAGACCAATTGCCGGTTCAAAGAAGATTGCGGCAGGCGCAGGCTCCGCAGAGTCTGGACACCAGGGAGAACACATGGAGAACAGCAGCACAGCGAAGCCGAAACGGCGTTGGATCGGCTTGGCCATGGCCTTGGCGGCCATCGCCGCACTGGTATTTGTTGCCTTGAACCTGGGCGATATCAACTCCGATGGGCCGGCCACGCCGAAGGACCAGCCAATCAGCCAGCAGACTGAAACCCCGGCGGACGCTACGGAGCAAGCCCCTGATCTTTCTCAGTTCGAGCTGCGCTCACCCGATGATTTGCTGGCCGCCGGTCCGGTTGATGCACCAGTGGGAGTCGTGGTCTTCTCTGACTACCAGTGCAAGTTCTGCGCAAAGTGGTCTAGCGAAACCCTGCCACTGATTCTTGACTACGCCAAAGAAGGCAAGGTCCGAGTAGAATGGCGCGATGTGAACATCTTCGGCGATGATTCGGAGCGGGCCGCGCTGGCTTCCTACGCGGCGGCAAAGCAAGGCAAGTTCTGGGAATACCATGACGAGCTCTTTGCCGACGGCAAAAGCCGCAAGGGTTCGGGCTTGAGCGAAAAATCGCTGGCCAAGCTCGCTGCCGATCTCGGTTTGGATACCAAGCAGTTCACCACCGACGTGAAGTCCGAGGAAGCCGCAAAGATGATCGATTCCAATGCGCAGCTCGGCCTGCAGCTGGGAGTCTATTCGACCCCGGCATTCCTGGTTGATGGCGAACCTGTGATGGGCGCCCAGCCCAAGAGCGTATTCATCGACAAGATCGAGGCCGCCTTGGCTGCCAAGGACGCAAGCTAATGGATATCGGCCTGCTCTCAGCGTTCCTCGGAGGCATGCTGGCGCTGCTCAGCCCGTGCAGTGCGCTGCTGCTGCCGGCATTCTTCGCCTCCACTGTGGGAAGTGGGCCCCGCCTGTATCTCCACGGGCTGGTTTTCTACCTCGGCCTCGCCCTGGTCCTGGTGCCGGCAGGCTTGGGCGTGGGAGCAGTGGGGCTGTTCCTTGCTACCGAGCGGGAGCTGATCGTCTTGATCGCTTCGCTGATGCTCATTGCCATGGGCATCATATACTTCGCTGGATTCGGATTCGACCTTTCGCGTTGGATTCCCGGATTCTCCAAGCTGCAACATCGCGCCAGCGGAGGCAAGGGCCTGCTCAAGACCTTGGCTTTGGGTGCTGTCGGCGGCGTCTCGGGCTTCTGTGCTGGACCGATCCTCGGCGCAATGCTCACCTTGGCCGCTGTCCAGGGCGACGCGGTGTCCGGGGGCGTGCTGCTGGCTGTATACGGCGCTGGCATGGTGGTGCCGATGTTCGTCCTGGCGCGCATCTGGAATCGACTCGGCGCGAACGGCCGCAGCAACCTGCGCGGCCGCACCACGAAGGTTTTCGGCCGCGAGCTGCACGTCGTTTCAATACTCACCGGCAGCTTGCTCATCGTGGTTGGCGTGATCTTCTGGCTGACCAACGGCCTGATTTCAGCACCGCAGCTGGTGCCAATTGGAGTGCAGGATTGGCTGCAGCGAAACAGCGCTGCGCTATCGAGCCCCATGGTTGATGTTGCAGCGCTTGTAGTTCTCGCCGTGATCGTGTTCTGGGGCTGGATGCGGCGCGGCAGAAAATCCGCGCAAAAGCCAACCATGCCCGAAGAATTGGCCCCTGGCCAGGCTCAGTCCAAGGACGAAGACCGCCAGGAATCCTAGCCGGGAATGCGGCCGCTATCGCGCCGGCATCGTTGCAACCAGTTGCAGACAGCTTTCAAAGCTGCACTTGGATAACCTGGAGCGTGACTTAGGCAATGCCTTCAGGATGCTCGTCCGCCCAGCGGTGGGCTCGCGAGACCAGCTGCTGCGAGAGCCCGTCCAGGTCGCCCTTGCCGTTGCCCATGGCCAGCCCAAGCAGGAAGGTGCTTAACGGCGCAGCAGGGCGGGCAACCTCATGGGCTACATGTTTAGCAACATCCAGCACGGTGGCGATATCTACGCCACCGGCATCTAGGCCCAGTTCTTTGGCTGCGGCTTCCAGCCATTCGTTCAATGCTTCGGGTGGCAGGTGCTGTGCCATGCGCGTCCTTTCGTTGCGGCGGGCACTTTCCAGCGCCTGCGGGGTATCAATATCACTGCTGGTTTCATCATCCACCGGAACTTGTGCCAGGTGAAGCTGGTTCAATGCGCGCCGTACCGGCGCGTCGACGAGGTTCTCGCCGAGTGCTTCGCATGCCAAAGCCAAAGCCGCGGTTCGGTAGATGCCAGCCAACCATTGGGTATGGCCTTGGGCGTCAACCAGTAGCAGGCCGTCAGTGTCCCGCTGCTCGAAGTTCTTCGTCAATGCGGTGGCGACCGCGACCGGGCGTTGCAAATCGCAGGCCAGGACCATGGTCCATTCGCTCGCGGTTTCACCGCTTAGTTCCTTCAACCCCGCGGCAATGCCTGCCAAGGGGCCGGCAAACGGCGGGTCTTCACGCACCACCGCATCGGCCTTGGTCCCGGCAGTGTCTGGACCAACAACGACTACTCGGGCGACTCCGGCCTTGCGGGTCGCTGCCACCACACGGTCAACCAGACGCTGGCCATGCAATGGCAGTTCTGCCTTGCCCGCACCGCCCAACCGGGAGCCTCGGCCCCCGGCAAGAATCAGGGCGTTGAAGCCGATCACTTTCGAAGTACTCATGGAACCATCCTCAGGACTTCAACCTCATCGCCGGGATTGACCTGGGTAATTCCAGCCGGAACCAGGGCGTAGCCCTGGGCCGCGCCGAAACCGCCTACCGAGTGGGAAATACTCTGCGCTTGGACCGCGGGGGCACACCGCAACTGCGCACCATGCTCGAAAACGACCGGGATGACCTGAACGCGTCCTGCGGCGGCGCGCCAACCTACCGCGGCAACCGCACGCAGGGTGGGTCGCAGCACTTCGCGGTGGCCCTGCATGGAACGCAGGCACGGACGGACGAACAGTTCGAAACTCACCGCGGCGCTGACCGGGTTGCCCGGCAGGGCGAAGACCATTGCCCCGGCTGCCAGCCGTCCGGCGCACTGCGGCTGGCCCGGACGGATCTTCACCCGCACCGCCTGCACTTCGGGTTCTGATTCCAGCGCTTGACGCATCACGTCGTAAGCTCCCGGCCCCACGCCCCCGGTACTCAGCACGGCATCGTGGGTCGCGCCAAGGATCGCCAGCTGCTCGCGCACAGCTTCAATATCATCGACACAGTGCACCACGGTAGCTGCCTGGATTCCTGACTCTGCCAGCAGCCCCGCCATCAGTAAGGAGTTGGTTTCCGGGACCTGCCCGCGGGACAGCGGTAGCCCGGGGGTACGCAATTCCGCTCCCGTGATCAGCACCGCCACCTTGGGCATAGCGCGCACCTCCAGCGTGCTGGATCCGGCTGCTGCCAACGCTGAAAGCCGGGCCGCGGTCAGTTCCTCGCCGGCATAGGCCATCGGTTCCCCAGCTTTCTTGTCTTCCCCGCTGCGGCGGATATTCCTGCCGGCAGACACCTGCACATTGACCTGCACGGTCTTCACATCCCAGCCTTCAACCGCGGCCGAGGTATCTTCGATGCGCACCACGGCATCAGCATCCGATGGGATCGGGGCGCCGGTCATGATCTTCACGCACTGGCCTGGACCCAGTACCGGGTCCCATCCGCTTCCGGCCGGCACCTCACCGATAACGTCCAGCGTTACCGGCGCAGCGGCGACATCTGCCGAACGCACCGCATAGCCATCCATGGCCGAGTTATCCCACAACGGCAGCGGGTGCGCGGAAGCAACATCCCGGGCCAGCACCGCCCCATGCAATGCGGTGAAACCGCCAGCCACCGCAATACGCTGCGGGGTCACCGGCACCACCTGCGAGAGTAGCCGCGTACGGTGTACTTCGAGTTCTAAGGGTTCATTGGCGGTGCTCATGGTTGCTCTTCCTGAATGCTTATCGGGTGCGCGGGCAGCGTAGCCACCACAGCGCGTACAAAGCGGTTGGCCGGGTCGGCAAAGACCTCGGCCACGGTGCCCCGCTGGATGATCTTGCCTCGTTCAAGCACCAGCAGATCATCGGCGAGCGCCAAGGTGTCGGCAGCCGAATGCGAGACCACGATGGCGCTGGTGGCGGTCCGAGCCAGCTCTTCGCGCACCAAAGAGCGCATGTCCATAGCCGCCTCAACATCTAGTGAAGCGAAGGGCTCGTCGATGAGCAGGATCTTCGGTCTGGCGGCCAGTGCGCGGGCCAGTGCGATGCGTTGGCGTTGACCGCCGGAAAGAGCTTCGGGGCGGTGTGTGGCAATTTCTTGAAGTCCCAGCCGTTCAATCCACTCGCTGGCGGCGACCTTGGCCACGGACTTATCCATTCCCCCGGCCCAGGCACCAAAAGCAATGTTCTTCAAGGCGTCCAAGTGCGGGAACAGGTGTGGGTCCTGTCCCAGCAGGCCAACTTCGCGCAGGTGCGGTGGACGGTGCGCCACGGCATCGGCTAGGACATTTCCGGAGAGTTCAATTCTCCCGGCGGTAATTTCCTGGATCCCTGCAATGGCATGGACAATCGTAGATTTACCTGATCCGCTCGGGCCAATAATCGCCAGCGTGCGGCCGGCGGGAACCTCGAATTTAACGTCCACGTCGAATCCGGTGCGCGGCACGCGCAGCTGGACCTTGAGCGTCATTTCAGCGCCCCCGGACGCCAAGCACGCACCAGCAGCAGTACCACCACTGCGGTAGCCAGCAAGAGCAGAGACAGTGCGACAGCCGAGTCGCGCCCGGTGCCGGCACCATTAAACGCGGTGTAGATGGCCAGCGGCATCGTTTGGGTGACACCGGGCGCATTGCCGGCAAACAGTGCGGTCGCACCGAACTCGCCAATGGCCCGGGCGAAGCACAAGATGATACCGGCGACCAAGCCCGGTGCGGCCAGCGGCAAGGTGATCTTGGTGAGCACCATCCAGCGTCCGGCGCCCAGGGTGGCGGCGGCCTGCTCATAGCCGTTGCCAGCTGCGCGTAGCGAGCCTTCCACGGAGAGCACGAGAAATGGCAGTGCAACAAAGCTTTGGGCAATGACCACCGCGGCGGTAGAGAAGGGCAGGGTGATTCCCCACAGCGAATCGATCACTTGGCCGATAGGGCTGGTGCGCCCAAATAAGAAGAGCAGCGCAACACCGCCAACCATCGGCGGAAGCACCAACGGCACTGCAATCAGCGCGCGGAGCAGCTGAGCCACCCGGGCTGAACTGCGGGCCATTAGCACCGCCAGCGGCACACCGAGCAATACGCACAGCGCGGTAGCAGCCACCCCGGTGCGCAAGCTCAGCCAGAGTGCGGAAAGCGCTACCTCGCTGGTGGCATCGGCGATGAGTGTGGACCAGCTGGCGCGTCCCACCAAAGCCAGCAGCGGCAGTACCAAGAGAGCCACACCTAACAGTGCCGGGGCGATAGCAAACCCGGGAACTCGCACGCCGGTATCGCTAGCCATGTGCCTGACCGGTGCCGAAGCCGTGTTCGGCCATAATCGCTTGGCCGCGCTCGCCGACCACGAAGTCGACGAATGTCTGCGCCTCGGGGTTGTCCCCCAGCGTAGTAATTGGGTAGCTATTGACGATGTCCTCTGCCCCCTGCGGCACTATCGCTGCGACTCTTTGATCTTGCCCCACGTCGGTGGCGTAGACCAGTCCGGCATCTGCCTCACCCGCTGCTACCTTCTGCAGCACCGCAGTGACATTCTGTTCTTGGCTGGCCGGGGTGAGATCCACGCCGCTGGCCTTGAGCAATCGTTGCGAAGCCGCTCCGCATGGTACCTGTGGTGCGCAAAGCACGGTGGTGGCGTTGGCAAGGTCAGCGAGGGATTCAATGTTCCCCGGATTCTCTTGTGGCACCGCGATTACCAGGGTGTTGCTGGCGAAGATGACCGGATCTTTGCCGAGGCCGGCCTTCGTCACCTCGGACATATTTCGTTCGTCAGCCGAGGCAAAGACATCCACATTGGCGCCTTCAAGAATTTGTGTGGCCAGCGTCGAGGAACCGTCGTAGTTGATGCTGGTGATCTGCACTTCCGGGTGTACTGCAGCGAATTCTTCGGAGATCTGCTCGAAGGCACCCTGCAGAGAGGCCGCTGCGGCAATGGTGATGGAATCTCCGGCTGCCTTATTGCTCGCCGAACAGCCGGTCAGGGCCAGCGAGGTCGCGGTGACGAGCACCGTGCATCGGAGGGCCAACGGCCAACGTACGCGCATGAATTCTCCAGAAATTGTGCTTTGAGCCCATGCTACAACCGTCCACCGTGCTCCCGGCTAATTTTACTTGCTGATTTGCACTTTCAGACGACTGCCTATCGTTTAAGACCCTAACCGGGTTAAGCTGTGAAGTATGAAATCTCTATTAGCAGGGGACATCCTCGATGCCCGTTCACGCCCCCTGCATGACTTGCGGATTTCGGTTACGGATCGTTGCAATTTCCGGTGCGTGTACTGCATGCCCAAGGAAATTTTCGGCCGTGACTTCCAATTCCGTGAGCGCTCGGAGCTGCTGAGCTTCGAAGAGATTGAACGTCTGGCTCGCATTTCGGTTTCCCTTGGCGTGACCAAGCTGCGCCTGACCGGTGGAGAGCCATTGCTGCGCCGTGGCATCGTGGATCTGGTGGCAATGCTCTCCAAGCTGCGCACCCCGGAGGGTCAGAGCGTTGATCTAGCGATGACTACCAATGGCTCAGCTTTGCCGGTGCTCGCACCTGCTCTGAAAGAGGCCGGGCTCGACCGTGTCACCATCTCCTTGGACTCGCTGGATGATGAAAAGTTCAAGGCCATTAATGATGTGAACTTCCCCGTCTCCAAGGTGCTGGAAGCTATCGAGGTGGCTCGCGATGTCGGTCTGGGACCGGTAAAGATCAACACCGTCATCAAGCGCGGCGTCAATGATAGCGAGATCCTTTCCCTCGCCGAGCATTTCCGTGGCACCGGGAACATCCTGCGCTTCATTGAATTCATGGATGTGGGCACCACCAATGGCTGGAAGCTTGACGAGGTGCTCCCCTCTGCTGAAGTGGTCTCCATGATCAACAAGCGGTGGGCGTTGGAACCAGTCACCAAAACCGAACCGGGCGAGACAGCCAACCGTTGGCGCTATGCCGACGGAGCCGGTGAAATCGGGGTAATTTCCAGTGTCACCAATGCCTTCTGCGGCAATTGCTCGCGGGCCCGAGTCTCGGCCGAAGGTCAGCTGTACACCTGCCTGTTCGCCGGCTCAGGCTATGATTTGCGCCAGCTGATGCGTGACGGGATCAGCGATGAGGACTTGGCCAAGGCGTTGACCGGCCACTGGCGCAAACGCGATGACAATTACTCGGAGCTGCGCGCGGCGCTGACCCCGGGCAATCGCAAGCGTATCGAAATGTCCTACATCGGCGGTTAGAAGTTTTTGCTGGCCTTGAAACGTCGCGCTGCACTTAGGGCTTCTGCTGCGACGATCTCGTAATTGGCCCGTCCCTGGGATAGAGGGATCGAATCTTCTCCGTACTTTTCGTAGGCGAGGTCGAGTATTTCGCTTGGGTCGTTGAGTCCCAAAGCGTTGACTAAATGTCCTAAGTCAAGAATGTCTTTGTCACGTTCAGCTGCCAGCTTCATGGCGGTCAATGTTGGTAAATCTGCCAACTTGACGTGGGCAAGAACCGAATCTGGAGCAGCTGTCCAGCCGGCATTGTCGGGGATAAACGCAGCTGCACTCGAGTTCAGCCATTTCTTAGGCAGCCCGAACTCCTTAGCCATTGCTCCGATGATTTCTTCCACTTCGGCTTGGTGCGAATAGTAGGCGTCGATATCTTCCGTAGCACGATCAATTAGACCGTGAAGAAGCAGTGCTGAGCCCCCGACGACTCTAATACTCAAAGTGAGTTCACGTTCATTCATGCGCTTGTCGAGTTCTACAAGCAACTCAACGACTTGGAATCTTCTTATCCCTGCTCCACTCATGTTGTTCCTAAGCTTCGTTCGCGTATCCAAACGTTCAGCTCTTGAAGTTCTCTAGGAGTTTCAGCGCGGATAACCTCCTTCATCTTTTCCCCTACTGGATACAACTTTTCCAATAGGAAAACAGGCTCCGCTGGACGCGTGATGTCTGCGGCCCACTGCGGGATTGGAGTCCGAGTTTTATTCGCAATCCACTGAGTTAGTGCTGCCAGCGTCACCTGGTACTGAGCGTCTTCCAAGGCCGGCGACTTGTCCAAAAGTGGATGGCCTTGTTCTATGGACTCCGCGCAATACTCACTCACAAGACGTAGCGCATATTCGTAGTCCTGTGCATGGAGAGTCTGCTGGAAGTCGCGCGCTATTTCAGCACCCCGGTCGCGTATCAAGCGCAGTCCGGGCTCCTCGAAACCAAGCGTCTCCAGGACTTTGAGAACCAGCCCCAGAGCCACCGTCTCTTTTCCAGATTCCAGGTCAACGATGAACTTGCGCGAAACACCCACCGAACTGGCCAATGCAGCTTGAGTCAGGCCGAGAGCACCGCGCTGGGTGCGGATCTTGTCTGCCAAGCTGGCGGCTGTGAACGATGGGCTTTTCATATTCAAATCATGTCACCGTACGGTGACATTGTCGATAGGTCGAGGTGAGGTGGTATCCCGTGCTAGCCCATCGTTTTCTGCCCGTCCAATGATTCGCGGATGATGTCCGCATGCCCACAATGCTGGGTGGTTTCGGAGATGATGTGCAGCAAGGTGCGGCGTACCGACCAGTGGGTGTCGACGAACCACGGAGCCGACGGAAGCTCATGCACGGTGTCCAGGTCTACCTGAGCAAGCAGTGCATCGGTGCGGTCGGCAATCTGCGCATAGTTTTCCAGCAGCGCATCCAAGGTTTCACCGGACTGCATGTGGAATTCGTTGTGGAAGGCTTCGAATGCTTCTGGTGGCATCTGGCTGAAATCCGCTCCGTCCCAGGCCATGGCGGCTCGGCCCTTGACGATGAATTTCTGCCACTGCTCTTCCACGGCATTCACATGCTTGATCAATCCGCCAAGGGTCAGCTCGCTGGCCGTAGTGCGCTGCACAGCTTGCTCGTCGGTCAAACCTTGGACAGTGAACCGCAGGAAATGCCGGGCATTGGCCAGGGCCTGGAACAGGTCGGCGCGCTCGCCGCTCAGGGTGGTGCTGGTGATGGCCATGGTGCTCATAATTGCCTCCTGGCATAAGCTGCAGCCGGTATTTCCAGCTGGTAATACCCAGAATATGAGTGATAAGTGCCAGTTTTTGTCCTAAATCAAGGCAGACTTACTGCATGAGTACCAGCACCAGATTTTTGCGTTTGCTCTCCTTGCTGCAGACCCATCGTTATTGGTCCGGAGACGAGCTCGCCGAACGCCTGGGTGTCAGTTTGCGCACCGTTCGCCGGGACATTGGCCGGCTGCGCGAACTGGGATATCCGGTGCAGGCTGATCGTGGCGTCGGCGGTGGCTACCAGTTGGTTTCCGGCACCGCGCTTCCACCGTTGGTGCTTGACGACGAGGAAGCCGTGGCACTGGTAGTCGCGCTGCAGTCCACCGTTCATGCAGGATCTTCCACGCTAGCCGAGGCCGCGTTGCGGGCAATGGGAAAAATCGTGCCGGTACTTCCAGCCAGGTTGCGGCAGCGGGCGCAGGCACTGACCACGAGCACCGTCCCGCTCAATTCCCAATCCTCCGCACCGGATCCGGTGGATCCGGCGGTACTGGTGGCTTTGGCCCAGGCCTGCCGCGATCATGAGCGAATCGCATTCGACTACAAGGATGCCAAGGGAGCAGCAAGTTCACGCCGAGTAGAACCGGCCCAGCTGGTGAACGTGGGCAACCGCTACTACCTGGTGGCCTTTGATCTGGATCGCGATGATTGGCGCAGCTTTCGAGTGGACCGTGCGCAGAACCCCTCACCAAGGGCGTTGCGGTTTACGCCCAAACAAGTGCCCGGTGGTGATGCGGCTGGTTTTGTACGAGCTGGACTGCGCCGGAGCGGCCATCCCGGGGTTAGCGCTCGGATTCACGCCAGCGTCGAAAAACTGGAGCCATTGATCGGCCGCTGGTTTCAGATCCAGCAGACCGACGCGGACAGTTGCCTCGTGAGCACCGAGAATATGGATCTGCGCTGGGCTGCGTTCGGACTGGCGATGAGTGAGTCGAGGGTCAGCGAGGTTCAGCCAAAGGAACTCCGAAAACTGCTCGATTCGTGGTCAAAGAATTTGGTACAGGGCTCCGAAGAGTAACGGTGGATTGCAATGCTCAAAGTTGTTGAAGATGAGCAAATCCGCCATTCGCGGATCAACAAGCCCTCGCCCTGTTGCGTCTAGCGATTTCGGTGCGCAACTACGTTCACCCCTCGTAGATTGAGAGCCGATATTTTTGATTATGTCAAGTAGAAAAGGCCTTATTTGCTTCCACCGCACATAACGAACTTTCGGGTAATGCCCCGCTTTGATCCTCCGACTCCCTGTCAGTCAGGCTGGCACCTAGTTAAACGAGAGGAACCCCTAGCGTTTGAACTGCTCCCCAAATGTTGGACTGAGAAATCAGTAACCACATCTGGGGAGCTTTTC
>NZ_BMKX01000011.1 GCF_014644555.1 Glutamicibacter ardleyensis | reverse complement strand
GGGTGTTTGACTACAAGATCTGACTGGCTGGTGACCGTTTTTGAAAAATCAGAGCCATACCATCGCTAAATTGTGCCTTCCAATAGCGCCACTTCTCGGAGCCATTGACCGTGGGTTCTGCCGTAAGTTGGGCGCCGTTAAATTCACTGAACTCTGCGACCGTATTGACCCAGCTTTGTAAAGCACCCTCAAGATCCATGTTCAGCGTAGTAGAAACCGAGCCTTTAAAACTTCCATCGCTTGCTTGGCCGGGAACTCGACGGCCGATGTGCTGTTCATAAGCTATGGCTACCGATTGCGCCCACCAGCCCGGGTTTTCAGGGCCTGCGGGCATGAGCTGGTAAATCATTGAAGCAAGCGGTTTATGCGACAGATCTTTAGCGCCGGCAGAATCTAACTGCTCCATCCACTGCTCCCACGGCTTGCTAGTGGCCTTGGTGATCGCCTCGATGTTGCTGCTCTTAATCGCCATAAAATGAGTGTAGCCACACTCCAATAAAAAGGAGTGTGGCTACCACGTGGATCTTCTTACAGTTCCCGTAGATCCGCGTTGAGTCGTTCAAGTAGACCGGTGAGATGGGTCAGATCTGTATCGGACCACTTGGTGATCCGTTCGCGTAAATCATCACGCCAGTTCTGTAACCAGCCATGCCAGCGCTCCTTGGCAAGCTCGGTGGGCAAGAGGTTGAATACTCTTCGGTCGGTCTCGTCTACTTCCCGCTTGACTAGCTCAAGCTCTTCGAGCCGGGTCACCAGCCGGGAGAGCGTGGCCTTATCGGTCATGAGATGTTCGCAAATATCTGACTGGGTGGTGTTTCCCAATTTGAGGATCATCCCCAGCACCGGAACCGCCGCAGGGGGTAGCTTTTCGTCGAGTTTGGCTGCCATGGTGCGGCGGGACTTTGCGGTCACCGAAAGCAGAGTGAAAAGTTCCTGTTCGGCTGCCTCGAATAGCTGGCTACGATGAGTCCAAGACTGAGTTTCTTTCACGGTTTCCACGGTTTCCACAGTTTCCACAGCGACTAGGCGTCGGATTCCGTGATGGAAGCAGTCTCTGACTCTTCAGCCAAACGTTCGGTATTGGTTTTCTCGTTCAAGTGCTGATTAGGCAACAGGATCACTGCGACCAGGGTAATCAGCGCCAGTGGTGCGGCGAAGGCGAACAAGGAAGCAACACCGTCACCGTAGATTGATTCGAGGATCGAGCGCACTGGTTCTGGCAGGTTGGAAATGGTCGGCAAGGAACCGGAGCTCAACGATGCGCCAACCGCGGCGGCCTTATCGCCCAGTGAGGCAATGGCAGACGATAGTTCGCTCTGACGGTCGGCAATCATATTTGGAATGGTGACCGCAAGCAGTGCACCTAGTCCTGCGGTACCTGCGGTGCCGCCGAGGGTACGGAAGAAGTTCACCGAAGAAGATGCAACGCCCAGAATCTTAGGTTCCACGGCATTCTGCACGACAAGCACCATGTTCTGCATAACCAAACCAACGCCAGCGCCGAGAATGAACATGTACAAGCCCACCTGCCAGAAGGGGGTGTCATAGTGAATGGTTCCCAGTAGGTACAATCCGACAATCTGAAGTGCAGCTCCGGAGACGACAAGAGCTTTCCACTTGCCGTAGCGCGAGATTAGCGCACCGGCGATGGTGGAGATGACAAGCAAGCCGGCCATCATTGGGAATGTCATCAAGCCCGCCTGTGTGGCGCTGGCGCCACGGGCCATGATCATGTACTGGCTGAGGAATACCGTCGTACCGAACATTGAGATGCCCACGGCAAGCGAGGCAATCACTGCGAAGGTGAAGGTGCGGTTCTTGAATAGCTGAAGGGAGATCAGTGGTTCTGCGACCTTGAGTTCGACGAACACAAAGATTGCTAGCAAGATGACCGAGCCGACCAACATGAGATAGCTGGTGCTTGAGTTCCAATCGAATTCGCTACCACCCATGGACAACCAGATCAGCAACAGTGCCACGCCGGAGGAAAGAAGCATGATGCCCAAGTAGTCGATCTGCACCTTGCGCTTAGCGATGGCAGGAAGATTCAGCGTGCGTTGGATCAAGATAATGGCGACGACGGCAAAGGGAAGTGCTACGAAGAAGTTCCAGCGCCAATTGATGGTATCGGTGACGAAACCACCGATGAGCGGGCCACCTACGGTACCCAGTGCCATGACAGCGCCGAAGAGGCCCATGTACTTACCGCGTTCGCGTGGTGAAAGGATGTCGGCCATGACAATCTGGCTCAATGCGCCCATGCCACCGCCTGCGAGGCCCTGAATTACGCGCATGGAGATCAGGAATTCGGTGTTCTGCGCGAAGCCGGCTGCGGCCGAGGCGAGAACGAATAGTCCAAGGGAGATCTGCAACAGGAGTTTACGGTTGCCCAAGTCGGCGAGCTTACCCCAGATGGGGGTTGATATAGTGGTGGCGAGCAAGGTCGCGGTGACCACCCAGGTGTAGGCGGTCTGGCTACCATTCAGGTCCGAGACAATGACCGGAAGGGAGCTGGACACCACGGTGCCTGCAAGAATTGAAACGAACATGCCCATGAGCAAACCGGTCAGTGATTGAATAATCTGCCGGTGGCTCATCTTGGGTTTTGCGACCGGCGCTACTGCGGTCATGGCGACTCCAAAGGTCTAAAAATAAGGTTGATTGATATCAACTATATGACGATGGTTGACCATTATCAACCAATGTGGTTGAGTGCACATTCGTCAGACAAGTCAGCCCGGCTCAACACAAGGTTGGCCGGGCTGTAGCGAAGAAAAATCTTGCTGTTGATCTTAACCGCGCGAAGAACTCGGCGCAATGGTATTGCGGCGCCCTTCGAAGGCGCGTGCCAAGGTGACCTCATCGGCGTACTCCAGATCGCCACCCACCGGCAGCCCCGAGGCCAAACGGGTGATTTTGATGCCCAAAGGGCTCAGCTGACGAACCAGATAGATTGCAGTTGCCTCACCCTCTAAATTTGGGTCCGTAGCCAAGATCAGTTCGGTGATGGAACTGTCTCCTAAACGCGCAACTAGCTCACGAATGTGTAACTGTTCCGGGCCGATTCCAGCGATTGGGTTAATTGACCCGCCAAGCACGTGGTACTTGCCGTTAAAAGCCCGAGTACGTTCAATGGCCAGCACATCCTTGGATTCCTCCACAATGCAGATTTGGCTGGTATCGCGGCGTTCGTCGCGGCAGATCCCACAGGTTTCCTGCTCGGAAATGTTGAAACAGATTTCGCAGAAGCGAACCTTCTCCTTGGCCTGTTGGATGGAAGCGGCAAGGCGCGTCATATCCTCGGCGTCGGCATCAAGAATGTGAAAAGCGATGCGCTGCGCCGATTTAGGACCGATGCCGGGTAGCCGACCGAGCTCGTCGATCAGTTCCTGAACAGCACCTTCGTACACCTAATGCCCACTTTCCTGAGGGTTCAAACGTTTATTAATCACCGTGTTACACACTAGTGTCTCACTCCGACAAGATGCCGGTTAGAGCCCGCGCTTCATTTCAACGACATTGCCATTCACATCACGTTGTTCAATGACCAAACCGCCGAGCAAACGTTCCACCGCGGGCACTCCGATCAGCGCGGAATCCTCGACCTCGATATCATCCTCGCTGGGCGAGAAATCTTCGGGTTCCGCTGGCGCTGCACGGGCCACGCGATCCGGTGCACCCCAACCATTATCCGAACTGGTCTGCTGAGTGCTCGGTGCGTTGTCCTTCGACTGGCTCATGAGCTGCTGATAACGGCTCAACCTAGCGCCAGCTACCGGGGCTGGGGCTTCGGGCTGTTCATCCGATTCGCTTGGGGCACCCCAAGCTGGTGCAGATTCGGTCACCGGTTGGACCGCTGGCTTAGATGGCGTCGCAACTGTGGCTGCTACTGCAGGGGCCACCGGTGTCGCGGCTACCGGCTGTGGCTCAGGCTCACGGATCACCTTGGACTCGAAAGTATCGGTGGTGCTGCCTGGATGCAATGGGGTCTCCGAGACCGGACGAGAAATCGCCGGGCTCGGCACCTCGGACTGGCGTGCGCTTAATCCGGCGGTCAACCGAGGGCGAGGTGCCACCGGCGGACCGTCGAAGGAGCGTGATTCGGTAGCTCGCGGAGCATGGATTACCGGTTCCACCACGGCAGGCGATAACGAAGATGGTTCGCTTACCTGCGGCGCGGTGGTTGGCTCGGGCCGTGGTGAAGCCACGGAAACCGGTGCCGAGGTAGGACCGCTTGTCGCATATCCGTCATCGGGATAGGGCGGCTCATCCATGTATGGTTCATCCAGCGGTGGCGGGACGTCATCATAGTTGCTGACGTACCCGCTGTCCTTAGCCGGAGCCGGCTTGTTTATAGGTGCTGTTGAACGCGCTGACTCCGGACGGGAAACCGCGGGTTGAGCTGCTGAAGGAGGTGTTTGTGGGCGTGCAGGAGCGTTGGGCGTAACCCCAGCGTTCGGAGCCTGTACGTTGTTGGCTACTGCTGGGGCGGACGCCGGTGTTGGCCGGCGTTCACCTTTTGGGGAACCACCACCGGCGGTTGCCGACCCACCCTCGGTCAGTACGACCTCAATTTGTTGACCTGCCACCTGACAAAGGACGCCCACCAAGATTTGCATCATGTCTGGGCGATTACGCAGATTGACGATGGGGCCGGTATTGCTGAAGGCAAGGGTCAACGTGCGACCATCAAATCCTGCCACCGAACCATAATTGGCAACCACCGAGTGAAGTACTCGTGAGCTTGACTGCAACTGCTCCAAGATGGCGGGCCACGCCTGTTGGAACTTCTGCACCGGGGTTGAGGCATTTGGCGCCTGTTGCTGAGGTGCGGCCTGCTGCTGATGCTGCTGCTGAGCTTGCGCTCGTTGCTGCGCTTCAGCTTGTTCGCGGGCAGCTTTTTCCTGCGCGTCGCGCTGCTCGGCGGCGGCACGTTGCTCAGCCTGCTCACGGGCGGCTTTTTCCTGCGCTTCGCGCTGCTCAGCCTGCTCACGGGCAGCCTGTTCCTCAGCCTGCCGGAGATCCTCGGGGCGTTGCTGGTTAGCGGCTGGAGCCGATGCTTCTTGTTGTTGCAACGGTTCGCGCTGAACTTGTGGCTGAGCCTGCGCCGGCGGCGACTGTTGCTGAGTTGGCTGCTGACGGTTCTCAGCTGTACGGCGTGCAAACTCGGCCATGGCTGGGTTTTGCTTCACATCATCGATGGAAACCCCCGTACCGAAGGAGAGATCTTCACCGGCTGCCGGGTCTGGAATCAGACTAAACGGGGCCACACCTTCTGGGCGTGCCTCAGGAACGCTCGGACCAGGCTGGACCGGAGTGGTGACCGGGTGCAGATCTTCCTTAGGGCCCCACGTGGCACCCCAATCGGCGGCTTCCCCGGTATTCAGCGAGCGAGCCGCATCTGGATCTAACGGAGCGTTAATATCTGGCTCGCCCTGCGCGGCCGGAGCCTGCGATTCGGGCTGTGTCTGAACTTCTTGCTGCGTTTGCTGCTGCACGTTGGCAGCATGCTGTGCTGGTGCCGCTTGCTGAGGCGCAGGGGACTGCTCAGAGACAGCAGCTGTTTCTACCCCGCCGTTACGACCCTTGGCTGCTGCGAGAGCTTCACGAACAGCAGCCGCACCCTGACGAGCAGCCGCCGGAGACGGAGTCGCTGATGAAGACTGAACTGGCATCTCGCCTTCAGGCAGCTCGGGAAGCGCGCCGCCGGAGATCGCGTGGCGTTCGAGTCGGTCGAGCCGGGCAGCAAAGGCGCTTGCCGAATTTTCGGCACCCGGGAGCATCAAGCGTGCCGCCAGTAGCTCCAGGTGCAACCGAGGCGAAGTTGCCCCGTTCATCTCGCTCAGGGCCTGATTTGTTACGTCGGCCCAACGACTCAGCTCACCGGCGCCGACAAGCGAGGCTTGTAAATGCAACGACTCCAACTGGTCGGCAGGAGTGCCACGTAAGATTTTCTCCAGACCTTCGGGCATCGCTTTGGCAATGATCAGGTCTCGCATGCGTTCAAGCAGGTCTTCAACGAAACGGCGTGGATCCAAACCGGTCTGGATGATGCGGTCAATGGCTCCAAAGAGGGAAGCACCATTGCTTTCATGCAGGGAGAGAATCACCCCATCGAGCAGGGTCGAATGGGTGTAGCCGAGTAAAGCAATCGCAGTCTCGTAGTCCACTCCACCTTCGCGGGCACCGGCCATAAGTTGGTCTAGAACCGAGAGGGTGTCGCGTACCGAACCGCCGCCGGCACGGATTACCAGGGGCAATACACTGTCGGCGACCACCACATTTTCGCGCTCGCAGAGCACCTTGAGATAGTCCAAAAGGGCCTCGGGAGGCACTAAACGGAACGGGTAATGATGGGTGCGTGAACGGATAGTGCCAATGACCTTTTCAGGTTCCGTAGTCGCAAAAATGAACTTGATATGTGCTGGCGGCTCTTCAACGATTTTCAGCAGGGCGTTAAAGCCCGCCGAAGTGACCATATGGGCCTCATCAATAATAAAAATCTTGTAGCGGTCGCGGGTAGGCGCGAAAGTAGCGCGTTCGCGCAGATCACGTGCGTCTTCCACACCGCCGTGGCTGGCCGCGTCAATTTCAATCACATCGAGAGAACCTGGGCCACCATTAGCCAGCTCCACACAACTTGGACACGTGCCACATGGGGTTGGCGTAGGGCCCTGTTCGCAGTTCAGGCAGCGCGCCAGAATTCGAGCGCTCGTGGTTTTGCCGCAACCGCGTGGTCCGGAAAAGAGATAGGCGTGGTTGACACGGTTCTTTTCCAAAGCCGTCATCAGTGGGGCCGTGACATGTTCCTGCCCGATAACCTCGGCAAAAGTGTCTGGACGGTATCTGCGATAAAGCGCTGTACTCACACCGGTACCCTATCGGTTGCGCGATGCCGGAGGCATCAACTGGTCGACAATAAATTCTGGTTCTACAACCCAAGGCTCGCGAGGCAAGTCATCAGGGTTGAAGGAGTCCAAAGCGGCCTGCAAAGACGTTCCGGGCAAGCCCAACGACTCTAACAAGTAGGCGCGGATCTGGGCACCATTTACCCCTTTTTCGGAGAGGTCTTCGAGCGTTACGGCACCATCGCGTTTAGCGAGCCTTTGGCCTTGGGAATTCAATGCTAGAGGAACATGGGCGTAGGTCGGAATTGGCATTCCGAGTAGCTGAGCCAGATACGCCTGGCGTGGGGCGGAAGACAAAAGGTCATCTCCGCGCACGACTTGGTCGATGCCGTAGGCACCGTCATCAACTACCACCGCAAGGTTGTAGGCAGGGGACCCGTCGTTGCGTAGCAACACAAAATCGTCAACGACTCCGGTGTACTGGCCAAAAATTACATCGTGAACAGTGAACTGAGCGACCGCCGCACGCAGACGCAGTGCTGCTGGACGTTCCTTGGCTTTTTCGGCTCGTTCTTCGGGGCTCAGATTTCGGCAAGTACCAGGATAGGCGCCCGGGGCAGCATGCGGTGCGCTGGCAGCTTCGGAAATATCTTTACGTGTGCAAAAGCACTCGAAGAGTAGGTCTTTGTCCCGAAGCGATTGAATCGCATCGAGGTAGACGGGTAGACGCTCGCTTTGACGTACCAGCGGTGAATCGAATTCGAGGCCGATAGCGGCAAGCTCGGAAAGCTGTTGTTCTTCGGCTCCGGAGCGCACACGGTCTAGGTCTTCAACGCGCAATAAGCATTGGCGATCGGTGGACTTGGCGAAAAGCCAAGCAAGAATAGCCGTGCGTAAGTTGCCCAAGTGGAGTTGCCCAGTCGGGCTTGGGGCGAAACGACCAACGCCCACGCGAACTCCATTCGGCTTGCTAGAAAAATAAAAGACCCCTCATGCACCTGCCAGAGCCCATCTACCCTTGCTACCTTCCGGTCCTGGGGGAGTTCAACAGGATGACACCACACGAGGGGTCATAGAAGATACTACCCGAGAGTTGGGGGTGGATAAAAATCGGCAGGCGTGCGCTTGCTCTCAACCCGGGGAAGAGATTGATGAGGTCAGCTCACACGACTTCCGCGTCCGGCGGGTCATACCAGCCAAGTACTCTCCGTATTCGAGCAGGCAACTCAGACGCCGGGAGCATCGGAGTCTGGTTCCGCTCAAAGTCGAAGTTCTGCACACTGGTGACACTGCCAGGAAGTTCCACCTGCAAGATTCCGTTCGGTGAGCGCCAATTAACCGATCCGTCGGGCATATATGTGGACTGCCAACCGAGCGCGTGTTTAAACATTTGATGACGTTTGCACAATAACTGTGAATTAGTTCGGTTCGTATGTCCGCCTTTGGCCCAGTCATCAACATGATCGATTTCGCTGGATTCAGGTAGTCGGTTGCATCCGGGGAACCTGCAGTGGTTATCGCGTTCTCGCAATAAATCTTTGAGTGCCTTGGACGGTCGATATCTACGCCTACCCACGTCAATTACCGCACCCGACCACGGGTCGGTGAGTACTGCCATCAGCGAGGGAGCGTCTTTCGCTACGCGCAAGGCGGCTCCGATGCCAATCGGTCCGTATCCTTCAAGATCCGCCAGCGTCCTAGATGGATCTGCGAGCATCTGCAGGGCTGGAATGGTCAACGATACGCGAGCCTTAAGTGGTGTGCCCTCGCTGGCTGGCCAGCCGTCCAAGATGGCATCGCGAAGGATATCCGCACGGCGTTGTTGTTCGTTACGCAGATCCTCTGGATCATCGTGGTTGCGGGCATGCCAGTTGACCGTGTTGAGGATCGCCAGTGCATCCTCTGCGGGAATGCGTAGTTGGAGCACCGCCATCCCGTCCGCTTCCGGCCACCAGATGACCGAACGGGTTTCGCGGCCCCTGTCATGACGCTCATCCACTGGTTCTGGCAAGAAACGTTCGCGCATCTTACGCGCACGGTCTTTCACCGAGCGATCCGAACCGGTGCGAGCAATGGGAAGCAGTACCTGTTGCAGTTGCTGGACATTATCAGGTTCGAGGTCTTGAGACTGAGCGACGATTTCGGTGGCACTTTTGGTAGTGATGGTGCCTTGGCTCAGTTCGTTGAGAGTCTCTTTACAGAGATAACGTAATCCCTCAGCGGTGAAAAGTCTGTTTTGGGTAATGCGATCACTTTGACGCAAGGCACCGGCGGCTTCGGCAATAAATGAGGCTCGCACCAACGGTTCCGACTGCGGGTCTACACCAAAGCGTTCTGCGGCTTGGGTTTGAAGCGGGTCCTCGATCAGAAATTCTTGAGTACCTGTTTGCGCCGCCTGCTTGGTTGCCAATTCGTAGGTGTCGGCTAGTAGCACAGCCTCTGCAGCGTCAAGCATGCTGCGCGCTTGGCCAAGGAGCTTTAACTGGTTTAGTCCGCTGTCAGGTTCGATGGCTCTGCCCGATTGATGGAGTTCCTTGGTGATGGCTGCCAGTTGCGCGAAGATCGTATCCTGCTCAATATTGGCAGCCCACATGCCGTCGGTACCTGGATCTGTTCTGGTGCCCGGCGGACTGATATGGAGACGATGCGCATCATCGTCGTTATGAAATACCTCTCGTTTGTTCATGTTTTAAGTGTCTAATGGGTGCCAGGGTTGAAGTCGGAAGCTTTTACCAGATGTGGATAAAGGCCAAAATCCCCTAAAGTTAGGCAATTTTATGTATCGGATAACCGCATAATGATTGCTGAAGTTCTCGATTCGTGATTGTGGCGATATTTAGATATGCTGGTACCTGCTCCACGGAGCAAACTGAGGAGGATTCGCCTAGCGGCCTATGGCGCACGCCTGGAACGCGTGTTGGGTTAACGCCCTCAGGGGTTCAAATCCCCTATCCTCCGCCGATGAAAACCCCCGAGAAATCGGGGGTTTTCGTGTTTAAGCTCGATTCCAGGGGTAGCATCCCTAAGTATGAGGTGCTCGCGCGAGACGATGGGTCGTTTCGCCGTAGGTTTGGAGGATTTTTATGAGTTGCAGGTTCGCAGAACTCGCCATTGATTGTAAAAATCCGGTCCTCATTGCCCGGTTTTGGGCTGAAGCACTCGACTTCTCGGTGCTCTCCGAGGAAGCTGGCTTAGTGACTATTGGGCCTGCTGAAAAAGCATCGCTAGGTCCACACCCTGTGTTGACCTTCGCGCAGGTTCCAGAAGAAAAGTCAGCGAAGAACCGGCTACATATAGATGTTCGCCCGATTGCCTGCACGCAAGATGAAGAAGTTGAGCGGCTACTATCGCTGGGCGCAACGTACCCTGAAGCTGATGCGAGAGATGTTTCATGGGTTATCCTTCTTGACCCTGAAGGCAACGAATTTTGCGTCCTCAGATCGCAGGAGCTGTAGTGCCAGCTCTCGGTCAACCTGCCTAGGCCGTCCGGTAGCATGGTTTCTCACGTGGATAGTGAGGGCTATCACTAATTGGGGGTGTGGCTGGCTTGGTTGGGGAAAATCGTAAGGCAGTCGTCATTGAGCACGAATTTGAGACCCGAGCAGTCTTGTCTCGAATGCTCAAACACGTGGGATTTGTTGTTCAAGAAGCCTCAACAGGCGAGGAAGGCGTCGATCTAGCCACGCGGAGTAATCCAGAAGTAATTGTGGTGGGGTATGGCCTTCGAGATATTGACGGGCACGAAACTCTGCGGAGGATCTCTGCACGAGTTAATGCGCTGCTACTAGCGGTGCTTGAAACAAATGATGAGTTTGAAGTGGTTCACGCCTATGACTCCGGTGCTGACGGCGTAGTTGCGAAGCCGATAAAAAAGCGAGAATTTAGGGCGCGTGTAGATTCCTTCGTCCGGCGGCAAGATAACATCAATAATTTGCTCGCCTTGCGCGAGCGGCGTGCGGACCAGATCCTTCGCCATCGAAACCTTGCGCTCAACGTTGTGACCTGGCAGGTGACGATTGACGACGTGCCGGTTAAACTGACTGCTACTGAATTTTCGCTGTTGCGCGCGCTGTTGGTGTATCCCGGGCATGTGCGAAGCAAGAAGGAGCTCGCTCGCATTCTGGGTGATGAAGATGAACTGGACGCAGTGGACTTATATGTGTCACCGGCAGCCGTGCGCAGCATTGAAGTGCATATTGCAAATCTCAGGCGCAAACTAGGCGATTCGGCGCGCGAAGAACGGTGGATCGAGACGGTACGCGGTGTGGGGTACCGAATGATTGGGCCTCACGAAACCGAGTAATACTGGCTGGATAATTCTTGAGCTGATCTTGAGCTGTAGATGGCGTCAACTTGAGACTCATCGAGCACAATGATGTCCATGGCTTTGGGCCAGACGGGGCGAAGTACTGAATCAGATTAGGACTTGGGGGACTAATCGACTGTCGAGCAGACGGTTCTCTATACAGATACCCGTTTAAGTGAGTGAAGGCTTCGAAATAGTAGCGCAATACTATTTCGAAGCCCTCACACTTCAGCGGAAATCCGTGACTAGACAGATGCCTTTGGGCTGCTCAATTCTGGGTAATGAATTGCAGCGGTTTGTGGGTGAGCGCGCAACCAACCCTTGAGCACATTGGCACCATACGAAGCGAGCATCGGGTTCTGTGGATCATCGGAGATTCCACGCGCTTGCGCTGCAAGCGCTGCCGGTAGCTGCACCTTGTCGATCACCGCATCTAAACGTGGGGAATAGAAGAACGGTACGGAGTAACGGTCCACGCCGGCTGGCGGAGCGATCACCCGGTGAATGGTTGCCATCAGGTATCCATCGGTGGCTACTTCGAGCATTTCGCCGAGGTTGACCACTAAAGCGCCGGGGGTAGGTGGCACCGCAATCCACTCTTCTTGGCCGTATGGCTGCACCTGCAGGCCACCAACTTGGTCTTGCAATAGCAGGGTTACAAAACCGTAGTCAGCATGCAGACCCACGCCTTGGTTGCCGGACTCCGGAACCACGTCGCCTGAGACATAATGTACTAGTTTGCCCATCCACGAGGGAGTCTTAGCGAAGGGTTCATCAAAATGATCTTCGGGAAGCCCCATACCAACGGCAAGCGCAGAGAGTAATTCGTGACCGGTCTGATTCATCAGTTCCGCCCACTGCATGGCTCGTTCCTCGAGCTGTGGGAAATCTTCTGGGAACTGGTTCGGCCCCTGTAGATTCAAGAATGGCTTGTCGCTCGGCACCTCGGAGAGAGTCTCACGTGCCGGACCGTAATCAATCTGTTCGCGGGCGTCTGCGCGGCCCCGGGTGATCTCGGTGCCCATGCGGGTGTAACCGCGGAACTGGGCACTGTTTCGGTTGTCGAGCTTGATCTTCTCTTCGACTGGTTTTTTGAAGAACTCCGCAATGGTGTCTAAGAGTTCCTGATCCTGGTTTTCCTTGGAACCGTAACCCACGATCTGAAAGAAACCTACGCGATGCGCAGCATCGCGTAGCGCTGCTACGAAGGCTTCATTAAAGCTTCCATCGACGTTACGTGCGGTAGAGATATCGAGGACTGGGATCTCGGTGACTACGTTGTTCATACATCAAGCGTGCACCCAAAAACACAATTGTTACTAGCGTCCGTTACGCCGAGTTCCGCCAAGTTTCACCCGTCGTAACAATCCTTGCTTTTTGCTTAACAAAGTCCCATCATTAGCGATTGCAATTCGCTAAACGGTTTTCTCGGTAGTGGGTGCTGTCTGGCCCGTTATCTCTTCGCATGTCGGTTTCAGAGTGGAAGAATGTGCGTTCTGCGCAGGGCAAAGTGTTTTTGCTGGCAGTTGTACATATGCTTAGAGAGTGATTTTTCGAGCCGTGGGCGATTCGCGTCCATACCCAGCGCATGAGTTATCCACCTCTCGGCAATGGAGCGAGATTCCTCCGCAGCAGGTGAAACTCGACGAGCTGGTGACCACCAAAACAGTGCTTGACTTATCGGCACTGCTTTCCGAGGACTCAACCTTCTACGGAGATCTGTTCCCGCACGTGGTGCGCTGGCAGGGAACTCTGTATCTGGAAGATGGGTTGCACCGAGCCTTGCGTTCTGCGTTGCACCATCGAGCAATAATCCATGCAAGGGTATTGGATCTTGAAGGCTAACGGGTAGGCTTCGACTCAAGATAGCCTCACGTCGCAGGCCGAAGGGTGCGCAGGGAAGGTGGGTTTATGACCGAGCCGAAGGATCGTCGCGATCCGAGCAGCTGGCATGGGCAACACATCGTCAGCGAAGCAGAGCTGGCCTTTCAATCCGATGGGCAGGCCAAAAAGCGTCGCCGCAGTCGACAGAACGTGGTTTTTACGGTCATGGCCTCGCTGGTCGTGGTCGTTTTTGTGGTTTCAGTGCTGATATTCACCGGCAACTGGCCCTGGAATAAAGACCAAACACCACAGGCAGCAAGCGATGCTCCGGCGAATATCGAAAATCCGGTATGCCCTGATGTGAACTTTAAAGTACAAGACCCGGGCACAGTGATGGTCCGCGTACTGAATACCACCGGTGAGTCAGGATTAGCTGGGTCCACCGCCGAACGTCTTAAGGAGCGCGGCTTCACCATTACCTCGGTCACCGAATCGGCCAGTGACTACGCCGATGAGGTGGGAGCGGTGATTGCCGGTCCCAAAGGTTATGCGCAAGCGCTGAGCATACAACGACAAGTCCCCGGTGCGGTGTTCGTCTTTGACAAAGACCGCCGCGATGATCGCATAGATTTAGAGGTCGGTGCCAAGTTCGAAGGACTGGAAAAGGAGCGCAAGTTGAATGACGCTCCCGGAAAGCTTCGCTGCGCCGAATCAAAATAGCGGCAGCGAAGCACCGGTGGAATCTAGCTGACGGTTTCGGCGTGAACCTGAGTTAGCGCGTTGGTGAAAGCCTCGGCAGGCTGCGCTCCGGAGATCCCGTATTTGCCGTCAATAACAAAGAATGGCACTCCGCTGATGCCCAACTGACGAGCCTGCTCGATATCTGCATTGACTTCTTCGGCGTATTTCTGCGAACTCAGCGTCTGCGCGGTAGCGGTCTCATCGAGTCCCACCTCCGCAGCGAGCTTGGCAAGAACTTGGCGGTCTCCGGTATCCAGACCGCGCTCGAAATGTGCCGAAAGCAAGGTCTCTTTCATCTCATTGCCCTTGGATTCGGTCTTGGCCTGCTCAAGTACGCGCAGTGCGGTGAAAGAGTTAGCCGGACGCAACTGGTCAAATCTGTAGTTGAGTCCTTCGCCGGCGGCCTGCTCGGTGACATGTTCCAACATGCCCTTCACCTGCTCCGGATCCATGCCCTTGACCTGGGAGAGGTACTGCACCTCATCACCGTCATAGTGTTCGGGCAGGCTTGGGTCCAACTGGTATGCATGCCAATAAACATCCACATTGTCGGAGAACTCAAATTCTTCGACACCCTTTTCAAAGCGGCGCTTTCCAATGAAGCACCAAGGGCAGGCAATATCGGACCAGATGTCCACACGGACTCGTTTTTCACTCATGTAAGTTTCAACGACTTGGAGTCCTGCAACATTCCCGATAGCCAAGTGGCAAGATAGAAGCCAAACGAAGCTCGAGGCAGTCAGGAGGAAAGTGGCCAAGTCATTGAGCTATAAAGGGATCTTCTTTGCGGGTGGGATCACCATGATGGCCGGTTTTGTCGATGGTGTGGGATTTTTGCATTTCTCCGGATATTTCCTCTCCTTTATGTCTGGAAACTCAACACGTTCTTCCGCTGCACTTGCAACTGGTGACGTAAATGGTTGGTTGCTGGCGATGGGTTTTGTGGCCAGCTTCGTTCTCGGGGTGATCCTTGCGACGCTGATTTCTGCCAAAGCGTCGCGCTTCAGGCGGCCCAGGGTGATGTATCTATCTGGGGCGCTCTTATTGGTCGCTGCGATTTTGGGATCATCGGGAGAAATAGCGACGGCTTGTTTGCTGGCAGCGGCCATGGGGGCAGTCAACGTTAGCTATACCCGCTCCGGGGAAGTGTCGTTGGGGTTGACCTATATGACCGGGACGCTGGTGAAGCTTGGACAGCACCTGGCAGGAGCCTTATCTGGGGCAAATCGAACCTTGTGGGTTCCTTACGCGATCCTCTGGGCCATGATTACCCTCGGTTCGGTATGCGGTGCGTTTGCCTATTTGCAGTTTGGGCTAGCGGCGTTATGGTTGGTGGCTCTGGGCATGCTTGGTTGGGCGAGCCTCGGATTGATACGTGAACGACGTCTGATTATCGGCGCGCGCTGAACACAAAAAATCCGCCAGGTGATAAACGTGGCGGATTTTTTGGTTATAGACGGTTTAGCTTATTTGCTTGAGGCAAGCTCATCTTGCGGTGTACGCACGAGGAATTTATAGGCCAGACCAAGCAAGACTAGCCAACCGGCACCGGCGTAAAGTGCGACGCGAGTCTCCGCACTCAAAGCCAGCAGTACGACCACAAAGGCCATAAATACCAACGCAATCCAAGCACTGATGGTGCCGCCGGGAACCGTGAATCCACGTTCGAGAGCAACGCTCTTTTTGTCCTCACGGCGCATCGCCAAGTAGGAGGTGAGAATCATGATCCACACCCAAACCGTCGCGAAGGTGGCGATCGAGGCGATGATCATGAACAGCGATTCTGGCAGCAGGGCGTTGAGAACTACGCCGACCAGCAACACCAAGGACATGATGACTACCGTCATCCACGGCACTCCATGGCGGGAGATTTTTGCGAAGGAAGCCGGAGCATGGCCTTCTCGTGACATCGCAAACATCATGCGTCCGGCACCAAAGGTATCGGCATTGATCGCAGACACTGCGGCAGTAATAACCACTGCATTTAATATGTGTGCAGCAGCAGGCAGGCCCAGTGCATCAAAGATCTGCACGAATGGTGAGGCTGATCCATCGATCTGACGCCAGTCGAAGAGCATCATGACTACGGCAAGCGATGCTACGTAGAACAGCAGGATGCGCCAGGGCACGGTGTTGATCGCAGCTGGTACAGACTTCGCTGGATCTTCGGCCTCACCGGCGGTGATTCCAATGGTTTCGATGCCACCGAAGGCGAACATCACTACAGCGAACGACAGAAGTAGCCCCATGAATCCATTAGGAAATAGCGTGCCGGCGCTCATTAAGGTTGCAAAACCAGTAGCTGTTTCCGAACCCGGTGCGGTGAAACCGAAGACGATTAATGCCGCGCCACCGATGATCATCGCAATGATTGCGGTGACCTTGATGACTGCCAACCAGAACTCGGTTTCGCCAAAGACCTTAACCTTCATCAAGTTGATGACCGCGATCAGTAGCACCACGGCAAGAACCCAGATCCACTGTGAGACCTGCGGGAACCAGAAACGCATGTAAATACCGAAAGCGGTCACGTCGGCAATGGCAACGATCGCCATCTCGAAGGTGAAGGTCCAGCCGGTGACAAACCCGGCGAAGCGGCCTAGATAGCGCGACGCGTAGTGTGCAAAAGAACCAGAAACCGGATGCTTCACCGCCATCTCGCCCATGGCGCGCATGACGATAAATACCGCCGCGCCACCAATCATGTAGGCGAAGAGTACTGCCGGTCCGGCGGCCTGGATGGCAGCGGAGGAACCGTAGAACAATCCGGTACCAATGGCAGAGCCAAGTGCCATGAAGCGGATGTGGCGGGCCGTGAGCCCGCGGGCGAGAGAGCCCTTAATATCGGTCACGATGAAAATCTCGGATCTTGTTTGAGGTGCATGTGATCAGTGGCTGTGCGCGTGATTCAAAGAATTTAAGCCAGCGAGTGCCTCAAGCATTTTACGTGCTGTGCGGTGTTGCTCGGGGTTGTTTGTGGTCAAGATCTATCGTGAGATAGCTCATCTCAGGCATGCGCAGTGGCGCAGAGTGGGAGAATGAACTTATGGAACTTGGATTCATCAGACACGGTCAGACTCGCTGGAACCTCGAAGGACGCTTGCAGGGAAGTAGCGATATCGAGCTGAATGACACCGGGCGGGCGCAAGCCAGCGACGCGGTGCAGATCCTTGGCTCCGCACGCTGGGACGTCATTGTTTCCTCTCCACTAAGCCGCGCACGTGAAACCGCGCAGATCATCGCCGACGGGCTCGGCCTAGAACTTGGCCCAGCCTATGATCTGCTCATCGAGCGTGATTACGGCGAAGGCGAAGGGGTTTTGGAAACTGAGGCCGCACAACGCTGGCCGGGTAAAATCGGTGGTGGCATCGAATCTTTGGAATCGGTGGTTGACCGCGGGTTGCGCGCCATCGAACAGATCGCTTCCGATTACCCGGGTAAAAACGTTGCAGTAGTCTGTCACGGCACGATTATTCGGTACACGCTCTCGCACTTCGCCGGTTACCAGCTGGACACTATCCGCAACGGGTCGGTAGCGATCCTAGAATATGAAATCGATGGTTGGGAACTAAAACTGGTCAACGACCAGATGCCACAACCGCCTGTCAAAACCCAGTAGTTAGTCGCGTTCTACGGTGCGCTGTACCGCCCGAGCAATACCCGAGTCAGATTGCTGACTCTTAATGTTAGACAGCCATGATCCCAGCCGTAGGTATGCGTCGGAACGTATCGAAACTGGTGAAAGAAACACGTCATGCAGTGCGTTGGGTAGTCGAACCAAATGCAGTTCGCGGCCTAGATTAATGCTTCGTTGCGCGACCACCTGCACGTTCAATGCCACATCGGAGCGGCTAGCGGCGTCATTCCAGCGCGGCAGCAGATAGTCTTTGGCGCTAAGCATGACCAGCACCGGTTGCTTCAGATCCAGGCCCTTCTTGACCTTTGCCTGGGCAGCGAATACCGCGGAGATGAACCCGGTGTGCAAGGGAAAACCGTTGGCCGGACGCCAAGCTAAGTTGTAATCCCATTCGCCTTCAAAACGGTTGGATACCGTGCGGGTGTAAAACCCCGGGTCGATGCCCGGGAGGTTTCGGTAGGGGTTGCGATGGCTGGTTGCTTTCAGGATTTTTGCTAATGCGGTGCGTCCCAGCTCCGAGGCCTGAAATTCCAGCCACGGACTATTAAGCGCCAACGCATCAACCTTGGTGGGATTCGCCGCCGCGTAGAGTGATGCGCTGAGTCCTCCGGTGGAATGGCCGAGCATCACAAACCGTGTGCCCGGATGAGCGCTGGAGATAATTCGGTGCGCCGCATCAAATTCTTCGAAATAATCTTCCAGGTTAGTGATGAACCCCGGCACGCTGGAGGCGCTGAGGTTGCGCCCGTAATGACGCAGATCTAACGCATAGAAGTCGGCTCCGGCCTCGGTGAGGAACTGCGCTAACTCGGTCTGGAAAAAGTAGTCAGACCAGCCGTGCACATATAGGATCGCTAACCCACGCAAGGGTGGGGCAAAGCGTAACCGGCGACCAACCGGACGGTGACGGATCAATGTCGCGGTGGAACCGTCCGTGAGGGGTAGCTTGCGACTGGCATAATCTGCGCCCAGTACATCGGCGCCCCAAAGCTCCTCGGTGGGGGAACGAAATTGGAAGGCCATAAAGATATCCTAACCGCGCACGAAAAACGGCATCCCCCGGATGGGCTGGTTACCATCCGATGAATGCCGCAGTTCGTGGCAGTGCGCATTAAGTTGTTGAGTTTAGGCGCGGACCGCCGAGTTACTGTCCTGGACTAGCTGGCAATTTCGTAGGCCGGTGCTGGGGTGTCCAGGTAACGCTGGTAGGTGTTGGATGTCAAGAAGGTGGGGAAGTCATCGCGCAGGGCGCAAGCTTCGAAGATTTCTACCGCTTGTTCGAAGCGGTCCCCTTCAAAACGCTCGATCTTCTCGATGGTTTCATCGGTCAGCTCGTGCATCCAGGCCCGGGTGATGACCTCACCGGTGTCGGTGATTGCCGACTGGTGGATCCACTGCCACAACTGGGAACGGGAGATTTCCGCGGTAGCGGCATCTTCCATCAGGTTGCGCAGTGCCACCGCACCGTTGCCGCGCAGCCACGACTCAACGTAGCGGATGGCGATCTCGATGTTCTCGCGGATACCGCGTTCGGTGATTCGACCTTCCAGGCCCTCCACGTTCAGCAGTTCCTTGGCCGAAACTTCCACATCCTCACGGGTGCGGGAGATCTGGTGTGGATTTGCACCCAATACCCGGTCATAGACCTCACGAGCTACCGGAACCAGATCCGGGTGTGCCACCCATGAACCGTCAAAGCCGTCGTTGGCTTCGCGGGCCTTGTCCTCGGACACCTTTTCGAAGGCGATCTGGTTGATTGAAGCATCCTTACGGCTTGGCACGAAAGCGCTCATTCCGCCGATTGCGGTAGCCCCACGGCGGTGGCAGGCACGGACCAACTGTTCGGTGTAAGCCCGCATGAACGGGCTGGTCATGGTCACCAGCTCGCGGTCTGGGAAGACGAAGCGCGGACCGCGGGAACGGAAGTTCTTGATGATCGAGAAGATGTAGTCCCAGCGTCCTGCGTTCAGTCCGGCCGAGTGCTCACGCAGCTCGTAGAGGATTTCCTCCATCTCAAATGCGGCGGTGATGGTCTCGATGAGTACCGTGGCACGAATGGTGCCGCGCTCGATACCCAACAGTTCCTGAGCCAGCACAAACACGTCGTTCCACAACCGTGCTTCGAGGTGATTTTCCAACTTCGGCAGGTAGTAGTACGCGCCACGGCCCGAATCGATCAGACGCTGTGCGTTGTGGAAGAAGTGCAAACCGAAGTCTACAAATGCGCCGGCAATTGGCTTGCCGTTGATCAGCAGGTGCTTCTCTGGCAGATGCAGGCCACGCGGGCGAACCACGATGGTTGGCAGATCGCTCAGCTCGTAGCTGTTCAGCTTGTATTCCCGGCCATCAGGGTCGGTGAAATCAAGTTCCCCATCCAATACCCGCAACAGGTTGACCTGATTCTTGATCACGTTCTGCCAGGTAGGGGAGCAAGCATCTTCCATATCTGCCAGCCAGACGTTGGCACCCGAGTTCAAGGCGTTGATTGCCATCTTGCGTTCAATCGGCCCGGTGATTTCTACGCGGCGGTCCTGAAGACCCGGTGCAATAGGCGCAACCTGCCATGACGCATCTTCGCGGATGTGGCGTGTTTCCTCCAAGAACTTCGGGTCATGCCCATTGGCAATGCGAGCCCGGTTCAGCTGACGACGCTGCATTAACTCAACACGGCGGCCCTCAAAAGCCTGGTGCAGGTTGGAAATGAAATCCAACGCCTGTTCGGTGAGGATCTGTTCCTGGTAACGAACTGGGGTAGCGGTGATCTGGATCGAGTTCAGGGAGGTGGGGGTAAACATGATGTTCTTCCTTAAAAGTTTGGGGTCGGTGGGGCCGGCGTCATTGCCGGCCCCACCGTCAGGGCCCCAAGGGGTCCTGATTTAGTGGAACTGTCCTTCTTCGGTGGAACCAACCAAAGCCAGGGTGGAGGCGTTGGGGTTCAACGTGGTGGCGATCTTGTCGAAGTAGCCGGTGCCTACCTCGCGCTGGTGCTTGGTTGCGGTGTAGCCGCGGGACTCGGAAGCGAATTCGCGTTCCTGCAATTCGACGTAGGCACTCATGCCCTCTCGGGCGTAGCCCTCGGCCAGATCAAACATCGAGTGGTTCAGTGCGTGGAAGCCGGCCAGGGTGATGAACTGGAAGCTGAAGCCCATCGCACCGAGTTCCCGCTGGAACTTGGCGATCGTTGCATCGTCCAAGTGCTTCTTCCAATTGAAGGAAGGTGAGCAGTTGTAGGAGAGCATCTGATCAGGGAATTCAGCCTTGACCGACTCAGCGAACTTGCGAGCCAACTCCAGGTCCGGGGTTCCGGTCTCCATCCAGATGAGGTCGGAGTACGGAGCGTAGGCCTTGGCACGGGCAATACATGGTTCGATTCCGTTGCGAACCTTGTAGAAACCTTCGGCGGTGCGCTCGCCGGTGATGAACTGCTGATCTCGTTCATCAACGTCCGAGGTGATCAGGGTGGCTGCCTCGGCGTCGGTGCGGGCGATGACTACCGACGGGGTTCCCGCCACGTCGGCTGCTAGGCGGGCCGCATTCAGCGTGCGAACGTGCTGCTGGGTTGGGATGAGCACCTTGCCACCGAGGTGGCCACACTTCTTCTCGGATGCCAGCTGGTCTTCCCAGTGGACCCCGGAAGCGCCGGCGGTGATCATCGACTTCATCAGCTCGTAAGCGTTGAGTGGTCCACCGAAGCCTGCCTCGGCATCTGCGACGATGGGGACCATCCAGTCCTCAACGCTCTGAATGCCTTCGGAAAATTCGATCTGGTCTGCGCGAAGCAAGGCGTTATTGATGCGGCGGACGACCTGTGGAACCGAGTTGGCCGGGTAGAGCGACTGGTCTGGGTAGGTCTGCCCAGAGAGGTTTGCATCCGCGGCCACCTGCCAACCGGAAAGATAGATGGCTCGAAGTCCGGCCTTGACCTGCTGGACCGCCTGGTTGCCGGTCAGTGCGCCTAGTGCGTTGGTGTAACCACCGGTGGGGGTTTCCTCGGTGAGCTGCTTCCACAGTTTCTCCGAACCACGCTTGGCTAGCGTGTTTTCTTCTTGAACACGACCCTGCAGGTTTACGACATCAGCGGCACTGTAATCACGGGTGACACCGTTCCAGCGTGGGTTGTTCTCCCAGTCGTTCTCGATAGTTGCGATGCGGTTGTCAATTGAATTCTGCTCAGTCATTGTGCTGGCCCCTTCGCCCACATGTTGGTGTTCGTCCGTATTCATTCGAATGCGGTGAACTTCTTCGTGACATTGACTATTCCGCAGATGCAAGGGGTGCAATAGGGGTCTTTAGAGGAAAGATTTGCAGTTCTTTGACAAAGCTCAAAAATATTAAGTTCTTCGCATAAATTCGCGTCATTAGGGCAAAACTGCTCAAAAAGTGGAGAGTAGAAAGGAAAGAAGTTAGTTTTTTCAGAAACTGGAGCGTGCTCTGGCTAACTCTTGGGCGCGCTAAAGGGTGGGATGGTGCGTAAATGAGTGGTTTTACCGGTTAGGGCAGATCCAGTGAGACGACTGCCATGAAACCGCGACCAGAGACGGTCGGTTCGGCCGTATCGCCACCGATGACGGTGTCGCGCACTTCCAGCTTTTGTTCTTCGCCGTTGAGTTTCAGAATGCCGTTACCCTGCACCAATACACCTAGCTGGCCATCGAACAGGTACTGATCGCGTTTCTTGGACAGTTCAACGATGCGCACTGTGCCGCGCACGCGTCCAGACTGGGTCGTTAGGTGCAGGACGAGTAATTCCTCAGCGGGCTGGCTGGTTGTCACGGGGTTGGACGTTTCAATTTTAAGTGGGCGCAACGGTTCAAGTCCGTGAATCTGCCCGTCAACATCAAGCTGGAGGAAATCTCCTGCAATGAGGGTTAGCGCCTGTGCAATACCAGAGCCCTGAAAGGAGCCTGCTTTTTCAATTGAACGAATCGAGAGGTTCCAGCTCGCGGAGTCTTGCACGACGGCGGTGAGCTGACCCTCGGTGGTTAGCTCGCCGGCGCATATCTGGCGTACCTGCCCCAGCTCCCATTGTTTTTTGCTGCTCTGGGCTAGTGGGAAGATGGTTCCTGGGGCGAACTGCGCGGCTGCTTCACTCATAATTCGAGTTTACTTGTCCAGAACTGCTAGTAGCTCATCAACCACACCATCAACGCGTTGGGCGGAGCTGATCACCGTCCATTTATGTCTCGCCGCCATCTCTAAATATGCGTTGCGGCTCGCCTCAAGGAATTCCTTGGTTTCGGTATCCTCGCCGCGCTGTTGAATTCGTGAATACGCCGTGTCCGCACCAACATCCAGCACAACCACGTCAGCATCTTTTGCACAGGCGAGAGCTAGCCAGAGGAAGAATCGACCTTGTGGCAGTCCGCGCACCTGGCGAAGCGCAAGCTGGCAGGCTACGTGACGATCCATCACGGTGACTCCGGAGAATAATGAAGCTTTGATCGTATTGCGTGCGACATTAAACAGTCGGAATATTGATTCGATGCCATCCTGGGTGGCGCGTGAAATTTCAAAACGAGAATTGGCGACTCGGTGATTCAACCATTTACGCGCTGCTGGATTCGCCACTCGCTGGGCGAGAACATCTTCTTGCTTCAGGGCGTGGACGAGTGCGGCGACGGCGGTGCTTTTGCCTGAACCATCGATGCCGAGCACAATCAGGGTCCCGCTGAACCGTAAAGCTTTGGGGTGATGAACGGGGCGCTGTGTGATTTCGGTGGTGATAATCGCAGGTCCTTAAGTAGATGTCTTAATCTCTACAACGTTCAAGTACCCGGTGTTGATAGCGAATTGTTGCTGAGAGTTTCACGTGAATCCAAACCTTTAAGTCCTAGGGCGCGAGCTCGATAATTCACAACATGCGGTGGAGGAATTTCCCCAATGTCATCCCTTGGGTTATTGAAGTTTGCCAAGGCGCTGACCTAGTATGAAGATCAGCAGGCCGGCGAGGAAAATTTGATGTCGTGCAGCCTGAGTCAGTGACCGGACCAGAGAATGGATCGACCTTGCGACCTAAATCCCGACTCCTCAGCCTTGGCCTACTAACAGCGGCGCTTTGTCTGAGCACGTCGTGTGTTTCAAGTGATGGGGCCGCGACAAATCCCGGCGCAATTGACAACGGTGTGACTCAACCGCAGACTCTTTCTGAGGTCCAATGGGGCAGTGGGAAGGAAGTCAGCGCACGAGTTGTCGAGCTGGGCGCTGCCACTGAAGTCGCGTTTGAAGATCAATTCACCGTGCAGGATTCAACGGATAACTGGCAAAAGCACTCGAATTTCCTCTCGGGGTTGGGGCTAAGCAGCCAAGGCGAGGTCCTAGGCGAGCTGTCACAGCAGATGAGACCTACACAAGCAGATACCAAATTGAGTGACCATGGTGAAATCGGGCTTGCAAAAAATGGAGAGTTCACTGCATTTGGAAGTACTCGGAAGCTGGTTGAAGGTGATGGTAACCGTACCGTCACCTCCGCGCTTTCCACGGATGATGGTTATCTCTGGGTAGAAAGCCCCAATTATGGATCCGCCTCTAGAACCTGGCGGCTGTTCACCGGCGGCCCAGGGAATCAATCAAAGTTATTGGCGAAGTCAAAAAACGATGATGAATTTGGCAACGATGAGTGGAATGTCGAGGTAGCCGTCCCGGTGGCGGACGATAAGTCCGTATATTGGTCAACTTTGACCACCAAGGCTAACGGGTCAACTTCATCCGCGGTCCTCCAACATTCGCTATCTGAAGATGACAAAAGCAAGATTTTCGCTGATGATGCCACCAATCCCGCCGTGCTGGATCAGGGGATCGCGGTTTTAGATTTGGTGACTGAAAATGGCACCGAAAAGAATTCCGAGAAGCACGTAGCAAAATCAATTTCGCTTCATACCAAGCAAGCGGATCCTGAAGTTCTACTCACCGGAAGCTCGTTGCTCGATGACACTGTGGCATTTACGGGATTAGTTGGGCAAGGGGAAACTCTGATGACTCAGCTGGCTGACAAGTTCTTAGTGACTAATCTTCAGAATAAGGATGTTATAGCCGTCGCACTGCCAGCTGATTCACGCGCTGTGGGCTACGCAATCTGTGGACAGCATGCTGCCTGGCAGGTGGCGGACAGCGGAGGCGCGAGTGATGGTTGGCAGTACTTACTGGATCTAGAAACCAATGAACTTTCTAAGGTTGCAAAGGAAGGGCTAACAGGCACGGCCTTCTGCAACGGCGACTACTTTGCCTGGGGCGTGCGCGGAACAGGGTACTCAACAAATGATGCGTACGTTGAAGTCATGAAATGGAAGAAATAATTGGTTGAGTGAAACAGAAGCCAGCTAACGCTGCGATCGGTTTAGAGGAAAGAACAGAAAATCTTTTGACGCGGTTGTTCTTGTCGCACGCAATTATTGTCATTTAGGGCGAATTCCTAGAAAAATTGATTGTTCTTCGCTTAGGCTGTGAATGTGACTGCATCCACATGGAATCGTAATTTCTCCGTTGACATCGAATCCGAGTCTGCTCTGGACCCGGAGCTCGATACGCTTGCGCTTGGCCGACGAATTCGCCACCTGCGCAAAGCAAAGTCGTTGACGTTAGACGATGTCTCGGCGCTAGTGGGAACGGCTCCCAGCCAACTATCACTGATAGAAAATGGCAAGCGGGAACCGAAACTTTCGCTGCTCAAGTCATTGGCCAGAGCATTGCAAGTGGGAGTTGATGATCTTTTGGGATCCGAGCCCCCTACACGACGCGCAGCATTGGAAATTGATCTGGAACGTGCGCAACGAGGCCCGCTCTATGAGGCATTGGGATTACCGAAGGTGCGCGTAGGTACGCGTTTACCCATGGACGTACTCGAATCACTCGTAGGATTACAAAATGAACTAGAACGCCGTCTTGAAGAACAGGCTGCAACTCCGGAAGAAGCGCGGCGTGCAAACACCGCGCTACGCCAAGAGATGCGTCAGCGTAATAACTACTACAAGGAAATTGAGCAAGAAGCCTCGAAGGTGCTTGCGGCAGTGGGCCATGACGCTGGACCGCTATCGCATCACCGTGCAGCTGATATCGCTGAACACCTTGGATTCAGCCTCCGATTTGTTGGTAATCTTCCGCATTCCACCCGCTCGGTGACTGACTTGAAGAACAAGAGAATCTATCTAACACAGGCCAGTCGCTCCGAGCATGACCCACGTTCGGTACTGCTTCAAGCGTTGGGCCACTACATTCTGGGCCACGAAGCCCCCACCAGCTATGCGAACTTTTTGGACCAGCGCGTCGCGACGAACTACTTTGCCGCGGCCTTGATGATGCCTGAGAAATCAACCACCGAGTTCTTGCGGCAGGCGAAGGCCAAAAGAGAAATCGCGATTGAGGATCTGCGCGACGCCTTTGCGGTCTCCTATGAAACTGCAGCTCACCGGTTTACCAACTTGGCAACAGAACATCTGGGAGTAACCTGCCATTTTCAGAAGGTCCACGAATCGGGGATATTGCATAAGGCCTATGAAAACGACCGAGTAAATTTCCCAGCGGATCACACCGGCGCTATCGAAGGGCAGAGCATTTGCCGTTATTGGACAAGTCGCGTGGTCTTTGAACAGATGGATAAATTCCGTTCCTTCGAGCAGTACACCGATACGGTAAATGGCACCTACTGGTGTACTGCGCGTACCGAACGGCACTCTTCGGGGCTGTATTCGCTATCCATCGGGGTTCCTTTTGAGCATGTCAAATGGTTTCGTGGCCGCGACACCAAGGAACGTTGCCAGTCGACGTGTCCAGATGAAAACTGTTGCAGACGCCCGCCGGCGGAGTTATCCAGCGAATGGTTTGGAAACGCATGGCCGTCTACTCGCGCAAATACGCACCTTTTGGCAGCGATGCCCACCGGAGCGTTCCCTGGCGTAGATGAAACCGAGGTTTACCGATTCTTGCAACAACAGCGATAGACAACCTGTGGCGATGAATCAAAGTGACCTGTTCTTGCCCGTGCGTCGTGTGGAGTCGCTGGATCCGGGAGCACCACTTGCGGTGCAATGGCCGTTAGTTTTGCCACCGGTGCGACAACTGCTTCTCGAAGGTCTGGATTTGGGTCGAGTCACCGTGATCGTGGGAGAAAACGGTGTCGGTAAATCTACATTGCTCGAAGCGGTGGCGATCGCCTACGGGATGAACCCGGAAGGTGGGTCTACCGGCGCGATGCACGTGACCCGAGCATCGGAATCTTCCCTCGCGCAAATGCTCAAACTCCAACGTGGTGCGGCTGCCTCGCGAAAGGGGTTCTTTCTTCGTGCAGAAACCATGCATTCCTTCTACACATACTTAGAACAATCGGCGTTGGGCTCTGCGTTGCATGAGCGCAGCCATGGCGAATCTTTCTTGGATCTCGTCGATGAGCGAATAAACCTCAAGGGACTATGGCTTCTGGACGAACCTGAATCAGCTTTGTCTTTAGCGGGATGTACTGCCTTGGTGCGGAAGTTGAGCGGAATATTAGAGCGAGGCTCTCAGCTAATCATTTCCACTCATTCGCCCATTCTGGCAGCGTTCCCTGGCGCGAAGATCTTAGAAATTGGTTCGTGGGGTATGCGCGAAAGTGAATACGATCGACTTGAACTCATTAGGCAGTGGCGAGAGTTTCTGTCCGACCCACACGACTTTTTGAAGTCTTAGCTAAGCCGGCTACGAATAAACGTGGCGGTGGGCTCGGCTAATGTGGCGCCATCCTGAGTTACCGAACGGCCCGAGTAGGCGACCTTGAATGAATGGTCCCCACCTTCAAACCAGACAATTTGGCTCTCTGCGTTCAGGTTCGAGACCACACGATTGATGATCGCTGGATTGGCGAATGGATCACGGGTTCCCTCAAGAAAAAGCATGGGAATAGTTAGTGGGTAAAGGTGCTCGTCGCGGAGCTTGTCTTCCTTCTTCGGGGCGTGCAGTGGGTAGCCTAAGAAAATCAATGCTTCGGCGGGCATCCCCTCGCTGACAGCAAGGGAAGCCATGCGTCCACCGAAAGATTTTCCTGCGGTAAAAATGGGAAGTCCGGCCGCAAGGTTATCCGCGGCCCACTGGTGGACTTGTTTCCACGCGGCAACGGCAATCGGCGCCTTGTCTGGGAACTTTTTACTGGCGTCCATGTAGGGAAAATTGAAGCGCAACACCGAGACCCTGTGCTGCACTATGGCTGAAGCAAACCCAGTCATAAAGTCGTGATCTTTCCCAGCGCCTGACCCGTGAGCCAAGATGAGAAACGCAAATGCATCATCCGCAACGTCTAGAGATGCGCTTAGGTGGCCGTCTTCCCCTGGGATAAGTATTTCCTGGCTCATAGGATCAAGCGTAGTTCTTTCTGGGGTGTTCAAGGGGTCGGGACTGGTGCCCGTGGCGAACCTACTCCGTGGGAGGATTTTTGAACTCGGTGCTCGTTTCATCGGATCCCTCGACGATAACGGTCAGCTTTTCCACCTGTTCATTTCCATGAGCCTTGCTATTGATCTTGAGCATCATGTTTCCGGATACAAAATTAACGCCCGGAAGTGATTTCGTGTCGTAGGTGTTGTCTTGCCAATTGCCGGGGGCCAAGGTCACTACTAGTTCGCCAAAATCAGGGGATTCTACGGAATCAATGTACGCGTGTGGGTCGGTCGGGATGCAGCTACGATAAGTTGCAAGTTTCTTGATGGTCGCACCGCAAAATGACTCATAAGTATCATTCATCGAATCGAGCCACTGCACATACTTCTCTTCAGCCCAAGCGTCACGATCATTAGGATCGGCACCAGTTCGGGCTCGGGAGTAAGTGCCCGAGTATTTCCCATTCTCGGTAGCAAACGTTACTGATTCTAATTCTGGTGATTGTTCACCGATGCTTTCGAACATCACGAGGCCCATTATTCGAAGTTCATCGGTGGGACGTTCGTAGCTTTGAAGCATTCCGTCTTGGTTGAATCGATAAGAGTTATCAAGGACTATTTCGAGATGCCCCGGTTCTGAACCGCTCCAACTGATCATCAAATTGTTTGGGGGATAGAACCCCTTCACCGACTTGATGCCCGAATTATCCAACCAAGCTTGGATTTTCGAATCAGCCCAGTCCTGTCCGCTTGCCTTTAGCGTGGGCGAAACAGCCGCCGCCTCAACAGATGAAGTAGCTGAAACTGAAGTTGAAGTAGAAGCAACAGGAGCGTGAGTCTCTTTGTCGTTCGGTTCAGATGCCGAGACAATCGCGTCGGGCTGACTTGAGCATCCTGCCAACACTAAAGACACGGCAGCAATGGTAAAAAGAAGACGCGAGCGCATGAAACCTCCGGAGTATTGGTCAATTGTCAGTCTATCGAGGCCTTCCTACAGGACAAGATGCGCGTTTATTGTTCCGTAAAGACATAGAGCTAGGAATTGATAGTGACGATTAAACACAAGCGGGGCTAACGGATCGAAATGATCCGTTAGCCCCGCTTGAGGGAATTTCTTAGCTGCCGAAGTAGTCCATGACCGGTTCGCTTGGTGCGATTTCCGTGGCTGGGACCTGCTTGGCAACCTTTAGCTGTCCTGCCGCGAAGTCGACCTCTACGGTGTCGCCGGCGTTGAGCTCGTCACCGATCAGCAGGTCGGCAATGGCATCTTGGACCTTGCGCTGAACCAGGCGACGCAGTGGACGAGCGCCGAATTCTGGATCGTAGCCTTCCTTTGCCAACCATGAAACAGCAGCATCGGTGACGTGAAGTTTCAGTTCCTGCTCCGCCAGGTGCTTGCCGGTCTCATCAAGAACCAGCTTCACAATCTGCGCAATCTCAGACTCGCTGAGCTTACCGAAGAGTAGTACCTCGTCCAGGCGGTTCAGGAACTCGGGACGCATGAACTCACGCACCTTGCCCATGACCTTGGCCCGAATTTCGGCCTTCTCGCTACTCGCATTGACCGAGGTGAAACCAAAGTTACCGGCCTTGTTCGCGAGGTATTCGCCGCCGAGGTTACTGGTCATCAAGATCAGGGTATTGGAAAAGTCGACGGTGCGTCCGGCAGTATCGGTCAAACGTCCGTCATCCAAGACCTGCAAGAGCACGTTGAATACATCGGGGTGAGCCTTTTCGATTTCATCGAGCAAAATCACCGAGTACGGGTTGCGGCGTACCTTTTCGGTTAGCTGTCCTGGCTCGTCGTGTCCCACATAGCCTGGAGGGGCACCGATGAGCCGCGAGACGGTGTGCTTTTCTCCGTACTCGCTCATATCGATCCGTACTAAGGCATCGGCTGAACCGAACAGGTTATTAGCTAGAGCCTTAGCCAGCTCGGTTTTACCCACGCCGGTCGGGCCGAGGAACAAGAAGGAACCAATAGGACGTTGTGCCGGAGCTAAACCGGTACGACTACGGCGCACCGCACGGGAGACAGCCGCAACTGCGTCGTGCTGACCGATAACCGAGGCATGCAATTGTTCTTCCAAGGAGGCCAACCGGTTCTTGTCATCCCCGTTGATCCGGGAGGTCGGGATTCCGGTGGAGCGAGAGATGACCTCGGAAATTTGGGCTTCATCAACTACACGAGTAATCCCAGAATCACCGGCCTTTTCGGCAGCGGTGATGCGCTCAGTGAGAGCGGCATTATGATCGCGCCATGCACTGGCATCTTCATAACGTTCCTCGCCGATCGCACGGGCCTTTTCACGGTCTGCCTCGACCAGCTCATTGCGTAGTGCCTGTACGTCCTCGGTGCCACCAGCGGCGATAGACCTACGAGCGCCAGCAATATCGAGCAGATCGATTGCCTTATCCGGCAACCGACGGTCGGTCAGGTAGCGCGCCGACAGCGAGACCGCAGCTTTTAATGCCTCAGGGGTGTATTGCACCTGGTGGTGATCTTCATATGATTCTTGCAACCCTTCAAGGATCGCCAGGGCGACTTCCTGAGAAGGTTCTCCCACGGTGACCTTGCCGAAGCGACGTACCAGAGCCGAGTCTTTTTCAACCTTGCGGAATTCATCTAGTGTGGTGGCGCCGATCAGGTGCAGTTCACCGCGAGCTAGACGTGGTTTGAGGATATTAGCTGCATCCATGTTCCCGGATTCTCCGGAACCAGCGCCAACTAGCAGGTGCATTTCATCAATAAAGATGATGGTCTGCCCCTCCGCGTCAGCGACTTCCTCGAGCAGTCCGGTCAAGCGCTGTTCAAAGTCTCCGCGGTAACGCGTTCCAGAGAGCATTCCTGGAAGGTCAATGGAGATCAGTTGAGTTCCGCGGATTTGCTCCGGGACTTCGCCGGCAACAATGGCGCGAGCCAGTCCTTCGGCGATCGCGGTCTTACCCACGCCAGCTTCACCGATAAGTACCGGGTTGTTTTTGGTGCGACGAGCCAAGATCTCAACGACTTGAGCCAATTCGTCATCGCGACCGATGACCGGATCGATTTGCCCGTCAGATGCCAAAGCGGTCAAATCGGTGCCGTAGCGTTCGAGCATTGACACATCTTGTTCTTCGCCAGTCTCAGCTTCGCCGGACTGCGCACGCTGGGCTTGCTCCATGGCTGCCTGTTGCAGGCTTTGGCCAGTGATGCCGTGTTGTGCGAGCAACATACCCACGGGGGAGTCTGGTGAGAAGACGAAGGCCAGGAATAGGTGTTCCGGATCGATATAGGTCGAACCGTAGTTTCGAGCAACCTGATAAGCATCAAAGAGACTGCGCTGCGCAGCGGAGGAGAGACGAGAAGGCTTCTCGGTTGACTCCTCGCGGCGTGGCAGGCGCTGAATTGCGTCCTTGGATAGGGCTTCAAGATCCACACCCATTGCGCTCAGGTGTTGTCCGGCAGGCTCGGTGCGGAGCAGCGCGACTAGCAGGTGCAACGCATCAATTTCTGAATGTCCGTTTTCGTGGGCGAATCCGGCGGCGATGGATACCGCTTCGTGGGTGCGCTGCGAGAGCAGACGAGTGATGTCGATGGGGCGCGCGGCCTGGGCACGTGAGGAGAGGAACCGGGAGAGGAATTCCTCGAACGAGCCGTCTGACGGTGGTCCGAAAAAAGCTGGCAAGATGAGCCTCCTAGTAGAAACTTGAGTGGTCTATGCTCATGTTCAACGTAATACGACAGAATCTATTCCCGCAAAGTGGAGTTAGGCAACTAGAAGAGTGGTAGTTCACAGCTTTTAAGCGTCACGAGGGATCTCGATGAGCCCCAGCCGTGTTGCTGCAATGAGTGCCTGGACTCGGTCGCGTACTTCTAATTTCATAAAGATCTTCGCCATATGGGTTTTTACCGTAGCCTCGGAGATATTCAAGCGCCGGCTTGTCTCCGTGTTATTGAACCCCTCGGAGAGAAGTCCAAGGATTTGCATTTCACGATTAGTTAGACCCAGATCATCGATAAGGTCCGCCGTATCTTGGGGCGTTCGTTGAACGTTTCTAACCGCGGTGATTAAATCAGCCGAAACCGACGGTGAGATGGCCGCTGAGCCATTGTGAACGGAATAAACCGCCTTAATAATTTCGCCTGGTTCAGTGTCTTTAACGAGGTAACCGCTGGCGCCCGCAACAAGGACCGGGACTAGGTAGTCGTCCGAGGAAAATGCGGTAATTGCAAGGATTTCTGGGCTGTCCTCTAAAGATTTAATGTTCTTTGTAGCTTCAATGCCATCCATTATTGGCATTTGTAAATCCATGAGTACGACATCTACTTCGTGTGCTTCACAGTAGGTCACCGCTTCTTGCCCATTTTGTACCGAATTAACAGTTACAATTCCCTGATCCGTTGCTAGGATCGTGCTAAGCGCGTGCCGAATAAGAGGCTCATCATCAACGATGAGGACCTTAATCTGTTCCATTGGTTTCCTTTGAATGGGAGGCAGCTCAGGAGTCAACCTGCCTTAAATCGAAGTATATAAGTTCAATAGTTTTGGGGTTTGAAATGAAAGCTTTAAAGATTTTGGCAGTGGCCGCACTTGTAGCGGCGCCTTTGGCTGTAGCTGCACCTGCAACCGCGGCACCGGTGGCCGAGTCTACCTATTCGGGACTGGCTGTTGCGACTCCGGCAGGATGGGGAAATGACTTTTCAACCTGGCTCTGCCGGAACTATAACGTGGCGTGTAACTAGCACCTATTTGACTTCACCACCCCTCCGGTGAAGTATTCGGCGTATGAATTCACGAGTCAAGGCTGCCCTGACCAAATGTTTTGCGGGCCAAGGCATAATCGTTTTGCCGGGTTTGACGGTTCTAATCGGCATTACCGCCACTGAATTCCTAACACTACTTACCAGCGGAATCGAAAATACTCCGGAACGGTCGATTCGCGGTGCGGTAGTTGGACTGCTGTTGTCGGTGTCATTAGCAATTGGGCTCAGGTGGGCGTCTACCTCACTTGGAGCGTTTCTCGCGATCCTGTATTTCGGTTTTTGGGATGGCGGCCTTTTCTTGTGGCTAGTTTTTTCGCTGATTATTTTTAGTGTTTTTGCCGCCACCGTCGATTCTCGAATCATCCGCAATTGGTTTCTGGTGCTGGTGCTCGTTTGGATGGGTCAATATGGAGTTCGCGCCGGTGATGACGCGATCCTTCTGGTGGCACTTGTACCGTTGTCTGTTCTCTCATTTGTTCTCGCGCGAATTATTTTCAACCTCCGCGAACGCAATCTCAATGCGGTTCAGCTGATGGAAGAGAGCCGCGAGCAAAACCGAGTCGCGATTGAACTCGAACGTAAAAACATCGCTCGGGACTTGCACGATATTGTCGCCCATGACATCACCGTGGTGGCTATGCAGTCTAAAGCTGCAAAATTTGCTAACAGTGGCCAGGCGGCCATGGACGCAATCGACATTATTGCAAAGCTCAGTACCGAGACGCTCCACGACTTAAGACTGATGCTCAATGTATTGCGAACCGACGGGACAATGAGTGATTCGTCGGGCGGCAGCGCCGATAAGCCCGCGGCAACCACTGTTTATGCAGTTCAAGGCCTGCAGATCTTTTCGCAACGGCTAAAAGATTCCGGTTTTTCTGTGACCTCTCACACCGACGAAAAAATCTCTGAACTTCCGCGTTCTGCACAGACTGCGTTGTATCGAGTGATGCAGGAAGCGACGACGAATATTATTAAACACGGCAAGCGCGAGGGTTCCTGTGATCTGCGTTTAGAGATCTCTGGGTCCAACGCGATCCTTGAAATGACTAATCAGATACCGAAGTCGAAACCTATAAAGGGTGACCAGCCGGTCGGTGGAATTGGCCTTATTGGTATGCGAGACCGGATGAATGCCTTCGGCGGACGGTTCAATGCGGAGGTTGTAGATGGACAGTGGGTACTCACTGCCAGTATCCCGTTCTAGGCCCTACCCTCCTACTTAAGTATGATTTCGCTTTTCTTGGAATCGCGATAAGTTATAGATGTATCGGTGAAGACCGATCACCGCAGGGAAATTGGTGATGTTTTGCGAGTGGCATCATCAAGAGTTCCGCAGTGATTAAAAGGTACGTTGCGTCATGGACGAACTGATCTTTCTTCGGCGTTGTGCCCCCATCGCACGCCTGAGTTTGTTAGTGGCGCGACGTACCTTTTATAACCCCACCGATACCTGTTGTGTTACAGCTCACATGGCTGATGCGGAATGTCCTAGGCCGAGTTTTCCGTTATACCTCTTGGATACAATCAACTTTCGAGAGTGAGCATCACATGTCGGTTCAGACTGAAACCCAGCCATACGAAATGCTAAGCATTAACTCGGACGCGGCGGATCAGCTGTTCTTCGAAGCCCGTAGCGCAAACGCCTTTAGCGATGAGCCGGTCTCAGATGAAGTTCTTGATGCAATCTACGACACCATGAAAATGGGTCCAACTCTCATGAATAACCAGCCACTGCGCATCACTTGGGTGAAAAGCGCTGAGGCTCGTCAAAAGGTTTCAGAGACTATGGCCGGCACTAACGCACAGAAAGCGCTGACCGCACCGGCCCTGGCCATTCTTTCGTTCGATACCGAGTGGCACGAAGAATTCCCATCATTCTTCCCACATGCTCCAGAACGCAAAGCAATGTTTGAAGATCAGGGTGCGCGCACCGCTATCGGAAATAACAACGCATGGTTGCAGGCCGGATACTTCATCATGGCAGTACGCGCCGTTGGTTTAGCCGCTGGCCCAATGGCCGGCTTTGATGCAGCTGCGGTTGACGCCGTGGTGAACGCCGATGGCCGCAACAAGTCGTTCCTAATAGTTAACGTTGGTAAGCCAGGTGCTGACGCATGGTTTGGCCGGCTTCCGCGCCACGACGCACAGTTCGCTACTCGCAGCATCTAAGCACTGTAAAAGCATAAAGGGGGGGGCCCGGGCAGCAAATTTAATTGCTGCCCAGGACCCCCTTTTGGCCTTTTGCGCGAGGGTTACTCGCCAGCTCCCGACGGGTCATTTTCAAGAACGTGGTCCGACACCTTAGAAAGCGCGCGCTCAAGTGCAGCCCGCAGGATCACCGGTACGGTGATTTCCTCTGCCAGAGTCAGTAGGCCTTCGCGTTCAAAGGTGCGCAGGATAATTTCAACCTGTGGGACCGCGACCTCAAGGCTCGAGATGAGGTGGTGTTGCTCAACCGGCAGGTCGTCTTCGGAGGGGATGTGCAATGCAAATTCGGTCCGCGGCGGCTTCGAAGAGGCAGCGTGGGTGAGAAGTCCGGCGACCATCTCCGCAACCTGGGCCTGTCCGGGGGTCTGCAAGGTATTGATCAGCACATGCGAGTAGATGATCTCGGCGAGCAGTTCCTTGATCAGACGAGCGCCAGCTCCGCTGGATGCAAGGAGAGCCTCGCGAAGTGAATCGGTCGGAACAGCCTGCGGTGAGCTGTAGCGAAGCATGGCAGTGCCGATAAAGGCATCCCAGTAAGCGGCCAAGCGGGGAATTGATGCCAAGTCCGCTACCACGGTTCCGTCTTCGGGCTCCCACGGATTCGCTTCTGGTGTACTGGATTCATCAACGGTGACCATGAGGCCCAGAGCTTCTGCTGCTTCTTGGAGCGTTTGCCCACTGATCATTCCTGTTGGATCACTCGGCTTGCCTTCGCCGACCCATTCAATCAGTTCACGTGCAGCATAAACGAATGGCATGGATTCTAAGACCGAGTTGGCTTCCTCGTCGTCCATGAATGGAACAACGATGGGCGAATCGCCGGCCATGCGAGAGAGAAACTCAAAAACTTCCTTGAATTCCTCAACGCTGCCGCCAAAATTCGCGGTGGTGCCCAAGAAAGTTAGGTAGTGCTTGAGGATGGCGGCGCTAGCCTCGGAGACTTCTTTGCCTATGGAAGCTAGGTGCCCCAGCTGTTCGCCAAGAATGGTGGGGTCCAATGTGGTGACATCTACGCTCTTGCGTAGTTGTGCATGAGCGACCAACAAGGTGGTGAGACCTTCCAAGCCGGCGCGTGTTTCGCTTGACGGTTGGTCATCAGCTTGAAAATGGCGGAATAGCTGAGATTTGAACGGCTGTAAGGCCTGTCGAACTTCAGATTCAAACGGTGCGCTACTAGCCCCAGCTTGGCGTGCTGGATGGCCCGAGGAGGCCTTTTTCTTGGCGGGCTTGCGTGATGCCATGATCTGTTGTTGTTCCTTCGCTAAACGGGAAAAGGTCGTCACTTCCAGTCTACGCAGGACGCTCAAATCGACGTTGTTCAGTGGGAGCCAGCGTAATCGCGAGCCGGGGATAGCAAGGGGATACTTTCAAAGACCCGTATTTTCTACGGTAGAAAGTGCGAATCGCAGTTAAAAATACAAGTCACACAGATATGTGGTTGCCGTCACCGTTGAATCCTCAGTGCTCGTTGATTTTCCCTGCAGTTCGCGCGACAGTGAAGACATAAGGCTCTTTTGATGAGCTAAAAAAGTCTTTTGAGGAGAGTAGCCCATGACGGTAACACCAGCACCGGATCATGTCGTAATTGTTGGTGCCGGATTCGTCGGATTGTCGACGGCTTGGTACCTGCAAGAATCCGGCGTCAAAGTTACCGTAGTGGACCGTGGCGGCGTGGCTTCGGGTTCGTCGTGGGGAAATGCGGGCTGGCTGACTCCGGCATTGACCTTGCCTATCGCAGAACCATCAATCTTCTCTAATGGTTTGAAGATGATGTTTGACCCGGCCTCACCGCTATATATTCCGTTGAAGGCTGATGGAAAGCTTCTGCGCTTCCTTCTTGGTTTCACCTGGCACTCCACTCCTAAAAAGTGGGAAGAAGCCATGCGTATTTACTCCGAAATTGGTACCCACGGGTTGGATGCTTTTGACGAGCTTGCCGAAGGCACCTCGGCTGGTCCTGGTGTGGCAGAAAAAACCAAGCCAGCAGATCCTTTTCTTACCGGTTTCACCTCGTTCAAGGACCGCGATGCGCTTCTGCATGAATTCGAGATGATTCAGAAAACCGGTGGTTCCGTGGACTATGAGTTGCTCAGCGGTGATGAACTACGCGCTATCGAGCCGACTCTCTCCAATAATGTTGCAGCTGGCGTAGCGATCAAAAACCAGCGCTACCTCAACCCACCAAAGTTCATGGAATCACTGGCCGAATCCGTTGTGGCCCGGGGTGGAGACATCATCGGGTCGTTCAACGTCACCGATGTGCGCGATAACGGTGGATCGGTGACCGTTATTGGCTCCGAGGGACGGGCGATCACCGCAGATCATGTGGTGATGGCTACCGGTGCATGGATGACCGATCTGGCTAAGAAGTTTGGTGTTAACGTGGTGGTCCAAGCGGGCCGCGGCTACTCGTTCACGGTTGAGCCAGAAAGCATGCCAACGCACCCGATTTACTTCCCTTCCCAGCGCGTTGCTTGCACGCCATTGGGGGATCGGTTCCGCATTGCCGGAACTATGGAGTTCCGCGACGTGAACCACAAACTGGAGCCAAAGCGCATCGAAGCAATTGTCGCCGCTGCAGCACCGGTATACCAAGGAATCAATTGGGAAAACCGCAAAGAAGAGTGGGTGGGAGGACGCCCATGCACCGCCGACGGCATGCCGTTGGTTGGACAGACCTCCTCTCCACGCGTCTCGGTGGGCGGTGGCCATGGCATGTGGGGTGTTGCGCTAGGCCCATTGACCGGCAAGATCCTCGCCGAGCAGATTACCGGGCAGGCCGTTTCCACCTTGGCGCGTCACTTCAACCCTTTGCGTAAGGGTTTCTAACCCCGCGCAAACATCTGATCGCTGAGGGCTCGGTTTTTCATTGTTGATCGATGATAAACCGAGCCTTTTGCATTGCGATTTTAGGTCCGGTAATTCCTGGAGCCTACTAGCGGGAACTGTACAGAACAGCGTGGACTTACAACCGGGGCTTTCGAAACCGCAAGTGATGGCGCAAAATCTTCAATGGTATTGCTACGACTCATTGAAGACTAGGCAGTTGGTTCCCAGCGTTCACGGAGCCAACCGATGGTCGCTTCACCCTGTGCTTGTTGGAAACTGCGTAGGGTGGGCAGACCAGACGGCGCGGGCTGCCGAGCACCATCTATGAAATATCCGGACATCCCGGCAAGAAACCCATCAATATTTTCTGCCGATAGCCCTACGAAAACTGGGTGGGTACCCAGGACGGATGCTACATCGAACCCGGCGTCATGCAAGCGCACATTTATGAGTACCGATAACGCATCAAACCATGGAGCCCCAATACACGCCCAAGGCCAATCGACGATGTAGGCGCCTTCTTCGGTCAGCAAAAGATTGTCTGAACGAATGTCTGAGTGCACCAAAGCCTGCCCTTCGAGGCAAGATAATCCGGTGCGCGCACTGCCCTGAAGTCGCGGGAGATGATCAGCAATCCACGGATCTAAGTTCGATGGCATATCGATGTCGATGCGGTCCCACCCGGTGAACTCAGCAGCCACCTCGGTGTGCAACGCGGGCAGATGAGTCAAAGTGCTCGGTACCGGATGGCTTCCTAGTACATGCAACGAATCGAGTACCCGTTCAAGTTCGACACGTGTCCACGGTGTCTTGGGATGGGAGCCCGGAATATCTTCAAGGACCAGTGCCACCCAGCCCTGTTTGTCATATGATCCTAGGTACTTCGGGACCGGCAATCTTCCGGGTAGTAGGGCAGAGATCTTCGCTTCGGCTCGATGCAGCCGCGGCGTGACAGCATTTAGTGAGGTACCGACGGCTTTAACAAACGCCCTACGTCCGTCGGCGGTACGCACCCTGTCGGCCGTGCCAGGAGAAAACCCGCCTTGCTGGCCGTGCGCTTCAACGACCGGTGAGCCAAGTATGACTTCAACCGCATTACGGACATGTTCAGGAAGCTGCGCCCAGCTGATTCGCGGTGTCCACAGAGTATTCACGCTGCGATCCTTCTTTCACTGGGGCTTCGAGTTTAGCGGGCTCATTGTTTCCATAGGCCTTGTTCAACTAGGCATGACGAGACGAATCATTGGCAAGAATTGATTTGTAACCTTCGCGGTAACTTGGGAAACGTGGAATGAAACCCGACGCTAGAAGCCGCGCATTATTTAGTCGACGGTCCGAGGCGTTTCGCGACGCTGGAGGTTCGGTTGAGATTTCGGGGATTTTTGAGCCAAGTTCCTCGGCGAGGAAGCGATAAACGTCTGCGAGTTGCGCTGGTTCGCTGTCGGTAGCCAAATACAGTGCTTCGGCCTTTTGGTCTAGCGAAGCCACATGGACGATGGCTTGGGCAAGATCGTCGCGGTGAATCCGGTTAGTCCAGTGAGACTGCGTCGGTAGCTGGGCCGAACCTGAACGCACCAGATCGATCAGTCTGGTGCGTCCCGGCCCATAAATTCCTGGAGCGCGCAGAATTGTCAGTGGCAAACCACTTGCGGCCAGCAACGTCTCGGTATCGGCGAGCACCTGCGCGGTAGGACGGGCCGGTGCAAGGGGCGCGGTCTCATTGACCAGTTGCCCCTCGGAACCGCCAAGGACCGCCGAAGAGGACACATAAATGAGTCGTTTGAGGCGTGGGCAGGAGACTTTTAAAGTATCAATTAATCGGTGCGCTGTATGCAGATAGCCTCGCTCATATCCGGTCACATCACGGGTGGCAGGTACCGGGGTGAAGAGGACAAGATCAGTTTCTGGATCAATCTGAGGCCAAGAATCCGCTTTGAGTAGGTCGACGTTATATCCGGTGAAGACCGCCGGGAGCTTCGAGCTATCACGACGCCACGCGGTGACTTGATGTCCGGCGGCATGAAAGCGTAGTCCTGCCTCGGTCGCGACATCTCCACAACTGATCAAAAGTATTTTCATCTGGCACCTCCAACGTAGCGAGACACCCGAAACGGTGCCTTCCTTCTAACCATAAAGCGTGACGTGGCGCGCGTTAAACGTGAAGAAGCCGAAGGTGCAACACAAAACTCGATAAATCGATAAAATAGGGTGGTTGTATGCCTTTGGCCGCCGGTCGAATGATCGCGGGGTGCGGGTAAAAAGCCGAATCGGGCGGATTGGCTCAAAACGATCACCATAAGGGGTGTAAGAAGATTCGTTCTTCAATTTTTCGTAAGGTCCATCCAGGCACGGCAGTCCTTGAAATTCTGATGGTCGCGGCACTAGTTGTTGTGCTGGTTGCCATTGAACCGACCGGGTGGGATCTATCGGTATATCGCGAAGGTGCCTTGACGCTATTGCGTGAACCCGAAGCCCTTTATGGACCGTTCGTGGGTCCGGTGAATTCGCCTGGGCTACCGTTTACTTACCCGACATTTGCGGCTATTTTGTTCTTGCCGATGGCATTTTTCCCCTACTGGGTGTCGGTTACGCTCACCATGGCTGCCTCGATTACCCTGACTTTTTTTGTTGCCAAAGACTTGGCCACACGAGTGGCGGGAAAATGGCCTGCACTTAATTCGGTGCTCACGCCGCTGACCTTGACCAGCTTAATGCTGATGTCGGCTCCCTTCCGCGACACCGTATGGTTTGGACAGATCAACATCTTGATTCTCGGTGCCTGTTACCTCACCTTCGTGCGTTACAAGTCGTTGATGCCGTTTGTGATTGCCGTAGGAATCTGTGCCGGGATCAAGCTGACGCCGATCGCGTTTTTGATCCTGCCCTTTGCCATGCGTAAATGGCGTGCGATGTTCGTTGGAATTGCCACTTTTATAGGCACCCAGCTTGTAGGCCTAATTTTCCAGACACAGAACACCTTGGACTATTGGCTGGACGTGGTGCAGGATCCATCGCGGGTAGGAAACGTGGGGTATATCGACAACGTATCTCTGCAAGGACTGCTTGAGCGGCTGAACGCACCATCCTTAGTGTGGCTCATCTTGGCGCTCGGTGTAGGGCTTTCTTTTGTTGCCCTGCTGTGGAAGCTCTATGGGCACCAAAAACCTGTGGTGTTGCTCGGCATTGCTTCCGCCTGCCCCTTGCTTGTATCCCCGGTGAGCTGGTCCCATCACTGGGTCTGGTTGCCGGTCATCACGTTTGCGTGGGTTGTCGTAGCGTTGGAGCTCAAGCCGGTACTGCGACGCACGATGTTCGGTGCGTTGGCTCTGAGCTACCTGATTCTGTCGATTGGCTCTAAACAAATTGTGGCTTTTGCCGGATATTTCCCGGATGGAGAACTGCCCGCCTGGTGCTATGTATTACCCGCGGTGCCGGTGCTCACCCAAATCTTATGCCTTGTGATTGCTCTGGCGAACACCAAAAGAATCGTGAACAGCAAGCCTGTTTCGGCGCCAACCCTCAGCTGAGTTTAGTTATCACACACGCACTGTACAATTCTTAGTATTCGAATGTTTGTTCTAGCTAAGGGTGGTGTCTAGATGCGGGATGCCGAATCAGTGATGCCTCCAGGAGCAGCCCAAGGGCCGGTGCAGGCCGTTTCCGCGATGGGGTTTCCATCCCCAGCGCGTGACTATTTTGATGGCGGGCTGGATCTGAATAGGTTGCTCGTTCATGATCGGGTTGCCACGTTCATCATGCGGGTATCGGGTCACTCGATGCACTCTGCCGGAATTTATGACGGCGATGAGATCATCGTGGACCGTTCCCTGCCGGTTAAACACGGCACCATGATTGTGGTGAGCTTGAACGGGCAGATGCTGGTACGCCGGTGGCAGACAGAGGGCTCACAAGTGGGATTACTCAGCGATGAGTCACCGTTACCGGTGCTCCTCACCGAAGGAGACGAAGTTGAGGTCTTCGGCGTGATCACTAGGTGTCTGCACTATGTCCGCTGAACCGCGAACATCCGGGCACAGTGATCACGTTGCTTTAGTAGACGTGAATAACTTTTATGTCTCTTGCGAACGCATCTTTGACTATTCTTTGCGTAATCGTCCGGTAGTGGTGCTCTCCAATAATGATGGTTGCGTCGTCGCCAGATCACAGGAAGCCAAAGACCTAGGAATAGCCACGGGCGAGCCATTTTTTAAAGTACGCCGCCTCATGGACAGCCACAATCTTGCGGTGCGTTCGAGTAACTACGAGCTATACGGGGATATATCGGCACGGGTGATGGAACTCCTGGGCCGCTTCGGCACCTGGCAGGAAGTGTATTCCATCGACGAATCATTTATCGGCCTCAACGGAACGCTGGAACAAGTCCGTGACACTGCCGTGCAGATCCGCGCCGCAATTACTCAGTCGATCGGGGTGCCGGTCTGCGTAGGGGTATCTGCGACTACCGGTATTGTCGCCTATTCGTCAGTGGCGTATTCCACCCGATCCAGTGAAATGCTTAGTGGCATAACGAAAGAGGTGAGTTGACCTGAAAATGGCTAGAGCCAATCTCAAAGCGCTCCAGTGCGGCGTCCAATTCATCGGTAAGCAACCCGCCAACGAATTCGACGATGAAGAGTTCTACCAGCGCCGAGGCATCAGGAAGCTCATACCGCTTAGATCGCATCCACGATGATCACGGTGATCACCGGCTTGCGCCGCAGTGCACGGTCCGTCCACCGCGTGAGCGCCTCGACAATTATGCCCTCGACGGAGGTTCCGGCCTTGGAGCCCTTGGCCCCGGAGCAGGCCTTCTGCACTACGCCGGTGGCCTTGCTGCGTTCCTGCGCGGAGAATTTGAATCCCACCGGGAAGAACTCAGGCGCTTCCTCCAGGACGCCGGTCTCCGGATCCAGGATAATCAAGACGCTCAACGCGCCGTCTTCGGCCAGTCGAACGCGGTCCTGGAGGGATTCCTCGGTGGCGGCACCGGCGACCATGTTCTCGACGTATACATAGTCGGACGGAATGCTGCCGGCAACGCGTGCGCGGCCGTTGACGAGGTCGACAACGGTTCCGTCCTGGGTGATCAAGACGTTGTCAGGATCGACTCCGGTGCGGATCGCCAGCTCGGCATTGGCCTTCAAATGGCGTGGCTCTCCGTGCACGGGCATGACGTTCTTGGGCCGGACCAGGTTGTAGCAGTAGACCAGTTCTCCGGCCGAGGCATGCCCGGAGACATGCACCTTCGCATTGCCCTTGTGCACGACGTTGGCGCCAAGCTTGGTCAGGTCGTTGATGAGGCGGTAGATCGCCGTCTCGTTGCCCGGGATGAGGGAGGACGCCAGCAGGATCGTGTCATCCTGGACGAGGTCAATGACATGGTCCTGGCTGGCCATCCGCGCCAGTGCCGCCATGGGCTCGCCCTGGGAACCCGTGCAGATGATGACTACTTTTTCCGGTGCCATTTTTTCGGCCGCCTTGAACTCCACCAGAACCCCGCGTGGGATTTTCAGGTAGCCCAGTTCTTTCGCGGTCCCCATGTTCCGGACCATGGATCTGCCCACGAAGGCGACCTTGCGCCCGTGCTGATGCGCGGAATTGATAACCTGCTGGATGCGGTGCACATGCGAGGCGAAGCTGGAGACTATGACTCGGCGTGGCGCGGTGCGCATGACGGTGTCGATGGCCGGTGCGAGGTCGGCTTCAGCTGCCATGAAACCCGGGACATCGGCGTTGGTGGAATCCACGAGGAACAGGTCCACGCCTTCTTCGCCCAGTCGGGCGAAACCGGCCAGATCGGTGATACGGCGGTCCAGCGGGAACTGGTCCATCTTGAAGTCGCCGGTATGCAGGATCTTCCCGGCCGGCGTGGTTATGGCCACGGCGAGACCATCGGGAATGGAGTGGTTCACGGCAAGGAATTCGAGGTCGAATGGGCCGACTTTTTTCTTCTCCCCTTCCTTGACTTGAACCGTCTTTGGGGTGATTCGGTGCTCCTGCAGTTTCGTTTTCACGAAGGCCAGGCTCAACCGTGCCGAGATCAGTGGGATATCGCTTCGCTCGCGGAGCAAATAGGGGATCCCGCCGATGTGATCCTCGTGGCCGTGGGTAATCACTAGGCCAACGATATCGTCGAGACGGTCACGGAGAGCCGAAAAATCGGGCAGGATCACGTCTACACCGGGATGATGCTCCTCGGGAAACAGGACGCCGCAATCAACGATCAGCAGCTTGCCGGCGTATTCGAAGACCGTCATGTTGCGTCCGATCTCACCGAGGCCGCCCAAGGGGGTGATCCGTATGGTTCCCGCGGCGAGGGGGCGTGGCGGTGAATGTCGTTTTCTGGTCATGAAAAACCGTTCTCTAGTTGTGGCGATGGGGATATTGCAAGTGGGCGCCGCAGCAGCCGTGGCAACCGGATCTGCAGCTCCGGTTCCGGCCGCGCGGAAGTAAGCCGTGCGGGGCGCACCGTGGCGCAGGAAACAGCAGCGAAGCTCAGCAAGCGCCGAGTCAGCCAAAGCACTTTCATCCAGGAACCTCCTGCCTCTGAACAGGCGCAACGCCGGGTTTTACGGCGCTTCCGGGTGCAACTTGCGACAGAGCAGATGTCGGCCGAGCTTCACCTTTTTGGGCTAATTCCCTGCATTGCCTTTCCAGTCATTCGCTCTGCCATGATCCGAAGTTTACTTGGATCTGTTGATGTTGTGACCTGGTGTGGACGATATTGGTATCGCATATGCCCGGCCATCGCGGCTACGGACATGCCGCCGGAAGCCTGTTCCCCGGCGGGGCCTAGGTCCACCCGCAGCCCTGGTATTTGTCGTTAATGAATTACTGCCACGGGGCACGCGGCACGCTCCAGCACAGACTGGGTGACTGAGCCAAGCAGCAACGTGCGGATGGGTCCTTGCCCTCGGGTGCCTATCACCAGCAAGTCGGCATCGCCGCTAGCCTTGGCGATCTCCTCCGCAGCGATACCCTGCACCCGCCGAACCTCTGTCCGAACACCGGAAAAGTTCTCGGTTACCCTCGCGGTCGCCTGTTCGATGTGTGCGTCAGTGGCTTTTTCAGGCTGCTTGAAGACCTGGAGGGCAAGCACGCTTCTGGAAGTTTCTTGAGCATGGCGCATGGCAAACTCCAGCGCCCTGAGGCTGTGCTCGGACCCATCGACTCCGACTACGATCCGCCCTGCGCGCGCGGAGGGCAGCTCACGCACCACCACCACCGGTCCGGACGCGTGGCGTATCACGTATTGGCTGACGGACCCGTTCAGCACACTTTGCAGCGGACCTTGGGTGCGCGCCCCCAAGACCGTGAGGTAGGCCGATTCCGCCGCATCAACCAGCGCCTCCCCGGGCGTTCGAAGCACGGTGGACACAGCGGAGTTTCCGGTCTTTGCCGAGGCCAGAATCCGGTCGAGTTCATCGGAGACGTGGGCTGCCTGGTATTCCTTCGGGACATCCGCAACTGCGGCAACATGCAGTGCGGACACAAACACCTGCAGCGGCCGCGAAAGCTCGACAGCGAGTTCATCAGCCCATGCCAGAGCCGTTTTACTATGTTCGGAACCGCCATAGCCCAGGAGTATGGCATCGGTGATAGTCGTCATATTGGGACTCTAACATAACGTAACGGTCATTTTCCTTCGCCAGCAAACGGCCTGAAGGCGTCCATCCGCAGCCGCCCCGGCCATCAGAACCTAATGCGCCGCAAGGGCCCGGGGTTCGCGGATAAGCACCGACATGACGCCCACCACCAGGGGCAACGCGGCAAAAACCAGCAGCGGGCCGACGTAATTGCCCGCTATGTCGCGGGCCAGAGAAAGCAAAATCGGCCCGAGGGCGGTCGCCGCCAACCCAATCGAGGTGGCAAATCCGCGAATGGAACCGATATGGACCGTACCGAAGTAGCGCGAGAAAGCTGCCGCTTCAATACCGCGCAGGCTACCGCCCGCCGCCCCGAGCACTAGCCCAAAGGCAATGGCCGGCCACCCCGGGGAAACACTCGGGACGAGGAGCAGAGCCGCGGCCATGGCAGCCATCGAGAAGGTGACGCAGTATTTAGGCGCAATGCGGTCCGCCAGCGCCCCGGCGCCCAGCGTGGCCGCGATGCCGCTGATGGTTTGCGGCAGGAAGTTCGCTGCCGCCTTGGCCGGCCCCAGCCCCTGGGCGCCCAGCACCGAGATCTGGTGAAATGCCAAGGCGGTAGTCAGCAAGCCAGTGACGGACACGCCCGCGACGAGCATCCAGAACATTGCGGTGCGCGAGGCCTGAGCCAGCGTCCATCCGCTGCCATCCGCATCCGGGAACCCGGCGTCCAGGCGAACCGGCGGCTTCCGCCCGGACGCTCCGCGCAGCAGCAGCGCGGTCGGCACCACTATGCACAGCACGGCAAGCGCCTCCAGGCGCCACGCGGCCTGAATGCCCACGCCGGCCACGAGGCCGGAGAGGGCAAAGGGGGCAATGGAGATTCCGCCTGAGCCGATAGCACTCGATAAGCCCAAGGCCAGCCCGCGGTGGCGGGTGATGGACCGGGCGACCAAGGTCGTCGCCGCGAGTGAGAGCGCACCCTGCCCGGCCAGGCGAATCCCGGTGAAGCCCAAGGTGAGGCCGGTAGCGTCCACGACGAAACTCAGGGCATAAAGGAATCCGGCGAATGCCAGGCCGATTCCGGCGATGGTGGCACGCAGGCTCCAACGGTCCATGGCTCGGCCCAGAAAGGGCAGGGCGAGGGCTCCGATCAGCGTGCCGATCAGATAGCTCAGCGAGACCCCCGACCGGCTAATGCCCAGATCCGCAATAATCGGATCGGTGAAGACGGACAGGCCAGCGGTCTGCCCCGGGGCGCTCATCGCGGAGAGCACCCCGCCGGCCGCGACGATTCCCAGCCATGCGGCCGGGAGTCCGTGTGCGGCGCGGGCGCGGGTGCCTTCCATCCTCGGTGCCTGGCTAGCGGTTCTAGTGCCCGCCGCCGAGCTTGCCGCCCAGGCGTTCGCGCATCTTCAGACTCGCGGTATTCAGCCCTTCGATCTCCACGGTCTTGCCGTATTTCTCGTACTTCTCCGTAATGGAGTCCAGGGCCGCGATGGTGGAGGCATCCCACAGGTGCGAGTTGTACATGTCGATGACGATATGCCCGGGATCCTCGGCGTAGCTGAACTGCGTGTACAGGTCGTTGGAGGAGGCGAAGAACAGCTCGCCGTTGACCTCGTACTTGGCGATCTGCTCACCGAAGTGCTCCTCGACGGTGCGGGTCACGGTGACCAGGTGCGCCACGCGGCTGGCGAAGAGCACCATCGCGGCGAGCACCCCGACGCCCACGCCGACGGCCAGATTGTGGGTGGCGACGGTGAAGATGACGGTGACCAGCATGACGATGGTCTCGCTCTTGGGCATCATGCGCAGCGTGGAGGGCTTGATGCTGTGCCAGTCGAAGGTGGCCACGGAGACGAAGATCATCACGGCGACCAGCGCGGCCATCGGGATCTGCGCCACGATATCGCCCAGCGCCACCGCCAGGATGAGCACGAATACCCCGGCCAGGAAGGTGGAGATCCGGGTGCGCGCCCCGGAGGCCTTGACGTTGATCATGGTCTGGCCCACCATGGCGCAGCCGCCCATGCCGCCGAAGAATCCGGTAATGATGTTCGCCGCACCCTGGCCCCAGGATTCGCGCGGCTTGTCCGAGTGGGTGTCGGTGACATCATCGACGAGCTTCGCGGTCATCAGGGATTCCAATAGGCCCACGATCGCCATGCCCAGCGCGAACGGGAAGAGGATCTGCAGGGTCTCGAAGGTCAGCGGCACATTGGGGATGAACAGGCTGGGCAGGCTCTGCGGCAGCTCGCCCTTGTCGCCCACGGTGGGCACGTTCAACGCGAACACGATCGCTGCGGCGGTGAGCAGCACGATGGACACCAACGGGGCCGGAACCGTCTTGGTCAGCCGCGGCAGCAGGTAGATCACCAGTAGTCCGGCAATGGTCAGCGGGTAGACCAGCCAGGGCACATCGATGAGTTCGGGCAGCTGGGAAGTGAAGATCAGGATGCCCAGGGCGTTGACGAAGCCCACCATAACCGAGCGTGGAATAAACCTCATGAGCTTGGCTACGCCAAGGATGCCCAGAATGACCTGGAAGATGCCGGCCAGGATCACCGCGGCGATGAAGTAGTCCACGCCGTGGCTTTTGACCAAGGGCGCGATAATCAGGGCGGTAGCCGCGGTGGCGGCGGAGATCATGGCCGGGCGCCCGCCCAGGAAGGCGATGGACACCGCCATCGTGAAGGAGGCGAAGAGGCCGATCCGCGGGTCTACCCCGGCGATCAGCGAGAAGGCGATGGCCTCCGGGATCAGCGCCAGGGCCACGACGAGGCCTGCCAGGACCTCGGTTTTCAGCAGCCGGGGCGATTTGAGCGTTCGCCACACGGACTGCCTTTCTTCAGGGCTCAGCCCTGCCATCGGGGGTGTATGCATGCTAGTTGCCATCAGGCTCCCATCGGTCGTCGGCGCCGTGCGCCGGTAGGTCAATAAGTTTCGGCGGGGCCGCTCGTGCACGGTGGCACGGGCAGCCCGGATCATTCAGCGTTCGCTCCAGCTTCTGCAGGCGAATGCAACTTCAGCTTGGTTCTGCGTCGACGCCTTCTAGCCATGGCCATAGACAGGAATCAGGCGCCGCCCAGATCCGGTAAAAATAACGCGCATGGCACCTCGGAACCAGCTGCGCGAAGCGGCGTCCTGCCGGACGGCTTCAAAACTTCGGGGTTTCATGTTCGGGAAGCCAGCGCCTTTGCTCACGCAGGCATTTCCCATCACGAAAAACACTACCATGACGTAAAGGTAGTGTTTTGACCATGTGATCGACGCCACCACCACCGGTACCATTGCCGGCGCATCCCCTCAATCGAGTTCGCCGGCGGCGGCAATGCGGCCCAAACCTTACTCTTACGTTATGGTATGGTTGCGGTATTATGTATGCGACGCCCACCGAAATTACCCATGAGGCCGACCGCCGGCGCACCGTCGCAATAATCGCGCATCCCGACGCAGGAAAATCGACCCTGACCGAAGCACTGCTGCTCCATGCCCAGGCCATCGAGTCCGCCGGAGTCGTGCACGGAAAATCCGGCAGGCACCATACCGTTTCCGATTGGAGCGCCATAGAGCAGGAACGCGGCATCTCGGTCACCTCCTCGGCGCTCCAATTCGAGATCGACGGCACGGTAGTGAACCTGGTTGACACTCCCGGGCACGCCGACTTCTCCGAAGACACTCTTCGGGTCCTGGCGGTCGTTGACTCGGCGATTGTGCTGCTCGACGCAGCCAAAGGCTTCGAGGCGCAAACCCTGCAGCTGCTGGATGTCTGCCTGAAACGCTCGATCCCCGTGATCACCGTGATCAACAAATGGGACCGGCCCGGCAAGCATCCGCTGGAACTCATCGATGACATAGAGCGAGTGACCACGATGCGCCCCATGCCCATCACATGGCCCATCGGGGATGCCGAACGCTTCAGCGGACTGTACGAGCCCCTGTCCAAGAAGGCCTACCGCTACGAGCAATCCTCTGCGGGGGCACACCGGCCGGAGCAGACCCCCGTGCCTGAAGCAGATCTCGACTCGGTGTTCGGCGCTGATGGAAGCACCTGTCTGGATGAAATCCAGTTGCTCCAACTCGACGGTTATGCATTCAGCCCCGCGGATTTCCTAGCCCGTGCCGGAACACCAGTCTTCTTCAGCGCGGCGCATAGAAATATCGGTGTAGGGCAGCTATTGGATTTCATCTCCCGGCATGGCGCTAGACCGGGGGCACGAATCGACATCAGCGACAACCCGCGCCCCGTCAAAACAGATTTTTCCGGATATGTCTTCAAAATACAGTCGGGCATGAATCGCGCCCATCGCGATCGAATCGCCTTCGTTCGCGTTTGTTCAGGGGTATTCGAACGCGGAATGGTGGTCCACCACGCACAAACCGGGCGGCCCTTCACCACGAAATACTCACAACAGATTTTTGGAAGCCGCCGCTCCACTCTGGAAATAGCCTGGCCCGGCGACGTGATCGGACTGGTCAACGCAACGGCGCTAAGCCCCGGGGACACGCTTTACGGCGAGACACCGGTCGCTTTTCCCCCACTCCCGCACTTTGCGCCAAAGCATTTCAGAGTTGCGCGGGCAACCGACGGGGCAAAATACAAGCAGTTCCGGCGCGGCCTGGAACTGCTTCGGCAGGAAGGCGCAATCCAGGTGTTCATCGCCGAACGCCTCGGTGAGCAATCTCCGATCCTCGGTGCCGTCGGCCCGCTGCAATTCGAAATCGTCTCCTCACGCATGGCCGAGGAGTTCTCGGCACCGATCGATTACGAAGAATTGCCGATGACCCTGTGCTACGGCTCCACCACGGAAGCCCACGAGGCCCTCGCCAAACGATCGCAGGCCGAGTGCGAAGTGGCGACTCGCGCCGATGGTTCAGTTGTCGTTTTGTTCTCGTCAATCTGGAAGTACCAAGCCATTAAGCGCGACCGGCCCGAACTCGAATTTTTCAGCCTGTCTGGCTCCAACGAAACCAACGAACCCTAAGAGAGAAGCGATGGACAATCAAGTATTGAAAACCGACGATTACGAGCTGGTGCAGAACTTCCTAGTAAGTCAGATCACCGCCCAGCTGCATGCAGGAGCCGATCGGCAATCCTGGATCCGCTTGATCAAGGAGCTGCGACCCATTGATCGTGAGCAATGGGCCCGGCAAACCGGATTCCTCTTTGACTTCACGCTGGGGCGGTTCCTCTGCGCAATTCAGGAAACCGTTCCTGAAACCCTGAACTTCATACACGCCGGATCCGAATTCCTTGGCGACTTCCTCACCGCCGTGGCTACACAGAATTACGTCGCAGCCGAGGGGCTGTGGAACACCAAGAATGCGGCGCACATCAGCTACGACGGCTCATTGCTGCCTTCCACCGCGGAACTGGCGGAGCAGGCGAGCGCCATTTCCGAGATTCTCACGGTGCAGCAGCTCCTCCCGCACTTGCCGCCTGAATTCTTTCCGCCCAATTTCGTCTCCTGACCCTGAGACGTCAATCTTCGACAGTTTGGAGGATGCCATGGCGTGCACCGCAGAGCACACAATGCACATTGGTGAACTAGCCGACCGTACCGGTTTATCGCTCAGAACCATCCGGCACTACGGAGAAATCGGACTTCTCCCGGCCAGCACACGCACGGAAGGCGGATTTCGCGTCTATTCGGAGTCGGACTGCACCAAGGTCTTGGGCATCAAATGCCTGAAGTTCCTGGGATTCGATCTGGAGACGATTGCAGAAATGCTGGATGTCACCCAAAACCCGGATGCCGCGCGACTGCCGCGGATTCAGACTCTCGTTGCCGAGGCTCGGATTAGCCTCAACACGCTGGAGCAGCAGCTCGCGGAGGCACACAGCTTCATTGCAGCCCTGGAGCGCAAATCGGCAAGCAACGAGTAGCCGACCGGCCCGGCTACGCAGAAACCGGTGAATCCTTGAAAGGGGCCCCTTGACACTGACAGCACCAACACCTCGGCAACACAGCTCGCCGCCCAGCGCCCGGTTCCGCCCCGAGATCAACGGGCTAAGGGCTTTGGCCTTGGCCCTGGTACTGATCTACCATATCTGGGTTGGCCGAGTCTCTGGGGGCGTCGATGCCTTCTTGCTTATTTCTGCGTTCTTGCTGACCTCTTCTTTTGCGGCGCGTGCAGCAAACAACCGCCCCCTCGCCAAATACTGGCGCAAGATTTTCCTCCGCCTGACGCCGACAGCAACTGCAGTCCTGCTCGCCACGCTGGCCTCGATCATGCTGCTCTTCCCCGAAATCCGCTGGACGCAGCTTATCCAACACGCTTGGGCCTCGCTGCTCTATGCCCAGAACTGGGCCTTGGTCCTGGAGTCGGGAAACTATCAGATCGCTGATGCAGCGACAGCCAGTCCCTTCCAGCATTTCTGGTCCCTGTCCATCCAGGGTCAGGTATTCATCCTCTGGCCCTTGCTGTTGCTCATGGCTGCAGTCATTGCCCGACGGTACAGGCCTTCGTTCACGGCGATCGCCGCAGCTCTGTTCCTGACGATTTTTCTCGGCTCCATGGCTTTCGCGATCGCTGAGGCAAATGCCGGATCTGGCTCGGCCTACTTTGATACCAGAGCCAGGCTTTGGGAGTTTGCCCTCGGATCCCTGCTCGCGCTGGCACTGCCTCATGTGCGGCTGCGACCGGGCCTTCGGGTTGTCCTAGGCTGGGTTGGGCTGCTGGGTCTGGCCAGCTGCGGGATACTGATCCGCGATGTCGCGGCCTATCCGGGGTGGGGTTCCCTGCTGCCCACCCTCAGCGCCGCCCTGGTAATTGCCGCAGGATCCACCGCGCATCGGTGGGGAGCGGACCGTTGGCTGACCGCACGACCGATACAAAGAATTGGCGACCTGTCCTACGGGATCTATCTGTGGCATTGGCCGCTCCTGGTCGTCTACTTCGTGATAAAGCAGAAAGACGCGGTGACGATAGCTGAAGGGCTGGGAATCATTGCGTTGGCTGTCTTATTGGCTTGGTGCACGGAACGGTTTTTCGACCGTCCACTAAGATTTTTGGCAACCACCTATGAGCGAATAAGCGCCAGCTTTCTCGTTGTCTTGGCAGTGATGGTGGCCGTGCCACTGCTCGAATGGCAGAACCGCATACATCATGCCGAGACGCAGCTCCAGCACCAGAGCCGCGAGCTGAACCCCGGTGCGGCCGCGCTGGGCGCCAATGACTTCGAGTGGTCGACAAACGCGCTGCCCATCCCTGCGGCAACAGCATTGGACGAGCAATGGGGCAACGCCGGCCCTGCCTGCGAGCAGAAATACGCCCCCGATCATGCGGCCATCGACTCCTGCCACCAGATAGAACCGACGGCTCCTGCGCAGAAGACCATCGCCGTCATCGGCGACTCGCATGCCCGGCAGCTGATGACCGGAATCATGCCGCTCGCTCAGGAGCGGAACTGGCGAGTCATTTCATTGCTGAAAAACGCCTGTCGTTATGGTGCCGAGTCCACGGAGCGTGACCCGGCCTGCAATGCGCATAATGCAGCAGCGCGTGAGCACGTACTCGAGATTTCGCCCGATGCGGTGATTACCTTGGGCACCATGAGCCTGGCGCAGGCGCCCCGGGAAACTATGGTTCCAGAGTATGCAGCAGGCATTGAACCCTTCCTGGAGAACAAGATCGAGGTTCTCGCCATTCGGGACAATCCAAGGTTCGATTTCAACATGTACGAATGCGTCGCGCTGCATGGCAGCTCCGCCGCACAGTGCAACCCTCCGCGCAATGAAGTGATTCCACCGGATAACCCCTTGGAAGAGCTGTCCGCGGACGTGCCGCTATTGCACTCCGTAGATTTCACCGATGCAATATGCACGCAGCTGACATGTCCTGCCATCGTCGGAAATGTCTACGTGTACCGGGATTACGACCATCTCAACAAGACGTATGTTGAGACGATGATTCCAGCTATCAAACGGGAAATCCTTGAAAAAACCGGGTGGTAGAGGCCTTGGGCTGCGTTGCTCCAGAGCAGAACACCTGAAGCACAAATCGAAACCAACGCCAACTTGATTTGGTCGGTTGCGTGCTGAACCCGACTGCGCGCGGGGGCTCCTTGCCCGGACGCACTCACCGCGTCGGCACGCCAGCGGGGAGAATCTATTTGCTTGAGAAACGAAGATGAGTCGAGGCTGTGCCTACTGCCCAGCTGGGGCCTCGCCGGAGGAATCCAGTCGGTCGATCAGTTCATCAGCCTGGCGGAGATTGCGAATGATCTTTTCGCGCCGGCTCTTCGCTTCACCGGTCAGGAACGCCAAGCGCTCCCGGGCACCCTCGGTCAGCTCGCCGCTGTCGCGGTCGGCCAGAAGTGCCAGGATTTCGGCCATCTCATCAAGAGAGAATCCAAGTGGCTTCATCTGCTTGACTACCTGCAGCCGATGCATGTCGGCCACGGTGTATACGCGGAATCCGCCTTCGGTCCGCCCGCTGGCGGGCAGCAATCCGACCTCGTCATAGTGCCGGATGGTCCGCAGGGACAGGCCCGTGGTTTCAGCCAACTCACCAATGTGCATGGTCTTGACGTCGCGCTCATTATTCTCCACAGCGAAATTCCTCCACGGTAGCCATTTAAACCCTACCACTACGTTAGTTTACAATTTTGAAGCAGTAGGTATATCGTGCCATCTCCCCAGCCGTTTTGCATTTCAGGTGCCACCAGGCCCTGGCATCACCCTACGAGAAGCACCCATCCCGCGAGAGTTAGTTGAGCATTTTTCCGTGAGCACCAGCACCACAGCGGCCCGTTCCGCACTGAGCCCCACCGAGCGCCAATCGGTCCTGCGCACCCTGAAATCCCCGCGATTGTTGAAGACCGAGGTCCTCGCCGGCCTGGTAGTAGCGCTGGCCTTGATCCCCGAGGCCATCGCCTTCTCCATCATCGCCGGAGTGGACCCGCGCATCGGGCTGTTCGCCTCCTTCACCATGGCGGTATCCATCTCCTTCTTCGGAGGCCGTCCCGCCATGATCTCCGCCGCCACCGGAGCGATCGCGCTGGTCATCGCACCGCTGGTAGCCAGCCACGGCGTGGACTACTTCATCGCCGCGGTCATCATGGCCGGGATCTTCCAGGTGGTGCTGGCGCTGCTGGGCGTGGCCAAGCTGATGCGCTTCATCCCGCGTCAGGTAATGGTCGGTTTCGTCAACGCGCTGGCCATCCTGATTTTCCTGTCCCAGGTCCCCGAGCTGCTCGGCGTGACCTGGCTGGTCTATCCGCTGGTGGCGTTGGGCCTGTTGATCGTCTTCGGCCTGCCCAAGCTGACCACTGCGATCCCGGCCCCGCTGGTGGCCATCGTGGTGCTGACCGCGATCACGGTCATCGCCTCGCTCGCCGTCCCCACCGTGGGCGACAAGGGCCAGCTGCCCGAATCCCTGCCGACCCTGTTCTTCCCGGATATCCCGCTGAACCTCGAAACTCTGCAGGTGCTCTTCCCCTACGCACTGGCCATGGCCTTCGTCGGCCTGCTCGAGTCCTTGATGACCGCCAAGCTGGTCGATGACGTCACCGATACCCATTCGAACAAGACCCGCGAATCCTGGGGCCAGGGTGCGGCGAACATCATTACCGGATTCTTCGGCGGCATGGGCGGCTGCGCGATGATCGGGCAGACCATGATCAATGTGAAGGCGTCCGGGGCGCGCACCCGCATCTCGACGTTCCTGGCCGGGGTGTTCCTGTTGATCCTCGTGGTGGTTCTAGGCGATGTGGTGGCCTTGATCCCGATGGCAGCCCTGGTCGCGGTGATGATCTTCGTTTCCATCGCAACCTTCGACTGGCACAGCATCCGCCCTTCCACGCTGCGCATGATGCCCAAGAGCGAAACCACAGTCATGCTGATAACCGTGGCCTTCACGGTCGCCACCCACAACCTGGCCATCGGCGTCGGGGTCGGCGTGCTCACCGCCATGGTGCTCTTCGCCAACCGCGTGGCCCACCTGGTCACCGTCACCCGCACCGTCGAGGAGCACTTCGGCGAGAAGATCGCCAAGTACGTGGTCAACGGGGAATTGTTCTTCGCCTCCTCCAACGACTTGTACACGCAGTTCAACTACGCCGAAGACCCGCAGAGCATCGTCATCGACATGCACGACTCGCACCTGTGGGACGCCTCCACCATCGCGGCCTTGGACGCGATCACGGACAAGTACGCGAAGTACGGAAAGAACGTGGAGATCACCGGGCTCAATAAGGCCAGCGCCGCGATGCGCGAACGCCTTGGTGGCAAGCTCGGCGGCGGGCACTAATACATCGAATAACGTAAAGGCAGCGACGGAAACTGACTCCGTCGCTGCCTTTTATTGTGCAGCATCGCGAAAATGATCGTTTTTGAGACGTGTGTTAGACCCTTGTTTTTCCGCCGCAGTTCTTGGCGGGGCCGGTTTTTCGATGGGTGGGACAGTATCTACAGCCCCAGGCCGGCCAGCACCTGGCCAGATTGCGCATGTCTCGATTGGTGACGACTCGTCCCGAGAGGACGAAGGTTTTGTATGCGGTGGTTGATAATCATCCGATGCGGGTGATCCGTGAAGCGGTGCTACTGACTGAGCACGCGGTGGAAACCGCCGGGCAGGTGCCCAAGCATCACCGGGGTGAATCGTGGGGCGTGGCTTTGTGCCGGGAGCGGACCCCTTATAAGAAGTGTCGGCGGGGTGTGTCATGCTGAGCGAAAGTGAAATCAACCGGATTTCATGGCGCAAGAAGGAGTGAGATGGGACCTCTTCCAGGAAGCGGGCACGGATTCATCGCCTGGGTCAGGAATAATTTCGGCACCGAGATGGTGACGGTCATTCATCAGTCGGAGCAGGGCAGAGAAGAGCGCACTGAATTAGAAGCCCAGATGCAGTCCAAGGCAGCCTTCTTTGATGTTGAAGCACCGGTCTATGAGGGCGACCGGTTGGAGATTCCCGATCCGCGCGGTGGAGTGCAGCGCGTTTACATCACCGACGTGGAAGTGAATCGGGCCGGTGGACGCATACGAGCCGATATGAGCCATATCAAGGCGACATTCAGCACCTCGGCACCCCAGAGTAACCCTCCAGGAGGGCACTCGGGCACGGTGATCTACGGAGATCATGCCATTGTTGCTTCAGGCTCACGGGTGGCGATTGCCACCCATGGAGGGCGTGTGGTGCAGCATGAGGAAGTTCCTGCCGCCTTCACCGAGCTGGTTGCTGCGGTCCAGGGTGCGTTGGAGCTGCTGGAATCCTCGGATTGTTTCGGTCCGGATGACCAGGAGATTGGCCGGGATGCAGGATCGGTCATTCTGCAAGAAGTGATTAAGGAAGAGCCGGACCAGAAGAGCCTTAAAGGGGCGCTGGTGAGTTTGCGGGGTGTTTTGACGGCTGGGATGACGTCAGCCTCGGGCTCGGCGGCCAGTGAAATCATCAAACAGCTTTTCGTTCCTGGTAGTTGAAAGACGTGGCTGACCGCACGGTCTATGGCGGCGTGGTGGGTCCAGGGCGCTAGTTATCTCACTGCCGTGGACGGGTCGGCCTTCATTGCGTCAACTGCGGCTGCGCCAGGATGGTGCCGTATCGTCTGGTCTTGTTTATAACTGAAAAAACAGTCTTTTCGTACTGAAGCATCCCGCAGTCATCACGGGATGCTTCAGTGTTTAAGGACATGGTAGGTATCTCATTGGATCGAATGCCCATGTAGACCTAAAACGATCGGTAGTGACTAGACGATGAACAAAGCAATAAGCTAGACGGATGCTTCCTAACACCACTGCGCGATTGCGCTTTCGACAGATGGCTCAGACAGACTTAGATGACATGGCCGCCATGCTTGGAGACTCAGCTGTAATGACTTATTATCCGGCTCCCAAGACTCGTGATGAGGCGAGCAAGTGGATCGCTTGGAATGAGGAAAACTACGCTGAGTATGGCTTCGGCTTGTGGATTGTTGAAACGCTGGGCGGCGAATTCCTCGGGGATTGCGGACTGACCTGGCAGGAAGTTAATGATCACTCAGAACTCGAAGTCGGATATCACATGAGAAGTGAAGTCCAAGGCCACGGCTTCGCAACGGAAGCCGCTAATGCTTGCATAGAGTTCGCAAGAGACGTACTTCACGCCAAGAAAATAGTTGCAATTATTCATCCCGAGAACACTGCTTCTCGACGTGTTGCCGAGAAGCTAGGTATGGCACAAGTGGAAGATGACTTTGGCGGAGCGATTGCTGTTCGAACAGTCTTGGGAATGGAGCTTTAACTCAATACACCGCTTTAGAACCGCTGTCGGATAGTTACATTCAACAACGATCCATTACGAAGCGACTGCCAACCATCAGGAATTCCCTGGAGGAAAGGTGCCATCCGTCGCGACGATCGCCCGGCTCTTGGCAGAGGTTGGGCACGTTGATCGGAACCCCAGAAAACGGCCTAAGTCCTCCTACGTTCCGCTCGCCAGATCAACCGTGATGGCACTGTGGCAGTTGGACGCTTTCGAGTATCGAACCGGCAAGAATCAACTCCTCACTGTCTACCAGCTCATCGACGACGCCAGCCGCTACGATGTCGGATCCTCTGCTTTTCGACGTCATGAGAACAGCCAGGACGCACAAGCTGTCCTGGCGCGAGCAACCAAGGCCTACGGTGCTCCGCAGGAAGTACTCAGCGATAATTCCAAAGCGTTCAACCAGTTGCGCAGCGGCGTCATTGGTATGGTGGAGATATTCCTTGCTTCGAAAGGCACAATACCGATTTCAAGGCTCCCCGGCCGGTCCACCACGCAGGGAAAGAACGAACGTTCGCACCAGACGCTGCAACGCTTCTTGGAACAGAACAAGCCGCAGGATCTCGCCGAAGCGCAAAAGTTGATTCAACGATACCGGGAGCACTACAACCAGCATCGCCGGCACCAGTCATTGAACCAAGCGACCCCGCAAGCGGCATGGGATTTGCTGGAGCATACCCCGGCGGTTGAGCCGTTGCCGCTGGCGATGTCGGGAGCGAAAGCAGCGGAGTATTTGAGCAAACGACGTCTAGCCCAGAACGTGTCGCTGGTCAGCGATGTGGTGGTTTCCAAGCACGGCGAGATCATGCAAAGCACTCATGATGTTTCTGATCTGGTTCCTGGTTTGGCAGCGAATCAGATGGCGGTTGAGGTGACCAGAGAAAACAGGAAAACCTACTTCCAGGGGTTTCATATTTCCTTGCCGACCTCATTTGCGGGACGTCAGTTCGTCAGGACGATTACCGATGATGAATTCTTGCTTTCTGATCCTGTGAACGATGAGGTCGTGTTGTCGTTTCCTTTGCCTACGGTGGCGTTGAAAGTCAGAGGGAAGCTCGTGTCTTCGTATTCAATTAGGGGGATACAAGTTTCGTTGGTTATACGGCAATGGGAGAAGAAGGCAGAGCAATACCGGGCAGCGATTCAAGCGAATGAAGAGCTGATGCCAAACGTCTTCGAACACTAACGAGCGACTGTGGCGCAACTAACAACAGCTCCGATACTGCTGCTGATAGTTGTGCACAAAGTATTGAGGTTCAGTGTCCACTAAGCCATGAGTTTCGGCGTCTACGAAGTCACGAGATTTCACACCCGGTGGGTGGAATCGCGGTACTAGTTACGCGGGCTATCGGTTCTGGATACAGGCATGTAACAACGAGGAACAATCTTTGGCCTGGCACTGACAGCAGAGGTCGCGATATTCGTAAATAAAACGGCAAATCTTTCCTCGCTATCCGGTGAGAATAACTACCTCTCGGACAAGCCCCAGACTATATTTTCGATGCAGGGGCAAACAACTTCTCCAGAGAATATTACTGAGTCTTAGTGAAGTGAAGTTCGGCAGTGATGCAAACAGACGCCGGGCCGCTGTGTGCAGCTACTTCATATACAGCACAGGTATCGAAATCTAACGAGGTTCTGTCGTGATACGAACACGCGGGTAATCGGCCCAGTCGTGGCCGCTGTGGGTGCTCCAGCGTTCAGCGGCGTAGATGGAAATACCCAGGAGGTCGGCCAGAACCGATGGCGGGAGGTCCCGGGCAAGGATCATGAGCGCAACATTTCTCGCGGATCTGAGATTGATGCCTCTTGGTGCGAGCGGTCCCCGTATCGCCGCAGTGGTGAGGTGGCGGCCTGCTCGTTGGCCTTTGAAGAGCCATATGTTGTTGTCATGAAGCGAAGCTGGCGCTGTATCCAGGAGACGTCGCACGAGTGATCCGAGTACTTCGGGAAGCTTAATCGGTTCGGTTCCGAGCGAAAGATAGGTGCTATCGCCGTCCAGCTTGACGGCATCGCGTCGCAGCGAGACTACGCGTGTGAGCGCTGTTCCGTAGATGAGCGAAAGGAGTCCGCCGATGCGCGCATTCAACCCGAGGTCCTCGGCTGTGAGGAGGTCTTTTGCCCAGGCCCATCGCTCGTCGTCGGAAGCTGACGACGTTCCTAAGTGGCTTTGCTGGTACTCGCTGTGCAGACGGGTGAGGCCGCGGACGCGTGCCCAGCGAATGAAGGGTGTGAGCTGCTTGCCAGTCCGCCCGTGGGTGGCCACGTAATTATCGAAGGTACGCTGAGGTACGGTTCCGAGATCCAAATTGAGGCTATCGAGCGTGCTGAGGAGTTCGGAGACCGCGATCAGGTGGGCCTTGGATCCTCTATGTCGAAGGCTTTCATCCTTAGTGCTGAGGTGCCCTGCATCGGTAAATCGAGGGTTGACGATCCATGCTGCATATTGCTTGAGAAGCGATCGATGGGTTGGGTTTGGCAGAGTCCCGAAGTACTCTTCTTCCCACACCTCTAGCCGAATTCGGTCGAAATTTTCAGTGGGGACGACACCCGCTTCCATTAGTAGAGCGGCTAGATACCCGCTGGCGCCCGTGGCGCGAACTCTCGCTACGGAGAGAAGGGAAATGGGCGTGCGGCCGGCAGCCATGTCATGAACGACACGCGCCATTGGGCTGCGTCGGACCCAACTGATTACTGCATCGGCGTTGTTCCCGTTGCGGAGCAAGTAATTTTCGAGGGGCATCAGTAGAGGATGGGGAATGCCGTCATCGTCGGAGATCAAGATTCGAAGAAGTCGGGGAGCAATGCAAATGGCGCAGTAGTTTCCTTGGAGTGGTCGTTGGTCGTTGCCGCAGTCGGCACATTGGCCCCGATCGTATTGGTTCGCGCAGCTGGGGCAAATGGGGCCGTCGTCACGTAGATAGGGTGTGATGCGGTATTCCCCGCAGCGCGCGCAGCTGCGTGGTTTTTTGCGGAGTGATTGGTTGCACTTCATGCACAGCGGCTTGCCATCGTTTCGTGCAACCGCGGGCCGAACGTCGCCGCAGTGGGCGCAGGCCATTGGGGGTGAGGAGTAGCATCCCTGACAGATTGGACCGTGAGCCCGTCTCCCCACGATTACACCTGGAATCTCGCAGACAGCACATTTTTTATGGCTACGGGGATCTCTTCTCCAGCAGCTTACGCAGTAGGGTGCGTCGTCGATTATTCGGTATCCGCTCTTAGTGACATTGCCACAGGTAGTGCAGTCAGGGGTAGTCGCGCGACGATTGCAGGTAGCGCATCGTTTCCCTCCGTTCCCGTCCCTGTGGGGAAGCTTCTGGGCACGTCCGCAGGTGGAGCACCGTGGCAGCTGGATGTCCTCGAAACCCCTTGCCCGTAGGTTTTTGATGAGACGATAGGCTGTCGGCGATGCGTCTGAGCGGCCCGAAATGAGCAAGTCGGGCTTTGAAGCTAGTTCTTTTGCAAGCCAGGTACGAGCATGCGGGCCTCCTGCGCTGGTCGCTGCTGCGATGAGTATTGGTTCGGGGAGCTCGGGAAGCTGTTCTTTACACGCCGACACGATGCTGTCGAGGACAAGCTTTGGTTCCTGAATTGGCTTACTCATTTGCCCTGCGGTGTTAGTGGCGGGCGATGGATCCGTGCGGGCACCGGTCGCAGGTTCCCGATGGAACCGCGGGATGGTTCGACGGCGTTCACGACGGCCTTCTCGTCCACGACTCGAACCTCGATCAGGTCCGAGACTGTGCAATTCAGCGCGGCGCACACGGCCCCGATGAAGCTCAGATTCGCTCGCTCGGGTGTCTGGGTCACCAGCCTGAAAACCTGCTCCCGGGAGAGGTTGACGCCGAATTCCTCAAGCATGGGAATCAGCTCGGTGGTCTTGAATAGACCCTGATCGGCCATCAGACGACGCAGGTTCCACACGGTCTCAACTCGCTTGGTCACGGTACCTCCAGGGTGTTGAAGCGGCTCAGTGCGTCCGCAAGTATTCGGTTCTTGTAGTCGCCGCTGACGGAGGTATAGATGGCCGTCGTTGAGGAATGTTGATGGCCAACCTGCTCTTGGACAAATCGGTCTGCGTAACCGTACTCGATTAGGTGGGTGACATAAGAATGACGCAGACAATGCAACGTCAGGGCGGGGTCGAGACCGGCTTCGCGCCGGAGCGCCGTAAACCGTCGGTCAATGTATTCAAGCGACACTCGGGTTTTCCTTTCGGTTGGCCACAGCGCCGGAAGTTCCCCAGGCGCAAATAGTGCGCGGCCCTCGCCAACCCACTGCTGCATTCCATCTATCCACCAAGAGAGTTCCGGGATGAGCAAGACTGTCCGACGCTTCGGCGTACTTCCTTTGCTCGATTTTCCCCATCGAACGTGCAGGGCAGCGTACTGTCCCCATTGAGGAACGCGTGCGTTTGCGTGAAGGTCATGGATGTCCAAGCCGCGCAGTTCGGCCCTTCGCAGCCCGAAAGCGTAGGCCGTCTTGAACATTTGTGCGTCTCGAAGAGCCGCCAACGCGCCCTTACGACCATCCCTGATGGCAGTTTCAACTCGGGAGTCGGCGTAGTTGAACAACATCTCTATCTCATCGAAGGTCAGCGCTCGCTTGGCGGGGAGACCTTCGTAATCTGCGACGTGCTTTGTGGTGTTCCACGGTAGGCAGATTTGCGAAGGTGTTTCTCCGAACTGGGCTTCGCAAATTTCGACCCAGTCGTAGTCAGGACTGATCAAGTAGCTGCAGAATACCTGCAGGATTCCTTGTCGTTGTCTGATCGTTGAGATTGCGAGGCGTTTTGAACGCATGTGGCTGGTGTATTCGTCCATATCTGACGCTTGCCACTTCCACGGGTAGGAGCCTGCGTAGTCTGTGAAATGCCTGACGGTTGAGGTTCGGCCCTCAATGGTGGCTTCGGCTAGGCTTCGGCTTCGTTGTTGTTGCTCCCAAGAACCGAGCATCGATTCGTAGACCGCTTCATCGGGATGAAGGGCCGCGGTTCCGGAATCGAGCGATAGCACTTGCCGGAGGTTGCTGACGTCCAAAAAATGTTGCATCTAATTCCTGATTGTATGAATAGATGCAACAAATATCAATGGTCAATTCGATCTTTCATTGGCTAAGCTGTAGTTGCGGACGTCCCCTATCTCCGGCAGGCGCTATTGGTCATCAATACATACCTAGCCAGTTGCATTTAACGCAATAATCTATGGTTTAAAACCCTTGCTAAATTCTCTAACCACATCGCCAAACACAATCCGTCTATGGACGGAGTGTGCATTGAACAGTTGATGGAGCCGGCGCTGGTATCCAGAATCATGTCGCAGGTTCCCGCCACAGATGTGTGGGGTGTGGGCAAAAAGACCGGTCAAAAATTGACTGGGATGGGCGTTCAAAGCATCGCCCAACTCAAGGCCACCGACCCGCAGCTCATCCGCAAGAAGTTCTCTGTAGTATTGCAACGCACGGTGATGGAGCTCAACGGGCAACGCTGTATCGGGCCGGTGGAAGAGCGTTCGGATAAAGGCCAGGTAATGTTCACCCGTTCCTTCTCCACCCCTGTGCGAACACGTGAAGCGATGGATCAGGTGATGTCCATTTACGCACAGAAAGCAGCAAGCCGTCTGGCCAGTGAAGGTCGTTACGCTAGTTTGCTCACGGTGACAGCCGGAACCAGCCGCTTTGCTACCTCGGCCGCATCATTCCCTAGCGCCCAAATACGTCTAGTCAGACCCACCCGAGATCCCATTGTGCTGACGAAGATCGCGGTAGCAGCGATGAACGAGTTGATGGAGCCAGGTATCGACTACGTCCGTGGGGGAGTGATCCTCTCCGGGCTGAGCGAACACCCCGGAGCCGATGAGCTAGACCTAGGACTACTCGGCTCAACATCCGCTGAAGACTGCGAAAAAGTCAACGTCAGTGATGTCGTGCAGCAGGTCTCCCAACGGTTTGGCGCAAAAGCTATTGGCCTGGGCAGCGCCGGCCTGGCCAAGGCACCGGAATGGTCTATGAAACGCGAACATATGTCTCCGCGCTATACCAGTGACTGGGACGAGCTCTTTACCGTGCAAGCATGAAGGTTTTGGTGACACAATAACTCTCATGTCTACTGTGCTGCGTCGAACGGTGGGGCTGAGCTTGCTCGGCACACTTCTACTTAGTGGTTGTACGGCCCCCGCAGAAAACGCGGAACAGCCTACTCCGAGTACTGCCGGGCCAACTCAGCCCAGTTCACCAAACCCCTCGAGCTCCGGATCGGCTATTGAGCCTTCGGCTACAGCCAGCTCGGCCAGCCCCACACAAACGGACCCGGAAGCTGAACTACAACAGCAAGCGGTGGCGCTCGCCGACTCGATGAGCCTATCTGAACAGGCGCGGAGCTTGGTCATGGCGGGTGTCTCGGCAGACGGCGCCTCAGCGGCACACATCGCTTCGCTGAAGAAGTCGGGAATCTCTAATGCTTTTCTTCGTGGCAGGTCGCAGCTCTCGCACTCCAAGATTTCTGGCAGTGTGCGCAAACTCCACGAAGGTTTGGAAACCAACGTTCCCGATGGACTACCTGTCTGGGTAGCCACCGACCAAGAAGGTGGCTTTGTCCGGGTGCTTCAAGGGACCGGATTCACCAAGCTACCCACCGCATTAGAACAGGGTACTTGGTCCAAGAAAAAACTACGGTCGAATATTTCCACGCTCGGTACTGAGTTGTCCGAGGCCGGGATCAACGTCAACCTTGCCCCGGTAGCCGACGTGGTGCCACAGAGTTTGGGCACGGGCAACGCACCTATCGGGAAATTTGGACGGCAGTACGCCGATAATTCCGCGGATGTTGCGTCCGCGATTTTGGTAGTGAACCAAGAACTCAGAGATGCCGGAGTGCACCCGGTAGTCAAACACTTCCCGGGATTGGGCAGAGTAAGCCTGAACACCGATACCCATGCCCAGGTTACCGACACAAAAATCGGGGCAGAAAGCACCGATCTAGAACCTTTTAAGGCCGCCATTGAGCAGGACCTCGCGTGGATCATGATTTCAAACGCCAAATATACGCAACTGGATAAAGACAATGATGCACCTTTTTCAAAGAAAATCATCACCGGCCTGCTGCGTGAAGACTTAGGGTATGAACGCTTGATCATCTCCGATGATCTGTGTGATGCGAAACAGGTTTCCGCGGTGCCGGTAGGACAACGTGCGATTAAATTTGTTCAAGCCGGAGGCACGATGCCTTTATGCGTGGATGAGAATAAGTCGCTGACCATGGCGAGCGCCCTAGCAAAGCAGGCAGCAAAAGATGACAAGCTGGCGGCGCAGGTCCGCGAGGCGGCAACGCTGATTCTGGCCGAGAAGCTTCGCGAGAACTCATAAATTTTGTCTGGCTTGTTGCCGGATAAAGCTATTTTGGGCAAAGAGAAGACCCGGGCGGATCCCTACTCGCTAGGGAACGCCCGGGTCTAGCTTTTTGGTCTGCACGCTTACACGCAGACGCTGAGCTCAGGAAAGATTAGCCTTTTCCTTTGCCTTTCTTATCACCCTTGGTGATGTCCAAGACCTGTGCGCGGTCGCCGGTCTCGTTCTTCTTCTTTCCGAGCTTTCCGGTGCTGTTGTGCAGGTGCAGCAGCAGTGCCTTGGAGGCAACGGATGGATCTGCCACGGTCACCGGAATGTTGGTGCCCTTCAGATCGGTGAAGACGGTGCCCTGAGCCCCAAAATCAACCTGAGGTTCGGCAACGTTGAACTTGACCCAGTCGGTCTGATCCACGGGGATCATCGCGCCCTGATCGTTGGTGTGGTACCAGGAGTAGCTCGAAACACTGTAAGAGATTTCGGCTGAAGTCTCATCCAGTCCCAGTGCGGCAAGTGATACCGGCAGGATCGCTACGTTGGTGTCGAAGCTGTTGGTATCAACATCTCCGAGCACTCCATTGACTGGCTGCAGGTCTACCTGTGCACCGGTCGTCAGGTCGAAGGTGGCTGCTAGGTCAAGGTCGATTCCGTCAAGTGCGGTCGTGAAGGTCACGAAGTCGGCTTTGCCGTCACCGTTGGTATCGATGTTGACGTCCAACTCGGTACCGCCGGCAAGGTGTGCCCAGTTATCCCAGGTGGAGATGCCGATGTTCAGTAGTCCATCGGCCATACCGGTTACCGGCGCGGTGCTGGCTGCGCCAACGTGCTGCAAATCCATCGCGCGGGCTGCTGGAACGCTGTCCATCGACTTAGGACCGCGCTCGCTCGAAGCACCAAGTTCAAAGGCACCCAGGAGGGAAGTGACCGAGGTGGCCCCCTCGCCTACACGGATATCCTTACCCTTGAGTTTCAGCTCGGTGGTGTTTGCACCCTTCTTCAGCTTCTTGACTGAAGCGGTCATATCGGCTGCGAGTTTAGGTGCTGCCTGCACTGGAACACGCAAGGTGGGAGCCGTTGAACTGGTCAACTCAACGCGGCCACTAGCATCTGATACCCAGGCGCGGGCCAGACCCTGCTGGGCGGTCTCCATAGTTGGGTCCAAAGTCTTGACCCACTTCTTGGGATCCACCTGCAGAGTAACCTTGACCCGAGTCTTGGCACCTGGTGCCAAGCGCACGCTGTTGCGATCTAACGAAAAGCTGGTGCCAGGAATCTGCGTAGCAGGCACGTAGTTGACCTTGTAGGTCTGGGCCTTGTCGCTGGTGTTCTCTACGGTGATTGAACGTGTGTCGGAGAATTTCTTCTTACCGTCAATTTCAAGGACACCGAAGACCACGCTGGTCAGATCTGCTGCCTTCGAATCGTAGGCAATGGCTGGGGTATCAAGTGCTGCCTTGGCCATGACGCGGCCCGAGCCAACACGGTTTGGACCGTAAGCCTCGCCATTAGCCGCAAAAACATCCGCTGCTGCGGTGTTCATGATGGTGCTCTTGGCTTCGGCTGCGGTGAGGTTCTTGCCCTGCATGACCAGTGCTGCCACGCCGGCAACCATTGGGGTAGCCATCGAAGTGCCGGACATGACCGCTGGTCCGTTACCGGTTCCAACGCCAACCGAGCCGATCTGCGTGCCAGGTGCTGCAACGTCGGGCTTTACTACGCCGTTAGAGCCGTGCACGCCTCGTGAGGAGGACGAATTTAAGGTGTCCTTGACGCCTGATTCGCCGGAAGCAGCGCCAACGAAGGAAGCATCTAAGGTGACTTTCAGGTCTCCTGCCTCGGCGGCTGGGCGTAGCTTATTCGAGTAGTCCAAGGTGAACTGTGCACCTGGGATATTCGCGTTGCCTGCGATGCCAGCATCAAAGAGGTTAGTTTCAGCATCTAACAGGACACCGGTGGCACCGGCGGCTTCGGCGTTGTTGAAGCGTGCGCCGGATCCACAAGGGAACTCGCCGTCTTCGCTCCACTGCAGCCAAACCCACTTGCCTTCCAGCGAACCTGATTCAAATTCTGTACAACCAAAAGCGTTGTTGGCCGGAGCCATTACTACGTCACCGCTCAAGTCGGCCGGGTCAGCAGAAGTGTAATTGAAGTTTGACGAGTACTGGCCTGCGGCGGTACCGGCAACATCGTCAGGCGCATCTACTTGGACCTTATCCAAGGTGACCTGGGATCCCACGGTGTTTGCGACGGTCAACGAGGAACGAGAGTTACCAGGTGAGCCGCCAACGTCGGTGACATCACCAGCGTTACCCGAAGCGATGACCGAAAGGATTCCAGCTTCAGAAAGGGCATCGACAATGTCATTTTCTGGGTCTTGAACCGGTGAATGATCCGAGCCGAGGGACATGTTGACCACATCGGCGCGGTCAGAGAAATCTCCGTCACCGTTTGGATCAAGCACGTAGTCCAGTGCCTGCCCCACCACCGAGGATGAACCACCGCAACCGAAGACGCGGATACCAATTAGTTGAGCTTCGGGAGCGGTGCCCGGGCCAACCTTCATTTTGGCGACTTCATCGGCGGTCAGTGAGGAGTAGTCACCTGTGAAGGTGGAACCGTCGGCGTTAACGCCGTAGCCGGCCGCCGAGCCTGCAACGTGCGAACCGTGACCTGCAGCTTCGCAGTCCAGTGGATTCGGGTCTGGGTTAGGGACTGGCTGGTAATCCGGGGCGTCGGGGTCAGCGTTGTAGTCGTCGCCGACAAGATCCCAGCCACCAATGAACTTCTTGCTGTCAATCAATCCGGAATCCGCGGTAGGCAGTTCTTTGGAAGCCTGCGCCTTCTTGTAGCCCTCAATGGTGCCTGGTCCACCAAAGCCTGAGTGGGTGTAGTCAATGCCCGTATCGAGCACTGCGATCTTCACGCCTTCACCGGTAGTATCTAGCGCGGTCCATGCGTCCAACGCTTCGGTGTCAATGACCGCACCGCGGTTAGAAGGAGACTTGGGCACGATGGCGCTGATCTTCGCGACATCTGTACGTTCGGCTAGCGCACGGAGCTCTTTGGCATCACCGGTGAGTGCAACGCCTCTCAATGCGTTGGAAGTTGTGTAGATAACCTCGGATTTAGCTTCCTTGGCCAGCTCTTTACCCTTGGACTTAACCTGGGCACGGACAGATTTAACCTTGTCCTTGTCTTTTTTCTTACCGGACTTTTTGACCTCTTTGTATGCGCCGTCGCCTTCGAGCTGAACGAATACCGAGACCTCGCCGGTGGCCTTGGCTAGTTGCCCGCTGACTTTTAGTCCTGAAAGTGTCTGGCTTTTGACGATGGGCAGTGAGGCTGCATTTTCACCGTCGGACGGTTGGGGGATGTTGGCAGCTGATGCCGGGCCTGTCATTGTGACAGCCAACGCTAAAGCGGTGGCTGAGCCCAAGATGAGCCGCGGCAATCGTGGATTGCGCCGAGTGACCATGATTCTCCTAGCTGAGCTGAAAGCGGGATGCTTTCATGTGAAGATGCAACGGTTTCCACTCACAGCATGAAGGTGCGTATTGAGTGATGACCGGAGCCGACGTCCGCTAAAACGCCGAGTCTCCTACTGTGGAATCTTAGGTGACCCACGTCATATATCAAGGGGTTATTGAATAGTGATCTTTGGGAAAGAAAAGTATTCTGCACTTGCTTCATATTCAAAACCGCGAATCACCAAGCAAAACAGCGCCTACTCAGCACCTAGTGGTCGAGGACTTTTTAGATATTTTTAATCGATTGTTACCAGTGGGTAATGGTTTCATTGCTTAGTCGCGTTCAAATGTGCGCAGAGATCGCGGGGCGGGGTCGTGAATTTAGAAATAGCGGGCGCCACATACTCCGCTAGAGCATGCTGCGCCCGCTAAATGAACTTAAATCAGCTAACTGAAGTGGCGGTTAAACACGGCCGATAAAACTGTTCACTCTTTCGTCGAGCAGTTCGATACGTTCGGCAACAACTACCATCGGGTCAGGGTAAATCGCGTTCTTTGGAGGTGGAATGCGCACATTGGTTGAGCATTCAAAGTTGGAGCAAATCATGGTGCCCAAGGTGTCACCGTCGCGTCCTGGTTGGCCTGCCCGCCGGGTGCTGAACACCCCGACGTAACAAGGAATATTCACGTCTCGGCACATGTCGCACATGGCCAGGCTGCTACGCTTTCGTGTCCCATCTGCTGAACGCAGCAATAGCGCCCGCGTTTGGCCAGCAGCGTTGCTGTGGACAAGATAACCACGCTGTGGCATTTTGGGATCGCGCCATCCAAGGTACTCAAGGTTTTCCCAGTCCAACGTCGCAAAATTTTCTGGCAACGTTAGCTTCTTCGTCTCACTGCGAGAGGCATTAACGAAGGCGGAGCGAATGGTTTTTTCTGTCAGTGGCTGCAAGGCAGGTCCTTAAAATGTGCTGCGCGCACTCAGGGCGCAGGAAAGTTGTGTGGAAGAAGAATGTCCCATCAGCAACGAATTCACAGAAGGTAGCACAAATAAGCACCAGCAACGCCGGCGGCGTTGGCAGTGGAACTTTGGAAGCTACCCGTCCGTCGAGGGGACGAACGGGGCAGGTGTCAAAGTGGCTTGCATAGCCGACCTCCCTACCGCGTGCCCGGGCACACAACGTCTTGACAGTGTGAGCTCCAGAGTTAACTCTGGAGTCGTGATCTTTTAATCATAACAAAGGCCACACCCAACCGGATGTGGCCTTTGTCGCTTGCGGTGCCAGGCGCCTTAGCGCCGGCCGCCCTGCCATAGCGCGTCAAAGGGGGTGTTTCCTGAGACGCGGTTTCGGATACCCTCGGTGACAAAGGCTTTCGCGGTGCGTGCAGCTTCCAACGGAGTTGCGCCCTTCGCTAATTCGGCGGTAACCGCGGCGGCCAGTGAGCAGCCGGCTCCGGACACAGCAACTTCGCCGATCTTTTTCTCACGGAGTACTTCGAGCGTGGTTCCGTCGTAGAAGACGTCAATAGCGTCCTCGCCGGCAATGCGTACGCCGCCCTTGGCGAGTACGGCTGCCCCCGAAATCTCATGGATTTTCTTGGCAGCGGCAATGAGGTCATCCTCGTTATCGATCGAAAGCCCGGAGAGCTGTTCGGCTTCGAAGTGATTCGGGGTGACGAAACTAGCCAATGGAAGCAACGTCGATTTCAGGGCCTGGTCAGTATCTAACGCATGGCCTGGCTCCTGACCCTTACAGATCAACACTGGGTCAAGAAGTACGTTGTTCCATTTCTGGGACTGCAACGCGGTGGCGACGGTGTTGATCGTGGCTGGCGAGCCCATCATGCCGAGCTTGACAGTGCCAAGCTGACCTTCGTAACAGGTCTGAATGGCTTCGAGCTGATCTGCGATGACCTGCTGATCTACTGGAACGAAGCGGTGGTTCCAAGAGTCCTTTGGATCAAAGGAAACGATGCATGTCAGCGCAACAATGCCGAAGGTGCCGAGCTCCTGAAAGGTTTTCAGATCTGCTTGCGCCCCGGCGCCTCCGGTTGCTTCCGAACCGGCAATAGTCAAGGTCAGGGCTGGGCCTGAGGTATTTGATGAAGTAGTCATAGTCCCATTTGAAGATAGTACGGAATGTATTGGTGTTTAGCTTTGCTGCCAGATGCTGATACTAGTAGCTTTTGACCAGCCCTCGGTCATCGAACCCAGCTGGTCCGCACTAGCAACAAGCAAAATCCACGGCAAGCCGTGACTGTAGGCAGCCCCGGCAAAGTTTGCCAGTACCGCACGACGTACCAAGTCCGGATTGGTTGGCGCCTGCAAATCAGGGTCTGAAAGTAGCCCATAAGTTGATCCGTAATGCATGCGTCCACGGGCTACCGGGCGGTCGAATTCAGCGACTTCCACGACGTCGTAATTGTCCATGGGCGCTTCAAAAACGCTTGAGGTTTCCGCGAGTTTAACTACCTGCTCAACATCATCTGGTTTTGCAGCCAGCAGATTCATCGCGGAAGTTTCATTCCAGCCTGCCGCTTTAAGCGATTCTGCAACCTCCGTATTTGGTGCCCCGAGCAAGATCAGACGACGGTACTCGCTACTTGGGCTCCAACCGCTGGTCGGCCAATAACGTAAAAGTTCCGGGTCTTCACCATTGATGTCAACGGAGCGTAGCTGACCGGTACTCGGGAATGTGGCAATGCGATCGCGGAGCAGGGCATAACTCTCGGTCCACTGCGGCAGGGGAGTCGCGTTTCCGCTCATAGTGACATTAGCTCCTAAACACCTTGAAAATAATGGATCGGTACCTTCGACTTTACGCCTTAAAGATCGTGAATATGCAACGGCGAAGCCCGCGTGCTGATAGGTACTTATCGTGAGCTAGCGCAGGGTCTATTGCGCAAGGGGCGGGTAGCTGGAAAGACCCCTGTGCGCCTACGGAAATGGTAGCTAAGAGGCTTTGGCTTTGCTGGACCGGTGTTCATAGGCAGATTCACCGGTCGAGGTCGTTCGATCCTGTATGGAACTCGCACCTGAATCCATTAACGAGAGCACATCTTCAAAGAGCGAACGTACTACCGGCAGTCGGCAGAGGATGGCGAATTTGCCAATAACCGGGGCTATGCTGCGCATCAGCGCACGTGAACGGCGCTGATTGGGAGAACTGTCGTAGGCCCAAGTCGAAAAGATCTGCCGTGACAGCAGCCAGAGAAATCGGGGTAAATCACGCCGGATTGCCAGCGGGGGAAGCGGACGTGCTCGAACAACAACGCTTTCCCATAAAGTCATCTCGATCTGTGTGAGTTCGCTATTTTCGAGGTCTCTTGAGAGTAAAACCTTGAGAAAGGATGGCCCGAAATCGTGGTATTTCTCCATCACCTGCACGCTGGCGTCGAAGGCAATGCGGATATTCGTCTCTAAGGTGTTGCCTTCGTCGAGTTGTGCACTGCATAACTCAAATTGCTCGGTCCGCAGCGCGATGAGCAGTTCAAGAACTATGTCTTCTTTTGACCCGAAGTAGTAATAAGCGTGTGAAAGTGAAACTCCGGCACGCAGCGCGATAGCACGCATGCTGGCGGCCTGATATCCGTCTTCGGCAAACGCGTCCAAAGCCGTGCGCAGTAGTTTGGCTTTGGTTTGTTGTCCTTTGCCGGTGCGTGGCTGATTCAGTGGAGTTGGCTGGCTAAGAGTTCCCATACTCTATTGAGTGTATCTAAATATTGAACGCGTTCAAAAAGCTCTCCAATTTGCTGCAAATGATGCGGGTCGAGTCACGACCAATTTTCTTTCCTCGAATTCATATTTTGAAGAATGCAAGGTGAGATGGAAGATTAAGTATTTTGTGCTTCAATAAACCTAGTTACCGTGAAGTAGGTCACTGGAGTGGGTTGAGGTCTTCATGGGATACTTACTAGGTAAGTGCTAATACAGCGGGACAGCGCTCCGGCACATCATGACAGGTCAGCAAACTATTGTTGATTAATCAGGTGTCGGTCCATGCGGAGTCTTGGCGAACCACTTTTAACGAGGAAATTTTTATGGGCGAACCGAACGCCAAACCAATAAGTACCCGAGCCTCCAAAGCGATATTTGCCAGCGCCGGATCTCCATATTTTTCTGCAGTGCTCGCGCTCATGGGCGCCATAGTCATACTCTCCAATATCGGAGCCTCAAAGGGCGTGACTATCGGGCCGTTCATCACCGATGGCGGTTTCTTCCTTTTTCCCCTGGCCTACATTCTTGGCGATGTGATTTCGGAAGTCTATGGGCTCAAAGCTGCTAGGTGGTCTATCCTGGTCACGTTTGTACTAGCGTTCTTTGCGGTGTTCGCCTTTTGGATCATGATTCAGTTGCCGTCGGCCGAATTTTACGACGGGCAAGAAGCTCTCGAACGTACGCTAGGACCTATCTGGCAGATTGTTCTGGCATCAGGCTTGGGCTTTCTCGTCGGACAGCTGGCCAACTCGTGGGTCTTGGTCCGTATGAAGCAACGATTTGGCGAACGTGGACTGGTAGGCAGGCTCATCGGGTCAAGTGGTGTCGGAGAATTCCTTGATACCTTGATTTTTTGTGCCGTGGCGGCACCTGTCATCGGAATCACCGATATGCCTAACTTCATCAACTATGTAGTGGTCGGATTCGTCTACAAGACGGCGGTGGAAATCATCTTTGTACCGGTCACTTCGCTAGTAATTCGTTGGTTCAAGAAGCGTGAACCAAGTTATGCAGCACCCGCACCAGGTGTCTAAACTCGATTTTCAATCAGCAGTTAGGATGTCAGCCAAGTAACCTCGTGCTCGCTAAGCTAAATAAATGAGCTCAGGCGACAGGCAAATCGAAACCGACGAACTGCTGATTGGCTATGCAGGGCAGGCTCTTTGTGAACCAATTAGTTTCTCCGTGCAAACCGGAGCCGGGTTGGGGATTATCGGTCCAAACGGGAGCGGTAAATCGAGCCTCATTCGAACCGTGTTAGGACTGCAACCAGCGGTTTCCGGGACTGTCATTTATTGTGGTTCCCCCTTCGATGAAGGTTCGGCGCGGTTTCGTCAGGCAGTCGCCGTCCAGGTCACCGACGGTGTGTTTTTTGAAGAATTGACGGTGGCTGAACATCTTGAAATGGTGGCCCGTGGTCATCGGATCAAAGCGTGGCAGGCAGCGGTCGACAACGAGCTAGAATTTTTTGAACTCACTGAAGTGACGCAGCATCTACCTCAGGAGTTATCGTCTGGCCAACGGCGCAAACTACTGTTGGCGGCCGCCTTGATCCGCCCGGCGAGCTTACTCATCTTGGATGAACCGGAGCAACGGCTAGACCAGCGCATTCGAACTAAGCTCTATCGAAGGCTTCGTCAATTGCGTGCCAAACAGGTAACCCTGCTCGTGGTTACCCACGACCCCCAGCTGATTCGTGAATGTCTTGACGAAGTAGTGCTTTTGGATGGCGATCAGGTGCAAACGATTGACGCGCAGTCAGGGGCGTTGTGGCTTGAACGCTAAACGAGCCTCCGAGGTAGAACAAACCTATGACCCCAGAGAACTGATCCGCACAGTCAAGAAACTTCGGGATCGCTCAGCCCGCATCGACGCATTCTCCGATGGGTATATCTGGGTGCTGTTAGCGGTTGTCGCACTGGTCTATTTGTTTAGCGCACTTTCCGGGGTGATCTTCGCGCTGCAAGGTGCAGCGGGAAATGCAACGCGACTGCCCAGCGCCGTCTGGGATTTACAGGAACTGACGGTGGCCCTACTCCCAGTCATGCTGCTGAGTTGTTTTAGGGGACTATTATATCTGGGCCCCTGTGGTCTGCGGCCCGACAAAGCCGCCTGGTGGTTACCACTAGCGGTGGATCTCAGAGGGATACGAAAACGTTCATTTTATAATGCACTCATCCTCGGCGCTCTGCTCAACAGCTTTATCGGAATCTTGTGGCTGGCAGGCCTCTTTACTCTTTCTGGTCGTTTTGAAGTTCAGGTGTTCTTCTTTGGTTTCGTTTTCTTCGCCGTGACGGGAACTTTGCTCAGCGCGATTGCAACTCATGCGCAAATAGCTGCGCAGGCGCGGGTAGTACGCAGAATCTGCCGTCTGCTCTTGACGCTCTTTGCTATGGGACTGAGCATTTCGTGGAGCCTGTTACTAACTGAGAACGCATGGGCCCAAGGTGCTTATGGGCTGCTTGGAGACCTGGCCTTTGACCCAGGTTTCTGGGCCTCTGGCTGCGTGGGGGCACTGCTGCTGGCAACCATAGTTATTTGGCAGGCAACGCGCAAAATAGACCAAGTGAAGGCCAATAGCCTACGACTGGCGGGGCAGAAACAGAATGAGCTTGTCGGTTCTTTGGCTCAAACGGAATTGAGCGGGATGCTACCGGCTACAGAATCCGTAGGTCCCCGATCAAGAAATTCTTGGCATCGGCCGTTGCGCCACCTGCCAGTGGTTCTCCAGATTCTTCTATTGCGATATCTGCGCGGAGGATATTGGCGTGCACCAGGAAACTTGGTATTGCTGACTGTCGCACTGGTTTTAGCGGTACGTTCCATCGCTAACCCACTGGCAGTGACCGGATTTTTTGTGTTGCTGTTATGGGTGCTGACGGAGAGCTTCGGCCGGTTGAACCGCCCACTGGCCAGCGCGCCAGGGCTGGCACAGATGTTGAGCCAGCCGCGCACCGCCTTAGTCCGCCCGGCCATTGGATTCACGCTCTGCATGATTCTCGTAATTTTGAGCATCTGTTCGTTGCTTCCGTTAGCACTAGGCATGATCCCCACAGCGAACCTTGGATTTTGGGTCCTTGGCGTATTGGTGGCCGCCAGCGGTACGAGTGCTGCTGCCTGGGGCCGAGCCACGCGTGGAGAACGTGACTGGGAAGCACTGATTCTTGGTGCCAGCAATGAGATAAACACCGGTTCGCTGATGCTTATCGAACTCAGGTATTTCCTCCAAGCGGTAGCCTCGGGGCTGCCCCTGATCCTACTGTTGCTAACACCAGTCTCAACCGTGCCATGGGGAATCTGGGCGTTCGGATTGCTGTGCGCTTACCCGGGCTACGCGGCGCTGCGACGAGCCGGTGAATCAGCAACCTCACATCCGGTAACTAACGGCCAATAAAGCGCAACGGCGGGTATCGATGATTACTAAATTTCATCGATACCCGCCGTTATCAAAGAATGCAGTTAAAAGTTAGGCAGGCAGTCCTTGTGGATCGGGGTTGCCGGCGTAGTACTCCGACATGACCTTTGCCTTCAGCTCGAAGAAGCTACCGTCTTCAATAGCGTTGCGTGCCGAATCTACCAAGCTGACAGTGAAGTGCTCGTTGTGGATCGAAATGAGCGTGTGGCTGAGCAGTTCTTTGGACTTGTGCAGGTGGTGAATGTAGGCGCGAGTGAAGTTCTGGCAGGTGTAGCAGGAGCAGTCTTCAACCAACGGGGTGAAATCGCGCTTGTACCGGGCACCGGAGAGATTAAACCGTCCGTGTGGCGTGTAGAAGGCGGAGTTCCGGGCCACACGAGTGGGAGAAACACAATCAAAAGTGTCTGCGCCATTTTCGATAGCCGTAAAAATGTCATCTGGCTCGGAAATTCCCAACAGGTGGCGTGGCTTGTTTTCCGGAAGTTCTTCGGAACACCACCCCACGATGGTGCCAAGGTTTTCTTTCTCTAGGGCGCCGCCAATACCGAAACCGTCAAAAGCCATTGCCCCGAGATCTTGGCAGGCCTTACGGCGCAGGTCTTCATATTGAGCACCTTGAATCACACCAAACAGAGCTTGGTACTTTTTGCCCGCACGTGAATCGGTCAGGGAAAAATGCTCAGCAATGCAACGTTGAGCCCACAATCGGGTGCGTTCCAAGGACTCCACCTGATAACCGCGGGAGTTCTGTAAGGTGGTCAGCTCGTCAAAAGCGAACATGATGTCGGCACCAATCTGGTGCTGGACGTTCATCGAAATTTCTGGGGAGAAACGGTGTTTGCTGCCATCAAGGTGGGACTTGAACCAGACCCCATCATCATCAACATTTGCTAGGCGTTCTTTGCCTGGAGCAACCGCGTCATCCGGGCCAGATTGGTCCACGGATTTCATATCGATGACCTTCTTGAAACCCGACCCGAGGCTCATTACCTGGAAACCACCGGAATCGGTGAAGGTAGGACCTTCCCAGCTCATGAACTTGCCTAGGCCACCGGCTTCGTCGAGGATGTCGGAACCGGGCTGCAAGTAGAGGTGGTATGCATTGGCAAGCACCGCTTGCGCGCCGAGCTCTTCAACCTGTACCGGGGTTAGCGCCTTGACGGTGGCTTTGGTGCCGACCGCAATAAAGGCAGGGGTTTTGATTTGACCATGCGGGGTATTGATCACGCCGGTACGGCCCAACATCGGCTCACCCTCCGGAGAGGTCAGGCGTGTACCCACCTCAAAACCGAACTCGGCTTGGCGGGAATGCGGGGTGCTGGGGTTAAAGTTCTTCTCGGACACGTAACCAGTGTGCCGTATCAGGTGCCGGGTGAGGAAAACGACAGCCCAAAAGTGAGCCAAAACCTAGCGTTCGACTTGGTCAAAGACGAATAATACTGTTAACGGCACTGTGTCGTAAACGACGGAAGGATCTAGTGAATTTCCAAAATTTTAAGGAATCCGCACGTTCCTTGGTGACCTTGGGTCCTGCTCGGAAAGATCACTGGATCGGTCTACGCACAGGTATCGGCGTCTTCGCGCCACTGATTTTTTTACTCCTCATCAACCGGTTAGACCTGATGGTCTTTGTGGTCTTTGGTGCGTTCACCGGCGTTTACGGTCGTGTTGATGGGTACTGGAATCGGTTGCGCATGCAGAGCCGTTCCGGATTGCTCTTCTTCGTCGTGATTGGGTTGGCGCTGTGTGCCTCCACTTTCTGGATCGACCACGATAACCCCGAGTTCAAGGCCTGGCAGATTGTCGGAGCCACCACGTTGGTAGCCGGTATCTGCTCCGTAATTACGGGATATCTGCGGTTGCGTCCAGGCGGCTCTCTGTTTCACATCTTCGCCTTCGCCGCAATTGCCTCGATTGCTAAGCCGGCGCCCTTTGGCGAAGCCATGTTTGCTGCGGCAGCTACGATTTTGTTGGCGCTGTTCATTGGCGCCAGTGGGGCCTTGGGTCAGTGGTCAAGTCTGTGGAAACGCACACCCGTGCCACCGCTGTCAGATAACGTACGCAAGGCGATCTGGTGGGAGGGTTTGTTCTATGTGCTCACCGCCGGCGTAGCTGGCGCATTAGCGAATATTGTCGGTAGTCAACTTGAAGCTGGCCACAATTATTGGGCAATGGTCGCCGCTGTGGTGCCGTTGGCAGGGCACACTACGGCTCTGCGCGTACGTCGCGGCGTACACCGTGTGCTCGGCACGTTGGCGGGCATGCTGCTCATCGCGCTGCTTATCGTGCTGAACCCAGCCATGTGGATCCTCGTGGTCTTCATTGGGCTATTTCAGTTCTTGGCCGAAATGCTGGTAATGCGCAACTACTTCCTTGCTCAGGTATTTATTACCCCACTGGCTCTGGTAGGCACCAGTCTGATCACCGGGTTGTCCACCGCGGTGATGTATGACCGTGTAGTTGAAACGGTCATCGGTTCCGCGGTGGGCATCCTTGGTGTGCTCGTTGGTAGCTGGTTCGGCAAGCGCATGCGCCCGCGCCTAGGTGTTTCCGAGCAGGGTTAATAATGATCTACTTAAATATTGATTCCGACATGGGCTAATGCCTGTCGGAGAATATTTTCTCGACCCCCGGCGAACTCACCTTGAATGTCTTCGCTCAGCGCTTCGGCGGGGGAGAGCCAAGTCAGTTCGAGGGCGTCTTGACGCGGAGTTGATTCACCACGTACCGGAACGATATAGCACATCGCTACGGCATGCTGACGGTCGTCAGTCAGTCCAGTTTCACTGGGCGAGGGGAAATACTCAGCAACGGTGAAAGGTACCGGAGACGCTGGGAGCTGGGGGAGCACCATGGTGCCCAGATCCTTTTCAATGTGACGGATCAACGCCGCCCGAATCGTTTCTCGGTACATCACACGGCCGGAAACGAAGGTGCGTAACATCTGCCCGGACTCATCCCCGGTCAGTAGCAGGCCCACCTCGTTGACATAGCCCAGTGGATCGAGGCGCACGGGGATAGCCTCAACATAGAGCATCGGAAGACGTTGGCGGGCTTCGTAGAGGTCTTCTTCGTTGAGCCAGCCTGGATATGGGTCGGGCGTACGCACATTCATAGAACCATCTTCATACATAATTGCTTGTGTGTGGTGAACTTGGCGCTGTGTTGCGTAATTCACTGCCAATGCGCAGCACCCGCTCTAGTGCGTAAAAAGTGTGAACTGTAGGATTAGTTGAGTCGTCTCATCAAATTTGGCGGCTTCTCTCCCCCGACTTCTCTCGGAAGCAGTGTCCTGCCTTGACGAACGCCCCAGAGCGCTTGAGCAAAAAGAATTTCACCACGATTGCGGTACTGATCGTATCTAGCTTCGTGGTCATCCTCAACGAGACCATCATGAATGTGGCACTGCCTGTGCTGATGGTCGAATTTGATGTCACCGCTGACGCGATCCAGTGGCTGGCAACTATCTTCATGCTCACCATGGCCGTAGTCATTCCAATGACAGGTTTCCTCTTGCAGGTGCTGAGCACCCGCAAGGTTTTCCTCTTGGCGATGGGCATGTTCGCCTTAGGCACCACACTGGCCGCGTTGGCGCCAGGTTTCGGAGTACTGCTGGTAGCCCGCGTCATCCAAGCCTGCGGTACCGCGGTGATGATGCCATTGCTGATGACCACGATTCTTGATCTGGTTCCGCCAGCACGACGTGGCGTACTGATGGGCAACGTCTCCATCGTCATTTCCGTGGCACCAGCCATTGGCCCGACGCTGTCCGGTTTGATTCTGCAGTACCTGTCCTGGCGTTTCATGTTCATCGTGATCATCCCAATTGCTATCCTGGCGCTGGTTATCGGCACCCCACGATTGGGTAATGAATCCGGGCAGGCAAAGACCCCATTGTCCGGGCTTTCAATCTTATTGGCGGTACCCGGCTTCGGTGGCCTAGTCTTCGGGCTGAGCCGGTTGTCTGCCGGTGGCGCCTCGGCACTAAATGTGGGAATCCTTATTCTTGCGGTGTTGTGCCTGGCAGCATTCGCATTCTTGCAGGGCCGATTGCAGCGCGAAGATAAAGCGCTATTGGACCTGCGCCCACTGACCTACCGCGATTTCACGCTGTCGCTGGTGCTGATGATGTTTGCGATGGTGGCATTATTCGGCGTAATCATTCTGCTTCCAATGTTCTTCACCAATGTGCTTGGAATGGAGACTCTGACTACCGGACTGGTCATGCTTCCTGGAGGCTTGTTGATGGGTATTCTGGCTCCATTTGTCGGCAGAATGTATGACAAAGTTGGTCCTCGTCCACTGGTAGTTCCCGGTGCGCTGGTACTCACCGCGGTGTTATTTGCCTATGCATTGATTCTGGATTCCACCACGCCAATCTGGCTATTGGTAGTGCTGCACCTGGCGATGAGCCTAGGTATGGCACTGATCTTCACCCCGGCCTTCACCACGGCGCTCAACCCACTGCCACACCACTTGCACTCCCATGGTTCGGCCCTGCTCTCAACCTTGCAGCAACTCGGTGGCGCGATGGGTACCGCGTTGGTAGTCGGCGTGGTTGCTGCGACCACAGCTTCAAAGCTTGCTGCCGGAAGCGACGAGCTTGTCGCAACGGTGGAGGGATTCGCTCCTGGTTTCTTCGTGGGAGCTGCTTGCGGCGTGGGAATCCTGGTCATCGGGTTCCTGATGGGTGGCAAAAAAGAGCTTGCGGCTCAGGAGCCTGAAAACGCTCCGGCAATGCACTAATTCAGTTTTTATGGCGGTGCCAATGGCCATCGGATTCCGGGTTTTCCGGAAACTGCTGGCCATTTCCGTCTGAACAAATGCTAGGTATCCTAGACGCCACTGGGACAGTCTGGCTTGATGAAAAAGCGGCCAAGCTCATTCAAGCGGGCAGTTTAGGTGTTTAGTGCTGGAGCTCGCTCGTACCTCAGGAACGAGTTTGAATGGCAGTACCAAAATACCTGATGAACAGGAATAGTGTTGACGTATACACCGGCGTCACACTCTGAGGAATAGGAAAGAAAATGTCACTCAAAGAGCAGCTTCGAACAGACAGTATCACGCAGCTGAAGGCAGGTAACAAGATGGAACTGACCACCTTGCGCAATGTCTTGGGCGAAATTGAAACTCGTGAAAAGTCTGGCAAGACTCCTACGGAACTGAACGACGCGGAGGTGGAAACGCTCATCCGCAAACAGGTTGCTAATCGCCATGAAACCGCGAAGACCTACACCGACAAGGGGATCTCCGATCGAGCTGCGGCTGAAATAGCTGAGGCAACGTTCCTTGAAGGATATTTACCTCAAGCTTTGAGTGATGATGAGGCTCGTTCGATTGTTGATTCGGTGATGGCTGAGTTGTCTGCCGAACGTGAGCTGACGATGAAAGATATGGGCTCCGCAATGAAGCTAATCAACGCTCAGGTCGCTGGTCGCTACGATGGTAAAACTCTTTCAACGCTTGTTCGCGCAAAACTCGCCTAAACATGTAATTGGTGGTCGGAAGGTAAACTTCTGACCGCCAATTTTTTTGGTTAACCTGAGGGCTGGGGTATGCGCCGGTAGTTGTTGAGGATCTTGTGCAACCGTTAGGGATCCAACGATGGCTTCGGCGTTTTGCCATCTCAACTAACGGATACTTCTCAAATCTCCTCGCGAAGGTTAGGCTAAATTTCACGTCAACAACGCTCAAAAGGGGATTTGATGGAACTGCGAGATACCGTCGCGCTCGTCACCGGAGGACTATCCGGTCTGGGACGAGCTACAGCACAAAAACTTGCCGAGAGTGCCACGCACGTGGTGGTGCTGGATCTTCCTCGTGAAGATGGTGATGAAATTGCGGCACAGATTGCTGCAAATGTTCGCTATGTTCCTGCTGATGTGACCCAAGCAGAAGATGTGGCCGCCGCGGTGCAACGAGCCACCGAACTCGGACACCTGAGAACCGTGGTGAACTGCGCAGGAGTCGCCACTCCAGGAAAGGTGCTCGGACGCGAGGGCGTTATTCCACTGCAGAAATTCGCTAAGGTCTTGGAAATTAACGTCACCGGTACCTTTAACGTGGTGCGTCTGGCGGCTGAAGCTATGGCGCACAGCGAAGCGGTTGTCGACGCAAACGGCACCAGTGAACGCGGAGTGATAATCAATACCGCGTCGGTGGCCGCTTTTGATGGTCAGATTGGTCAGCCCGCCTATGCTGCTTCGAAGGGTGCGGTGGCCGCAATGACGCTGCCTTTGGCTCGCGAACTGGCAGCTCACCAAATTCGAGTGATGACTATAGCACCGGGAATCTTCCACACGCCCATGATGGATGGACTACCGCAAGCGGCTCAGGATTCGTTGGGCGCACAGGTGCCTCATCCGTCTAGGCTGGGACGTCCCGACGAGTACGCGGATCTAGTGGCGCACATTGTTGCCAACCCAATGCTCAACGGTGAAACGATCCGACTCGATGGTGCCATTCGGATGGCCCCACGTTAAGCTTCGGCGCGTAGCCCACGCTGGATTCGATGTTCTGCGTGAGCTATGTGGAACCGTCGGCTTTCGGCACAGATAAAGACGATTATTGCCATGAAGACCAATAACGCGGCAAACCATAGAGGTGCGCTTTCTTGGCGCCAAGCACTGAACGCGGCCGATAACATGCCGAGGCCGAAACCCGCGGCGAAGGCGTGACGGCCGCGTTCTGTCTGCGCGAATGCTGCCGCCAGCAGTGTCACCACAACACTTACGATACTGATCCCCAGTAAGTGTCCCGAGCTGTTCCAACCGGCGGCGGAGAGCCACAGTTGCACGGTGAATACCAGCGAAAAACCACTGAATAAGCTCACGGGTAGATCGGTGGCAATGCGCTCTAAATGATTACGCGCGGTATGTAGATTCATTTGGAGCATCCCATACAACCCGAAGCCGGTAGCCAAAGTTGCAAGTATCGCTCCTGGCCAAAGCAAAAAACCGGCGGTAAAGGTCAGTGCACAGGCCATCAACGCTGCGGCGGAGAGGCCATAGACGGTGATGGCTCGTTGCCTCCGTGAGGAAAGCTGATGCGGCAACACCGAATAAATGGCGCTGGCGATCATCAGCACCGCAATGGCTGGCCAGATGAATGCCAAAATTTGCGAGGTGTCCAAAATGTTTGTTCGGGAACCAAAGCTGGTATCCAGCGCAGCATTTAAGGAAGTGATCAGTAAGAGGACTGCGGCTAGTCCAAACAGTCCGGAACGAACCTTGTCAAAGGTTTCTACTGCAGGATTTGGACGACGGTCAGGAGCGGCGTAGGGCAATTGCAGGCTCTGCTTTTGTGAGGCGGCGGCAATAGCCTGTTGGGCTGAGTCCACTAGCGAACGTAAATTCTCGGTGGGCTGCGGCTCTGCCATCGGTTACCGTCCTTAGCTGTGTGCTTCAAGACCCCTGACGCTACTCGTCAGGTGTGTGCAACAGCCTAGGATAATCCACTGGCTTTTAGAAGAAGGGCTTGGTCTATGGCGCTTCTATTAGGCGTTGTTGCGAGCTGAAACTACGCGGTTTTCCGGTGAGTGGGTCGGTAAAAGAAATTGTGTGGGCCAGCAGCTGTAATGGGCGAGAGTAGTCATCGGGAGCCAAATCCCACAGTCGCGGATAAAACGCATCATTGATGATCCCCAGCCCCAGAGAAGCTAGATGGACACGTAACTGGTGGGTTTTGCCGGAGAGCGGGTCCAGATCCATCATGGCTACCTTCAGGCCCGTATGGTGACCCTTGCTAGTGCCGATGGCCCCCAAAGAAATTTTGGTTTGTGCGTTGGGTACGCCCTCTTCAACCGAGGAACGAAGTTGGCCCTTAAGCTTGGCCATCCGGTTTTCAAAGACCAAAGGCATTGACTGCAACAGCGCATTTAATTCTTGGGCAGTGCGGACGTTGGGGTGTTCTCCATTAGCTTCGAGCACCCGACCGGTCTCTAGGCCTGTCCCAGGTTCTAGAGCAACGACCGCCTGATATTTTTTGGAGATCTTCCGATTTTCAAAAAGCAGTTGATAGGCGCCGCGAGTTTGCGGGTTTGCCGCGAACAAGATCACGCCGGCGGTGGCACGATCCAATCGGTGCATGGGAACCAGATCCGGGTTCCCTACTTGGTTTCGCAGGCGGACCAACGCGGATTCCTGGATGAACCGACCTCCGGGAGTGGAAGGCAAAAAATGCGGTTTATCCAAGGCTATAAGGTGTTCATCTTGATGCAAGATTTTTGCTTCAAAGGGGATCGGAGTTTCTGCCGGCAATGACCGGTAATACCAAATGAACTCGTGTTCTCCCAGTGTGGTGTTGATGTTCAGTGGAACCCCACCGAGACCAACGATTTCCTGCTCGTCAAAGCGGCGCATGAGACCGTCCGGATCCACATGGCCGAAGCGTTCCAGCAGGTAGTCTGCGACGGTGTCCCATGGCCCAACCTTGGGCACACGCAAACGTGTTGCATTGACGCCGTTACGTACCGGGAGTGGGGAGAGCATAGCCATAAGGGCTATTCTTTCATTTCCTGGCACGCGGGGCAGTAATAGCAGTCTCGTTCTAGCCCGGTATTCTGTGCGGCAAGTTTAAACAGCTGAATTTTAGTTCCGCAGCGTAGACACGGTTTTGCTGCACGCCCATAAACCCACAGCGGCTCTCTGCTGTGCGGATCCCCGGTAGTGACCCGTTTGCCACGATCTTTGTTAACCTGTAGCAGCCGGTGGGAGAGCTCAACAATCCGCGCTAAATTCTTGACCCTACCTACCGGCGTCAACGGGTGGGTCCTGGCTAGAAACAGCACTTCACAGCGGTATACGTTACCGATTCCGGCCAGCAAACGTTGGTCCAACAATGCGTCGCCAATGCTTCGCTCGGGGTCAGCCAATAGGTTCTTTCTCGCCTGCTTAGAATCCCAATCAGCGCCTAACAGATCCGGTCCAAGGTGGTCGACTAGGTCTTGCTCTTGGTCGGTAGGAATCAAATCCACCTGAGCAATATCAAAACCGACGGCGGTGGCATATTCGGTATAGAGAACTACTCGGGCCGTATGCGCTGGACGTTTCCAACGCTCGGCAGGAGAATACACATCCCAACGGCCCTCCATTAATAAATGAGAATGTAGCGTCACCGGCTGAAAATCGCTACCGGCAGGTGGGACTAGGCGCATCAGCAGGTGTTTGCCTCGCGGGCGGACCGCGTCAATCGTATAGTCTTTCAGATCCGTGGTGGCTAACTGAGGAACTCGAAAGTCACTGCGTAGTAGCTTGTGGCCGGCCAGGGCATGATGCAACCGAGCGGTGGCACGATAGACGGAATCGCCTTCGGGCATGAACCCTCCTGAACTTATAGTGGTTAGCGGCGGAACCGAATTCCCTGTGGAGTGGAATAAAATCCTGCGGCAAGTAGCGGAGCTGCCAAAGGATGTGAACTGACCGATTCGCCATTGACCGTGGCCATGGCAATCTTGTCTACCTTTGCGGTGCGCAACGTCGTCACAAGTTCAGATGCGAGCAGCTGCCACGCATCTTCTGAATGCTCACCAAAGGTTAGTACGGTTCGGCCCCCACGTTCCAAATAGAAACAGAGCGAACCGTCGATCAATCCGACTAAAGCGCCAGCCTTACGTCCCGGACGGTGCCCGGTATCGCCCACCGGCCAAGGCAACGCGCCACCATAGGGATTCGCCGGGTCTGTGGAAGCTAAGACCGTGGCCGTGGGTTTGCGGCGTGGATCATCAGCTAACACAAAACCGCGTAAACGGTCGATGGTATTGGAAGTGGAGAACTGGGCGGCACCGAGTTTCTCGATGAAGTATCCGCGGCGGGCGTGGCCTGCTTCTTCGAGTTTGGACAGCACGCGGTACAGCTGCCCAAATCCTCCGGGCACAGCTTCGGCAGCGACCGAACCCCGGGTGAGAACGCCGTAGCGCTCTAGGAGCACCTCGGCGGTGGCATGGGCGGCGATGGTCAGGTCCGTGACCGGAGGCGGGAGTAAAGCCCACCTTGCACCACCACGGACCGAACGAGCGGACTGCCCTGCTTGTTCGCGAGCCAAGCGGTTTAATCCCGATAACCTGTTAAGTCTTGCCGCGCGTGCTCGCGGGGCAGGCTTAGCGATTTTATGCGCGGTGCTGCCACCTGCAAGGTAACCACGCACCGGAGTGAGTGTGTCCGGGGAGATGAAACCGGCCCAGAACAGGTTCCAACAGGACTCGGTGATTTCTTGGTTGCTCGGTGGCACCTCTTCGCTGTGGTGTAGTAGCGCCGCAATTTCTTCGGTGAAATAAGCACCGGTACTTTGAAATGAGTTCAGCACCTTTAAGTCCAGCGCGCTCAACTCGCTGGTATTTCCCCCGGGCAGGGTGAGCGCCGCATGTTCGGCGGTGTGTAAGGACAGCCATCCGTCGTTGCCTCCGGCGGCTCCCGCACCACAAATCAGAACATCACCGGAGCTAGTTAATTCATCTAACCAAGCACTCTGATAATTGCGTAGTCGGGCTGGAAGAATGAAGGACTCAAGCGCGGAGGCAGGAAGATCTGCGCCAGCTAATTGAGCAATCACTTCGTAGACTCCATCGCTTCCGGTCAGCTGGGAGGCGACCTGCTGCCAGGTGGGTAAGAACCGGGCATAGGTGGCTTGGTCTACCGGTTCCACCTCGGCACGCAAAGCCGCTAACGAGCGGGTGCGGATAGTGCGCAATACCTGGATATCGGTATATTCATCCCCCGAAACACCGTCCGGGACTAGCTCTAAAGGACGGAAAGCTCCTAGCGATAATCGTCCGGCGGCCACGAGTTGGTCCATCACCGGACGCAGCATCGCAACACCCAGCCCCAATGCTGTTGCTAATTCGCCGGCCGTAAATGGGGTGTGAGTGCGCGCGTACCGAGAGACCAGGTCCTGAACCGGTTGTGTTGCGGGTTCCAAGAACGAGGCGGGAATTCCAGTGGGTAGCGGGGTGCCTAAAGCATCACGAAGATTAGCGGCATCTTCGATGGCTGCGTAAGAGTGCTTGCCTCCCAAACGTAGGGTGAATGCGCGGCGGGTGGCCACCAAAGCTTCGGCGTGGATTCGGGCGGTCTGCTCATCAAGTGCTTCATCCTCGTGCTCCGGATGGCGTAATCGCAGTGCAAGCTGGGCTGCACTCATCGGTCCGAGTAGACGCAACAGATCCGCCACTCCTTCAACGCCGCTGAAGCGGCGGGTTGGCGCTAAATGTTGCAACTGGTCGCCAAGTTGCGCGATCACCTGTGCGTCGAGGACCTCGCGAACGTCGTTGCGGCCTAGTAGTTCACCAAGCAGTACCGGGTCTAGGCTGAGTGCCGCGGCACGGCGCTCAGCTAAAGGCGCATCGGATTCGTAGAGGAATTGAGCTACGTAGCCAAAGAGCAAGGATTGCGCGAAAGGGGACGGGAGTTCTGTTTGTACCTCCACCAGCCGGATGGCGCGGGAAGAAACGTGGGAGAGAATTTCACGCAGCGCAGGTAGGTCATAGACGTCGTTCAGGCATTCGCGCACGGTTTCCAAGATGATCGGGAAGTCCGGGTAGTTACGCGCTACGTCTAGTAGCTGACTGGCGCGTTGGCGTTGCTGCCATAAGGGAGTGCGTTTGGTGGGATTGATCCGTGGCAGCAACAAAGCACGCGCGGCACACTCACGGAAGCGGGCGGCAAATAACGCGGAGTTCGCTACCTGGGAGGTAACTACGTCAACGATTTCATCTGCTTCGAAGGCGAAGAGTTCAGCCCCTGGCGGTTCATCATCCATCGCGGGGATGCGCAAAACAATCCCGTCATCGGCTGCCATCGCCGAGGCATCCAGCCCCCAGCGTTCACGTACTCGGGCGCCGATGGCCAAGGCCCACGGTGCGTGGACGGACAGCCCGAAGGGGGAGTGCAGCATCACGCGCCAGTCGCCCAGTTCGTCGTAGAAGCGTTCGATGACAAAGTTTTGATGGTTCGGCACCTGACCGGTGGCGCGTTGTTGTTCGCCCAAATAATTCAACAGGTTATTAGCGGCGTACGAGTCCAGTCCGCTATGTTCCAGCCGTGAGGCGGCCTCCCCGCGTTCTTCGGCGAGCAGCCCGGCGGTAAATTTGCCTAGTTCGGCGCCCAGCTCTACCGGGCGGCCTAGCCCATCGCCATGCCAGAACGGTAGTTTGCCTGGCTGGCCGAAGGCTGGGGTGACAAGCACCCTGTCGTGGGTGATGTTCTCGATACGCCAGCTGGTAGCACCGAGTGCGAAGACGTCTCCCACCCGTGATTCATAGACCATCTCTTCGTCAAGTTCGCCCACTCGTTTGGGGGCTTTGTCATCTTCCGAGCCGGCGAGGAATACACCGAACAGTCCGCGGTCCGGAATGGTGCCTCCGGAAATCACTGCAAGGCGTTGGGCCCCGGGGCGGGCGGTGAGGGTTCCGGCATCACGGTCCCAGACCAGTCGTGGCTTCAGCGTGGCGAACTCATCGGAGGGGTACTTGCCCGAGAGCATATCTAAGGTGGCGAGGTAGACGCTGCGTGGCAGCTGCTGGTAGGGGGCTGCCCGGCGAACCGTATCAAACCAGGCCTCGACGTCCAGTTCATCCATGGCGACCGCCGCGAGGGTTTGTTGGGCCAGCACATCTAGCGGGTTGGCGGGGATGACCATTTTTTCAATGACGCCATCTCGCATACGGGTGACTACAAGCGCGGTAGAGAGCAGATCTGCGCGGTGTTTGGGGAAGAAAATACCCTTGGAAACGGAACCCACCTGGTGTCCGGCACGTCCTACGCGTTGTAATCCGGAGGAGACAGAGTTGGGGGATTCGACCTGGATGACCAAGTCAACCAGTCCCATATCGATGCCCAATTCCAGTGAGCTGGTGGCAACTACCGCACGTAGCCTGCCAAGTTTGAGGTCTTCCTCAATTTGGGCGCGAGAATCCTTGGACACCGAACCGTGGTGCGCTCGCGCGAGCAGTGGTGCTTGAGGGTCGCTGGCCGCGCTGGATCCTGCCTGAGCCATCATTGCTGCCGGGCTGGAAGTTGCGGCGTTTTCGGCAGCGAATCCCTCACGTTCGGCGTAAATTTCATTTAGTCTGCCGGTGAGCCGTTCGGCCAGACGGCGCGAGTTGGCGAAGATAATTGTCGAGTGGTTCTCCAGGACCAGATCAACGAGTTGGTTTTCCACATGCGGCCAGATACTTGCCCCTGCTGTGGGCGAGGAACCTGGACCGAGATCGTGGGCTCCTGCCGCAGCAGGAAGGTCTGTCATGTCCTCCACCGGAACGCGGACCGCTAGTTCCCATTTTTTAGTGGATTTTGGGCGCACAATATTTGCTGGCGCAGAACCTGCAAGGAATCTAGCTACCTCTTCGGGTGGCTCAACGGTGGCCGAAAGCCCAATGCGTTGGGCAGGCACCGACAAGAGCGAATCGAGGCGTTCTAGGGACAAAGCTAAGTGGGTGCCGCGCTTGGAACTAGCGATTGCGTGCACCTCATCGATGATGATGGTGTGCACACTGGTCAAGGTCTGCCGTGCCTGGCTCGTCAGCATCAGATACAAAGATTCGGGTGTCGTGATCAGGATGTCCGGCGGGTTCTTTAACAGCTGCCTGCGCACGTTCGGGGGAGTATCACCGGAGCGCACCCCCACGGAAACCGAGGGTTGAGTGATCCCCAATTCATGCGCGGTGGCGCGGATCCCCGCCAGTGGGGAACGCAGGTTGCGTTCAACGTCCACACCCAGGGCCTTGAGCGGTGAAATATAAAGCACTTTAGTGCCGGCACCAGAGCCTTGCGTGGTTTCAGGTTCCAGCCCTGGCAGTGCTGGTTTGGGAACTTCGGCTTGGTGTAGCCGGTCTAATGCCCAGAGGAACGCCGCTAGGGTTTTACCCGAACCAGTGGGCGCGATGACCAGCGTGTGGTGGCCACTGGAGATTGAATCCCAGGCGCCTACTTGGGCTGCCGTTGGTTCGGTGAAAACGTCCGTGAACCACTGACGGGTCGCTGTGCCAAACCTGGAAAGAATCTCGTTCATGGAATTGATACTACGTCGTGGGGACCGACAAGAAGTGGCATTATTCGCCAGCCGTAATTTCGCGTAAGGCTGCCACATGTCCGACGTAGGCATCCCGACCGGCCCTGGTTAAGGAGACCCGCATATGGCTGCGGCCTAGCTTTGTGAATCGTTCGATTTGGATATAACCGGTGTCGGTAAGTTGCTTCAGATGTTTGCTGAGCACCGAGTCAGCAATGTTCAAAGCATCACGGAGATGGGCGAATTCTGCCCATTGCACGGGCGCAAGACTGGCGCAGATGCGCAGCCTAATCGGTGCATGGATCAGCTCGTCGAAGCGTGCCGTGTTAGCTTGCTTGTTCATTCCCATCCTTGATGCGAGAGGTGATCGTTTCTCGGCGCATGACCCACAGTGCGGTGATAAGCACCGCGAATAGTGCCATGAACTTGAGCGCGATTAGCAGCCAAGTCTGCGGAATCCAGAAATTACCGAACTGCATCCCACCGATCATGAGAAATACTCCGAGCATGTATTTGCCGGAGTGCTTCAGCGCCGGTCGGGATTTTGGGCGCTTGCGAGACCAATAGATGTACCAAACCAGCAGTGGCAAGAAGAGTAACAAGGACCAGTACCAGAGTGCTGAATTGATGATTCCGTGAAGTGAGAAGATGCCCGCGTAGGTCAATGCCAAGCTAAGTAGGAATCCGAGCGGTGGCTCTGTAGCTCTCACGCTGGCAGTGGATGCTTCCTCGGCTTGAGCGAGAAGTGCTTGAGCATCATGCGTTGGCGGATTCTGCGATGCCGGGTTCAAAGTTGCCTCCTCTTCGTGGATAGATGCGGACGCTTTGGTTGCGGGGTGACTTAGCAAGTCATGCGGCTCGTTCCTGCGCGTCCTGCACCCGATCCTTATCCAGGCTTCGTTGCGCCGCAGAGAGCAGGTGCCACATGACAAAACACGAAATGATCCATTTGGATCCGATAGCCCATGGGTCAACGGCCGTCCACATGCGCAAGCAGAATACGGCAATCATCGCCATAAAGGAATACCAGCCGTAGATAGCTGAACCATCGAGCACAGGGCGAGCCTTGACTCGATTACGCGTGGAAAAAAATTGCACCAGCAAGACCGGGATGATCAAAGCTGCCAGCCACAAAATGGCGGTTCCTGAAATAACGTCCGCAAGGCTCAGCCCCGTGCTGCCGATCAAGACATATACAAGCAGGACGACACGAGTTGAACCACCAGTAGAAACCATCGTATGGGAAGCTCGATCAGCGGTTACCAAAAGCTCAGCTGCAGTCAGCTTATCGATCCGCTCTTGTTCACCAGTCATGATTTTCTCACTTTCCGTTATGGAAAGTCTTGACTTTCCATAATAGAAAGTCGAGGGGCGTGCTTAAACGTGGTGGTATTTGCCACCGGCGAGAATATCTTGGGCCCGGTAGAGCTGCTCGGTGAGGATGAGTCGCACCAGCTGATGCGGAAAGACCAGCTTAGACAAGGACCACTCAAAGTTCGCGCGCTGATGAACCGAGGCGTCTACGCCGTAAGCCCCGCCAATGATGATGACGACGTTGCGTGAAGAATCAATTGGGGCTCGTAGTGTGTTCGCTAGAGCAGGGGAGTCCACGTTCTTGCCACGTTCGTCGAGCAACACCACAAAATCACGGTCATCGATCTTCGCGAGGATTCGTGCAGATTCCTCGATGCGTGCCGCATCGTTCTCACGCGATGAATGGTTAAGTAACTGCCACGACAGGTCAAAAGGCTTCTTCAGGCGCTTTTCGTAGCGAGCGATTCCCTCGTCTACCCAGGATTCATGTTTTTTGCCGATGGCCAAGATCTTGATCGTCATGGTTCTATTGTTCCGTATAGCCCGGGGCGGAAGTTGCGTACCGACGTGCCCACTACGATGGAAGCTATGAGATCGTCTTGGAACTTCCGTCAGGGGCAAAAGCCTCGTGGCATACAAATATTGTGGATCATTTTTGGTCTTGTGGTTGCGATGTTCTTTTTCACTCGACGAGTGCTAGTTTCCTTGCATGTCGGTGGTTGGGCTAAAGACATGGACCAACCCACATACCAGTGGGTTTTAGATCATCAAACTCCAGCACTACAAGGTATTTCTGACTTCCTATATTTCTGGGGGTCCACCCCCGGAATGACGATGATCATGCTCGTGCTGACCGGCTTACTCTGTTGGTGGACGCGCAGCGTATGGCCATTGGCAACGGTTGCTTTCACCGCGCTGGTCTCGGTGCTGCTTACGGTCATTCTCAAAGCGAGCCTTCAAGTCATCCGTCCGCAGGGGATTCCCGGTGGACCTGCACCGCCGGAATCGTTTTCATTTCCCAGCGGCCATACACTCAACGCGGCCGCGCTAATTGGTATTGCCAGCTACCTGGCCATTGTTTACGGTCTGCAAAGATACGCATACCTGATCAGCATCATCGCGGCGCTCTTTATACTCGCCATGGGCGCATCACGCATCTACATTGGGCACCACTGGGTGTCAGACGTAGTGGTAGGACTGCTGATCGGTGCCGCTTGGGCCGCGGTAGTCGCAATCTTGCACTTCTACTTTGTGCCTCGGAAACCCGTGGTTAGAGACCCATCACGCGGATCGGTGAACCCTTAGCCCACGCACGAATATTCTCAGCCGAATCCTGATAGAACATTTCAAACTGTTCGGCAGTTACATAACCAATATGCGGTGTAGCGATCAGCCCGCGGGTACGGGACAGCTGATCAAGCACCGGCAATGGCTCAACATCAAAGACATCCACCGCTGCCAAACGCAGCATCCGGTTCTCCATTGCGGTGATCAACGCCGGGGTTTCAACAATGCGGCTACGTGAGGTGTTCACCAAAATGGCCTCGGGTTTCATCCAAGATAGTTGCTTGGCACCGACCACTCCGGTGCTCCGATCGGAAAGCTTCAGGTGGATGGTCAATACGTCGCTAGTTGCGAAGAGCTCAGCTTCCGAAACCAGCTCGACACCCACCTCTGTAGCCCGAGCTTTGGTCAGATTCTGGCTGTAAGCAATAACCCGCATACCGAAGGCAAGGCCGACCTTGGCCACGCGCGACCCAAGATTACCTAGACCGTAAACGCCGAGGGTTTTGCCTGCCAAACCCATTCCGAAGGTTGACTGCCAAGGCTCTGCCTCACCACGTGGAGACTGTGCAGAGAACAGCTCCACGTCAAGCCTGCGCGCGGCAGCCAGGATGAGCGCCCAGGTGTGTTCCACGGCGTCGGTTGGTGAATAGCCAGTATGTGAAACCACCACATTATGCAGTCCTGCGGCGGCCAAATCGATCGAACCGTTGCGTCGCCCGGTAGAAACAAGCATTTTCAGGTTGGGCAGCTTTTCGAAACGTGCCCGGGTGAACGGGGTGCGTTCGCGCATCGCCACGATGACATCGAAGGGTTCTAGCGCCGCGCTGACCACATCGTCTTCGTGGCCGAGGTGTTCGTTGAACACCGTGAGATCGGCGTTGAGCTCTGCAGCCAATGCATCAAAATCTGCGAAGTCGCGAGCCGCGTTCTGATAGTCATCCAAGATAGCAATACGCATGGTCTCATCCTATGCGTTCCATGACTCATAGGCCCCGATAGGGAGCCTATGAGTCATGAATATGGCGGTGCCCAGCTGACCTAAGCTGGCACCGCGAAGACCTACGCTCGCTTACGAAGTGACTTCAAAGGTCAGTTGGTCGGTGAAGGTACGTCCATGGACGTCTGTGGCTTTCACCGTTGCCGTGTGCGAACCCACCGCAAGATCCGAAGGTATTTCAAACCGCCACAGGTGGGTGGTCTTCTCGGCCAGACCGCCACCATGCACGAACTGTTCGGCGATAGCTACCGGATCGGAGAACTCGGCGCCTACGCGTGGACGCTCACCGTTCAATTGCTGGGTACGTGTAGCAGTGGCTGATGTTGCGCCATCAAGGCTCACCTCAACTTTTGAGCCGGTACTTCCCAACCAGAAGTTTGTGGTGAGCCAGGTGTCCTTGGACAGATCTGCTTGGCTGACCGTTAGCGGATCTTCCAATGCGCTCACGGTGCCACGTGGCTTGGTGATGTTTTGCTCGTACCACGTGCGGTAGAGCGGGGTGTTAAGTCCCAGCGACATTTGTTTTGATGTATCGCCTCCGGTAATAGTGAAGCGTTCGGTGATCTTGGTGTTTTTGATATCTAGGGTCAAGACTCCTGGCGGGGTGCCATCACGCTGGATGGATGTTGGATAACCATTGCCGGTGACCCGCCCCTCATACCACTGTCCGGAAACCGCTGGAACTGTCAGATGGGTGAACGGCAACCCATCGGCGCCCACTTCATCCTGCCATCCGGCCATCAAATCACCGGCACGTAGATTCTCCGACATGTGGGTGTGTCCACCGAGGGAAACAACTTCGCGGCCTTCGAGGATCTTATAGATTTCTTTAATCTGTTTAGTGGTGTGCTCATCGCTGTAGAAGAATTCCAATAAGGGGCTGTGCCCGGCTAAGACAATGGCTTTGTTCTTAGGAACCTTTGCAATGTCGGCGCGCAACCACTGCAGTTGTTGTTCGCCAAGGTCATAGGTGTAGTCGCCTTTTTTGGCTGGAACCTTGGTGGGGTAAGCGATGGTGCTCAGCGCAACGACGTGTGTTTTTCCTGTGTCGTAGGAGTAATATTCTGGCCCAAACTGGGCGCGGAAGCTATCGAATTCGTGTTGCCCATCCAAGGAGTCGTAGTCGATGTCGTGATTGCCGGGAAGGAAACGCGCTGGCCCGTTGAGCATGGAAGTTAGTTCGCGCGTCGCGGTGAACAAGGACAGATCGTCGCCCACCAAGTCGCCAATGAACAGTGCCCCGCATCCGGTGTAGTCGGTGCGCTGCGCCAGATCGGTGAACACACCATTGCGAGCGAACTCAACTTCCTTTTGATTGTAGGTTTGCACGTCCGCGCCGATCAGGCAGCTCTGTTCTGGGCTTTGGGTGGCGGAGCTTTGGGTGAGCGGGAAGTTGACCGCTTCAGGCAGGTGGCCGGTTGGCGCGATCCCACCGTATTTGAGCTCCGGTGACCCTTGGGGAAGATGAGTATAGAAGAACTGCGTGACGTTATGTTCATCGACTGGGACCTGATAGCCACGAGGCTGGGTAACGAACATGGTCATGTTCTCAAATGCAGGAAGTTCATAGCGGCCTTGGCCATCGGTGGTGGTCACCTCGCGTCCGTTGGACACCGTGACACCTGGTCTGCCTGGTTCGTTAACATCCCGTGCGGAGTTCTTGTTGCGGTCATCAAACACCACGCCATCGATGGACTCGGGAGTGATATTCGTCTGCTCAGCGTTGGCGGGAATTACTTCGACGTTGCCACGGTAGGCGGTGCTTTTCCAGCTGGCGGCGGAAGTACTGGCTTGTTCTGGAACGGGTGCAGAATTCGCCGCGGTGAGGGCGGCCGAGGTTGCGAGAAGGACAAGTGAACCTGCGGTGATCCGAAGTGGGGTGAAACGATTGGTCTTGCCGGGTTGAGCGAATGATTTCACGAACGTTCCTCCGGGGTGGTGACATTCGGTCAGTCTGTTGACCAGCCAGAGCCAACGTTGTCAGCCGGAGGTAAATAGCAGTGAGCTCTGGGGTAATGTCTAATAATCGATCTCGTAAAAACTAACCCGGTGTCTTGGGAAGATTTATCGTTTTGATTCGCCGATTGCAGGAGTAAGCCATGGATATCGTCGAGCTGTTGCTTAGTGGTCGGCGGGGGCGTCGTGTGCTTTGGGAATTTGCGTTGGACAGTGAAGCCCAGGCGCTGTCTGAATTCGCTGATCACCCGCTGCATTCGGCAATGTATTATGCGTCGTACCAAGTAGAGGCATGCCGTGGTGATTCGGTCATCATGTTTGGTCCGGGTGCGGACGAAGGACGCACCGTCACCGTGAGCGTGGAGGAACTTGCCAAGCTGATAAGCGCCACCACGCTGTTGCCGGTCACCGATCAGCTCTTGCAAAAGTCGCTGGAAAGTACTGTTGTCCATGCCAGATACTGGCAAGAACCAGATGGGGAGGACACCTTGTTAGCTGCGCCCGCGCTGCAAAACGCCTTGTGTCGGGTTGCCGAGTATATTGTGGCCTCTGGTCTCACGCAGCAGTGGTTAGCCCCGGTTGATCTGCGCACACAGTTTCATGTGGAATTTGACCAGCCTGATCCCGCCGGCTCGATGACGAGCACCGGGTCAAGCGTCTTTGACAAGCTGCTGCGATGGAAAGAGAACTTGATCCTCACCGAGGCACGTGCGCGCGCAGAAAAGCCAACACCGGTCACCGCCATGATTGGAGGTGAATGGTGGTCCAGGCCTAGTTGGGACTTGCGGGCCACTACAGGGGTGTTCACTAACCAGCAACCAATAGGAGCGAGCTGCGTTGAAGATGCCTTCACCTAGGAGCAAGCAGTCACACGGAAAGCTAGCGTTCCTCCTTCTGTCAAAGTTCTAGAAATCTCCACAGCCAACGATTGGGTGCAACTATGCCGGGACTACGGCATCGAGGTCACCGCCCATAAACGGCACGACTGGTATCGGACCACCGGACGAGACGGAGCGTGGGTGATGCCCGACTGGTTTGCGGTATCCAAAGACTATGACGGTGTACATCTGAGCATTGCCGGTTACTTGGCGCTCGCCGGAGAATGCTTGGTCGTAGACGAAAACTTTGCCAGCGTGATCGCCGGGTGGGACCCGGGGAAGACCTACTGGTTCACCGATGAGCTGAGATTTTATGCGGAGCCGGACATTTGGAACTGTCTTGACGCTTACAACGAAGATTGTCGTTGGGAACGCATTTCAAAAAACTGACACAAGATAGCACGTCACCCAACTAGGTGCACAGGCCAAATTTTGATGAAATGGATGTCATGAGTGAAGCAAGCCAGCAGGATTTAGCCGCAGCTACCGAAGTACTATTACAACTTCGCTGGTCTGATCAGGACGCCCTCGGACATGTTAACAATGCCCGCATCGTCACGCTGATGGAAGAAGCGCGAATTAGGTGGACGCGCGAAGACGGCAACACCGGACGTTTTGAGTATGGAACGGTGGTCGCCTCGATTAATATCGATTACCTGCGCCCGCTCTATTACCAGCCAGAAATGCTGATCCGCATGGGAATTAGCCGCGTGGGAAACAAATCCTTTACCGTTCGCGGGATCGGCTATCAGGACGGCCAGCAGGTCTTCGATTCAACCACGGTCATGGTCCCGCTAGCTCAAGATGGCAAATCCGCACGCGCGCTCAACGACATTGAACGCGACTGGCTGGGGAAGTCGCTGATTCCAGCACGTAGCTAAGCATTGCCAGATGAAAAACCAGTGCCCCGGACGAATCCGCTGATTCGTCCGGGGGCACTGGTTTTTGGCGGTTGGAAGACCTTGTTAGTTGGTTTCTTCCGCGGCGTACTCGTCCAAGACCTTTTTGCCGATCTTGAAAGCAACGTTTGCTGCAGGAACCGAACAGTAGATGGCACACTGCAAGAAGACTTCCTTGATCTCCTCCGCGGTCATGCCGTTGCGCAGTGCGGCATGCACGTGCATTTCCAGTTCTTCCCAGTAGCCGCCGGCAATCATGGCGGTTAGCGTGATGGCGCTGCGGGTGGTGCGCGGCAGTCCGTCACGGGTCCAGACGGTGCCCCATGCGTAGCGGGTGATCATTTCCTGGAATTCGTCGGTGAATTCATTTGAGTTATTGGTGGAGCGATCTACGTGCTCGCTGCCGAGCACCTCGCGGCGCACAACCATGCCCGCATCATAGGTGTCACCGGGCTGGCGCTGAGAATCTGACATCAGTCTTAGACCTTCTTTAGTTGGAGGTGAAGAAATCGACCAGCAAGGCGGCTGTCTCTTCGGGGGCTTCAGCAGGTGCAAGGTGGGCCGCGGAATCAATGACTGCCGCAGTGCCCTTCGGGGCGTGCTCGGCAATGAATTGTGCATCGGTCGGCGGGCAGACCTGATCTTGAGCGCCGTTGATGGCGAGGATCGGGTCTGTGGTCGACGCCAGTTGCTCACGCACATCAAATCCGGCCAATGCACCGCAGGCATGAGCGTAGGCGAAACGATCCGCATCCTGCAGGCTGTGCAACAGATCGGTGGAGACCACCGGGTTCTTCTCGATGAATCCGGGGGCGAACCAGCGCTGGGCGGAACCAGCAACCATGGTGGGAGTTCCGGCCTTTGCTACTAGCTCAGCACGTTCGGTCCATCCTTCGGGGGTGCCGATCTTCGCTGCAGAGCAGATGGATGAAATGCCGTTAAAGACACCCGGGTAGTCCACTACCAGCTGCAGTGCGGTAGCGCCACCTACTGAAACGCCGGCGTAGTACAGTTTGGAGCCTTCGGCGATAACACCATCGGCGCGTAAAGCATCAATCATCGCAATCACGCCGGAGGCCAGCTCACCTAAGGAGAACGCCTGAGTGGAAGGCTTGCTTTCACCGTGGCCAGGCAGATCCCAAGCGACGACCTGGAAGTGCTCTTTCAGATACGGAACGGCTGGCCCCCAAAGTGGCAAGGCCGCGGTGCCCAGCGAAGGGCCTGCGATGAGCGTGGGGAGGTCCTTATTGGTGTGTAGCAATGAGGGGGTTAGCTGTGGGACTGCCATATTTCCTTCCGTGCCGAATATTCGGCGAGAACGGTTGTAGTGAAACGATCTGCGGCACCGAGGTATCCGGCTGGATCAAGTAATTCGGAGAGTTCTTTGTCAGATAGCTCGGTGCTGGGGATTTCTAAACGCAGTAGTTCACCGAGACTGACTTGGTCGGTCAATGAACGTCGAACTAACGCTTGAACGGCGGCTTTGCCTCCGCTGACGAATCCTGCGGCCACAGAGGTAACGCGTTCGGACATGATCGCATCGCCGCTCAGGCGCAGATTGCGCTCCATAGAAGATTCATTAACTTCCAGTCCCAGGGCTAGCGCCCCACCGTGATGAGCGGCTCCGGATGCTAAACGCAGCAGTTCACGTAGCGCCTGCCATTCGGAGTGCCAGCCTCCATCGGGACGTTCATCAACCGCGGTGCCGGCGGCGGTGAACAGGGTTGCGACTAACCCAGGGGCGCTGATTGCAGCGTTGCGCAGCAACAGTGAACGCACCGGGTTTTGTTTATGCGGCATGGCCGATGACCCGCCTTTGCCGGCCTCGCGTGGTTCGGAAAGCTCCGCAATTTCCGGGCGTGAAGCGGTGAGTACATCGGCTCCAAAGGTGCCTAAAGCTGCCACGGCACTTGCCAACGCCGAACCAATCTGGAGGATTGGCATGCGGTTGGTATGCCACGGGGCGCCGACATCTGCAAGACCGAGAATGCCTGCGAGCTTGGTACTCAACTCTGCGGACGTGGTCTTTACTTTAGGATGGGTGGCGAGAAGCTGCTCTAGCGAAGCGAGCGTACCTACCGCGCCACCCCACTGCAGGGCAAGATGCTGCTCTGCCTGTTGCAGTCCAGCTTCGGCGCTGAGCACTGCCGACAGCCAGCTGGCAGCCTTCCAACCGAAGGTGGTAGGCAGTGCATGCTGGGTCAGCGAGCGCGCAATGCACACAGTCTCGCGGTGATCTGCGGCCAAGGAGGCTAGGCCTCGAGCGGTCTGGCGAAGATCTGCCAGCGTGGTCTGTAAGGTTCGTGAGACCACGAGCATAAGTGCTGAATCGATAATGTCTTGGCTGGTGGCACCCCGGTGTAACGCAGTACCAGCTTTGGGGGAGGCACCATCTTCCACCAGCAGTGCGCGCATCATGGCCAACAGTGGGATCAGCGCGTTAGCGCCATCCGGTGTTTTAGCAGCCAAGGACACCAGATCGTAGCGGGAGACCTTGGCGACCTCGGCAACGGACTGTGCTTCTTCGGTGGTGCACAGCCCCACCTCGGCTTGCACTTTCACCCAGGCGGCTTCAACATCTAGCATGGCCTGAACAAAAGCCACATCGCTGGCGGTGGTTGCAGCATTTGTTCCGGCCCAAGCTGGAGCGAGTACACCGTAATCCACGCTGTTCATCCATCTCTCAATTCTTTGCTGGCTGTATTTTAAACTTTAGTGCCCGGCAACGGGCAAAACCCCGTGGGCGCACCAGCACCGAATTTCTTCGGATGCCGGTGCACTGACACGGGGCCTGTAACGAGTGCTTAACTCTCGCGTGGGTAGGCGAGGAACACCGTTTCGTCCTCGCCCTGCAAGTGAATATCAAAACGTAATGAGCCGTCTTCTTCGCGGGTAGCAATCAAGGTTTTGCGCTGTGCTTCAGTCAGTGAAGACAACAACGGGTCATTGGCCAGAGCTTGGGTGTCCTCGGGCAAATAAATGCGGGTGAACAGGCGGTTCAGCAGCCCACGGGCAAATACGGTGAGCATGATGAACGGGGCCTTGCCGTCTTCGGTGGCACCCGGATTCACCGTGGTGAAGGTGTAATGCCCAACGTTGTCCACCGCGGTACGGCCCCAACCGGTGAAGGTGTACCCGTCACGGACTAGCGAACCATCGCGGGAAACCACGTTTCCGTTCTCGTCTGCCTGCCAAATTTCAAGCAGTGCATCCGGGATAACCTCACCCTTGCCGTCGGTGATGACCCCATGCAGTCGTATCGAATTCGGGTTGGCCTGATTGACCAGCTCGTTGTCTTTTTCAAACGGCAGAGCGTAACCGTAGAACGGGCCAATGGTCTGTCCCGGAGTGGGAGCGAGTTTGAGTTCTGGTGCCTGAGACATTTAGTGATCTCCCTCTTCGTCTTCCATCCAAGTACGGTTTGAACCGGTCAGGACGATGTCCCAGTTGTAGCCGGTGGCCCATTCATGACTGGTAATCGAGTGGTCATAGGTGGCGACCAAACGGTCGCGTGCATCCGCATCGGTGATGGCCTGATAGATCGGGTCCAGGCTGAACAACGGGTCACCGGGGAAATACATCTGGGTGATCATCCGCTGGGTGAAGTCCGTGCCGAACAGCGAGAAGTGAATATGCGCCGGGCGCCACGCATTGTGGTGGTTTTTCCACGGGTACGGTGCCGGCTTGATGGTCGTGAACGAGTATTCGCCGTTCGGACCGGTAATTGCGCGCCCCACACCGGTGAAGTTCGGATCGATCGGGGCGGGGTGCTGGTCACGCTTGTGGATGTAGCGGCCGGCGGCATTGGCCTGCCAGATTTCCACCAGCTGGCCGGCCACCGGGCGACCGTCACCATCAAGCACGCGTCCAGCCACAACAATGCGCTCACCAATTGGCTCGCCGTTGTGCTGAATGGTTAGATCCGATTCCAAAGCATGGACGTCGCGCTGACCGAAGGCAGGGGAGTACAGCTCAATGGTTTCCGGATCCACATGGTGCAGGTTCTTCGTTGGATGGCGCAGCAGCGAGGAACGATACGGGGCAAAGTTGATGCGTGGCTGAGTTTCAGCCTTCTTCCCGGACACCACTTCTTGGCGGTAAGCCTCGTGAATGCTGGTGATCTCGTCGGTGATTTTTTCCTGCGAGTCGGCGGTGGCCGCAGGGTCTAGGACGTGCGAATTCTCGAACGATTCGTCCTTGGTGGTTTCGGTGCTCACTACGTGCTCCTTTCGGAATGGAGGGTTGTTGATATGACTGTGATTTAGGAGTGTGGCCAGCCGGTGTACGACTCGGCCAAGTACTGCTGGCCATACCGGGAAGAGGTGACTGTTTCCAGTTCACCCAGTGCTCGCTTAGCCATGAATGGGTCTGCGTTTACGGGGGTGTGCAGCATGGACGTCATCCAGTAGGAGAAGTTCTGTGCTTTCCAAACGCGCTTCAACGCAAGATCTGAGTAGCCGCCTAGAAGCTTGTCGCTGCCCGTGGAGAAGAAGGAATCTAGTGCTTCGAAGAGCACTTTCACATCGGCGAAGGCAAGGTTTAACCCCTTGGCGCCGGTCGGTGGCACGGTATGCCCGGCATCGCCAATTAAGAACATGCGCCCGTGGGAGAGTGGTTCGCGGACAAAGGAGCGGAAACCCAATACGGTCTTGTCAAAGATCTTGCCGGTCTTGAGCTGGAAGTTATCAGGACCATCAACGCGCTTTTGAAGTTCTGACCAGATCTGATCATCACTCCATGCATTAACATCTTCATTCGGGTCGCACTGGAAATACATACGCTGTACTGTTTCACTGCGTTGGGAGATGAGGGCAAACCCATGAGGCGAGTTTGCGTAGATCAATTCCGGTGAAGACTTTGGAGCTTCGGTGAGAATGCCGAACCAAGCGAATGGGTAAGCGACCTTGAAGTCCTTGCGAACGGTGTCTGGCATCTGCCGGCGAGCGAATGAACGTGAGCCGTCGGCGCCGACGATCACGTCTGCATGGACCTCGAAGAGGGTGCCCTGCGCATCGGTGAAACGGAACTTCGGGGTGGAGGTTTCCATGTCCAGTATCTCGGTGACTTCGCAGTTATAGCGAACGTCGCCACCGTCGCGCTGGCGGGCTGCTGCCAGATCTACGAAAACCTCGTTCTGTGCGTACAAGGTGACCGTGGCGTTAACGAGATCGCGGAAATCCAACGGATGCGACTCACCGTTGAAACGAAGGTCGATTCCGGCGTGCTCGTCTCCGTGGGTGAGTACTCGCCCGTTGACTCCAGAGTCGGAGAGCATCTTAACTGCTTGCGCTTCGAGAATGCCCGCGCGGTGGGTGTTGCGAATTGTCTCATGGTCGCGCATTTCGACTACCAAGTTGTCGATGCCGGATTTAGAAAGCAGATGCGAGAGCATCAGGCCTGCGGGGCCGCCACCGATGATGCCGACCTTGGTCTTGATGATGCGTGGACTCTGAACCATGGGATCCTGCCTGTCTGTGCGGGACCAGCAGTATAAGAATTCGGCAGCATTGCCGGATTCCCCTTGGTGGTCGAGGATGTGGAACTTCCTCAAGAATGCTGTGGAACCCGGCGGGCCGGCACCAAGAGTCTCAATGAATGAGAAAAGTGAATGGTTGGTTACGCTTCGCGGCTCAGTGCTACACGCCAGAGCAGTCCTGCCGGAATTCCGAAGTCAAAATCGGCGCACCGGCCTTGAGTGATTCGGTGAACGGTCATCGATCTTGGCCGATCATCGCATGGCGCCGAGGCTAGGGGCGCTAAGGGGTATTAGTCAAAAGCAGCGCTCGGGAAATACCTCGGGCCGCGGTGCGTAGCGCCATCGCTGCAGGCTGCAGAGACGTTGAATCGCGGGGAACTACCACCGAAAGCACGGCAACTTGGTAACCGGAATTATCCAGGATCGGTGCCGCCGCGCCGGTGGTCTCGGGATCGATGAACCCGTCAAACGAGGCGTATCCGTTGCGTCTGATCTCTGCCATCTCGGCGCGGAAGTTCGGGTGGGTTGAATTCATGATTTCACGATGGCGGTCCAGGAACTCGCGGATCACTTCTGGGCGGGAAAATGCTAGAAGTGCCATCCCCATGGAAGTGCTGTGCACCGGCATTCGGCCTGCCACGCTGGCTTGGTTGACTACGGAGCCAGGACGGGACAATCGTTCAATGATCAGCACTTCGTCTTGGTGGAGCATTGATAGCTGCGTGTTCTGCCCTAGAAGCTGGTTGATGTCTTCCATAAAAGGTAACGCGGTCTTGCGCAGATCTTGCGTGGTGGTGCTGCGGTTGGCCAGCTCCCACAACCGCAGTCCGAGGCGCACTTGCCCGTCTTTGTCCCGCGCCAGCAGACCATGGCCAACCAGCTCATCGAGTAGCCGATACATGGTGGCTTTGGGAATTTCTGCCCGGCGGGCCAGTGCGATGACGCTCAGTGACTGATTTTCTGAGTCAAATGAATCCAGGATCCGCACTAAGCGATCCAGCATTGAATCCCCGCTGGGCGAATTGGCCATGACTCTACTGTAAACCAGGGTTTTGACGAGTGCCTTTTGCTGTAACACGACGAGGTAACCATACGGCTAGCTGACATTTTCTTAGTACGTTATTCTCAGTGAATTTGAGTTCGCCTCGAAGCGCCAGCAGTAGGCTGAACCCAAGTAAGCGAAAGGATCAACCGTGGAAATTACTCCCACTCCGCCTAGTCTGGACTTCGTGGCAACCATCGAAGTTGCGGTAAGCGAGACGATCACCATCGGCAACACCGCGCAAGGCGTGCGCCGGGTCGCTCCGATTCGTGGTGGTAGCGTTAGCGGTCCTCAGATGAGGGGACGCGTATTAGATGCCGGGGCAGACTTCCAACGCTATCCAAGCGCAGATCTTGCCCTGCTCGAAGCGAACTACGTGCTTGAGCTCGATGATGGGCACCGAATTTTGGTCGAGAACCGTGCTGTACGCACGGCTGACCCTGCGGACCTTGAGCGCATGATGTCGGGAGAGCACGTGGACCCGTCCCGTGTTTATTTCCGTTGTGTGCCGGCTCTTTCTGCCGATGAATCCGGACCCTATGCATGGCTGAACCGCACGTTATTCCTTGGCACCGGTGAACGCCTTGCCCAGGGGGTCCGGATCGATGTATTTCGCGTGAGGTAGAGCGACGTGGAGCCTTACCTTTGAGTGGGGGAGTATCAAAACACGTCCGTGATGCGCGCGAAGGGGGTGTTCAGTTTGCGAAAAGCAGGGACTGCCTATGACTCGGTCGGTGAGCCCTCGCATAAGTTTGAGGCTGTGTCCTACAAGGAAGCCATCGCGAACTGGAACGAAATCGTCTTCGACAAGGATGGTAATTTCATTGGCTCGATCTGTGGGCTTGCTGTATCGGATGCGGAATTTGATCAGGACACCGGATGGAAGCCACTCAATCTCGCATACAGCGCCCAGTAGCAGGCGAAATATCTGCTTCGCCTCAGAGCATGTTTGACGATCAATATCCACGAACTGGAATGTGGGTAAGCTTCTGAACCGAGATCCGGGTATGACTTGGATCTCGGTTCAATTATTTTCTTTCGTGGTCGGGTCTCGGCGTTCCAGCCACTTCGATGAGAAGGGTTGAGCCGACGAGACCTGTGATTTCGCGGGCCTGACGTTGCCGTTCGGGGAAAGGCAGACCTGCAAGCGGGACGGAGGCTATTGATATTCAACGGCAGCGTTTGCGCCGGAGTGGAGGGTGCGTATCGAACCGAGGAATCGTCCAATAAAAAGCAGGGCAGTTGCTCGTGAAGGGGTGTACTCTCATGTCGGAAGATTTATTCCTTGAACGTTGGAGCACCGTAACCGTTGCGGGCTGGTGTCTCAAACTCCTTGCCGGCGTGGTTATGGGAGAAAAATGGATTTTTCTCGGAACAGTCAAAGCAAGCGATATTTATTGATGGTCGCTGGTGCCTGGCATTGGCACCGCCTACGATAAAAATTGCAGAGACCCAACGGTGTACTGTGCCATCGTGTCCGCATTGTATGACCCAATGCCGCGCTAGTTAGATATGCGGGTCGTTAGCCACAGTGTGGACTCTGACTTTAGGAGGACTGCATGGCTGATCACCACGACGCTTCGGACGAATTCAAAGACGAGCTTCAGCCCACGGTGGAACGCAGCCAATTTGGCGTCAGCAAGAAGCCTAAAAATCCTGTTGTCGAAGAATTTCGAGCCCCGATGACCAGCTCAGAACTGAGCAAAGGGCCTGAAGAACTCACGGAGCAACGCGGCACGAAGGTCAACTGGCGCGTTTTTGTGATTTCGTCATTGCTCATCATTGCATTTTCCGCTTGGGCGATGCTCACCCCGGATCATGCCGCTTCGACGATGGCCACTACCGTTGCATGGATTTCGACTAATCTCGGCTGGTATTACGTCCTAACCGTCACCTTGGTGGTGCTCTTCGTTCTGTGGGTGGCGTTCTCGAAGGAAGGTAGCGTCCGTCTGGGGCCGGACCATTCTCGTCCGCAATACAACTTAGTCACCTGGGTCGCGATGCTTTTTGCTGCCGGTGTGGGTATCGACATGTTGTTCTATTCGGTCACCGGGCCGATTACCCAATTCATTGCTCCGCCTGCGGCTGACCCTGAATCCGCGGCCGCGGCCCAGGACGCGGTGGTCTGGACCATGTTCCATTACGGTGTGGCCGGCTGGTCCATGTACGCGCTATTGGGCATGGCCATGGGCTATTTCGCCTACAGGTGGGGAATGCCGCTATCCATCCGTGCGGCGCTCTACCCTCTGTTGGGGAAACGGGTGCGCGGTGCCACCGGGGATGTTATTGATATCTTTGCGCTGGTCGGGACGGTCTTCGGTGTAGCGACCTCCATGGGTATCGGCGTGGTGCTGCTCAACGTGGGGTTCGCCTCGATTTTCGGGTTTTCCGAAGGGCTGGGCCTGCAGATTGCCTTGGTGGTGGTCGCCGTGGTGATGACGATTGCCGCATGCACCTCGGGGGTTGATAAGGGCATCCGGATTATCTCCGAGTTGAACCTTTGGTCTGCCGCGGCAATGATGCTTTACATATTGGTGACGGGAAAAACTTCGTTCCTGCTGACCGCCTTGGTGGAGAACATTGGCCGTTTTATCTTCACTTTTCCCGAACGAACCTTGCAGACCTTCGCCTATCAGGACGATGGTTCTGAATGGATGGCCAGCTGGACGCTATTCTTCTGGGCCTTCTGGTTGGCGTGGGGTCCCTTCGTGGGCATGTTCCTGGCGCGTATCTCGCGTGGACGCACGTTACGAGAATTCGTGATCGCAGCGATTACCGCGCCGGTGCTCTGTGATTTCCTGATCGTGTCCATTTTCGGCAATAGTGCGTTGAAGGTGGTGATGGACGGCAATAGCGGGTTCGCCCAAGAAGCCATCGACTCTCCAGAACATGGTTGGTACAGTCTTTTGGAAATGTTCCCCGGAGCTCCCTTCTTGATTGGTCTTGCCACGCTCTCCGGCCTGCTTTTTTATCTGACCAGCGCCAACTCGGGCGCGATGGTGATGTCTAACTTCTCTTCAACGATTCCCGACCCGTCACAAGACGGACCCAAATGGCTGCGGATCTTCTGGGCTCTGCTGACCGCGTTGCTTACCGTAGCCATGCTCGTGGCCGGGGGCGTCACCACCATGGAACATGCCACGCTGATCTTTGCGTTGCCGGTGACGATTATTGCCTACTTGGTGATGGCTTCGTTCTCCAAGGTATTGCGCATGGAACGAGCCGAACGTGAGGGCCGGATGAATCGCCGGCGGGCTACTGCCGCGCATGGCGGGGCGGCCCCGGATAAGACTTGGCGTCAGCGTCTGGCGCAGCTGCGTTCTTACCCATCCAATAAGCAGGTCGCACGCTACGTGGACAAGGTAGTTCATCCTGCTTTGGAGGATGTGGCCCAGGAATTCATGAAGCTCGGTTACCACGCCGAGCTGACCACCACCCCTAACGAGCAGACCCAGATCGCCGAGCATGCGCTGGTTGTCTATATTCCGGAACACCGTAATTTCCATTATCAGGTGGCAGCGGTGGAAGCTCCGGTCCCAATGTTTGGCGCGCGTTCGATGTCGCGAGAAATCGACGTGTACTTCAGGCTTGAAGTGTTCACTCAAACCGGAACCGAAGGTTATGACGTGATGGGCTTGGACCGCGAGCAGGTCATCAATGACGTACTTGACCGTTATGAAGCGCACCTGTCGTTCTTGAAGTACTCCACCGAACATGATTCCGCCTCGGTGCTGACCCCGCCAAGGCCGGCGACCGGCGTGGTGCCACGCGTTGATGCTGCCGGGCAACCTCACGGTGCTGAGCCTGAAGACCAGGACAAACCGAAGGTGGATTAATCCACGCAACACCTGGAAACCCGCTCAGTCTGCCGTTGCTCAGCGATGGCTTCCGTAGAAGCTCTTTGCTCAAACCTCTTGAAAACGAAGACAATCAACTGCTAAAGTTCATATCACGAACTTAAGTTCACGATGTGAACAAGATATAGCGATGGAGCAGTGGATACATGCAGCAGGCCTACCTATACGACGCAATTCGAACCCCCTTCGGAAAAATTGGCGGAGCGCTTTCCTCCCACCGCCCCGATGACTTGGCCGCGCACGTGGTGCGCGAGCTCGTGGCACGCGCGCCCAAGCTCGATACCAGCTCCATTGACGAGGCAATCTTCGGTAACGCCAACGGTGCCGGCGAAGAAAACCGTAACGTTGCACGCATGAGTACCTTGCTGGCAGGTTTGCCTACCTCCCTGCCGGGCACCACCATGAATCGCCTGTGCGGTTCATCGCTGGACGCAGCCATCGCAGCCACCCGCCAGATCGCCACCGGCGACGCGGACCTGGTACTGCTTGGCGGAGTCGAATCCATGAGCCGTGCCCCATGGGTACTGCCAAAGACCGAGCGTCCCTTCCCGATGTCCAACCTCGAGCTGGCCAATACGACCTTGGGCTGGCGCCTGGTTAACCCGGCCATGCCCGGTGAGTGGACCGTGTCCTTGGGTGAAGCCACCGAACAGTTGCGCGAAAAGCACAACATCTCCCGTGAAGACCAGGACGCATTCTCGGCCCTGTCCCACCAGCAGGCAGCGGCCGCATGGGACGCCGGTAAGTATGACAACCTCGTCGTTTCGGTTCCACCAGCGAACAAGCGTGGAACCGAGCTGACCCGCGATGAGACCATTCGCGCGGATTCCACCGCAGAATCCCTGTCCAAGCTACGCACGGTGTTCCGCACCGGCGAGAATGCCACGGTCACCGCGGGCAACGCCTCGCCAATGAACGACGGCGCCTCGGCAGCCTTCATCGGGTCCGCCCGCGGCGGCGAGCTACTGGGCGCAGCGCCGTTGGCGCGCATCGTCTCCAACGCTTCTTTTGCCTTGGATCCACAGTTCTTCGGCTTTGCCCCGGTAGAGGCAGCAAATAAGGCATTGGCCAAGGCCGGTCTGAAATGGACCGATATTTCCGTAGTTGAGCTCAACGAAGCCTTTGCCGCGCAGTCCCTTGCCTGCATCCGCGCTTGGGATATCGACCCAACCATCGTCAATGCTTGGGGAGGGGCTATCTCGATCGGCCACCCGCTGGGTGCTTCGGGATTGCGCATCCTCGGTACCGCTGCACGCCGTCTGCAAGAATCCGGTCAGCGCTACGGTGTCGCAGCAATCTGCATCGGTGTTGGCCAGGGGCTGGCAGTAGTCATCGAGAACGAAAACGCTACCAAGTAGTCCAACTGCTTCGGTCCCCAAATCTTTAGAAAGGCAGAAACATGGCACCACGTATAGCCAACTCGGCGGCGGACGCCGTCGCCGAAATCAAGGACGGCTCCACCGTCCTAATCGGTGGCTTCGGCAACGCCGGCCAGCCGATGGAACTGATCGATGCACTCATGGAGTGCGGCGCCAAGGACTTGACGGTTGTGAACAACAATGCCGGGCAGGCTGACGCAGGCCTCGCGTTGTTGATCAAGGAACGCCGGGTGAAGAAGATTATCTGCTCCTTCCCGCGCCAGTCGGACTCGTGGCACTTTGATGAGGCTTACCGCGCCGGTGAAATTGAGCTGGAACTGGTTCCGCAGGGCAACTTGGCCGAGCGTATCCGCGCCGCAGGTGCCGGCATCGGTGGTTTCTTCACCCCGACCGGTTACGGCACGCTGCTGGCCGAAGGCAAGGAAACCCGCGTCATCGACGGCAAGGGCTATGTGCTCGAAACCCCGATCAATGCGGACTTCGCACTGATCAAGGCGCTGAAGGCCGACACCATGGGCAACCTGGTGTACCGCAAGACCGCGCGTAACTTCGGTCCGATCATGGCCACCGCCGCCAAGCAGGCCATTGTGCAGGTGGACGAGGTCGTCCAAGCTGGCGACCTGGATCCGGAGAACGTCATCACCCCGGGCATCTATGTAGATACCGTTGTGGCACTTGGAGGGAACAAATAATGAGCAACTACTCCAACACGCAAGAAAAACTCAGCCGCGACGACATGGCTCAGACGGTTGCCGCGGATATTCCGTCCGGCGCCTTTGTGAACCTGGGCATCGGCCAGCCGACCAACGTGTCCAACTTCCTGACCAGTGAGCAGGGCGTGACCCTGCACACCGAAAACGGGATGTTGGGTATGGGGCCGGTAGCCACCGGGGATGATATCGATGAAGATCTGATCAATGCGGGCAAAATTCCGGTGACTGAGCTTCCCGGAGCTTCCTTCTTCCATCACGCAGATTCCTTCGCGATGATGCGCGGCGGACACTTGGATGTCTGCGTACTTGGAGCCTTCCAAGTTTCCGAAGCTGGCGACCTGGCCAACTGGCACACCGGTGCCGAGGGCGCGATCCCTGCCGTCGGTGGCGCCATGGATCTAGCCATCGGTGCGAAGCAGACCTGGGTGATGATGAGCCTGTTCACCAAGACCGGTGAATCAAAGCTTGTCGAAGCACTGAGCTACCCGGTCACCGGTCTGGGTTGTGTCTCGCGGATCTACACCGAAGTGGCAATTTTTGAATTGCGCGGCGGGAAGGTCTTCGTGCGTTCCTCGCACGGAATCAGCTTCGAAGAACTGCAGTCCAAGCTGCCGGTTGAACTGACCAAAGCCTAAAAACACAGTAGATTAGTGGGGGTGCTTTACCAATATTTTGTGTAAGGCACCCCCACTTTTTCAATACCAGCGGGCCGTGATCACGGCTTGTGCAAGGAGTCCCGTGAGCGAGCAGGCCGCAACTACTACGTCCGTGCAGTCTTTAGCGCGCGGACTTCAGGTGATCAGCAGCTTTGATGCTGAGCACCCGTCAATGACGCTCTCAGAAGTTGCCGTGCTGACCGGGCTGTCGCGCGCCACCGCGCGCCGATTTTTGCTGACCTTGCAAGATCTTGGTTATGTTCGCTCGGACGGCAAGTACTTCGAACTAACCTCCAAGGTCTTGCAACTGGGATACGCCTATCTATCCAGTGCTACCTTGCCGCAGCTGATCGAGCCGGTGTTGGAAGAACTGTCGGCCAAGGTGCATGAATCGGCCTCGGCCTCGGTGCTTGACGGTTCTGACATTGTTTATATTGCCCGCGTCCACACCCGCTCGATAATGCGCGTGGGTATCTCGGTCGGTACCCGCTTCCCGGCGGTGAACACCTCCATGGGCAGGGTGCATTTGGCTTACCAGCCTGCACAGGTGCAACAATCCGTGCTGACCGCAGGCATCCACTCGGTCACCGGATTGGGGATCGATAACCGTGAGGAAATGCTCCAGGAATTGGAAAAGATTCGCACGCAAGGTTTCGCGGTGGTAGATCAAGAACTGGAAATTGGGTTGCGTTCGGTGGCTGTGCCCGTTTTTGGTTCGGAGCACACGGTGCTGGCCGCATTAAACGTGTCCATGAGTGTGCGCCCGAATACGACGGAAACGGCCGAGCAGTCCGCGCAGAAGTTCTTGCCTGAACTATTAAACGCGGCGCAACAGGTGCGTGAAGCCTTGGCGGCAAGCCGCTGAGCGCTACCGTTCACTTTGCCTTTGAGCCAGGTGATCGGTAGACCTTCGGGAAATTGATTGTATCTTCAACTAATTCCTGTATGGTTGTTATATCGAAGATTTTCCGTGGCGACGTGCCTGTGCGATCTTTGCATTTTCCGGGCGCGACCCGGGCATCATTATGAGGAGTTGACCCGCCATGGGCAAAATATTGAGCGACGTGCGATCCGAAAAGTGGAATCGCACCCCGGATTCCGAAGCCGTGTTGATTTTTCTGCATGGTTTCGGCTCCAACGAAAGTGACCTCTGCTCGCTTGAGGCACCGCTAGGTCTGAACTTGCAGTGGGCTTCGCTGCGAGCCCCCGTGGAACTGGGGCAAGGCGGCGCGGCCTGGTTCCAGATCACCACCCCGGGAGTGCCCGATGTGGCCCCGGTCGAAGCCGCTACCGAGGCTATCTGGGCTTGGATCGACGCCAATCTGGATCAGACAACGAAGATCATCCCCATCGGCTTCTCGCAAGGTGGCTTGATGGCAAGCCAGCTGCTGCGAACTCGTCCGGAACGCGTGCTGGCCACTACGATCCTTGGCGGTTTTGTCCTCGGTGGCGAGCAGCCGGCGGACGCTATACTCGCCGAACAGCTTCCGCCCGTATTTTGGGGCCGCGGCACCGAAGACCGCGTGATCGCTCCGATAGCTATCGAGCGCACCACCGAATTCTTGCCTCGGCACTCGACCTTGACGCAGCGGACTTACCCTGGGTTGGCTCACGGTATCAACATGGATGAGCTGAACGACGTGCGCAATCATGTCGCCTCGCGCCTAGGTGCGCTGCAGGGCGACGAGGCCTGAGCCGGTCGCCTCTGTTGGTGAATGGCATTCCCAGCTTCGGCGCCAGTCGCAAGGGTAATCTGGTGCCATGGCTACGCTGAATCAAACGCTGGACGAAGTACGCGAGGCGATCGCAACACTGCACCGCGCAGTGGTGCACGACCGGGATTCGCGGCGCTCCCGCACGGCCGATTGGCTCGATTCACTTTTCGCGGACATCGAAACCCCTGCGCAGCTGCGCGAATCGGCTAACGAAGCCTTGAAGCTTTACCGCGGAGGCATGGGGTCATTTCAGGACGTGGGTACTGCCGTGATGGCCCAGGCCGTAGACGGGCTGCACGCTGCTTTGGGTGCCGCCCGTTCGGCGGCGCTGCGCAACTAACCGCGTAGCTGGCCACCTTGGGGTGAACCGGCTATTGAATATGCACTTGGATGAGTTCAGCTAGACCGCGACGGTCTCTTCGACTTCCTTGATCGTGGCCTTCTCGTTGGCCAAGCGGGTATTGCGCACGCTCCAAGTGTGGGTCAAAATAATCAAGACCGCACCGGGAACGAGCCACAAGATGAGTCGCAAAATATCCATGCCAAGTGCTTGGTCCGGGAAATAGACTAGGGTCTGCACCGCGTGCAACCACCCCGCCCCGTTCCAGAAAGTGTTCAGTGCGCCGTAGAACCCCGGCTGCATTTCTGGTTGAAAAATCCCGCCAGAACTGGTGAAATTCAAGGCGACGAAGCACAGGGTCAGTGCCGGTGTGGTCCAGTGCCGCAAAAGTGGATGCAGGCCTAGGCCTAGCAGGGTGATGCCTGCCGCGTAGACCCATGAAATCAGCCAGATGCCGGCAAAGTGACTGTTGATGATCTGATATACCGGTCCTGCAATTACCACCGCAATCGTGGCTACCACGGCAGCCGCGACGGCAGCCATAAGAAAGCGAATCGGAAGCTTGACCTTGCTCATGAAGCCAGCGAGCGGAACCGCGCTGGCATAACCGCCGATACTGAGCGCCACTAACAAGAAGAATAGCCCCTGTCCGGTGGTGTCTTGTTCCCCGGTAGGAACCACATCTTCGATGTGGAATCGCTGGTTCTGCTCAAAGGCTAGATTCATGAATATCTTCTGGGCAATATTGAGCGAGGTTTCCGACGCCGCGCTGGAGGCAAAGAGCGTTGCCGTGGAATCCTTGGTTTCGTAGGCCGCCACGATTTCTCGCTGTGCGACAAGTTCCTTGGCGGTCTGCGCGTCGGTGACGGTGCGCACGTTCAGGGCTCCGTCGGCCTTGTCCTGGAGGGACTGGGCGAAGACCTTGATCTGTGCGGAGTCGCCAACCACCGCCACCTGAACGTTGTGAGGGGTGGGTGCATGGAATGCGCCCAAGTAGAACAAGCCCATCACCGCGCAGAGAAAGAATGGGATCAGCATGGTCAAGACCAGCTTTCCCCAACCAAGCTTCGCGGGCTTAGCTGCGGGGGACTTCTTCGGTGCGGGCGTGCCTGCGTGCTTGGAGGAAGGAATTTTAGGCGGGGTGGTATCGGTGAGAGTCATCAAAATTAAAGATTACTCTTAATGTTGCATTATGCAACATTGAGATTTGATCTTTGCGCCACGTACTAGACTCGAACTATGGGCAGGGAACAGCGCGAGACCGATATTCAATCCGTCTACCACCACATGCAAATGATCACCCGACGTGCCAATGCGCGTGCCCGGCACCTAGCCGAACCGCTGAGCCTGGTGGAACATTCACTCCTGCGATTTATCGCCGATACTCCCGGAACCAGGGCCACCGATATTGCCGAGGCGTTCGCACTGAACCGCTCGACGGTCTCCCGGCAGGTTGGCACGCTGCTGGACCTAGGCTATGCCGCCTATGACGATGCCGAAGCGGGCCGCGGTCGGGTGCTAGAACTAACGGATTTAGGGCGCAACCGGTTAGCGGAATCTGCCGCCGTGCATCGGGCCGCGGTCAGCGAACGCTTGAAAGACTGGAGTGAAGAGCAGATTTCCTCATTCGCCGCCGCATTAAGCCGTTACAACGTGGCTGATTCGCAGTAGCCACGAGTATGCCTTACCAACGGGTTGACTAAGCGATCCGGGTGAAGCGTGGACCTTTATAGCCATCACGTTCAATCACTTCGTCGAACATCGACAAGGGGCGTGCCCAGAAGCTGTAGTCATCGTAGAGCTTGCGGTAGAAGACCAGTGGCTCTTCGGTTTCGCTATGCCGGCCCACGGCCAGCACCTCATAGCGTTGGCCCTTAAAATGTTGGTAGATACCAGCTTCAACGCTCATCGTTCAGCCTTCCTAGTGCAAAGATCATTAGCGTGGACCGTGGCCGGTGCCGCCGCTGCGCTGAGTCAGCAGGTGCTCCAAAATTGGGTCCAGCACGGCCAACCCGTCCTTCACCCCGCCGGTGGAACCTGGCAAGGTGATCACGAAGCAGTCCCCGGCGAACCCGGCGACCCCGCGGGTAATGATGGACAGCGGTGTTGAGGCTTCGCCGCGGCGGCGAATGGCCTCGATAATTCCGGGCAACTGCACGTCGAGCAACGGAGCCACCATTTCGGGGGACTGGTCATCGGGGGAGACCCCTGTCCCGCCGGTGATGATCACTACTTGGACGCCACGAGCCAGCAACTCATCTACGGCAAAACGCACCGGCTGCCCATCGGCAACTACCTGTGGTTCACCGGTTTCAAAACCATGCTCGGTCAGCCACCCGGCAATCAGTGGCCCGGTCTTATCCGTCGCGGTTCCTGCTGCGGCACCGGTGGAGGCGACAACCACCGCAGCGCTACGGTCAGTCTCCACGAACCCAGTCACCACTCTTTCCACCAGACTTAGCCAACACCTTCACCGAGCGGACCTCAGCTTGCTTGTCCACGGCCTTGACCATGTCATAGAGCGTCAGTGCCGCAACGCTGGCAGCAGTGAGGGCTTCCATCTCCACCCCGGTCACACCCTTGGTGGTCACCTGCGCGGTAACCCGCACGGCCGAATCCTCTGCAGTGAAGTCAATGGAGACCTTGGAGATGGGCAGCGGGTGGCACAGCGGGATCAGCTCCCAGGTGCGCTTGGCGGCCATGATTCCGGCGACCCGCGCGGTGCCCAGTGCTTCGCCCTTGGGCAGGTCTCCGGTCATCAGCATTTTAATGACCTCCGGGCGGGTGACGAAGATAGCTTCGGCGGTAGCCACACGCTTGGTGACAGCCTTGTCGCTGACATCGACCATATGAGCGCTGCCGTCTTCGCGCAGGTGGGTGAGTTTCTCAGACATTCATTCTCCAAATTTCAACGCTTTGCCCGGCGGCCAGCTCGCTGACTCCGACCGGGATGTGCACCAGCGCGTCGGCGCGGGCAAGGTCATGGACCAGATGGGATCCCGGGTCCAGAATGGTGACCTGGCCATCGCGGATCAAGGCTCGGCGCACCTGGTGCTTATGTTCCGGTGAGCTCACTGTTTGCGCCAAGGGGAAGTGCTCCGGTTGCGGTTCAGGCAGTCCATTGAAGACGCGCAGCAACGGGGTGAGAAATAGTTCAACCGAGAGCAACGCGCTGACCGGGTTGCCCGGAAAGCACAGCACTACTGAGTGCTCCAGCGCGGCGAAGCCCTGTGGCCCTCCGGGCTGGATCGCCACATGGTGGAAATTTCCTCCGCGCCCGGCGAGCGCTTGCCGGACCACTTCGTACGCGCCGGCACTGATCCCACCTACGGTGAGGATCAGATCGACGTGTTCTTGCAACTGGTCGATAGCCGCCGCGAACCGGTCTGGGTCATCTGGCAACTGGGCGGTGCGCACTTCCACCCCATAGCGGCGCAGCAGGGCCGCGAGCATCGGGGAGTTCGCATCCGGGATCTGGCCTTCGGCTGGGTTATCGCCGCCCAGTTCGTCGCCGGTGGTGCACAGTGCCACCGTCAGTGTCCGGCGCACCGGGATTTCGCGCAGTCCGCTGGACGCCAGAGCTGCAATCATGGTGGGGGTCAGCCGGGTGCCGGCACTTGCCACCAAAGCTCCGGCTTCCAGATCAACGCCGACCGGTCGGATGAAACGTCCAGGGGCGCTGGGTGCGGTGAACTGTGCGTGGCCGCTGGCAGTGCCCTGGCCCGCACGAACCAGTTGCGGAAAAGTACCGAGGACGCTTTCTTCCACGGGGATGACGGTGTCTGCTCCCTGGGGAATCATCGCCCCGGTCATCACCGGGCTCACGGTGCCATGCTGGAGCGGGATCTGCCGGTCTCCGGCTGCCGCGGTGAAGCCCAAAGGCAGAGTTACCGGGGTGGTGGAGGAAGCCGCAAGCAGGTCGGCGCTGCGTGCGGCATAACCATCCATCTGCGAATTGGTGAAGGCGGGGATGGGCAAGGCGGCAAAAAGATCTTCGCTGGTGACCTTGTCGCAGAGCTCGGCGCTTGCCACCGGTAGTACCTGGGTACCTAAGGAGTTGAATACCGGGCGCAATAGCGCCTCGAGCTCGGTGCGATGGTTTTCTAAGGTGCAGGACATGGATTATCCGCCCGCAAAGGGCGGAAGTACGTCCACGGTCAGCGGCTCATCGGTGCCCAACGCACCGGCGTCGCGCCGGACTACGCCGTTGATCAGGAAGCTTCCGGCACGCAGTACCTGGGCCATCGCCGGGCCGTAGGCTTCACTGAGCTCTGCACGCAATTGGGCTAGGGTTTCTGGTTTGCTCCACAGCTCCTGCTCGGTCCCCGCCGCCGCGGCGGCGGCAGCGAAGTAGCGTATCGTAATCTTCGACATGACTTCATGCTATCGCGCCGGTGCGCGGAGGACACGATGATGAGCGAACTCGACTTTCCAGCCCTTGTTGGCCCCGGGGCTGAACTGAGCGACGAACAGCGGCAACGTGCCGCGCGTCAACTCTCGCTGCCCGGGTTTGATCTCCTCGCCCAGCGCCGGTTGGCAGCGGCCCGGGTACTGGTCATCGGCGCCGGTGGGCTAGGCAGTGCCTGCATCCCGTATCTGGTCGGCGCCGGAGTGGGCACGGTCGGGATAGTTGATGATGACCTAGTTGAGCTATCAAATTTGCACCGCCAGATCACCCACACCACTGCAAATATCGGGGTTGCTAAGACCGCTTCACTGGCCCAGGCAGCCACCGCGTTGGACCCCAATGTGAGAATCATCGAGCACACGCTGCGGTTGGACTCGGACAATGCGCTGGAAATCTTTGCGAATTATGACCTCGTGATCGATGGAAGTGACAACTTCCCGACACGCTATCTCAGCAATGATGCCGCGCAATTATCCGGGATCCCGCTGATCTGGGGATCAATCCTGCAGCACCACGGCCAGGTCTCCGTGGCCTGGCACGAGCACGGCCCGGGCTACCGCGATCTCTTCCCGGTGCCACCAGCCCCGGGGACGGTGCCGGACTGCGCGGTCGGGGGAGTGCTGCCCGGATTATGCGGAACCATCGGTTCACTGCTGGCCACCGAAGCGCTGAAGCTGATTGCCGGAATCGGCGCCCCGCTGGTGGGCAAGGTATTGATCTATGACGCACTGGCCGCCAACACCCGCACCCTTGAATATTCCCGTGACCCGCAAGCCGCAGAAGTGACTGAGCTGATCGACTACGTGCTCTTCTGCTCCGGATCGCTGCCCGAAGTGCAAGGCATCGACGCTGCCGCGCTCGCCGAAGCGCTCGCTGGTGGTGAAGCACCAGTCCTGTTGGATGTTCGCAATGAAGATGAACGCTTCGAACGGCACATTGCCGGTTCGCTGTTCATGCCTTTGCCTGAATTGGAAGCCGCCATTGAAGCTGGCGCGGCACTGGATCAGATTCCCGGGCAGGTCACTGTGTACTGTGCCCGCGGGCCGCGCTCGCAGCGAGCCGCAGCATTCCTGGCCGGACGCGGAATAAATGCAAACTATCTTGAGGGTGGAATTCCTGCCTTGGCGGCCCTGGCCCCGAACCTGCTGGCCGAACCCTCAAACGTTGAAGGAGTCTGACTATGAGCTATGCCCTGATTACCGAAGAACCCATCGACGAGGCTGCGGTACGCACCGCGGTGCAGTCCGATACCGCCGGGGCGGTGGTGCTCTTCCACGGGATCATCCGCAACCACGATGGCGGACAGCCGGTGAACTCGCTGGACTACTCACATCACCCGCAGGCCCAAGAATTCTTGGAGAAAATCATCGCGGAGGAGGAGGAACGCACGGGACTGAAGCTCTCGGCTGTGCACCGTGTGGGTCCGTTGAAAATCGGTGATGCCGCGTTGGTGGCTGCCTCGGCAGCAGCACACCGCAAGGAAGCGTTTGACGCAATCGAGAACCTGGTGGAACGCATCAAGGCCGAGGTCCCGATCTGGAAGAAGCAGCACTTCACCTCCGGCAGCTCCGAATGGGTGGGGCTGTAACCGTTTGGTTCATAGCCCGCGCTTGCTGGGCTATTCGCGTTCGATTCCTTTGTGGTCATTTAACGAAAGTTGCTCTGGCGCGTGCAGGATGGGTCTGCCAGAAGTACGTGAATTAATTACGACTTGAATTTCCACAGAAGTCAGTACCGCGAGATGAGCAACCGTTGGCGAAATGTCTAAGCAATCCTTCATGGCAGCGGGGAACATGGTTGATGCGTGAGGTGTTGGCTAAATGTGTCTCGCAACGGACAGCGGTGTGACTGTTAGTTTCATTTGGCGGTTAATAACAGTGAGAATGACGGTGATAAGTGCGTCCAGTGAAGCTAACAGTCACATCAAGCACTTACGCGAAATGGAACTTTAGCCGTCGTGCTCATGCTGACGGTGCTGCGGCGCTAGGAGATCGGCGTAGCACCTGGATTGTCAAGACGCCTCGTCTGACGCCGTCAGCACAGATGAGGGACGTGGTGTGCGCCAGGAGATGAAGGCAAGTACGGTGCCGACCAGACCGATTCCCACGAGTATCAAGGCAGTACTGGTTAATCCGAGTGCAGCTCCCAGCGTCCCCGCCAAGGGGTAGGTGATCAGGAAGCACGCATGCGACAAGGAGAATTGAGCGGCGAAGATTCCTGGCCGATTTTGCTCTGTGCTGTTGCGGCGAAGCAACCTGGAAGAGGGGGTCAAAATGGTTGCCGTGGCCGCGCCAAGCAGCAACCACAGGGACAGGAGCTGGATCCACTGGCTTGCCCCTTGCCCCCAATGAATTATCGCGGCCGAGCCCAGCAGCAACAGGGGAAGGGAAGCTGCGCCGCAGAGCATGACCCGGCGATCGGGGAATCGATCCAGCAGCGGTGGAACGCTGAGCGCCACGATCATTGACCCGGCCCCGTAGGCACCGAGGAGCAGCGCCACATCTGATTGCGATCGCCCTAGCTCGCCTTTGACCAGGACTACGGTGTTCACGATGACCATTGCGGTGGTCGTGGCCACCACAAGGTTCAACGCCATGAGGCTGCGCAATTCGGGCTGCGCCCAAAAAGCCCTGGTTCCGGCGGTGAGACGGTGGAAGAACCTGGTTTTGGCTGGAGGCTCAACCTCGGGAAAGTGCGTAAGCCCGACGAGCGCTGCGGAGCTGACGAATCCTACGACGGTTCCAAGGAATAAGTTGTGGTAGCTCGTGACCGTCAGCAGGATGGCGGCGAGCATGGGGCTGATGAGTGATTCCATGTCGTAGGCCAGGCGTGAGAGCGACAGGGCGCGGGTATATTCGCGTTCCTCGGGCAGGATGGAGGGGATGATCGCTTGGAATGCTGGGGTGAAGGTGGCTGAAGCTGATTGCAGCACGAAAATCAGCACGTAGATTTGCCAGGCTTCGCTCACGAATGGCAGGCACACCGCGACCAGGGCGCGAACCACGTCGGCACCGATCAGCAGGGGTTTGCGAGGGATGTGGGCGACTAGCGCGCTGATGAGAGGTGCCACTGCGACATAGGCGACCATTTTGATGGTCATGGCCAAGCCGAGGACCACACCGGCATCGCTCCCGGCGACGTCGAAGGCCAGCAGGCCCAGGGCGACGGTAAGCAGCCCGGTGCCGACCAGAGCAATGATCTGGGCGCTGAAAAGTTTTGCATAGGCCGGGTGGCGAAGAACTGCGAGCATGGTTTGAACCTTAGGTGAGGACCGGATTATGCCTGGGCGCGGTGGTGGTGTGACGGGGTGTGTCCGTTGGCTACCGAGTGCTCGGCCTGTTTGACTGCTTCGGCGACAAGATTGACGACGTGTTCATTGGTGAGCCGGTAGAGGACTTTGGTGCCCTCTTGGCGGGTGGAAGCCATCCGGGCCATGCGCAGGCGGGCGAGATGCTGGGAGACTGCCGCGGGTTTCTTTTCCACCAGTTCGGCCAGCGCATTGACGGATAGTTCGTTAGCCTTGCGCAAAGCCAGGATGATCTTAATGCGGGTGGGATCCGAAAGGATGCCGAATACTTCGGCGGAGAGCTCGACGAACTCCGAGGAAGGATCTAAGCCGCATATCTGCTTATATGCATTCATGCGTAGATAATAGCATTAAGGTGCAGGGCAAAGAAGACGGCCCCTAGTTGTCCCTAGGGGCCGCCTGGTTATGGGGTTGGCGCGTCGCGTACGACGTGGCCGCCGTCGCGGCGCGAATCGGTGGCTCCGGTGAGGCTGCGGTCTTCGTAGTTGATTCGCAGGGCTTGAACCGATCCGAAAATGCCATCAACACGTTTTGTTTCGCGGATTTTCCAGTCCTGCTTCTTGGCTGCTTTGAGGATGTCCGCGGATGCGGATCCCTCCACGGCCAAGGCGCCCCCCTGGAGGTGGTAGCGGGGGCCGTCGATTGCTTCTTGGAGCGGAGTTTCGTGGAGCAATGCAGGGATCAGGACCGCCGAGAGGATGTTGGGGATTTGCTGGCCTCCAGGGCTCCCCAAGCCCAGCACGGGGCGGCCTTGCTGATCGAGAACCATGGTGGGGTTGGACCAGGTGACTGATTTTCGCCCTGGTTCAGGCTGGTTCGCGGGTGAATCCACGGTTTTGAAGCGGCTGAGCTGGTTGTTGAGGAAGAATCCTCCGACAACTTCGCTCTTTGTCCCTCCCCAGAAGCTGGTGATCGTGTTGGTCATCGAAACCATCATGCCCTGGGCATCGACCACCGTCAGATGCGTAGTGTTTCCGGGATCGATTGGCCCTGAAGGGGTCTTGGTGTTGGCGGATTCCTCAAAATTTTTGCCAATATCGAGGTTGGCTTGGCGATCGAGTATTTCTTCGGTATCCACGGTCGTGAATCGCTGGTCGCCAAATTGCGTGGTCACCGTTTCATTGGCGTTGCTCCAGGCCCTCATCAATTTCTCAGCGTATGCTCCCGAGGTAGGGGCGTCTTCGGCAATGCCAGCACCTTCGGCTTGCTGCAGCATTTGGATGAGACCTGCTCCTGGCAAGGCCGGTGGCGCGCTGACAACAGTGTATTGGCCAACTTGCCCTTGGACAGGCGTGAATTCTTCCGTGCGATATTTACTAAGTGTTTTGGAGTCCAGGCCTTCAACTTGTGTGAGCTTCTTGGAGATGCTTCCGGTATAGAAGGCGTCCCGGCCCGAGGCAGCTAGTGTTTCGATGGTATCTGCGAGGTCATCTTGGACCAGGAGTTCGCCTTCTTTGAGGACGCGGGTGCCCTTGGAGTTGCGGAATTGCGGGTATTGGGACACTACTTGCGAGCCCACGCCATCATTCATTCGTTCACTGAGGAATTTGGGAATCTTGAATCCTTGACGTGCAATGTCTGCTGCTGGGGTTAGCAACGTTTCCCAGGGCAGCTCTCCATACTTTTGGTGCAAGGTCCACATTCCGTCAACAAATCCCGGGGTCCCGGTCCCGGAAGCCGGAATTTTCCCGTTTTCGGCGACGACTTCGCGGTAGTCGAATGCCGCTGGTTTAGCACCGGGGACAGCGACCAGGCTGACGCCGCCGCCGCCAATGCCTGAAGCATGGGGTTCAAGCACGGAGACCGCGAATGCGGTGGCGACGGCGGCATCGACCGAGTTGCCTCCGGCTTCCAGGACATCAACTCCGATTTCCGCTGCATCGGGATGGCCAGCTGCTACACCTATCTGGCTGAGTGGTGTTTGGGGGGTAGGTACGGGCGATGATCCTTCCAAGCGTTCTTCTGGTACCGCTGAACAACTGCTGATAAGAAGCGCGGTACCTATGAGAGTTGCAAGGACCTTCGAGTTCCGCGCCTTGGGGCGCAGGACGTTGGTGTGTGTTGGCGAGATCATTATTAGCCCCCTGGATTTTGGGTATTGCGGCGCTTGCGAGCCAGGAAAAATGCTGAGAGTGCTACGGCCAGAAGTACCACGATGGTCAGGCCGATGAGCCCGGGGGACCAGAAAGAGTGGTCCTTGGCGGGGGCGGATGCTTCAATGCGCGCAGCGGCGCCCGTTTCTGCAGAAACTTTCGAGCTGGTGGCGCTGGGTTCCGGGGTCGGTGCCGCTGATGAGGCCGACGCGGCTTCTAGCGCGGGGTCATTGACCGTGAAGGTGTAGGGTCCTTCGTTGGCGACCGGGTGCCCGTCCCCCGACAATGCGCGCCAGGAGACGGCATAGGTGCCGTTGGTGGTGATTTCCAGGTCGGCAATCAAGTATTGTTCGTCGACTTTGGTTTCTCCCTTGACTACGGACTGGCCGTTTTCATCGACCACCTCGATCTGGTTGGATGCTGAGATTTCCATTTCCTGGAGCGGCCCGGTGAATTCCAGTTTCATCTGGGCCGGAGCACCCTGCAGCGTTGAGCCTTGTTGAGGTGTCCCCGATACCAGTCCCTCATGGGCGAAGGCCGGGGAGGCTGGGAAAATGGAGGCGGCCACGAGAGCAAGCGCGGCGGACAAGCCAACGAGCAGCCTTGAGTGACGCATAGGGAAGCGCTGGTGCTGTGTCATCTGGTTCCTTATCGGGATGAATCGATGAGCCGGCGAAGGAAAAGAGGGGGCCGCAAGAACCGTTCGAGCGGACCTTGGCCCCGGATTACCACCCACGCGTGGGCACAGACGATGCAGAAGATCGAAATAAGCAGCGCGTAGGCAATGCCTTCAGGAGTTGTGTGCGGATCAGGGCGCACGAAGATCGCGATGAGGATCAAATGGGCGACATACATGGTGAGCGACAGCCGCCCGAGGTTTGCCAAGGCCTCAGCGCGGCGAGACAGCCAAGTTTCGATGAGGAGCAAGAAACCTAAAAGGGCGATGGCTGAACCGATCCCGGACACGAGCCACAGCGGGGCCTGGGAATGATCGTAACTGGCCAAAAGCCGGGCAAACCCGCCATCTGTCGGGTCTATGCCGGTAACTGCGGTCAAAACTCTTGATACCGCGAGGCTTCCCACCGTGAGCACCAGGCCGCCAACCATCATGGTTCGCTGAAGCCGCCTGTTCGAGAGATTCAGTCGGCTAAGCGTCAATCCGGCAAGGATCGGGACGATCCAGATCATGGCTGGGTAGGGGCCGGTGAGGATCATTCCGTCAATCACGTGCAGTGGGTTGGCATCGAGCGTGATGGGAATGCCCTGGAATTCCAGGCCACGGAGCGATAAAACGGTAATCCAGAGCAAGGGCGCTACGAAAGTTAGTGCAGCGGTGAGGATGGCCAGGGTGCGGGTGCGCCATTGTGTGAGTGGAAGAATGCACAGGAAGAGGAGTCCGTACACCGTCAGGATGACGCTGGCCCCGTGATTGATTTGCTGCAGGATCAGTCCTGCAAGGAAGAGCAGTGCTGCACGCCAGATGATGGTCAGGCGGATTTCCTGCTTCGAGCGGTTTTTAGATGAATGGGTGAGAATGCCCAGGCCAAGACCGGCGAGGACCATGAAGAGCAAGGATGCGCGGCCGAAGGGCAGCATGAAGATCTTGCCGATGATGTCATCGGCTTGCTGAGGGCCGACGTTGACGGCGATCATACCGATAATTGCCAGTGCGCGTGCTACGTCGATGGCGATTCGCCGTGGGGGTGGCGAGTTGTCGTTGACGGATAATAGAGGGTATTGAGCTTGCTGATTCACTCAGCATCGAATCCTTCACTTGTGCTTGGGAATGGTTTTGGCGGGTTCATTGAGAAAAGGCACCTTAAATGAAAGTATATGCGTATGCACGCGAACAGTAATGATGGGTTGCACCCGATTGAGCCAGAATTCGTAGAGCTTGCCGCAGAGGTCCTGGGGATTCTCTCGGACCCCACGCGGATTAGGATTCTGGATGCCCTGGAATCCGAGGGGGAACTTCCAGTAGGCGAAATAGCCAAGCTGGTTGGAAAATCCCCTTCAGGCGTATCGCAGCACCTGGCCAGATTGCGGATGGCGCGAATGGTGACGACCAGGCCCGAAGGGACCAAGGTGTTGTATGCCGTCGTTGATGCCCACCCAATGCGCGTGATCCGCGAAGCGGTCCTGCTGGCAGAACACGCAGTTGAAGCAGCTGGCCGCATCCCTAAGCACCACCGCTAATTTGCCAATCGGTAAATGCAGAACGCTGGGCCTGATCGAAATGGTCGACGACCACCTTGCTTGCGTCCAAGCCGGCCATTTTTGAGTTGCCAGGGAACGATGTCGTGATTCGATTAGGTTTGACGGATGACTATTGTTGCAAGCTCTTTTAGAGCAGAGCAAAAACATTCGTTTTTGACACACTGAAAATGCCGAAATCACATCACGCCATTTCAGTTGAAAATTCAAGGGTCAACTTCTCGCATAAGGGTTCAAAACTCAGTTCCATAATCTATGTTTCAGTTCTATCGATGCTTGACGAGTTTTGATACATTTCAAGGCATGGGACATCTTCTTGGATATGCGCGAGTGTCTACTGGTGATCAAGACGCTCGGTTGCAGCACGACGCGCTTACTGCTGCTGGGTGCTATCGGATTTTCACCGATACCGCATCCGGTGCACTTGAGTCTCGCCCCGAACTGGACGCAGTGATAGATCAGCTGCGCCCGGGCGATACCTTGGTGGTGTGGAGGCTCGATCGCTTGGGACGGTCCATCCGGCATCTGATTGACTACCTTGATACTTTGCAGCAACGGGGTATTGAGTTTCGTTCGTTGCAAGAGAACATTGACACCAGCTCATCCGGTGGACGGTTAGTCTTCAACATTTTCGCGTCACTTGCCGAGTTCGAACGGGATCTGATCAGAGAACGCACAAAGGCCGGCCTTCAAGCAGCTCGCGCCCGTGGCAAAGTCGGAGGCCGTCCCGCGTTGCTCACTGCCGATAAGCTGCGCACCGCCCGACAACTCTATGAGCAGCAGGAAATGACCCTAGCGCAAATTGGTGAAGTGCTGGGAGTGAGTCGAAGCACCGTCTATCGTGCTTTGTCGAAAACAACCCAAGACTAAAACCCTCGACCTCAGACCGTGCCAAGGTTCAGAATGTAGCCATGCCTTCGAATGGTGCACGGCCTGAACCAGCGAGTCATCAGGCGCGCGAAGAAACAGCCGCCAACCGATGGGACATCCTTGCCCGGCATATCAACGGTGGGCAAACCCTCGTTGAGTTAGCGGATGAAAGCAGTGTAGGGCTGCGCACCTTGCAGCGATGGAAAAATGCCTATGCCAACGACGGAATCGCTGGGTTACTGCCTGCTGCGCCGGCTGGCCGGGAATCGAGAATCCACCCGCAGCTGGTCGCGTTTATTGAACGTTCAGCGCTACAAACACCAGTACAAAGCATCGCTCAGATCTACCGCGAGTCCAGCATGGCGGCCAAAAAGAATGGATGGCCAGGTATTTCCTATAGCAGTGTTCGTTCAATCGTACAGAACCTCGATCCCTCACTGCGAACACTCGCGCTTCAAGGGCCAGTGGCTTACCGGGATAAATATGAGCTGGTGTGGCGGCACCGGGCCGAGGAACCGAATTCAGTCTGGCAGGCCGATCACACCGAGCTGGATATTCTCATACTTGATGCGAACCAGAAGCCGGCCCGTCCATGGCTGACCGTAATTCTCGATGACTACTCACGAGCAGTATGCGGCTATATGGTGTTTCTCGGTGCACCCTCTGCATTCTTCACGTCACTGGCACTTCGAGACGCTATCTGGCCCAAGAACGAGCAAACCTGGCCAATGTGCGGGATACCCGATCGGCTCTACGTTGATCACGGCACCGATTTCACCAGCTTGCACCTGGCGCAAACGGCTAAGGATTTGCATTTCGAGATTGTTTACTCAGCGGTCGCCAGACCGCAGGGACGAGGAAAAATTGAACGGATCTTCGGAACACTCAATACTGAAATTCTGCCGACGCTGCCAGGGCACATCATCCGCGGTAAACAATCCTCACCACCCAAGCTCACGCTCAATGAACTAGACAGCAAGATCAGGTCTTTCATTACCGATACCTATCACCAACGAACACACCCGGAAACGAAAACGGCTCCTACAATAGCCTGGCTTAATCAAGGCTGGCTCCCACGCCTACCCGAGTCCATTGACGCTCTGAACGTTCTGTTGCTCACCGTGGCCAAACCACGAATGGTGCACCGCGATGGAGTCCACTTTCAAGGACTTCGCTACATTTCCCCCTTATTGGCAGCCTATGTGTGAGAGCAAGTCACCATTCGCTATGACCCCAGGGACATTTCGGAAATCCGAGTGTTTCACCGAGACTCTCTTATTTGTAAAGCGGTCGATCCTGAACATGAATCAAGTACGGTGACGCTCAAAGATATACAAGCCGCACGCAATGCTCGAAAGCGAGAACTAAGGAATCAAATCAACCTCAAACTGTCATTCGGATCCCCGACACAGGTGAACACAGATACGGAACAAGATCCTATGACGAGCGCCGCGCCATCAACTAGGAAGAAGCTGCGCACGTACCAGGAGGGAAGCTGATGGCAAGCTCTAAACTCATCGTGACCAAAGAACACCGTCGCTTTATAGAGTTCGCGGACGCGGTCAGGCGGCAGAAAACTATCGGTATTTGCTTTGGCCAAGCTGGCGTAGGCAAAACAAACTCAGCTCGGGCCTATGCGAGTTGGGACAAGTTGGAGCCGTTCCTTCAAGACTGGGGGCCGCGTACTGACGAGGATGAACGGATGTATGCGATGTGCAATCGGAAACGTGCGGTGTTCTATAACCCGCAAGTCATGACCACAGCGAAGCTGCTCAAATCTGAACTACGAGTCGTATCTACGAGATTAAGCATCTGTGTTGATGAACATTTGATCAATCAGAATAATCGCAGTTCACCGCCCCATGACCGGCCCGGGAACGTCCAGCTGATTATCGTTGACGAGTGTGAACGCCTGAACGCTGTTGCTGTGGAGTATCTGCGGGACTTTCATGACCGTACCCAAGTCGCATTGATTCTTATTGGTATGCCCGGGATGGAAAAGCAGTTCAGCCGGTATCCGCAGCTCTACAGCCGTATTGGGTTTGCCCATGAGTACAAAGCGCTTGGGCAAGAAGAAATAGTCTTTGTCCTGCAACGGTGGTGGACGAAACTTGGGCTGACGCTCAATATGGATGATTTCACTGACGCGCAAGCTGTCGGGGCCATTCTTCGCGTGACCCGAGGCAATTTCCGGTTAATCATCAGGCTCTTCGCTCAAATAGAACGCGTCATGAAGATCAATGAGCTCACGACTATCACAGATGAGGTGGTCGATGCTGCTCGTTCGACGCTCGTCATCGGGTATACCTAGACTCGCCATTCCTTGGTGCAATTAACCGCCAAACGAAACTAACAGTCACAGACAGCGGCGTAACGATTTTACGTAATTGGTTGCAGCACATGGTTACGAGAAAGTCCTAGCTTTGAGTTATCAAGGATTTTAATCTGAAGGAGCGGTGCGCGCCGAGACGTCTTGCAACCCATAGGTTGGAAGACGTCTCACCTCGAACAAGCTGTCGTTATGAACCGTCCCGGAAATCATGCCGCCGTCTTATGTGCGGCAGCGTCGGGAAACGAGCCTG
>NZ_BMKX01000010.1 GCF_014644555.1 Glutamicibacter ardleyensis | reverse complement strand
GGCCGGTCCGTCGGACAAATTATGGTTCAACGGCGAGACAGAATAATTTCTCAATACCGGGCCAGAAACATCCGAGACGGCAGATTCGGCGACTGCGGAAGAAATCCCGCTGGTACCTTGCTTAGTACTGGCGACCGAAGGTGCAATTCCCATGCACAGCGCTGCTACTAGAGTTAGCGCTGTTGCGTAAGCACCGGTTGCTTTGAGTCGTTTGGTGGAAAACTCGTTTCCGACTTTAGACATAGATCCCCCAGAGATTGTCTTAAAAAGTTAAAGAAGCTACAAATGCGAATGATTGTCGCCCTGTGATTAAATCAGAATAACTTCAAACGCTAGAAATGCTCGTGATTCACTAAATATAAATTCTCTCACGAGTCACATCGTGTTGAAGCTTTAACTTTTGACATTTTCTTTGTCGGAGATTCGCATTCGAAGCTCACACCGACTAAGTCGGTTTCGGTGCGAATGCCTGTAGGTAGTCAAGATTCTGTCGGGCTCTTTTCCGCCCTCTCAGAGAAGAGCGTCTGAAAAATCAGTGAGGGGTATCCAAACCGATCAATGACAACGTTCCGTCAGGACGAACACGCACTTTCCACGTAGTCTTCGCTGAGTTTTTGTGCCTGGGATTGCGTCAGCAACGTCATTCAGATGCTTACCACAAGTCGGGCAGTGGGTGTCCAAGGATAATGCGTGTACTGCCCTCTGGTGTTTCGTCCGCAGGATCCGACTTGTGAGCGTCCTAATTTTAGGTGGACGGTATTTCGCCGTGCACCACGATCTCAGTATTTTCGTGCTCGAGGCTAAGTTCACATGCAGTTTGATAAGCGTCTTGCAGTGATTCGAAGGTGCCTTGGAACCAACCGTCGAGGCTCACGTCCCAAGTTTGCCCGTTTACGCAGATTTCGATGGGGTGCATTGGTTCCTCTCTGGATCTTCTACTATTGCGTTGATTAGATATTGTTTGCTTCCGAAGTGAGAAAGCGTCCCGGGAGGTCCCGGGACGCTTAGCTCGACCTCGCGAAAAGGTTGTTTGGTTAAGTGCGCTTTGTGAGTTCGCTTTTTCATACTATTCGGAACAGCTGTAGCCAGAACAGTACGTGGAGCGAACACTCAGGAAACTCCTCGGAGTGCATTCGAAAATTATCCAGTTTCAGGGAACGAATGCAGGAGATTCAGAAATCCCTGTCTACAGTCCCGGTCTCATTCGTCGGGATCAGTGAGCTGGCAACCCCGGAGAGGCTTGTGACTGACGAGGACGGCGTCCACACCATGGTCGCTGCCGTGCCTGAAACCCGTAAGCTGCCCGATCCATTGGTCGGTGCACCTAATGTCACGGTAATCACGGTCTTGGGGACACCGGCAATGGTGACGGTGGCCGCCGTCATGGTGGAGTTAAACGTGGTGGTTTTTCTGTTCTTGATGAAGTTGCCCTTGGTGTTGACTGAACCGAGATTAACTGTGCTTCTTGGCCGTTGGATGTCCACGGTGTCGCCGGTATTTTCGGTTCCCAGTCCCTGCACGTTACCGTCAAGGAGAGTGACGATCCCTGCCAGCCCGGCGTGGCTAATGCCAGATTGACCTGCTGGCTATGGGTGAAGGCCAGGGTATCCCCAGCGTCGATTTTGCCTTGGGTTCCGCTACCGTTGACGGCTTGAATATCTGCGCCGCGCAAGCTAGCCGGAGAATTTCCATCAGCTGCTGATTGCCCGAGCTGTTCCGTGCACAAGTGAAGGCACCGGCTAGGACTTGTTTTCCCAGCAGATGCCTTCAACTCCACAACTTCAAAGAATCAGACGCGGATCGCGTCCACAATTCGTACCCGGGCCGCTACGAGCGCGGGCAGTACACCCGTAAGCGCGCCGACAGCGATGGAAACTCCCATGCCTAAGAGGGCTGCATCCACCGGGAAGCCAGGCATGTCATCTATCCCCATGGCCAGTACGGAGTTGATCAGCTTCGGATTTGTCACCAGCGCCACCGAGATCATAACCCCGAGCCCGCCAGCCACGGCCGTGGCCACGACACTTTCCATCATCACCGAGAAGAAGATGCGTCCGGTGGTGGCGCCAAAGCTTCGGCGAATGCCGACTTCTCGGATTCGCTGCTTCATAGTCACCATGGCTACGTTGAGCAGGCTCAGCGATCCTAGCAACAAGATGATGCCCGAGATCCCACCGACCACGAGGCTCAGCTGCGACAGAGTTTCATCGGCACCCCACGCCAAGTAATCCTGGCGATTTGAATCCACCATGTAGCCGGGCAGCTCCGCGCGCATCTGCCGCGCAAATTCGAAGGCTAGTTCCTCGGATCCCTCGATGGGAACCCACATGACATAACTGACGTCATCCAGCGGGGTGCTTGATGCAAACCAATGCTCATAGGTTTGCGGCAGCATCCATAGTTGCCCGCCCATGCCCATATCTCTGGTGGAGGTTGCCCCGATCACCGTCACCGAGACGGCACCGCCGCCGCTCTTTAATTCGATGGTTGCCGGTAACGAGCCCTTGTCCAGCCCCAGCTCGGTGAACAACGCCTTGTCTACCACTACCGCCGGGGAAAGATTCTTCGCGTCTTCGGATTCCAGCCAGCGTCCGTGCTGGGCGGAGATGCGGTGCATTGGCCCGTAGCTCGGGTCAACCACCTGGATCATGGCCTCCGCGTTCAGACCTTGATAGGAGGCCTGCGGACCGTAGGTTCGACCAATCATTGAGGTGTATTCAATATTGAAGCGTTCGCTCGTCTTGGCGAAAGCCTGCGAGACTTCTGCCGAGCTGCGCGGAATTCCTAGGCCGTTAGGATCTGCAGCGTAGGTGGAGATTAGCGCTGGACGTCCCTGACGTTCAAGCTGTTCGGTCATCATCTGCTTGGCCATAGAGGCGCCGGCCACCGCGGTGGTCAGCGAGGCTACCGCGATGGTGACCCCGATGAGCGAGAGCAACACCCGGAGCTTGTGAATGCGCAACTCTTGCCAGGCTTCGAGCAACGCAGCAACAAATCCGGTAGCCATGCGTGCAAGGTTATTCACTAGACAACCTCCAGGCTTAGCGGATGAAGTAGTCCGGATTCCAGACGGAACTGTTGGCGGGCCAGCGCGGCCACATTGGCATCATGTGTAATGGTGATCAGAGCCGCTCCGGAATCAACGGTGGCAGCGTCCAGCAATTCCATGACCGCACGGCCGGTGGACACATCCAGTGCACCGGTCGGTTCATCGGCCAGCACCACACGTGGCCTGCGTACCAATGCGCGAGCGATAGCCACCCGTTGCTGTTCGCCGCCCGAGAGACTTTGCGGCATCGAATCGAGCCGGGTGCCAAGCCCCACGCGATCAAGTGCCTCGCTGGCCAGCTTGCGTCGTTGCCAGAAGTCGCGTCCGCTGGCGTACATCAGCGGTGCCATCACGTTTTCCAGTGCGGTTCGCCCAGGCAACAGGTTAAATTGTTGGAAGACGAATCCCAGATCACGTCCGCGGGCGGCGGCCGCACGCCGGGCGCTTAAGCCCGAGGCATCTTTACCGCGCCAAGCAACGGTTCCAGAGGTGGGGCGGTCCAATAATCCGAGGATGTTGAGCAGGGTTGATTTGCCGGTGCCAGAGCGTCCCACAATGGCAATGTGGTCCCCTTCGGTGACAGTCAGGTTGATTCCATTGAGGATGTGCAGCTGGCTATCATCGGGCAGTAACACGCTGCGGGTGACATCTGTGAGCTGTAGCAGCTGAGCTGCACTCATCAGGGGTAGATCTCCATTCCCATTTCCTCATCAAATTCCTGTTCCGGGACCGGATCCGAACCAGGAACATAGCGCAGCACTTCGCTATCGGCTTTCAGCCCGGAACGGACTTCGATGACTTTGCCATCGGTGACTCCGAGCTCAACTTCGGTGCGAATTTCCTTGCCATTCTCATCGAGCCGCCAGACCGCGCCCTGACCTACCAATCCGCGCACCGCGCTGACCGGTACGGTCAACACGTTCTCGGCGGATCCAGCCTCGATATCCATGTTCATCGTCAGCCCGTCAAAAACGACGATATCCGCCGGAACATCGCAGGAGGTTTCGCTTCCCGAGCTGTTTTCGTTCTGGGGTTCTCCGCTCATGGACTCCATGTCGGCATTAGGACTTTGGTCCTTGGAAGAATCAGTCGAAGGACCGGAAGTATCACCTACGCGCAAGTTTTTGCAAGTAAATGGTTCGGGCCCGCCATCGATGGTGACTGTCGCTTCCAAGGTTGAATCCGTGAGTCGGTAGCGGTCCAGTGGATTGATGGTGCCAACCGCGGTGAAGTTCTGCGGCTGCACCTTGGCTAGGTCTGCGCCTTTGGTGACTTCATCGTTCAGTTCGATATCAAACTTGGAGACCTTGCCAGTGGCTGGTGCGTAGATATCGCGATAACTCACTACAGGCTTCGCTGGGCCCGAAGAATCTTCTTCGGTAGCAGGATCTGGGTTCGTCTCGGATTCGACCTGCTCGGTGGTCTCGGGCATGGTTTCGATGCGCATCTGGAAGATGCGATCTCCCTTGCTCACATTGTCTCCGGGTTTCACGAAGGCCCAATTGACCACGCCGTCTACCGGGGCATTGAGCGTCTGTGATTCTAGGAGCTTGATGTTACCGGCAATTTTCAGCGTGTTCTCAACGGTGGAAGTTTCCACCATGACGGTTTCGGCGGGTACCTCACCGGTGGGGTATAGCTGGTCGTCTTGCGCCGAGGCACTGCCGGTAAAGGCGAGTTTTACTAGGCTGACGGCAATCAAAGCACCGATCAGTAGCCAGGCGGAGGGAAGGATGAAGCGGCGGAATACGCGGCGTTGACTCATAAGGCGGCTCTTTTCACCACCCTATCGAACCAAACCATTTGGTAAATTCTAGGTATAAACACGCTAAATGGTCAGCTTTAACTAATCGTTATGGACTTTCACACCGCAGGTCAGTCTCGTGATGCTCCGATGGAGTCAGGCTTGGCAGATGATTTAGGCTGCGGGAGGTGCATATCCCGTGCACGGTTTCCATGGAACTGTTGAGGCAAGAATATGCAGGCACTAATTGCTAGGTGGCAGCACAATACCGGCGCTGCTTTTGGCCAGAGCCGGTATTGACAAGTTCGTTAAAGTCGAGAAAATTAGCCAGCTTTAAATGGCGATGGACGATGAGGATTAGGCAGAGACTGCCTTAATCAATGTTGGGGGAGTATGAGTGATTTCTAAGAGGGAGTCTTCCCGTTTCTCTTCCTCAGGAAGGTTCATGACGCTGGAGAAAACGTTAGCCAGACGATGGGTTGCCGCTAAAGCTTCGCCTTCGGCTGCCCAAGAATCGAAGGTGAAGGTGAGGTTTTCGTCTTTGGTGATAATTTCTAAAGATGGACCCTTTTTGGATCTTTCTAAGTACCGGACATAACGAATGTCGGTGAGCGGAGTTATGCTCTCGATGCTCCCTTCTTTGTTGAATTCGCCTTGGTCGGCGACAAAGAAGTACTCCTTGGCAATACCGAGGTAAACGTTATTCGAGAGGAGTTTCTCCTGATTGGCATCCGCCAGAACGAGTATCTGTGAGTCTTCAGGAAGTGCCCAAGTGAGGATTTCCCTCATTTTGTCTGGTAGCTCGGCCTTGAAAATGGAGAGCTTAGGGTTCGCCAGTTCCCTTGGCGCATGAATTTGGTTGCGAAGGGCGGCCACTGAGGTAGAAAGGGCCTCTGTCATCTTCACTGCGTCGTCAATATTGCGTCGTTTAGAAGTAAACGGCAGGCTACGAGCGACTGGTAAGACGGAAAGCAGACGTACTTGCCGTTCAACTTCAGTGAGCAAACTGGTGATTTCAAGCATGGCGTCATCGTGTTCGCGCTTGGTTTCCTCGACGAGGTGAGCGAGTAATCGATTATTTGCATCCAGATTTTTTGCGTCTTGACCGATTAGAATGCCGCGGAGTACTTGGGCACGATACCAGGCGAATTCAGCCATGAGCATGCCATGAGTATCCGCTATGATCTGGTCAAACTGCTTCTGAATATAGCTTCGGCTGTTTTTGTGGTCTCCATTTAGCGCCTTAATATGCGCCTTCACGAAATTAACAAACAGATTGCGGTATTTACGAAGATCCGCCTGACGAGTGGCAAGTGGTGCAAAAATATGATCATTTACCGTACCAGCGGCTTCAGCTTCATTGAGTGCGTGGAGACTGGTTTCGTGCAAGCCGAGTAACGTCGTCCATTGATCTTCGTGAATCGTGCGCAGGACATCACGTGTCAGCTCGATATTTTCGTCAACGCGTCGAGAAATAGATGCGAGCTGCATTTGTAATGCCAGCAAAACCATGGCTGGGCCTAGCATTGGCCCCAACATTGAGCCTGCTCCCTCAGCCAAAGGTAGTAGGCGTGCTTGTCCAACAATCGTCCCGTTGGCGTTGACAATGGCGCCTAAGCTTTGGCCGCTGGACTGCATTAGCGAATTGCCAGTTTGATTAAGAAGCTGCATCGATTCAGGTGCTAGACGAACGATCCCTTGAACATCAGGCAGAGCGCTGGGTCCGCCCAACGCGGCGAGGTTTCCGGCGCCAACTACGGCCGAAATCTTGTCGGAGAGCCGTTGCCCGGCTTCCCGACCAAGCGCATCAAAACCGAGCAAGCTCACATCTTGGGGCGTATGGTCGGCAAAAAGTAGTGCATAACCGTCCCCGATATTCATGAGAGCTAAATCGGATGCCTGAGTAGCCACGGAGGAAGCGGAGGAGCTGTCTCGAGTTGCCTCGGATTTTTCGGGGTCGTGGTTTTCTGGAGTGAGCATGAAATTTACTTTCTTGACAATAATCTCGTGATGACCGTATAAACCAAGCAGGCCTGAGGCCCTGCGAAGCTTATCTCAGCAACAGTAGCCTAACCTTCCCACGCTTTATAAGCTCCTTTGGGCCGGATATGGATCTTCGAGGCTCAACATCTTCTGAACAGTTCGGTAGGGTAAAAGTAGCTAGCCAACGAATGCCTGAAAGGATGCCTATGGGCCTCACCGTTGCTGAGTCCGTAATCCCGCTGATACTTAAGGCAAGGGGCGCCAATAAGCCGTTTGTGACCGAAGCCGGGGCCCGGAAACACCTCAAGAAACGCTATCTACGCCCCATTCCATTTGGCCCTCCGGCAAGGCTTCGAGGGGTGCGCGTAGAACGCCGACTATCAGACCCGTCGGGGTGGCCAGTTTATGATGTGTATTCGGGAAACAAGACTTTGTCACGGCGTGCCACGGGCTGCGTGGTGGTGTATCTTCATGGTGGCGGTTGGGTCAACGAGATCGCCAGTCAGCATTGGCAGATCATTGCACGTATTGCTCGGGAAACCGGTCAGCGAGTGGTGGTACCGATTTACCCACTACTGCCTCTTGGAAATGCTCGTGAGGTTTGCGAGACAACCGTAAATCTGGTCCGTGCTGAAGTAGAAGCAGCGAGCCAGGTCCGAATTGCCGGGGATTCTTCTGGCGGTCAAATTGCTTTGTCCGTGGCTTTGAAATTGCGGGATGCCGGTATTCGGTTGCAGGGGATCACGTTACTCGCGCCAGCGCTGGATCTGACGTGGACTAATCCAGGAATCGATATTGTGCAACCAAGCGATCCGTGGCTTGGGGTTCCGGGCGGCAGGGTACTTTCCGAAGCCTGGCGCGGTTCAGATGATGTGACCGATCCGGTAGTGAGTCCGTTATTTGGAGACATGGCTGGGCTGGGCCCCCTGACGATACTGGTAGGCACCAGGGATGTGCTTAACCCGGATGCGCATCAGCTGCGGCGTAAAGCCGAAGCAGCTGGAGTATCGGTAACCTGGCACGAAGCCCCAGACCAATTACACGTATTTGCACTACTGCCAACCAAAGCTGGTGAACTTGGTGCCCAACAAATTGTAGCAAGCCTGAAACCGGTTGCTTCGGGGAAGTAAGGCTCTGCGTATTCTGTGCGACAACGCGCGAACGCCCGTTATCCCCTAAGTATTTAAGGGATAACGGGCGTCTTCGTGTGCTGAGAAACCGGGCTGATTAGGCCTTGGTGGTTTCGGCAGTTCGTAGGGCTGCGGCGACACGTTCATCGGCTTCGCGCAGTGCACGCTCCACACGGTCGACATCACGCACGGCGCCCTTATCTGCGGACAATGCCATGGCAGCGTAGGCACGCAGCGCGGGGGAGACCACGCGTTCGCGGTTTGCTGGACGGTAACCGGTGGTGGCCAGCAAACGCTCGCGGCGCTCGGCGAGCACATCATCAGCTACGTTCAGTGTCAGGTCGCGGGTTGGGATGTCGATGGAGATAATATCGCCGTCTTCTACCAAGGCGATCATTCCGCCGGATGCTGCCTCAGGGGAGACGTGTCCAATGGACAATCCCGAGGTGCCGCCGGAGAAACGACCATCGGTGATCAGTGCGCAAGACTTGCCCAGACCGCGCCCCTTGAGGAAGGAGGTCGGGTAGAGCATTTCCTGCATACCCGGACCGCCCTTCGGCCCCTCGTAACGGATGACGACTACGTCGCCTGCCTTAACCTGCTTGTTCAGGATCTTCTCCACCGCCTCGTCCTGGGACTCGCAGACCACTGCCGGACCGCTAAAGGTCCAGATGGAAGGGTCTACGCCAGCGGTCTTAACAACCGCACCATCTACGGCGATGTTGCCGCGCAGTACTGCTAGTCCGCCATCTTTGGAGAAAGCGTGCTCAACTGAGTGGATGCAACCCTCGGCGGCGTCGGTGTCCAGCTCTTCCCAACGCGCTGACTGAGAGCCGGCGGTGGAAGAACGTACGCCACCTGGAGCGGCATGCCATAATTCGCGAGCTTCCTCGCTGGCCTTACCGCCACGGATGTCCCACTCGTCTAGCCATTCACCCATAGTTGCGGCGTGGACCGTGTGGACGGTGTCATCCAATAATCCACCACGGCGCAGTTCGCCCAGGATGGCCGGGATGCCGCCGGCACGGTGGACATCTTCCATGTAGTAGATCTTCCCTGCTCCGGCGGAGTTCGGAGCGACCTTCGCAAGGCATGGAACCCGGCTAGAAATTTCATTGATTTCTTCTAAACCGAACTCGACGCCGGCCTCGTGAGCGGCGGCCAGCAGGTGAAGAATCGTGTTGGTGGAGCCGCCCATGGCGATATCCAAGGTCATCGCGTTGCCGAAGGCTTCGATAGTGGCGATATTGCGTGGCAGTACCGTCTGGTCGCTGTCCGCGTAGAAGCGGTTGGCGATATCCACGATGGTCTTACCGGCGTTTTGGTACAGCGCGGTGCGTGCGGTGTGAGTGGCCAGCGTAGAGCCGTTGCCCGGCAGGGCCAAACCCATGGCTTCGGTGAGGCAGTTCATTGAGTTAGCGGTGAACATCCCCGAGCATGAACCACAGGTAGGACAGGCTGATTCTTCAATGCGCAGCAGGTCTGCATCAGAGACGTTCTCGTTCACTGCCTCGGAGATGGCATCGACCAGGTCCAAGGTGCGCACGGTGCCGTCAATCAGCGTGGCGCGGCCGGACTCCATCGGGCCACCGGAAACAAACACGGTAGGGATATTTAAACGCAAGGCTGCCATGAGCATGCCCGGGGTGATCTTGTCGCAGTTGGAAATGCAGATCAGCGCGTCGGCGCAGTGTGCGTTGACCATGTACTCAACCGAGTCGGCAATCAGATCCCGCGAAGGCAGCGAGTAGAGCATTCCGCCATGACCCATGGCGATGCCGTCGTCCACGGCAATGGTGTTAAATTCGCGGGGAATGCCGCCGGCCTCGATGATGGCCTCGGAGACGATGCGGCCTACCGGCTGCAGGTGGGTGTGGCCTGGAACGAATTCGGTGAAGCTGTTGGCCACGGCGATGATTGGTTTGCGGCCTAGATCCGCGCCGTTGACGCCTGCTGCTCGAAGCAGGGCACGGGCGCCGGCCATGTTGCGGCCGTGAGTGATGGTGTGTGAACGATATGTGGTCATTTTAAAATCTCATCATAGATTTGTCCCCAAACCCAGACGGCCTTGATACTAGTAGTACTACTACCATGATAAAAAGGATCAAGAATGAATGCAGGTCAGCGACGCAGGGAAGAGCTTGCCGGTTTCCTCAAAGACCGCCGGGCACGTGCCGAGCGGGCCTCGCATGGACTACCTGAGGTTGGCCGAAGCCGCGTACGCGGGCTGCGCCGCGAGGAAGTTGCGACCCTGGCAGGAGTTTCGGTCACCTGGTACACGTGGCTGGAGCAGGCACGCGATATCAATCCCTCGCGCCAGGTGCTGGACTCGCTGGCCCGGCTCTACCGCCTGTCCCCGGTAGAAAGTACGTACCTCTTGTCGCTGGGCGGACATGGTGAGAAATCCTCGGAAGTCACCAGCGAATTCACGCCAGCGCTGCGAAGGCTGCTCGATGCCCTTGGCTTTCCGGCATTCTTGCTCGGCGCTGATTGGAAGATCATCGGATGGAACGCGGCCTACGCCGAGCTCTATCCACGCATTGCCACCCTGGACGATACTGACCGGAACCTGCTCTGGCTGATCTTCACCGATGACCAGTTACGCGAGATGCTCCCCGACTGGGAAGCGCAGAGCCGCAGCTTTGTGGGCAGTTTTCGCGCGGAAACACGTGGCTGGCTCTCACCGGCTGGCGAGAGCGGCATCGTGGCGCGGGTCTCCGAAGCCTCGCCGGAATTTGCGGCGATTTGGAAGGAACACGACGTGGCCGGATTTGGCACGCGTGAGCGGATGTTCCAGCACCCGGAGAAGGGGCTTACCCGCTACGAGCAGCACAACCTCACTCCGGCCGAAGCTCCGGACCTCACCTTGCTGGTTTACGCTCCGCGCTAGATTACCCCAGCGCACCGGCGCAACGGTTCGCCGGTGCGCTGAACAAGAGCGTGCTTAGTCCAAATCGAGAGTGAAATCTTTCCCGTCGGGGCGCGGAATGCTGATACTGCCGAGCCCATCGGCGGTTTCAGGGAGCATGGCGACGGACACCAGCCCAAAATCGGTGGACCCGAACTCCACCGGCGGGCGCAGATCTTCATGGTTGCCCGGAATTTTGAGCAGTGCGGTGCGGACCGCGTCTTCGGTGAGATCCGGTGGCAGCATGTTCAGTACGACACCGGGGTTGTCTTTGGTTTGTTCGATTCGCAGGGAGAGCCCATCGGTTTTCACCTCGGCAGGCTCATCACATTGCAGGCCAGCCTCGCTGAGTGTGGCGGTTCCATCCCCGTCTCCGCTGTTGGCCCAGGCAATTAAGCACAGGTCGCCCTTGTCATTCACGGCGGCAAATTCTTCTGCGTAGGACAGTCGAGCCAGGGCGCGGAGGCTGACTTGTTTGATCGAAGGATCAGTAACTTCAGCCGGAGGCTGATCTTCGGACGTGTCGGGACGGGAGAGGGTCGGGATGATCTGGTCGGCGGTGACCTGATCCGTTTCAGATGCGGCGGTTGATTGTGCTGTCGGGGCAGAAGTGCCCGCTGCGGAGGAGCTCGTCGCAGAGCTGAGCGTGGATTCGGATGTGGGGTTGCTGCTCGGGCTGCTGGAAGGGTCGCTGACCGCAGTGCACGAGGTGAGAACCAGTGCGAGGGAACCTAGCGAAATAAGAAGCGGGAATTTATATTTCATCATGCACCTTCTGTAGGTTATCTGGCCGTTCTGGCTTCTGGAGCGGCGGTGAATGTGACGAGGAGAGAATGAAACGTTTCATGTTCTGGCTATTTGCCGAAGTAATAAACTAGAGGTAGAACGCAGATTCAGTTCACCCGACAACTCGACGATAACTACTCAAATAGAGATAGGCAACGATTCTAGGTGATTCTTTTCAACGAATGATGAGGATTCCTAAAGTCCACTGAATCAGACTGAATAGTGGGAGAATATTGGGTAAACATCGCAGGCCTAAGGCCGACTGATGATCTTCTAATCCACGGGAGGACGTCAGTTGATTTCAGCAAATAGACTGGTGCCAGTAGGCGCGGAAGCTAATGTTTTTTGAAATAAGCGCGAGTACCAGTGTGATAAGTAACGCGTTATGCGTTAACTAGGCTCTAACGCAATCAAATTGTCTGTTACTCGTGTTTGAGTAGGAACAGGCGAAATTGGTGTCGTGCACGGGCCGGGCAAAGGATCCTATGGGGATAGGATCTGCCTGGCACGCGTATCGTGGGGATGCGAGCACGGCACCGGTTTTGTTTTATTAGGCGCTGGCGAAAAATTCCAGCGCCTTTTCCTTGAACTCGCGGCTGGTGACAGCATTTGCGTGATTACGTCCGGGGAGCCAATGAATGGCTGATTCGGTGCCAGCATTTTTGAGAAGTCGACGAAGCTGAGGCATGGTGGTGGCCAGATCATCATGATCCCCGGCCACCAACAAGGTCGGGCAGGCCGGAACCTTCGAAGCCGGAATGTATGGATCAGTCTTGATCGCCTCAATAAGCCGGAAAAGCGCATTAAAGTCGTTGGCGCTTTCTGACTTAGCGATATTGATGACCTTAGCGGTGTACTCGTCGTGTATTTCTTCGCCTCGCTCCATATAAGCGCGTGCCTGATCCACCTCAAAAGCAGCCAGCGGATCGATACTCGCCGGTCCTCCCATCACTAGTCGGTTGACCAGCTGTGGGAAGTGAGCAGCGAATTCCCAGCCGAGGCGTGCGCCGAGCGAATAACCCAACACATCCACTGGACCGAGATTTAGGTCTTCGAGTCCCGCAGCGATAGCTTCGCGGATTCGGGTTGGAGTCCAGCTTCCATCGTTGCGGTAGGGATCTTCTCCATGTCCAGGCAGGTCAAGCAGGATGACATCACGACCTTGGTCATGGAAATGCTGAACCCAGCGTGAACGGTTCCAGTTCATCTGGGCCGATGAGGCGAAGCCGTGTATGAGAAGCACTGCGCGTGCTTCGGATTCATTGCTTGCGGTAATCACACGAAGATTTAGATCCAAACTCATGCTCATGATCCTAGGCGACTTCGTGGTGTTCTGCCTCGCCTAACTGTCCTTGGCCGAGGATTGCGGAGAAAGCGAGGTAAAAGTACACGGGTCTGTAGACGAATACACATATTTGCTCTGGATATCGAACTCTTCGTAGACGTGTGATGAGGACTGACGGCACCGGTTGAAGAAATATTTCTTCGGTGGATTTGGATAGCGGAAAGGCTTCGCCGATGGGTGGCGCCACTCAGATCAGCCGGTGTTTTATGAGCCGAGTTGTGTTTCGAGCACCTACCCTTTGACACATATTACGTGGCACTGCGCGGCCTGAAACGTGATGTGGCTCGCGTATGATTCCAGTTAATGTCAGAATGACTCTAACGAACTGGAATGCGGCAACCTCGCACCCCCAGAACACTGGCGAAAGAACGTAGAACATGTCATCGGTACCCGGATGGGCCAACGTCGACGAGCGGCGCAATCTGCCGCCCGCCTTGGCGGTTTCCACGGTAATCCTCGGAATCCGGCGCGATCCAGAAGGCGGACCGGGCAAACTCTGCCTGCCACTGGTACGGCGGATACGCCAACCGCATGCCGGGCTCTGGGCATTACCCGGTGGGCCGGTTGGCTCACGCGAATCCTTGGGCCAGGCCGCAGGACGCACCTTGGCAGAGACCACCGGACTGCACCCGAAGTACCTAGAACAGCTCTACACCTTTGGTGACATCAGCCGTTCGCCAACCCACCGGCTGGTGACCATTGCGTACTTCGCTTTGGTGAACATCGACGAGGTAGGTACCCGTGTACCGGATGAAAACGTCGCATGGTTTGGTGTCGATGATCCACAGATTGCAGAGATGGCCTTTGACCACCGAAAAATCGTGGACTACGCGTTGTGGCGTTTAGCGAATAAAACCGAGTATGGGCAGATCGCTCACCGACTACTGGGCGAAAGATTCACCCTCGCCCAGTTGCGGCTGGTCTACGAAGCCATTCTCGGCAAAGAACTTGACCCGGCGAACTTTCGCCGGCAATTAAAAAACACCGCCTCGATCGAGGCCACCGACGAATATTTAGCAGGCGGCAAGCACAGGCCGCCACGGCTGTACCGGTATCTCGGACACGGCCCCGATCCCATGGAAGTAGACACCAGCAAATGAGCGAACAGACTCTCTCCTCGACCATTACCCGGCTCACTCTTTTGGCGCCAGATTCCACGTGCTCCACGGATCTGGCAACCAACCCATGGGATACCCCAGCCGGCTACGGTCCTGGTGCCTCACAGGAAGACAATATTCCCACCGGATACCCGGTGCAGGGTGGGCTACCCGAAGAATACAAGCGCGCCAGCGATGAAGAATTAGACACCCGAATTCGCGCCGCCCGCGAAACCTTAGGCGAGCGCGCGGTGATCCTCGGCCACTTCTACCAGCGTGACGAGGTTGTGCAGTATGCGGATTTTGTAGGGGACTCCTTCCAGCTGGCCAATGCGGCACAGACCCGCGATAAGGCCGAAGCGATCATATTCTGTGGTGTGCACTTCATGGCAGAAACCGCAGACATTCTTTCCAAGCCTGAGCAAGCAGTCATCCTGCCCAACCTGGCCGCGGGCTGTTCCATGGCCGATATGGCGGATGGGCCCAGTGTCCAGCAGTGCTGGGATGAGCTGTCCGAGCTGTATAAGGATGAGCCAGATGATGGGCGGATGCCTGTCATTCCCGTGACGTATATGAATTGCTCTGCAGAACTCAAGGCATTCGTAGGAAAAAATGGCGGACTCGTCTGCACCAGTTCCAATGCCGCGACGGTGCTTGCATGGGCTTTTGAACGTGGCCGCCGCGTCCTGTTCTTCCCTGACCAGCACCTAGGACGCAATACCGCGAAGGCCATGGGCGTGCCATTGGAAAAGATGCCAATGTGGACCCCACGCAAAGCACTGGGTGGAAACAGCGAAGAAACTATGCGCGAAGCACAGGTGATTTTGTGGCACGGATTCTGCTCCGTGCACAAACGCTTCAACCCGGCCCAGATAACCAAGGCCCGCGAGGATTACCCTGGTGTGCGTGTCATTGTGCACCCCGAGTGCCCTATGGAAGTGGTGGACGCCGCTGACGAAGCTGGATCCACTGACTACATCCGCCGGGCTATCGCAGATGCCACGGAACCAACAGTTTTTGCCATTGGTACCGAGATCAACATGGTCAACCGTCTGGCGTCCGAATACCCGCAGCACACGATCTTTTGCCTGGATCCGGTGATCTGCCCCTGCTCCACGATGTACCGCATTCACCCGGGCTACCTTGCCTGGGTTTTGGAAGAGCTCGTGGCCGGGCGCGTGGTCAACCGGATCCAGGTCCCAGAAAATCAGCAGGGTGATGCAAAAATCGCGCTGGAGCGTATGCTCGCGGCCAAGCCATGACCAAAACCACCGGGCGTCATTTAGTCATTATCGGATCCGGGGTGGCGGGACTGAGCGCCGCGTTGGAAGCCGTGCGTCTCGGTTCGCAGGTGACGGTGCTGACCAAAGACGCACTGGGCGATGGAAACAGCAAGCTCGCCCAGGGCGGACTCTCGGCGGTCACTGTTCAGGGCGTAGCCGCCGGAGATAGCGTCCAAGCGCATGTGGCGGACACGCTGAAAGCTGGGGCCGGGCACTGCGGTGTGAATGCGGTGCAGCTGATGTGCGCTGCGGCCGGTGAGCTGGTCGCGACGCTCGAAGACTACGCGGTGAATTTTGATGCCAACGCGGATGGAAGCTACCAGCTGGGTCTTGAAGCCGCGCATAGTGCCCACCGAATTCTGCACGTGGACGGGGACGCCACAGGTGCAGGACTGATTGATGCGCTACGTCAGGCGGTGCGCTTGGCTCACAAGGCCGGGCAGCTGGAGATTATTGAGTACGCGCTGGCGAACGGGCTCGAATTTGCTGATGACCAACTGCGCGGCGTGAGCTACCTGCACGATGATCAGGAACTGGTGCTCGAGACCGACGCGGTGCTGCTGGCTACCGGGGGACTGGGATCGCTTTTTACTGCAAGCACCAACCCGGCCGGCGCCACAGCGGATGGCATCGGGCTGGCTGCTCGGGCCGGAGCGGTCATTGCCGACGCTGAGTTCATCCAGTTCCATCCCACGCTGGTGGATCCACTCAAGTACCCGCAGGCCGGGATGATCAGCGAGGCGGTGCGTGGTGAGGGAGCAATTCTGGTCACCGAATCCGGTGACCGGTTCATGCCGGCCATCCATGAGTTGGCAGAACTTGCGCCCAGGGATGTGGTGGCCCGTGCGATTCACGGACAAAACCTTGCAGGACACCGGGTGTTCCTCGATGCCAGGGCGGTGGAACAAAAACAAGGTGCAGGATTTTTGACACGCCGTTTCCCTTCCATTAGCGCACGGCTGAAGGCGGCCGGACTGGATCTGGCGGCGCAACCCATTGAGGTGGTGGCAGCTCAGCACTATTGGATGGGCGGAATCCATACCGACACTAAGGGGCGCAGTAGTGTGCCAGGACTCTATGCGGCCGGCGAATGCGCAAACACCATGGTGCATGGTGCCAACCGTCTGGCCAGCAACTCGCTGCTCGAAGCTATGGTCTTCGCACGTCAAGCGGTGCGAGCCATGATTACTGATCAAGCCGGCCGCGTTTGCGACACCTCACAGCTGCAACTGAGCGAGCTTCCGCCGGCAAAAAACGACGCCCCGTTGGAGCTACACCAACTCCAGACACTGGCCAGCGAACACCTCGGCGTGCACCGTACAGGGCAAGGACTACAATCCTTGCGTAGTGTGCTTGAAAGCAGTGCCCCGGTAGCCCAAGGCCGGCGCGAACTGGCCGAGCTGACAAACCTCTGGATCACCGCAAGGATCATCACTCAAGGTGCGATTAGGCGAACGAGTAGCCTTGGGGCGCATCACCGACTTGATGCACAAGACGGCCAACAGGCCGCCATTCGATACGGCTTCCGGCTGGCGCAGACCAAGCGGAGCGATAACCGGACACAGAGCAAGGAAATCAACGCGTGAACCAAGTAATCCACCCGGTGCCCACCGCTGCAATCGACCGCATTCTAGAGTTCGCCTTCGCAGAGGATAATCCGCGCGGAGATATCACCGCGGACACCATCGTGCCCGCCGGCGCCAAAGCCACCGCCGCGGTACGCGCACGGGAAGCCGGCGTGCTTGCAGGCGGAACCGTGTTCGCCCGGGCCATGACGATGATCAACCCGGAAATCCATGTGGTCCAGCTGGTGAAGGAAGGCCAAGAATTTGAAGTTGGCGACAGGTTGCTGACCGTCACAGGTCCCGCGGCCTCGGTGCTGACCGCCGAACGTGTGGCGTTGAACCTGTTGCAGCGGATGAGCGCCATTGCCACGGCCACGCGCGAGCTGGTCACCTTGGTTTCCCATACCAAGGCAAGGATTGCCGATACCCGAAAAACTACTCCGGTGCTCAGAGTCTTGGAACGCTACGCGGTGCGTTGCGGCGGGGGAGTAAACCACCGCGATAATCTTTCCGAAGCGTTTATGGCTAAGGACAATCACCTGGCCTTGTTGGATGACGGTGAAGAGTTGACCAGTGCGTTGCAGGCGGTGCGTGCCCGGTTGGGCCACACCACCGCGATGGAGGTGGAAGTTGATTCCATCGAGCAGATCCCCGCGGTGCTCGCCGCCGGGGTAGACATCATCATGTTGGACAACTTCGCTGTGGCTGACTTGCCGGCAGCAATCAAGCTGATCAACGGGCAAGCAATTATCGAAGCCAGCGGCAATGTGCGAGCCGATACCGTGGCCGCGATTGCGCAGAGCGGTGTGGACATTATTTCTTCGGGCGCCATCACCCACTCGGTGCAAGCCATTGACCTTGGCCTCGATATGGTTGTTGCATGATCTATATGGATGCGGCCTCCACCGCGCCGCCTCGCCAAGAGGTGCTGGACCTGGTGACCCCGCTGCTGACCAGCAACTTCGGCAACCCCGCCTCGCTTCATGAGCAGGGACATCAGGCCAAACGCGCCAACGATTGGGCTCGTGCACAAGTTGCCGGGTGCTTAGATGTGCAGACAAATGAAATCTATTTCACCTCCGGTGGTACCGAAGCGGATAACACCGCAATTATCGGCGCAGCGCTGGGCAGCCCCCGCGGCAAAGTTGTGGTGACAAGCTCCATTGAGCATCCTGCGGTACTGGAGGCCTGCGCCTATTTGGTGCAATTCCACGGATTTGAACACCGGGTTATTCCGGTGGACTACGCCGGCTTGGTAGATCTTGAGCAAGCGGCGAAACTCATCGATGAGCACGTTGCGGTGGTTTCGGTCATGGCCGTGAACAACGAGGTGGGGACCATCCAGCCGCTCGCGCAGATCTCCGGGCTGGCTCGTGCGGCCGGTGCGCTGATGCACACCGACGCCGTGCAGGCTGCCGGCTGGCTGGACCTGGCCGAACTCGCAACACAGGTAGATGCGCTGAGCCTCTCCGGGCATAAGATCGGTGCGCTCAAGGGCAGCGGAGTTCTTTACTTTTCCAACCAATACCCGCTGGTGCCATTGCTGCACGGTGGCGGCCAGCAGGGCGGGGTGCGTTCCGGTACCGAGAACCCCGCAGCTGCGGTGGGAATCGCACGAGCCTTGCAAGTTTGCGCCGAGCAACGCAATGCCGGCACCGGTGATGGCTACGGCCGCTACCTGATTGAACGAATTACCAAGCAGCTGAACGCCAAGGGTGAGGGGCTAGTGAAGTTGACCGGCCACGAACAACAGCGTGTGGGCGGAATCGTTTCCTTCGTTTTCCCGCGTACAGCAGGGGAGACGGTGCTCATTGAGCTTGAACGACGTGGTGTGCTGTGCTCTTCTGGTTCTGCTTGTTCAGCTGGAAGTACTGACCCGTCGGCCGTGCTGGTCGCAATGGGATATGAAGCAGAACTTGCCCACACCGCGGTGCGCTTATCGTTCGGCCGGGGAATCAAGGAAAACGAGCTCAGCCAGGTGGCCAGCGCGCTGGTGGCCACGGTGACCAGCTTGGTGTCCAAAGAAAAATAGCGGTAAGTAAATCCTTGTCCGGAGTTGTTCGGAAAAGGGTAATTTATGTGATTTGTCGACATTCCTTTCTTCTTTCTCGATATGGTGATGCTTAAACGTTGACTAGGCGCTTAGACAATGTTCTGAGAACTGAAGGAGAGACTGAAGGATGACGATTTCCTCTCATCTGTACAAGAAAAGCCGAGACAGCGAACACGGGACTTGGGCGGTGTGGGGTGATCCTTCTGGATCATTGCCCATCTCAGGAGATAACCTGCATTTTCCTGCCGACGACGAGTCGCTACTGGACGTCCTTCATACTGACGTTGTAGTAGTTGCCTTGAACCGTGGGAGTAAACGAGAAATTGACGGCCCACCAAACTTCCATACAAGCGTAAAGTCAAACGACCATCTGCTGGGTGAAGCGCTACGTGGCACCCCGGTGTGGGGCGCTTACATGACGGATCTGGTTAAGGATATCTTTGACCCTGATGCAACAAAGGCAATTCCAAAGTCTTCTGACTTTGACGCGTTGTTGGAAGAAGTCCGTGGCCTAGGTGCTACCAACCCGACATTTCTAGTTTTGGGAAAGCAAGCTCACCAATTGATTCAACAGCTTGCGGCAGAACGAAAGTATCCTGGCAAGGTAATCCTTCTCCCGCACTATTCGGGAGCCAATAACGGTAATATTTCTAGATACTATAACGAGATCTTTGGACCTGACTCCGCAAGATCCGTATCGAACATTGAACGATACAAGACGGTTGTGAAGTCTATCTTGGACGAGCAACTTCAGCTATCTCGATAGTTGTAAAACGGCTGCCGCGGAGCGCCTCCGTCAGGGCGTCGCTCCGCGGCAGTTTTTATCGGCACAGCAAGGTAGTCAATAAGAAGAAGACCCAGGTTCGACCCGTCTTAGGGCAAGCCGATGCTGGTCACAATAATGGCGTCGTGCTTACCAAAGTATGCCCGTGGGTGTCGAATCACTGATAAATGTAGTAGTGAGATGACTGGGCTACTGTGGACTAGTTTTAGTTAGATCGCGTCGACAGTAGTAGTTTCCAGAAGTGCTAAACATAGACACCATCCGTTAGCAACAGCGAAATCACGTGGTTTCGTTGGATGTTATTGCGTACCAGGCGGCTTACCTAAGCCCGGCATGCCTGACACGCAGCAAGGGATGAACTGAGCTATTTTTTGGTGACGGTGAATTTGCCGCCGGAGGCATCAATGTTGCAGTAGCCAGGGTCTGTATCGAACGGCATCATGCAAGCACCGACACCCATAATTTCCGCAGCACCAGTACTTATCGGCTGCTTGAGGATCTGCGAGAAGAAGGCCTTGGCTTCATCGCAGGACATGTCTGAATCGCCGAGATCATAAGTGTACTGAGCGCCTACGCAGTTACCGCCAGTAGCTTCTTGTTCAGCTGGTGCGGCTTTCAGCTGCTTGAAAGACAGCATGGTCTTTTTAAGATCCTTGTACTCGGCGGTCTTGGTGTAAGCCTTGAATCGCTTGGTGCCTTTTAGTGCTGGGTCTACACTTGGAAGCACTGCTTTATTATCGAGCTTTCCCTGGAAAAGTCCTGTTCCACCGGTGTAGACAGGACCATCAAGAGGAGCTTCCCATATTGGTGTAATTTCAGGTTCAATTGCTGTGAGCATCATCCATGCTTCATTCGGTGAACCGTTATATGAGATAAATGCGTAGTTCATCATCTTGTGGGCAGGGTCCGGCGTCGAATCGATAAGTGTGTTTTCTTCAGTGGTCGGACGTACGGTGAGGTCAAAGACTTCTGGGTATCCGGTGCGTACCTCTGCGAGGTCGCGTCCATTTTCAGAGACGATGTTGAAGCTTGCGGTCATGTCTTTCACTAACTGATACTGGTCCGGCTTGATCGTCTCGATCTTCCAATTGGACGGAAGCTCGATCTGGAAGTTCTCGTTGGCGAACTTGTGTTTCGCCCATGTCACCTCGGCTGGGGTTGGAGAAGCCGTTGGTGTGGCAGAAGTAGCTGTCGCAGCAGGGGAGCCGGAATTTGTCTCGGCTGCGGCCTCCGCGCTTGGTGAGGTTGAATTTGCGGACGGTTCTGTTGGTTCCGTGGCTGAATTCGCACTGCAGCCTGCGAGCAGCATGGCCGTGGCGAGTGTTAAGCCAGCCCACTTAGTCTTGTGACTTACTTTTTGAACGCTCATTGAGCAACCCCCAGAGTTTATGCAGACAGAATCTCCTACTGAGACCGCCATTATTCGCAATTGTATGAGAGAGCTGTGCGGCTTGTGGCCCGCCACTCTGACAATTACTGGGAGTTCACTGGGTATGTGGTGGACGATTGTGCCATTGATGATTTAAAGCGCACGGTGCACCAAACGCTAGGTTTGTCGAAGCCGCAGTAGGCGGCGTTTATTCTCGACTTTTGATTACGGCAAAATGGCTGTTGTATCTACGTGGCGTTCGCGTGTCAACGAATATCCGTGTCGTCGCCATTTAGCGCGCCATACCTAAAATAACGTCTTGATGGTCAGTGGCCTCGGCATATGCCGAGGCCACTGCGTCATAAAAATGAGGTGGAGAGCAACTGCTCTTCCTACTTCAGGTAAGTACCCGAAACCCAACCCTTCTTCGACTTGAACTTCACCGGATACCAGCCGGACTTCTTTGAGCCGATGATTTCGACCTTCTTCCCCTTTGGAATGGTCAAAACGACCTGTTTCTTGGTGCTGTTTCCGGTACGCATATTCAAGTTCGCGGTGGTCGTTTTAGTCTTGACCTTTTTCTTCGGGGAGCTTTCGGTCTTAGGCTTCGACTTCTTTGGCGTCGAGGTATTGCTCAGGTAGGTGCCGGAGACCCATCCGGTCTTGGACTTGTACGTCACCTGCAGCCAACCGGACTTGGTTTTCCCGGTGGCCTTGACCGTCTTGCCCTTTGGAATGGTCAGAATGACGCGGTTGCTGGTGCCGGCCCCAGCGCGCATATTTAGGTTGGCAGTCGTTTTCTTTGACGAGCTGTTCGGCTTAGGGGAAGGCTTCTTGGTTTCTTTCTTTTTCGTTTCGGACTTAGGCATCGAAACATTGCTCAAATACGTTCCGGAGACCCATCCGGTCTTCGACTTATAGGTGACCTGGTACCAGCCGGACTTCTTGGATCCGGTCAACTTGACGCTCTTGCCCCGCGGGATGGTGAGAATGACCCGGTTGCCGGCGCCGGCGCCGGAGCGCATATTCAGATTCGCCGTGGTCTTAGCGGTGCCCTTCACGGTTTTAGGGCTGTTCTTCTTGGTCGAGGCCACCCCATGGAAGTGCTCGAAGGTTTTAGCGCCCGAATTCTTGTAGGACTTGGCTAGGGAAGTACCGACGTAGCGGAAATGCCATGGTTCGTAGGCGTAACCGGTGACCGATTCCTGGCCCTTTGGGTAGCGCAGGATGAACCCATACTTATGGGCATTTTTCTTCATCCACTTTCCCACGGGAGTGCCTTCGAAACAGGACTGCAGCGCACAGGCACCGTTGTAGTTTCCTACGTCGGCGGCGAGTCCGGTCTGATGCTCGCTGGTTCCAGGCTTGGCCGAGATGCGTTCGGCATACTTCTTGCCGTACATCCTGGAGTATTGGTTAAACAGTTGTGCCTGACGGTTGTATGACCGGTAGCCACTGATTAGTTTGACCCGGACACCGGACTTCTTGGCTGCCTTCACCATTTTGTTGTAGGCCCCAGCGGCTTCCGGGCGAAGGCGAATGCCGGTGCCGCTGACCGTGCTGGTCTTGGGTGTGTATCTCGCCGGCTTCAGCGGGTAGCTTTTGTTGACGAATACATCAAGGTGGCTCGGGTTGCGGTCCAGTTTCCGTGCGGCCGCGACGGATATCGAGTTTGCGCTCGCCGGTGCTATCGACGAAGCGGTGGCCATCGAGGTTACTGAATGCACCGTTGCTGATTGCCCGGCAGCTATGGCCGGGCTCGGAAGGGTTCCTAAGGAAAGTGCGGCTCCGAGCGCCATGGCAGTGAAAATCTTTGGGCCAAAGTATTTGGGCATCTGAAGTTACTCCGTTGTCCAAGTGATGATGCTCCATTCGACCACTCTTTGGGCTCGTGAGACAAGGGAAATCTTGACTCGTTTTGAAACGTTCTTCAGACGATTAGTGGGAGCTGTTCGCGGAAAAGTTTATAAATTCACTGGTAGGACTCGGTTTTCTGATGCTCGTACTTGAGTCGGGGCGCAAAGTCCAACAAAGAAACGAGTCTTCATCTGAGCTTCAATTTTGGTAAGTTACCAACATGCAGATCAGGCAAGAAGTCTTCGACGACAGAGCAGGAATTTATGCTGTGACGCATGCGGCCTTCAGCAAAGACGATCACCTGGTTGAGCCAAGCGAAGTCGGATTGGTTCAGCAACTCTTCGAATGCGACGGCTATTCGCCGGCGTTTTCACTAGTAGCCACGAACGGTAACACCGTCATCGCCCACGTGATTGCCACCTGGGGAACAGTAGATGGCAAGCACAAGCTGCTGGGTCTAGGTCCGTTGACGGTGGCACCCGAGTATCAGGGCAAGGGAGCCGGTACTGCGCTGATGCAGGCCATTTCCGACCGCGCCGAGAGTGAGCATGTGTCGGGCATCGTACTGCTCGGGGCGACGGGTTATTATCAGCGTTTTGGCTACGAGCCGGCCGTTAGCCGCGGCATCATTCCCTCGGATCCTGTCTGGGGCGATCACTTCATGGTTCGGGTCTTTGACGAACGGTCGCTTCCTACCGGCCACTATCGCTACGCGGCTCCATTCGGCTGCTGAAGTGCGCGCGGTGATCAGTCGAAGATCGATAACCAAGACAGCGCAAAACCTAGCACGCCGGCACCCAGCAGGAACTTAGCGAGCACGGAAAAGATCTCCAAAGATTCCTGTGGATCGTGGCGCACCAGCCGGCTGTGGGTTTTGCTGTCCACGAGGACCGTTTGCCAGCCGCATTCCATGGAGCGGCGTTCAGTGTAAGTCAGCTGCCGTTCATGCATCCCGTCCGGTGCCATCCAACGGATGGATGTCTGATTTCCTTCGGTGAAAACGAAGGCATCAAGGTATTCGGTACCGGCCTTCAATTTCTTTTGTCGTTGCGCTAGGAGCAGGCAGAGCAGGCCAAGTCCGAGCCCGATCCACGCAAGAATTTCACCGATGACGGAGATCGTGTCCACAATATTCACTGGTGTTACCTTCATGCTGGCATCGATGGGTGACGCCGCTGCGGTAAGGCTGACAACTTCGCTATTTGGAATCTAGCAAGCTAGGCGGCGGATCTTGTTCATCGCCATCCAAGAAGCAAAAGTTTATTAGGTGAATAATCTGATTGATGGCGGCAAGAAAGAATCCAAGGTCTTGTTGCAGTGCCATGAGTAGGGCTCCTGCGGATAGCCGCTGTGCTCCGGATGAATCCGGTGAACGGTACGCGGCACGGAATCTGGGAACTGAAGGGAAAGACCCGGCTCAACGTCGTTGACGGCTACTGGAGGCACGCGGTAGATATTGCATTATGGAAACTCCCCAGCCATCCGAACCGCTGTCCTTCACAGTTAGTGGACACATTTCGAAAACCTGTCATGAAGTGTATGGAGCCGTCGCAGACCCAGACCAGCTCTCCTTCTACTTCACCACCGGAGGGGCCAAAGGGCGTTTAGAAGTAGGGGCCGAAGTGACCTGGGACTTTCACGATTTTCCCGATCGTTTCCCGGTGCAGGTAATCCAAAACATCCAGGATAAGAAGATCGTCTTAAAATGGGCAGGGGAGTGGGTGGCAGCGGATGACGGAATGAATACCGTCACCTTCGAATTCCATCCCGTAGCTGAGGCAACACGCACCAAGGTGAAGACCACCGAAGCAGGGTGGCTTTCCACGCCGCAGGGGCTGACTGGCGCCTTCGGTAACTGCGAGGGGTGGACCGGGACGCTAGCTGCCATGAAGATCTGGCTGGAGCACGGAATCAACCTGCGTGAAGGTTTCTACAAATAACTCTTGCTACTCCATCAACGGACGAATTTCCACGCTGCCGTAGGACAGGTGGGGCATGCGCCGGGCGATTTCCTGTGCCTGTTGTTCCCCGGCCACCTTGATAGCATGCACCGCAAAGATGATTTCGGCATCGGTGTCCAGCTTATTGGTTGAATCGAGCGAGCAAACTATCCCGCGGTCCTGGACGGCGAAAGACGAGATGAGGATATCATCGGCTTTCAGCGCCGTATCCAGCGATTCCCACTGGAGCATTTCTGCGTGGAATTCTTCGCTTGGTGGTTGCGGTCCGGTGCCCGGGAGGTAGCGGTGGATCAGTAGGTGGGTTGCATTGTTCACGAGGACTCCTTCGCGTCGTGGTCTGGTTGCCACCGACGTTACCTGATCCTGATTGTTGTCCAACACCAAAGGGCTACCAATTCTGAATGAACTGATAGCCCCTTGAAGCGTGGCGTCTATTCCACCGCGTTGTGTAGCTTCGTGCTCAAACGCTGCAGTTCAATGAATTCTTCTTCGCTCATCGCCTCACCTAACAACAGGTGCAACTGCTTGACGTGGGCACGGCCGATTTCCTGCTGCATGGACAAACCAGCTTCGGTGAGCTTCAGCCGGCTGGCGCGCTGATCGGTGGGGTCGGTGCAGCGGCTGACCAGCCCGCGCTCTTCGAGTCGGGTGATCATCCGGCTCAAGCTCGGCTGGGAGATCAGCAGGTGCTTATTCAGGTCAACTAGCCGGGTTTCATTTTCCGGAGCATGGCGCAGGTTGAACAGTACGTCGTACTCGCGCAGTGAGAGCTTCGCGAATTCAGGCATGGTGGTAATCTGCCTCATCACCGCGACCTGTGCTCGAAAGAGCGCCTCCCACGCATCTGTGGTGACCTTCAGCGTTGCTTGGGTGTTACTGGTCCCGGTCACTGACTTCTGGCTCCTTAGCGACGTTGGCTTGCTCAACTACCAGTTTAGCGTTGCGGGCAGCCACGCGTCCGGCGTGAGTTGGTGCCTGCGCGATATCAGGAGCTGCACGGGAGGCCATTTCCTTCTTCAGCTCCGGTAGTACGTACTCGCCGAACATATCCAGTTGGTTCAGCACGGTCTTGAGTGGAAGACCTGCGTGGTCAATCAGGAAGAGCTGGCGCTGGTAGTCGCCGAAGTACTCCTGGAAGCTCAAGGTCTTTTCCAGTACCTGCTGTGGGGAGCCCACAGTCAGCGGAGTCTGTGCGGTGAAGTCTTCCATTGATGGGCCATTGCCGTAGACCGGGGCGTTGTCGAAGTAGGGGCGGAATTCCTTGACTGCCTGCTGGGAATCCTTGGCCATGTAGAACTGGCCACCTAAGCCAACCACGGCCTGGTGTGCTTTTCCGTGGCCGTAGTGTTCGTAACGCTCACGGTAGAGGTCGATGAGCTGCTTGTAGTGTTCCTTTGGCCAGAAGATGTTGTTGGCAAAGAATCCGTCGCCGTAATACGCGGCGATCTCTGCAACCTGTGGGGTGCGGATGGAGCCGTGCCAGACGAATGGTGCCACATCATCTAGTGGACGTGGGGTAGAGGTGAAGTTCTGCAGCGGGGTGCGGAACTTTCCTTCCCAGTTGACTACGTCTTCATCCCAGAGGCGGCGCAGTAGGTTGTAGTTCTCTACCGTCAGGTTCACCGAGTCCTGCATGTTCTTACCGAACCATGGGTAGACCGGTCCGGTGTTGCCGCGTCCCAGAACCAGATCAACACGGCCTCCGGAAAGGTTCTGCAGCATCGCGAAGTCTTCAGCGATCTTCACTGGGTCGTTGGTGGTGATCAACGTGGTCGCGGTGGAAAGGATAATGCGTTCGGTCTGCGCGGCAATGTAGGCCAGTGTAGTGGTGGGGGAGGATGAGAAGAATGGGCGGTTGTGGTGCTCGCCGATAGCGAAGACATCCATGCCGATTTCTTCGACCTTTTTAGCGATAGCTACCGAGGCGTCGATACGCTCTTTTTCGGTAGGGATCTTACCGGTGGTTGGATCGCGGGTAATGTCGCTGACTGAAAAGACTCCGAATTGCATGCCCACTCCTTGGTGTTGAGGTACATTTTGCGCTTACCTCTAATTTATATGCGTATGCATGTAATAACAAGTTGACGTGTCAAATATTCCCGAGAAAAAGGTATGGCGTCGAACACGGTACGTCTTTGGCATGAAAACCTGGCAGATATGGCTGCAGCACGTGTGGACGCCGGTCATATGCATGAGGTGTGGACTAAATGTCACTATCAACGGCTATGGTTGTTTTCATTCACAACTGTCGATTTATGGGTGGTATTTGGCGTGGCGAACGAAAACGAAAACGAAATTGTAGTTGAAGATCAGGATCTCATTGAAGCCAGTGTTGAAGTAAAAGAATTTGATTCGGTAATTGAAGATGAAAATCCCGAAGAGGGCTTGAAGGATCTGACCGACGAGCAGAATCGGGAAGCCGAACAGTTCGCCACCATGTTCATGAAAAAGATCTTGCGCCTTCGTGGCGTCAGGATTGATCGTAAGCAATTCCTCAAAGCCGAGCTGCATAAACGGGGGTTCTCGCCTGAGCAAATTGCGGGCGCGATTGAGGGGACGCCGGCGGGATCTGGGGTATCAATTAGCGTTCTAGACGACATCGCGCGAAGCGCCATTGACTTTGAAACGCGAAAATCCACATCCTTGTCATTCTTTGCCGGATTGCCGGGCGGGTTTGCGATGATAGGCACTATTCCGGCCGACATTACGCAGTTCTATGTTCACGCATTCCGTGTCATGCAGAAACTTGCGTACGTCTATGGCTGGCAGTCCTTCCTCGAAGATGCCGAAGATATTGATGACGAAACGCTGGGATTGCTGGCGACGTTCCTAGGAGTGATGATGAAGGTCGGAGGCGCAAGCGCGTCGCTAAACACCTTCGCTGCCAGGGTGGCTGCACCTGCCATCGAACGCAATATTGCCCGTGTCGCGCTTACTAAGACGCTTTGGTACACCCCAATGAAAAAGACCCTGCGGATCATTGGCATAAATATCACGAAGCAGAGCTTTGCCAAATCTGTCAGCAAGGTTGTCCCTGTGGTTGGCGGAGTGATCTCCGGCGGCATGACTTTTGTCGTATTGGGTTCCCAGTCACAACGGCTCCAGAAGCACCTGAGAATGCTGCCGCCACCGAATGTAGATGCCGCAGCTTATCTTCGTGCCTTGGCAGAACTTGATGTGGAAAAAGAAGCTAAAAAATCCCGCGTCTCGATTGCCCTTGATAATGCAGGGTCTTCTGCAAGGGATGCCGCCTCGGGAACGGTCGATTTCTTTCGTGCCGTGGATCTTGACGGCGACGGGATCCCGGACGAAGCGCGAGCGAAAACCAGCGTAAAGAAAGCGATGTCGTCGGTGAAGAATGCCGTTTCCCGCAGTGCTGGAAAGACCAATGGGGGAGAAGAAGTGGATGCGGCAAATTCCGCTTCCGCACCAGAAAGTAAGCTGCGTGGTTTCGCAGAAAATACAACGGGAAAATTCAAGTCTAAGTTCGCCTCCAAGCGTTCAAGTAGGGAAACTGCGAAAGACGTTGGAATAGAAGTTCGCGACGAAAAAGATGCTTCAGAATCTGGGTTGGATAGCGACACGTTTTAAGCCTTGGGAGAGTTTTGCCCATACGTGTCTATAGCTTCATCGCAGAATTGCACGCGGTTCAGCCGAAGACGTTTCGAATTATCGCGTAAACGAGTCAGGCGGACGCAGTATTTCAGGAGCTCACAATTCCAGCCCTGTAGGCAATCAATGCTGCGTCCACCCGGTTACGCGCTCCGAGCTTGAGCAAGACAGCGGTCATATGCCCCTTGACCGTCGCCTCGCTGAGCACGAGCTGGATAGCAATCTCTGCGTTGGTGAGGCTCGCACCAACGAGGGCGAGGACTTGCTGCTCGCGAGGGGTCAGCTCTTGTACCAGCTCTTTGGCCTGGGAGTGCGAAGCGGTATTGATCCCGCGCACCTTCTCGATGACCCGCCGGGCTATGCGTGGGGAAAGAGCTGCGGCGCCCTCGGCCACCGCATGGACCCCACCCAGCAGCTCGTCGGGTCCGGAGCTTTTGAGCATGAACCCTGCGGCGCCGCCGGTCATCGCGCGGTCAATGTACTCTTCCTCGCCGAAGGTGGTCAGGATCAGCACCTTGGCTTCAGGATTCCCCTGCAATATGCCTTCCATGGCGCCGAGTCCATCAAGTTGCGGCATGCGGATATCCATGAGGATCACCGCTGGGTTCAATCGCTTAGCCAACGCAATGGCGCGCACTCCGTTTTCTGCCTCGCCGATGATGGAAATCTGCTGGTCGCTGGCCAGGATTGCGCGCAGCCCGGCGCGGATCAACGCATCGTCGTCGACCAGCAAGATGCTGATAGGTGAAGCCATTGTCATCAGTGGTTCCTCGGTTCAGCGTCTTGGATACAGGTGATCGGCGGAAACCAGCGAGTCGCCGGTAAAGCAGAGCCAGAACATTTCACTGCCCAGATCCAGCAGCCCGGTACGTGCGGCGTAGTAGCGGCATTGAGACTCGGCCGGCGGTGCTGGGATATCGAGTACGGGCAGCGGATCATCCAGTCCTTTGGCATGGACAATCTGGTTTACCTCAGCGCGGGTCATGCCGATTGATAGGTCGTGGAAATCCGTGGGGTGCAGAGCCGTTGACCGGTACGTGGCATCTTGAAGCAGCAAGAGACCGCCGGCTATGACCACCACGGCGAGGACCGGCAATAAGATGATGGCTAGCCGGCTTCGACGTTTCACCGGTAACTGCTGGGCCGGTACTGAGTCACCCTGCTTCGGCTGCGCCATCAGAGCGACGAGCTCGAAGTGTTTTCCGGATTGGTTAATGCGCAGCGAGCTACCGTGCGCTTCAAGTGCTGTCCGCAGCGAGGCGAGCCCGGTGGCGCCTGTTCGGGCTGTTGGCACCTGGCCCGTCAATGGATTGGAAATACGAAGTATCGTCGGGTCGCTTCGGCTGTCCAGAACCATGTCCACTGACGCGTGAGGTGCGTACTTCGCCGCATTGGTCAGTGCTTCCTGGGCTACCTGATGAAGCAGGCTTCCGTACCCTGCAGTTAGCGGTGAACCTAGTTGGGTGAACTTGATGTCCATGCCCTTAGATCTCGTCTGCTCCACGAGTTGCTCAAGAGCCATGGCTGCAGGTTCCAAGGGTGCGCGCTCGCCAGCGTCATGGAGAACACCGATGATCTGATGCAGATGATCTATTGCCTCGTCAGCCTGGCTGCGGATCTTGGATGCCTGCTCATGGACCGCAGTTCCCTTGTCCAAAGAAATCTGCAGGCCACCGGCCTGCAAGGCGAGCAACGCGAGGTCATGGCCCAACTGGTCATGCATGGCCTCGGCGATGCGCGCTCGCTCCCGCAGCGCCGCCTGCACCACCACATGCTGGCGTTCCTGGGCGCGAAAGATAAATGATGTGCGCCTGCCCCTGCCGATCCACCAAGGCAAAAGCGCAAAGAGCACCACCCCAGTCAGGATATTCAAGGCGAAGGTCAAAAGGCTCACCGGCGCGGAGAGGATCAGCGTGACCGTAGCGGTCACGAGGCCCGCCCCGAAAGCCAGCAAGCCATGGGCCAATGAAGCTACATGCCGTCCTGCCAGATAGCTGCAGATCGCCGCGACCGGAGCTAGCAGGATCCATGCTCCATTAGTAGAAATCGGAACCAGATATGCGCAGAGCGCCAAGGCGACCAGGAGTGCCGGCTGCTTCCACGAGGTAGTCATGTACAACATGCTACTCAGCGTTGTACCGGGCGGACACCGACCAAGGTAGGGGATAGCCGGCTCATTAGTGCCGACGAACGGCCGGTGTGCAGGGACAAGTTAATTCCTAGGGTTAGCAGCAGAACCTAAGGAGCACACCATGATCACCCTCGAAGCACTGACTAAGGATTTCGGCAGCACCCGCGCAGTGAATGAACTGAGCGTAGATATCACAGCAGGAAAGGTCACCGGATTCCTCGGACCCAACGGGGCAGGAAAATCCACCACCATGCGCATGATCCTCGGCCTTGACTCACCCACAGCTGGGAAGTCGCTGGTCAACGGAGTTCCCTACGCAAAGCTGCGTTATCCCTTGCACACCGTAGGCGCGCACATCTCCGGGACCGCCGGTCATCCCGGTCATACTCCGCGTACCTTCCTCAAAGCCTTAGCGCAGAGCAACCGGATCCCAGTTCGCCGGGCGGAGCAGGCGCTCGCCGAAGTTGGGCTGCAGTCCGTGGCCACCAAACGCATTGGAGGATTCTCTCTGGGCATGCGGCAACGCCTGGGGATCGCCGCCGCCTTGCTGGGGGACCCGCAGATACTCATCCTGGACGAACCGATGAACGGACTGGATGCCGAAGCCATCTTGTGGATCAGGCAGCTAATGCGCACCCGCGCGGATGCAGGCGGAACCATCTTCGTCTCCAGCCACCTGATGAGCGAGGTCCAGCAGGTTGCTGACCATTTGATTCTCATCGGCCGCGGAGAACTCATCACCGAAGCGCCCACCCAAGAGTTGATCCAGGAATTCACCCAACAGCTCATCACCGTGCGTACCCCGCGAGCGAGTGCTCTCGCCGGACTTCTGCTGCAGCAAGGAGCCAAAGTCAACAACGCCGGGGAAGGCCATCTGGAGGTCATCGGCATGCCCCTTGAGCGCATCGGTGCGCTGGCCTTTGCCGGAGGAATCGAACTGCATGAACTGAGCATTATTCATGGCTCGCTGGAAAACGCATATAAACAATTGACGCATGACACGGTGGACTACTCCGCCGAACTAACTGGTGGAGTGAAGACAAAATGAGCACGTTGATGATCAATGAATCCAAAAGTGTAAACTTTGCCGGTTCGTTGCTGGCGGCAGCTCGAGCCGAAACCACCAAATTTTTCGGATTGCGTACCTTGGTGGGGCTTTATGCTTCGGGCCTCCTGGTCACCATCGCGCTGGGATGGCTGCTGCTGGGCGCCAGTGCAAAAGCCAGCGGCGACAACGGCTTCGACACCGCCATGCCAGCCCCGCTGCTGGTGTTCGCCACGCTGCAATTCGGGCAGCTGTTCTTTGCGGCGGCGGCAGCCCTGCACATTACCAACGAGTACTCCAGCGGGAGCATCTGCACCACCTTGCAGTCGGTGCCGCGCCGCGGAACCACGCTCGGCGCCAAGGCGGTACTGCTCGCGGTGCTCGGCTTTCTTGCCGGGGTGGGCCTGATCCTTGTGGGGACGATCCCCACCGCGCTGAGCGCCGAGCAATATGGAGAATTTGGATTCTCGGACTTAATCTCCGCTTCACTTGGTGCGGGCATTTACCTTGGCTTGCTGAGCTTGATGGTGCTGGGTCTCGGCCTGCTGTGCCGAAACTCCGCCGGAGCGATCGTCTCGGCCATCGCGCTAGTTGTAGGTCTGCCTCAGATCTTGCAAATAATCCCGATCCACTGGGTCCAGACGTTGATCCAGTACCTGCCCACCAATGCTGCAACACTCATGGCTACCGGCGCCAGCGAACCCTATGGGCCCGAGGTGGCGTTGTTGGTGCTCATCGCCTGGAGCGTCGCACTGCTCGGTGCGGGGTGGATTTCCCTGAGATTGCGTGATGCGTAAAACAGGGGCAAAACGACAGCGGGCTCAATGGCGAGCAGACGCGGTTCAGTTGTCCGCAACCAATTTTTGAATCCTCGGCGTTGTTCGGGGCCTGAACAAGAACCTAACTGTCCTAGAAGGCCTCTTTGCCGGTGAAATCCTCAAATTCAGAGGCGAAGTTATTAACAAAAATATCACTTCCGTAGTCAAATGATTGGCCATCGCTGAAGCGAGCATGTGTCATCTGCGCTTAGTCCTTTCGATGTGCTTGCCGCGTGTGGGTAACGTAAGGGGCATGAGCACCACCAATCTCGAAACTATGGCCAGCGAACGGTTTCGTTCCCCGCTTGCTATTATTCATTTGGTATTGCTGATTAGCGCCTTGTCCCTAGGGCTATTTTCGATGCACGTTTTGCACCACCCCGGCGCAAATTCCGCCATGGTGCCTGCTGCACAAAATACCTTGGCTACAGAGCTGCCTATGCACCATTCGTCGATTGAGGTCATCGGACATGGCGCGGTGCAAGGGTGTGCTGACTGCCCAACCGGCCATGAAGTGGCTGCTGCAGGATGCATCTTAGCGTTGCTGGCCTTCTTGCTTTTCCTGAGGCCACCACGAATTCTGCAGACCGCGAAACCAAAGAACTCAAAAAGCAGTCCAGCTTTGAAACTGGCTCGCGGGATTTTGCGAAATAAGCCGAATCTCACCGCTTTGGGTATCTGTAGAACGTGAGCACCCTGTGGGCGTCCATAGCCCGCTGTGCCAAGACTTAGGCGTCATCTGATATTGGCGCCATACACGTTCTCAAACACCCTCGGAGATCCAATAATGAAACGACAGACCTTATTTTCCAGCGCCCTGGCATTGAGTTCCATACTTTTGCTGGCAAGCTGCGCCGCCGATCTGCAAGAGGCGCCGGCGCAAAGTCCCTCGGCCTCCACCTCGCACTCGGGCCACTCCATGTCGCAGTCAGTCGCCGCAAACGATGCAGACATGGCCTTTGCCTCAGGCATGAAAATGCACCATGAACAGGCGATCGAAATGTCCGATATTCTCCTGGAAAAGAAGAGCATCCCCGAAGATATCGAGGCCTTGGCCACACGGATCAAGACTGCGCAATCGCCGGAGATTGAACGCATGGTCCGCTGGCTTGCCGAATGGGGCATGTCCGATTCAATGGACCACTCAAGCATGGAACATGGCGACGGCATGATCCCGGAAGATGAAATCAAAGCACTCAAGGAGGCTTCCGGAAAGGAAGCCGCAAAGTTATTCCTTGAACAGATGATCACCCACCACGAAGGTGCCGTGGATATGGCTGAAACTGAGATCAACGAAGGAAGCTACCCGGCGGCCATCGATTTAGCGCAGGACATCGTCAAATCCCAGAATGACGAAATTCACGAGATGAAGCAGCTGCTGGCAGCGCTGTAATCGAACTACGAATCAGGAAGGAACGAGGCAAAACATGTCCAGAGAACTTGCGATGAATCGCGGCATTGGCAGACGAGTGGCTAAAACAGCGGCCGTAGCGGTCGTTGCTCTTGCTGCACTAACCGCCTGCAGCAGTGCGCCCGAGCCGGACTCCCAGGCTGGGCAGATGGCGGTTGACGCCGAGCATACCGGAGATTTCCTCGCCGAGTTGGGCCTTGAAGGACTCGACGCCAAGCAGGCGATAGACAAGCTTGATAGGTTGCCCACGGAGCAACGGCCTACTGAATTCACCGCCCAAGTGCAGCCATCCCAGCTGGTGCTGACCCATCAGTCGGGCCGAACCGCTGGACTGCCGATGCCCGAGGATCAGTACTATCTTTCAGCAGCGCCGTATGTGAACCAGACGCACAGCTGCCATTTCCACAGCCTCACTACATGCTTGGGGGAGCTGTATGGCGAGGAAGTCGAAGTGAAGGCCAGCAACGCGGAAACAGGTGAGGTGCTGGTGAACAAGTCCATGGAAACCTTCGACAATGGATTCATTGGACTCTGGGTTCCACGCGGAATCACCGTGGATCTGGAATTTGCCTACGAGGGTAAAACCGCGAAGAGCACCGTATCTACCGCAGGGACCACGAATGCCACCTGCTTGACGCAGCTGCAACTGGTATAGCCCCAGCGGTTCGCAAGGCTCCGGTATTCGGGGCTGCCGTCAGCGATGACTGGTGGCCTCGAATACTGGATCTCTTTGCGCAGCCGCCAACTCACACTGCGCGAGCCGATGCTGCGTGAGCACCGGAATGCGTTACGGCCAGAGGTTGCCGATAAGCTACAAGAATGGAAAACCAGCAGGCACCGCTGCCCAATGAAGACGAGCCGGAAGCCACCACCTCCTTATGGGTGAATTATGCACGCAACGGTGCGCTGATCGCAGTTTTTCTGCTGATGATCTGGTTGGCGTTCAACGTCCATCTGCCAACCATTGAAGAGATCAGAAATACGGCGGATGCCACCACCTGGACTACTCGGCTGTTGTTCATCGGAGCTTATGCCTTGGTGGCATTAACCCCGATTCCGGTGACTATTATGGCCACCGCCGGAGGGTTGCTCTTTGGAGTCTTCGAAGGCACCATCTACTCCCTCATCGGGGTCATGCTCGGCAGCTGGGGAGCCTATTGGATTGCCCGGGCGCTCGGCCGGCAGACGGTACGCCGGTTTCTGGGGAGGCATGCTGCCACGGTTGAGCGGAAGTTGGAGTCCCGTGGACTGCTGGCAGTGTTCATGCTGCGGCTAATGCCAGGCATTCCCTATTGGCCGGTGAACTACGGCAGTGGAGCCTTCGGGATCACGCAACGCGAGTATCTAGTGGCCAGCACGCTGGCGGTGATCCCCGGGCAGTTGTCCTTGGTCGCCATCGGGGCATTCATTGCCGTGCCCTCATTCTTCCATGGGGCGGTCATCATTGTTGCCTGGATCGCCGTAGCGATCCTGACCATCTGGGCTTACCTCCGGTGGCGCCGCCAAGGGAAAGCTGCGACCCTGGAAGCACCGACTACTTAGTCCCTGAGCTGCCCGGATATTGCACGCTGACATAAGCACTTAACGAAGTTCGCACCGCAATCCGGTGGCACGATGCCACCGGATTGCGGTGCGAACTTTTCTTTTTGCGCTAAGTGCTGGCTAGGCTCTCGTTGGCGATTGCTTATCGCGGCGCAGGTGCGCGCGATCGCGCCACGCGGCCGTTGACCATAATGCCAACGCAATCAATACCGGTTGGAAAAAGAGCCTGGTGAAGCGTTTAGCATCCGTATCCAGTCCAAATCCATCGCGGCCTTCTTGCCACTGGATCAGGTTTCCGGGGAAGACCGCGAGGAAAAAGACTGCAACGATCCAGCCCACATGGACCCGCTTTTTGAGCAGTGCCAGTACCGAGAGCCCTAACCCGATCTCCGCCACGCCGGAGAGCACTACGGTCAGATCCGGATCCAGCGGGACGAAGTGGGGAACTTGCGCCTGAAACTCCTCGCGGGCAAAGGTGAGATGGCCAATTCCGGCAAAGGTCAGAAATGAGCCCAGAATAATGCGCGCGCCATGGCGGGCAAATCCCAGCGGCTTGGCTTCAGGTATGGAACCTGGCGCGGGTCTCTTAGTCATCGCTGACGGTGACGGCAACATCGATATTGCCGCGGGTTGCGTTGGAGTACGGGCAAACCTGATGGGCCGCATCTGCCAGCTCTTGAGCCTGTGCGTGATCCATTTCGGGTATGACTACTTCAAGCTCGACGGAGAGTTTAAATCCACTGTCACCGTCGCGGTGCAAGTGGACTCGTCCGCCGACACTTGAGTCCTCGATCTTGATCTTGCGGCTGCGGGCCACCGAATGAAGTGCCGAATGGAAACATGCGGCATAGCCCGCGGCGAAGAGCTGCTCCGGGTTGGTCCCGGTTCCCGAGCCGCCCAATTCACTTGGGGGAGTCAGGTTCAAATCGAGCTTGCCATCAGCGGTCTTCACGCGTCCTTCACGTCCGTGGCCGGTGGAGAGTGACTCTGCAGTGTACAAAGATTCCATGATGTTGCCTTTCGGTGTGGTTAAGGATTGTGTGCTCTTTCCTCGGCCTAGGTGCCGGGGGAAGAAATCTTTTGCATTGATTCTGTGACCCGGTGCAGTGAATCGATCAGGGCCTGCGCCGCCTTGAGATCCGGGAGTCCGGTACCGCAGGCGATCTGTGCCGGAATGTGCGCCAGGTCTTGGCGCAGCGCGTTGCCGCTGGAAGTCAGGCTGACATTGACGATACGGCTGTCTTGCCCGTCGCGTTCCCGGACAATAAATTCTTTGTCTTCCATGCGACGCAGCAGCGGTGACAACGTACCTGAATCAAGCTGCAGCATTTCGCCTAGTTCGCGGACCGGCTTTGTGCCTTCGGTCCACAAAATGACCAGTACGAGGTACTGGGTATACGTCAGTTTCCATGGTGCCAGCAGCTCCGTATATGCCCGGGTAGTTGCCCGGCTCGCGGAGTACAGAGCGAAACAGACCATCTCATCGACTATTGCCATGGAATAAGAATTGCACACAATTCGATTGTGCGCAACGTAAATTGAGAATTAATGGCTCTCCCCAATACCGCAAGTCGAGGTGCAGCATTAAAACAACGGATCGGGGAGCGCTCAGGGCTGACGCGTGCGCCAAAAGCAAACGGGTCTGCAACCACTAAAAAGTGGTTGCAGACCCGTTTGCTTCACCAGCCGAAGTGACTACTCCTTGGGCTTTTCGTTAGCCTTGTTCATCATTTCCTCGAACTCGCGGCGTTCCTTACGGGTGACCGGAATCTGCCCGGTGAGGGGATTAACTACCTGCTCGGAAGGATTCACAGGTTTGGCCGGTTGCTTTGAAGCTGGCTTTGCGTCCTTAGCAGGTTTTTCAGTGACTTTTTCAGCAGTGCGCTTGGAAGACTTCTTTACCGGCGCCGGAGCGGGTTTTGCCTCCGGAGCGGAGGAGATCTTGGCACTAGCGCCATCCATGGCAAACGCAAGGTCCTGAGCTGTGGTGTGCTGCTCAGTCGAGTGCTTACGCGCCGCACGGTTCAACATGCGCTTTTCCTTGCGCGACTCCACCAGCCGGTAGAGCACCGGAACCAGAATCAGTGTCAGCAAGGTCGAGGACACCAGGCCACCAATGACCACCACAGCCAATGGCTGGGAGATGAACCCGGATTGGCCGGTGAGGCCCAGTCCCATAGGAACCAGCGCGAAGATGGTCGCCAAGGCGGTCATCAAAATTGGGCGCAGACGTTGCCGGGCACCTTGCATAATCGCCTGGTCCAGTGGCATTGCAGGGCGCTCGAGCGTATCTCTGCGGTATTGGTTGATCAGGTCAATGAGCACAATTGCGTTAGTCACCACAATGCCCACCAACATCAACATACCGATCAGTGATGGCAGACCCAGTGGGATGCCCGAAATCAGCAGCAGGCCAATGGCGCCAGTGGCGGCGAATGGAATGGATACCAGCAGAACCAGTGGCTGAATCAAGGACTTAAAGGTTGCCACCATGATCACGTAAACAATCGCGATGGCAGCTAGCAGTGCGAGGTAGAGCTGGTTGAAGGAGTCAGCCTGCTCGGTGGCCGCGCCACCAAGCTCGACACTGGCGCCCTCAGGAAGCTGCACGGAATCCAGACGTTCTGTGACATCCTTGGAAACCGCACCGAGCATATTCTCTGCTGGGGTCAACGTGACGGTAGCAATGCGTTCACCATTGGAGGTGGTGACCTGCTGGACGACTTCGGTGCGATCCACCTTGGCAAGATCTTGCAGTTGAACAATTCCGGTAGCAGTAGGGATCTGTAGCTCGCGCAGCTTGGTCAGACCGTTCAGATCCATGCCTTCACCAATCTGCACGGTCATATCCGTGTAGTCCAGGCGCAGGGTGCCGGCCGGGACGGTCGAGACCTGAGAAGCGACCATTCCGGCGAGCTGAGTTTCTGTCAACCCTGCTTCTGCGGCCTTTTCTGCATTGATATCAATGGAGACTTGTTCACGTTTAGCCGAGAGATTGTCGCTAATCCCGGTGACGTGCTCGGTGCCGGTTAGCGCCTCACGCATCTTGTCGGTGGCCTCACGCAGGATCTCTTCATCCGGTGCCTTCACCTCGACGGTGACATCGCTGGACATCATGGCCGAGGAGTTGGAACCGAAGCTGAGCGTCAAGTCCTTGGAAAGATCCAGCGACTCAACCTGAGTGCGTACCGTGTTGGTCAATTCTTCCTGATCAACATCAGGGTTTGTGATCACGGTGAAGCTTGCCGTATCGGCGCCGGAAGCAAACATGGCAGCCATGCCGCTGGCGCTGCCAACGGTCATCTGAACATCTTCGATTCCGTCGATGTCCTGAAGCTTCGCTTCAACCTTGTCCGCTTCCTTCAATGTGGTGCCCAGCGCGGTACCCGAAGGCATTTTTGCGGTGACCGAGATCGAGTTCTCGCCAGTGGAGCCCAGCAAGTTGGTGTTCAGCAGTGGAGTCATCGCCACGGTGCCGGCAAGGATCACTACCGATGCCAGCAAGGTGATCACCGGGTGCTTCTGGGTGCCGTTGAGTACCGGCACATAAAGTCGCTGCAACCAAGATTTATCTTCGGCCACGTGTACGGTGCGGGTTACCCCTGTGCCCGGGCGGTGCGGTAAGAACCAGTAAGCGAGCACCGGAACAATGGTCAACGAGACCAACAGCGAGGCAAGCAGCGCAATAGTCATGGTCATGGCGAAGGGACTGAATAGCTCACCGGCCATGCCGCCGACCATCGCGATAGGTAAGAACACCGCCACCGTGGTCAGTGTCGCGGCGGTAATTGCGCCTGCCACTTCCTTGACCGCAAGCAAGATGGATTGGGCCTTAGATTCTCCGTGGGAAAGGTGTCGTTTGATGTTCTCGATTACCACAATCGAGTCATCCACCACGCGGCCAATGGAGATGGTCAGTGCACCTAGGGTGAGCATGTTCAAGGTGTAGCCGAACACGTTCATCCCAATGAAGGTGGCCAGCAGGGACAGCGGGATGGAGATCGCGGTGACCAGGGTGGAGCGTACCGAGAAGAGGAAAACTAGGATGATGATCACTGCGAAGCCAAGACCTAGTGCGCCTTCCAGCGCAAGGTGGCTGATGGAGTCTTCGATAAATGGTGCCTGATCAAAGATGGTGGTCATCTTCGCCTTGTTTCCAAGCTCAGATTCCAGATCAGCAATCATCGCGTTGACTGCATGGGAGATCCCTACGGTGTCACCGGCTGGGGTTTTGGTGACCTGGATAGACAGGGTCTCTTCACCATTGGTGCGGGTGACGCTGGTGGCTTTATCGGCTTCGACAGAAACCTTGGCAACATCCTTGAGCAGTACCGGACCGTTGTCGGTGACCAGTGGGATGTTCTTGATGGCGTCTAAGCTATCGGGGGTAGAGCCGGCAATGACCGGCAGTTCCAGACCATCAACGTTCATATTGCCGATAGGCATAGGTGAACCGGCATTCTCGATGCCGTCTTTCAAATCAGCCACGGTCAATCCGGACTGACTCATCTTTCCATCATCGGGAATCACCGCAATGTGCTGGGAAGCGCCACCGGAAACCGAAGCCTCACGTACCCCATCAATTTTCTGCAGCTTAGGCAGCGCAATGCGTTCAACATCATCGTTCAGCGCTTCCAATGACTGATCCGAGGAGACAGCAAGCATCAATACCGGTAGGTCGGCAATGGAGCCGGCTAGCGCGGTAGGCTCAACATTCTCCGGAAGCTGGGATTTGACGTTGGAGATGGCACGCTCAACCTGAGCACGCGCGCGGTCCATGTCGGTACCGTACTCGAAGGTCAGCGCGATACGGGTGAAACCGGCCTGCGAGGTAGCGGTAGAAGATTCAAGTCCTTCGACTGCTTGCAGTGCGGTCTCTAGTGGAGCTGCAACCTGCTCGTCCACTACATCGGGGCTGGCGCCCATCTGGGTGGCCATCACCGAGATCTGCGGGAATTCCATGGAAGGAATGAGTTCTTGCTTCAAAGATCCCATAGAGATCACGCCAAAAACGGCGGCAAAAACCGTGATGAGCGCAATGAGCGCCCGGTTCTTTAATGACAAGGTGGCCAAGCGCTGCATGCGGGTGTAGTCCTAGCGGTGTCGCGAAGTGAGGGGTTTAAAACAACTTTAGTTGGTTGTTAGCGCGCAACGGTCTCTAAGAGATGTAAACCACCCAATATCATCCAAAGGGTTGACGATGACTGTTCAAAAAGTTCTCGTAGTCGCGGTTGTTCCTGAGCACATGAAGTGACACCAAAGAGAGGACTGGGGTCATTTTGTCGGTGCTTGATCCTATGCTCAGGGCTACTTGGTCACGAATAATATTCCACCGGCCAAGGACACTCGTTGAATGTTCTAGGGGGCATCATGTCAATTCTTTTCAACCCACCGCCTGCATGGCGTGCTTACCTGCCGGAGGATTTTGTACCGGCCGCTGATTGGATTCCGGAACGTGCGTGGGGCGCGCCACCAGTTGGTTGGCCTATGTGGGTCGAATCCACGACTGGTGCGGCATCCGAACCTCCAATTGAATATCAAGCTAATCCCTACCTGTATATGTCGGTGATGCCCGCCTGGGATGCACCAGAAACCTCTCAGCGGATTGCACCGGATATGGCGTCCAGGCACAAGCCAAAGAAGCGACCACTGAGTCGTGGAAAGAAAATTGGTCTTGGCGTGGTTGCTGGTGTCCTCGTTATTGGTGTCATCGGGGCACTGGGCGGAGCAGGTGATGAGCAACCCGCGCCGGTTGCTGCAAGTCCAAGTCCAAGTGCGGTGGAGGCCAACGCCACCCTGGAATCGACAGTAGAACCGACTACTATTTCATCGGCAAGCGCCGAAGCGGAAGCCAGCGCAAAAAAGGCTGCCGCAGAGCAAGAACAGAAGGATGCCGCCGAAGCTAGTGCCAAGGCGGAAGCAGAGGAAAAGGATAAGGCCGAGGCTGAAAAGAAAGCCAAAGTTGAAGCCGAAAAGAAAGCCAAGGCCGAGGCTAGCGCTCAAGCAGAAGCCGAAGCGAAGGCTGAAAAAGAGGCTGGAACACTGAGCCAACAAAATGCCCTAAGCAAGGCCAGTGACTATTTGGACTACACCGCATTTTCTAAGACTGGGCTCATCAAACAGTTGGAATATGAAGGATACTCAAACAGCGATGCCACATGGGCTGTTGCGCGAGTGAGCGTCGACTGGAATGAGCAGGCAGCGTTGAAGGCAGCCGACTATTTGGATTACACCTCATTCTCCAAATCTGGTCTCACCGACTAGCTCATCTTCGAGGGCTACACCAAGAAGCAAGCTGCCTATGGGGTGAGTACTACGGGCCTATAAAAGGGTGTCTGATCCACACAGCTATTAACGGACAAGACCCGTTCACCAAAAACGGTGAACGGGTCTTGTGCGTAGCTAAGAGACTAGATCAGTTCCAGAGTCTTATCGGTTGCTGCCTTAACCTCTGCGTACAGTGCAGGGTTTTCGTTCAGCTTCTGACCGTAGGAAGGAATCATTTCCGCCAGCTTCGACTCCCAGCCGGCGAACTGCTTCGGGAAGCAGCGCGAGAGCAGACCAACCATGATTGGGGTCGCGGTCGAGGCGCCAGGGGAGGCGCCGAGCAGACCGGAGATCGAACCATCCGAAGAGGTGATGACCTCGGTACCGAACTGAAGGACACCGCCCTTCTTGGCATCCTTCTTGATGACCTGTACGCGCTGACCGGCGGTGATCAGTTCCCACTTCGAGCCATCTGCCTCTGGGAAGTACTCGGCCAGAGCCTCATCCTTCTTAGCACGTGACTTGAGCACCTCCTTGATCAGGTAGGTGGTCAGTGACATGTTGTCCTTGCCAACTGCAAGCATCGGGATGATGTTGTGCGGACGCAACGAAAGTGGCAGGTCAAGCTGGGTGGTGGACTTCAGGAAGTTCATCGAGAAGCCAGCGTATGGGCCGAACATCAGCGAACGCTCGCCGTTGACGAAGCGGGTGTCCAAGTGTGGCACCGACATTGGTGGGGCACCGACCGAAGCCTGTCCGTACACCTTGGCGTGGTGCTGGTTGATGATGGTCTCATCGGTGCAGCGCAGGAACTGTCCGGAGACTGGGAAGCCGCCGAAGCCCTTGATCTCATCGATGCCAGAGTGCTGCAACAGTGACAGTGCGCCGCCGCCTGCACCAACAAAGACGAACTTAGCCTTGACGGTCTTGACCGCGCCGGTGGCGTTGTTCTTCACCGTGATAGCCCAGCCAGCACCGTCGCGCTTCAAACCCTTGACCTTGTGGCCGTAGTTCACCGAAGCACCATTGGAAGCCAACGAGTTGGTCAGATCCTTGGTGAGCCGGCCAAAGTCAACGTCGGTACCGGAGGTAACGCGGGAGGCAGCGACCTTCTGCGCGCCGTCGCGTCCCTTGGCAACCAGCGGTGCCCAATCGTTGATGGTGTCCAGGTCGGTGCTGATCTCCATATCGCCAAAGAGGGCGTTAGGCTTCAGCGCGTCGTAGCGTGCCTGAAGGTACTTGGAGTGGTCTTCACCAATAACAAATGACATATGCGGCAGTGCGTTGATGAACTTCGCGTCGGAGACGCGCTTGTTCTCAACTGCCCACGAGTAGAACTGGCGTGATACCTGGAACTGCTCGTTGATTCCAACCGCCTTCGCGGGGTCAACGGTGCCGTCGGCCTTGGCCGGGGCGTAGTTTAGTTCGCACAGTGCCGAGTGACCGGTACCTGCGTTGTTCCATGGTGAGGAGGATTCCTCGCCGGCCTTGTCCAGGTTTTCGAAAAGACCAATGGACCAGGTCGGTTCCAGCTGGTTGATCATGGTGCCAAGGGTGGCACTCATGATGCCGGCACCGATTAGTACTACGTCAAATGATTCGGTTGACGTTTCAGAAGGCACGAGGATCTCCATCGACAGTGGTACTTTGCTCTACTACAGCCTAGACCCAGTAGCGCACCGGTTAAAAATCGTTAACTGGACAGTGCAGGTGAGTTCGTCATCTGCACATCCAAATAGCTCTCATTGAGCATAGGTGAGGACGGGTAGTAAGTGACGTTGGAGTTGAAGGCCAACGCGGAGATGGGAAATACCAGCGGGACCAGCGGTAGATCCGTGTTCAGTGTCCTCAGAATGCCGGTCAAAGCCGCGGTACGTTCGTCCCCAGCGGGCAAGGAACGAGCCACCAAAGCCTGTGAGTCAAGCAACTTAGAGGTGTATCCGAACTCATGTTCTTTAGTGTCCAGAATTCCGGAAATAAAGTCATCCTCCAATCGGTAACCGCCGGAGAAACCTAAGAGGTGTAGTCCGGTGAAGTCCTTTGAACGAATCTTTTGCACATAACCATCGGTCCACGGAATCGGGCGCGGCTTGATTCGAATACCCACGGTGGCTAAGTCTTCGGCAAGTTGGGCGAAGGTGCGCTCGGGCAGCGGTAGATAGCTGCGTGAGACCCGCAGCGGGTAGGCAAACTCAATGAGCTCACCCTTGTAGCCAAGGCCGGCCAAGAGTGCCTTGGCCTTGTCGACGCTGTGCGTAATGGTGTCTTCAGGATCTGGAACGCCAAAGGTTGGTGGCAAGATGCTCTGCGCGGCCTTGGAGCCTTGCAGAAAAAGCTTGTCTGCCAGCGAGCCGCGGTCAATTGCATGTGCGATAGCCTTACGGAAGTCTGCCTTGGCCAACCAGGTGTTTCGTCGGTCCATTCCGAGATACAGCACGGAGAACGGGTCACGTTGCACTACCACCTTGGCATTACGTACCAAGGTGCGCATGATGTCTACCGAGACCGTGTCAAAGCCGTCAATTTCCTCGGCCATCAGCGCGCTTTCACGGTTGTACGGTGAGGAGATGGAGGAGACCTCCACCAGCTGCGGGTGGTTGGGATTATTTCCCAGCTTTGCCTTGTCCCAGTAGCCGGCGAAGAGTTCCAACTTCACAATGCCATCAGCATTGGAGACAAACTTGTACGGGCCGGTACCGATCGGCGCGGTGAGCAGGGATTCGCCTGGATTGGCTTTAGGTCCACCGGTCAGGGAGTTCGGAGCGGCGATGGCCATGCCAGGGAGGGTAAACGCTTCGATGAGCCCTACGCGGCGTCGGCGCAGCTTCAGCGTAACGGTGTAATTGTCGGTGGCTTCGACGCCAGCAAAGTAGCTGGCGCTGCCTCCGGAAGATTTGCCAATGAATAAGTCACCGGCAAAAACAGTCTTAAGTTTTTCAAGTTCTGCCAAGCGCAGAGTCTCCGCGGTGCGCTGTTCCTCGCTCAGCTCTTCGCCCTTTTCCACCGTCAGTTTCAGCTCGGCCTCGGTGGGCAGCTTCGGGAGATTTTCTTCGTGATGGAATACGTGGCCGAAACCTTCGGATGCATGTTCCGCCAAGGGTTTGGGCAGCTTGACCCAGCGGTTGAAGTTGGCCACGACCGCTTTGGCGTTGAAGGCGCTGCCGTCATGGAAGGTGACACCGCGGCGCAGGGTGAAGGTGTAACGCAGTCCGTCTTCACTCTCGGTCCAGGCTTCGGCGAGCCCGGCAATGGGGCTGCCAGTATTTGGATCAATGGAAATCAGCGTTTCATAGACCTGGCGGGTGATCCGGAAAGACTCGCTGTCATTGGCTAAGGCTGGATCCAGGTAAACCGGGGGAGCGGAAGAGGCTAGACGTAGCGTGCGCGGGGTAGCCTGCTTACTGGGGGAGGCGCTCACCGAAGCCTGGGCTTGTCCGTCCTTGGAAGTGCAGGAAGCTAGTGCCAACGTTGTCGCAGCGAGTGATCCGGTGAGCATCATGCGTCGCGTCACGAGATGGTGTTGCTTCGAAGGCACAGTGAAGACTCGACTTCCTGGTAAATGGTCGCGGTACCGAACCAAAAGAAATCAGCAGATTTCTCGGTGGTGAACGGTTGGGTATTTATCAAAGATAGCGCACACGACTTGCGGCACCCCGAGTATCTGACGGGATGCCGCAAAGTAGCATCAAATTGTTAGCTAAAAAGCCTTAGCGGGTGATCTGGTGCACAGCGTTTTCGCCGAGTTCGCCCGCGGACCATGCTTTGAGCTGTCCTTTGAGCAGCTTGACCATACGAGGGAAGAATGCCGCGGTATTTCCGCCGTTGTGCGGCAAGATCAATGCGTTGGGGCACTTCCACAACGGGTGATCAGCCGGCAATGGCTCAGGATCAAAAACATCTGAGGCAACCGAGAGCCGGCCAGAGGCTACCTCGGCTACTAATGCGTCGGTATCAACTACCGGCCCGCGAGCCACATTGACGATTAGCGCACCATCAGGAAGTTTGGCGAGCAGTGATGCATCCACCAGATGGTGGGTGGAATCGTTGAGCGGCACGATCAGTATTAGTACCTCAATCTCCGAGGCACGCTGGGCTAGCTGATCAATGTCCAACACTTCGCCGTGTTCATCGGTACGGGCTCGGGAACCAAAGCGCATTAGGTTGATCTCAAAGGGTGCTAGACGTTTGTGGATTTCCTCGCCTATGCCGCCCACGCCCACTAGACCTACGGTGCGGTCCGCCAGTCCGCGCCACTGCATGGGATTCCATTTGCCCTCGGCCTGATCGCGTACTGCTTGTGGGAACCCGCGCAACGAGGCGATGGCCAACCCCACGGCCATCTCGGCGGTAGCTGCCGCATGGACTCCTGCAGCGGTGGTGATGTTGGCACGGTCGCCGACCAGATCAACTAGTCCGTCAAAGCCCGTGGTCTGGGTTTGTACATGGGTGACGTTCGGTGCCTGACCGATGTTGCGCAGGCTGTGCGGGGAGGCCATGTACGGAAAGATCGTAATATCAATCTGTGCTAAGTCTGTAACTGGTTCATTAACCAAGTCCCAAATGACCGGCGTGAGGTTCTCCGGTAGCGGGCCGACAGCGTCGAGGAGTTCTTGGGTTGGGAAGGAAACCGTGCGTTGGTTGCTCATGGGTTCACTGTACAAAGTTGTGAAGCTCTACGGAATAACCCCAAGTCATCTCCTGTAACGAAGGTCACCGGCAGGCAGATGCCTCTCGATTTGCACTCCGGCTGAAAGCTGGTAAAGTTTTATCTCGTTGCGAAAGCGCGAAGCACAAAAAGCTTCTAGAACATCGCAGCGGGCGCCTCTAGCTCAATTGGCAGAGCAACTGACTCTTAATCAGTAGGTTTCGGGTTCAAGTCCCGAGGGGCGCACAGTAGAAAAGGTCGGACTTCGGTTCGGCCTTTTTGCATTTCCGAGAGCTTTTGCCACGGTGCCCGCTTTCAAAGTATTTGCTGGTGATGTAAGTCCTAATGGTTATCTGTTTTGGCAAGTTTCTGTACACACTTTTTGGGACTTAGCTCGAAACGTGGGTTGCTCGGTACAGGCTTACCCTAAATTTCCAGCCGAACCCCATAGATTAGTTTGTGGAACATTTCTTGCTGATCCAAGACCGTATGATCGGACATGAGCCAGAATTTTTAAGGATTCGAGGGGGCTTCTGCCTTGGCAGATAACGAAGTAATTGAACAACACCGCCAGTCGGTCAGTGACCTATCGGCGCCGGGTGAAGCCTTGGCCAGAGATTCTGCGCACGTGACCGTGCGAAACCCCGACTGGTTCACCGAGGTGGAGCCGGGCCACTGGGTGGCCACCGATGTGCGAAAGCAACTACACGAACAACTAAAAAACGAATTCTTAGCTGCCGTGCCAGAAGTTCGCGCAGACCGGCGTGCCTTGGTTCTAGCGGGCCCTCCTGGAGCTGGCAAAAGCACGCTCCTTGGCCAGGTGCTTGAAGGGAACCTAGAGCACTATGTGGTCATTGATTCTGATGAATTCAAAGAGGCGCTGCTTCGCGAGGCGCAATCCGACGGCAGCTACGAATCATGGATCAAACCCCAGATTGTGAAAGATCTGGAAGCTCAAGGTGAAGAATTCTTCCCCCTGGACCTAGCCACCCTGGTTCATGAAGAATCTTCGATACTTGCCGAGCAGCTACGCAGCGACTGCATTGACTTGGGATACAACCTGGTTGTCGACAAGGTACTCGCTTCGCTCAAGCCGGCTCTAGAGTTGATCAGCGACCTAGACGCTGCACGCTATAGCGTGCAGATTATTGAGGCGCATGTTCCTTATGAAGTCTCTGAACAGCGCATCACCGAGCGCTGGGAAGAAATGCACGAGGCCTCATTGGCCGGTGAAGATGATTTAGGTGCCCGGTGGGTACCGTACGAATTCGCTCGAGAGGTATTCAATGGACCTGGCGATAAATCAAAGCCGGAAGCGGTAGCTGAACATTTGGCCAATGAATGTTCTGCTGTGCGTCGATATCGCGTGTATCGCACCACCGGTGAGGCGCTGAATGGTGCGGCAGGCTATGGGCAACTGCGAAGCGACTTCCGCCGTGCTGAACGCGGTGCACCTCTGGTTGAATTTGAGGTTGAAAGCAGGGTCTAACCCCTTTCGGGATTGCCTTCGGCGCTAAATGTGGTTCAAGCCACGCAGGTATTTTTGATTGATTTTTCGTGAAATCGCATCAAAAATGTCTTCATTTCACCGTTGACTAGTATTTATATGCCATCGGTGGGGGAGGGGGGCCGATTTTCCTTTTAGGGGTAGTTCTGCCTATGATTATCTACGTCGCAAAGACATGTTCCGGAAACGGACTAGTCAGAGCGAAGTAAGCGCCTCTAGCTCAATTGGCAGAGCAACTGACTCTTAATCAGTAGGTTTCGGGTTCAAGTCCCGAGGGGCGCACCATTAGATCCGGTCTGAATTCTTCAGATCGGATTTTTTGTATACCCAGCAAAAGGAGTTCTACCGATGAGCAACGAAGCAACCACGCCTACTCGCTTAGCAGTAGGGGATCAGGCCCCAGACTTCACTTTGAGCGATGCCGAAGGTAACGAAGTCTCGCTGTCCAGTTACCAGGGCAAGAAGACTATCGTGTACTTCTACCCAGCTGCCTCGACACCGGGCTGCACCAAGCAGGCCTGCGACTTCCGTGATTCTCTATCCTCGCTGCAGGGCCTGGGCTACGAAGTTCTCGGAATTTCTCCGGACGGCGTGACCAAGCTGGCCAAATTTGTTGCCAAGGAAGAATTGAACTTCCCACTGCTGGCAGATGAAGACCATAAGGTCGCCGAAGCCTATGGCGCATGGGGCGAAAAGAAGAACTATGGCCGCACTTACGAGGGCCTGATTCGTTCCACCGTAGTGCTCGACGAGCAGGGTAAGGTCACGCTAGCTCAGTACAATGTGCGTGCTACAGGTCACGTTGCAAAGCTTCGCCGTGACTTGGGGATTGACCCAAAGTAGCTCCAAGATTCGCCGATTTTATATCTGTGAAAAAGTCCGCTATGCTTATTGAGGTCGAGTTACCGGGCTTCAAGTCGGTGTAGCGCGAGCGAGTATGGCGGAATTGGTAGACGCGCTGGATTTAGGTTCCAGTGTCTTCGGACGTGAGAGTTCAAGTCTCTCTACTCGCACCAAAGATATAAAACCTCCCGGACTTCTAAAGTTCGGGAGGTTTTGTGTATCCGGCGAAAAACTTGGGCAGCCTATGTGACATAGCTCCCACGCAACGCGGGAGTAAGCTTTGGAAGAGTGTTCCCACGCGGGAAACGATGTAAGTGAAATTCAAGGGGTGGAATGTGGAGCGCGAAAAGCTGCCCACGATGTTTAGTCTGGCGCAATCGGATCCAGAGCAAGCCATCATACCCCGCGCCGATATTCCCGCGCAGGATCTAGAGCAAATCGACCGCATCATGGCTGAATTTGGACGGTTGCGCGCGGTGGAACGGCGCATCATGCTTCGCAGCCAAAGCTACATGAAGCTCAACGAAACCGATATGCGCGCCATCCGCCAATTGATTTCCGCTAAGCACGCAGGTGAAGCCGTCACCCCGAGTCTGCTTGCACGCCACTTGGGCGTCACCACCGCCTCGGTGACTAAGATGATTGACCGGCTCGAAGCCGGTGGACACGTGATACGCAAACCACATCCCACCGACCGGCGCTCCAAACAGGTGGAAGTCAGTGCAGAAACCCACCTCGCCGCCCGCGAACAAGTTGGACGTCACCACGCCAAGCGCTTCGACGTAGCGCGCAATTTGAGCTCCGCCGAACGTGATGTAGTGATTCGTTTCCTCGCCGGCACCTCCGACGCCCTGCAAGATAGCCTTGACGGGAATGAACCGCAGGCTACCGAGCCGGGTAAATAATCGTTTAGTTCTTGCTGGCTTCGGCCTGCGACACGATGCTACGCAGCATCGAGGAGAAGATGAGCCCATGAAATGGGTACACCGACCACCAATACAGGCGCCCGGATAGTCCCCGGGGGAAGAAGATGGCTCGCTGGGTGAGCCGCGTCTGCCCGTTTTCTTCCGGGCTTAGTTGGAATTCAAGCCACGCGTTTCCGGGCACTCGCATTTCTGCACGTAAACGCAATAACTGGCCAGGTTCTAGAGCTTCAACCCGCCACCAATCCACCACATCTCCCAAGGCTAGGCTTTCGCGTTGCCTACGGCCACGGCGTATTCCCACACCGCCAGCGAGTTTGTCCATGAGTCCCCGCGCTTTCCAGAGCAGTGGGAACGTGAAGTAGCCCGCTTCTCCACCAATGCGCCCCACCACAGCAAACAATCTTTCGGCGCTGGCGGTGGTACGCGCGGTCCGCTGATCTAGGTAAACCCGGTGTCCTGCCCAGTCTGGGTCTGAAGGCAACGGGTCAGCCGGAGCAGTGACCGGATGGGAGGTGGCCCAGTTAGTCTCCACCGAGTCGGAACGGATCTTCTCAAGGGCTAGCGCCACCGCACGCGGGTAGTCTGTTAGGCCTCCAGCAGGGCGTTCAATCAGCTCATCAATATCCCAGTTGCGCATCACGCAGTCATGCTGCAATGAATCAACTAAGGCTCCGGCGAGCGTGTGGGGCAGGGGAGTGACCAGATTGACCCAATGCGAAGCCAAACGTGGGGTGAGCAACGGCAAGGCAATAACCCAAGGTTGACGCAATCCGGCCTCGGAGGCGTAACTGCGCATCAGCTGCGCGTAGCTATAGGCGTTGGGGCCGCCGATATCGTAGGTCCCTTGCACCCCGTGCGGAAGTTCGGCGCAGCGAGCTAAGTAATGCAGAGCATCGCGCACGGCTATGGGCTGGACCTTATTGAGCACCCAGCGCGGGGCCGGCATTACTGGCAACACATCGCTGAGGTGACGGATCATTTCAAAGCTTGCAGAACCCGAACCAATGACTAGTCCGGCTTGCAAAGTAAGCAACGGAACCGAGCCGGAACCTAGGATCTGACCCACGCTCACCCGCGAAGATAAATGATCGCTGAGTTCTCCCTCTGGATGGAGCCCGGACAGATACACCAGCTGTCCTACCTGAGCCTTGGTCACAGCACGCAGCATGTTGCGTGCGCCGTCTTCCTCGGCTTGCTTAAAGTTCTTGGTGTTGGACATGGAATGCACCAGGTAGTAGACCACGTCGGCTCCGGCGCAGAGCTCAGCCACTGCTTCGGGGTCCTCCAATGTTCCAATGACCACCTCGACCTGCGCGCGCCACGGCACATCGCGAAGGCGTTCTTCATTGCGCGAGAAAACCCTCACTTGGTGCCCACGTTCCAGCAGTAACGGGACTAGTCGCCCGCCAATGTAGCCGGTGGCCCCGGTGACGGCAATGACGCTCATGGTCGGCTCGATTCTGTGCGGTGGCGTTGTGAAAAGGCGATGGCCAGGGCGCCAATGAGTAACGCTGCTGCGATGACTAGCGCGGCGTATCCGACGAGTGTTGATTGATTGGTGCCGGTCAGTCGGCTATGCCCAATCCAAGCGATACCCCAGGTCATGGCCAATGCGGTGTAAATCTTTCCGTGGGTGTATCCAGTAACGCCCAAACCAATGATCGCTGCCACGAGCAAGAGCACTACCGCAGCGTAGGGTGCCCAAGCTGTATCAATTCCTACATTCCAAGAGGACAGAAGTGCTGAGGTGTTGGCAATACTCGCCACGCTCACCCACCCCAGATACAGGCCAAAGGTTAACCACATGATCCAGTGTTCGGCTCGTGAAGCGGTGCCGAAGTTCACCAGTCGCAGTAAAATCCAGATCAAAACCCCAAGCAAGATGAAAATCACAATGGTGCTTACCAGAAGTTGGTCTAGCTGGACCACGGCGATCCACGCGGCATTGAGCAATGCCGAGGCTGCCACGGGAACCCGCACAGCACGCAACTTCTGTGAACGCCGGCCCTGGGGTAAAGCCTGATAGATCGCAAAGACTGCCAGTCCTAGATAAATGACACTCCAGATGGAAAAGGCTGGTCCTGAAGGGGCTAGCAAGGTTGAATCTGCGCTGAGGTATCCACCGGCGGCCTCCTGAATCGGGGTGCCGCCCATGGCTCCGCTGCCGATAAAAGCGGCAGTAATTGCGGCTCCTAAGGCGAGGATTTCCAATATCACCACCGGCCAGGACGCCGAGGTAGTTTCTTGTCGAGCTTGCTTCATCAGTTGCTCCGAAAGTTTGTTTGTTCGGTTTTCTCGATTGTCGGGTCGACAAATCAAGATACTTAACCCATGATGTATCTAGGGAAGCTAATAATCAACCTAGCGAGAGAAGTTCTTTATGGAAACCCCACCGGATGCCCGGTCTTCGAAGGTACTGCGCCTGATGGAGCAGTTCCAAGAAGCATACATAGACGCAGAAGAGGGCTACCGTAAAGAGCTCGGTCTGAATGAAACAGACCTGCGTGCACTGCGCGCACTAGGGATCAACGAACAACTCAGCCCGGGACAACTAGCTGAACGCTTGTCGCTCACCTCCGCCTCCATTACCGCGGTGCTGGACCGGCTCGCCACCCACGGATACATTCGCCGCGAAGCCCACAGCCACGACCGACGCAAAACATTGATTCGGCATGGCGAAAATTTCCCGGGAATCCCGCAACAGACGGCACTGCGCCTGCGCAGTATCTACCGTGCGTTTCGAGAACTAGGCGAGGCCGAGCAGCAAACCGTGCTCGGCTTCCTGACCCAACTTTGCAAAGTATTAGAATCTGCCGCAGAAAATCAGCCACGGAGTAACAAATCATGAGCGCGCACACCGCCCACGCCACCTTGCCTAGCTTTGCAGATACGCAGACCTTGGCCGAGATTCGCACGCACCTAGACCAGCTGGTCACCGAAGCTCAAACCCGCGCCGCAAGCTATTCGGCATACACCGCTAATTTGTGGGAACAAATTTCGGTAAGTATCGACGGCGGAAAACTCACCCGCCCGGCCTTAGTAGTACTTGGCTATCAAGCCTTTGGCGGGGTAGCTTCTAAGGCTTTGTTTGATTTGGCATGCGCCTTCGAGTTACTGCACACCGCACTGCTGATGCATGACGATGTCGTGGACCGTGACTACGTACGCCGTGGAGCGCCGACTCTCTCAGCGCATTACCGTGACCTTGCCCTGGCTGCGGGACGTGACAGCGTCGACGCTGATCACGCAGGTAACAGCGCCGCCATCATTGCTGGCGACCTCCTATTGGCCGAAGCAATCAAAATCGCAGGCCGCTCCGCACAGGGCCTGGACTGTGAGGCCGAGGTGGAGGCAGCATTTCACCGTGCTATCGCCCAAGCCGGTGCCGGTGAACTCGAAGACCTGCTTTACTCGCTCTCGCAGCAGCCGGCCACCACCGGCGAAGTGCTACGCATGGAAGAACTGAAAACCGCAGCCTATTCCTTCCAACTTCCTTTGCAGGCAGGCGCACTATTAGCCGGCGCAGGAAAAGAGCAAGCAGAGGTTCTGGGAAACGTCGGTTGCCAACTAGGTATCGCCTATCAGGTCATTGATGACGTATTGGGAACCTTTGGGGATCCAAAAGCTACCGGAAAATCCGTAGATTCGGATCTTCGCGAAGCCAAAAGCACCATCTTGATCTCGTTGGCCAATGGCCAGCAGGGCTTCAGCTCGCAGTTAGCGCACTACCGGGCAGGAAAGAGCGAGCTCAGCGACCTACGCCGTGCCCTCGAAGAATCAGGGGCCGAACAGTTCGCACGCAAACTAGCACACCAGCTGTGTACCTCGGCCACTCGCTCGGCCACCTTCTTGCGTTTACCCGCCGCGGCGCAGGCCATGCTGCACGAATGTACCGCGCTGATCCTCTCACGGAGTAACTAAGCCATGGAACTGACAGATCTTCAACGCTATTCAGCCACGGCCACCCGCAGTGCCCAGGTGGTCATCGGCGCGTATTCAACTTCCTTTTCATTGGCCTGCAAAATGCTGGACCGCGTTTCTGCCCAGCACATCTCCAATATTTACGCGTTGGTTCGCCTTGCTGACGAGGTAGTAGATGGGGTAGCCAGTGAGGCCGGTTTGAGCGGTCCTCAGGTGGCAGCCGTCTTAGATGCCTTGGAAGCGGAAACCGTACAGGGAATGGAACGCGGGTACAGCACTAACCTGGTGGTCCATGCCTTCGCAGCCACCTGCAGGGCCACCGGTATTGGTGTGGAACTAACCGAACCATTCTTCGCCTCGATGCGTGCAGACCTGGTTCGCAACGATCACGACGCCTCCTCCTTAGAAGACTATATTTACGGTTCAGCCGAAGTCGTGGGACTGATGTGTTTGCAAGTCTTCCGCGCGATGCCAGGCAAACATCACAGTGATTCACCCAAGGCGGCACAGGCCGCCAGAAGCTTAGGCTCAGCCTTCCAGAAGGTGAACTTCCTGCGTGACCTTGCCGCCGATAGCCAACAACTGGGACGTAATTATTTCCCTGGTGCTGCGGCCCACACATTTAGCGAGGCCCAGAAGGATGAGCTAGTCGCACAGATCTATGCAGACCTGGCAATAGCGCGAGAAGGCATTAACCTGCTCGCTCCCAGCGCCGCGCGAGCGGTACGTATAGCCCACGACTTATTTGCCGAACTCAATCGACAAATAGATAACACCCCGGCGCGGAAGCTGCTGACCGGGCGGATCTCGGTCTCAACACCACGCAAGGCTTTGATTACCTTTAAGGCCGTGCTCGCGACTATTTCTTGGAGTACTAAATGAGCACAGCTTCTTCGCGCATCGTGGTGATTGGCGGAGGGTTCTCCGGACTGGCCAGTGCCGGTTTGCTGGCGGCCAGCGGACACCAGGTGACCTTGCTTGAACAGCACGCCAGCTTAGGCGGTCGCTCCGGACGGCTGCACCGCGAAGGCTTCAACTTTGATACCGGACCCTCCTGGTACCTTATGCCCGAGGTCTTTGAACACTGGTTCAAGCTCATGGGCTCCAGTGTGGACCAGCACCTGGATCTTCGTCAGCTACCGGTTGGCTACCGAACCTTCTTTGAAGGTAGTGACAGCCCGGTAGAGGTAGGAACCGGCACGCAAGTAAAGGACCTCTTCGAGCAGCTGGAACCGGGCTCTGCCCCTGCCTTAGCGAAATACTTGGATCGGGCTGCGACCGGCTACAGGCTGGCCCGGGATCATTTCCTCTACGACGATTTCAACACGCTCAAGGGCTTGGTACGCCCGGCGATAGCGCGCCACGCGCTGACCTTGGCTACATTGCTGGCTAATAACCTGCAAGGTTATGTCGCCAAGCGCTTCCGTAACCCGCAACTACGCCAAATCCTGGGCTACCCGGCAGTGTTCCTTGGCTCCAGTCCGCGGCGCACCCCGGCCCTCTACCAACTGATGAGCCACTTGGATCTCACCCAAGGGGTGCAATACCCCATGGGAGGATTTGCGGCGCTCGCCGACGCGATGGGCGACCTCGCGCAGAGCCGTGGAGTAGAAATCAAGCTGGGAGCCACAGCCACAAAAATTGAAACCGGGCGGCGCCCGGAAACCACGGTGGAAGCAGTGCGCTGGGTTGACTCTGACGGCAGGCAGCAACGCATTGAAGCCGACGCGGTGATTGGGGCCGCAGACCTGCACCACCTTGAAGGTGAACTGCTGGATCCTTCACTGCATACCTATCCAGCGAAGAGCTGGAAGTCCAAGGATCCTGGCCCAAGCGCGGTACTGCTCTGCTTAGGCGTCACAGGCCACCTTCCAGAACTCGAACACCACAACCTGTTCTTCACCAAGGACTGGGACGATAACTTCGCCCGAATCCACGAGGGCCGCGATCTCGCCGCAAGTACCAGCATCTACGTATGCAAACCCAGCGCCACCGATCCTTCCGCTGCTCCGGAAGGGCACGAGAATCTATTCATCTTGGTACCGGCGCCCGCCTTGCCGCACTGGGGTAGCGGGGGAGCCGACGGTCAAGGAGATGCGAGGGTGGAACGGGTAGCTGACGCGGCCATCGACCAACTGGCGCAGTGGGCCAAGATCCCAGATCTGCGAGAACGCATTGTAGTGCGCCAGAGCATCGGACCAGCAGACTTCGCCAGCCAATACGGTGCCTTCCAAGGCTCCGCTTTAGGACTGGCACACACCCTGGGGCAAAGTGCATTTTTACGCCCGCAGAACCGCAGCAGCAAAGTCTCCGGTCTCTACTTCGCCGGGAGCTCGGTACGCCCGGGTATCGGCGTACCCATGTGCTTGATCAGCGGGGAACTGGCCGCAAAGGCAGTCAACGGCATCAGCACTCCAGGAGCCATCGATGAGACCTGGTGGACCCAGAAGTATGGAGTGAAACTGTGATTTATCTGCTGATCCTGCTGGGACTGCTTGCCTGCATGGCCCTCATTGATGCGCGCTTTAAGCTCTTCATTTTTGCCAAGCCGCTGGCCGCACTACTGAGCCTGATTCTGGGCACGGCGTTCTTCCTGTTGTGGGATGTTCTGGCCATTAGCCAAGGGATCTTCCTGCACCGGGATTCACAGCTGATGACAGGAATCATGGTGGCCGAACAACTACCGCTGGAAGAAGTCTTCTTCCTGATCTTCCTGTGCTATTCCACCATGGTCGTGGTCACCGGGCTGCCGGTAGTACGCCGCACACTGCGCAGGAACAACGCCAGGACCACCGGAGGTCACAATGTTTCTTGAAATGGGATTATGGTTTGTCGCTGCCGCGGCACTGCTATTGCTGGTAGTTCTTGTGGTCAAACGGATCCAGTACCGCCAAGCGCTCGCCGTACTCGGGATGGCACTGGGCATCATGCTGGTGCTCACCGCCGTCTTTGACAATGTGATGATTGCCGCCGGGCTCTTTGATTATGGGGAGCAAACCTTGCTTGGCCTGTATCTGGGACGAGCACCTGTAGAGGATTTCCTCTACCCGCTAGCAGCGGTGATTTTGATGCCTGCGCTCTGGTGGCTCTTTGGCGGCAAGCCAACTGTTGAAAAGGAGGCGGCGGAATGATCCGGGCTATTTTAGCGACCTCCCGCCCGGTGTCCTGGGTGAACACCGCCTACCCATTCGCAGCCGCTTACCTGATTGCCGGACAGCACATTGACTGGCTGCTGGTGGTTGGTACCGTGTTCTTCCTTTTCCCATACAACCTGCTCATGTATGGGGTCAACGATGTCTTTGACTATGAATCTGATCTGCGCAATCCACGCAAGGGAGGCATTGAGGGAGCGCTGTTATCCAAGAGCAAGCACCGCATGATCCTCGCCGCAAGCCTGATCAGTGCGCTGCCGTTTGTCGTGGCACTGCTGCTCGGTGGTACGGCGCTTTCAAATATCATCTTGCTGATCAGCCTGTTTGCGGTCCTGGCCTATAGTGCACCGAAGCTGCGTTTTAAGGAACGCCCTGGCCTCGACTCCTTAACCAGCTCGATACATTTTCTCTCGCCCGCGGTTTACGGCTGGGTGCTGGCAGGAAGCGCCGTGGGAAGCACCCAATGGTGCGTATTCGCCGCATTCTTGCTCTGGGGAATGGCCAGCCATGCACTGGGTGCCATCCAGGACATCATTCCTGACCGTGAAGGACAGCTCGGATCAATTGCCACCGTGCTTGGCGCGCGATTGACCCTGCACTTGGTTTTAATTGCCTACCTAGTGGGCGGGGCATTGCTGGTTCTGGGACTCCGCTGGCCCTCGGCCGCCGCCGCATTACTGGTCATCCCATACCTGCTCAATGCGTTGCCTTACCTGCGGGTCACGGATGCAAATTCCCAAGAAGTCAACCGGGCATGGAAGAGGTTCCTGTGGGTAAATTACCTCTGTGGCTTCTTGCTTACTATGCTGATTATTTACACCACCATGTTCGCCTAGGCGAACCACGAAGCTAAGGAAGTAATCACTTCATGGACGTCATCTTGCTTTCCGAGGACGGCGAACCAATTGGCGCATGTCCCAAGGAATTGGTGCACACCGAAAACACCGCCTTGCATCAGGCGTTTTCCTGTTATCTGTTCAACTCCCAAGGCCAATTGCTCATCACCCGCCGGGCACTGTCGAAGCTTACCTGGCCAGGGGTCTGGACCAATTCCTTCTGTGGACACCCCATGCCAGAGGAGCCAATCGAGGAAGCGGTACGCCGCCACGCAGCACATGAACTAGGCGCGCGCATCAGCGAACCGAGCGTGGTACTGCCGGACTTTGCCTACCGTGCCGTAGATGCTTCGGGCATCGTGGAAAACGAACGATGCCCGGTCTTCGTCGCGACGCTGGACAACGAACTGGCACCTAATCCTGACGAAGTCATGGATTACCAGTGGGTGAAGGTGCAGAACCTCGAAACCTCGGTGTCGCAAACCCCCTGGGCGTTCAGCCCATGGGTGGTAGAACAACTCGCCCAGTTCTCCCCGCAGCCCGCCCACTGAGTCCGCGTTTTTCTCGCCTCCCCATCGGCTCGAATGCGTCGTGATAAGTCTGGCGTTTGGTACGGCACTGTACCGTGAGCTGTATGGGGTGGTCTATTGTGGCCTGCTCCACAAAGAAAGAGAAAACAACGCATGAATTCGACAAATGACCTTTCACTGGGTGTCATTGCAACTTCACAGAAGACCGATGAACGGCGTTTACCGATCCACCCGATGCACTTTGAGCGCATCGAAGAGCGCTTTCGCAAACGAATGATGGTTGAAACCGGCTACGGGCTCCCATGCGGCATCGATGACGAACAACTCGCACTGTTGGTAGGCAAAATTGCCTCACGAAGCGAAATCATGAAAACCGCGGATATCGTGCTGCTACCTAAGCCGCAACATGCAGACCTTGAAGAAATGCGTGAAGGACAAATCCTTTGGGGCTGGCCTCACTGTGTCCAGGATCAAAAACTCACCCAGCTGGCGATAGACAAGAAGCTGACGCTGATCGCCTTCGAAGCGATGAATCACTGGGGTGTCGACGGAAGCTTTGGGCTTCATGTATTCCACAAGAACAACGAGCTAGCCGGTTATGCTTCGGTACTTCATTCCATGCAACTATGTGGTGTGACCGGAGACTACGGACGCCGGTTATCCGCGGTGGTCATTGGATTCGGCGCGACCGCTCGCGGTGCCGTGACCGCCTTGCGCGCGCACGGTGTCAATGAAATCAAGGTGCTCACCTCACGCGCTGTGGCAGCGGTGGCCTCACCCATTCACGCGGTGGACATGGTGCAGTTCGAACACGATGACGGCCCTCACCTTGGCGAAGTGACCACCGATACCGGCAAGGTGCCCTTGGCACCGTTCTTGGCCGAACACGACATGGTCATCAACTGCACGCTGCAGGATCCCAATGCACCGCTGATGTATCTGAGTACTGAAGAACTAGATGCCTTTGCCTCAGGAAGCCTGATCGTTGATGTTTCCTGCGATGAAGGGATGGGCTTCGAATGGGCTAAGCCGACCACTTTTGCCGATCCAATGTTCAGCGTGGGAAAGAACATCAACTATTACGCGGTGGACCATTCGCCCTCCTACCTGTGGAACTCGGCCAGTTGGGAAATCAGCGATGGATTGCTGCCATTCCTCGACGTGGTGCTCGCCGGGCCTGGCGCCTGGAATGAGAATAGGACCATTGCCAGCGCCATTGAAATTCAGGACGGCATCATCAAGAATCCGGCCATCTTGGAATTTCAGCACCGTGAGGCGAACTATCCACATGAATTGCTAGTTTAAGATCTCTCCAGACTGTGATTGGTGAGATCTAAGTCAGTCTTCTGCGTACCGACCGTTTATGGTTGGTACGCAGAAGCTCTATAGCGCGTTGGTCAGTTCGCTTAACGCATCGATATCGAGCAATGTGATTCGGTTTCCTCGTCCTTGAACGATGACCCGAGCCTCACTGAGCGAACGCAACTGACGGCTAATCGACTCAGGAGTGGTGTCCAACAGCGAGGCAATGTCTTTCTTCGCCAGGGGGAGTACCACTTCCAATGCTCGCTCAGCGGATGCCACCGCCGGAAGTGACAGCAAATAATCTGCCAGGCGAGAGCTGACATCTGCGGAAATCACCGCAGCCAAACGAGATTCTGTTTCGCCTAAGCGGCGGCTGACATCTTGAAGCATGCACAATCCGATGCTTGCATGACGTTGTATCAACTGGGCTAAGTCTGCATGGCGAAAAACGCACAACTGAGCGTCCTCCAGCGCAGTCGCATCATTCTCTGGACTGATTCCTGTCAGGAACGCAGACTCACCAAAAAAATCTCCCGGACCCAGAACCCGGATAATTTGTTCGTGACCGTTGGAATTCGTGCGGGAAATCTTTACCCGCCCGGTATGCACCACCAGCAACTGAGAATTGTTGCTGGCAGCAGAGTAGAATACCTCGGCGCGGTCCAAATGAATCGCATGTGCCACCCCGGCAACCTCTAGCTGTTGCTCGTAGCTCAATGATTGAAATAGCGGTACTCGGCTTACACAAAGCTCGTTTGCTCCCGCAGATTTCTCCGTAGCAATACTGGTGTGCATCAGATCTTCCTTACCCTCAGCTATGCCCTTATCCTCCATGAAAAGACGCACAACTGCCACCGCCAAAGTTATCTGGCTGTGGCAGTTGTTCTGCTGCTTAGCGAAGTGCTGCCTTATTCTTTTGATCCTCTCCCGTGGCGACCTGGTCAGGTACGGCAACTTGCGTGGGACGAACCCGCATCAGCCGCATGGCGTTGAGGATGACAATGAGCACCGAACCTTCGTGGACGAGCATTCCCAGCGACATGCTCACCCCGCCGGCAAAGACTCCAGCGAGCAATATCAGCACCGTGCCCAAGGCAATGGTGATGTTCTGTCGCATGATCCGTACTGTGCGTTGGGCCAGCCAGATTGCTTCCGGAAGTTTCAGCAGCCGGTCTCCCATGAGCGCGATATCCGCAGTTTGCACTGCGACCGCCGAACCGGCAGCACCCATGGCCACACCGATGTCCGCGGTGGCCAAGGCCGGCGCATCATTGACCCCGTCACCGACCATGGCCACAACGTGACCTTCGCTCTGCATTTGTGCGACGGCGGCGAGTTTGTCTTCCGGGAATAAGGAGGCTTGGATTTCATCAATTCCCGTCGCCGCAGCGATAGCTTCTGCCACCTTGCGGGAGTCTCCGGTGAGCATCACGACCTTCCTCACCCCGATGGCGTGCAATTCGCGGATCATTGCCGGAGCCTCGGCACGAATCGTGTCGGCTACTGCAATCACTGCGATGACACGGTCTTCCAGCGCGATAATCATGGCGGTTTTTCCTGCTGCGGAGAGCTCGTCAGCAACTTCTGCCGAAGCACCCAATTCAGTAATTCCATATTGAGCCATGAGCGCGGTATTGCCCACCAGAACCTGTTGTCCTTCAACGTGGGCAACGATTCCTTTGCCAATCACCGGGGTGACATCTTCGGCTAGAGTGGTGGGAGAAACCCCTTCGTCACGGGCGGTGTCCAAAATCGGTGCAGCTAGCGGGTGCTCGGATCCTGCCTCGGCGCCGGCGGCCCAGCGAAGCACTGCTGAACGATCCATCTTCGGATCGAGCACCACGATGTCGGTGAGCACAGGGCGCCCCTCGGTGAGGGTGCCAGTCTTATCTACGGCTACCGCGGTGATCCTTGCGGCATTCTCCAGATATTCGCCACCCTTGATCAGGATTCCGTTCCGTGCCGAGCGTCCTATACCTGCCACAATGGCCACCGGGATAGAGATCACTAATGCACCTGGGCAGCCAATGACCAGCAACGTCAGTCCAAGTACCACGTCTGCAGAGATGAGCCATGCCAGCAGGGCGAGCAGCATTACGGCCGGGGTGTACCACTTGGAAAAACGATCAATGAAGGTTTGGGTTTTAGCCTTGGCATCTTGGGCTTCTTCCACGCGGTGAATGATGCGTGCCAACGTGGTGTCAGCGCCGGTGCCGGTGGCCTTGACTTGAAGGAAGCCACCGTGAGAAATAGTTCCCGCGAACACCTGGTCTGCGGCCGACTTTTCAACCGGGATGGATTCGCCGGTGATGGTGGCTTCGTCAATCGCCCCGGTGCCGCTGATGACCAGCCCATCCACGGGGATCTTGGCACCGTTTTTGACTAGTACCGTCTCGCCCATCTTCACCTCGGTGGCAGGTACCTGAACCTGTTCACCATTGCGCAGGACGACGGCTTGATCAGGAACTACCGCGACCAGCTCGGCGAGAGCAGCGCGGGTTTTATTCATGGTTCCTGCTTCCAACGCGTGGCCTACGGAGAAAAGGAAGGTCACCGCTGCCGATTCCCAGAAGTTCCCAATCAGCACCGCGCCGAGGGCAGCGATAGAGACCAACAGATCAATACTGATGAACTTCACCTGCAGGGCCCGTACCGCGTTCACGCTAATTTTGTAGCCGGCCACGATTCCACCAGCAAGCATCAACGCGTTGGACAGGGTAAATACATGGCCCGTCTCGTGGGAGTGTTCGGTGGCTGCAAACCACCAGCGAGGCGTCAGCGTGGCGTTCCACTGCCCGGCAAACAGGTACTGAACACCGAAGGAGAGAAGAATTAGCAGACCGGAAACCACAGGAATAAACCAGTTTCCGTACCTGAATTTGCCAAGCGCTTTCACGAGCACGCCGACCTTTCTGAATTATCGACAGGAGATTAGAAGGCCGAGACCGCGGACTTATATCCGGCCTTGTCCACAGCGGCAATGAGTTGCTCAACGGAGGTTTGGGCTGGGTCGTGGTCTACCTCAACGCGGCCCGAGGCGAAGTGCACCTGAACTTTTTCAACGCCTTCTAGTCGGCCAACCTGTTTCTCGATTTTGGATACGCATGAGGGGCAGGAGAAACCTTCGGCACGGAGCAGGGTGTGGGTGCTTGCAGTCGTGTTGGACATGGTGGAACCTTTCGCTCAAAAAAGAGAAGGAGCAATAGTTGGAGGGGATTCCAACCATTGCTTCCGAGCGTATCTATGTGCTGAAATATTGTCCTTGACGTGGATCAAGTGCCTGATTCGCGGAAGTTCTTGCAGGCAAAGCGCCAACTGCCAATGAGCTTGTGCGTTAGTTCGAGCGTGCAGTGAAATGCGCCGAAAGCTGTTGCCTGTTACGTGTACCAGTTTTGCGGAATAGCCGCGTCAGCCGCGCCTCCACGGCACTGACCGTAATGAACAATTCTTCGGCGATATCCTTATTCGTCATGCCTTTTCGAACCATGGCGACCACCTGAGCCTCGTCGGGGGAGAGCATTTTGAAAGAAGTGTCCTCCGAGGTGCTCTCGGTGACGTGTGAAAGCTGGGAATCGACGCGTTGCGCCCAACCTAAGGCCCCAATATTCCGGTAGATGGTGCGCGCAATGACAAGCTGCTCGATGCTCTGTTCTTGCCGGCCAGCAGTTCCCAACCGGGTACCGAAGCAGTGGTGGATTCTTGCGAGCTCGAGTTGGCCATCGGCAGGTTGCCACGTATCAAGGAGAGCTTGGAAACGAGCAAGAGAAATATCCCCGGGCAATGCGATTGCTTGAGCGCGAAGTATCAGCATCTTTGCATGCCTGCCCGAAATTCTGGCCATCAACGATTGCGTCGCCCTGAATTCGTTGGCCGCTTCCTGGTCATGATGTGCGCAGGAAAAGGCCTCGATGAGATTCACACAGGTTTCCACGTAATGGATACTGACAATCTCGCCATATGCCAGTTGCGCCTGCTGGAAGTAGGTGATTGCTTCATCAAACCTGGCGCTCATCAGCGCTTGGAGTCCTTGAAGCTCGGTGACGAGTGTGGAGTAGATTGAGGGCAGCTGACCTATAACAAATGGCCGCAAGGCATCCAGGATGGGACCAGCCTGATCGGGACGGGCTTTCATGATCCAATACCACGCGTTGACGATGCTTGGCAGCGGACGCATCAAGTCCACGCTAGGTGAGGCGTTCCAGCGTTCTACCGCGCGTAATGCCCGCGGTACATCATGGGCAGTGATAGCAAATTGGGCTTCGTAGAGCAGCCCTAGGGATTGGTAGACGATCTCGGTTCTGGTCCCGTTCAGCACCGGCAAAAGTGCGGTGCGCGCCTGTTCGTGGTAGCCGAGCGTCGAGAGGGCCGAGGCGACAGTCAGGAATGTAATGCCATTAACGTCTGCTGCTTTTCGCTGGATCACCGACTGATAGCTGGACATCACCGACGCCTGATGTCCGGTATACGAATCATGGAGTACTTGCGCGTGTCGGAAACGTGGACTAGGCGCAGATTCAGCTGCAGAAAATAGTTCCCGGGCACGCTGCAAATCTGTGTGTGCTTCGCCAAGCTTTCCATCGAGGCACAGGGCAAGGGCGCTCATGCTCATGAGGTTTGCGCTGAGCGCGAGGTTATTGACGTGGTGCTCTTCCACCGCACTATGGATACTGGCAGTGGGGATGATTGAGCCTTCTATAACGCGTAGTTCTACCTCATGGTTCAGCAACATGAGTTTTTGCTCAGGGGCCAGACTGAAGCCATCAAGATATTTAATATAGCGCCAGGCAATACCTAAGTGTCCACTTCGTCCCAGTTGTTGAATGAATTGAAGGACTTCGGGAGCTGGATGCTCACTATCGAGGCGGGTTAGGGCCCATTCAACGACTTCAATGGCTGCATGGATTAAGCCGTCGTCAACTAGGCGGACGGCACCTCGGATTAGCTGGTGTGAGGGTATCTGCGAATCGTCAGCCCGGCTTTGATGAAATAGCTTGAGTTCTATGGAGTTTGCGGCTTCGGCAATGAGCAGATGCATCTGGCGGCGTTGCATAGAGCCGAGACCCCAAAACAAATGGCTGCGCATGAGGGCATTGGGAAGGTTGAGTAATTCTTGGCTGAATCTCACGACACCGGCGTTGACCAGTTCGCTGACGTCATGCTCCGTGACATCAGGAATTTTTATGGCCACGGCGAATGGCAGCACCGGGCCAATCGCGATGTATTTCAACGCCGTAATCTGCGTTGCGGTAAAGCGCGCTTCCAGAGCGCGCAGTGTGGAAGAGGACTCTATCCGTGCATGGTACGGAAGCGTCAACGGTTCCTGATTCGACTTTTGTGCCTCCGACAAGGAACTCAGGTGCTCGAGCAGAGTCCCTGGGTTTCCTCGAGCAAAGCAAACGAGAATTTCGGCGACGGACTCCTGCAGCTCAAAGACACTTTCGTCTATGGCGATTTGTTTCAGGGTCAGTGAATCCATCATTTCCAGCGGAAAGCGTTGGAAGACGTCGAATGGCTCAGGTACTGTGGCCGAATTAGTGGTTGCGATGAAACTGACCCGGTTGCCTTGAAGCCGGCTTGCAAGGAATCCTAAGATCCTTTGGCTGTCGGGATCCATGAAATCCAAATCGTCAATGAGGAATACCGTGTCTGGTTCAATTTTCTCGGTGAGTTCTTGAAGCAGGGCTATGGCGATTCGATAACGGTCCACCTCAGCATCCGTGGAATCAGGGACGAGTCCGGAGATCTCTGGTGAAAGCTTCAGCGGAATAGCCGAAATAAAAGAGAATAACCCTGATAGCGGCCAAGCCGAATCATGTTTGTTAGAACGGATAAGCCGGTGGGGTTGCCCATCGAGCCGCTGACCAATCTGCTCGAGTACCCAGGATTTTCCCAAGCCGGATCCGCCAGACACGATGGCAACTCTGTCACGGTGCCCTTTCGTGAATTTTCCTAGCTTTTCTAGAAGCACTTGCCTGTTACGCATAGGGGTGACCCGGCCAGAACTGATATCGCCCGGTGGCAGAATGCGGATTTAAAATCAACAAGTCGAGTACCCCCAAGGTACGTAAATCAGGCCCAGAACTGACGAACCTTTGCGAGTGCAGTTAACGCTCCTCAGCGAAACCTCGTCGATCATACTTATGGCCGACTAATCCAACAATACGTTGACATCGGAAATAGGTGAAAAGTATCACGTCGTGTTTCAGAAACTATTTACGGATGTGTTTTCACGTCTTGGATGTATTCTCAACAAAAATAAACTTGGCATACATTCTTACGTCCAGTGGGCACTGAAGGCTTGGTTTCGAGCGCACTGCAGTTGGGGTCTAAGCACTGACATTATTTCCTGGAGCTCGGCACAGATAAGCTCAACGTAAGAAAACATGACTTGACCGTGGCAAGGTTTGTTTTCCATGCCATACGGTGTTTGCACATCGAGTTCGACTGGGGAAGACCAGCACACAGCCTGGATGCGTTCCAGAATTGACCGCGGAGCGGTCATCACTAAACGGCGCATGTACGCAAGATAGTAGTTGAAGCGTCATCTTTGAAGTATGCGTTTAACGTGGGGTTAACCCCACGTTCCTTTCATCGCTATGGGGTTTTCTATATTCCCCGTCGGATGCACTAGCCAACTTGACATGCACCAGTTCAAGCTTGTTTCAGGACGGACCGACAGTTTGCTGGGCAGGTGTCAACTCACTGTGCACTTTTGGGGGAGTACAGAGGAAGCGTTGCGCTGGCCCTGCGCCTGTTCGAAGGAAAGTGGGAGCACCGTAGTATTCTGAACGGTATATTGGAGACTTCTTGGGGGAAGCGTGATGACCGTACTTAATATTCGAGGCAAACTCGGTCTGTCGGAGGTTGTTGATACCGGAGACTCGCCGCAAGAATTTGTAGGCGAGAATCCGCGTATTGACAACAAATTTGAATACGACATCGCAGTGATCGGGTTGGGGCCCGTCGGAGTGCGGACGCTTCACAATCAGTGCATCTCCAAAGAGCGGGTGCTTGGTTTTGATGCCTCTGAGTCCCGACTCGCTGAGGTTTCCAGTGGATCTATGAGTTTATCGTTGCTCGAAAACAAGAGGATCGCCCACGCAATGGGCGCGCAGCTGCTGACGCTGACTGCCGATCCGGAAGAACTTGCTAAAGCTGCAGTGCTGATCATCTGCGTACCCACACCGGTATCTGAAGCCAACGTCCCAGATTATTCGCCTCTGCGTGATGCCTGCGGCCTCGTGGTGAACGTAGTGTCACCAGGTCAGCTCATTGTGCAGACCACGACAACTTACGCAGGTGCTACTCGCGAATTGATTGTGGAACCACTCCGGAATCGAACCTTAGTGCCAGGCATTGATATCCATGTGGCATTCAGCCCGGAACCGGCTAACGTCTCTATCTCCCAGCAGAAAAATATTCATGTCCCACGACTAGTCGGTGGATACACCACTTCCTGCCGAGAAGCGGCAGTGGAGTTTTTCGGACACGGAGTATTCAAGTTCCAGCGTACTTATGGCTTGGAAGCCGCGGAGATGACGAAACTCTTCGAAGCCGCTTTTCACACGGTAAAGACCGCGTTGACCAGCGAATTCGCGCAAGCTTGTACGGAACTCGATGTTCCATTCGAGGAGGTTCTGGAGTCAGTCAATCTAAATCTAGATGCTGTTGCGGGATTCACCGCTGGTTCGGGTGCCGGTGGTTACGAGCTAACCATTGGCCCTCATCATATACTCAACCAATCACAAGCTCATGGTTTACAGCTTCCGGTACTTGAGGCGGCCGTGAAGTCCAATAAACACCGCCCTGCCGCGGTGGTGGAACGTTGCGTGCGAGTGCTCGTGGATTTGGGAAAAGAGCTCTCCGATTCCAAGGTGCTGATCATTGGTTTGTCCAACTACCCGGACACGGCAGACCTGTCTAACTCTCCGGGTCTTGAAATCATGTCGTTGCTGCTTGAGGCTGGTGCGCACGTGGGATTCCATGATCACCACTTTGCCGGTCCAATAACTCTTGGGGATACCCATGTTTCGGGATACCCGAACCCGCACGACTTCGGCGCGGATCTCATCTTCCTAAACACTGCGCACAGCCATGTGGACCTGTCATGGATCAGCATGACGGATACGGTAATTGATGGGACCTATCGGGCCACTGGAATCCTGAACCGGGTGCCGCTCTAAGCATCTCAGCGCAGATTGATCCGTCGGCGTCGGTCGTTTTTCCCGCGCAGGTCGCGGTTTAGTCTGCGGTCGCCTTGGTACAAAATTGTTTCCCAATCCGTAGTTTCCGGAGTAGCTGGGGGGTAAGCCGCGGCCACCGGAGGACTTTTCTTAGGGCTCACGAACAGCCAGGACACCAGTCCGAGCGTCATATCGGACAATGAATTCTTGAAGCCGATATAAGCCCTGATGGCGTAGGCCGCCAAGACGGCGTTCAACGCGGCAAAGACTGCGTTGCCCCAGTTCTCACTGAGCACATCGCGGTATAGCGTGAACAGTGAGAAGAGCACGATTATGTAAGGAACCGCGACGTGTAATGCTGGCGCGGCCGTGCGGTCGCGCACCTTGGGAGTTCTGGCGAAGGGAATCTTCTCTCCGGTGAAAGCCTGCTGAACGGATTTAAGCACCCCAGCCATATTCACCGGTAGCAGCACAAGATTAAAGCCGTAGATGCGGAAGATATCGCTGAAGCGGTGCCCGGAATCACGAAGATCGCTGCCCATGCAGAGGAAGTAGGGAACGGCCGCAGCGAATATCAATGGACTGAGCAGACGGCTGTCGTATGGGTAGGCCAGGAGGAAGATCAGCCCAACGCTGGCCCAGGCAATGGAAGACATGTAGTTGACCCGGAGCAAGATCTCGCGTAATCGCAGGGGATTGCGCTGCAGCCGCCGCTCGCGCGCCTGCCTCCAGAGTTTGGGCATGATCAGCAACCCGCCGTTGGCCCACCGTCGGCGCTGCACCACTAGCGAGCCGAAATCAGGCGGGGTAGCGCTGTAACTCAGCCGCTCGGGGTAGTTGCTCAGAGCCCATCCATGGGCACCCAGATCAATGCTTGATTCAGTATCCTCAATCACCGTGCGGTCCTGAATATACGTATGGATCTCATAGCCGCCCACGGTGTTCACCTGGGCGATATCCTGCAGTGCCTCCTTGCGGATCACCGCATTCGCACCGACCCAGAACGTGGCGTTGTAGAGGGTCTTGCCCTGATGCAGGATGTGCTGGATGTCGGTCGTTGCACCTGCGATCCGCTCAATGCGGGTCGGGGCACCTCGGAAGGAAGAATAGGGTGTCTGAGTCACTGCAACGCGCGAGTTCTCCTCCGATTCAAGGAAGTACACCAAGCGCAGGCAGTAATCGCGCAGCAGGATTGAGTCAGCATCCAGCGTCAGTAAGTAGGTGCTGTCCGGGATGCTGATCAGGCCCTCAACGTTGGTGTGCTGGCCCTGTGGGGCATATTCACGCAAGATCAGAGCGTCGCCGCGCTGCTCGGGAAGCCATTGCTTGCCCATCAGAGAAATATAGGAATTGAGATTCATCGCCTTATTGGCTTCCTGGGAGAGACTCGCGTAACGCTTGCGCTCGAAGTTCACTAGTTGCGCGTTGAAGATGCGCACCAGCCGCAGGTGCAGTTCCTCCATCCGGGAAGTGTCCGGCACGGAATCCTGGGCGTGAGCTGCCTCCAGTGCCAGCAGGGTCAACCGCAGCTCGCGGGAGAGCCCCATGAGCACCGAATCGACGAAGAATTCCTCGACATGGTCGCTGACAGTTTCAGCTTCAGCCATGGCTTCCAGCCACTGAGCGCACCAGCGGTAGCTGGAAATCAATTCTTCCAGCAGGCGGTGAGACTCGCTATGGTCCGCCTGACGGAAGGAATCCAGCGCCGATTGAGTGCGTGCCAACGGCTCCTGCAACGCACGCTGAATCTCCCCGGTCAGCTCGCGGGTAAGCTCCAGTTTTTGTGCAACCGTCTCATCGCGAGGAAATGGGTCGTCATCGATCAGCAGGACCACACGAATCGCCGGAAATTCCTGAAGCGCAGCAGACCACAGGGTGCCCCGCACCACGGCAGGTTCTTCAGCATAGCTGGGCACCAATACGGTAATGCTTTCGCGGTGGTCGCGGAAATGCCGGTCCAGTTCCCCGCGCGGCACACGCCGGTGGGCAGCGAACCGGTTCAGCGCGCCCTGCCGCGCGGTGAGGTACATCAATGCCGAGAAGGTCAGCAGCGTGACCACCAACAGGTAGAGGACAGCTTCGAATTGGAATCGGAACCCCACGCCTGGATTATTTGCCAACTCCCGCAGAATGGTGCTGACCACGTAGGAGAACCACGCGGCGATAGTCGTCACAATGGCCACGCGGCCCCAAGCCAGTTTGCGGCGCGAGGGGGCTGGATGGACTATCGGCAAAGGGTCGGAGCGTTTTTCCGAACCCCACTGCCGACGTCTGCCTGCGGCAGCCTGCTGGGCATCATTTTTGACAGAGCTCATGCGGGTTCCTTCGCGAGATGATGAATCGATACTGAGCACGTAGCTCGTGAGTCAGATAATGCCAGCTCAAAAATCGTCACCCAGCTGGCGGGGCTACCTCAGGCACGCAGGCGCTGCGTAATTGGCACAATTCTAACGCATGGGGATACGATAAACCGGCGGGTGCGAACTGACGCCCTCGAATCATGCTGAGGCGGGGTTCAGGCGTTGCCTGCAGATGCCCGCCTGCGTCCGGCTAGTCAGCGATTTTCTTCTTTGCTCCTCCTAAGGGGACCACATGGCTTTACAGTTTCAAGGTCGACGCCTGTCGCCAGTTCGGGTGCTCATAGTTGCGGCGGCCATCGCTGCGTTGGTTGCCGGCGGACTGGCCTACTGGCATCGCGCCAACGACAGCGCCGCCGCGGCGGATGCCGACCAGTGGTTCGGTGCCTATGTGGATGCCACCTCCACGCCTTTTTATGACATCGGTGCATCCGCGGCTCCGGAGCAGCGGGTGGTTCTCGGGTTCGTGGTCGCAGATCCAGAGGATGACTGTGCCCCCTCATGGGGCGGTTACTACTCAATGGACGAGGCCGCTGAAGTCTTTGACCTGGATCGCCGTGCCGCGCGGGTTAATGCCGCCGGTGGCCAGATCGTCGTATCGACCGGGGGACTGCTCAATGATGAGCTCGCCACCGCATGCAAAGATCCGGCGGCTACAGCTGCCGCCTACCGCGCAGTGCTGGATCGCTACCAATCCACCACGTTGGATCTGGACATTGAAGGCGATGACCTGAGTGACGCTGAGGCCGGCCAACGCCGGGTCGAGGCTGTGCTGCAGCTCCAACAAGACACAGATTTCCAGCTCTGGCTGACGCTGCCGGCGGCAACCTTCGGACTCGCCCCGGAAGGAGTGGCCGAGGTGCAGCGCATGCTGGATGCCGGGGTGCGGATCGACGGGGTCAACTTGATGACGATGAACTTCGGGCAGACCCGGGAAAGCGGCCAGTCGATGGCAACGGCGTCAATTCAAGCCGCGCAAACTGCACATCAGCAACTTGACGAGTTGTATCAGGCCAAGGGGCAGAAGCTGGGCGAACGGTCGCTGTGGCGCAAAATCGGGGTGACACCGATGATCGGCCAGAATGACCTGCTTGGTGAGGTGTTCAGCCTGGAAGATGCCGTGGAGTTGAACCGCTTCGCGCTGGCGCAGGGCGTAGGCCGGGTCTCCTTCTGGTCTGCTAACCGCGATGCCGGCTGCGGGGAGACCTATCCGGATCTGAACAGAGTCTCCAATAACTGCAGTGGCGTAGCACAGGATACCGGGCAGTTCGCTTCGCTCTTGTCAGCCGGCCTGGGGCAGCAAACGCCGGCGGTCGCACCTTCCCTGGAGTCATCTGGAGAGAAAGCGCCGGTGGAGACTGCTATTGCAGATGATCCGGACGCCAGCCCTTATCCGATCTGGAATGCCCAGTTCGCCTATGTCAAGGGTGACCGGACCGTATGGCGCAAGAATGTTTACGAAGCCAAATGGTGGAACCAGAATTCGGCACCAGATGCCCCCGCAGGAAAAGACCAGCCCCAACCGTGGAGTCTGGTGGGCCCGGTGCTGCCGGGAGACAAGCCTGCCGCGGTGCTCGAAGCTCCGGCAGGCCTGTACCCGAGCTGGTCCCCGGAGAAGGTCTACACCAAGGATGACCGGGTGCTTTTCGAAGGCCGCGTGGTTCAGGCCAAATGGTGGAATACGGCGCAATCGCCGGAAGCAGCCCTGCAAGGATCCACCGATTCGTCATGGATGGTCCTGGACAACGCGACGGTGCGAAAGCTCATTGATAAGAAACCTGCCAAAACACCTTCTGCACCAAGCAAAGCCAGTGCTACGTCTCCGGCTGCGGAGAACTAGCACCGGCTTTGCCGCTGCGCCTAGTTTTCTGGGTCCGCCAGGTACGCGAGGGCTTCATCCATGTCGGTGACATACGCCGCCAAGCCGGCATTGGTCAGATCCGCCATCATGAACCCTGCCAGTACTCGGTCCACACGGCTCTGGCCCAGTAAAGCCAGTCGGGTGGAAGTGCGCGCAGCGCTGACCCGAGTGGCTACGCCGGGGCACACATCGACCAACCCGCTCACGTGGACTACCGCACGGATGCCACCAACCTGGTTCTCGGCCAGCAGAAAACTGGCGATCTCCTCGAAGAGTTCCAGATCAAGAGTTGTTCCCGGCGCGAAAGCGATTTCGCGTATACGGTCGCCGAGTTGGCGCGCTGTCCATAGTGGTACTGCGCTTTGGCCCGGATGCGCTTCGAGTGGTTGAGTGATCATCTGTCCCCAAGTGTGATCCCAGCCCGCTGCTCTACGTGGTCTATGCCAACGATGAGATGCGGGTCACTAATAATTCTCCTGCTTAGTCTATCCGAAAGATTACCAAGATTTTACCCGAGTCCCATCGGCTCGTAGGCGCCTGGTTTACCATAAAAATAGCCTTGGAAATGCGTGGCTCCCAAGGCGATAAGCGCATGCGCCTGCTGCGCGGTTTCCACGCCCTCCACCGTGCAGTCAAGCTCGCATGCCGCGGCCAGATCGAAAATCGAGCGCAAAATAGCGCGCTGCCGCGCGCTGGTTTCCACCTCGGTATTCAGCGATCGATCGATTTTCACCCCGGCAACCGGCAGTTTGCTGAGATAGCCAAAGGACGAGTATCCGGCTCCGAAATCGTCGATATACACCCTGACTCCCATCTGCTTCAGTGCCATGAGGGTATATAGCTCCAGCTTGCCATCTGAGATGTAGCGTTCCTCGGTAACCTCGATAACCAAACAGTCAGCGGGAACTTCATAGCTGCGCAGCAGGCCCTTGATCAGGTCGGGGAAGGCGAGATCACAGAGTTCTGCCGGAGTCACATTCACTTGGACACGGAAATCGCGTGTCACCTTGCCCGCTGCGTGCCAAGCGGCCAAATCTGCCAATGCCCCGGAGAGTATTCGTGCGGTAACTTTGTTTGAGATGCCTGCCGCCGCCGCCAGCGGCAGGAATTCCAACGGTGACAGCACCCCCAGCTCGGGATGCGCCCAGCGCGCCAGTGCCTCCACAGCCACGTGCGCACCGGTGCTGGCGCAGATGATGGGCTGATAGACCGGGAAGATGTCCCTGCAATCCAGTGCGTCGCGCAGCTCTGAGCTGAGTTTTGCCTTCTGACGGCGTTCGTAGAGCATATACTGCTCGAATTGCTGAACCTTGTCCTGGCTGGAGTTGCGCTTGGCGACGTACATGGCGGTATCCGCCTGCTCAACCCATTGGTCTTCGCTCTGCGCAGGATTGCTGGCGCAGAAACCAATGCTCCCACCGGGAGTGATCACCGATGAGTCCAGGTCTATGGGCTCCTGCAGGACTTCGAGGATGCGCTGGCCCAGTGATTTAGCGGACACGATATCCACGTGCGCAAGAATTGCGAACTCGTCGCCTCCCAGACGGGCCGCGAGGTCGCCGGGGCGCGTATGCGCTTCCAGCCGCCGTGCTACTTCCTTGAGCACTGTGTCTCCGGCATTGTGCCCATGGGTGTCGTTAATATGCTTGAAGAAATCCAGATCCAGCAGGAAGAGGACAGCAGCAGGCTCACCGCGCTGCAGGGATTCGTGATGGGCGCGCAGCTCGCGTAGGATCGCCGCTCGATTTGCCAGTCCGGTGAGGGTATCGGTGTAAGCCAGTACTTCCAGGCTTGAACTGGCGCGTTCAAGCATTGCGGTGCGCTGATCTACGCGGCGCTCTAGGGCCTCGTAGGTGTCTCCGAGGCGGGCTGCCATGGCTCTGATGCCGACAATGATCGCATCCACATCGTCGCGCAGCACACTGGGGGTGAGCGACACTGAGAAGTCCCCGGCAGAGATGCTCACTATCGCATCGACGATCTGCTGAATCCGCGGGTCAGTATTCTCCGTCACGGGCACCACCTTGGGTTGGGGTTTGCTGGTGCGTCCATTGAGCGACGTATTGCTGCTTATCCCTCGCTACCGACTGGCGGCCGGTGGACGCAGCAAGGTCAGCCCACCACTGGTACAGCGGTACCAGATGCTCGCCGGATCCGGAATAGTGCGCGGTAAAATCCTCAAGCAACACCGTGGCCCGCTCTGAATCCCCATCCAGGGCCGCAAGCCGGGACTGGGTCATACGTAATCCCATCCGGTCCAGATCTCCGGCCTCAATCAGCTCAAATGCCGTTTCGGCGCGCTGCAGGCAGTCGTGCGTCGCCGAATCGGCGATACCCGCTTGCAAGCGCATCTCGGTGGAGGCGCGGTTGAACCGCGCCCAGAGCAGCATGTCTTTCGCGGGGCTGAGCAATGTCGCGGCGCGGTCATGATAATGCAGTCCAAGTTGCGGTTGGTTGACCATGAACGCTAAGTTGCCAAGGGTCCAATAGGCTTTGCCCTGCTCGTGGGAATCGATAACTAGGTGCAGGCATTCATCGAGCTGGCCGTGCAGCTGCCACGCCTGCCCGAAGTCTCCACTTTCCACCAGGGCGGCAATCAGCACTTGGTAAACCTGCACCCGCAATGGTGATTCTGCTGGAAAGTTTGTGCTTTGCTTGCGAGCCTCGCTGGCCATTTCAAGTGCGGCTTGCGTCTGCCCGAGGCAACGCTTCGCGGTGGAGGACTTGCATAGTGCTTCAACGTGCAGATCCGCGCGCTGGAGCAGGTTCGCGGTGTGGGTTAGTTCTGTGGCGAGGGCATCCATGAATTCATAGTCATCAGCTTCATGCGCTGCCGAGCAGAGTGCTTCTTGGACCAGCCAGGCGGTCCCCGGGTCGACCGTCGGGGAGAGCTGCGTGAGCAGCTGCGTGCCGAGTTTGAGTACCGCTTCATAGTCTTCTTCGTGCACCTTCTGCAGGAGTCGGGAAACCGACATCTGCACCGAGGCTGCTGGGGGTATTTGATCCACGGAATCAGTATCGCATTATTGGCGGAGCACTTGTTGCCAGTGACTGGAAACACTAAGATGATCTGCGGCGCACAGCAATTTTCGCAGCGTGCCGTGGCTAGCAGCCGCTTTTCAAAAGCGAAGGATCGCACCCTCTATGAAGAAGATCAAGAAAATTGCAGTTTTGTCCGCAGCGGCGCTGGCATTGGTAATTGGCGTCGCCGCCAATACCTCGCAGCCCGCCGATACCGATGCCGGAGGCCTATGGCCATATAAGGCTCAGGTCACTAACCCAGCTGGCGGACTTTGGCCTTACTAAGCCGGGAAATGCAGCACTGCTGAGTTCGCTGTGTCTTTGAGAAGAGACGGCAGTAAAGCAAGCTGAAATCACCGGAGAAATTCGCGCACAGCGCGGGAATGCCTCCGGTGATTTTTGTTTTGCCGTTCGCCAGCCGCTCAGCGCGGCGAAGGAACTATTTAAACGAAGCTTTCGGTGCCCTCGATGGTATTCATGAAATGATCCATAAAATCAGCGAAATCCCGCGCATCAATTTCTTGATCGATAACTGCTCCAACGCTGACCGCATCATCAACATGCACGTCAATACTCGGAGTCCCGGGGATAGCAAAACGGAAGACGCGTCCGGTAGACGTAGCGACTTCGTAACCACCATCATTGAGCAAGGCCAGCTGATTCACGTTGGTGTTGTTGATGGTGATGGCCGCTTCCGACGCGGAAAGATCGGTTGAAGAAACCGGTGCGAGGACTAGTTCCGCTGGCTGACGTCGATATCCAATGACCTTCAAGCCTCCCGAACCGGCAATGCCGGTACCTGCCACCAGGTTATAGCTGGCGAAGTTGGGGATCTGTGAGTCAAAGGCCTCATGGAGGAGGCGCTTGACGTGGTCGGTAGGATTTTCGTCTGGGCGTGGGTCCATAAGTTCCACTCTACCGACTTTGATGGACAAATTGATCAGTCTCCTCGCATAGCGAAATATGTCATTGTCGCGTCATGGGTTGTCCAATTGGTCATATTGACTACTAGAATCTCAAATATGAGCCAGGATACAGCCCCAGATATCAAACCACGTTCACGTGTGGTCACCGATGGTATCCACGCTGCCCCATCACGCGGCATGTTGCGTGCGGTCGGCATGGGAGACGATGACTTCGCTAAACCGCAAATCGGCATTGCCAGTTCGTGGAATGAAATTACCCCTTGCAACCTTTCACTGAACCGATTGGCGCAAGGCGCCAAGGAAGGTGTTCACGCTGGGGGAGGGTTCCCCATGCAGTTCGGCACCATCTCGGTCTCCGATGGCATTTCCATGGGCCATGAGGGAATGCACTTCTCGCTGGTTTCCCGCGAAGTCATTGCCGACTCGGTAGAAACCGTCATGATGGCCGAGCGCCTCGACGGTTCGGTCTTGCTAGCAGGCTGCGACAAGTCGCTGCCAGGCATGCTGATGGCAGCTGCCCGGCTCAATCTTTCCTCGGTATTCCTTTACGCCGGTTCCATCATGCCCGGTTGGGTCAAGCTCGAAGATGGCACCGAAAAAGATGTCACCCTGATTGATGCCTTCGAAGCCGTGGGAGCTTGCGCCGCCGGCAAGATGAGCGAAGAAGATTTAGGCCGCATTGAACGTGCCATCTGTCCGGGCGAAGGCGCCTGTGGCGGCATGTACACGGCCAACACCATGGCATCCATTGGCGAGGCGCTGGGTATGTCCCTGCCCGGCTCGGCGGCCCCGCCATCCCCGGACCGCCGCCGCGACATGTTCGCGCACAAGTCCGGCGAGGCCGTCGTTGAAATGCTGCGCAAGGGCATCCGTGCCCGCGACATCATGACTAAAAAAGCTTTTGAAAACGCCATTGCCGTGATGATGGCCTTTGGTGGTTCCACCAATGCGGTGCTCCACCTGCTGGCCATTGCCCGCGAGGCCGAGGTTGAACTGAGCCTGTCAGACTTCAACCGCATTGGCGACAAGGTTCCGCACTTAGCGGACCTGAAGCCATTTGGCCGCTACGTGATGAATGACCTGGACCGTATCGGCGGTGTACCGGTGGTCATGAAGGCGCTGCTGGATGCTGGATTGCTGCACGGGGACTGCCTGACCGTCACCGGTAAGACGATGACAGAAAACCTGGCGCATATTGCTCCGCCGGATCCAGATGGCAAGATCCTTCGCGCGGTGGACAATCCGATCCACAAGACCGGCGGCGTGACGGTGCTGCATGGTTCGCTGGCGCCGGAAGGTGCTGTGGTGAAGTCCGCAGGCTTTGATGCTGACGTTTTTGAGGGTACCGCCCGCGTGTTTGAACGCGAGCAGGGTGCACTGGCGGCATTGGACGCTGGCGAAATTCACGCAGGGGACGTAGTGGTCATCCGCTACGAAGGGCCTAAGGGTGGTCCGGGGATGCGCGAAATGCTTGCCATTACCGGTGCCATCAAGGGCGCGGGACTAGGCAAGGATGTACTGCTGCTGACCGATGGGCGCTTCTCCGGAGGAACCACCGGTTTGTGCATTGGACACGTCGCTCCGGAAGCCGTTGACGGCGGGCCAATCGCCTTCGTCAAGGACGGGGATAAGATCCGCGTGGATATTGACGCGCGCAGCTTTGACCTGCTGGTTGATCCTGCCGAGCTGGAAGCTCGCAAGGTCGGCTGGGAACCACTGCCGGCTAAATTCTCCACCGGCGTGCTCGGCAAGTACGTCAAACTAGTCAACTCGGCGTCAACCGGCGCCTACTGTGGCTAAGAAGAACTTGTAAAAGTCATTGGTTGGACGCCAACGCGTCCAACCAATGGACATTCATCTCATATAATGAGATGATAGGGGTCTCTAGTTGCTCTTTCCCTCCGGGTGGAGAAAACTAGAGATATGCAAACAACCATCGAGGTTCTACTAGTTATCAGGCGCGAAGCCTGAAACGTTGTCCACTAGGACAGAACGTCGGTAACGCGCCAGCCCCCTTTCGTCAACAGTGACGGCCGCGGGGCGTTTTTTATGCGCTAACGAAGAGATAGAAAAGGAAAGGGTCCCGATGAGCAACTCAACACCAGCCAATCCGGCCTCGGTTGCGAAATCAATCAATCGATCAAAGGATGCCGCCACCGCTGTCTCTTCCGTCGTGGAAGCTTCGAACCCGGTACAGGGTCCGAATAATATCGTCGCTCCCACAAAGATGACGGGGTCACAAGCCATCGTCCGCTCGTTGGAAGAACTAGGCGTCAAGGACGTCTTCGGATTACCAGGTGGGGCCATCCTTCCCACCTATGATCCACTAATGGATTCGACCAAAATTAATCACATTTTGGTTCGCCATGAACAGGGTGCAGGCCATGCCGCACAGGGTTACGCCATGGTTTCCGGTGAAGTGGGCGTGTGTATCGCCACTTCCGGTCCGGGTGCAACCAACCTCGTCACCGCGCTAGCAGATGCCAATATGGACTCGGTTCCAATGGTGGCAATTACCGGACAGGTACACAGCGCATTTATTGGCTCGGACGCGTTCCAAGAAGCGGACATTGTTGGCATCACGATGCCAATTACCAAGCACGCTTTTTTGGTGACAAATCCTGAAGAGATTCCACGAGTAATGGCAAGTGCCTTCTACCTCGCACAGACCGGACGTCCCGGTCCGGTGCTGGTAGATATCACGAAGGATGCCCAGCAGGGGGACATGACGTTCTCTTGGCCACCGAAGGTGGATATCCCCGGTTACCGTGTGGTGACCAAGGGACATAACAAGCAGCTGCGTGAAGCCGCCAAGCTGATCGCTAGCGCAAACCGTCCGGTGCTCTACGTGGGTGGTGGCGTTATCAAGGCCAACGCGCACCAGGAGCTGAAGGCTTTTGCCGAGTTCATCAACGCCCCGGTGGTCACTACCCTGACCGCACGCGGCGCGTTTCCGGACAGCCACGAGCAGCACGTCGGCATGCCTGGCATGCACGGCGCTGTGTCCGCGGTGACCGCCTTGCAGCAATCAGACTTGCTGATTACTCTGGGCGCACGATTTGATGACCGCGTCACCGGTGTGCTTCCATCATTCGCCCCTAACGCGAAGGTGATTCACGCCGATATTGACCCAGCTGAAATTTCAAAGAACCGCACCGCGGATGTGCCAATCGTTGGTTCGCTGGATGAAATCATCCCGCAGCTGCAGGAAGCCTGCGCTACGCGTTTTGAAACAGATAAGCCACAGGATCTCACCGGCTGGTGGGCGTTGCTCAACCGCCTGCGTGAAACCTACCCGATTGGCTACACCGAAACCCATGACGGGCTTTCGGCTCCACAGAACGTGATTGAACGGATCGGCGCACTTACCGGTCCCGAGGCGGTCTACGTGGCCGGCGTTGGCCAGCACCAAATGTGGGCGGCGCAGTTCGTCAAGTACGAGCGTCCGCGCTCATGGCTGAACTCCGCAGGCCTTGGCACCATGGGCTACTCGGTACCCGCAGCGATGGGCGCCAAGGTAGCTCAGCCAGACCGTGTGGTGTGGGCGATTGACGGAGACGGCTGCTTCCAGATGACCAACCAGGAGTTGGCCACCTGCGTAATCAACCAGATCCCTATCAAGGTTGCCATCATCAACAACTCCTCGCTGGGCATGGTTCGCCAGTGGCAGACGCTGTTCTACAACTCGCGCTACTCCAACACCGATTTGAACACCGGTCACGGAACTGCACGGGTACCGGACTTCGTGAAGCTGGCAGATGCCTACGGTTGCGTAGGCCTGCGCTGCGAACGCGACGAGGACATCGACGCGACCATCCAGAAGGCCTTGGAAATCAATGATCGTCCGGTAGTGATTGACTTTGTGGTCTCCGCTGATTCCATGGTGTGGCCAATGGTCCCTTCAGGTGTCAGTAATGATCAGATTCAGATCGCTAAGGGCATGACCCCAGTCTGGGAAGAGGAAGACTAGAACATGGCAAAGCACACGCTGTCGGTACTTGTCGAAGATGTTCCCGGCGTACTCACCCGAGTAGCCAGCCTCTTCGCCCGCCGCGCATTCAACATCCATTCGCTCGCGGTGGGTCCCACCGAAATTGAGGGAATCAGCCGCATGACCGTCGTGGTGGACGCCGAAGGAGACTCCCTGGAGCAGGTCACCAAGCAGCTGAACAAGCTGATCAACGTCATCAAGATCGTGGAGTTGCTGCCGGAAACCTCGGTGCAGCGCGATCACATCATGGTCAAGGTCCGTGCAGACGCAGCAACCCGCCTGCAGGTTACCCAGGCCGCCGAGCTCTTCCGTGCCTCGGTCATCGACGTGGCCCAGGATTCGCTGGTCATCGAGGCTACCGGTAATGCCGGGAAGATCGATGCACTGCTCGCGGTCCTTGAACCATTCGGCATCCGCGAGATTGTCCAGGCCGGCACCTTGGCCGTGGGACGCGGATCCAAATCAATGAGCGACAGGGCACTGAAAACCCTTTCCGCCTAAGCACCACCAAATACACTTTTAATAACAAACTTCTTTGTCGAAGAAAACCTAAGGAGAAATCACAGTGGCTGATATGTACTACGAAGACGACGCGGATCTTTCAATCATCCAGGGCAAGAAAGTCGCAGTCATTGGCTACGGCTCCCAGGGTCACGCACACGCACTGAGCCTGCGCGACTCCGGCGTAGAGGTCATCGTTGGCCTGGCCGAGGGCTCGAAGTCCCGCGCCAAGGCAGAAGCCGAAGGCCTGAAGGTCGCCACCGTGGCAGAAGCCGCCAAGTGGGCAGACGTCATCATGATCCTGACCCCGGACCAGGTCCAGGCCCAGGTTTACGCAGAGTCGATCTCCGAGCACCTCGAAGAGGGCAACGCCCTGTTCTTCGGCCACGGCTTCAACATCCGCTTCGGCTTCATCAAGCCACCAGCAAACGTTGACGTGGCACTGGTTGCTCCGAAGGCTCCGGGTCACACCGTGCGCCGCGAATTCGAAGCAGGCCGTGGTATTCCTGACCTGATCGCCGTGGAGCAGAACTTCACCGGCGGCGCCAAGGAACTGGCACTGTCCTACGCAGCTGGCATTGGCGGCACCCGCGCCGGCGTCATCGAGACCACTTTCACCGAAGAGACCGAAACCGACCTGTTCGGTGAGCAGGCAGTTCTCTGCGGCGGCACCTCGCAGCTCGTGCAGTACGGCTTCGAAGTTCTGACCGAAGCTGGCTACAAGCCAGAAATCGCTTACTTCGAGGTACTCCACGAGCTGAAGCTGATTGTTGACCTGATGTGGGAAGGTGGCATCGCCAAGCAGCGCTGGTCCATCTCCGACACCGCTGAGTACGGCGACTACGTCTCCGGCCCACGCGTGATCACCCCAGAGGTGAAGGAAAACATGAAGGCTGTACTGGCTGATATCCAGTCCGGTGCTTTCGCTACCCGCTTCATGGAAGACCAGAAGGCCGGAGCTCCAGAGTTCAAGGCACTGCGCAAGAAGGGTGAAGAGCACCCAATCGAGACCACCGGCCGCGAACTGCGCTCGCTGTTCTCCTGGATCTCTGATTCCTCGTCGGATGACTACGTAGATGGTTCCGTAGCTCGCTAAGGCAAGTTTCAAACCAGCCCTATAGCTGAACCACTGGCTCCGAACGACTGAAAAGTCGTTCGGAGCCAGTGGTTTTTATTTTTGCCACGAGCAGCGCGTTCTTTGTGGGTCATTGAAGAGGCAGCAAAGTATAAATACTTGGATGAAATTGGAACTTTGTGATCAGTACGTACTTTAGTATTCAACTAATTGATGGGAAGATTGATTTAGCGATTTCTCGCTGGGGGATAGCGGTATGGTATCGCTTAGATTGAGTCCCATTCAAAACACTCGCGTGAAAACGTGACTGGTCGTGAATTTTCTGGAACGACCACGGTGCAACATGAATGCTGAAGGAGCAGAAATGGCTAGTGGCGAAATTGAAATTGTGTCTGACAGTAACGGCGTTGCGGTTCTGGGCGAGCGCGGAGCCGTTGAAAAGTACTTGGATTCTGTCGGACTACTTTCCAAAGAATTGCCACTTGATCGTTTGAACCCAGCTCTAGGCATGGGTGCATCGGCGATGCAAGCAAGCAGTGGGATAGCGGAGAACTACGGCCGCTGGGTCAAACTCTCCAAAGAGTCGTCACAGTTTTTCAAACACCAAAATCTGATGGCTGGATCAGGAAAGGGACTGAAACGTGCCGTCGTCATGAAAGATGGCAAGATCAGCAATCTGCTTGAGATTGTCACCGGCCCTACCACTTTCCTCTCAAATCCTGCGGTTCTTACGGGCGTTGGCGGCATCATGGCTCAGTACGCCATGCAACAGACAATGGATGAAATCACCGACTACCTGAAAGTGATCGACGAGAAAGTCGACGATATCCTGCGTGCGCAGAATGACGCGGTCTTTGCAGACATGGACGGCGTGGGGATGCTTATCGACGACGCGATGACTGTTCGGGAACAGGTTGGACTTGTTGGGGAAACTACCTGGTCCAAGGTTCAGTCGAATGCCAAAACCATTGCATCGACCCAAGCGTACGCGCTGCGTGCTCTGGACGCGTTGGCAGAGAAACTTGAGAAGAAATCAAAGATGGGAGAACTCGCCAAGATCACCCGCGAGATCGAATCTAAAGTCAACCCATGGTTGGCCGTCTTAGCAAGGTGCTTTCAGCTTCAAGATGGCATGTCTGTCTTAGAGCTTGATCGGGTTTTGAACGGTTCGCCCGAGGAGCTCGAAAATCATCGAGTAGGGCTCCAAATATCGCGTGAACGTCGCATCGTCCACATCACGCAGGTGACCGAGCAGCTTTTGGAACGAATTGCTGCTGTTGCTGGAATGGCAAATTCCAAGGTCCTGTTACATCCCAAATCTTCCGGTGACGTCATCAAAGCAACAAATATCGTATCCAACGATGTAGTTGAGTTCCAAAGCCGACTGGGAATTGAGAGTGCTTTTGGTGCTCTTGAATCCAAGAAGTGGCTCAAGGCTGTCTCCGAAGTCCGGGATAAAGTTACTGACGCAGGTGCTGATGGCCTTAGCGCTATCAAGCAGTTTGGTGACGATACGAAGAACCGTGCTTTGGATAAGGCAGAAGATATGGCGGCCTCATTAGCTGAGAACATCAGAAAGAGCCGAGACGATGATGACGAAGATACTGCTAAAGACACCGTCGAAAAGTAAATTTCAAATTTCGTTCATACCGCTGCGGCATTGCCGCTGTGAGCATTTGTACCCATTGAATTGACCGTGGCCGCATTCCGAAGAATGCAGCCACGGTCAATTTATTCTCTTGCTCATGGTCCTATGGAAGTAACTGGGAGCTATTAGATCTTTGAGGCGCGGTAGCCGGCCTTGCGGGCATCGGCAGCGGTCTTGAAGCACTCTTCAGGCTTGGTGATGTTGTAGAAACGCTGGCCCTTCACATGGTACTTCCACTCCTTCTGGCTTCCGGTACGGTTTCCCTTCACCGGGTAGCTAGCAGGACAATTCTTGACTTTGCCATTCATCTTCACCGACTTTTTGGTCGAGGCTTTCTTGACCAGCAACGTCTGAGTCTTTTTTACAGTCGAGGTCTTACCCTTGAGCTGGTATTTGACCGAGGTAGTGATCTTGTATGTGCCGGCTGCAAGCTTGACCGACTTCTTGTTCTTGGCCACGGACTTCTTGCCCTTGACCACGCTCAAGAGTGCAGACTTGATCTTGACTTTCTTCGCCTTGGAATAGCTAGGCTTGATGGTTGCCTTCGCTGAACCCTTGACCGTTTTGGTCCCGATCTTCTTGATGGAAACGGCCGGCGTTTTCTTGGCGGCAGAGACACTAATGGTCGGAACAGCAGTCGGCTGCGAAGCAGCAGCTGCAGCGGTGACGCCTGAGAAGGCGAGTGCGCCGGTTGCGATGATAGCAAACGCGCGCTGAGCGAGTTTATTCAATTTTTCCCCAATGAAATTTCGGTTCGAGTACGGGACTCCATGGTCCCGAAATCTGATTCTAATAGGAGAATCCTCCAGAAAGTACAAGACTCGTATAAAGATGTCGTTGAATCCTTATTTTCGACGAGAACGCAAAATGGTTCCCCTCCCCAGCAGGGGAAGGGAACCATTTGAGAAGCGAGGTCAGGCCTTAGTGATATGGATCGGCGAAGCTGAAATCGAGCAGCCCGTTGAGGTACTCACCGTAACCGCTCTTGGCGAGCGTCAATGCCCGCTGGCGCAGCTGTTCATTGTCGATAAATCCCTGCCGCCACGCGACTTCCTCTGGAACACAGATCTTCAGACCCTGCCGGGCCTCGATGGTGCGCACAAAGTTTGAGGCATCATTCAATGATTCAAAGGTTCCGGTGTCCAGCCACGCGGTACCGCGAGCCAGAACGTTGACGTTGAGCGTTCCCTCGTCCAGGTACAAACGGTTGATATCGGTAATTTCCAGTTCTCCGCGCGCCGATGGTCTCAGCCCGCGAGCCTTGGCTACGACAGAGTTGTCATAGAAATACAATCCCGGAACCGCATAATGGCTTTTCGGGCTTGTTGGCTTCTCCTCCAAAGAGATAGCCCGGTGATCCTCATCAAATTCCACGACGCCGTAGGCACGCGGATCTGCGACCCAATACCCAAAGATGCTGGCCCCGGGATTGTCCACGTATTTTTGCAATTGTGTACCGAAGCCAGGCCCATGGAAGATATTGTCACCCAGCACCAAGGCGACCGAGTCATCACCGATATGGTCTTCACCGATCAAGAAAGCCTGTGCAAGCCCGTCTGGTGTTGATTGCACACGATAACTGAGCATTATTCCGAATTGAGAGCCGTCCCCAAGCAGCCCTCGAAAAAGAACCTCATCCTGTGGTGTGGTGATAATCAAGATGTCTTTGATCCCAGCGAGCATTAAAGTCGACAAAGGATAGTAGATCATCGGCTTATCAAAGACCGGCACCAACTGTTTTGAAATTCCCTGTGTAATTGGGTGCAGACGCGACCCGGTTCCCCCAGCAAGTATTATTCCCCTCATGTACCGAGCATAACTATGGGGACTATAGAGCCGGCAGAGTAGTCATACTCGAAAATTGCTAGGTTGCTTCTGCACCTGCAGGCCTCTGGCTAGTCTGAGAAGATGAAAAGAATCCTTGTAACTGGGGGAGCAGGATTCATTGGGGCGAACTTTGTCCACCACATGATTGAGCACTCCGACAGTGAAATCACAGTCCTTGATAAAATGACCTATGCCGCGAATCGGCAGTCGTTGTCCGGTATTGATCCCAAACGGGTAGACCTTGTCGTGGGAGATATCTGCGACTACGTGCTGGTCAATGAGCTTGTGCCGCAGCATGACGCGGTAGTCCATTTTGCCGCAGAAACTCACAACGACAATTCCTTGCATGATCCGCGTAGCTTCCTGAATTCAAATGTTGTGGGGACTTTTGAACTACTTGAAGCAGTGCGCCACCACGAGGTACGCCTGCACCATATTTCCACGGATGAAGTTTATGGGGATCTGGAGCTTGACGACCCGCAGCGCTTCACCGAATCCACACCCTATAAGCCTTCGAGCCCTTATTCGGCGTCCAAGGCTTCCAGCGACCTGCTGGTCAAGGCGTGGGTGCGTTCCTTTGGCATTGAGGCAACGCTGTCCAACTGTTCCAACAACTATGGGCCGTTCCAGCATGTGGAGAAGTTCATTCCGCGGCAGATCACCAACATCCTTGAGGGGCAGCGACCGAAGCTCTATGGAAACGGTGCCAATGTCCGCGATTGGATCCATGCCAGTGACCACTCGTCTGCGGTGCAGCGGATTCTTCAAGCCGGCGAAGCTGGGCGAACCTATCTGATTGGCGCTGATGGTGAGCGCAATAACCGTGATGTCCTGGGATTGATTCTGAATCTCATGGGCCGGGAAGCTGACGATTTTGAATGGGTTGCGGATCGCGCGGGGCATGACCTGCGCTATGCCATTGATTCCTCAGTGCTACGTGAGGAACTGGGCTGGGCACCGCAGTACACCGACCTGGAAAATGGTTTGGAACAGACCATTGCTTGGTATCGTGAGCACCGTTCGTGGTGGGAGCCGGGCAAGGCACAAACCGAAGAGCGTTATCGGGTGCAGCTTGCGGCCGAAGTTCGTGTGGCGAGCTGATGAGCCGGGATAATCAACTCAAGGTAGAGCACACGGCCATTCCCGGGTTATTGGTACTTCACCTACCGGTGCATGTTGACCAGCGCGGTTGGTTCAAAGAAAATTGGCAGCGCCAAAAGATGGTGTCGGCCGGATTGCCAGACTTCCGCCCGGTGCAGAACAACGTCTCGTTTAATGCCGACCGCGGTACCACGCGTGGTTTGCACGCGGAGCCCTGGGATAAATATGTTTCGGTGCTTTCCGGAGAGATTTTCGGCGCCTGGATGGATCTGCGTCCCGGAGCGAACTTCGGCACCGTATTTACCGTGCGGATGGGGCCAGACCAGGCGGTGTTTGTACCTCGGGGCGTAGCCAACGCGTTCCAGACCCTGAGTGACAACACCGTGTATTCCTATCTGGTCACCGAACACTGGACCGAGGCCTCGCGCGCTGAGTACAGCTATGTAAATCTTGCCGATCCGCAACTGCGGATTGACTGGCCCATCAGCTTGGATCAAGCCATCGTTTCACAGGCCGACAGGGACCATCCGCACCTCGAAGAAGCTAAGCCCGTGCAGCCGAAGAAAATTGCCGTACTCGGCGGCAATGGCCAGTTGGGCCGTGCCTTCGCGCAGCTGGCCATAAATGACCCACGACTTGTGGTCTTGACACGCGAAGACGTAGATCTGCAGAACTCCGGATTTACCGATGCGCTGGACCTTTCCGGTTACAGCCACGTCATCAACGCGGCAGCGATGACCGCGGTAGACCTCGCGGAAACCGGCGCAGGTCGGTCCGAAGCCTGGCAGGTCAATGCTGTGGCTGTACGCCGGCTGGCCACAGCATGCGCCGAACAGGGCGTGGCCTTGGTCCAGGTTTCCACCGATTATGTTTTTGACGGTGAAACCGACAACGCTGGCGAAGATGAAATGATCTGTCCACTGGGTGTTTACGGACAGAGCAAGGCAGCCGGGGAACAAGCTGTACTGGCCCATGCCCAGAACTATGTGGTGCGGACCAGTTGGGTTATCGGCCAAGGAAACAATTTTGTACTCACCATGCGTCGTCTGGCCGACCAGGGGATTGACCCGAAAGTAGTTGAAGACCAGGTAGGGCGGCTGACCTTTGCCGGTGAACTTGCCTTAGGCATAGCTCATCTCATCGATTCGGGCAGTGCCCCGGGAATTTATCATCTACAGGGAAATGGCGAGCCCTCGAGCTGGTATCAGATTGCGCGCAGGGTCTTTGAACTCAGTGGATATGATCCGGCAAGAGTGCAGCCCACGACGACGCAAGAATATGCCGCTGGTAAGCCATTTTTGGCTCCGCGTCCAAAGTACAGCACCTTCAATATGGACAAGTTACGTGCCACTGGATTCACCGGCCGACCTGAGACAGATTTGCTCGCGGAATTCCTGGAAGTTGCACCTGAGAAGTCACAGTACGTGACCGAGTAAAAATCGAGTATGACAGCACACCCGGTGCGATTTCCTCGTAATTTTTCTGGATTTTCAGTAACTGGAAATCCAAATAATCTGGAAAGTTCCAAGTCAAGTGGATTTGCGTGTGAATTCACAGACTGGATGCTTGGGTGCCTGTGGACCTTTTCGTTACCTAGAAACCGAGTATGTAGTACCTGTAACGCAACTTTACTGTGACAACCAGCTGATTTTCGGGCTGTTCCATCCTAGTATGGGATTCATGCGGTGGAATCTAAACATTCCAACCGTAATCTTGGGGGAACGAACCGATTGGGGCGGTTTGAATAATGGAATATTCACGTTTTTTGTCAATTAACAACGCTCAAAATGTCCAAAGGCTCTGGGGAGATGCCAAATTTCTAACGAAATCAAAGGACATTCCGGCAAATACAATTGGCAGGATCCTCAGCGATCCGCAATTGTCTGGTGCAGTGGTTTCCGGTCCAACCGGCAGTGGTCGCCGCGCACTTGTTGAGGCTGGCCTTGGCCTGCTCAGCGAGGCGCCACGACTCATTCGCTTGAATGGAAGCAATTTTGGCACGAAGGTGCCGCTTGGTGTGCTGTCGTTCCTGCTAGCGCAGTTGGACGTTGACTCACACACGACGCGCCACGAGCTGATTCACGGGCTGGGAAAGATTCTTTGCCTTGAGAATTCTGCAGCATTGGTAATGCTTGGACGACCGGAACTCATTGACGAGCAATCGAGCTCGCTGCTTGCTCAGCTCGCCGTCATGGGCAAAATCAAACTCGTAGTCATCTGTGAGCATGTGCATGATCTGCCGGGTGATCTTTTTACCTTATTTCGGTCGGGAAAACTCGAACAGCTTCGTGTCAGCCGTATGGACAGTACGCAGACTCACGAGTTTTTAGAGCAGGAACTGGGTGGACAGGTCTCGCTCTATAGCTCGGCCACACTGTGCTATTTGACCAACGGTAATCGCGGATTGATGCGGAAGCTTGTCCAGAGCTGGTGCGTGAATGGTCAGTTAGTTCAGCAGCAAGGTGTGTGGGTTCTACGCTCGGCCGAACTTGGCTCAGGTCACGACATTCAGTCGATCTCCAGCTCATTAACCGCGGGAATGACTTCGGCAGAACGAGAGTTACTCACGATCCTGGCCCTTGGTGGCCCGGTAGCTTTAGACCGCGTCCACCTTTCCGGCCTGACTGGTCCACTTGACGGTCTGCTGAATCGCGGAGCGGTCAAGTATCTGCATGAATCTACCAACAGCGTGGGGATAGCAACGCCATTGCTCGGGTTGCTGATGCGGTCCGAAACCGGTGGGGAGCTAAAAGCAAGTGGCCGTATCGAACTCGCGCAACTGCATCCGGATCCCGGTGCCGCACAATCATTGGCCGCGCTGCGTGAACTGAAAGATATCGGTAGGTATGCCGACCAGCTTGCACTGGCCGAAAAGTTCCAGAGCCACGGATATGATCCGGCAGGCTGGCAAATGGATCCACAGGTGCGCGTAGGAATTTTGAAAATGCATGTCAATGCGTTGACTCTGGTTGGCCGGCAGGCGGCGACTTTGGACGTGATCGCTCACGCCTGGAAGGGCCTGCGTTTGGCAATCAACGAAGCCGGTGCGCTAGAACCATTGATCCTAGCTGATCAGGAACTTGAAATCCTCAGCCAAATGTCGCTGCTGTCCGAAGACGAAATGGGGAACAACTCAGGGATCATTGGTGGTACTGAGATATTAGCGGAATCTTCGAATTGGATGAGTGAATCTCTGCATCTACGTGCCTTGGCAATTCAGGCCAAAGGCTGGGCAGCACAGTCCCGCCAGGGTGGGGCCATGTCTTTGGCGGGACACTTGGATGATCAGCTGCGCGCAATTCGGTTTAATGCGCCTTTAGTCAGCAGTTTTGGTCCAGAAGACGTCGCGGACATCGAACAGCTACTCCTGCACACCGAGCTCTTGGCGGGACATTGGAAATTAGCAGCGTCTAGGGCGCAAAAACTTGCCGCTGGCAGCCAGCTCAATCCATTGCTGATGGCTCATGCCCAAACGGTACATGGAATTCTCCTCGGGTTGGCCAACGACCATGAAGGAGCACTGCGAGTATTGGAGCCTTGCCTGCAACAACTGGGCTACGAGGGGGATCAGACGCTGCGCTATGCCATGGAATCGGTAGTCACCTATGCCTTGGCCTGTTCAGGCAGGCGTATGGAAGCCACTACCTTGATGGCCAATGGGCTCAGCGAAACCAAAAACACCACAGCACCATTAAACTTCTACACCTGGACGGCTGAAATTTTCGCGTCTCTCAGCTTGGCTGAATTAGGTTCAAAAGACGTGGCTAAAGCTCGGTTGACGCACTTTGCCCAACAAATTCAGGGTGAGGGGCATTTGGTTTTTCAAATGCTTACCTTGGCATTCGCCGTGCGCTTGGGCAGCTGGGATTCTCTGCCACAGCTTGAACTAGCCAGTCGCAGGTGCAAAGGATTTTTAGCTCAGAATGTTGTCGAGCTTGCAAAGTCAGTCAGCGAATTAGACGGGCCGGGGCTCGCCCTGGCCCTGAAGACTCTGGCCTTCAACGGCCATCTGCTACTAGCTGCCCCAGCGCATAATGAGCTTATTTCTTTGCTAGATGCCAAGGAGCAGCGAAAATTATCAAAGGCACTTAACGAATATAAACGAGCTTTAGCTCCGGACAAAGCGCCCCTAGGAGAACGTCAGATTGACTCGGCAGAACAGCAACCAAGCTGGGTCCGTGACTTGACCAAACGCGAGGCTCAGATTGCCCAATTGGCGATCCGCGGGAAATCAAACTTGGAAATAGCAAAATTTAACGGGGTATCGATTCGTACCGTGGAGGGGCATCTGTACCAGGTTTATTCAAAGCTTCAGGTGCGCAACCGGCAAGAACTGACGGCTTTGGATCGATCGAGTCGACGCACGGTAGCCCAACGATGATCAAGCCGGGAGGAAACAGCCGAACTAATTCAACTGAATACAACGAACTGCTACGGGCATTGCGCCAGCAAGGCTCCGGCGGGGCGCTGATTCTTGGAGGCGTCGGCATGGGTAAAACCAGTCTCGTGGAGGCTGTGCTGTCAGCACCAGGCATTCAGAGCCCGGTAATGAGGTTATTTTGCAGTGATTCTCTGAGTTCTATAGCTCACGGAGCCTTGTCACCTTACTTGGGGGCGCTGGAAAATATTGATGAGCCGGTTGCCGTATTGCGCGAGCTGAACCGTACATTATTCAGTGCAGATGGTGTAGCAGGGCCCCGAATTGTGCTTGTCGAGGACGCGCAGTACCTGGATGCCCAAAGCTCTTTTGTGCTGTCGTTGCTTATTGAAAATGCGGCAGTGAAAGTCATAGCCGTGGGTGCCGGGACCTTGGATGCCAACTCGCCGCTTGGGACACTGACCGAGGTTGCCTCCTTCAGCACCATCATTATGCAACCACTGGATCTCTTAGGCGTCAGAGAAGTTGCCGAAACGGTCGTTGATGGAAGGCTCAGCGAAGGATCGGTAAGGATCATCAAACGCATGACTGGTGGTAATCCCCGCTTCGTCGAAGCCTATGCAGCTTCCTGCAAGGAGCAGGGAATCCTGTTCCAAGACGACTCTTTACTCAATGATTCAACCGTTCATGAACCGGTCTGGACCGTTGCCCGTCCGTTGCCTGAAGTTGACGCGCGCCTCATCTCCTTAGGTCGCGAACTGACTCGATATCTGCCGGCTGAGGAGCAGCTGACGCTGCGCCTGTTGGCCTTGGGTGGACCGCAACGTCCGGAACTGCTTGATGAATGTTCCCTGCCCTATCGGCGACTAGTTGATGCAGGGGATCTATCGGTCGTTGAAGCTGCGATTACTTTGAGCTCTGAAATGCAGCAACGCGTGGTCCGCGAACTGGTGACCGAACAGGAAAGCGCGCAGTTGCATAAGCTCTGGAGCACCGCCAGCGTCAAATTGGGGATTGACGCTAACGCACTGGAAGTGCTGTGGAGTTTGGAAATCGGAGAGCCAGTACCTACGGCGACGGTTCTTCAGATAGCGCAGGCGACCGCAAGCGCATTGGACTATGAGCTGGCCTTGCGGTTATGCACCATGGGAAAACTTTCGCAGTTTCACCAGCAAGGCGCACTGCTCGAAGCCCAAGTCTTGTTGGGAATGGGCCGGTACTATGCGGCTCGGTCCCTGCTCTTACGGCTGATCGATCAGCTGACAGATTTGGAATTGCTGGGTCAGGCTTTTGCATACCTGCTAGAGGTAACTACCTGTATCGGTATGGATAAGAGCGAACTGCAAAAGATCCTGGGCACTTGGAAGAGCCGGGCCGAAGGGCAAAACGATCCACTTGCCTTGGAAGCGTTTCTCACCTTGCAACATGCAGGGGCCGGATTATTGGATTTGTGGATCCGGGTTAATTCAGCCAAGGGTCCGCGTCCGAGAACCCAAGAGCTGCACAATTTCTTGGATGATCCAGATCTGCCGATTCAGGCACGAATCATTTCCATGATCACACTCAGCGACCTCTACAGCTCCCAGGGACTGTGCACGGACGCACTGCAGCTGGCTGAGTCGACCATGGCGATACTCCAGACAGAAGCACAATTTCGTTCCCTCTATGAGGTGCGAGTGTTCTTCCGTATTGGCTGGAATCTGTTGTTTCTTGGCGAATACCAACGTGCACAGCAGTTCATCAACGCGTATCGCGGCACGGATCTGAACTCAATTCAGCACTATCAAGGAGTCGTTTCCTTACTGGATGGAATCAGTGATCTCCTACAGAGCCGGGTACGTCCCGCCGTCTCGAAGATCGCCGAGGCAGTGACCGAACTGCGAATTGTTGATACCGCTCAGGTACTCTCGGTGGCCATCAATCTCTATCGGCTGCTGCTTGCACGATTGGGAACTCCGGTACCCGCGGCCGTGGCATTCGGAACGGTGGATGACACGGCTGGAGGATATTCCTCGGTGCCCGGATACCTGGGCGAGGAAGCCTCGGAACAGCGTATCTTCCCGCGAGCTTTCGCCGCAGCGCTTGGCAATCCGCATGACGGCGAATCCCTCAGCGATTTCCCGCTCATTGAACGCGAAATCCTCTACAGCCACACCCGGCAACTAAGTGGCGAAGAACTGGCCATGGCACCGCAGCGCGAGCGGCTACATCTCTTAGCTGGCGAACACCAGGGCTCACGGCCCGCGCTCCTGGCACGACTGATGGAATTACTTGGCGCAGCTAACAGCGAGTTGCTGGAAGACTTAGCTGCGCAAGCGCTGGCCAAGGACGAATATCTGGTGGCTATTGAAGCGATGGCCCGGGCCGCCGAACAACACGCGGCTGCCGGAGATCAGCGACGATGCGGTGCATTGCTGCGGCGCACCGCAAAAATCCTCGAGCAACACGGGCTGGATTCGGGCAGGTACATTGCCCGAATTCTGGCACTGACCGAGTTAACTGCACGCGAAGCTGAAATCGTGGAGCTGGCCCGTGAAGGCCGGAACAATGCCCAGATCGCCAGGGCGCTGACTGTCTCGCAGCGAACCGTCGAAGGACACCTCTACCGGGTGTTCTCTAAGCTGGGAATTACCGAACGCTCTGCACTTAACAACGCAGGACTCCAAGCGGGTACCGGTACTAGGTAATTACAAGTGGTTTGGGCAATCTTGGGGTAAGTACCACCCGTGCGGTGCAAGGCTCTGGTTGCGTAATCTGAATACTGGGAGCCGACGAGCAACCAACCAGATCCTGCCCGAACGAGTGCGTACCCGCCACAGTACTTTCAATTGCTGCGGCAGCGAGACTCAACCCTCATACGGGGCCGGTGGTTCGTGAATCCGCAAGGATATACCCCCAGCGCGGCCGCCGGTCCCTTGGCAAGAAACAGACCCCGCACCAGCAACCCCTCTGCGCTGGTGCGTGGTCTGTTCTTTAAGCCCGTTTTTGCTCACCCAAGTAGTGAGCGAGTAGGAACCAAGTGCCAAACGGGTATTTACGGATGCCGGCAGCACAGCATTTGAGTGTTCCGCCACTCGTGTGCAGCGATCAATTGCATCCTAGGCTCAATACGTACGAGGACAACACAGCTATTTGGGAATGGCTGGACCGTCCTCAAATTGGGGAAATGCATCTTTCTTGGGGGAAACATAGATGTTTAACATTGTGTTGCCAAATTGTGCCCGCCCTTGCCATGCCATGTCGCAGAGCAAGGCGGGACACAGTAATGTCGCAAATTAGCAGCCGACTAGGCGAAAATAATCTAAACGCGCTGGGGTCCTGGACCACCTTGAGCCCGGTGTCCACTCGCACGGTAGCAACCGTAGGATCCAACGGCCGGGCCTATCTTCGTAAGCTATTCGCCACAGATCTGCTGATCATTGGCGCAGCTAGCGCATTGCCGGCGCTGGCCATGGAGCAAAGCGCAGTAAGTACACCGCTTTCACAGTCTTCAGCTGGGCCCTATGTGCTGACCGGAGTGCTGCTGACCATAGCCTGGATGCTGAGCCTGAGATCATTCAAGGCGCACACCTTAGGCAGTGTTGCCGTGGGCATGCAGGAATACAAATTCCTCGTGTACGCCGCGCTGGTTCTTGCCGGGGCCTTAGGGACACTGATCGGATTGACCGGATTCGGTGACCTGCGAGTGTACCTGGTCATCACCTTGCCCATGGGATTAGTCGCGTTACTCACCAGCCGTTGGACCTGGCGTCAATGGCTGATCCGGCGCAGCCGCAACGGTTACGCGTTGAGCAACGTGCTGATCTACGGGCAGCCAGCAGATACACCATTCGCCGTACGCCAGATTTCCAAGCGTTCAGGCCCGGCCTACCGGGTAGTCGGAGTACTGCTGGACGGAGCTGCGGATGCGCAGGCCGAACAGGACATCCGGCTAGCTGATCCCACTCTTCCGCTGGCTTATGATGCCGGCACTATTGAGCAAGAGGTGGCCCGGCTGGGAGCCGACTCAGTCATTGTTGCCGGCCCGCTCACCGGTGGAAACACCGCCTTGCAGCAACTTGGCTGGCGCTTGGAGAGCACGGGCACAAAGCTCATTGTGGTTTCCGCGCTGACCGGTGTGGCAAGCCGTCGGGTACGTACGAGCCCAGTGGATGGCATGCCGTTGCTCCATGTTGAACTGGCTAAGTTCACCGGAGCACGCTACTTTTTCAAACGCGGCTTCGACATTGTCTTTTCTTCGCTGGCATTACTCGGACTTGCACCGGTGTTCCTGGTCATCGCTCTGCTCATTCGGCTCGACGGGCCGGGCAAGATCTTCTTCAGACAAGAACGTGCCGGCCAAGATGGGCGTCCGTTTAAGATGATCAAATTCCGCACCATGGTCGAAGACGCCGAAGCACGGCTGGCCAAACTCCAAGAACAGAACGAGGGAGCCGGTCCGCTCTTCAAGCTGAAGGACGACCCGCGTATTACCCGCTCTGGTCGGTGGTTGCGCAAGCACTCGCTGGACGAGCTTCCGCAGTTTGTGAACGTGCTGCTCGGCGACATGTCTGTAGTGGGCCCGCGTCCGCCACTATTCACTGAAGTCCAGACCTATCAGGGGCACACCCACCGCAGGCTGCTGCTCAAGCCCGGAGTCACCGGACTGTGGCAGGTCAGTGGCCGTTCAAACCTGGATTGGAAGGAAAGCGTACGGCTGGATCTGTATTACGCAGAGAACTGGACCGTGCTCAGCGACTTGCGCATCATCTGGCGCACCTTCCGCGTCATGATCAAACCCGATGGAGCTTACTAATGAGCGTTGCACCCGAAACCCTGATTCATCCTGCCCTGCGTGTGGCCGTTATCGGCGCCGGCTACTGGGGACCGAACCTCGCACGCAACTTCGCAATGAGCACCGACTGGGAACTGGTGGCCATTTGCGATATGGACCTGGACCGGGCCGACGCGCTGGCGCGCAAGACCGGTCAGCCTGCGGTCGTGGGTTCGCTCGATGAACTGCTCGAATTCCACGATGTCGACGCGGTGGCTATCGCCACCCCGGCACGGACCCACCATGCGATTGCCATGGCCGCCATTGCGGCCGGTAAACACGTGGTAGTGGAAAAGCCGCTGGCCGATAACTCGGTGCACGGGGCGCAAATGGTAGCTGCCGCCGCAGAAGCCGGAACCATCCTGATGGCTGACCACACCTACTGCTACACACCTGCGGTGCTTAAAATCCGCGAATTATTGGCGGCCGGCGAATTGGGCGACATTCTGTATATTGATTCCACCCGGATCAACCTCGGGCTGGTCCAGCCAGATGTTGATGTGTTCTGGGATCTTGCGCCGCATGATCTGTCCATCCTGGATTTTGTGATTCCCGGCGGGCTCAACCCGCGCAGCGTCACCGCACTTGGCTCCGATCCACTGAATGCCGGCAAGTCCTGTGTGGGCTATCTGAGCATGGAACTTGAGCACGGTGTCCTGGCACATATCAATGTCAATTGGCTCTCGCCTACAAAGATCCGCCAGATGGTCATTGGCGGTAGCCGCAAGACTCTGGTGTGGGACGACTTGAATCCACAGCAGCGGCTGACCATCTTTGACCGCGGTGTGGACCTGGACCGGCAGGAAATGATTCGTGCCGACGTGGAAAACCGCAAGGGCGCCACGATTTCCTACCGGCTCGGCGACACCTGGTCTCCGGCGCTTTCAGAATTTGAACCTTTGGGATTGATGGTGGCTGAATTTGCCGCCAGCATCCGTGGATGCAGGCCAGCACCCACCGACGGGCCTTCGGCACTTCGGGTGCTCAAGGTCTTGGAGGACGCAAGCCGAAGCTTGGCTGCCGGATCTACAGCCCAACCAACACAAAACCCTACTTCCGTCATGGAGAACGCACGATGAACGAAAATATTAAGAATCTTGCAGGCGGACGCTACCTGGTCACCGGAGGAGCTGGCACCATTGGCTCCGAAATCGTGGATCAGCTGCTAGCCGCCGGAGCCCAGCAGATTGACGTGCTGGATAACTTGGTCCGCGGACGGCGCAGCAATATCGACAAGGCGCTGGCCACCGGGCGAGTGAACCTCATCCTGGGGGATATCGCGGACCGCGACCTGGTGCGTGAAGTGACCGCTGGCAAGGACATGGTGTTCCACCAGGCGGCCATCCGCATCACCCAGTGCGCGGAGGAACCACGCCTGGCGGTGGACGTCATGGTCAACGGAACCTTTAACGTCCTGGAAGCGGCAGTAGAAGCGAAAGTACCAAAGATTGTCGCCGCGTCCAGCGCGTCGGTGTATGGCATGGCCGAGGAATTCCCGACCACCGAACGCCATCACCCGTACAACAACGACACCCTCTACGGGGCGGCCAAGACCTTCAATGAAGGCTTGTTCAAATCTTTCCGTGCCATGTACGGAATGGACTACGTGATGTTGCGTTACTTCAATGTCTACGGCCCGCGCATGGATGTGCACGGTGCGTACACCGAGGTCCTCGTGCGCTGGATGGAACGCATCGCCGACGGCCTGCCTCCGCTGATTTTTGGTGATGGATCCCAGACCATGGACTTTGTGGTTTCCGAGGATATCGCCCGGGCCAACCTGCTGGCCGCCAGCAGCCCAATATCAGAAGGCATCTACAACGTGGCCAGCGGCACGGAGACCAGCCTGAAGGAACTGGCTGAAACTCTGCTCAAGGCCATGGATTCGGATCTGCATATCGAATACGGTCCGGAACGCGCAGTGAACTCGGTGTCCCGCCGTCTGGCAGATACCACCGCCGCACGGATGGATCTTGGATTTGAATCAAAGATTGGTCTGGAAGAGGGGCTTCGAAAGCTCGTGGACTGGTGGAAGCCATTGCGTGAAGAAGTAGCCGCCGGGCGGTCCTTGAAAAAGCCAGTCGGCGTAACCAAGTAAGCGAACAAAGATTTTTTGGGGGAAGAATCATGAATCGCATCAGTGTGATGAAACCATGGCTGGGAACAGCCGAAACCGACGCAGTCGCCGAGGTTATTGCCTCGGGCTGGGTCGCCCAGGGGCCACGGACCGTGGCCTTTGAAGAAGCCTTTGCCGCGCATCAGCAGGTGGATTATGCGGTGGCAACGTCCAGCTGCACTACCGCCTTGCAACTGGCGTTGCTGGTCGCGGGAGTCAAGGCCGGCGATGATGTGGTGGTACCGTCGTTTTCCTTCGTGGCCACCGCTAATGCACCGACCTATGTCGGTGCCCGTCCGGTGTTTGCCGATGTTGACGAATTGACCGGGAATGTCACGGCGCAGACCGTACGTGCGGTGCTGACCGAGAAAACTACTGCAATCATTGTGGTGGACCAGGGCGGTATGCCGCTTGATCTCCAGCCGCTGCGTGCACTCTGTGACGAGTTGGGATTGGTCCTCATTGAAGACGCTGCGTGCGGCGCAGGATCAACCTACCGCGATGCTCCGGTAGGGGCCGGCGCGGACGTGTCCGCGTGGTCTTTCCATCCACGCAAGCTCTTGACCACCGGTGAAGGCGGGATGCTCACCACCAACAACGTGCAGTGGGCCAAACGCGCACGTCAGTTACGTGAACATTCAATGGATGTCTCTGCTGCCGAACGCCACAACTCCACGCTGGCACCGGCCGAGAGCTACAAGGAAGTTGGCTACAATTTCCGCATGACGGACTTGCAGGCAGCCCTGGGGCTGGTGCAGCTCGATAAGCTGGACACCATGGTGGCCCGCCGCCGGTTCCTAGCCTCCCGCTACCAGCACGCCTTCGCGAATGTGCCGGGATTGCGTTGTGTGACAGACCCTGAGTATGGAACCTCGAACTTCCAATCATTCTGGATTGAGCTTGGTCCGCAATTCGGTGTGGACCGCGAGGGACTGCTCGAACGGCTTGCCGAAGATGGCATTTCGGCGCGGCGCGGCATCATGGCCTCGCATCTGCAACCGGCCTATGCAGGACATTCTGGAATTGTCGCTCCGCTGCCGGTCACCGAGCATCTGACGGCGAACACGTTGATTCTGCCGCTCTACCACCAGCTCGAAGAGCATGAGCAGGACCGCGTGATCACCAGCGTGCTGTCCAATGTGCTTGCCGCTACCGGCGGTGAGTGAGATGGCGAAAGTACTGCTCGTCGCAGCCAGTGGGCTGGCCCGGGAAACTATCTCGTCCATTGAGCAGACCGGTGATCATGAGGTCATAGGACTGCTTGATGACAACACTGCATTGCATGGAACGCTCATTGGCAAAGTTCGGGTTCTTGGGGGACTGGAATTAGCCAAAGAGCGTACCGAAAAGCTTTTGATCTGTGCCGGTAAGGGAAGCAGCCGGGCGGCTATTGCGGCCCGGCTGGGTCTGGATGATTCCCGCTATGCAACACATATCCATGGCTCGGCAGCGCTCGGAAGTTCGGTCAGCGTGGGATGCGGAAGCATCATCCTCGCCGGCTGCGTGGCCACCTGCGATATCTCTGTGGGTCGGCACACGGTGCTCATGCCCCAGGTAGTGCTGACCCACGACAACGTGCTTGAGGACTATTGCACGTTGGCGGCCGGTGCAAAACTGGCAGGCAGGGTTTCCGTGGGCCACGGGGCTTACCTCGGAACTAACGCGGCGGTGCGTGAAGATGTGCAGATCGGTGCCGGTGCGGTGCTTGGCATGGGATCCGCATTGCTGCACGATCTGCCTGCAGAACAGGTCTGGGCAGGAAACCCAGCCCGGCAGATCATTACTTCCACAAATCTTGAATCGACAGGGTCTAGAGCATGAGCAACAAAACTATGAGCACCCAGAGCCAGATTCCGTTGGTGGATCTGCGCGCGCAGCAGCAAGAAGTACAGCAGCAGGTAAATGAATCGCTGGCACAGATCTTTGAAAATACCGCCTTCATCGGGGGAGCAGCGGTAGCCGACTTCGAGCAAAGCTACGCAAGCTTCTTGGGCTCTGGACACTGCGTTGGGGTGGGAAACGGCACCGATGCACTGGAGCTGGCGCTGCGCGCCAGCGGCATTGGACCGGGCGATGAGGTGATCCTCCCGGCGAATACCTTCATAGCCACCGCCGAGGCCGTGAGCCTTACCGGCGCCACCGTCGTACTGGTGGACGTAGATACCGAATACCTGCTGATTGATCCGCTGGCGGTAGCCGAAGCCGTGACCGAAAAGACCAAAGCCATCATGCCGGTGCATCTGTACGGGCAGACCGCTTTTGTTGAAGAATTATCTCCCATTGCCCGCGCGTGCGGTGCGGTGATCATCGAAGATGCGGCCCAAGCCCAGGGTGCAACCCGCCATGGGCGCAGCGCCGGAACTTTGGGCGATATCGCTGGCACCAGCTTCTACCCGGGAAAGAATCTCGGGGCGGCCGGAGATGCCGGAGCGGTGCTTACCGGGGATGCCCAGTTAGCGCAGCAGGTCCGGTTGCTTTCGGCCCACGGCAGCCGCACCAAATACGTGCACGAAGTTGTGGGACGCAATTCCCGGATGGATGCGGTGCAAGCGGTGGTGCTCAGCGCCAAGCTGGAACGCCTGGCCGGGTGGAATGAGCTGCGCCGCCAAGCTGCAGTGCGCTATAGCGAACTGCTGGCCGGGGTCGCAGGAGTCACCCTGCCGCAGCAAGCTGCGGGGAACCAAGACGTGTGGCACCTGTATGTGGTGCAGGTGGAAGAACGTGACCGGGTGGTCGCGGAACTAAATGCCGCAGGTATTGGCGCAGGAATCCACTACCCGTATCCGGTGCACCTGACCCAAGCCTTTGCACACCTGGGATACAACGAAGGGGACTTCCCGGTCACCGAACGCGCTGCCGGCCGGATCCTGTCCCTGCCGCTGTACCCGCACATCACCGAGGAGCAGCAGCTTCGAGTCGCAGACGCGCTGATCAAGGTTTTGTAGCCATGACCGCGGCACGCAAGCTCCAGGAACCCAAGGCGAAAAAGGCTACCCGTAAGATGACAGCTTCGGGCGCTTTCGCATGGAGCCTTGGCAATACACTGGTGTCGCGTTTGGGAACCGTAGGCATTGGCATTATCCTCGCTAGGGTCCTAGGACCTGAGCAATTTGGCACCTTTGCTATCGCACTTGTCGCGCTCATGGCGGTGCTCAGTTTTAATGAGCTCGGTGTCAGCCTGGCCATTGTTCGCTGGCCCGGTGACCCGGCGCGGATTGCTCCCACAGTCAACACCATTTCAGTTGTTGGAAGTACGATTTTCTGCATTCTGGCATGGTTCGCCACACCTGCTTTCACCTCGTTGATGGGAGATCCTTCGGCGACGTGGGTAGTGCGGCTGTTGATATTGTCAGTCCTGATTAATGGGGCTGTGGCCGGTCCAGCGGCGTTGTTGCAGCGTGATTTCCAAGAGCGAACCCGCATGGGGATTGACCAAGTCAATGTCTGGGTGGGGGCAATCGCCTCCGTTGCTTTGGCCTTGCTGGGCCTTGGCGCCATGGCGTTGGCCGTTGGCCGCTTGTTGGGGAGCCTGATCTCGGCATTCATGTTCTTCAAGGCCTCGCCTTTGCCTTACCAGTTTGGCTGGCAGAAAGGCGTCGCTGGGGCACTGCTGAAGTTCGGGATGCCGCTGGCCGGATCCAGCGTTATTGTTTTTGCAATTGGCTACACCGATCAGCTGACCACCGGTGCCCTGTTGGGCTCAGTGGCTCTGGGATTTTATGTACTCGCGTTTAACCTCTCCAGCTGGCCGCTGTCTATAGTTTCGCAACCTCTGCGCAGGGTGGCACCGGCGTCTTTTGCAGCCTTGCAATCAGACCCGCCCAAGCTCAGAGCTTTCATCCTGTCCCTCTTTAGCATTCTGGCGTGTGCCACCATTCCAGCTTTCATCGCGTTGGCGGTGGCAGCGACGCCGTTGGTGATATTCGTTTACGGCGAGGTGTGGGCAAATGCAGCAGGAGTTCTTAGCTGGCTGGTGATTGCTGCGCTGTCCAAAGTATTTTGTGAACTGATGTATGACTACATCGTGGTCATTGGGCGAACCTCCGCAATTCTTCGCATCCAGATCATCGGTCTGGCCGCGCTGATTCCCTCGCTGCTGGCTGGCGCGCATTTTGGAGGGCTTATCGGAGTCGCCATTGCCCAGGCAGCGGTGGCCTTCTGTGTGATGCTTCCGCTGTACCTGTGGAACTTGCGGGGTATCGGAATTGGCTTGGGCGCCATCGCACAACGTATTTGGCTTCCGGTAGTTGCCGGTCTTGCCATGGCAATAGTTTGCTGGCTGCTCGTAACGAATATCGAAAGCGCAGTAATTTCTGTGCTCTCTGTCGGTGGCGTGTCGCTGTTGACGATAGCCACGCTCATTTATGTGCGTCGCGGAGAACTTGGCAGTCTTCGGGGAATTGCGCGAACAGAAACACTGGGGGAAGCATCATGAAAATCTTGGTCTATCCACACGATATGAACATGGGCGGCAGCCAGTTGAACGCCATCGAACTTGCCGCGGCTGTCAAAGACTTAGGACACACCGTGATCATCGCCGGCCAGAATGGTTCGCTGGTGGGCAAAGTCGAAGACCTTGGCGTGGAATTCATTGAACTTCCGGATCCCGGGCGCAGGCCTAGTCCACGAGTCATCGAGGCACTTGAGCGGATAGCGATTGAGCATGAAATAGACATTATCCACGGCTATGAATGGCCGCCAAGCTTGGAAGCAGAAATTGCGTGCCTGCGACTTGATAGCGTGGCAGTCAGCACAGTCTTGTCAATGTCCGTGGCTCCTTTCATCCCGGTCAGCACACCGTTGCTTGTAGGAACAGAACAGATTGCCTCCACAGAACGCACCTTTGGCCGAAGCGAGGTGGCGCTGATGGAACCTCCCATCGACACGGCATTGAACCGTCCGGGGCTTGAACTGCCGGTGGACTTGATGTCGGACCTATGGGGAATCCACGGCCATGGCCTGACGATCGCGATCGTCTCGCGACTAGCCCACGAAATGAAGCTGGAGGGGATACTCGCGGCCATTGAAGTGGTGGGGAACATGCGCGGAAGTGTTCCGGTGCAACTGGTCATCACCGGTAACGGACCTGCCGTCGAGGTGGTTGAAGCCGCGGTAGCGGAGGCTAATCTTCGCGCGGGCGAACTACGCGTGGTGATGACCGGCGAATTGGAAGACCCTCGGTGGGTATACGCCAAAGCAGACATTGTGTTGGGCATGGGTGGTTCAATTCTGCGTGCAATGGCGTTTGGCAAACCGGTAATTGTCCAAGGCGAAGCAGGTTTCTGGCAGGTTCTGAATCAGAATTCTCTCAAAGACTTTCTCTGGCAAGGCTGGTACGGCGCCGGTTCAGGAAGTGAGCAGGGTGAGAAAGCATTAGTACAACAGCTTCGCCCATTGATTGAAGACGCTGCGTTGCGTAGCACGCTGGGCAAGCTCTCGCTATCGGTAGTCACCGAAAGGTTTTCGCTAGTTGCCTCAGCACGGCGCCAAATTGATTTTTATAACCAGGTGCTCAAGACCCGCGAGCGCAGGAAGTTCACGTTGGATCATGCCTTCGCAGCCGCCCGGTTTGCGCAATACAAAGCCGCACGGCTTGGGGCGCGAATTCGCGGTACCTCCACGGCCGATGATTTTAATGCCAAGGCAACCTTAGGCACGAAAAATGCTGTCACGACCTCCCAGGTGCGTGCCTGATGCGGCAAATCAGAGACGCCATAGTGGTGATCCCCGGGACTCGATGGGAAAACACGCAAGGTACCGATCACCGGCTCGCTGAGGCGCTGTCCAAACACTTTCCGGTGCTCTGGGTTGACCCTCCAGTTCCGCTGATCGGGCCGGCTGTCGTGGCTAGGCCAACGCGCAAGTCGGCATTCCAGTTGGACCCGGTTCAGGAAGGAATCACACGCCTGCGCTATCTGGTGAGCCCGGGTTTCACCCGTCCTGGAATCGAAGTGTTGACCCGATACCTACGCGATAGGGCAATACGAAAGACTCTTGCGGAGCAGGGATTACGCGTTCAAGCCACAGTCCTGCTATCTCCGCGCGATGAATTTCCGAAAAAAGTCGGTGGAAAACGGCTGTTGCATGTGACCGATAACTGGGTTTCTGGTGCCGAGATGATGGGTTTGAACCCGCACAGAGTTGCAGCCAGACTGAAGAAAAATCTTGCTTCGGCTCATGTAGTCAGCGTGGTCTCGCCATTTCTAGGAGAGGTCTTAGCAGAATTGCAGCCTGGCCTACATACGAGGGTTGTGCCCAACGGTTGCAGACCACTGGGTGCTGAACAGGCACAGTTGCCTGTGCGCTCAAGTGGGAATGTCGTTCTGCTCGGTCAGCTTAACGAGCGTTTGGACTTTGAGATTCTCGATTCGCTGGTGGCAGCGGGTCACCAAATCGATGTAGTCGGTCCACGGCGTGAACGAGATCCGCAGGTGTCACGACAGCTTGATCAATTCCTCGGTGCAGCGAACGTCTTCTGGCATGGTGAGGTAAAGCCAAGCGAAGTACCACCTCTGATAGGCGCAGCCGCCGTGGGAATCACCCCATATCTGGACAACGCTTTTAACAAGGCTAGTTTTCCGCTGAAGACTTTGGATTACCTAGCCGCGGGCCTTCCCGTGGTGTCCACTGATTCACCAGCGGTGCGTTGGCTTGATACGGATTTGGTTAAAATTGCAGATACGCCACGTGATTTTGTCCGGCTTGTTGGAGGCTTGGTAGCACAAGCTCCCGATGCACAAACCCGGCAGCGCCTGATTGACTTTGCAAGCCTGCATTCTTGGGAATCACGGGCCGCCAGCCTCATTGAACTGAGCCAGGTGAAGATGTGAAAACGTTGCGTGAGATCACGCTTGCCGCATTAGCTGCGTTACTGCTGGCAGGATGCACCGTTCCAGTTGCCGAATCTGTGCCGCCGACCATTGGCCCTTTGGGCCTGGAACAGGTCCCCTGGGAGGGAGGCCCGGAGTACTGGAAACAATTCGCGAAGGCGGATGCTGCTGGCTGGGACGAGCCTGAATTCTTCCCCATCGTCGCCTGGTACAACGGGGTATCCAATCAAGAAGAAATTGATTTTGATAAAGAACTTGGAATCAATACTTATATCGGGATGCCAGCCACCTTTGAGTCATCTTGGCTCAACGACAATGACATGTATTGGATCGGCGGTGCCATAAATGACACCTTCAACGAAAAAACTCCTAGCTGGGTCGGTTATATTCTCGATGATGAAGTCGATGGAAGGTTTGAACCGGAAGCCGGTCGCAAGCATCTGTCCGAGATCAGCTCGGAGGTACCCGACGGATTGTTCAAATACGCAAACTACACGTACATGGTCCTCGAAAATGATCTGAAGGCTAGCGACTCTGAGCAGTACGTTAACGACTTCACCGACGTGGTGTCCGTCGATAAGTACTGGTACACGATTCCGCATTGCTCGGCGGAACCTTACCGAGATGTTTCTTTGGTTCCGATCAAACAAGAATCGTGCCGCTCAGCATCCAGCTACGGCCAAACCATGGATGCCTTGCGGCAACGGGACACGGTGGATGGCAAGCTTCAACCGCTGTGGCAATTCGTGGAAAATATGGGCGGAAGCGACAAAGAATCCACCTTCAGTGAATACATCACCCCGAACCAGTTACGCGGTGCCGTGATGAACTCGGTGATCCACGAGGCCCGCGGCATCGTGTACTTCAATCAGGCATTGTCTGGCCCTTGCCAGGGCGGAAACGTCTTTCGCATGGCCCAAGTCCATGTCGGATATTGCGGCGAGGAGCAGGTAGACGCAGCTCGAATTGTCAACAATCAAATCCATCAGCTGGCTTCGGTACTCAATACACAGAGCCTGGCTTTCGAGCTGAATCCCGAAGTCGACACCATGCTGAAAGTACACGATGGTTACGCATATGTATTTGCGATGACCGCGCCAGAAAAGAGTTCGGGCGACAGCGAGATGAAGTTACCGGAAGGAATTTCTGGGACGACTGTTGAAGTACTTTTTGAAGACCGGAAAATTCCGGTGAACAACGGTACATTCCGTGATTCCTTCCAACACGAATACACCTACCACGTTTATAAGGTGAAGCTATGAAACCGACCATTGATCACGTAATTCTTACCCGTTTCAACCTTCCGTCCAAGGGTGTTGAGAGTCTAATTCGGGCACAAGAAGGGTGGCTTCGGGATAGGCAGGTACTTTTCGAAAAGTACTGTCTGCCCAGCGTTCGTCAACAAACACTGGCAGACTTCAAATGGGTGATCTATTTTGATCCTGAAAGCCCGCAGTGGTTGAAGGATCGTATTGATCAGCTTTCTGAAGACAGTACATTTTTTCCTATTTACCGGGAAGAAGTTTCGCCGGAACAGCTGTTGGAAGACCTGGACACCATTGGAGTCGGTAGACGTGACATCTTGCTGACAACCAACCTCGATAATGATGATGGATTGGCTTTAGACTTCGTTGAGCGTCTTCAAAATGCAGTGGAAACCATGGAGGAGACCGCCGTTTATATTGGTAACGGTCTGATTCAACATGGCGAGAAGCTGTATTTGCGCCACGATCCGGTGAATGCATTCTGCTCGGTGGCCGCGCCATGGTCCAAGCCGAGGACATGCTGGTTGGATTGGCACAATAAGCTCGCTGAACATATGCAAACTAAGGAAATCAGCGGAAAGCCAGGCTGGTTGCAGGTCATCCACGAAACCAACGTGAGCAATCGAGTTCGTGGAAAACTAGTGGGTCCCGAGAAATACGCAGGGTATTTTGCCGGGGGTTTACACGCAGCGGCGACTCCTCACGGTCTGGAATTTGCGAAGGAACGTTTGGTGCTGCGTCCGGTGCGTTCGGTCAAGGAAGCCTTCCGCAAGGCTGTAAAGGATGCTCTTGTAGGGATTGGCGGAAGAGATTTACTGAACAAAGTCAAGGAGCGGGCTGAGAAATATTCGACAGTCCGGCGCTGACTATTGCTCTATTGCTCCGAAGCCCGGAGAATGGACGAGAGGTGCATTGCTTGGGGAAGCCATGCACTGGGTGAAAACACAAAAATTCGGGGGGAATAAATGTTTTTACATGATCTTCTTTTTAGCTGCCTAAGGCGCTGGTACGTACTAGTTCTCGGACTGGTGATCACCGGCATGGCGAGCTTCTACGTATTCAATTCCATTGAGCCAAGCTATGAAGCCAAAGCCAGCGTGGTACTCATACCGCCAAAGGTTGCCGTTACGGTGGGGGACAATCCCTATCTTTATCTGGGCGGACTTGATCAGGCGCTGGGCGTACTCCAGGTTAAAATCACTTCTCCGGAAGTCATGGAACCGATCGAGTCGAAATATGATGGTGCCGAAGTTGCCATTGCTAAGGATGCAACCACATCGGGTCCGATTGCTGCGATCACTGTCACCGCGAATCGGGCTGACGATACAGTGGCGTTACTAAATGAAACTTTGGCATCAATCCCGTTGACATTACGGACTTTGCAGTCAGAACTGAAAGTTCCGGCAAACTCTGAAATTACCACCCTGGAGTTATCGAAGGACGCAGTGCCGGAGCCGAACAATAAGAGGCAGATACAATTCACTGCTTTCGTGGCGCTCGGCGGAACGAGTATCTCACTTCTGGGAACCGGGCTACTTGACCGCATGCTCATTGCTTTGAAGAAGCGCTTGAAGGCCAGGAAGATGAAGAAAGAATTAGACAAGCATCTTGCATCCACTGAGCAGCCTGCGTTGGAAGATGCGACCGCTATTCCTGTTTTAGCGACTCCAATAAAGCCGGAAGAGTTCCAGGAAGATTCTCAAACGGCACCGGGACTCGTGCGTGAACGTGCTCGTGCCAGAAGTTAGCGAGACGAAGCCTTCGTTTCGACGAAAACTACGCGATTTTGAACCTCGCCCGATAAAGCGTCCAGACGCTACGACCGTACTGACAATTTATCTATTTCTTTTGCTGGTAGTCCCTTCTGATCGGGGGATCGGTCCGCTTGGCGCTGCCGGTTCCCCCTCAACGCTTTTCGCACTGGCAATGCTGTTGTGGTGGGTATGGCATCATGTACGGGGCATACGGTCCTATCAACCACCGCATCTCCAAATAGTACGAATTGCCTTGTTCATCTTTGTCGGGATGGTTCTCGCCAGCTATGTGAATTCATCTCAGCAGGCGATGCCATTCATTGATAGCAATGGCGCGTTGATGAACCTGATCAAAATTGCAGGATTTGCCGGCGTAGCTCTGGTCGCAAACGATGGATTGCGGGATCGGGATCGATTTCTGGTTTTGCTCAATCGACTTGCGTGGTTCGGCGGTGGTTATGCGCTATTGGGGTTAGCTCAATTTTTTACCGGTCTGAATTTTGTTGACCAGATTAATATCCCAGGTTTGGTGGGAGGCGGCGCTGGGGGCGTTGACTCGCGAGCTGGCTTCGTCCGGCCCGAATCTACCGCGCGTCACACCCTGGAATATGCTTCGGTACTTTCCGTGACCCTGCCCATTGCCTTGACTATGGCCATACATGGCGCCGAAAAACGCCTGATATTCAGATGGCTGCCGACAGCTCTGATCTGCGGTGCCGCCATGCTCTCGGTCACGAGGTCGGCGTTGATCGGCATTGTCGTGGTGATGTTGATTCTTGTACCAACTTGGGCCCCACGAGTCAGGAAGATTGCACTGTTCGCGGGCATTGCTGGTCTTGGCGTGCTGTATGTTGCGGTTCCGGGCATAGCAGGAACTATTATGGGGATGTTCTCAGGATCTGATTCCAGCATAGATTCACGAACGTCGAGTTACCCTGCCATTTCAGGATATTTGCTGGTCTCACCGTGGCTCGGGCGTGGGTTGGGAACCATGACCGCGGACTATCGTATCTTTGACAACCAATTTATTGGTTTGCTCATTGAGCTCGGAATCGTCGGATCTCTTGCGTTTATTACGTTAGTACTCGTCAGTTCGTTCTGCACAATATTCCGCAGGCGTGGAACCGACATCAAAATCTCCGCTCTGGGTCCAGCCATTGGAGCCGGTATTCTAGCCGCCGCATTACTCAGCGCATTTTTTGATTCATTTCATTTCCCACAATCTATCGGCATGATCTCGTTGATGATTGGGCTTGCCGGCGCCCATTGGAATCTGTCCCCGGACATTGTTGATATCCAGCCGGTGAATTTTAGCTCCCCGGATGCTTTAACTAAGCCTGCCAAGATGCAGATTTCGCGTCTGCTCCTAGTTCTATTGCGCTGGTGGTTCGTTGTAGTTCTGATTCTGGCTGCCTTCATTCCCCTGGGATTTCACATACGTGGAGCTTCAGGAGTCTTCTACACGAAATTCGATATCGTGTTCCAAGCACCACCGGGCGCCACTAAAGATAATGCCTTGCGTACTGAAGCTTCCTCTACGGTGCATTACGCAGCTATGGTGCAGCGGATCTATCAGAATAAACACCATGAAGCAGATATCCGTCCGGTACGTGCACCTTTGTATGGAACCGGAATGCGCGACATTGAAGCCGTATATCTTCCGAGCTCTGGAGGGCAGTGGCAGACGAACTTTAATAAATCACAAATCACCGTTGAGATTGTCAAGGATACTCCCGAGGAGGCAGAACGTCGGGCGACAGAGATAACTAAGGAAATTACAGCTCTGGCGATTGCACCTCAAACTGACACCGGTGTTTGGAAAGAATCGCAGATCACCACGGAGCGAGTCGCTCAGACAATTCCTGTGGGGTACATCGATGTGCGGATCAAGTATGCCTTGGCGGTGCTGCTGGTTTTGGCGCTTGGCACGGCTTTCGCGGGTGCGATGAGCCTGAATAAGTTTGTGAAGTGGCGCCATTCCAAAAATTAGTAGTCATTGAAATGTCTCGGCACACGGGTTCGAACCACGATTACTTGTGGCTTCGCGTGGCCTGATCCAGCAGCACTAAGACAGCAAAGACCGGCATGCTCTTGTAGAGCATGCCGGTCTTTGAACTCTCACCACCGGTAGTTACTGACTGGAGCTAAGCCGCCTGACGGCTTGAATCATCTCGTTCCCAGACAGTCCCCGCGCCAGTGGCGGCCGGTTTTTTGCTACCGCGGGCCACAGCAACCATTCCTGCATAAACCAAGGCATCCCAGGCAGAGACTGGCCCTGAAATGGATCTCGCTAATTGGCCGAGCGTTGACCGTGTGGTGGACGATGCTTGGTCTTGGCGCAATAGTTCTTGCTGTCCCCGGTAGTTCCTGCGCAGTATTGCCAGCAGCGATCCGACGGTGCGCGGGGTTTTGACCTGCACAGGAATTGTGGGGAGCACGGTCTTTTCCTGAGCCGTGAACTGCTGATCAATAAATAGATCATCGGCGACTACTGAGGGGAACTGCGTGAAGCGTGCTCGTCCGCTACGGCTTAGGCCATATGCGCCGGCGCCCCATAAGGCATCGTTGGTGCCTGGTAACCGGCGCCGTGCCCGGTAGAAGGCCATCACGATGCCAGAAGCTCCTGCGGTGTCATAGGTGAAGGCCGGTCTTGCCGAAAGCACTTCGGGTTCGCTGAGGTGTTCAAAGACCATTCTCAAGGCTGAAGCAGTGATGATGATGTCAGCGTCCAAATATAGTCTTGGATATCCTTTGGCTATATTTTCTGCTGCGTTTAATGCTGCCACCTTTGACGGTGTAGATATCTCAATGACTTGTACCCCGGAAAAGCTCCGGGCAATCTGAGCGGTGTCATCGGTGCACCCGTTGCAGGAGACAATGACTTGGATCAGTCCTTGCTCGGCAAGCGGTTGCAGAGGTTCCAAGGTCTGGGCAATGACAGCCGTCTCGTTGTGTGCGGGGATAATCACCGTACCGAAAGGGAAACCATCGTGCGGTTGGGTTCCGCCGGTAGCTGCGAGCAGACTTGACCATGAGCGCTCAGTGGCAACTGCGCGCAGCACGCCACCGCGTTGCGGCTTCCAGGAACGCAAGACTTCGTGTCCTATGACGGCGTTCTGGAACATCGTGGCGGTGCGCACAGGCTGCTGCTTACGCGCATACCTGATGCGGTTCACCGCCATCAGGGTTTCCAGCTGCACCGAGGCACCGGATCCACCCATTTGATGGGTCATGGACGATTCTGGTTCATACCAGATCCGCGCTCCAGCCTGCCGGGCGCGCTTGAAGTAGTCGGTTTCTTCCGAGTAAAGGAAGAACTGCTCATCCCAGGGGCCGAGTTCTTTGGCCAACGTTGAATCGATGAGCAGCGCCGCTCCGGTGGCCCAATCAATTTGATGCGGATGGGCGTAGCTTTCCAGATTGTATTCAATTTCAGAACCCCATCCCGGTCTCCTCGAGACGCGCTCGCCGAAGAGGGCGTCACCAGTCGCGCGGAGCACCGTTGGTTCACGGCGCAAGGAGGTATAGGTGGTTCCGTCTTCTTCCAGCAGGCGTGGGACAACAATTCCTGCCTGAGAGAGCCACATTCTGTTGAGCAGCCGTTGGATAGATCCGGGACTGACATATAGATCTGGATTGAGGATCAGCACCGCTTCGCAGTCGCCGGTATATGGCCTCGCGGCGTTAATACCGCCGGCATAACCAAGATTGGACCCGGTAGGAATCACGATGACGTCATCGTGCTTTTCCAGCTGTTTAACTGTGCTGTCCACGGAGCCGTTATCTGCAATGACTATCCGCAGCCGTAGCCCCGAAGCCTCAACACGTAAGGAGGAAATCAGCTGTTCAACTGAGTCGGCGTTGTTGTAGGTGACTGCGATGACCGAAACATCCACCGGAGCTTTCACCGCAACAAATTTTCCCTCACCTGGCGGCTGCAATCTCGGGAATCTGCGGGCAGGTTTTTGCCGAAGCGGACTTGCCTGTGTACTTGAGATGAGCTTGCTTTGTCGTTGCAGCGTCAGCAATCCCGGAGGGTCATCCACCAGGTAGCGCTGTGCCAGCCGGCGGGGTTCAAGACTAAGTCTCCACGCCCATTCAAGCCCGCTGGTAGCCAGCCATTGCGGTGCACGTTGTACGGTTCCGGCCAGGAAATCTACCACCGCGCCAAAAGCTAACAGCACGCTGGCTCCGGTCAACGACCCGTAAGATGCCATCCACAATTCTTGGCGGGGCTTGCCAAGCCCGACTACGAGAATGTCGGTGTTACTTTCACGAATGGCCGCCACTAATTGCATCGAGAGGGATTCGTTTTCAATCTCATTGCGTTCCGGTGCCCAGAATCCAGAGACGTGCAGGTTGGGTCGTTGCTCGGCTAGCTGTGCGGCGAGTTGGGCCTGGATTTTTGGCTGGCCACCGAGGAATCCCACACGCAGTCCATGAACTTCGGCATCATCCAGGATCGGGCCAATCAGATCGCTTCCAGCGAGCCTTGGCCAAAGTTTTCCCGTCAATTGTTTGGTGCGCATGACTAATGGAGCCCCATCGATGAGGTTCAGCCACAACATAGGCGGTGCATCGAACGGCGAGGGTGCTTCTGGCACATAGCGCAGCGGCCTGCTGGGATGCAATGAATCACCCAACACCCCTTGCCAGCGGCTTCCATGGCCGAATTGCACCAGATGGTCCAGATTTGCTGAAACTACCGATAATGCTGACAATTCGGCGTCCGGTAAGTGCTTTGCCTGGCGTGCGTGGCCAATGATTTTGGCGACGGCGTCTGTTTGGGTGAGTAGATCCACCACTATTCCGGCCAGATCCACGCGTTGATTTGTGGCGGTCATGATTTTCCTTGAAAGAAGTGTAAGCACCACCAAGCCCGGTCAAAGAGACCGCGGGCTTCGGAATGGTGGAAAGTGCGGGAGATACCAGTGGCCGGTTAAACCGGAACAGTGAATTCGGAGCCGAGGTGGTCATAGCGTTCACCGGTGGCAGGGCACTGCCAGGAGCCATCCGTGAATTCCAGCCGGTGTCCAGCCGTGCCTACCCAGCCAATCTGCCGTGCTGGCACGCCAACTACCAGTGCATGGGCCGGAACATCACGGTTGACTACCGCGCCGGCGGCCACCATGGCCCAAGCTCCGATATGCACCGGTGCAATGCACACGGCACGCGCTCCGATGGAGGCACCCTGGCCTATGGTGACTGCAACTGCCTCCCAATCCTCATTTCCTTTGCGGGTTCCATCAGGATTGATGGCGCGTGGAAAGAGGTCATTGGTCAGTACTGCGGCAGGGCCAATGAAGACTCCATCCGCCAGTGATGCCGGCTCATAGACCAGCGCATAATTTTGCACCTTGCAGTTATCACCCAACACAACACCGGGACCAATGTAAACGCCTCGTCCGATGTTGCAGTTTTCACCGAGAACAGCTTCCTCGCGGATCTGTGCCAGGTGCCAGACACTGCTCTCTTTGCCAATGGTCGCCAACGGCGACACATCGGCGCTTTGCTCGATGTGAGTCATGAATTTCCCCCAAAAATTCGGTTCCTAATGAACCGGTGAGCCTACGGACCCCAATGCCGTATGCCTCGTCTTCTGAGCATAGTTCTGTATTCAGGAAGAAAAATTGATCAGCGCAGAAGGGGAGTGCAACTAACTGTTTCTCCGAACCATGCCAAGTAAATATCGAGTATGTCTCGGAGCCTATTGCGCTTATATCTTTACTGGGCGAGGTATAGCCTAGTGAGCAGGTTATCTCGTGATCCTGGGGGAGCACGGTAGCTAATGGGGGAAATATGAAAAGCAAGATTCTTGTGGCTATAGTGCTGGGCGCAGCCGCGATATTGCTGGTCGTCGCGCTCGCCCTGGATTTCGGCGGGTCAACTCCCACGGCTGGCTTGTCAGCGGACACCGCACAAAGCCCCGTGACCGCTTCTCCCTCGGCTTCAGCAGCTCCGTCCGCTCATTCCTCTGCAAGTCCGTCCGCAAAAGGCAAAGACTCTGAGCCGAAGAAGCAAAAAACTGAAGAGAACAAGCCAGGCGAACCCACAGCTGAAGCTACCCGCCCAAGTTGGGATCCGAAACCTAGCGCTTCGCCGACAAGGTTAGAAGTACCCGAACAACCCAAAGCTTCGCAATTTAAGCTCCCGGATACACCGGAACGTCAACCTGTATTGAAGAAGGCACCAAAAACTGGTATGTCCACCGGCAAGCTGACCAAAGAATTTCCAAAAGACGCCGTACCGGTACCCAAAGCGACGACAATCGTCCAGTCCTCGGTAGAGAAGCAAGAAAAAATGGTCTTTGCCGGAGTTGAAGGTCGCAGCAACTCGAGTGTTGAAGAGGTTCTTTCCTTCTATTCTGAGCACTTTGAGCAGCAGCAGTGGCTGACCACTCAAAGTGAACCGGCCACCGGGGTCACCCAGTTGATGGGGTCCTTTGGAGCGGACTCGACGACGGTGACGATTCGTCAGCTACCTACCGGGGCAACATCAATCGTTGCTGCCGGAGTATTTGAAATCCAGGAGTAGCGAGTGTATCTGAGCCTCTCGGACTGGACATCGCGTAAAGCTTCCGGTGCCGACCGTGCAAAAACCGTGGCGTTCAAAGCCTCTCCTACGGTTATTGCTCTGGGAATAGTCAGTATGCTGACCGATATTTCCTCAGAATCCGTGGCCGCAGTTCTGCCGCTTTATATTACCGGCGCACTGGGTCTGTCCATGGTTGCCTATGGATTTTTTGAGGGAATGAACCAGTCCATCAGCTCGGTGGTGCGCATTGCAGCAGGATATGCCGCTGATCGCAGCAACAAGCCCAAACCGATTGCCGTCGCAGGGTATGGGTTGTCCATGGCCGCTCGTGTTGGGTTGTTGTTTGCCACTGGGTTCGGCGGAATCCTTGCGGTCATTGGACTAGACCGCATTGGCAAGGGGATCCGTACCGCACCGCGTGATGCAATGATTCAGCAAGCTTCGCAACCCGAGCATTTAGCCCGGTCCTTCGGGGTGCACCGGCTGTTAGATACCGTGGGTGCTACTCTCGGCCCGCTCCTGGCATTCGTAGTACTCATGCTGGTGCCGGGGGACTACCGGATGGTCTTTGTGGTGTCGTTGGCCGCCGCAGTATTAGGTTTAGCAGTCTTGGCGCTGCTGGTGCCTAACCGGAAACTCGTCCAGGATGAATTTGCTGAAGACCGCGGTGAAGAAAGCTCCAGAAGTGCTCCGCGGCCGAAGTTCCGCGAGTTGGTGCGCGGGCCGTTGGGAAAGGTGCTGTTGGCCGCCGGTTTCCTTGGATTGCTGACCATCGGTGATGGTTTCGTTTATCTGGCATTGATGGAGCATGGGCAGCTGGACGCAATGTGGTTCCCGCTCCTTTTCGTGGGAGCCAACCTGTTCTTCCTCAGTTTTGCTGTTCCTTTGGGAAGAATTGCAGATAAGACATCCCGTGCAGGGGTCTTTGTCCTTGGGCATCTAGCACTTGCCTTGGCATATGTTTGTGCCGGGGCCGGCGGTTCTTTGCTCTTCCTCATTTGTGCACTAGCTCTTCTGGGTACCTTTTATGCAGCTACGGATGGTGTTTTGGCGGCGCTTGCAGGCCAATTGGCACCCCATGGAGCAACGTCAACAGCCATCGGGGCTGCCCAGACTGTGGTAGCTGTAGCGAGGCTATTTGCCTCTACGGGATTCGGGGTCTTGTGGATTTTTCTTGGCAGCACCAACGCAATGCTGATCGCCGCAGCATTGTTGCTTCTGCTGGTGCCTGTGGCCTGGCGGCTATTGCTTTCCAAACGCAAGGAACCTGAAAGTACACTGACTTCATGACTAAGCAGGTGGCCGGAATCTCGGCTCAAACCAGGTGGCTCATCCTGGCAATCATTGCAGTACTAGCACTTGGCTCTGTAACGGTCTACGCGGTGCAAGCCTTTGGACGGTATCAAGCACGGACTACCGGGGCATCCGCCGCACAGATCACCGATAAATTGCATGACGGTAATCGAATAGTCTTTCGCAACACTGCCATGGGCCAAGGCTATGGGCAGATTGCCTCGGTAGCTATCGCAGAGCCGCAAGGACCCCGGGAACTATCTCAGACGGTCTGCGACAGGGTCGATGCGACGACCGAATATATTTCCTGTATGCGCACTCAGCGCGGAATCCCGACAACCTTTGAAACACGGATCCTCGATGCGCAAGCAAATACAGTCGTTGAGTGGCCCTTGCCCGGAGTTCCCAGCCGAACGCGAATCTCCGAAGGAGGGCTGGTAGCAACCACCGCATTTGTCACCGGGCATTCCTATGCCACGGACAGTTTTTCTACGGAGACTGTCATCAAGTCCGTGCAGGGGCTGGACTTCGGGAACCTTGAGGATTATTCGATCTTCATTGACGGCCAAGAATTGACAGCCGTAGACCGCAATGTCTGGGGCGTAACTTTTGACTCGGAAAACAAGTTCTACGCCACCGTGGCGTCAGCAGGCAAGACGTGGATGGTTGAGGGAAACTTGGCGGAGCGCCGAATGAACTCCGTGATCCAGAATGCTGAGTGCCCATCTGTTGCGCCGGATCATTCCAAGGTGGCTTATAAAAAGCGCCGGGCCCAGAGCGGGCTGGCGCATTGGGATATTGCCGTGCTGGATCTCAAGACGCAGAAGGAGATCATCCTCCCGCTGGATCAAGGATTTGATGATCAACTGGAATGGCTGGATTCACAGACGCTGCTCTTCGGCATGCCGCGCACCGGAAGTGCGGGCGACAGTGACGTCTACAGTGTCAAGACCACCGCCAACGCCCAACCGCAGATATTTATCAAGGATGCGTGGTCACCCTCGGTAGTGCGTACCACTGGCTGAGCGCACAACATTTTGACCACCAGGGCTCACGGAGCTATCCGGTGGTATCGGCTCGGTGATCAGGGCGTAGGTGCCACCATGGGCGGCTCTTCACTTGCCTTCTCCGTGTCCAGCGGTGGACGACTGGCAGATGATTCAGTAGGACTCGCCACCGGTTCTGCAGCGGCAGTGCCACTAGCGGGTGCCTGAGAAGTTTCCGTGGCGCCGGGATCAGCCGTGCTGGCCGATTGAACTGGCGGACTTGATTCGGGTGTTAGGCCCGCCGTTGGGACAGCTTCTGAAACTTCATAGAGCACGTCCACAAAGTAATTGCTGCTGTTCCATGAACTGCCGGGCTGAGTGCTGTTCCCGTAGCGGAAGACGCCATTTGAACCTTCCAGCCGAAGTTCACCATTGGATTTTCCACCCGTGAATTGCGCAGGAGTATGCACATATCCACCATTTGGTGCATGGTAGGAAACGGTGAACTCCATGCCTTCAGGGACTTCTACGGCGGTGCTCAGATAGGCGGTATGCCATCCTTGTTCACTGGTTGATGCAAAGCTGGCGGTAGCTAACCGAGCACCAGAGGAATCCCAAACGGTACCGGTGTGAGAACCAATCCCTCCAGGTCCTTGGTAGTAGCGAAGGGCATGGAGGCGTACATCTGTTTCCGCCACCATGCGCATGCCCAATTCAACAGCTGCGGTATCGCCTGGATCCAGCACAGTTGGCGTTTCATTCAGCCCGAGGAAGGAGACCGTGGGTGTATCAATACCCACGGTAGAGAACGTCCATGGAGCAAGAACTTCCTGAGTGCTTCCCACACCCAGGAGGTTGACGGTATCCACGGTGATCACGCTAGCTTCGGGAAGCGGGTCTGATGAGCTGAACGTCAGCGTTTTATTCCCGTTGGAGATGGTGGTGGTGCCATCAACCGCTGAGCCGCCAGCACTCACCGCGATTGCCGCCTCCACACTGACCGCTTGATTGAAGTTCAGGGTGATAACACTGTCTACCGGGACGTCGCTTGCTCCGGCACTCGGCGACCTGTCGGTGAGGTCCACTGGTTCTGCCGCTGGTTTGAACCTCACGTCCACAAGGTAACTGGTGGAAACCATGGAAGCCGGGAAGCCTTGGTTGTAACCATAGTGGCCAGCGGACCCGGTGGTCTTCAAAGGCCCGGCCTGTAGTGCGTTGCCCAGCAGACCTGGGGAGGCCGGGTAGACGCCGTTGCTTCGATACGCTGCAACATACTCATTATTGGGATCAATGGGTACCGGCGCATCAAATGCAGCATACTGCCACCCGGACACTGGAACATCTGGGAAGACTAGCTCGGCAATAACCTCACCAGTGGTGGAATAGAGCCATCCGTTGTGCGCCCCGGTTTCGCCGACGCTACGGAAGAACTCCATTCCGAGGATTTCTCCTGCAGTGTCCGCAGAGAACCGAGTGCCCAGAGTTACCGGCACTCCATCATGTATTGCTGCCACAGTTGGGGTATCGGTATTGCCAAATAAACCGCAGGGGCAGGCCGAAGGATCATCAGGTGCCAATGGTGCGGTACGGAAGGACCACGGTGCGACTTCGAATTCCGGTGAGCCAGGGGAGCTGATATTAGCTGGCGTCACGGTAATGACCGCGTCTGCTGGCATTGGCTCGGCAGCGGTGAATGTCAGGGTAGTGCCCTCGCTGCTGATTGCGGTAGTGCCGGCAATGGTGGTGTCACCGGTAGCTACCGAAAGTGTTGCTGAATTGTCGATTTGCTGGTTGAAGCTCACGGAAATTTCAGCAGTGGTCCCGACCCCTGACGACTGGGCGGCCGGCACAAGGCCAGTCACCTGAAGCGGTTGCACCGGTTCGGTAGCAGTTGCGGTGGGGCCGGTAGGAGTAGCCGACTCGGTAGGCTCTGCAGATCCTCCTGGCGTGCTCACCGTATAGGCCAAGTCAACGAAGTAGTTACTGCTATTCCACGAACTGGCAGGGACACTACCTGAACTATAAGTGAAGAGCCCATTAGAACCAGTCAGTGAGAGCTCAGCGTTTGATTTTCCGTTAGCGAAGTCTGCGGAGGTAAAGACGTAGCCTCCTGACGGGGCCTGATAGGAAATGGTGAATTCACTGCCTTGGGCCATGGTGACTGGACTGTCCAAATAGGCAGTTTGCCATCCTTGCTGTGTCGTTTGTGCAAACGTCGCGGTAGCGACTTTAGTTCCAGTGGAGTCCCAGATGGAACCTGAATGCTCACCGTGTCCGGAAGGGCCCTGGTAGTAGCGCAGCGCGTGTACTTGAATATCTTTTTGCGCACTGAATTTCAGTCCGAGTTCCACCGGTGCGTTATCGGAAGGATCCAATTGGGCCGGTTGCTGGTCTTCGAGGAAGGTGGTTAAGGCTGGGCCTTGGCCCGCAGTCCTAAACGTCCACGAAGGCAGTGAAGCTTCACCAGTTTCTGCACCGACGATACCCGTGGGCTTAACGCTCACCACGGTGGCTTCGGGCAGTGCCGCATCCGGGGTGAAGGTCAGTGTATTACCGGACGCAGCGAGAACTGAGGTACCTGAAATAGTTCCTTGGGAAGTACTGACTTCCAAGGCGCCGCCGGGTTCCAGAGATTCGCTGAACGTTGCGGAGATTTCCGTATCCACCGCCACGTCATTTGCGCCCTTGGCAGGTGTTTGCCCGGTGATGCTGACAGGACTGCCCTGAGCCGTGAAACTGACATCAACGAGGTAACTTGCTGAGACCATGGATCCAGGGAATTCTTCCGCGTAGCTGTAATGCCCGGCATTGTTCGTGGTACGCAGTGGTCCAGACTGCATGGGTTGGGCAAACCCGCCGGGGGTCACTGGATACATGCCATTACTTCGGTAGGCAGCAACATATTCGGTATTGGCTTGGATACTGACCGGCGCATCAAAAGCGGCATACTGCCAACCGGTGGCCGAGTCATCAGAAAATTGCACCTGGGCAATGGTGCTGCCATTAGAAGAATAGAGCCAACCAGTATGTGCTCCAGTTTCACCGGGGGAGCGGTAGAACTTCAACCCATTGAGCACGCCGTCAGTATCCGCGGAGAACCTGGTACCTAGAGTAACCGGCTTCCCGTCATTGACTACAGGCTGTGCGGGGATATCTTGGTCGTTGTACAGGCCGCACGGACAAGCCGCTGGATCTGTCGGTACCGGCAGTACGGTATTAAAGGTCCACATATTGCCACGATCCACCGAATTACCGGTCAAGTCCGTGGCGCTCAGGGTGACCGTGTAGCTGCCTGCTTCAGCTAATGGTGCCTCCGGTTGGAAGGTGGCCCGCCGTGTGCTCTGGTTGTAGCTGGTGGTGCCGGAAACGTTCTGTCCGGAAGAATCCTGCACCTTGATGCTGACAGAAGATGGATCACTTTGTTTGGAAAGTGTGGCACCTATAGACGCAGTCACCGGGACGCTGTTGGCTGTCGGGGTAGGCGACTGACTATAGGCACTGAGCGCTATGGATGCGCCAGTTTCAAAGACTGCGTCCACGTAATAGTTGCTACGGTCCCACGCAGTACTAGGGAACCCCGCAGAGCTACTGTAGAGACCCGCTGAGGGTGTGCCGTAACCGCCGGCAACCTTCACCGGCGACCAGTCAACACCACGGTAGGCGAAATCTTGGACTGCTACGGAGTAGTGTCCGGTGGGTGCGTAGTAAGAGACAACAAATTCATCACCGGCGTGCGCCTCTACCGGTTCACTGAATAACGCGGTTTGCCAGCCTGTGCTGCTTTCGTTGCTAAAAGTGGTTGTCGCCAACTCGGTGCCGTTCAGGCTCCACAGCGTACCGGTATGGGTGCCGGTGTTTGCTGAACTTTTGTAGTACCTGACACCGGTGACATAGCCCTCGGACGCAGCAGTAAACCGCAGCCCCAGCTCCACCGAGGAACCGTCTCCCGAATCCTTGATCTTAGGCTCTTGCTGGCCGAAGGCGCCATAGGGGCCTTTCACTTCAAAAGTTACGGGGGTTGCCTCTGCCGGGTAGTTAGCAGAATCGTCAACCGCACGGACGAGCAGATCATTTTCACCGCTCCCGAGCTGGACCGTGTTGATTGACCATTGTGTGGTGCCTTGGGCCAGCTGCCAGGAAAGTCCGGAGTCAAAGGAATACTCAACCGCAGCGACCTGTCCCTGCACGTCACTGGCCGTGCCTTCCACGTTGACCATCTCTCCGAAGGCAACCGCGCTCGCCGGTGCCGAGGTTACCTGAACCGAGGGAGCCAGCAGATCCTTGGGAGCGTCCGGAAATTCAAGGTTGCTCATCAGCGTTGCAGGCAGGGCATCCATGTCCGCCAGCAGATTCACCTGAGCTTGTTGCATCCGCGGATCTTCTGGCGCGCCATCACCGTCGTGCCATTGATCAAGTCCCCAGGTCCATTGAATTGAACCGGCCGAAAAGACCGAAGCTCCGCTTGCTGCCTTATACAGGGTGGTGTGGTGCGTGGTGGACCCCGGTGCTACTTGATTGCCGAAGTCCTGCAAGTATTCTGGAATGTTCCCGGTGGTAGTGGACAGGTGTATGAGCCCTGGTGGTCTGAAACCATTGGGCAAGTCTTCATTTGATTCATAACCCACGGTATGCGGTGCAAGTTCGGTTTTGCTGCCCGCCGTTTGGCTGTCCAGAGAGGTATCACGCCAAAGGCGCATTTTTCCTTCTTGCGAGTTCACCGTCACCGGAAGATCTCCACTGTTGACCACGTAGGCGGTTCCGGTTAACCCATTTTCGGGAAGACCTCCGCCTTGTTCTTCAGATGCGAAGCGCGGATCGCGCCAGGTACCTGTCCATTGGGAAGAAGGATCGATCTTGGAATTGGACCAGGTTTCTTTGTAACTGACTAATGTCCGGTAATCATTTCCGCCGGTAGTCGAGGGCTCATACCGGGTACGCCAGTACACCTCGTTACCAGATAGGAATTGCAAGTTCACGCCTGCGTCCCGGGCGGCTTCTACATTGCTGCGTTGCGCGCCGGACCAGTATTCGTCATGGCCCACGGAAAGGAAGACATTATGGTTGGTAAGCAGGTCTCCGTGCCTGTCGGTATCAACGCCGGAGAAATAGCTGACGTCGTATCCATTTCGTTCCAGAAAACGCACCATCGGGTATTCGGCCCCAAAATAGAAATCTCGGGCTTCAATGCCATCACGCGTCGCGAATGGCCTGTTGTAGCTGATCTTAAAAGCGCGGCCGTTATCTGCTCCGGAATAGAAATCTGAACCACCATAGAGGTTATATGCGTGCCATGTGGGGTCCGAAGTTTGGAAGAGCACCTGGGAGGTGCTGGATTCATTGCGCACGATAAAGGTGATGTGGCTAGAATCCCCGGTGTCGGTGCGGGTGAGTTTTGCCAGGTACACGCCCGATACTGCATCGCTTGGAACTTCCCAGGTTGCCGAGATACCCCATGTGCCGCAGTCGGTCAGTTCGGTGGCTATATCCGTCAAGCATTCGGGCTGGATCTGCGGAAGCTGGGCGCTGGGTGAAATAGAGGTGATTTTCCGTGCGCCGAGGCCTTGATACCAGCCGGTACGGTAAATATCGATGGAGTATGCGGAAGCATCAGTATCAATCTTAAAGTCGATTGGATCTCCGACATTCACACTGATATCAGCGGCAAAGCCTTGGATTGAGTCATCCCCGGCTCCGTCGATATCCCATTCGGTCCACGGTGAACCAGGTTTAGAATTTTCGCAGACAATGGCATTGTCCTCGGGACCGCACTGTTCGGCTGCGCGCGCTGGCGCTACCATCAACAGGGAGAGCAGTAGCCCGGTAAGGGCAGTCAGTGCTATCCAAAAACGCGAATTTTTCGCAGCGTGGCGTTCTCTGGTTTCACTGATTTCAAATTGCGCCACGTTCATTGCATCCCCCAAGGAAGCTCCCACTATGGGGAGAAGTTTTTGAGTATGAACTTAGCTAGGACATACCCGTATCCAGAATATGTAGCTCCACGTGCGGAAGACAGGAAATTCGTGGAAAACGAGAGAATCTCGGGTGTAACTTTCAAGGTTTGGAAGTTGACGTCGAGACCTAGGAGCGGATCAATTGGGACCTTGGGACGTGCACTACGTGAACGCCTAAGACATTACTTCTATCGCGCTTTACCTACGGGGTATCTATCTAGTACGTAGTCGGCAATGGCCATCGCCGAGGTGGCGGCTGGCGATGGGGCATTACGCAGCACAGTCACTGGGCCAACTTGGTCCACAGCAAAATCGTCAAGCAGTGAACCATCCTTGCTCCACGCTTGAGCACGTACTCCGGCTTTGCCTTTTTTGACGAGATCAGCCGATTGGAGTTCTGGAAGGTAGGCCTTGGATTGCTTCAGGTACAAGGGTTTGATCAACGAGGCACCGATTTCCGTGGCACCGGTCTTCCAGTATTTTTTGACTAAAGATGATGCACCTGGCCAGCGCAGTGACTCCATCGTGTCTTTGAATGAAAAAGTTTTCCAGTCATAGCCTTCCCGCGCCAACGCCGGCACGGCGTTAGGTCCAACATGGACCTCGTCATACACGCCGCGCGTGAAGTGCACACCAAGGAAGGGGAACCGTGGGTCCGGGACCGGATAGATCATTCCATTGACCATTGCTGAGGAACTCTTGCTCATCACCCAGTATTCTCCCCGGAAGGGAAGGATTTTAGGGGAGGGATCTGCGCCGACCATTCGTGCGATCACATCTGACTGCAAACCAGCACAGACGATGAGCTGATCAAAGCGGTGAGTGTTTTCAGTGGTGGAAACTAGACAGGCTTGGTCAGAAACCTTGACGGCGGTAACTTCGGAGTTCAGCAAGATCTGCCCGCCAGCTGCTTGGACTTCACCCGCCATGCTGCGCGTAATGGCGCCATAATCCACCGAGGCGGTTTGCGGAGAATGCAGGGCGGCAATTCCTGCGACGTGCGGTTCGATTTGCACCAGCTCATCGCGACTTAGCCGCGCCAATCCCGGTACTTGGTTCGCTATCGCACGTTGCTCCATGTCGGCAAGGCGTCCAAGCTGGCCGTCTCCCAAAGCGACAACTAGTTTTCCCAACTCGCGGTAGGGCAGAGCATGTTCCTGGCAGTATTCGCGGGTCAGTGCTTTGCCTCGTGCACACAGCTGGGCCTTGAGCGAGCCAGGCTGGTAATACAACCCCGCGTGGACTACCCCGGAGTTACGGCCAGTTTGGTGGCTCGCAAGTGTTGCTTCTTTTTCAAGCACAGTTATGCGGTGTTCACCTTTAAATGCCAACGCGCGGGCAAGAGCGATCCCCAAGATCCCTCCGCCAATGATTCCAATGTGTGTTTCCATTTGTCCCCAAGTTTCGGATTCACCACAAATCGCGGTGAAAGCGTTTCAATCCTCAGCTGATCGTATAACCACTTCCGTGACACGTCCACGAATGAAGAGGTGTCTCAATGGCTCTGGGCTTTCCCGATGAGTCAGGCTGTCTAATTCTTGAATAAGAGACTTGGACGCCCAGATGCAGTGAGAACTATCCGCAGCAGACGATGTTTTGCAGCTCACATTATCAGGAAGGAAGATTATTCTACGGCGCAAGTGAAAGTTTTCACAAAGTCGTCAAGAAGCAGCGTAACATGCGTCAATTCAAGGGATTCTGAGCCTTCACGGCGATAGGGTAGAACATGTTGGCGATCATCAACGATCACTAATATGCAAGCATCAGCCCAAGAAATCGCAAAGGTGCCACACCCGTGTCTGACAACAAGCCAATCGTACTTCTGGCCGAACAACTATCCCCAGCAACTGTCGCTGCGCTCGGTCCCGACTTTGAAATTCGTCAGACAGACGGAGCCGACCGCTCCCAGCTGCTCGAAGCAATCGCAGACGTAGACGCCATTCTGGTTCGCTCCGCAACCCAGGTAGATGCCGAGGCCATCGCCGCGGCCAAGAACCTGAAGGTGATCGCCCGTGCCGGCGTAGGCCTGGATAACGTTGATATCAAGTCCGCCACTCAGGCCGGCGTCATGGTGGTCAATGCTCCCACCTCAAACATCATCTCGGCAGCAGAACTGACCGTGGGCCACATCGTCTCCCTGGCCCGACGCATCCCGGCAGCCAACGCCTCGCTTAAGAGCGGAGCGTGGAAGCGCAGCTCATTCACCGGCATTGAACTGTTCGAGAAGAAAGCCGGCATCATCGGCTTGGGGCGCATCGGTGCCTTGGTTGCCGCACGCCTGCAGGGCTTCGGCATGGACGTCATTGCCTATGACCCATATGTCACCCCAGCGCGTGCCTCCCAGCTGGGCGTCACCTTGGTGACCTTAGATGAACTGTTGGCGCAGGCTGACTTCGTCACCATCCACATGCCAAAGACTCCAGAGACTCTGGGCATGCTGGGCAAGGAAGCCTTCGGCAAGATGAAGAAGAGCGCCTACGTGATCAACGTGGCCCGTGGTGGCCTAGTAGATCAGGACGCGCTGTACGAAGCACTGAAGAATGAAGAGATCGCCGGTGCCGGCATTGACGTCTTCGTTACGGAGCCAAGCACCGACCTGCCATTCTTCGAATTCGAGAACGTCACCGTCACCCCGCACCTGGGCGCTTCCACCGATGAAGCACAGGAAAAAGCTGGCGTATCCGTAGCCAAGTCGGTCCGCCTCGCATTGGCTGGCGAACTCGTGCCGGACGCCGTCAACGTGGCCGGTGGCGTCATTGACGAGAACGTCCGCCCTGGCATCCCGCTGATCGAGAAGCTCGGCCGTATCTTCAACGCTCTGACTTCCGGCTCGCTGACCAGCATCGACGTAGTCGTTGCCGGCGAGATTGCTTCCCTGGATGTGAAAGCTCTTGAGCTCTCCGCCCTGAAGGGCGTCTTCATGGACGTTGTCTCGGACCAAGTGTCCTACGTCAATGCTCCGGTACTGGCCGAGCAGCGCGGAGTGGCCACCCGATTGGTCACCACCGCAGACTCGCCTGAGTACCGCAACCAGCTGACCATCAAGGGTGCCACCAACGAAGGTACCCAGCTTGCTGTTGCCGGTACCTTGACCGGTCCAAAGCAGATCGAAAAGCTCGTCGGGATCAACGGCCACGAGATTGAAATCCCCATCACGGATCACATGATCATTGTTCGCTACGCCGACCGTCCAGGTGTGGTCGGCTCGCTGGGCAACGTGCTGGGGGAACAAGGCATCAACATTGCAGGAATGCAGGTTGCGCGTGATGAGTCGCGTGCCGAAGCCGTTGCCGTGATCAACATTGACTCGTCGCTTCCTACGGGTGTATTAGATGTGGTTGGCGCAGCTATCGGTGCGAGCGTTGCGCGGGAGATCAACTTGGCTGACTAAAAATTACCGCATCAACATATGGGTTGAAACGACAGGTCTGATTCTTCCCTTCGCCAACCGTTTACAGGTCGTCTGCAGTCATGATTTGTACCGCCTCGACCTGAACCCTCGGCGTGAGTAGTCCGACCAAAAGTGACTGTAAATAAACAATTGAGCTTCAAAATTTCGTTACTGATTTATCAGTCCACTATTGGGAGCAGTTCCTTTATCAGTCCAACATTCGAGCAGCAGTTCAGCCTTCCTCTCGTTGCCTCGCTATGACGCTAAGCTAGAGTTGTACTCGTCTTGGATCAATCATCGCAGTTGAATCATACCGATGAGCGAGTTCTGCTGATCGTTGTCGAACCAAAGATTTATTGAAGGGGTTGGGAAGCAATTTAGACCAGATTATTTTTGGGTCTTGACTTGAGGCAGTCGTTGACATTCGTCTCCTCTGCTGGTGCTGCCATACATAACAGCACCAGCAGAGGGGTTGGCTCATTGGAACACTGTCCCGAAATCTCCTGACTGATCTTTACCACCGGAGAAACACTGACTGTCCACTCCGCTCCACCTAAACAATGCAGCCAGCCAGAGATCAAGCTCAAGTCTGAAAGTGTCATCCATATAAACGAAAGCGACTTTAGGCTCACTGACTTGCTCCCTTATTCAAACCGAACCGTTTTGGACTGAGTAGTCGCAAATGCTACAACTTGGCTGACAGCGCCGGTAATCGTTCTAATTGAGCGCCAAAGGTTTAATCATGAAGCTGATTCACAGTGTTTTGGCGTACTTTATTTATATACGGTTATGCAATATTTAATGACTGTAAATGCATTGGAATTGTAACCTAAAGCAACCCAACAAAGTTACTCGAATCTAACCTCGAGTGTGAATAGTATGTGCCCAAAACCGTCGCGGACTTCGGTTGTGACAATGTCGCCATTTTGGGGAGTATTTTCTCGGTACATGGGCCAATCCATGCGTGCAATCCAATCAGATTGAGTTAGAAGTTCTCCGGCGCGTACTAGTGAAAATCTGTAAGTAATTCTATGTTGACCTACAACGAATAAATCGCTTGATATTGCAGCGCTATTTTTAAATAATTTTAATTCAAGATTTTCAGAGATGAAATCTATGAATTTCCTACAGTCTAAAGGCCTGGATTTGTAAGATTTAACTGGGAATAGCTCGCCTGAATCCAGGAGCGCGACCGTATTTAAAAGCCTCTCACCGGGTGAGTTGTAAATTGCTCTGATGAGTTTGACGAGTACAGTCGTTTCAGGCGCAGCATGGCCTTCACCAAGTTCGGTGAACCAAGCTATTCTGGAACCGCTGCCGTCAGAGAAAATTCCTGGGCTGCACTGTTTCATATCCAATGCCTCAACCAGTGGGGTCGTATGAGGTATAATGTGCCAATCATTATAGTTTTGCAGCACTAAAATTCTTTCGATAGAACTGCCATTGCTCAATACTGACGAAAGATCGAGAGACCTTCCTGTAGCATCGGCAATTTTGCGGGAAGCGCCTGATACATCGTATTCTTCTTCGGAGGGAACTAGCTCAGGATATGCTGAGTTGAAATAATTCCTAACGTGTTTGGGGTTATATTTGTCTATAGCGGATTGTGGGTTCCAAACCAAAACGGAAATCGGTCGTTTGATCGCATGAGCAATGTTGAGTGCTGCGAATCCACCTCCTGATCCACCCATCATCCAAACATCCCGGTCATCAGAATCCGTCAGCGCATCGATCGTTTTGCTGACAAGTTGTGGGACATCTAGCTGGCTGGATCCCGCGTACCAACTAAGTGAGCACTGGCTGTCAGATTCAACTATTGGGTCGGAAAAACTAATCAGTGGGCCGCTTGCGACGGCTGGCTGAACTCCTCTTCCGGCGAAAAAAGGAGGTGACATACTGTTTCTTTTGGACAGGTCCCCGTGAAACATTACGGTAATAATCTCATTTTGAATGGGAGGGACTAGGTTTCCCTGAATAAGGAAATGGATGTCTCCATGAGATGCCGCAACCTTATAAACCCCATCGCGCAGTTCGCGAAGAGGAGGGACATTATTGGTAGAGTCGAAAATCTTAATCAGTCCACCGAATCGACTGTAATCTGCATTATTCATTTCCTAAGCTCCTACTTATTAATTTTATTATTCTATATTCCAAACAGCTTGCGTTTTGAAAAACAAAGTTTCCTTGATCTTTTGGTGTGGGGGCACCTACGTTCTAGAGTAACGCTGAATTGCAAGGAGGATAGTATTTTCTAATCCTTAGTATTGTTTCATGACAGTATGGCGTACCGGGTAATTTCCGACTCGAACAAGGTCATTTGTTTTTTGAACGAGCTGATTCTTCATGCACTCCTACCCTTGATTCCACTCTATAAGTTCTTTAATCCACCTAGAATGTGGCATTGTCTACTTCTTCGATGGGAATCATTGATTATTTGACTCTTTGAGACCACCAATATTGCGTTTCAGAGCCACCTACGAAAAACTGCATTATTGCCGTTCAGAGCCATCGAATATTCTCCTTCAGAGCCACCCTGTATAAACTCCTTCCACCACGCAAGAGTCTGCGTGGTGGAAGGAGCCATTTTGAACGGTACGAAAAATCAAAGCGAAGCGAATACTCCAACTTCGCGCCGAAGACATGTCAGGACGCACCATCGCGCAGCTAGGAAGAACTTAAAGACCTGAACGAAGAAGACGCCTACCAAATCTTGTTCCCAGGGCGCAGCGAGCATGAAAGCGTGTTTGTGCAGCCGGACTGGTCCAAAATTCATAAGGAACTGGCGAAAGTCGGCACCAATCTAAAACTCTTGCACGCTGAATACGCCGCTATGGCCAAGGCCAGCGGTGCAGCGTTTATGGGATACGACCGGTTCTGCAAGTCCTACCAACGCCACGTCCTCGAACACGGGGCCACCTCAAGAGTGGAACATAAAGCCGGCGTCAGCGTTGAAGTGGACTGGTCCGGCCCGACCTTGTCCTTACACGACCCCGTCACCGGCCAACGATCCACCGTGTACTTGTTCGTCGCATGCCTGCCGTTCAGCCGGTACGCGTTCGTGGAGCCCAAGGACAAGAGCAGCGTGGAAAACACTGTAGGTCACGTTGCCACGTGGGTATCGCGTCACTGCGCCATGAAAGATTCACCGGTCTCGATGCTTTGAGAGCTGCTGTTTACCGTCAGATGGCCGCCTACAACGCCCAACCGTTCCAGAAACGTGCAGGTTCACGTCAGAGTGTTTTCCGCGAGGAAGAGCATCCCTTACTGCGTCCGCTACCAGTGGTTCCGTACGAGATCAGCACGTGGGTCCAGGCACGTAAAGTAGCGAAAAACTGTTACGTGACGTGGAAGAAGAACTTCTACTCCGTCCCGCTGAAGCATGTAGGTGCCACGGTGGACCTGCGGATCACGTCCAAGACTCTAGAAGTCTATTTGCAGTCACAGAGGCTGAGTAGTCATCTGCTGTTTGATGCGGCCACGGTGAATCAATACCGGACCAATGATGCTGATATCCCGCCCGAACGTAAATACCGGTCTTGGGACGAGAATCGACTTCGCGGGTGGGCTCATCGGATCGGGCCGAACACGGTGGAAATGATCGATAAAATCTTCGTTTCCGTGCCGGTGGCCGAGCAAGGAATCAACCCTGCCCTGGCAGTGCTGCGTTTGTCCTCGAAATACGGGGCACCTCGGCTGGAGAACGCCTGCTTCGTGGGGTTGGCGTCACGGATCCGTTCCCCGCGGTACGGGCACCTGCACCCGATTCTGCAGAACCGGCAGGACGAACATTGGAAAGAAGCTACCCTCCCACCAGCGGATAACAGCACCGGGTATGTGCGTGGCAGCGACTACTATTCAAGGACCACCCGATGAATCTGAACACCGAAACTACACGCAAACTACGAGAAATGGCCGCCAGTGATCTGCTTGCGGCTTTTGAAGCTCAAGACGACGTAGTGAGCATGTCGTTGAGCGTTGAAGATCGTATCGAGTTGGCCGTGGATCAAGCCCATGGCCTGTTCTTGAATACGAAATCCAATGGGCTGATCCGTCGGGCTAAGCTACGATATCCGAATGCTGACCTGAGGAAAGTGGATCGGGTCGAAGAGCGCGGCCTGAACCAGTCAATGCTGGTTCAGCTGGCGACCTGTCACTTCATTGATCTGAACAGGAACCTGGTCTTTCAAGGCTTCACCGGGTCCGGCAAGTCCTACCTAGCGTGCGCGGTGGCGAAGCAGGCTTGTGTTCATCGGTACCGTACCGGATACGTGCGGATCCCGGATCTGGAAGAAGAATGGCAGCAAGCCGTCGACAAGCCGATGGGTCAGCACAAACTGTTGCGTAAGTATGCCAACTACAGTGTTTTGGCTCTGGACGAATGGTTGCTGGATCCACCAACCGGAGAGTTCTTGAGATTCATCTTCGAGCTCATGGAGCGAAGGTATGACGCCGGATCGACTATTTTCTGCACGCAGTACAAGCAGTCGGACTGGCATGCTCGGCTGGGTGCTGGTGCGTTGGCTGACGCGATTATGGACCGCATTGTTCACAACACGATCTGGGTAGAGACCGGTGGGTTCAACATGCGTGAGGCGTACTCCAGCTCGAAGTAGTAGGAACGGGTCGCCGCTACGGTAAAAAGTGGGTTCAGAGCCGCCGGCTCACCGGCAGGGGAGACCGGTGGCCCTGAACCGCAATAATGGGTGGCTCTGATTCGGAATATTGGTGGCTCTCATCGGGTCAAATATTCAAATCGTTTCCAGATGTGTTCAGGGTGTTCCTGCCCGCCATTTCCAACGAAGTTAATAGCCGACATCAATACATGTCAAGGGACATTCAGCCCAAATGAGCGTCAGCCAAAGCAAGGAAATAAATCACAGAATGACGATGATGATCGTTCTAATCTCATAAAGCAGTCCATGAGATCAATAGCTTGCGCAAACGAACCAAACCATTCATGAAACGGTCGGCGAATTTTCAACGTCTTGTGCCATGACTCTGCATTCGGTTTTATCCATGAATGCTTTCATCCATGAGCGTGTACTCCGGACATCCGATACAGCCAACAACCAGCTACTGGCTTCGGCTCAAGTGATGTCCGAGGATTCGCATGGAAATCTGAACATCGTCAATCTCTTGGCTGATGATTCTGTGCGTTAACCCGCCAGATTCCCAGATGTGTACTTTAGAAACAATGATAAAGCGTGAATAAATTTCCATTATTCAGCACGCGTCGCGATACACGCCGTTCTCAGGGCATTCGATCCTAGTGCATAACCAATGGAGCAGCTCGTCTTGAGGTGAAACCAATCGGCCCAGGAACCATTCTAGGTGGGTGCCTTGCGTCCTGCCGGGTCGGTGCCGACCTCGCTTTGTTCGTTCTGCACATCCATGGTGGCCCCAATCCACTGAAGTGACAGGATCCGCTTCTTGCGTATTCTGGTTTCATTCCTCGCCATTCTTCGCGCTTCAATTGCGCAAAAGTAGGGGTCAGTACTGAGAACTTCCAGTAGGGCGCCATAATCCGGCCAAGGACTCCGCACGTGTGCCAGCGACGGGCTGGTCTGTGCGAACAACGCGCCGTTCTAATTGCTGTTCGGTTTAATCTGCCGGGTTATATCTAGATCAAATCCGGTGAGCTTACAACAGTAGCTTCGATTTCATATGTGACTTGGATGCTGCTTAGCATGTGTGGCATTGATGGGCAGCATCCGCAATGATGAACGCGTCTTTATCTTTTTCTCCGAACTAAAAAATTCACGGAAGCGTGCCTGTATTTGTAGGTTTTACGTGGCGTTTTCAGATGAAATGTTTGTTCTTACCGCAGCCTGGGGGAAAATTGGCATGCCCAGCTGGGTTGTGGCGCGGCGGGCGGTGATTTGGTGCAGCTCAGCGAGCTTGGCTCGCGCGCCGGCGAGGCTGACTTTCAGGCCCTCGGCTTCACTGAGCCATCTGTGAGTTTCGGCCTTTTTGATTCGCTCAATAAGATTGTCGCGGATTTGAACCAGCCTCGGCCTGGCCTCAGGATCGGGGAGTAGTAGTGGGCATCGGATATACCTGTGCTCGTGGATGAAAGGAGGCTTGTAAGAGCGTCCGCAGTCACCAACGGAAACCTTGCAGTTCACGAAATGTCCGATTAACTCGTCCCATTCCTCGTTGGTGGGTGTTGGATATTCCTGGACGGGACGCAACGCCCGGCGACGAGCAATGAATTCATGGTGCACCTTGTTAACGTCCTCAGGATAGACGGAGTTGCATCCCCATGGTCGTGTTGATGTCGCGGTGACCGGCGACCAGCTGAGCGATGTACGGGGCATGCCGTGCATAATCGCATCGGTAATGAAGAACTGACGGAAGTCATGGAAAGTGTAGCGTAGCGGTTCACCTCCACCATCGTTGACCCCGGTCTCCGCCAGGGCGTAGTCAAGATAGTGTCGCAGTGCGGTTTCCGAGATCACCCGATTTTCCGGGCGCCGATGCCACTGAAACAACAACAGCAAGGGCGCGTTGAACACGCGCTCGTTCTTGTCATACGACACGACTCGTGGAACGTCAGGTTTCCCGGCACAGATTCGGGACACGATCTGGGAGAGTGTATCGGCCGAATCCGGCGAGATTACCAGCAACCGCTCTGCATCGGTCTTGGACGGAGCCATCAGCTGAGCAACCGTTGAAGATTTCAGGGTCAAATAATTCGCGCCAGCCAGCGGTGGCCTCAGCCCCGCTGGCTTCCCAGCCTTGCTGCCATGTTGCGCCGGGAAAAGTTGAGAGTAAGCCCAGCACGGCCAGCACGCTGCTCTCTAGTTGCCGATGGCTTCGGGGCGTTGCAAGCCGGAAAGGAGCGGCGAAGAACCGTTCAATTACCGCCACGCGATCCAAACAAGTCAAAGACTATGCGAGCTCGGGACCCCGGCAGGGAATGCTGATTTCAGCTGTGACCCTGGAGGCGAGACTATCCGGCCCGCAGCGGACTCCTTCGCCGACAGAGGGCTGATCAATGTGGTGCCTGTCGGTTGTTCGTCCCCACTAATGATGATTCCAACCCGAAGAGTATTTCAATGCTCTCCGAACGACAATCCGGGGCGAGCATAGGGCTTGGGTCCCGCAGTAGTTGTCTGGTATGGAAAGCGAGAACGTCCGCGATAACTTCCTCGGTGACCGGATTTAGGTACTGTTGAGTTGTCGACAAGAATGCGTGGACAAGGACCCACAGCACGTCGGTGAGCGGCATCTTGGGGTCTCGTGCCATTCTGTATGCCGCCGTATGTCGCACGTCACGCAGAGTCCAATATGTTCTCAGTGAGCTATTCGCCCGGTCGAACATTGCCCTCGCAGCGTCGTAGGTCAAGGCTCTGAACGGTCGACGCAACGTCCACCGCAATGGTTGATCCCGACCTGACGGCACCAGCTCCTGAATTTGTGCCTGGTAAAGGCGTAACCAAACAAAAGCATCAGGGGAAGCAGGCAATGGTTGTAGCGCGCCGCTGCCTTGAGGACTACGGTGATCAATTGCTGGCCGGAGTCTGAATCGGCAACCGAAGCAACTTGCAGCTCTGAAGCGCGTGCCCCGGTTGAGACCCAGAATGCCACCAGCGCCCTGTCCCCGTGGGATCCCAGTGCCGCAAATAATTGGTTGAATTGCTGGTCGGGTATTGCTTTGGGTGCTATGGTGACGACTTTGGGACAATAACGGCCACGGTCTCTGGGGGCTGAATGTCTCCGATGAATTGTGTGGCGCGCGGGCAATGACCTTTGCACTGGATCGTGCCAGTGGGAAGGATTTGAGTATCGGCCCGGTCCCGGCCTCTACATGGAAGTTGTAGAAAATGCGCAGCACGCTTTCGCAATGCGCTTCCGTGACGGCAGCGCATTGGCGACCTTGTGGGGCAGAGTCTAGAATGGCATGTCCATCTTTTGTCCCGGGTTCGGTTTAGGCTTCGAGTCGTCATGTGCCGGGTACCGGAAATCGGGTCGGGCCGGTTTGCTCACCGTTTGTAACGAGCGGCAGAAGTCACGTCCTTCGACCTGGGTAGTTTGGTCCCATTCCACGTCGAGCGCGGACAAGAAACGGAACTATCGCAGTAGATCCATGCCGTATGAACGCAAAGTCGTGGCCGATCGGCCACGGGCGAGCAACTCCGCAAAATAGGCAGCCGCCGGAGCCATGATCGCTCCGAAATCATTAGTTAGACGGAAGGGCTTGAATGGTTCCCCTGTCGTAATCAACATCCCGGACCGGGGCACCTTCAGTATGGCCAGATCCTGAGGGATGTTCTCTTCGTTGTCCATGGGAACAGAACTTAGTCGATGATCGCCGGCTCTGACCAGAGATATCCAAAATGGATCTCGGTAGTTCGGTTAGCACTTCGGTTTTCGCCGGGCCTGAGCAAATATCTGCACTGCGCCACACTTGAATACCGGGGTTTTGCGCTAAAGCAACGGCTAAAGCCTTGGACAGAACGAATTCGCTGGTCGGTTGACGTCATCACGTGCCAGAGGTGGCAACACGTATTTGAAGGCGCCTTTGTGAACCGTGACTTTGGCTACAATCAAAAAGGGAGATATGTTCCTCACAGCTATGTATCGTCGGCTTTAATCTCTTCTTGATGCGAGTCGAGCGTTGGTAGAGATTGAACACATATTAATTGAGGATTCCTAGTATTTGCAGGTCGAGAGCGAGGTTTCAAAGAGCTTAGGACAGATTTTATGGCATATGTAATGAGTCGTCGGCCAAAAATCAGACTCGTCAAAAAACTTGAAGGTCTTAGAAATGACGTTTGATGGGTAGCGTCTGCGGTCAAGTCAAGACGGTCTGATGCCGCCTATTTTCTATGGTCAGCAGAGTTGATAGGCAATGATCTTTTCACCAAAATAGTACGCTACGGATCGAAACGATGGTCGTTATGGACCGCGCATGGCGTAGTCGCGAACTCCGTAACGGTTGCTCTATTATCGTTACCGTAGTAGGCCAGTTGTTTCGGGGCGATATTTTTGGACTACTTGGCAATCTCACACAGAAGCTTTTTCTCGGGGGGGGTGTCCCTATGTTTTTCGTCAAGGCTTTGGAGGGATTTTCTTCAAAGTTTTTTGG
>NZ_BMKX01000009.1:49270-180565 GCF_014644555.1 Glutamicibacter ardleyensis | reverse complement strand
GTGGAGCTTCGTCGAGCCGAAACATTGGTCCAGGAAACCGGTTCCCAAAGCGGTGGTAGAGGAGGATCTCGGGCCGGAGCTGTATGGCCAGCATTTCAGTTGGGAAGACGGTAACGGAGTCCAAAAAGGATGGTCTGGGAACAGATGACATCTTTATGACTCGAGTTCCATACACACATTTTGGGACTTAACCCCACGTCGGTGACACGCTTGATGCCGCTGGACCACGACTTAAACCAAAAGTGGAGATCCAATTGGATCTCCACTTTTTCTCTGTGGCGGGGAGAGGATTTGAACCTCTGACCTCCGGGTTATGAGCCCGGCGAGCTACCGAACTGCTCCACCCCGCGTCGGTAAATACAACATTACCAACTAGTAAACTTCATGGCTAATCGAGCTGACATGTCCTTAGTCACAGGTCGTTTCGATTGCGCCTGCAGTCGTTTGCGAGCAACTTCGGGTATAGCCCCGAAGAGCCAGAATTTCAGATTCCACGTACGACAAAACGAAATCCTCCCAGTCAAAAGACTGAGAGGATTTCATTTTGGTCACCGCCGAATTATTCTCGACTTGTCCCATAAGTGGCGGGGAGAGGATTTGAACCTCTGACCTCCGGGTTATGAGCCCGGCGAGCTACCGAACTGCTCCACCCCGCGATGACTAGACTATTCTTCATCATCGCGGGGCAGAATGCAAATCGGACGCAAGCGGACGGCTATCCGTTGTTCCCATCGGTTGGCTGCGTCGACTCAGTCGGTGCGGCGGGTGCTTCGGAGTTTGTCTGTACTTCGCCCTCCGGAGCGGCTTCACCGTTGATAGTTGCATCGGCTTCCAGTGCCCGAGACAAGGCATTCTGCAGCTCAGTCTGTGCCTTACCGTAGGCAGCAAAGTCGCCAGCCTTCAAAGCGTCATCAGATTTCTTGATCGCTTCATTTGCCGCGTCCAATGCTGAAGTTAGCTTCTGCGTCTCAGACTGAGTAGGAGCATCGCTCTCACCTGGCTCATCCTTCGGCTTAGTCCCGTCCCCGGTTTCACCTGTTACGGCACCGGAGTCGCCGCCAAAGACTTCGTCAAGAGCTTCGGCCAGAGTATCGGCGAAGCCGACCTGATCACCGAAGGCGACCAATACCTTACGCAAGGTCGGGTAACTTGTCTGGCCTGATGACTGCACATACACAGGCTGGACGTAGAGGATACCGCCACCGACAGGCAGCGACAGCAAGTTACCGTTCTTCACTTCGGAAGCACCCTGTCGCAACAGGTTCAGCTCCGTGGTCACCCTAGGGTTGGTATCGAAGTTCTGCTGGGCTTGGCCTGGACCAGGTACAGCAGTATCGCGTGGAAGTTCGAGCAAGCGCAGCTTGCCGTACTGATCGCTCTTCACACCCGCGTCACTACCCGCATCTGCATCTGCCGAGAGGAAGCCGAACAGCACGTTACGCTGTTGGCCGTTAGCGGCTGCCTGCGGGATGAATGTTGAAGTCAATGAGAACGACGCAGCATCCTGGGTTGGCATCTTCAAGGAGAGGAAGTATGGAGGCTGCTTCACTCCCTTGGTCGATGAGGTCGGATCATCTGGCACTGCCCACGCATCGTTTGATTCGTAGAATGCACCGGCATCGTCAACGTGATAGGTCGTGAGAACCTCGCGCTGAACCTTGAACATATCTTCTGGGTAACGGACGTGTTCCATCAATTCACCAGAGATCTTGTCCAGTGGCTGCACTGCAGTAGGGAAGACCTTCTGCCATGCCTTCAGGATCGGATCCTCGGAATCCCAGGCGTAAAGATCAACCTTGCCGTCGTATGCATCCACCGTAGCCTTGACCGAGTTGCGCATGTAGTTCACGCGACCTGACAGACGGTCAAAGTCTGACGCATTGGTCAGCGAGTCAGAAACAGCCGATTCAATCTGCTGTTGCTGCGCATACGGGAAATCGTTCGAGGTGGTGTAGCCATCAATGATCCATTTGACTCGACCATCAATAATTGCCGGGTAGGCATTGGAATCAAGGGTTAGATACGGGGCAACCTTGCTCACGCGATCGCGTGGATTACGGTCATAAAGAATCTGCGATTCCTCGTTGACCGCATTCGATAGCAACAGGTCAGTCGAGGCAAACTTCAACGCGTAAACGACGCGGTTGAACAGGTTACCAACGTTTGGACCACCATCACCCTCGAAGGTGTAACGGGTATCTTCACCCTCGCCGCCAGCGCTTGGGCGGTCCAGCTCCTGGTCCGTCCAACCTTCTGGACCGCCAACCACCGAATAGTCTGGTGAAGTTTCACCGAAGTAAATACGAGGCTCGTAATCAGCTTCAGTGATCAAGTCACCGGTGGACGGGATGCCACCGAGCATGAAGTCAGGGCGTCCGCCAGCAGCAACGCGGTTACCGTAAGCGGCAACCAGTCCATAACCGTGGGTATAGGTTACGTGCTGGTTGACCCAGGTGTCATTAGGGTTGACGCTCACTTCACGGGCAGCGATCACCGTATCCTCGATTTTTCCATCAATCTCGTAACGGTCAACGTTGAGGTTCTCGGGGAACGTGTAGTAACCACGGAACTGCTGCAACTGTGCGAAAGCAGCGGATACCAAGTTGGGATCCAGCAGACGAATATTGGCGGTGGTTTCAGTTTCCTTGGCCAGCGCGTTCTTCTCGGTGCTCACCTTCGCGTCATAGGGAGTGACCTCAATGTCGCTCAGCCCGAACGCTTGACGAGTCATCTCAATGTTTCGATCGATATACTCGCTTTCCAAAGCACGCTGCGATGGAACGACCTGGAATTGCTGCACCAGGTAGGGGTAAACGCCGCCGGCAACGATCATGGTCACCACGAGCATCGCGGTGCCAATCAGCGGCAGGCGCCAGCGTCCGTTGATCGCAGCAATGATAAAGGTAATAGCGATCAGAATCGCAACGATAGCTAGGATCATCCGTGCAGGAATGACCGCGTGCACGTCCTTGTACAACGCACCGGCAACTCGTCCGGACTGGTTATTCAAAGTTTCGTACTGGGAAATCCAGAAGTTCACTGCCTGCAATAGCAAGAAGACTGCGACAACTATCGCGGTATGCACGCGAGCGGCCTTGCCCACCGTGATGCCGCCGCGTTCTTCAACGCGAATACCACCATAGAGGTAATGGGTAAGCAGTCCTGCCACACCGCCAAGCAGAACCACGGAAATCAAGAATCCGACGATTAGCCCAATAAACGGCAAGGTGAAAACGAAGAATCCAAGATCCATATTGAACTGTGGATCGTTGGTACCGAAAGGCACCCGATTGATGAACAACAAGATAGTCTGCCATTGTCCGGCTACCGCGATAGCGGAGAAGATTCCGACCACCGCTGGGATACCGATCATTAGGAACCGACGAATTGGTTCCAGCTGCGCTTGATAGCGCGACATGGAGTCCTGGCGGTTGCCTTCCGGCGCGTAGACCGGGCGGTGCTTATAAGCACTTCGCATGGAAAGCCACATCGGAACAGCCATCACGACTAGCGCGATGACGAAGATGATGAGTTTAGCTATTCGCTCGGTCCAATAAACATCCGAGAACCCTAGCTGGTTGAACCAGAGGATGTCTGCATAGAAGTTTGAGAGGAAAACAAACACAGCCACCAATATGACCACAGCAAATACCGTGAGCGTCAGAGGTGACGCTTTCTTATTTGCTGGTTTGGAAGGTTGTCGCGGCCCTTGGGGCCGCGGTGGGCCCCCGAACGGACTATCCGATCCGTATGACACTATTTATTCCTTACCTAGATGTCCCGCACGCCTTTACTAACGCCAGAACTCGTATGACTATCACTGTACTTACTAAGCTGCAGACACCAAGTTGTATGAACGGTGTCTCGCGAATCTATGAACAGGACTCCAGCGTGGCCGGGTCCGTACCTTGAGCAATCTGCTCTAGTGCCTGTCGTGCTTCATGCAACGTTGCAATCTTGACGACGTTTAGTCCTTTGGGCACTCGCCCGGCGACATCGGAACAGTTATCTGCCGGAGCCAGGAAGACCGTGGCACCGTCTGCCTTAGCGGCGACCATCTTCTGAGCGATTCCGCCGATTGCTCCGACTTCCCCATCCGCGGTAATCTCTCCGGTTCCGGCGATGTGATGGTCACCTGCCAAGGATCCTTCGGTCAGCCGGTCGATGATGGCCAGCGCAAACATCGTTCCGGCGCTCGGGCCACCAACTTCCTCAACTCCGAATTTAACGTCAATCGGGAAGTCAAACGAAGTACTCAGAAAAACTCCAAGCTGTCGGGTTCCTTCAGCACCTGGAGCGGTGGAAACCTTCACATCAACTTTCTCAGTCGAGCCCTTCCCGGAGGAACGTTGGACCGTCATCGTGCTGGTTTGATCGCCACGATCGTCTAACTGTGTTTTAAGTTCCTCTAGACTCGTGACGGGTTTCCCCTCGAAGGCGAGCAACCGGTCCCCCGGCTTCAACGAGTCTTTGTTTGTATCCGTGGAAAAATCGGCAACTTCCAGCCAGGTTTTATATTCGTGACCGAGCTCGTTCATTGCCGCAGCAATCGATAGTTCCTGGGACGAAACCATCATCGAGTCATTGGCCTGGCCACGTTCCTCGCTGGTCACCCCACGTGGAATCATCGTCTCTTCCGGAACAATATCTTTGTTGGGATTAAAAAGCGCTTCGAGAATGACAGGCGTCGAGACTCGGTTCTGCCCACCACCTTGGACGTAAATGGTTGTCATGTCCAAGATGCTGTCGGACTGATAACTCTTTTCTCCGCTGATAGTGATGAGTTCTTTGTCGTTGTACTCGCCCAGTGTGTTCAGTACCGGCCCGGGCGTGCGCACCACAAAGTTAGTGGGCAAAAAGAGAATCAAACCGACTAGAAGGAGAGCCAGGGTTCCGGCAATCGTGGTTTTCACGGGCTTGGAACTAGGAACTGACGCGCCGAGAGTCGGGGCGGCATCCTTTGTGGATGATGGTTCCTGTTCGTGCACTGGCCTTGCTCCTACCGCTTAAAATTATTTCAGGAGCGTTTTCACAAACGCTACCCTCCTAGCCTACTGAAGGCCCGCCCCGATCGTCATCAGCTATAAGGAGTATTCGATGTGCCGAAAGCGAACTCTGGTGCTCATTGATGTGAACTCTCAGCCTCAGAGGGTACTTTAAGTACATGGCACAGAACCCTCCGAATAACCGACCTGACGGTGACGACGAAGAAAACAATCCGCAGGATCCGATGTCCGCAATGTTCTCTCAGCTCTTCGGTAACGGTTTCGATCCAAATGACCTTCCGCCTCAGCTACGGGAAGCCATGGGCTCCCAAGATCCTGCCGCTATGCAGCAAATGATGCAGCAAGCGCAAGCGATGATGTCCGCAATGATGCAAAATAATTCCTCCGACGGTCCAGTCAATTGGAAGCTAGCATCAGACACTGCTCTGCAGGCTTACGCGGGTGAAGATCCGAAACCCTCCGAATCTCGGCAAGGTGCAATCGTTGATGCTTCCTACCTGGCAGACCTGTGGCTGAACAACGCCACTGTTTTTGAATCCAATGGCGAAGCCACGGAAGTATGGACCCGCAAACGCTGGTACGACAAAACCTTAAGCGTCTGGAAAAAGGTGACCGAGCCAGTAGCCGAATCGGTGACCCGAGCGATCACCAGCGCTATGAAGGACCAGATTCCTGAAGAGATGAAGGGCATGCTCGGCAACTCCGATGCCATGTTCCACAATCTCGGATCGAGCATGTTCGGCATGCAGCTAGGAACCGCGTTAGGCGGCCTGGCCAAAGATGTTCTCGGCGGTACCGACATTGGACTTCCGCTGGCTGGCACGACGCCAGGCTTGGTGTCGACCAACGTCGCAAACTTTGGTGAAGGGCTGGAAATCCCCGAACAAGAAGTGCTGCTCTACGTCATTCTTCGAGAAAATGCGCACACACGCCTGTTCAACCGGGTTCCTTGGCTCTCCTCGAAGCTGATTGGCGCAGTTGAGTCCTACTCCCGTGGCATTCATATCGATATGTCCCGGGTTGAAGAGGCCGTACGCGGAATTGATCCGTCCAATCCAGAGAACCTGCAGGAACTTCTCGGTGAGGGGCTTTTCACCCCACAGCGCACCGGCGAGCAGGAAAAGGCTCTAGAAAATCTTGAACTGACCCTTGCGCTCATCGAAGGCTGGGTTGACCACGTGGTTTCCCTCGCAGCAGCGAACTTGCCGTTCGCCGCTCACCTCCGCGAGACCATGCGTCGTCGCCGCGCTTCGGGCGGCCCAGCCGAGTCGGCTTTTGCCTCATTGGTCGGGTTGGAACTGCGCCCACGTAAGCTCCGGGAAGCTGCAGCGCTGTGGGAACACCTCCATGAAGAACGTGGCACCGAAGGCCGAGACGCGATCTGGGACCACCCAGACCTCATGCCTACAGCTGAAGACCTTAGTGATCCAGCCGGATTCACTAAACGTCGAGAATCAGCTGCCTCAGAGTATGACGAGTTTGATGCCGCGTTAGGCAAGCTTCTAGACGGCGGTTTTGACGATGTCGCCCCGGAAGGTGACAAACCGGATGAAGAAAACGAAGACCCGAAGAACTAAAATCTAGTCCGCTAGGCAAAAGTAGCTAGGCAGCTTTAGCTGTTTAGCTACTTTTGTGCTTTAAGGCTGCATTACGCGCAGATCAATTGTCTTCCAGGTCGTCGAAGCCACCGGCTTCAAGCTCGGTCTGACCATTTTCTTTGGCATATGCGTTGAATCCAGCGCTAAACCCTGCTAAGAATTGATCGGCCTCCACACGCCTCTCAAAGCGATCCAACAGCTGCTGAAATTCTTTCCCATGTCCCTGACCGGGGGTTGCCAAATGCACAAGCTCGTGGACCAACACATAATCTTGAACCCAAATCGGCACGTATTTCAGCTTCGCCGATAACCGAATACTACGATGGTATGGCGTAGCCGAACCCCAACGTTTGTTCTGGTTATTGACCCACCGTACCGATAAAGGATTAGCGATTCCGCCCAGGTACTTTGTATCCAGCGCTTTGGCTCGATCCATCAAGGAGTCTTCGGTGGATAACGCCGACTCGCGGTTTTTACGCTGCCGATACTTTTTGAGCATCTCATCGACAAACACTCGCTCGGTACTCTCGTTTAGTGCCGCTGGCACCTGCACTACTAGCCGATTATCCCGCCACTGCGAGGAGATGGTTTTCTTGCGCTTATTTGACCGTACGATACGGACAGGAATGTCATCAGCCGCAATAAATTCTACGGTCTGTGGGAAATTCGGCATCGGGTGCCTCCACTTCTATCCTTCGCACGTACACGGCGGTTACTTGGTTATCCAATTAGCTTAGATAGCGCACTAACGGCGCAGCATTCACGCCTCGCCAACTGTAGATAACTAACCCGCGTACTCGGCCAAGACAGCCAACATGGCCTCTCCATAGCGTTCGATCTTGCTACGCCCCACTCCTGAAATCTTAGCCAATTGCGGAAGCGTAGAGGGTCGATGTTCGGCAATAGCCATCAGCGTTGCATCGGTGAATATGACGAATGCAGGTACTGAATTGCTCTGTGCCACTGCGGCCCTCCAACTGCGCAACGATTCAAAAAGCGCTTCGTCGTATGCGGCCGGGCAGGAAGAACAGCGTTTGAGCTTTCGCTCTTTAGCCGTGGTCAAGAAGGAACCACAGCCGGCGCACACCAACGGTGTCAGTTTCTGTGGCTTGCGACGTACCGGAGCTTGCTGTCGGCTGCTTGCTTGACGTACTGATTTGATTCCATCTAAGAATCTGGACGGGTAACGGTGTGCTCTTCCGCCGGGAGTGCGAGCCAAAGACCATGAAAGGTATAGATGGATTCTCGCTCTGGTGATTCCGACATAAAGTAGCCGTCGTTCTTCGTCATATCCAGCTTGGTCCTTGGCATAGGTAATTGGAACGAGTCCGTCGCTGAGTCCCGCCAAGAACACTACGTCCCATTCCAGCCCCTTGGCTGCGTGGAATGACGCTAAGGTGACACCATCCAGGGTGGGCGCGTGCTGCGTGGCAGCGCGATCTTCAAGTTCCTTCACCACATCGCGCAAGGTAACTTGATCGCCTTGCGCTCCCCTGCTGGCGACTAAATCATCTGCTAGGCGCACCAATGCTGAGAGTGATTCCCAGCGTTGACGCACGGCACCGGTACTGCCCGTTGGCGCCTCTGGCGCATAACCGTGGGAAGCGAGGACATCGCGCACCAACTGTGAAACAGGCTGGTCCCCGGCGACGTTCAGCGCGGCACGTAGCGCTAGCATGCCTTCTTTGACTTCTCTTCTCGAGAAGAAACGTTCGGCACCTCGCATCACGTAGGAAATTCCTCGAGCTGTTAGCGCCTGCTCAAAAGCCTGTGACTGTCCGTTAGTACGATAAAGGACCGCGATTTCAGAAACGTCTTGACCATTTTTGAGCAGTGCTTTGATCCGCTGGGCCACTTCGGCGGCTTCTTGTTCGTCATCTGCGGCCTCAAAAAATTCTGGGCTTGGCCCATGGTCACGCTGCGCGATAAGTTCAAGTGGTTCGGGCCAGGTCACCGTTGGATCCGGCATTGACGTTTCAATCCGACGAGTGGAAAGTACCTTATTGGCTAGGTTAACTACTTCTGGCGTGGATCTGTAGTCACGCACGAGTTTGACGACCGTCGCCTCCGGGTATTTTGCACCGAAGTTCAGCAAATAATCCGGTTTCGCCCCGGTAAACGAATAAATGGTCTGGGATGCATCACCAACCACGCATAATTCGTCTCGCCCACCGAGCCACAGATCAAGGAGCCGCTGTTGCAGCGGCGAAACGTCCTGATACTCGTCCACGACGAAGTGCCGATACTGTGACCGTACATTTGCCGCAACTTTTTCGTTGTCTTCCAGAATTGCACTAGTCAGTAGCAAGACATCTTCAAAGTCGATAACGCTACGGTCGTCTTTGAGCTCCTCATAAGTTTGGAAAATCCGGGCCATGCTGACTGCTTCGAGCCCATTGGGCAGATCCCGGCTGGAAGCGACTTTGGCGTAACTCTCCGGAGAATGCATCGAGACCTTAGCCCACTCAATTTCTGAGGCAAGATCACGCACCATCGCGCGGTCACTTGATATCCTCAGCCGGCGAGCAGACTCGGCAATTAGTGGTGCTTTATGCTCCACCAAGTTTGGCAAGGTTCCACCGATTGACTGCGGCCAGAAGTACTGCAACTGTCGTAGCGCGGCGGCATGGAAAGTTCTAGTTTGAACTCCCGGAGCGCCCAGTAGACGAAGCCGCGTTCGCATTTCTGAGGCGGCCCGCGTAGTAAAGGTCAACGCCAAGACGCTGGTGGGGTTGTAAACACCAGTGTGCACTCCGTGCGCGATCCTGTGCGTAATCGCTCGGGTCTTACCCGTGCCGGCTCCGGCAAGGATACATAACGGGCCACGAAGAGTTTCTGCTGCGAGACGCTGTTCCACATCAAGACCAGAAAGAAGATCTGGGGCCTGAAAGTTTTCTTGCTCGCTCACTTGTTTGGGGCCTCCGGAAGGGGTTCTCCGTACCAATTACGGATTAATGCATGCGAAATCGACACTCCGCGGGGAATTTGAAGGCTTCCGGCGCGTAGTTCGGCACCGAGCTCTTCTCTAGTAAACCAACGCAAGTCAAGGATTTCGGTACCATCAGGAATGAGCTTCGTGCTCAGCGCTTCACCGGTAAAGCCAAGCATCAAAGAGCGTGGCAAGGGCCAAGGTTGGGAACCGAGATAGGCCACGTCGCCGACGTGCACCCCGGACTCTTCAAAGATTTCCCGGCGTACCGCAGATTCCAATGATTCCCCTGCCTCAACAAAACCGGCAAGAACTGAATACATTTTGGATTTAAAAGTGCTGTTAGCACCGAGTAACAGCCGGTCTTCGGAATCGATAATGGCCGCGATAATGGCAGGGTCGGTCCGCGGGAAGAGCTCATGGTTATTGGCAACGCAGCGTTGCACCCAACCTGAGGTTGACGCGCGAAGCTCGGAACCACAGCGTGGGCAGAATACTTCATTGCGCCGCCAATTTGTGATCGCTTGGGCTTCAACAAATAATTCGGCCTGTGCTTCGCTGAGGGTGCTAAAAGCCTCGCGAAGAGTAATCCATGAGGCATCGGCGACATTCTCCAGCACCGATTCATCAACAATGGCCAACACGTAGGGGTGTTGCTGATCGCGTCCCAGATAAACGAACTGCTCGGTGCCCGAACTTTGATATTCCGGACCAGGCGTAAACATCAACGATTCACCTCGAAGAGCGGCTCCACGCGCAGATATCAGCATGACCCGGCTCAGCGGGTTGGCCATAACTTGTGGCAAGAGCTCCGGTTGATCGTGTTCGGTAACCGGACGCTCATACACCGATCGCGCAAAGCTCAGAGAGGTAAGTGGTAAACGATATTTTTCTGCCAACGACATACTCCTAACCTAGTGCAATTCGCTGAGCAACAGCTTGGTTTGGAGCCCCTGTGGAAACAATTGACAATGATCTCAATCGCATCTGCCCGATTGAGCGCCGAAACAAGCAATCTACCGTGCGTCATTCACGAAAGATACTGCCAATCTCGCATACGGTGGAGGGTGTGAAACGCTCTGCCATGGAACTCGCCGCAATTGCCACCGCCGCCGTACCGGGATTAACCCCGGTCGGGTTCGCCGCGTTGTCCGATGATGCAGAAGACTTCGATTCAGCACTCATCGTGGACGCTCAAAAACACCGCTGGCGTGTACGCTCACCGCGCCATGATGAAGCAAGTATGCGCTTGGAAGCCGAGCTCTCAGCCTTACGCGCATTCTCAGCGAAGGTCCGGGCGGCTTTGCCGTTCTCGCTTCCTTCGGTGGCTGGCACCGTACGCCAAGGGCCATTGCGTACCTTCGTATACAAAGATCTGCCCGGAAGGGTTCCTACCCTCGAAGAATTGGTCGAGGAAGGAAGCAAACTTGCAGTGGCTTTAGGCCAGTGCATGGCAGCGATTCATCAGATTCCCGACGAATCCGTTGAGGTTGCTGGTTTGCCAACCTACACCGCCGATGAGGTGCGCCAGCGAAAACTCAACGAATTAGATACCGCGGCCGCTACCGGTCGGGTGCCGAGCGGTTTACTTCGTCGCTGGGAACATGCCATGGAGGATGTCTCTCTTTGGCGTTTTAACGCCACCGTAGTTCATGGTGACTTTGACGAAGAACAACTTCAGGTTTCACATTCGAGCATTACCGCGGTCAAGGGCTGGACCGATCTGCATGTGGGAGATCCTGCCGACGACTTTGCCTGGCTTTCAGCCATCGATGACCATGGCTTCAGCGAACGCGTATTTGCCGCCTATGTTGAGGCACGCGGTAAATCCGCTGACCCGCATATTATGCGCCGTGCCGCCTTGGCCGCAGAATTCGCGCTGGCCCAATGGCTGGTGAAATCCTTGGACAGCAAAGACGCAGAACGTATCGCCGATGCCGAAGAAATGCTGCAGGAACTAGATACCAATATTGCCGAATACGGCGGACAGCCGCTGTCGGTGGTCGAAGCCCCACGCCCATTGGCCGCCCCCGCCCCGGTACTTGCACCGGAAGTTCCAAGCGAGCCGCAGAAGGCCAGCGCTCCCGCAATCAACACTTCGAAGGTCACCCAGCTGGCAGTCGATGATGATCCAGAGCCTCTGCCATCACCCGAGGATGCTGAAGCTTCGGCTGAACAGGCACCGCAAAAGTCAGTCAGCCAAGAGCAGGTTCCACAAACCAGCGACGAGTCTGCTGATGCAACGCCGGAACCTGTAGCAGCCGTTAAATCCGAGGACTCGGTGCCAGCGAAGGACACCGAGCCAAAGGAAAAAACTAGCTCGTAGATCCTTTTATTTCCTGGTCTGTCAGGGTTTCAAAGGCGTTGGCAATCATTGATTCAAGTTCTTCCTCGGAAGCCAAAGATTCTGCGTGAATTGTGATGCCTGCGCTGACATAGTAGAACGCTGCTTGGATCTGTTCCAACGGAATCCCATGTAGTCGTGACCAGCCCAAGCGGTACACAGCTAACTGAACCAATTTGCTCTTCAAGTCTTTTCCGCTTGGCACTCGGCCGGTTTTCCAGTCGAGCATCAACCAGGTGCCATCTTCGAGATGAAATACCGCGTCGATACGGCCACGTACCGCAACCGGCCCCACACGTGTTTCAAGTGGCACCTCCACATATGCCGGCTGTCGATCAGCCCATTCGCTAGCGAGGAACGCTTCCTTCATTGATTCAAGATCCAGCACATCGTCAATATAACGATCCGCTGGTTCCACGATCTCCCCCAAGTCCAGCATTTGGGTTTGTTCGTAAAACTCTTCAATCCACGCATGGAACGCGGTACCTCGCCGTGCGGCTAAACCGGGGCGGCGAGGGATGGGACGGCGAAGATTTTCCAGTACTTCTACCGGGTCCTCGGCAAGCTCCACAAAGAGCGAGGCTCGCACATGTTCGGGCGCTTCAATGACACGTTCACGATTGTTGAGGAACTCGCGTTGTGCCAACAGTCGGTTCGCTTCGTCGTTCCAATGTTCACCAAAGCTGGTGAGCATTTGAGGGTTGTCTTTGTCCGCAATTACGTCATCGGCCAAAATGTGTAGGACTTCTCTGCGCGAGTATGGATGTGGTGTTTTTTGCACGGCACCGGTAATCACCGGACCTTCCAACGGGTCATAAGGCCAGACGGCTTCTAATGGTTGGGAACGTACCGGGTTCTCTTCCGGGGCTTGCTCATTTTCCACCCACGTCCCGATCTCGGCGTGTGGGTTTTCTTGATTCACCAACGGAAGTAGTGCATTCATAAAAACCGAAGGCTCACAGGGTTTGGTCCGCGAGCCCGACCAGACGCTGCTAGAACAGATCAGTAGCGACTTCGCCCTGGTCACGGCAACATAAGCCAGCCTGCGTTCCTCGGCAATATGGTGGTCATCCACACGATCTTTAAAAATGGACTCGGCTTCGATCAATTCCTTGAGCGCCGGCTGGTCGGTATCCCACTGTGGCAAATCGCCGCTGTCCCCGCGTAAGGGCCACGGCAGTGCTTTATCTCCGCTGGTCCAGCGATCTGATTTGGCGCCCGGGAACACTCCCTCGTTTAATGACATCACCGCGACGGTGTCCCATTCCAGTCCCTTTGAGGCGTGAATCGTGAGCAGCTGAACTGCCTGCGGGTCTGCGTCTTCCGAAGGTAGTGGCAAGCCTTTCTCTTTCTCTGCGGCTTGTTCAAGCCACATTAAGAATCCGGCCAGCTCAACCCGTGGGGCATTGCGGCAATATTCGCGCACCACATCGGCAAAAGCATCGAGGTTGACGCGATATTTATCCGTGGCAATCCATGGTCGTGACGCCACCTCAATGTCCAAATTCATCGCTCTTTCGACCTCACGGATTAACGCTTCCAGATCATCATTGGCGATCAGGCGTAGCTGACGTAATTCTGCGCGCAAGGCTTCGAGACGTTCAAAACCAATATCAGAGATACTGCGTCCATCAGAACTGGTCCATTTCGCCGGTGGCAGGTAATCGAGCGCTTCAACAAGGCTGGCCGCATCGTTTAACTCGGCGCGGGCCGCTTCCTGCCCACTTTGCTGTTCGGTCAGCGCTTCGGCAGAATCTAGTTCTGGGTTCAGTCCCTTTTGCCGGCGACGGGCCAGCGAACGTGACCAGTCGGCAAATGCCGCTAGATCTGCCGCTCCAAGCCTCCATCGTGCTCCAGCCAGTAGCCGCATCAATTTATCTGAACGTAACGGATCAACAAGCACCTGCAAACAAGACACCAAGTCGGTTAGTTCGGGGGTGCTCAGTAATCCGGACAGCCCTACAAGCTGGTACGGGATTCCTCTTTCACCAAGCACCTCCCCCATCACCGATAAATTCGCTCGGTTACGGCTGAGCACCGCGCTGGTCTTGAGCACAGTATCGGTACCTGGCTTGTTCTGCGCCACGATAAGATCTGCAATTTTCTCAGCTTCGTCGCGCACTGTGGCGCAACGGTTGAGCACTACCCGTCCCTGCTGCGCAAAAGCAGAGGGTTCCAGAGGTTTGACCGACACCGGTCCGCTAACTGGTTCCTGCCCACCAGCGGTGATCTGGTTTGCCGCTTCCAAAACGTTGACGGTATTTCTCCAGGCGACCGTGAGGTGTTTGACGTGGGCAACTTCCCTGCCAGACTCACGCACGATAGGAAACTCTTCTGGAAATCTGAAGAGCTGCCCGGCACTGGCTCCGCGAAAACCGTAAATGGACTGATTCGGGTCTCCGACTGCGGTTACTGGATGACCGTGTCCATACAGTTCAGAGAACAACACCATTTGGGCATGCGAAGTATCTTGGAATTCGTCGAGCAAAACCACCTTATGGTTGGTTCGTTCGGCGAGCGCCGCCGCCGGAACCTGCTGGGCAATATGTGCCGCGTGGGAGACTAGATCACCGTAATCCATCACACCCAGTTTTTGCTTCGACAGCGCATATTCTTGAGCTAATTCAGCAATAGTGGCCCGAGACGCAAGCTTGTCTAGTAACTTTTGAGCAGGCGCGGTTCGGTTCTTTTCCTTGTCAGCCTCCATTGGGAGAACGTTGAGTTCTTCGATGAGGTTATCAAGCCATTGTTGGGCCTGCGGTGGTGAGACCAGATGTTCTGAGGACTCGGAACTAAAAGATACGATCGCATCGATCAAAGTGCTGGTCGCCGAACCTAGGTGTTTGTAACTTCCGGTGTAGCTCTCCAAGACCTGATGAGCTATTTGCCAGGATTGGGCAGCTCCAAGTAGCACCGTGTCTTCTTCAATGCCCAGCCGTAGTCCATAATCCTGGACCAAGGTATTTGCATAGGAATGATAAGTAGAGACGGCTGGGTCAAGGAAGTCACGGGTGTCTTCCTCACTCAACAACCCCGTAGCGACAAGCTGCGCAATCTTCGCACGGATACGCACCGAGAGCTCTCCGGCAGCCTTACGGGTAAAGGTCACACCAAGAATTTCTTCGGGACGAACCAACCCATTGGCAACAAGCCAGACCACTTTATCGGCCATAGTTTTGGTTTTACCCGACCCAGCGCCGGCAATCACCAACATTGGTTCTAATGGCGCAGAAATGATCTCCGCTTGTTGCGCGGTGGGTGGAAACTGCTCCCCCAAAGCTTCGGAGAGTTCTAGTGGGGAGAATCTAATATTGCTCATGGTTCGGTGACCTGTCGTCCTTCTTCGCACAATGGGCAGATTTCGGGCAGCATACAAGAGCCTCGGAGCCCCTCTGAACCAACCGTGTGGCGGGTAATGAATTCGCTCTCGCCCATCAGTTGCGCGGCCTGCAGAATCAGCTCACGGGCCCAGGTGTCCTCGCCCAAGGCTGGCTGGTCCCTAAGCGAAGCCGACTTCGTCGAGGTGCCGACATATACCAGTGAGGCGCCTGCCGGTTCGGAGGATAGCTGCGCGGTTTCATCTTGCTCCTGCAGTGCGCCGAGTTGGATTGCCGTTTGATAGACCGCAAGCTGCGGATTAGTTTCGGTGAGCTTCGCCGAGGGTGCGGTGCCACCGGTCTTCAGATCCACCACGGTAACCCTGCCGTTTTCGTCCGCCTCAATGCGGTCAATAACGCCGCGCAGTTGAATGCTTTTCCCTTCGTTTGGGACATCGACTTGGAACGGTAACTCGATCGCAGCCAATGTTCGTCCAGAAGTACGCATGGTGATGGAATACTGTGCCAGTTTTTTGAGCATCTCTTCGGCTCGGTCAAAATCTCGTTGTCCTTCCCAATTGGGAAGCTTTTCCAACTCTGGCCAGCGCTGCTCCAAGATCTGTGCGTATTCGTTGCCACTGGCTTCGGGGTGTTCCTCGGCGATTGAGTGGATCAGGGTACCTAAGGAGGCGGCAAAGTCATGGGCTGCTTGCCCGCCGGCGCTTTGGACAAACCAGTTCAGCGGTGACTTCACCAGGGTTTCCACCTTGGACGGCGAAACTCGAAGTGGCTGGTCTTCAGGAACCACGGGAGCATTTGTACTCAATGGTTTCAGCCCCCACCAGCTCTGTGGATGGGCACCCCGCACCGGATAGTCATTTCGTGCCAATCGGTTAAGGACCGAGGTGGCGTCGTGATAGATCTCTTGAGCTGAGCCGTTCACCGGTTCTGGAATGGCTCCGAGTTGCGCAGCCTTGGCCCGTTCGGCCATTAAACGTAGTTCCGCCACCAAGGTTGATAATGCCCTGATACGAGGGACCTCGGTGAGTTCTCGGGCTACCGCGTCGTGTGGATCTACAAGGTCCAAGAACGAGGATGGTTGCGAGTCTTCGTTGTCGACCGCAGTACAGATCAGCATTTTTGACGCGCGCGAAACTGCGTTGCTGAAACTTCGGGTTTCATCACTACGAATTCCACGCATCAGTTGTGTCGGGGTTCGAGTGCTTAAGAAGGAGATTCCATGCTCAACCGCGTCAGCCAGCGCATTGGAACCCAGCAGTTCCCCACGGAGGCGTAGATTCGGCCAGCTACCTTCTTCCAAGCCTGGGATGAACACCACCGGCCATTGTTTCCCTGCCGCTGCAGCGGTAGTTAGTACCGTCACCGTTTGGGTACCGGTAGCTCTAGACGCCAGCGAGTCCATAGGCAGGTCTTGATGCAAAATATGGTCTAGGAAAAGCTCCACGCTGGCACCAGGCAGCTGGTCCACGAACCGCTCTGCTGCTTGGAATAGCGAGAGCACTGCGTCCAGATCATGGTCGGCCCTGCGCGCGACATTCCCCGTTCCCAACGCTTCTTTACGCCAAACGTTGGCGCGCCCCGAGGCTTCCCACAAAGCCCATAAGGCGGTTTCTGGTGTCGCTTGTCCGGTGGCTAGTTCCGTGCGTAACGCAGCAAACATGGTCAGCAAGCGGTTAAGTCCGAAGGCCACAGGGCCCAAGGTTTCGGTCAACTCTGGTTCGTGAAGGGTGGCTTCGAGAAGTTCTTGGCTGGAGCGTCGCCCACCTTGTGAGCTTTCGCGTTGGCGCAACATCTGACGCAGGCGACGAATCTCCAAAGCGGTGCTCATGCCATAACGCGAGAGCAATAAGTTTTGCATGAGTAACGGATCATCACTGACACCGTCTGCTAAGGCAAGCTGGACCAGATCCAATAACGGCCGGACAGCTCCTTCATCCTTCAACGGGATTTCTGCAGGTGGGACCTGTACCGCAATCCCCTGACCTTCGAGGAAACGACTGAGCGAACGCACCTGCGAACCGTTACGGACCACAATGGCAATATCTGAAAGCGGGAACCCTTCATAGAGGTCCATTTGCACTATGCGTTGGGCAATATAGCGTTCTTCCAGAGTGGAGTTTTCGAAACACAGCGCCAGAACTTCGCCATCTTCGATGTCGGGAAGTGCGTGCAAGGCGCGGCCACGTTGGCCTGCTGCCAAAGGGATGCGGCGCACCACGCGCTGCCAAGCCTCCATGATGGCGGGGGCCATGCGGAAGCTGCTAGTTAATTCGAAAAACTGAATATCGCCATTTGCACTGTAGGACTGCGTGAAACGACTCAGTTCGTCTGCACGGGCACCACGGAATCCTTGAACAACATTGTCTGGAGCAGCAAAAGCAACTATGGAGCGGTCACGTCCAATCATGCGCAGGAGCCGGTGTTGGGACAACGTCGCTTCTTGAAGATCGTCCACTAAAATTAGTTGCAGTTTTTCGTGCTCGTCGTTCAGAAAATCTGGATTTTGCTCAAGAATTTGTGCGGCGCGTGTCATCAGTCCCGCAGGGTCAAAGGCTTCGGCACTGCCCAAATCGAGCAGGTCTCGATATTCCTGGTAAAAACGTGCCGCGGCAACCCATTCGCTACGTTTAGTTTGTTCACCTAGTTCGGCGATATCCACCGGTTCAAGACCAAGTTCCGAGACCCGGTCAAAAAATTCACGCAGTTCTTTTCTAAACCCTCGAGTCTCTACGGCCAGATCCAGATCTGCGGGCCATCCCGGGCTTTCGGTAAGACCTTGCCGGTGCCCGTCAAGCAGGTTGCCGATAAGTGTGTCTTGTTCTGGTCCCGATAAAAGTCGTGGTGCGCGTTCTAAGGTAGGCAATAAACCTTCTAGCCGTGCCCGGCGGATCAGGTCGAATGCGTACGCTGACCAGGTTCGAACCACCGGTTCGGTAAAGGTTTGATCTGCTCGGCGACTAAGTTCGTCTCGAATTCCGGCGGCCGTAAGACGAGTTGGAGCAATGATCAACAGCTGTAGCGGATCTAAGCCAGCGCCAAGGTGCCCAACAGCCAGGTCAATAAGGGCTGTAGTTTTTCCGGTGCCAGGGGCTCCAGTGACTAGCGTCGGTTTTTCTACCACTGATAATTGCTCAAGCAATGAAGCGGTATCTAATGGTGCCGAGTCGGACGATTCTTCCATGTTCATAGTTGATCATCCGCTGGCGACAAGTAGCTTGCTTGCAACGCCGCTTTCAAAGATTGAATTTGTTCCCACTGGGCATCATCTGGTTGCCACCGTGCTTGGCTCATATCAACGCGTTGGCCCTTGCGTGGGGTACCTTCGGTTTTCCATGCGGTATTGCCTTGCTCAGCAAGGTCCGGTGGCAGTGTGCCATCGGCTCGGATAATCCGCCACCAAGGCGTTGCTGACGGTGAAGAAGTCATAGCCTTTCCTGCTTGTCTTGGGCCACCGCTACCTAAGAGTTCTGCAACGTCACCATAGCTAAGGACCGCGCCTGGCGGAACTAATGCCGCGAGCCGGTGAACGGCTTCGGCATATTCGAGACTTGCGGGTGTGGGTACGGTGCTCATGTCACCATTGTGCCAACTTCCAGATCCCCATCCACAACCGGAGCGTCAGTGGAAAAGTTGTAGGAACGAACGGGTAGCGTTGTTTTCATGAATGAATGGCATAAGGGCCTTGTCGTTGGCTTTGACTTGGAAACCACAGGCGTCGATACCAACACCGCTCGCATCGTCACCGCGTCAGTGGTTCTTCTCGATGCCCAAGGGCAGGTAGTGAATCAGCGCGAGTGGCTCGTTGATCCTGGAGTCGAGATCCCCGAGGCAGCAACCGCTGTCCACGGTGTTTCCACCGAAAAGGCACGGGCCGAGGGAATGCCTGCGGCGCAAGGCGTCGACGAGATCCTCAATTTGCTTCAGTTTGCTGCCAAACAATCTCCCATTGTGGCGTTTAACGCGTCCTACGATTTCTCGGTTCTGCATGCCGAGGCGTTGCGTTATGGTTTAGTACCGCTCATTCCCGGAAACGTGATTGATCCGTTCATCATCGACAAGCAAGTGGACAAGTTTCGCAAGGGAAAGCGCACGCTTGCCGCAGCCTGTGAACATTACGGCGTAGTGCTCGAAAATGCGCACACCTCGTTTGCCGACTCAGTTGCATGCGTTGGTGTGGCTCGCGCCATTGCGCAGAAATATCCTCAACTTCAGGTGGACCCACAAGACTTGCATGGTTGGCAGATTGGCTGGGCTCGGGATCAAGCCGCAAGCTTTCAAGAATACCTACGAAAGCGTGATCCTCAGGCTGTCGTTGACGGTGCTTGGCCAATCAAAGACAGCTAATGGCCTGATTTTCCACTAACTGTTACTCACTTCACAACCCTCAAAGCGACTCCCCCCGAATTGCCGGGTAAGTCAATCGTTCATCTTCAGTCACAATTCAGCGAATCTTCTTCGACAACACCGTCAATTACACCCGAAATTAAGAATAGTTACCTTATTCCAAGGGGCGTTAGGGCGATATTGTTCGATGATGATTCAATGGAGGGTACTCTCTATACCCCTTGAGAATTGAAGGAACGCGCCTAGTGATCACAATTAGTGACCTGCGTAAGGTCTACCGCCAAGGCAACAATGACGTTGTTGCCCTCGACGGCGTGAGCCTTGAAGTCCCCACCGGGAAAATTCACGGCATTGTTGGACACTCCGGAGCTGGTAAATCCACGCTCGTGCGATGCCTAACTTTGCTTGACCAGCCGACCTCCGGCACCGTTGCTGTCAACGGCAAAGAGCTAACTAACGTCAGCGACGATGAGCTGCGTAATGCCCGTCGTCGTATCGGTATGGTCTTCCAGCATGCGAACTTGTTCGATTCACGTACCACCGAACAAAATATTGCCTACCCACTAGAACTGGTAGGTACTCCCAAGAAAGACGTTGCGAAAAAAGTTTCGGAACTTCTTGAGCTCGTGGGCCTGACACAGTTCGCCAAAGGCTACCCCTCGCAGCTTTCCGGCGGTCAGCGCCAACGCGTAGGCATTGCCCGCGCATTGGCCACCGACCCCGATGTGTTGCTCTGTGACGAGCCGACCAGCGCGTTGGATCCGCAGACCACCAATGAAATTCTTGAACTTGTCAAGGAACTACGCAACCGTCTAAACATCACCGTGTTGATCATTACCCACGAGATGCACGTCGTGAAGCAGGCCTGTGATTCGGTGTCTCTTCTAGAAGCCGGCAAGATCGTTGAACACGGCGACATTGAAGCGGTCATTACCAACCCTTCAGGACGTTTGGCTTCAACGCTACTTCCACTTCCAGGCGACGCTCCACAGGTCGATGGTGCCGGACCGGTGGTAGATCTGCTCTACACCGGAGATCAGGCCACCGAGCCAGTCATCTCAGGAATTGCGCGTAAGTTCAACACCGACGTCAACGTATTAGCAGGCTCCGTTGAACATCTAGGCGATCAGCAGTTTGCACACTTACGCGTGCAGTTTGCCCCTGATGCAGACCTTGGCGCAATCGTCGAATATCTGAAGTCCGCTGGAATCGCAGTAACCGTGAAGGAGGCCAAGTAAGTTATGGATTTCTTCACTGAACTCTTGAACAACCCAGGTATCACCAGGGCTATGTGGCCAGCCACCGTGGAAACGCTGCAGATGGTACTGATTGCCACAGCATTCACCATTGTCATCGGTTTACCACTGGGAATTCTGTTGCATAACACCGGCAAAGGTGGACTGCTACCCATCCGTTGGCTGAACGTGGTGCTCTCCGGCATCATCGTCAACATCACCCGTTCGATTCCGTTCGCCATCTTGATGGTGGCTCTGATTCCCGTAGCCAAGGCCATCACCGGCGAGTCTCTCGGCCCGGTGGCAGCCTCCGTGTCATTGACCATCGGCACGGTTCCCTTCTTCGCTCGGCTTGTTGAAACTGCGTTGCGTGATGTTTCATCCGGCAAGGTTGATGCGGCATTGGTGATGGGATCCACCAAGATGCAGGTTATCCGCAAAGTCTTAGTTCCCGAAGCGATGCCAGGTCTTATCGCCGCACTGACTACCACCGTGGTCACGCTCATCGGTTACTCAGCGATGGCCGGACTAGTCGGTGGCGGTGGCCTGGGGCGTCTGGCTTACAACTACGGCTTCCAGCGCTACGACATGGGAATCATGTTGGTCACCATGGTCATCATCCTCATCATGGTCCAGATCGTACAGATTGTTGGCGACATCGTCGCTCGCAAGATCGATCACCGTTAGATAATTTTCCGTCGGTCACCCGACGGGCTTGGTCGGCAGAACTGCCATACCTAACCTCCCCTTTCGTTACCGGCAACGGTTCGTACTCAAAGGAAAACACTCACAATGCGTACAAAGCTCGCACTTGCCATCACTGGTGTCGCTACTCTCTTTGCGGTGACCGCCTGCGGTAGCACCGGATCCACCGAACCCTCGGCGGCACCAAGCCTCGACCCAGCAAACCCTGTCGTCGTCAAGGTCGGCGCTAGCCCGGTCCCGCACTCCCAGATTCTCGAATTCATTGATGAGAACTTGGCTAAGGACGCCGGTATCGACCTGGAAATTCAGGAAATTGATGACTACCAGACACCAAATATTGCTCTGGCCGATGGCACCATCGATGCTAACTACTTCCAGACCGAGGCGTACCTAGCACAGCAGGTTGCTGACAAGGGTTACGAATTCGAACACGGTCAGGGCGTCCACTTGGAGCCACTGACCATTTTCTCGAAGAAGTTCGATAAGCCTGAAGACGTCGCCGACGGCTCATTGGTGCTGTTGAATAACGACCCGGTGAACCAGCTTCGCGGGCTGCGCGTGCTGGAAAGCGCGGGACTGCTTTCGGGACTTACCGACGATGATTCAGCCCTGACGCTTGACGGCGACGATACCAAGAACCCGAAGAAGCTAACTTTCAATGAAGTGAACTCGGAACAGGTTCCAAAGTTCTACGCCGAAGATGACAACATCGGACTGGCAGTGATCAACGGAAACTACATCGTTCAGGCGAAGCTGAATCTGGATGAAGTACTTGCGCAAGAATCATCACAGGACAACCCGAACTCGAACTTCCTGACCTGGCGTGCAGGCGAGGAAACTCCAGCCATTGCCAAGCTTGACGAGCTGCTGCACTCCGAAGAAGTAGCCGCATTCATCAAGAAGACCTGGACCGACGGAAGCGTTATCCCAGCTTCATAAGGACTCCAAAGACCTAAAGTAGCGCTCCTTTGCCCAGCGGGCAGAGGAGCGCTACGTCGTTTAATCTCAAGAATCTGTTGAAGAAGCTGCCTCCCCAGACAAACCAAGGAGTCTGGCTCCGTTCTCCCAAAGCACCGCTCTGAGCCAGGTTCGCCCAAGCCCTAGTCGGGCTAGAGCCTCGATTTGGTGGGCATAGGCATACGGAATATTCGGGTAGTCTGAGCCGAGAATGATCTTGTCCTGCAAGGCCGGTAAACGGTTGATATAGCTATCTGGCATCGGCGCAAATCCATTTGTGAAGTCGGTACCCACCATGGTGGTATCTAAATGTACGCCCACAAATTCCTCGGCTAAATCCGCAAACTCGTGATACTCGGGCATGCCCATATGCGCAATCACCAGCACCAATTCGGGGAATTTCTCCAAGAGCCGGCGGACATGTTGCGGTCCGGTGAAACTACCGTCGAGCGGTGCAGAGCCGGCGTGGATTACGACCGGGATTTGCTCGTGTTCAAGCGCTCTCCACGCTTCATCCAGTTGCACATCATTCGGTGTGAAGCCGCCGACCTGAATGTGGAGCTTAAATAGTTGTGCACCAGCGTCGATGGCTTCTTGGACGTAGTTGCCAACTCCGGGTTCCGGGTAGAAAGTCGCACAGTGCAAGGCCCCGGAGACGCGACTGCTGAAGTCTTGTGCCCATTCATTGAGCCACCTCGCCATGCCTGCCTTATGCGCGTAGGACAACGCGGGAATAGCTACTACCCCGATCTCGCGAAGCCGCTTAATGCGCGACTCTTCGTCCATTCGATACGTAATGGGCCACGGGCGGCCATAACTTTGTTCTGCCTGATCAAAGTACGCCCAGACTTTTTGCAACATTGGTTCTGGGAGGAAATGCACGTGGATATCGGCGAGGCCTGGAATACCGAGATAATCCAAAAATTCGGGGATCTGTTGATCCGTTTTTGGCACCAGATGCTCCGAGACCGCGTCCGTCATAAACCGTTCCTCATGTTTCTTGCAACCATTGATGTTCTAGCCAAGCTATCAAGTTCGGCTCTACAAGTCCTCCGTGAATTCTCCAGGGCATAAAACCGAGATACCAGCTTCCACATTGTGGAGAGCTAGTACCTCGGTAATTAGGGGGTTATGCCTTGGCAGCAGCGGCGGCCCGCGCAGCCGCTGGAAGTGCTGCGAAGATCTTCTCCATTGCCTCATCATCATGCGCTGCTGAGAGGAACCAAGCTTCGAACACACTTGGTGGCAGGTAAACACCTGAGTCAAGCATCGAGTGGAAGAACGGTGCGTAGCGGAACGCTTCCTGAGCCTGTGCATCTGCGTAGTTATGTACGCCCTTGGCCGAGGTGCCAAACGCTACCGAGAACAACGAACCTGCGCGCTGGATCGAGTGATCCACCCCTGCCTCGTTGAAAGCTTCGCTGAGCTTCGCCTGCAGAGCGGTGGACTGCTTAAGAATGTGAGCGTAGACCTCATCGGTGGCGTGGGTTAGCTGAGCGATGCCGGCAGCCATTGCTACCGGGTTACCCGAGAGCGTGCCAGCCTGATATACCGGGCCCAACGGGGCTAGATAATCCATGACGTCGGAGCGACCACCTAAGGCAGCGGTCGGAAGGCCGCCGCCGATGACTTTACCGAAGGTGTATAGGTCCGCATTCCAGCCTTCGTCCTTGCCGCTCAGACCCCAGTAACCGGAGGATGATGCGCGGAAGCCGGTGAGGACTTCGTCAAGGATCAGCAGTGCGCCGTACTTGGCGGTAGTTTCCTTGAGGAACTTGTTATAACCCGCGTCCGGAGTGACGACGCCCATGTTGCACGGTGCTGATTCGGTGATCACGGCGGCAATATTTGCCCCGTGCTCGGCGAATGCGGCTTCAACCGCTGCGCGGTCGTTGTATGGCAACACGAGGGTTTCGGCAGCGGTGGCCGCGGTGACTCCGGCGGAACCTGGCAGCGCCAAGGTTGCAACGCCTGAGCCGGCATCGGCCAACAGGCTATCGAGGTGGCCGTGGTAGCAACCAGCAAACTTGATGATCAGTTCGCGGCCGGTGAAGCCGCGTGCCAAACGCACCGCGGTCATGGTCGCTTCGGTACCGGTGGAGACCATACGTACCCGGTCTACACCTCCCACTCGATCCTTGATCAGCTTGCCAAGCTTCGCCTCATCCGGGGTTGATGCGCCAAAGGACAGCCCGCGGTCAACGGCTGCGTGAACCGCCGACTGAATCTCGGGGTGAGCGTGACCCAACAACGCTGGACCCCAGGAGCAGACTAGGTCAACATATTCCTTGCCGTCTGCGTCGGTCAGGTAAGCACCCTTAGCGCCGACCATAAATGGTGGTACGCCGCCAACGGAGCCGAAGGCGCGAACTGGCGAGTTCACGCCACCGGGCATTACTTCTTGGGCCTCGGCGAAAAGCCTCTCGGAATTCGACATTTATTTCTTTCCTTCGTTCAACCAGCCGGCAACTTCGGCTGCGTAATAGGTCAAGATCTGTTCGGCGCCCGCACGACGAATCGACAGCAACGACTCCATCACGGAGGCCTTGCGGTCAATCCAACCATTGGCCGCGGCAGCTTCGATCATCGCGTATTCCCCGGAGATCTGGTAAGCGGAGACCGGTACCGGCGACATCTGTGCGATGTCAGAGACGATATCTAGGTAGCTCATGGCTGGTTTCACCATGACCATATCTGCGCCTTCGGCGAGGTCCAGCTCGACCTCCAGCAGTGCCTCGCGGCGGTTCGATGCGTCCATCTGGTAGGTACGGCGATCGCCTTGCAACTGCGAATCGACGGCTTCACGGAACGGTCCGTAGAAGGCGCTAGCGTATTTTGCCGCGTAAGCGAGTACCGCAACATCTTGTTTGCCGGCCTGGTCTAGGGCCTCGCGGATGACGGCGATCTGCCCGTCCATCATTCCCGATGGGCCGAGGATATGCGCGCCGGCTTCAGCCTGCATCACTGCCATTTCGGCATAGATTTCTAGGGTGCGGTCATTGTCCACTGCGCCCTTCTCATCAAGCACGCCGCAGTGTCCATGAGAGGTAAATTCGTCCAAACAGACATCAGACATGATCACTAATTCGTCGCCAACTTCTTCGCGAACAGCGGCGATGCCCCTATTCAAAATTCCTTTCGGATCGATCCCGGCGCTGCCGGTCTCGTCCCGATGCTCTGGGATACCAAAGAGCATTATGCCGCCCAAGCCACGCTGCGCTGCATCCGCCGCGGTAGCCTTGAGCGAATCCATGGTGTGTTGCATGACGCCAGGCATGGAGGTGATCGGGTTCGGCTCGGTGAGTCCCTCACGGACAAAGGCAGGCAGGATCAGCTGTCGCGAGGAGAGCTCAAATTCTGCCACGAGTCGACGAACTGCAGGATTCTGCCGGAGTCGGCGAGGTCGGTGCTGAGGGAAACCCATGTCACTTCTTTCTAGAATTGATGATTCACTTTTTGATTAGTTCTTGGGCCGCTAAGGCCAGACCCGTGGGTGTTGGTTCACTAGCAATCGCGTCCACTGGTAACCCTGCTTGTCGCAGGGCCTGCGCGGTTGGCTGGCCAATGGCAATGTTTTGCACCCGTTCGACCAGCGTGTCACCGGTCAGTTCAACAAAACGCCGCACGATACTTGGTGCGCTGAAAACCACTAGGTCAAATCGGTCGAGATTCCCGGCGATCTCCCATGGTGCAAGCACTTGCGCTGCGGCTGGCACCTCGCTGCTGCGTAATGGGACTGCTCCACTCGGTGCGTCAACGGTCTGGTAGGCCACAACCTCATCGAGCCGATGGCCGGTCAGCCCTGTCGCAAGAGTTGAGCTGGCAAGATCTCCATGTGGATAGAAGATTTTCTGTCCTGGGTCCAAGTGCCATTGCTCCACCATTCCGGCCGCAGATTGATCCGTGGGCACAAAATCGGAGACAACGCCCATACGCTCTTTGGCTACCGCAGCGGTTTTTGTTCCAACCGACGCAACCTTCAGCCCGTCTGGAAGTGCTTCTCCGTCGAGGATCGTAGCGATGAGTTCAACAGTATTCACCGAAGTGAGCACCAGCCACTGATACTCCCCGGCGACTAACGATTGAATCGAGCGACGCAATTCGCTCAGATCCTGCGGCCAGACGGTTTCGATCAGCTGGGCAGAGAAACATTCAATGCCCAGCTTCTCGAATTCCCGCACGGTGGCGGCGGCTCGCGCCGCCTCGCGCAAGATGAGTGCCTGGTGGCTCATGTGACCGCTTAGACCAAACCCGCGACAACCGCGGCGCCGTCGGCGATCATCGATTCGGCGAGGCTACGTCCAAGTTCTTGGGCGGCTTGCACTGAAAGCCCGTTGCTTTGAGCGCTACGGCGCATGGTTTCGGAACCGTCCGGGTTACAGGCGACAGCTTCCAAGATCAGTGTCTGTCCCTCCACCCGAGCCAGTGCACCAATCGGCGCTGCGCACCCTGCCTCCAAGGCAGCCAACAGTGCGCGTTCGGCTTCGACCTGCATACGTGTTGGCAGGTGGTCCAAATCCGCCAGTGCCTGATCCAAGGCTGGATGGTCCGAACCGGTGCTGCGCACTTCTAAGGCGAGCGCACCTTGCCCCGGGGCTGGCAACATGATCTGCGGGTCCAGATATTCGGTGATGTGCTTGTCCAAACCCAACCGGCGCATCCCGGCCGCAGCCAAAATCACCGCGTCCAGATCGCCCTGCACACTTCGCCCTACACTGCCATCATCATGGGTATCTCCGATCCCCTTGACCCGACCAAGTCGGGTGGGGACGTTGCCACGAATATCAACGATTTGGAAGTCTTGACGGAAAGCCAAGAGCTGGGCCGCACGGCGTGGTGACCCAGTACCGATTTTTGCCCCTTCGGGCAGCTCGGAAAGTTTCAGACCATCACGGGCGCATAGTGCGTCACGCACGTCTTCACGTTCTGGAATGGCCGCCAACACCAATCCTTCAGGCTGCTTGGTGGGCAGATCCTTCAAGGAATGCACCGCCAAATCGCATCCGGAATCTAGCAGATGCTGACGCAGTGCGGCAGCGAAGACTCCGGTTCCGCCCAGTTGTGACAGTGGGCCAGTGATCACGTCTCCTTCGGTCTTCACCAAAATGGTTTCAACCTCTAGCCCGGAAGACTGTGCCAATCGTTTAGCTGCCCAACCGGTTTGTGTAGTCGCAAGCGCGCTTCCGCGCGTTCCTACACGAAATGTCTCGCTCATGGCGCAGGCACCCCCACTTCTGAATCGACACCTGCGATGGTAGGACGCAAGGTTCCATCCAGCGCGCGCTTTTCACAACAATTCGGACGGCACACATCAAACCATGGTCCGCCCGTCACCACGCTAATCCGTCCGTCGCGCAAAGCTTCGCCGTTGGCATCGGCCAAACGCTCCTCGACCAGATCCACCAGCCCAGAAACGAAGGCATGGTGCGTGCCAGGAGTCGCAGCCCGACTAAAGGCAAGGCCAAGCTGTGCACAGCTGTCCTTCGCTTCAGTGTCTAAGTCCCAGAGCACTTCCATGTGATCGGAAATGAACCCAATGGGCACCACCACAACGCCTGCTACTCCGGCGTCCGCATCGGCTTGAAGTGCATCATTAATGTCTGGTTCTAGCCAAGGCACGTGTGGTGCACCGGAACGCGACTGGTACACCAGGCTGTGTTCCAGGCCCTGTGCTTCGGGTACGTTGGCCAAAATATGTTCTGCTACTGCACGGTGCTGCGCGGTGTAAAGATTCTCGCTCGCCGTGGCACGTAACTGCGCCGGGCCAGCCGCGTTAGCGTCCGACATCGGGATCGAGTGAGTCACAAAGACGATCTTGATCTTGGCGTCGTTTTGGTTCTTTGCGCTCAGTTGCGCACGAACCTCGGCTAACGAAGTGCTTAGTCCCTCGATAAACGGCTGCACGAAGGCGGGCGTATCAAAGAACTGACGCAACTTATCAACTTCGAGCACACCTTCCAGGCCGGTCTCGCGTAAGCCCATACCCAAATCTTCGCGGTACTGGCGGCACGCCGAATACCCGGTATAGGCACCGGTGCCCATCAGTAGCACCTTGCGATGCCCGTCGGCTGCTATATTCTTCAGCGTGTCATTGACGAACGGGTGCCAGTTGCGGTTGCCCCAGTACACCGGAATATTGATATCACGCGCCGCCAGCTCGGCTTCCAACGCGGCAAGTAATGCACGGTTCTGGCCGTTGATCGGCGAAACCCCACCGTTTTTGCGATAGTGCACCGCGACTTCTTCCAGGCGTTCGTCGGGGATCCCACGGCCTGCGGTGACGTTGCGCAGGAACGGGATCACATCGTCTTGGCCTTCGGGACCTCCAAAAGAGGACAGCAGGATCGCGTCATAGGCTTTAGGGACCATTTGACCGTTGGCGTCGTAGCCGGTGCGTGGATCGAAATCCTGGGTCACTTCAAGACCTCGATGGCCTCGGCGGCCGAGATCCGGCGTCCGGTGTAGAACGGCGTCTCTTCGCTGACGTGGTGGCGCGCTTCGGTGTAACGCAAGTGACGCATCATATCGACCAGGTCGATCATGTCATCGGCTTCCAAGCAGATCTGCCACTCGAAGTCGCTGAAGGAGAACGCTGCCACGGTATTAGCCAGCACGTTAGGGAATTCGCGTCCAAGCATGCCGTGATCGCGCAGCATCTTGCCGCGTGCCGCAGGGTCCATGGTGTACCAGTCGTGGGAGCGGACGAATGGGTAAACGGTCATCCACCCCTTCGGATCCACACCGCGGGAGAAGGCCGGCGAGTGGTCCTTGGAGAATTCGGCTTCACGGTGCACGGCCATCGTGGAGTACACAATTTCTGTGCCAGCAAGTAACGCACTGCGACGGACCTTGCGCATCGATGCCTGCAACAGTTCAGCTGCCGGACCATGCATCCAGACCATAATGTCGGCTTCTTCGCGCATCATCGATACATCGTAGATGCCGCGAACGACCGCACCGGCCTCGGCGAGTTCCGCGATGAGCGAGTCAAACCCGGTGGCCTCAGCCGCGCCCAGTTCCACCTTGGCGGAACGCTTGAACACGGTCCACAGGGTGTAGAACATGGTCGGGTTTTCCCCGGCGGCCTCACGGTCTCGCATGACCGGCGAATTATGCTGTGGTACGTAGCTCACTGAGGTTTTCTCCTTGATCATCTGATCTAACTTAAACGGTTATCTCGAAAATTAGCGGGCGCTAATGGCAACGCTGCGGCGTGTGTGGCCGATGACTCTGGCCAACCCGGTGCCGGCAAGCCATGCGCCCACCACATCCAACCCATCAAAATCTTGTACTGCGTCCTGGAGCTGAGCACGGCGTGCGCTAGCTTCCTCGCCCTGCAACGGGACCATGTCGTTGAAACGCGAAATAGCGCTACCCACCACATCACCCTGGTTTAATTGAACACCTAAAATCTTTGAAGCATCTTTGATGGCCTGCTCAAGCAATGCTTGTGTATCGCCTGATTCAACGATTGGCTCATGTTGTCCGATACGCCCAAAGGACAGGCGAACCACATGAGTTCCTGGCCCTGACTGTTCGGCGAGCCAAGGCCATTTGGCGCTGGCGTGAGTCAGCGCCTTGGCGACAACAGGCGCGTTCTGCGCTACTAACGCGCCTGACCCTCGCGGTGCCTCATCAAGTTCTGGCTTATCGACCACCAGCACTACCAAGGCGACGGAGTTCGACACTGCCTCGGAGCTGATGCGCTTGGAGTCTTCAAACATCGGGTTGAGCAGATTCAGCGCCGCTTGCGCTTCGGTAGCGATGACCACCCGGTCTGCGGTTAGTTCTTGGCCTAGGCTGTGGACCGTGTAGGGGTGCGGTGCTTGGGGATCATGATCGATTTTGGTGACCGGAGAATTCGCTACCAGCGCCACTGATGCTGCGGTCAGCTGTTCGGTGAGCGTGGTGACCAGCGTGTACATGCCACCGTCTAGGCCAGCTACTCGCGAACCTGCCGGTGCATCACCTTGGAGTTTGGCTACCGCTTTAGCCAACGAGCCGGTCTCTTGCATGGCGGCGCGGAGCCCAGGTGCGGCAGCGTCGATGTCGATGCGCGCTGGATCCGTGGAGTACACGCCGTTGACCACTGGGGCGACTAAGGCATCAAGGACACCCTGCCCCATCCGGTTGCGGACGACCTCGGCCAGTGAGAGTTTTTCTGTGGCCCATTTTTTGGGCATGGGAGTGACTAGATCTGCCGCGGCGCGCACGGTGGCGGCGCGGCCGATGATGCGTCGCACGTCGTCGTTGCGCACCTGTGCTGGGATCCCCATCAATGAAGTGGCAGGCAAGGGATTAGCTACTAGGTTCTCACCTTCGCCCTGAATCAGCCAGGCATCGACACCGGTAGTTGGCGTGATCTTCTCGCCGAGGTCTAGCTCGTCGAGGTAGGAGACCACCGTGCCTCCGCGCACCGCGAAGGACTCGGCGCCTGCATCTATCTCCAAACCGGCAACGTCTACTCGGCGCACACATCCACCAAAGCTTGAAGCGGCTTCAAGGACGGTGACCCGGTATCCGGTCTGGCGTAGTTCGCGGGCGGCAACTAGACCCGCGATGCCGCCACCGACCACGATGGCGTGTGGTGTTTGTGGATCGGTGACTCGATCTTTTGCTGTGCGGGATTCGGCCGCGGAACGTACCTTTTCCAGTAGCCGCAGTGCATGGGCCGCCGTGTCTGAGGCGAGGTCGCGCCGTGCCTTAGTTGCTGAACGCTCGCTTGGTTTTTCTGACGCCGGGGAGTTGCGCTGATTCCTGGTCATATACGCTGCACCTTCCACATTCACCTCGATGTTCGCCTTGTTTCTGACTGCGCCGAGTTTACCGGCGCAGTCAGAAAACAGGGAGATCTGTCTATAACATCTAGCTTAGTCCTGCGTGGTTAGAGCGAATGAATGAGTTCAACCACACGAGTGAGTACCGTCGGGTCGGTGGTCGGCGGCACACCGTGACCAAGGTTGACCACATGGCCACGTGCCTTCGCACCGCTGGCGACCACCTGACGAACATGCGCTTCAAGCACGTCCCAAGGAGCAGAGAGCAACGCAGGGTCAATATTTCCCTGAACCGAGACGCTCTGGCCTAGGCGTTCAATGGCGGTTTCCAAAGGAATCCGGTAGTCCACACCGACGGTATCAACGCCCGAATCACGCATTGCCGTGAGCAATTCACCGGTTCCGGTACCAAAGTGAATCAATGGCACCCCGGTGTCACGCACGAAGTCCAACGCACGCGAGGAGTATGGGGCGACAAACTTCTGGTAATCAGGCAGGGACAGGGAACCGGCCCACGAGTCAAAGAGCTGTGCGGCTGAAGCGCCGGCTTCAACCTGCGCACGGAGGAACTTGCCTGAAGCGTCTGCGGCCCAGTTCATCAGCTTGTCCCAGACTTCTGGTTCGGAATGCATCATGGTGCGTGGACCTAGGTGGTCGCGGCTTGGCTTGCCCTCAACCATGTAGGCGGCCACGGTGAATGGGGCGCCGGCGAAGCCGATCAGCGGGGTGTTGCCCAGTTCTGCGACGGTCAAGGCCACCGCTTCACGGATTGGGTCTAACGACTCATCGGTGAGTTCTGGCAGGTTATCTACGTCCTCGGCGGTGCGGATTGCCTTGTCCAAGACCGGGCCAACACCGGGCACGATATCCACGCCAACGCCTGCAAGGCGCAAGGGAATCACAATGTCGGAGAAGAAGATGCCCGCGTCGACCTTGTGGCGGCGTACTGGCTGCAGCGTAATTTCGCTGGCCATCGCCGGGTCTAGGCAGGAATCGAGCATGCTCACACCTTCGCGGAGCTTGAGGTATTCAGGCAGTGAACGCCCTGCTTGGCGCATGAACCACACCGGGTGGTGGCTCGGGGTGCGCCCAGTCAAAGCCTGGATCAAAGCGGAATCGGAGGTACGTCCATCAACGAAGGGATGGTTCTGCGACAGAGTCATGTGTCAATCATGCCAACTCTGGAGCGCAAAAGGCCATTTACTCCGTTCACCGACAGATGAAGGTGAGCAACATAACTGCGTGAAAATACGTGATCTTAGGTTCGCCTGCGTTGTTTGGGCCCCTATTTCGGCCTACTCTGGGGACATTGTGGTTTTCTTATCTCTTGTTGCATCGCATTCACAGCTCGATTTGGAGACCGTGGCACAACTTAGCGCCTCGGCCAACGGGCTAGCCGCCGCCTCTACCAATGGGTCGGCGGTGATTAATGGAGCCGTCGTCTTGGCGACGTGCAACCGTTTTGAGGTTTACGCCGACGTGGAAAACGTCGAAGAAGCAACCGAGCAGTTAGTCAACGAATTGGCTGCGAATACCGAACTGTCGGCAGATTTCCTCACTCGACGACTGACCGCGCTAGAAGGCGAACCGGTGATCAACCATCTCTTCTCGGTGGGAGCCGGACTTGATAGTGCTGTTGTCGGAGAACGCGAAATCGCCGGTCAGGTCCGCCGTGCCCTGACCCAGGCGCAGCAAGAAAAAACCACCACCAGCAACCTCACCCGACTATTCCAGAACGCCACGCGCGCTGCGAAGGATGTTGGAAGTCGGACGCAACTTGGTTCACAAGGCAAGTCGGTCGTTTCGGTCGCTTTAGACCTCGCCGAAGAATTGATGAACGAAAACCGTAGCTGGGAAGACCAAGACATTGTCTTGTTCGGTACCGGCTCCTACGCCGGCGCAACGATCGCATTGCTCAAGGAACGTGGAGTGAAGCGCATTAGCGTCTACTCGCACTCGGGACGCGCCGCCGATTTCACCGACAAGCGTGGCGGTTTCCCGTTGAGCAACGAACAGTTGCCACAGGCCCTGCGTGAATCAGATGTCATCATCGGTTGTTCCGGTGGCGGAAATCGCTTGGATAGTGCGGCACTGACCGAACTGCGCGTTAAGGGCCATTCGCTGATCGCCATCGATATGGCGCTCACCAACGACTTTGACCCGGCCTTGGCTCAGCTCGACGGCGTGGATCTGATCACCCTCGAATCGGTGCGCATGGCCGCGCCGACCGAACAGGCACTGGCCGTGCATGACGCGACCAGGATTGTGACCCAGGCTGCCAGGGAGTTCTCCGTCTCCCAGCGCGAACGCGAAGCCGATCATGCAATCGTCGCTTTGCGTGCACACACTAAAACCGTTCTCGACTCCGAGGTAGCTAAGGTACGTGCCCAGCACGGTTGTACCGCCGCTGCCGAAGAAGTTGAATTGGCTATGCGTCGGATGATGCGCCAGCTGCTCCATGTCCCCACCATGCGTGCACGGGAGTTGGCGGCCCAAGGCCGTACCGACGAATATGTTGCTGCTCTAGAGACTCTCTACGGCCTTGACCTGAGCGAGCCGCTAGGCAATACCGCCCCGCTCAGCACCACTGCACCGCAATCCCCTGCGGCTGAAGATGTCAGCTGTCCTGCAGTACCCGTCGCACAAAGCGCATAAGCGCAACAGACACCCTGCGTTTACCGGCGCTTTTTTCCTCGCAACGTGGAATACTACTTGCTAGTAGGAGCTGGTTTTACGTGCGGAAAACTCGCATGTGGCTTTGGCACACGGCAGGTTGAAAGGTCAAAATTATGGCGGAACTTGGGGAAATCAAAAGTCCACGCACGCAACGAATGCCACGCGAAGCGCGCCGTCGCCAGTTACTCCAAGCAGCTCATCAAGTCTTCGTAGCCCATGGTTATCATGGAGCCTCAATGGATGAGATTGCCGAAGTTGCACTGGTTTCCAAACCAGTTCTTTACCAGCATTTCCCCGGTAAGCGCGAACTGTACCTAGCCCTCCTGGATTCGCATCTGGCAGATTTCACGAAGCTGCTCGACGATGCCATCGCCTCAACCGACGATAACCGGCAACGTGTCTTCGAGACTATTAATACCTATTACCAATACATCAAGCGTGAGTCCCAGGCATATCGGCTCATTTTTGAATCAGACGTACTTTCAGATCCGCTCATTTCGGCACGTATCGAAGAGTTCAATAACGCTCTGGCTGTTTCCATTTCGAAGGTCGTCGTTAAAGACACCGACCTGAATGAAGATGAAGGATTATTGATTGGTCGCGCGCTAGCCGGACTGTCACAGGTTTCCGCACGTTACTGGGCCACCAGCGACGAACCGGTTGATCAAGAAACCGCGGTGGATCTGATCTCACGTTTAGCTTGGCGCGGAATTTCACGGTTCCCGAAGGAAAACTAGTTAGATTTGTTTTAGAGGCCCCCAGACGGGACTCGTAATTCTTTCGAGAGGATCATTGACAATCATGGAAATCCGGATTGGCATTCAGAATGTAGCCCGTGAAGTCGTACTCGAATCCGAGCTGAGCAACGCCGAAGTGAATGAGCTCGTCTCCAAGGCGATCTCCGAGGGCAGCGTGCTCTCGATGAAGGATCCTAAGGGCCGTGAGGTGCTAGTTCCAGCAGCCGGAATCGCCTATGTCGAGGTTGGTCCCGAAGAGACCCGTCGCGTGGGTTTCGCCCACTAGATAATCTTTAGCTTCACCCTTCGTGGTCGTTCCAATATTTTGGGACGGCCACGAGGCGTTTAAGCGTGCTTCACATCACAGATCTGTGATAATCCTAGATATGTGACTAATCCACGGATCCATAGCCCTCGCAAACATGCCGCCGCTAACCTGGACGAGCTACTGCTCGCACTGGAAAAGGAACTCGAAGTTCCCGCGCACTTTGACCAAGCCGCGTTAGCCGCCGCCGAGGAAGCGGTGGCCAACTTAGCTCCTGCGCCTAATGACGATTCGGCACTCCCATTTTTCACCATTGATCCTGAGGGCGCCACCGATCTGGATCAAGCGATGTACCTTGAACGCGCCAGCGAAGGTTACGTGGTGAACTACGCTATCGCCGATGTTCCGGCGTTTGTGCAATTGGGCAGCAAACTCGATGAAGTCACCAGATCACGCGGCCAGACTTTTTACCTACCGCACCGCAAGATCAGCCTGCATCCACCGTTGATCTCTGAAGGTCAAGGTTCGTTGCTTGCCGGACAGGTACGCCGAGCCTTCTTGTGGCGCATCACCTTGGATCGCAGCGGCGCGATAACCGACGTGCAGCTAACCCGCACCATGATCAAATCCCGCGAACAACTCGATTACCACACGGCCCAACAAAAGCTAGACGATTCCCAGGGCGGCGAGCAGTTAGAACTGCTGGCAGAAATTGGCGCACTGCGCATCGAACAGGAACGCCTGCGTGGCGGTGCGTCATTGAACCTTCCAGATCAAGAAGTCGAACCGGAGACCAACGGTTACAAACTCGTCAGCGGTCACCCCTTGCCGCTGGAAGATTACAACGCGCAAATTTCCTTGCTCACCGGAATTGCCGCCGCACGCATCATGCTTGATCACGGCACCGGAATCTTGCGCACCATGCCCGCTCCAGATGAAAAAGATCTTGCCGAGTTTACCGAGCAGACCCGCCTACTTGGCTGCCCTTGGGACCAAAAACTCAGCTACGGCGAGTACCTGCGCACCCTAGACGTTAACGATCCGCGGCAGCTGGTCATTATGCACCGGGCAGCATCACTATTTCGCGGAGCCGACTACGACGTGATCAACGGCCAAGCCGAAGCGGACTTGGAGCAGGCAGCAATTGCAGCACCCTACGCACACACCACCGCGCCATTGCGCCGATTAGTGGATCGCTTCGTCTTGCTGTGTTGTGATTTACAGGCAAATAATCACCCAATTCCCGAGGAGCTCAACGAAGCCTTGGAACAGCTGCCAGGATTGATGCGTGAAAGCTCCATCGCGGCAAACAGAGTCTCCAACGCGGCCATCGATCTGATCGAAGCGTATGTACTGCAGCACCGTATCGGGGAAAAATTTGAGGCAATTGTTCTTCGCGAAGCCACCGGCACACACAATGGCGATCCCGAGCAGGGCGAGGCAAAAAGCCGCCCGGGCAATTTGCAGCTGGTCAGCGAACCGATCACCGGACAGTTCACCGGCAGCGCCAAGCCAGGCACCTTAGTGACCGTGGTGCTGCGCCTTGCCGATCCGGCCACACGCAAGATCATGTTCGACATTCTGCCCTAGACCCGCCAACCTACGGGAAACCGGTGTATACCGGCTATGCTTGGGCTATCACTATTTAGGATGCCCGGTCGCACCGTGCTGAACGACGAGAACAGTTTCGTGGTGACTTCCCAGCGGTCACCATCCCGACATCCGCCCTTGATGGCAGATGACGTGTATGACGCGATCGGCTCCGCTGGAACCGCACCGGTAAGGTGAGCGCCCCCTGAACGTTCAGGGCTGGCAACACACATGCCGGTGCCACAAATGAAACGAGAACACACATCGTGACCGACACGACGCTATCGACCGAACAGGTCGAACTCCCCGAACCAATCGATACCGCCGAGGTTGAATTACCTAAGCAGACCTTCTCCGAGCTCAAGGTCCGCGACGACATCGTCGCTTCGCTGCTCGAAGCCGGTATTGAGTATCCATTCCCGATCCAGGCGCTCACCCTTCCGGTAGCCCTCGGCGGCAACGACATTATCGGCCAGGCTAAGACCGGTACCGGTAAAACCCTCGGCTTTGGTATTCCAGCTTTGCAGCGTGTCATCCGCGAAGGCGACAAGGGTTATGCCGACCTGCCATTCCCCGGTGCACCACAGGCACTGATCGTTGCTCCAACCCGCGAGTTGGCCATCCAGGTCGGCGCCGATTTGGCTCAGGCTTCGAAGCACTCGAACATTTCGATCACCACCATTTACGGTGGCCGCCCCTACGAAGAGCAGATCAACGCGCTCAAGGCCGGCACCGACGTGATCGTCGGTACCCCGGGTCGGCTCATCGACCTGAACCGCCAGCGTGTGCTGAACCTCAAGCAGATTAAGACCGTGGTCCTCGACGAGGCCGACGAGATGCTAGATCTAGGCTTCCTGCCAGATGTGGAACGCATCTTGGCCGCCTTGCCACCGGTACGCCAGGCAATGCTGTTCTCCGCCACCATGCCCGGCGCCGTCATCACAATGGCACGGCGTTACATGTCGCGTCCCACCCACATTCGTGCCACCGATCCCGGGGATGATGATTCGCTGACCAAACGCAACATCCGCCAGCTGGTCTACCGCGCACACAACCTGGACAAAGATGAGATGGTCGCCCGTATGCTGCAGGCCGAAGGCCGCGGCAAGACGATCATTTTCACGCAGACCAAGCGTTCAGCTGCGAAGCTCACCGACGAACTGATCGATCGCGGTTTTAACGCTGGTGCATTGCACGGCGACCTGGGCCAGGGAGCCCGCGAGCAGTCGCTGAAGGCTTTCCGCGCAGGCAAGGTAGAAATCCTTGTCGCCACCGACGTCGCAGCCCGCGGCATCGACGTGGATGACGTCACCCACGTGGTCAACCTGCAGTGCCCTGATGATGAGAAGACCTACCTGCACCGCGTGGGACGTACCGGCCGTGCCGGTAACGACGGCATCGCCGTCACCTTCGTGGACTGGGATTCGGTACCTCGCTGGTCGTTGATCAACAAGGCGCTGGGCCTGAACGTCCCAGAACCAGTGGAGACCTACTCCTCTTCGCCACACTTCTTTGCCGACCTGGATATTCCTAAGGGAACCAAGGGCCGTTTGCAGCGTGCCAAGAAGACCGCACCAGCAGAGGGTGACGGCTCACCACGTCGCGAACGCAGTGACCGTGGCGAGCGCAGCAGCGAGCGCAGCCCGCGTCGTCGTAGCAGTGGTAACCGCAGCCGTACGCGCACCGTAGAAGGTCAGCAGCCGGCAGAAGATGGCGCTAACCGTCATGGCCATTCCAAGGGCAAGCAAGACCGTCCGGCTCGTGAAGGCGAACGCCACCGCCACACCAATCAGCCTGAGAGCCAGCCGACCGATGGTGCAGGCTCCGAGCAGTCGGCTAACGAACGTCGTCGACCACGCCGCCGCACGCGCAGCACCGAAGGTGGAACGCAGGACTAATAGGTTCTTAGTTTCTCTTCTTCTTCCGAAAGGATCGCGTACCAACGGTGCACGCACAACCGCACAATCCCGCTTTGCCTGAAACCGGTGCGCCAGCAGTAAATGCTGGCATGCCGGCTCAGGAGAACACCGTGTTGCATGGTGACAATATGAAGGCTTTGTCGGGGTTACCTGACGAATCTTTCACCCTGATCTATGTTGACCCGCCGTTTAACACCGGTAGGAAACAGACCCGAGCACAGCGCACCATGGTGCGCGCCGCCGAGGGCGAAGGTGACCGGGTAGGTTTTAAAGGCTTGTCCTACAACACCGAGCTGGGTTCTGCCCGCTCGTACCACGACAGCTTTGATGACTACCTCAGCTTCATCGAGCCCAGGCTTTTGCAGGCGTATCGATTGCTTGCCGAAGACGGCACGCTGTATGTGCATTTGGATTACCGCGAGGTGCACTACGTTAAGGTGTTGCTGGACCAGATTTTTGGTCGAGAGAACTTCTTGAACGAATTGATCTGGGCCTACGATTACGGTGCACGGGCTAAGAGCAGGTGGCCGGCTAAACACGACACCATCTTGGTCTACGTGAAAAATGTGAAAAAGTACCACTTCGATTCGGCGGAGGTGGACCGTGAACCATATATGGCTCCCGGTCTAGTCACCCCCGAGAAGCGCGCCTTGGGCAAACTTCCCACCGATGTGTGGTGGCACACCATTGTTTCGCCCACGGGCAAGGAGAAGACCGGTTACCCCACGCAGAAACCCGAAGGGATTCTGCGTCGGATTATCGCCGCATCCTCCCGTCCCGGAGACTGGGTGTTGGACTTCTTTGCAGGTTCCGGCACCACCGGAGCGGTGGCAGCTAAGTTGGATCGACGCTTCGTGTTGATCGATCAGAACCCGGAAGCCATCGAGGTGATGCGTTCCCGACTACCGGAAACCACCACCTACAGCGAAGCCTGAGATCCGCTTCCTGCATCAAGAATTCGTTGTAACATGTCCGGCTCGGTGAGATTCTCACCGAGCCGGTTCAGTTTTCCGGCCCCGTGATAGTCCGAGGAACCGGTGATAATCAGGTCATTTTTCTTGGCCAGAGAGGTCAGGAATTTCTTTCCTTCTTCGCTGTTGTCCCGGTGCTGAATCTCCACTCCGGCTAGGCCGGCGTCGATCATGTCGTGGAAAGTTTCTTCTGGCACCACACGACCGCGCAGGTTCGCCATGGGGTGGGCAAAAATCGGCACTCCCCCGGCTTCAAGAACTAAACGCACCGCGTCGCGTGGATCAATGGCCGGGTGAGAGACGTAATAGCGTGAACGCGAAGACAAGATATTTGCAAAAGCATCATTGCGGCTTTCCACTACCCCGGCGGTGACCAAGGCGTCGGCAATATGTGGTCGGCCCACCGTGGCACCCGGCTGGCAATGAGCGGAGACCAAATCCCAACTCACCGGGTAATCTTCGGCAAGTCGCTCGACAATACGTTGGGCGCGAATCACCCGTGAATTACGCGAAATTTCAAGTTCGTTGAGCAACGGCAGGTATTCCGGGTCTTGCAGATAGCACAGCAGGTGCACGCTGATCCCCTGATGATCCTGACAGGTGATCTCCATGCCAGGGATAAAACCCACGCCAAGCTTTTGCGCCGTCGCCCGTGCTGGGGCCCAACCGGCGGTTTGATCATGGTCTGTCAGGGCCACCACATCCAAGCCCGCCTGCGCCGCAGCCTCGATCAGCTCTTCGGGGCGTTGGGTCCCATCGGAAACATTTGAGTGGGTGTGCAGGTCAATTCGCATATGACTAGATTAGCGCGACCGGTGGCACTTTGCCCGGAGGCCCGAATCGGTGACACACTAAGAAGTATGACTAATCAAGTTTCTTCGCCTTCGGGCAATGACCAGCCGCTCGAAGATCGTGTCAACAATCGTTCCCAGCGTCCCACCTCGGATGTTTTCAAAACTTTCATGGCTTCGGCTTGGGCGCCAGACACCTCACCGCTTCCAGCAGAAGATCCTGCAGCAAGCTTCGCGGCCACCCGCCGTGCCGCGCTTTCCGCACAGTTCCCGGGCGAGCGCCTCATCGTTCCTGCAGGCCCAGCCAAGGTTCGTTCCAATGACACGGATTACCGTTTCCGCCCGCACTCGGCCTTTGCACACCTGACCGGGTTGGGCGTTGACCACGAACCAGACGCCGTACTGGTTTTGGAGCCTACCGATGACGGTGCCGGAGATCAGGGTGGCAACCACGCCGCGACGCTGTACTTCGCCCCGATGGCAGGCCGTGACTCCTCGGACTTCTACCTCGACTCCCGAGCCGGTGAATTCTGGGTGGGCCCACGTCCAACCCTTTCCACCATGTCTGCACGGACCGGAATGCCTACCGAGTCCTTGGACCTGCTGGAAAATGCGCTCACTAAAAACTCTGGCCCACAGGCGCTAGGCGGAATTCGCCTGCGTCTGATGCGCGAAGTCGACCTCAACGTGGAAGCGTTAGTCGATACCTCCCGGATCAACACCGGACAAGATCTTGAGGCCAGCGACGCACTTGATAACGAACTCTCCGAATTCGTTTCCGAGCTGCGCCTGGTCAAGGACGAGTACGAGGTAGCCGAACTGCAAAAGTCGGTTGACGCCACAATCGCCGGATTCGAAGATGTAGTTCGCAACCTAGACGCGGCCATCGCCCACCAGCGTGGCGAACGCATCATTGAGGGCACCTTCTTCGCCCGCGCCCGTCTAGAGGGCAATGAGCTGGGCTACGACACCATCGCCGCTTCGGGCAACAACGCGACGATCTTGCACTGGATCCGCAACACCGGTTCGGTCAGCGAAGGCGAAGTACTCTTGTTAGACGCCGGAGTCGAAGCAGAGTCCTTGTACACCGCGGACATCACCCGTTCCTTGCCGGTCTCCGGCAGGTACACCGAGGTGCAGCGCAAGGTCTACCAGGCGGTACTCGACGCGGCTGATGCCGCCTACGCAGCGGTCCGTCCGGGACTAAAATTCCGCGACCTGCACGTCATTGCCACCACGGTGTTGGCCGAACGTCTGCAGGACTGGGGCCTGTTACCCGTTTCCTTGGAGGAGGCACTGTCCCCCGAGGGCCAGCACCACCGTCGCTGGATGCCACACGGCACCAGCCACCACCTTGGCTTGGATGTTCACGACTGTGCTCAGGCACGCGCGGATCTCTACCTTGACGCGGAACTTGTCGAGGGCATGGTCTTCACCATCGAGCCGGGGCTGTACTTCAAGAACGAAGACCTCGCGATCCCGGAGGAGTACCGCGGGCTTGGCGTACGCATCGAAGACGACATCTTGGTTACCGCCGACGGTGCGGTGAACCTTTCAGCAGCGCTTCCACGCAAGCCTGAAGAAGTTGAAGCTTGGATGGCAAAACTTCGTAGCTAATCGCACGTAGCAACGTAGCAAAACGATGGGCGGTTTAGATTCTCTGTGAGATTCTGAACCGCCCATCGTTTTGTTGTTCTTAAGCTCATGCCCCGGGGGCAAAGGTCATTCTGGCAACTTAAAAGCCCGCCATGAAATCACTCATGACGAACTTTTACATTGCTGAAGTTTACTGCTGTTTTGGTTCTTCTTCCGAAGACTTGGCGTCACCTTCCGGCTCGGCTGGTGCCTCGGCGTGTGGCTCGGCCGCTTCAGGCTTCACCGCAGGCTGCGCTACCGTCGGCTCGGCGGCTGCAACATCGGCGTTCTGCGGCTGCTCCGGGGCTGCCGGCTTTGGTTCGTCAACACGAACACCATAACGTGGGCGGCCATCGGGAAGATCATTAAACACGCTGGTTGGCACGGGCTGTGCGGCGGGAGTTTGGCCCGGTGCCTGCACACCATCGGTAGAGACCGGAGGCTGCGGTTGCACGGGGACTACCGGTGGCTGAACCGGTTGTACCGGCTGCTGCGCTGCGGAAGCCTGTTGTGGGCGCATTGGCAACTGGGAGGCCATCTGACGTGCGGCCTGTGCGTGCTCAAAGTCGACAACTACGTCGAAGCTCGTGGCGACAAACTTGCTTGAAGACGCGAAGTCACGCTTGCCGCGACGGGTGGAGTATGAGACCACACCGGCAATCATCCAGATCGCCATGCCTAGGCCGATAGCCGAGAGGATCTGGTACAAACCGTTTCCTGTGCCGCCAAAGAGTGAGAGCAACAATCCCACAAACAAACCCATCATGCCGCCCTGGGCGGCACCGGCCAACGCCACCTTAGGGTAGGACAGTTTTGCGGTCACCCGCTCTACGGTGCGCACGTCGTTACCGACGATGGTCACCGCAGATACTGGGAAGTTATTATCTGCAAGATAATCCACTAGTTTCTGGGCATCCAGGTAGCTGGTGTAGCGCCCAAGTAGTTCGCCACGGGGCAAACCGTTGGGGCTGATTGAATTTACTCCATGCGGCGAGGTCATACCTATATTGTGCACGCTCTTACTGTGAGAGGGCCTAGTTGCGCACTAACTATCGCTGAGGGTGAAAGATTGGGTCTCCTTCACGTGGCTCAGCACACCACTAACCGGCCTTTAGCACGCTAGGCTAGAACGGTGAGCGCACAAGTGTCTAAAATCTTTGTCGCCCGGCTACTCGGGCTGGATGTCTTCGACCCCTTAGGCGACCGTCTAGGTAGGTTACGTGACGTCGTCGTCGTTTCGCGCGGCCCGCAGAAAGCCCCAGCTTGTGTTGGTGTCGTCGTCGAGGTGCCCGGCAAACGTCGCGTTTTTGTACCCATGACACGAATCCAATCCATGGAATCCACACAGATCATCTGTTCCGGCCTGGTCAACATGCGTCGCTTCCAGCAGCGCGGGCAGGAAATGCTCGTCGTGGCCGAAATATTCGACCGTACGGTGACCTTCGTGGACGCCTCGGGCCGAGGACTCATTGAAGACGTCGGACTGACTCAGACACGACGCGGCGACTGGGAAATCAACGAGTACTACGTGCAGCGGATCGAAGCCACCAACACACTGTTGGGGTTGCGTAACCGACGACGCAATAAGGTGCTGGTTTCTTGGGAAGGTGTGCGTCACGGTGCGCAAAGCGAACCGCAATCGGCGGATAATTTCGTAGCCACTCACGATGAAATGAAGGCAGCTGACTTCGCTGACGCCCTGCATGAGATGACCGGTAAACGTCGCCTTGAGGTCGCAGCCCACCTGCAAGATGATCGACTCGCCGATGTGTTGCAGGAACTTCCGGACCGTGAACAGGTTGAAATCCTCTCCGCGCTGAGCCTTGAACGCGCCGCAGATGTGCTCGAAGAAATGGACCCGGATGACGCGGCCGACCTGTTGGCAGAGGTTTCCGAAGATACCAAACACCAACTCTTGGAATTGATGAATGAGGAAGAAGCCGAAGACGTGCGTCGTCTGCTGGCCTATCCGGAAGGTACCGCCGGCTCGGTGATGACCCCGGTTCCGGTGATCCTCACCCCTGAGTCCTCGGTAGCCGAGGCTCTGGCCTCGGTACGCATGGAAGAACTGAGCCCCGCGTTGGCATCCACCGTGTATGTGGTGCGCCCGCCATTGGAGACTCCCACCGGACGTTACTTAGGCCAAGTTCACATTCAGGCACTGTTGCGTGCGGCTCCCCCGGAACCGCTGGGCGATATTCTTGATAAAGAACTTGAGCCAATGTCTGATTTATCTAGCATCACCGATGTGGTCCGCCATTTGGCCACATATAACCTCACCTCGGTGGGTGTGGTCAATAATGAAGGTCGTCTCGTTGGTGCCATCACCGTCGATGACGTGTTGGACCACATTCTTCCCGATGACTGGCGCTCAGCGGACTAGGCCACTCATCTTCAGCATTTTCGATCGGTAGTAAAGGAGTTCACCCCATGGCCGAACAGCGCAAGAGCAACGGACTGGATACTCCTCTTTCGGCACGGAGTCGTTTCTGGCCGAAGTTCAATCCGGATCCAGACATGTTTGGTTCCGCGACGGAGAAGTTCGCCCGCTTCATGGGCACCCCGCAATTCCTGTTCTATATGACGATCTTTTGTGCCTTCTGGCTGGTCTGGAATACCGCGGCCCCCGAGGCATGGCGCTTTGACGACGCGGCGATAGGCTTTACCGCGTTGACCTTGATGCTCTCCTTGCAGGCCTCTTACGCGGCCCCGCTGCTGTTGCTTGCACAAAACCGTCAGGATGACCGTGACCGTGTCTCGGTCAGTGAAGACCGCAACCGCGCGGAACGAAACCTCTACGACACCGAGTACCTGACCCGGGAACTGGCGTCGCTGCGTTTGGCCATGCGTGATGTTGCCACCCGTGACTACGTACGTTCGGAGCTGCGTAATGTGCTCGAAGAACTCTTGGAAACCGCGGACGGCGAAGAACTGCATCTGCGTGCCAAACGGAAAAATAAGCACAGCTCACCTAATACCGGTCTGATCGACACCGTTGATTCAAGCCGTTCCCAGCATCGGAAGGGCAATAACTAGTGACTGATTCGGTGGCTTTACGCCGTGCACTTGATACCGTCATCGACCCCGAGCTGCGTCGGCCCATCACAGAACTGGGCATGGTTGAATCTGCACAGTTGAATGATGGCACCGCCCAGGTCAAAGTTTTGCTGACGATTGCCGGGTGCCCGATGCGCTCAACCATCGAATCCGACGTCACTACGGCGGTCGCAGCGGTAGCCGGGGTGCAACAGGTCGAAGTCACTTTAGGTGTGATGGATCCGCACCAGCGTGCCGAGCTGCGCGATCGACTCAAGGCCAAACGCATGGTCTTCTCCGATCCAGACTCGCTGACCCGAATCATCGCAGTGGCCAGTGGCAAAGGCGGGGTAGGCAAGTCCTCTGTCACCGCGAACCTGGCCGCAGCCATGGCGGCGAATGGGCTCAAAGTGGGATTGATCGACGCGGACGTGCACGGTTTTTCGATTCCATCGCTGATGGGCATCACCCAGCCACCAACTCGTGTTGATGAGATGATCTTGCCTCCGGTGGCGCACGGGGTGAAGGTCATTTCTATCGGCATGTTCTTAGATTCAAACCAGCCGGTGATTTGGCGCGGCCCGATGTTGCACCGCGCGTTAGAGCAGTTCCTCACCGATGTGTACTTTAGTGATCTGGACGTACTACTTTTGGATTTGCCCCCGGGCACCGGAGACATGGCGATCTCCGTATCCCAGCTCTTACCCAATAGTGAATTGCTGGTCATCACAACCCCGCAATCCACTGCCACCCAGGTGGCCGAGCGCGCCGGGACTATCGCCTTGCAGACCAAACAAAAGGTCATTGGTGTGGTGGAGAATATGAGCTATCTCAGCCTGCCTGATGGAAGCAAGATGGAAATTTTTGGTACCGGCGGCGGTCAACGACTCAGCGAGTCGTTGAGCAGCCAACTGCAGTATTCGGTTCCACTGCTGGCGCAGTTGCCGCTGGAAGAGGCGGTCCGAGTAGGTTCCGATCAAGGTGTCCCGGTGGTATTAAGCACCCCCGAATCTCCGGTGGCTCAATCTTTGCGCGAGCTGGCAATTAAACTAGGACAGCGACCACGCGGACTTGCCGGGCGATCGCTGCCAATGTCGTTCTAATAAATCTCTAGGTTGCTTCGGTATCAAAGGGAGCTGGCTCATTGTTAGCCAACGGCTGCTGTTTTTGTGTAGCTATTGCCGTGCGTACCGGAGCTGCTTGCACCGCCGGGGATCCCTTGGCTGCGCTGACTGCGTCATCAAATTCATCGATAAGCGCTTCTTTGATAATGCGTCGTGGGTCGTATTGCCGCGGGTCCAGTTTGCGCCAATCTATATCGGCAACCTCATCGCCGACTTCTTCACGCAGCTGCTCTTTGGCACCGTTGGCCATCCTACGAAGTTCCTTGACAAGATTGGCCAGTTTTTTGGCATACTCTGGAAGCTTCTCGGGACCCAAGATGACTACTGCGAGTACGGCGAGAATGATGAATTCTCCGCCATTAATTCCAAATAACTCCACGTATGAAAGATTACCTTGTCGGCTTCAAATGGTCGAAATCACCGCGCCATGGCTGGTGACTTATGGCTTAGCCCTGCTGTGCGGTGCGCAAACCTAGTGGGATGCGCGGCAGGCTCACCGTCAGCGGGACAGGGTTTGCCGGGTTACGGTGCGCTAGAGCGTCACGCAACATTGCTCGTCCGCGGTGAATGCGTGAGCGTACGGTGCCTAATTTGACGTTGAGAATTTGGGAGACTTCTTCGTAGGAGAAGCCCTCCATATCGCACAACACGATCGCTGCGCGGAAATCTGGGGCGAGTGCCTTGAGCGCTCTGGCTACGTCCACGTCTAAGTTATTAAATTCAAAGTCCCGCTCGGGGGTGACCGCGCTACTAGGGAAACGGTCTTCGGCGCCTTCGGCAAAACGGTCAAAACGAATTTTAGACTTGCGGCGTGCCTGATCTAAAAATAAATTGGTGGTGATGCGATGCAACCATCCACCCATGGTGCCGGGAGTGTACTTTTCAAGCGCATTAAACGCGCGAACAAATGCTTCTTGTGAAAGGTCTTCGGCGTCCTGACGATTACCGGTCAAACGGTAGGCCAAACGAAAGACCTGCTGACCATGGTCTAAGACCATCGCATCCCATGAAGGGGTTTCGGTTTCGGGACCATCGGCGGAGGCGCTGAGCTGACTTCTAAGCGTATTCACTCTTCTAGTGTCACCCGGGAAGCTGAGCTGAAGCTAAGAATCCCCTGCGCGCAGGCCAGCAATTCGGCCAACATGCACCCCCAAGGTGGGTACGATGGTTCCCGGAGCAATCTACACTCAACCTACAAGGACCACACACTCATGCCATCGATGAATCCCGAACTCCTCGCTAGCTGGGGCTACAGCCAGAACCAGCTTCTTGAGCGCGATCATGTGCTCGCGGCCCGCGAACGTGCCGCGGATCTTGGAGTTGGCTGCATCGACCCGGCAGGTCGGTCCATGCTCACATTGTTATGCACGCTGCGCGCCCCACACAGCATCGTGGAGATCGGTTCGGGTGTCGGTGTAGCCTCGATGGCCATGCTTGAAGCCATGGGTGCCACCGGGACGCTGACAGCCATCGAATCTGACCTGGAACATGCTAATGCGATGCGCCAGGGCTTGCGCGATGCAGGCATCCTCTCAGCACGCGTACGCATCATCAACGAACGCGCTGAGAACGTGCTCTCCAGACTCGCTGACCACGCATACGATTTGGTGCTCATCGACGCTAGTGCCGAAAACCTCTTGGATTATGTGGCCGAAGCTAAGCGCCTGGTGGGAGCTGGTGGCGTTATTATCTTGAACAATGCTTTTGACGAGCACCGATTGGCTCGCCCAGCGGTAAGGCGCGCCTCGACCGTCGCTACCCGCGACGCACTTCGTTTGCTTCGCGAAGATCCGAAGCTCCAAACTCATCTTTTCCCGAGCGAACAAGGCTTATTCGTCGCTACGGTGATTGCCGGGCAAAAAGCGCGGTAGGCAAAATACCAAAACCCGTTAACGGGAAATAGCTAAGGACCGGTCCTCGAACCGGTCCTTAGCTATTTAAGTTTTATTCAGTGACCCCAACTAGACAGTTACGCAGTTCTGCAGCTTCTGCACTATTCAGCTCCACTACTAGACGCCCGCCGCCATCGATTGGCAACCGTAAGATGAGGCTTCGGCCCTCTTTAGTTACTTCCATCGGCCCGTCACCGGTACGTGGCTTCATCGCAGCCATATGAGCTGTTCCCTTCGTCCGTGGCTAACGCGCGCAACATGTATTTGCTTTGCGCACAACCCAATGTCTAAGTCCACCTTCTGCGATGATTCGTCGCTGATAAGGGACACTTATCTTCCATTATTGCTAATTTTGCGTCGTGTCGCTAATCACACGCCGTGACTCCATGTCACGAATTGTATTTTCGAGCCGGGAAATCTCGGCTGAGAGGACATCCAAGGTGTCATCAACCTGGTCACAGCGATAGCCCCGAAACCCGAGAGAAAACTTCACCGCGTTTATATCGTTGGCTCGTGGATGCTCCGGCAACAACACCGGCGGCAAAGATGCCTCATGCTCTACCAACCCAACGATAGGTTCATCGATTGATTCAAAGTGACGACCTGCCGGAGTGGACTTTCGCTGACTAGAAATCAGCAAGGCCACGCCGCCAACGCACAAGATCGCTAGTGCAATGAGAAAAAATGGCATAACTAACTCCGGCTCGCTGACTTCTTTTCTTTGTCCTTAACCATGTTACGCAACACAATGTCTACTGCCTCATCAGGATCGTCGGTGAGGTGGAATAGATCTAAATCTTTGGGCGAAATGGTGCGCTCTTTAGCGACAACGTCGGTAAGCCACCCGACGAGTCCACCCCAGTATTCGGTGCCAACTAGAACGATGGGGAACCCAGTAATTTTCTGCGTTTGAACCAGTGTCAATGCTTCGAAAAGTTCATCCAAAGTTCCAAAACCACCGGGCAGGACAATAAAGCCCTGCGAGTACTTAACGAACATTGTTTTGCGCACAAAGAAGTACCGGAAGTTGATGCCACGATTGACCCAAGAGTTCAAGCCGGTCTCAAAAGGCAATTCAATGCCCAGCCCTACGGAAGTTCCACCAGCTTCACTGGCACCCTTATTGGCAGCTTCCATTGTTCCGGGTCCACCGCCGGTGATGGTGATGGCACCTGCTTGTGCCAGTCGTTGTCCAACATGGTAAGCCTGCTTGTAGTAGATGCTTTCGGGCTCGGTGCGTGCCGATCCGAAGACGGACACCGCCGGCCCAAGCCCGGCCAGCGAGCCAAAACCTGAAACAAATTCGGATTGGATACGTAGAACGCGCCAGACATCACTATGCGTCACATCTTCTTGCGGGCTCTCCAACAGGTAGCGGTCCAGTTGCTCGTCAGGCTGTTTATTCGGCCAACTTGCTTCAACGTGGACCTTGCGCCCCGCCTGTGCATTTTCTTCACTCTTCCGCTTATGGTCCATGACCTCACTCTATCTGTAACGACCCGACATCTGGCCCATCTGCAGACGCACGTTTAAAGAACAGTTTGATAACAACTTTTTGTGACGTAGTCGTGACCTCGCATTATGTGTGTCACATGAAGTAATGTCTAGATTATGAAAAGCGATCATCAGGCTCAAGCTTCTTCTGACGGCCCTATCGTAGAACTGCGTGGGGTCAACAAGCATTATGGGGCACTACATGTTCTGAACGACATCAACCTTCAGGTCACCAAGGGCGAAGTCGTCGTCATCCTCGGACCATCCGGTTCGGGTAAGTCGACGCTATGTCGAGCCATTAATCGGCTGGAAACAATCGATGATGGAACCATCACCATTGATGGCAAGGTGTTGCCCGAAGAAGGTAAGGCGCTAGCAATGTTGCGCGCCGATGTAGGAATGGTCTTCCAATCCTTCAACCTCTTCGCACACAAGACCATTATGGAGAACGTCACTCTTGGCCCAATCAAGGTCAAGGGAATGAAAAAATCTGAGGCTGACAAGGTTGCGATGAAGCTGCTGGAACGTGTTGGCGTCGCCAACCAGGCTGGCAAACTTCCTGCTCAGCTGTCCGGCGGTCAGCAGCAGCGTGTGGCTATTGCTCGTGCGCTGGCAATGCGTCCGAAGGTCATGCTTTTTGACGAGCCGACCAGTGCGCTGGACCCGGAAATGATCAACGAGGTGCTCGACACCATGGTTGGCCTAGCCAAGGAAGGCATGACCATGCTGGTGGTGACCCACGAGATGGGCTTCGCTCGCAAGGCTGCCGACCGCGTGATCTTCATGGCCGACGGCCAGATCGTCGAGCAGGCCACTCCAGATGAGTTCTTCACCAACCCGAAAAGTGCGCGCGCCAAGGATTTCTTGGGCAAGCTCATTACCAACCACTAAATTCCATCACCGCATTCTGTATTCAGGAGGAATCATGCGTAAGAATCGTTTAGGCGCAATCGCCGCAATGGCAGCCGTCGCTGCGTTGGCTCTCACCTCATGTGGCGGCTCTGACGCCGGTAGTGACGAGGCTGGCGACAAGGTCCGCATTGGCATTAAATTTGACCAGCCAGGTCTGGGCTTCAAGGATGGCGACAAGTACACCGGTTTCGACGTTGATGTCGCCAAGTACGTCGCCAATGAATTGGGCTACTCCGAAGACAAGATCGAATTCGTTTCGGCTCCTTCGGCAAACCGCGAGACCCTGTTGGAAACCAACCAGGTTGACATGATCTTCGCGACCTACACCATCAACGATTCCCGCAAGGAACGTGTCGGCTTCGCAGGACCATACTTCATCGCTGGCCAGGACCTGTTGGTTCGCGCCGATGAAAGCTCGATCACCGGCAAGGAATCACTAGACGGAAAGAACCTGTGCTCGGTCACCGGCTCAACTTCGGCTGAGAACGTCAAGAAAGACATCACCGGCGTGAATCTGGTCGAGCAGCAGGGTTACGCAGACTGCTTGGGTCTGTTGGAGACCGGCGGCGTTGACGCGATCACCACCGATGACATCATCCTTGCTGGTCTGGCAGCTACCGAGGCCAACAAGGGCAAGTTCAAGGTTGTTGGCAAGCCATTCTCCGAGGAGCCTTACGGTGTGGGTCTGAACAAGACCAGCGAGAAGTGTGCTGACATCAACACCGCTATCCAGAAGATGATCGATTCCGGTGATTGGAAGAAGTCGTTGGACATGAACACCGAGGGTACCGGATACGTTCCATCGGATCTGAACCCACCTAAGGAATTTGAAGCCTGCGCATAAAGCTAAGGCAGTCATTTCATGACCAGGTGCCGCGTGCTGGCCAAGGCCAGGCGCGGCACCAATGGTTTAGACCCATACCTTCTACCAAGGAGAACAAGCCGTGGAAGGCTACTTAAGTCTTTGGGATGAATATGGTGCGCGCATTATGGAGTCCTTCTGGGCTAACCTGCAGCTCACCTTTTGGGCGTTCCTGATCTCGCTAGTACTGGGTACGCTGCTTGCCATTATGCGCATCAGCCCGATCCCCAGCCTGCGTGCCTTTGGTACCGCCTATGTCAATATCTTCCGTAATACCCCGCTGACGATCATCATGGCATTCGGTGTCTTGGTGCTCTTCGGCGTATTCAAACTGCAAATCAGCAGCGACTTCAATCTGAACTTCTTCCAGATTGCCATCATCGGGTTGAGCATTTATCACGCCGCGTTCTTCTGCGAAGCAATTCGCTCGGGCGTTAACACCGTGCCATTAGGCCAAGCCGAAGCCGCCCGCGCTATCGGTCTGAGCTTCCTTCCGGCAGCTCAGCTGGTGATCCTGCCACAGGCGTTCCGCGGTGCCATCGTCCCGATGGGCAACGTGCTGATCGCATTGATCAAGAACACCACCGTGGCATTGGCTGGATCCGTCGCCGAAATCTCGGGTCTGATGAAAACGATGATCGAGTACCGTGCGGATCAGGGCTTCCTGATCTTCCTCACGGTGGCTTTGATGTTCGTGATCATCGTGGTTCCCATCGGTTTGCTAGTTACCTGGCTCTCTAAGAAGTTGGCGGTCGCGCGATGAGCACTCAGTCAGTTCTCTTCGATGCGCCGGGGCCTAAAGCCAAACGTCGCATCTTACTTCTGAACATTGTCGGCGCGTTGATCTTCTTAGGCCTCATCGCCTACCTGATCTACGGGTTGTATGGTGCTGGTCAATTGACCCCAGAAAAGTGGAATGTTTTTGCCACTGGATCGGTATGGACTAATTTCATCCTGCCTGGGTTGATCAAGACACTTCAGTCGGCAGCGATTTCGATCGTTACCTCGCTGATTTTCGGTTTTATTTTCGGCATGGGACGACTCTCACATAACAAGTTCCTCAACTGGATCAGTACGATCGTCGTTGAGTTCTTCCGTGCGGTCCCGGTCTTGCTGATGATGCTGTTCTTGTGGATCATGCTCGCCAATTCTGGCTGGGTTCAGCCGGCGGATTCGCCGTTCTTCGCGGTGGTTATTGGTTTGACCCTGTATAACGGTTCGGTTGTGGCTGAGCTGATTCGTTCGGGTGTTCATGGTTTGCCTAAGGGGCAGCGCGAAGCAGGTATTGCTATCGGCCTGACTCGTACGCAGTCGCTGAGCTTCATTGAGATTCCACAGGCTCTGACTGCAATGCTTCCGGCATTGATCAGCCAGTTCATTGTGATCTTGAAGGACTCAGCGTTGGGTTACATCATCAACTTCAACGAGCTGCTCTTCATGAGCAAGCTGGTGGGTACCGGTAACTCGAACACCTTCCAGTCGTTGGTGGTTGCTGCGGCAATCTTCATTATTCTCAACTTTGCACTGTCTAAGCTGGCCTCTTATGTTTCAGGTCGACTTAGCTCCCGAGGCATTGCCTAGGGAACTGCAGGTAACAACAAATCGGCTGGTGGCCGCCCCTTGGGGCAGTCACCAGCCGATTTTAGTTTAATCTCGTTTGCTTAGGGTTTAGTTGGCTTCGGTCAGCCAGAGTCGCAAAGTGTTCAGGCAATCACGGATAGCTTGCTGGCTAACATGCTCGTCATCGGTGTGCGCCAATAATGCGTCCCCTGGACCGAAGTTCACCGCCGAGATCCCTAAGGCGGAGAATCGCGAGACGTCGGTCCAACCGTATTTTGGCTTGGGCTCTTGCCCAAGAATCTGGACCAGGGAGGCCGCAATAGGCTGGTCAAGGCCCGGACGGGCTCCCTCGGCCCCATCGGTGCGTTCTACGTCAAAGCCCTCAAAGAGTGCCCGCACAGCGGTTTCCGCATCCGACAGGTTCTTATCGGGGGCGAACCGGTAATTGACCTCAACTTCACAATAATCAGGAATCACGTTGCCCGCTACTCCCCCACTAATCCGTACCGCGTTCATCGACTCTCGGTAGGCAAGCCCCTCCACGTCCACGGTGGCGGGCTCATAAGAAGCCAAGCGAACAAGAATCGGAGCGGCTTTATGGATCGCGTTCTCCCCCATCCACGCACGTGCCGAGTGAGCTGCGGTGCCAGTAGTTCGCACCAAGAAGCGGCTCGTGCCATTGCAGCCACCTTCAACCGTTCCGTTGGTTGGTTCAAGGAGGATCGCAAAGTCTGCTTGCAATAGCTGCGGGGAATTGCGTGCCAACCTTCCCAGCCCGGATTTTTCTGCGGCAACTTCTTCATGGTCATAAAAAATGTACGTGACATCAAAACGAGGGCCAGTCAGTTCGGCCGCCAGCGCTAACTGCACCGCGACGCCACCTTTCATATCGGTCGCCCCACGCCCGTAAAGAACTCCGTCGGTGACCGTGGCCGGCACTGTCCCGCGTGCCCCGGCCACGTGCGGTAATGGAACGGTGTCCAAATGCCCGGCTAAGACCACACGTTGTGCACGGCCCAAATTGGTGCGTGCCACGATGGAATCCCCATCCCGGTGCACCTCCAGATGGCTAAGACCGCGTAGCGCCTCATAAACCTGATCTGCGAGGGCTTTTTCATTCCCTGAAACCGATTCAATGTTCATGATTCGTTCGGTTAGCTTGGCAACGTCTTCTCGAAGATTAAGTTCGCTCACAATACCCATCATTCGTTACTTTTTGATTTCGTTCCGCTGTCATTTATCAACATTACTCGCAGTGTAAACGCTACGATCAGAGAATGACTTTTGAACCCGCAGCAGCACCTTTTGACACATCGGTACGTTTGGCTTCCGCCCACGGGCTAGCAACTATCGCAACTGACGGCACGGTTTTAGACGTCTGGTACCCAGCTCCCGTACTCGGAGTGCTTTCTGAAGCCCCCGAGCTGTCCGGTGAATTAGCTGCAGCAGCAATCGACGACGCACAACGTGGAACCACGCAGAAGGTCATATCGCTAACCATCGATCTAGATGTGGCACCGGCAGATACCGCAGATGTATGGCTACGTTTGCACCTTCTCTCCCACCGTTTGGTGGCCCCGAATACCATCAATCTTGACGGGATCTTCGGCCACCTAGCAAATGTGGTGTGGACAAACTTCGGACCATGCCAGGTAGCTGGATTCGAAATGACGCGTCTAAAAATGCGCACACGTGGCAACGTGGACGTGTACGGCGTAGATAAGTTCCCGCGCATGGTCGATTACGTCCTGCCTTCGGGTGTACGCATCGCCGACGCGGATCGTGTGCGACTAGGAGCACATCTGGCCGAGGGCACCACCGTGATGCACGAGGGTTTCGTCAACTTTAATGCTGGTACCTTAGGCACTTCAATGGTCGAAGGACGTATTTCCGCATCGGTTGTTGTCGGTAACGGTTCGGATGTCGGTGGCGGCGCTTCCATCATGGGCACGCTCTCCGGTGGCGGCAAAGAACGCATCACTATTGGCGAGCGAGTTCTGCTTGGTGCCAATGCCGGCGTAGGTATTTCCATTGGTGATGATTGTGTGGTTGAAGCCGGGCTTTATGTCACCGCTGGAACGCGAGTGCAGCTTGAGGGCAAGAGCGTGAAGGCACTGGAACTGTCCGGAGTTCCGAATCTGCTCTTCCGTCGTAACTCGATCAGCGGAGCGGTCGAAGTTTTGCCACGTGCCGGTCAGCGTGTGGAACTAAACAGTGCATTGCACGCTAACTAATTTTTAGCGGTACTCAACGGCGAGGGGCACACCACGGTGTGCCCCTCGCCGTTTGTATAGAGGCTTCAGGGAAAGATTATGGTCACCATCGGCTGAATATATCCATGGAAAGCCCGCCCGTCACGCAATAATGACGTGCTGGCAACGATCGTCGCTCCGCCAATGAGCCACGCACGCGGCTCGGTCAGTGGAATGTCGATGACATGAATTTGAGTTTCTTTCACATCGTGGGCGTGCTCTACCCCGTGATCAATAAGGATTCTTTCAACCTCATCCATGCGCGCAGGAATGTAATCCTTCGACTGTTCACTAAAATTCTCGCGATGCTGATGGGCGAACATTGTTGCTTGACCATAGTGAGCATGGGCCAACTTAGCTAGCTCCGGATAACAGCCGTCGCCTAGGGCAGCGAGCAAATCCATTGGATCGGTGTCAGTGGTTGGTTCGCGGGTAATCAGCGAATCCCACCACGAGGACCATTCTTGTTTAATTTGCCCCGGAGCCACCTGGCGTTGCCCACGGGCTTTCACTGCTGGGGCCAGAGCGGAGTTTGGCCCCACTTCCGAAGGATCTATTCCACCCAAGTCGCGAAGGTAGAGGGCCAACAGCATATTTGGATTGGTATTTATGGACAAAGACCAATTATTGCCACGACGATAATACACGCGCACCACCTGACTCATCCAAGCAACAATGTGCTCTGTTCCCTAGGATACGCCGATAATCGGTGTTAAAACTAGAAACGGCCGGGCAAACACCTTAGTGCTTGCCCGGCCGTTCTTGAACCAGTTGTGCGAACTATTTTTGGGCTTAGACGCCCGGGTAGTTACGCTCGGTCTCGCCCATGTACAACTGACGAGGGCGGCCAATCTTGAGTTCTGGATCCTTGATCATTTCGCGCCACTGGGCAATCCAGCCTGGCAGGCGACCGATGGCGAAGAGGACGGTGAACATCTTCTCCGGGAAGCCCATCGCGGTGTAGATCAGGCCGGTGTAGAAGTCTACGTTCGGGTAGAGCTTGCGCGAGATGAAGTACTCATCGTTCAGCGCAGTCTCTTCTAGCTTCATAGCGATATCAAGCAACTCATTCTTGCCCTGCTTAGCCAGCAAGTCGTGAGCGGTCTGCTTGATGATCTTTGCGCGTGGATCGTAGTTCTTGTACACGCGGTGGCCGAAGCCCATCAGGCGTACGCCATCTTCCTTGTTCTTGACCTTCTCCATGAAGTCTTCTGGAGAAATACCCGAGGACTGGATCTCGCGCAGCATCTTCAGCACTGCCTCGTTGGCACCGCCGTGGGCAGGACCAGACAGTGCGTGGATACCGGCCGAAACGGAAGCGAACATGTTAGCTTCCGAAGAGCCGACCAGGCGCACGGTAGAGGTCGAGCAGTTCTGCTCGTGGTCTGCGTGCAAGATCAGCAGCAGATCAAGTGCCTTGACCACGTCTGGATCCGGAACGTATGGCTCCGCTGCGGTACCGAAGCACAGGCGCAGGAAGTTCTCGACCATGTTCATCGAGTTATCTGGGTATAGCAGTGCCTGTCCGATGGACTTCTTGTGCGCGTACGCGGCAAGAACTGGCAGCTTCGCTAGAAGACGCAGAGTTGAACGCTCAACCTGTGCGTCATCCTTTGGATCCAAGGAATCCTGGTACCAGGTCGACAGGGCCGAAACGGCCGAAGAAAGTACTGGCATTGGGTGTGCATCGCGCGGGAATCCGCCGAAGAAGCCCTTGAGTTCCTCGTGCAGCAGCGTGTGGCGGCGCAGGGATCCGTCGAAGGTTTCTAGCTGGTCTGCGGTAGGCAGTTCGCCGTTGATCAGCAGGTAGCTGACTTCGGTGAAGCTCGAGTGCGCGGCAAGCTGTTCGATAGGGTAACCGCGGTAACGCAGGATGCCCGCGTCGCCGTCGATGTAGGTAATCGCGGACTTCGTGGCCGCGGTATTCATGAAGCCCGGGTCGTAGGTTACGTTACCGGTGGTCTTCAAAAGTGGCGCTACGTTAAAACCATCATTGCCCTCGGCAGCCGGGATAACCGGTAGCTCTAGGCTGGAATCACCAAATTGTAGCTGTGCAGATTTAATATCTGTCATTGCATCTCCTAACCGGAAAGGCTTTAGTTCCGAAAGGTCAGTCGTCACGGTAGAACATACCGCTAATTGACCCGTTCACGCTAATTCAACTGTCATCTTCACCGATTGGCGGAAGAGTTTAACCGCTCAACTGCTGCGGCTATCCGTTCATCGGAACCGGTGAGGGCAACACGTACGTGTAGATCTCCGGCAGTTCCGTAGAAAGCACCTGGGCCGGCAACAATTCCAAGTTCAGCCAAACGCTGTAGCGTCTGCCAACTGGACTGCCCTTCCGTGCACCACAGGTATAAGCCTGCCACCGAGTCTTCGATGGTCAAGCCAAAGTTTTCAAGTGCCGGCCGCAGCATTTCACGGCGCGCCCGGTAAATTTCCCGCTGAGCTACGACATGCTCATCATCGGCTAAGGCAACAACCATTGCATGCTGAATTGGTCCCGGGACAATCATGCCCGCGTGCTTGCGACTGTTAACCAAAGTCGGCATCAGGTTGGGCGCACCGGCAACAAATGCGGCGCGGTACCCTGCAAGGTTTGACTGCTTAGACAACGAGTAGAGCGAAAGGAGATTATCCAAATTTCCGTCGTTGACACGCGGATCTAAAACGCTAGGTACAGCGCCTTCAAATTCGTCCCAGCCTAGTTCTGCGTAACACTCATCGGAGGCAACTACCGCGCCAAGTTCACGTGCTTGGTGTACGAGTTGGCGAAGAGATTCGAGGTCACGCACCTTGCCTGTGGGGTTACCCGGGGAATTCACCCACACCAGTTTGACCCGCGCACGTTGTTCATCGCTGAGCTCATTGAGATCATCGGTAGCGATAGCTGTTGCTCCGACTAATTTCGCACCGATGTCATAGGTCGGGTAAGCGATCGAAGGTCGAACCAGGATGTCCTGTGGACCCATGCCAAGAAGTAACGGAAGCCAGGCAACCATCTCTTTAGAACCAACGGTTGGCATGACATCATCGATGCTCAGCCCCGTGACCTGACGACGGCGTGCATACCAGTCGACAATGGCTTGACGTACTTCTGGTGTCCCATGGGTGGTCGGGTAGCCATGAGAGTTTGCAGCCTGGGCGAGAGCTTCTTGGATAACCTGTGGTGTGTCGTCAACTGGAGTACCGATGGAAAGGTCGACCACACCATCATGGTGCTTGGCCGCCAGTTCACGGTATGGCGCTAACTGGTTCCAAGGGTAATCGGGGAGCTCAAGCATATATGCGGAAACCTAGCCTTGATTCTGGGGCGGCAGAGCACTGATCAACGGGTGATCGGTTCCTGTATTTCCAATTTTAGCGGCACCGCCCGGGGAACCAAGTTCGTCGAAAAAGTCGACGTTTGCCTTGTAATAGTCGGCCCACTGATCAGGCACATCGTCTTCGTAATAGATCGCTTCGACAGGGCAGACCGGTTCACACGCACCACAATCGACGCACTCGTCGGGGTGAATATATAAGGAGCGTTCGCCTTCATAAATGCAATCCACCGGGCACTCTTCGACGCAGGCCTTATCTTTAAGGTCGACGCACGGTTGGGCGATGATGTAAGTCACGGGTACTGAGACCTTTCCTAGCGCAAATTCTAAGATTTCACTTCAGTTTCACGGATTTAACCTCTGGTCGTTGAATCCGCAATAAGCTCTAGCTACAGTCTAGTCCTGATACCCAAACAAGCGATCTCGCACACCCACCCTGTGACGTAATCGACGATTCACATTTCGTTCAAGGTTACCGAAGATGAATTCTTGTGCACTTAGATGACGGAAAATATGCTCAAATTTGAAGATCTTAGCCCTGGTGACCGCATCGTGGTGCGTTATCGCCTCACACAGACATCCCCGGAGACCGGAAACGTGATCAGCAGCGATGCCCTCGGAGAGGTTCTAGCGATCACCTCTGACACCGTATCCATCAATACCAAACGTGGTGCGCTGGACGTTGACCGCCAGGCTATTACGCACGCCAAACGGGTCCCACCGCCACCGGTACGACGTTCGCGACCACCAACGCTGAAGTAGTTCGCTGAACGGCACGGAAAACAACTTGCGATTTGAAGATACCAATCACTAGGTGATTTTCGCGTATGCTGGCAATATGCCGACAGACGATCTAGTCCAAGCCCGCGCACGAGCTCTAAGCTCACCATTGCGGCTTAGAATTCTGCGCTTATGCCTGCATGAGTCCCGCACCAATAAGGAAATAGCCGACATTCTCGAGCTAAATCCGGCGACTTCCTTGCACCATGTGCGCACCCTAGTGGGTAGCGGTTTCCTCGCCGCGGAAGAGCCCCGGCGCGGTAACCGCGGGGCTAAGGAAGTGCCTTACCGTAGCACGCGGCAGTCCTGGGGTACCCGAATTCCCGACGCTGCTCCCCTGCTGGTAGATACCTTCCTGCAGGAAATCGATGGGCTTGAGCCGCAAGAAATTCAGGTCATCCGCGTGGGTCTAAAACTTACCGAAGATACGCAAAAAGAAATGCTCGGCCGTATTCGGGAAATTATCGAAGACTACGCGATGCGCGAAGCCGAACCTGAAGGCGTAGCCACCTCTTTGTTCCTCGCCCACCACTTAGACGTCACCGGCAACAAATAAGCGTTTTAACCTAGAAAAACCCCAGCAAAGCTGGGGTTTTTCTAGGTTAACGCTGACGTTTGCGAAGTACGCGCAATGCCATAAATAGCGAGATCACCGCGGGCACGATCATGCCATACATCCATAACAGCGAGGCGATGGTCGGACCTGGTAGATATTGCAGGTACTGCAACGGCAAAATCATCGTGTCATTTCCAAAGTAGGAAATCGACCCGACAACCAGGTAGCAGCCGATAAAGCCCACCGCGCCGGCCCAGAGTTTGCCCGAGGCAACCACCGACCAGTACACCAGCAAGCCCAATAACAGCCAAGCCACCAGCACTCCCCAAACTAGCGGGATATCCCCCGCATAGCTCAACGAGGCATGGATAGCGGTGCCCAGTAAACCGGAAACCACGGCAGTAACTAGACCGCGCACTAGCGCGCTCAGGTTACTGCCGGCGGTCAGCGACTGGTTAGCTCTTTGCTCGCGCACGAGTTGCCTTGGCACGATCGCTAGCGTTCAACAGAACCTTACGGATACGCACGGCATCCGGGGTGACCTCAACGCACTCGTCTTCGCGAGCGAATTCGAGGGACTCTTCAAGAGTCAGGTTGCGTGGTGGGGTCATGTTCTCGAAGCTATCCGAGGAAGCTGCACGCATGTTGGTGAGCTGCTTTTCCTTGGTGATGTTCACGTCCATGTCATCGGCGCGCGAGTTCTCGCCGACGATCATGCCCTCGTAAACCTCGGAGGTCGGCTGCACGAAGAAGTTCATGCGTTCCTGAAGCTTGATCATCGCGAACGGGGTGACAACACCGGAGCGGTCAGCCACGATCGAACCGTTGATACGGTATTCGATTGGACCGGCCCATGGCTCGTAACCTTCGGCCAGCGATGCTGCGATACCAGCGCCGCGGGTTTCGGTCATGAAGCGGGTACGGAAGCCGATCAGGCCACGAGCAGGAACGATGAATTCCATACGAACCCAGCCGGTACCGTGGTTGGCCATGTTGGTCATCCGGCCCTTGCGCGAAGCCATCAGCTGGGTGATTGCGCCCAGGTATTCTTCTGGCACGTCGATGGTCATGTGCTCCATTGGCTCATGAACCTTGCCGTCAACAATCTTGGTGACAACCTGTGGCTTACCAACGGTCAGCTCGAAGCCTTCGCGTCGCATCTGCTCCACGAGGATGGCCAGAGCCAATTCGCCACGGCCCTGAACTTCCCAAGCGTCGGGACGCTCGGTTGGCAAGATGCTCAGCGAAACGTTACCGATCAGTTCCTTGTCCAGGCGATCCTTCACCTGACGCGCGGTCACCTTGGCACCCTTGACCTTGCCGGCCAGCGGCGATGTGTTGATACCAATGGTCATCGAGATCGCTGGTGGATCAACGGTGATCAGTGGCAGTGGCTTCGGGTTTTCAAGGTCGGTGAGGGTCTCACCGATCATGATGTCTTCGATACCTGCAACTGCGACGATCTCGCCCGGTCCGGCCTCTTCGGCTGGAACACGGGTTAGACCCTTGGTGGCCAGCAGCTCGGTGATCTTGACCTGCTTCATGGTGCCATCCTGGCGGGCCCAGTTAACCTGCTGGCCCTTGCGCAGCGTGCCGTTGAAAATACGCAGCAGTGCCAGACGGCCAAGGAATGGCGAGGCGTCAAGGTTGGTGACGTGTGCCTGGAGAACTTCACCCTCGGTGTAAGTCGGGGCTGGCACGTGCTTGATGATGGTCTCGAACAGTGGCTCAAGATCTTCATTGTCTGGCAGGGTGCCATCGGCTGGCTGATTCATCGAAGCGAAGCCAGCCTTGCCCGAAGCGAAGACGATTGGGACGTTCAAAACCTTGTCCAGATCCAGATCTGGAGCTTCGTCGGCCAAGTCCGAGGCCAGTCCGAGCAGCAGGTCCATGGAGTCGGAGATGACGCCATCGATGCGGGAGTCGGGACGGTCGGTCTTGTTGACCACGATGATGACCGGCAGGTCAGCGCTGAGTGCCTTACGCAGCACGAAGCGGGTCTGTGGCAGCGGGCCTTCGGAGGCGTCGACAAGCAGAACCACACCATCAACCATGGACAGGCCGCGCTCGACCTCGCCACCGAAGTCGGCGTGACCCGGGGTATCGATGATGTTCATGGTCATCTTCTTGCCCTCGGCAGCTGGGCCGCTGTAGAACACGGTGGTGTTCTTAGCAAGAATGGTGATGCCCTTCTCGCGTTCCAACTCGCCGGAGTCCATCACGCGATCTTCGGTTTCACCGTGGCTTTCGAATGCACCAGTCTGCTGGAGCATTGCGTTGACCATGGTGGTCTTGCCGTGGTCAACGTGCGCAACGATAGCTACGTTGCGCAGGTCGTCGCGACGGATGAGAGTTGTATCTGACATACGGGAAGGCTCACTTCGTGTAGAGAATTTAGGGTCTCGGAGGCGGGGCCACAGTCGACCCAACATACTATTTTACGCGCTTCGGACAAGTACATCGTTTATCTGTGGTGGAACATACAGAAATAGCTTCATTAACGCCTAATAGCGCGCCGTTGAAATCCAATAACGCAGTTTGGTGTTTCCCCCGGTTTCATGCACCGTGGGGCGATTTTCATCGGCTTGTCCGCCGCAGGCGATGATCGTTGCCTGTGAAGCAACGTTCTGCTCATCACAGGTTACCAAAGCCGAGCGCACACCGTGGAATCTGAGCTCTGTTAACGCAAATTCGCACAATTGTGTAGCAAAGCCTTGGCCGCGGAATTCCGGGACCACACCATAACCAAGGTGTCCGCCGACCTCGCTCAGAAAATCGTTGAGCTCGTAACGCACCGAGATACGTCCTACGAGCTTTCCTTCGTGCACTCCGACGAATAAACCGCTGCGCACCCACCCTTCGGGGATGAATTCGCCGCTGCGCCCTTCGCTCATGCGTTGCACGTAGCCGCTCCAGCTTTGCCGGGCTGACCATGTCGGGAGAAAATCAAAATCATCGTCGAGCAATGCGTGATGAGCGGCAATTGCTTGCTGTTCATCGGCTTGGGATAGCTCTCTGATCAGTAATTTTTTGGTTGACTCCATGCCTTCAGTATGTCAGTACTACCTAGTAGTTCACGACCTGACCACGAATCTCGGCTAACCAACGCAGTGTTCCGCCGCGCAGGCTAAGCACCGGGGCAAGCGTTGCTGGCCTCGCCGCGTTGAGTGTGAGCGCGGCGCGAACCGAGCGTGCCCCGGTTTTACAGACGGTCACCACCTGGGTTCCTGGCTCCCAGTGAAACTGCGTCCAGAAGTCACCGGACAATTGGTCTAGGGGCAGATGAATACTGCCCTCAATAGTTGCCAGCGCACGTTCCCATGGTTCTCGCACGTCGAGCAATACCAGTTGGCCTTGGGCTCGCAACTTTTCTACTTCTGTCACGTCGATTTCTTCGCCCGACACAACCACCGAACAAGACTGAGGTTCATAATCGCCAAGTTCTCGGACCGACGCACGCTGTGGGTCGCGGTCAAAACTCAAAATCTGCACGCCGGCGGTCAGCGCATCGTAAAGCCATAGTTTCCCGGTTAGTGGTTGTCCCACTTTGGTGATTATTTTTAGCGCTTCGGTGGCCATTAACGATCCGACCACCCCGCACAGCGCACCAAATACCCCACCTTCGGCACAGGACGGTACCGAATCAGCCTCTGGCATCTCAGGGAAGATATCGCGCAGCATCGGACCGGATTGCGGATCAAATACCGAGACCTGACCCGCAAATTGGAAAATTGTTCCCCACACCAAAGGTGTACCGGTAATTTCCGCGGCATCGCTGGAAAGGTAGCGCGTCGCAAAATTATCGCTGCCATCGATCACCACATCGTGTTCGGCAAAAAGTTCCACCGCATTCTCTGGTGCCAAATATGTGGCATGACAGTGCACCGCAACCTCACTGTTGAGCTCAACGGCAAGGCGTTGCACCGACGCAACTTTCAGTGCACCCTGATCCTTTTCACGGTGCAAGATCTGGCGTTGCAAATTTGAGAGTTCCACACTATCCGGGTCGATGACGCTGAGTTGTTTAACCCCAGCGGCGATCAGATAGCTGGCAATAGGACTACCCAATCCCCCAGCGCCGATAATCAATACCTTGGCGTTGGCGATACGGTTTTGCCCGGTGATTCCGACTCCTGGCAGAGTCAGGTGTCGAGAATATCTAGCTAGTTGCGTCGCGGTTAACTCCCGGGCAAGGCTCGGTTCGGCGCTCACGAGAAGTCACCAATGAGCGCCTGCATCATCCCGGAATCTGGCGAGGAAGCCAGCGCAAGGTCGCGTTGCACGATGCGTCCGGCCAGCCGTGCCGCGCGACCTGCACGGACGGCATCACGCATGGCGGCGGCCATCAAGGGTGGGTTATTGGCTCGCGTGACCGCGCTGGCCAACAGTACGGCGTCACAACCCAGCTCCATGGCTTTGGCCGCATCCGAGGCGGTACCTACCCCGGCATCTAAGATGACCGGCACCGAGGCTCGGGCGGTAATAGTGGAAATATTATGTGGATTAAGGATCCCTAAGCCCGAACCGATCGGGGCACCAGCTGGCATCACCGCCGCTACACCCAACTGCTCTAATCTCATAGCCATGACCGGATCGTCATTGGTGTAGGCGAAAACCTGGAATCCGTCATTAACTAGTTCCTCGGCAGCGGTAAATAGTTCAATTGGGTCCGGAAGCAGCGTATGTTCGTCGGCGATGACTTCAAGTTTGATCCAGTTTGTTTCCAGAGCTTCACGCGCCAGCTGGGCGGTGAGTATCGCATCCCGCGCGGTGAAACAACCGGCGGTGTTCGGCAGTGGGCGCACAGAATTGCGAGCTAAAAGTTCGTACACCGAACCACAGCCAGCAGCGGCGAAGTGCCTGATCGAAACCGTAGTCAGCTCCGTACCTGAGACACGGAGCGCTTGTTCTAAAATATCCAGCGAGGTCGCTCCCCCGGTGCCAAGAATGAGTCGAGAAGCGAACCCTACCCCGGCAACTTCAAATCCATCGTTGTCCATCGTAAGTTTTTCCATCTTCAGCCTCCCTGCGCTGCGGTGACTAGTTCTACTCGCTGGCCAGGCTGCAACGAAAAATCATTCCACCCACTGCGTGGCACCACCGCAGAGTCCACCGCGACCGCAATACCCAGACGTGATCCATCGCTGGCTCTGCCTTCGTCGGTGATTCGTTTTCCGGTATGTGTGGCGATCAGTTCACGCACTGTGCTGTTGGCGGGCATGGTGGTGGGTGTGGAGTTGAGGAAAAGTTCTATTTGTTGCATGTTTTTTGTCTCCTAGAAGGTGCTGGTTTGCAGGTGGACTTCGCCAAATCTTTCCGGCGAGACTGCGGCGAGTAGATGCGCGTCTTGTGGGTCATCGAGCAGCAACCCGGCGCCGACCCGTGCTCCGAATGGGGCTAGCAGCACCCCGTGTCGCGAGTAGCCGGTTGACAGGACGAGCCCGGCATCCACCCGGCCAATCAGCGGCCTGTCGTCCGGGGTGGTGGGACGCGCACGGACGATTGCTTCATTCAGCGTGGTATCCACGATGCCCGGCACAAGCCTGCGCGCATTGTCCAACAACGCATGTAGTTGTCCCACGTTGACCTGCTCTTGTCCGTCTTCCCTGCTTGACGCACCCAGGACCAAACTTCCGTCGGCGCGTGGGACCAGATAGACCGGTTCACGGTGCACAATCCCGCGAACAGTTCGCTTGATCAAGGGGAATCGTGTTGAGCCTTGCAACCGTAAGATATCGCCATAGACCGGGCGTAGCGCGAGGTTTGATACGCCCGGAATTTGCCCCAGACCGGCGGCCAGAAGCACTTGGTCTGCAGGGATTCGCAGCCCGCTGGAGGTGATCACACCGCAGGTTTTTGACCCGTGACTCAGGAGCCCCACCACGGTCTCGTGCACGATGGAGGATTCAAAGTAGCTGATCAGAATCTTCAGCAAAGACCGTGGGTCCAATTGTTGATCTGCGGCGCAGTATATGGCGCCAGCAATGTTTGTCGCCAGCGCAGGTTCAAGTTTGCGTGCGGCGCTCGGCATAAGTCTTTCAGCGCTGAACCCTAAAGAATCTTGTAGCCGCTTTAATTCCAACAGCGCATCCATATCCGCCAGTTCGGCGGCGATCACCAAAGTCGAATTTTCAACGTAAGCAGCGCGCTGGCCGGTAGCCTGAAAAATTCGATCAATAAATTCGGGGTAGGCCTTGGCCGAACAGGACATCAGCCTGTGAAGTTGGTCCTGGCCCCAGGTGGTTTCGGCAGTTGGCGCGAGCATCCCGGCGGCCGCATGGCTTGCACCTAAACCGGGAGCCGGATCAATGATCGTGACTTCAACACCGCGAGCGCGAAGTTCGAAAGCTGTGGCGAGACCGATAATTCCGGCGCCGACAATGACAGTGTGCACGAAGGCAATTCCTTCCTACGGCGGCATGACCCGCATCAGGTGTAGCGGTCGGCACAAAGCCCTCTCAGCCCTTAAGGGCTCCCGCGGAGTACTTGGATTATAAGCATGTCAGGGCTCACAATTACTAACTTCATGACTTCACAGCCATAGCTGTCCTGTGTTTTACTCGTTGCCATGCCCGAATTTTCTGTCCCGGGAGATTTATCTCCTGATCACTTGGTAGCCGCAAAGATCATTGACGGTGAAAAGCAATTGCTAACTCAGCGCATTCGCCACAAACAGCAGGAGCTCAAACGGCTACTTCATGAAGACTTCGAGGAAGTTGGAGCCTCCGGCAGAAACTACGATCGCAGCCAAATCATCAAACTGCTCATGGCTGAACCAGTAGACCAATCACCTACGTTCCAATTGCTCGAGCCGCGTATCCAACAGCTCAGTGAGACTCTGGTGTTACTACGCTGGAAAACCGGCGCGGACACCCCGAGCCAGCGCACCTCGCTGTGGATCCATTCGGCCCATGGTTGGCAGTTGCTCTTCCACCAAGGAACCAAGCTGCCCAAGTTCCCCGCCGATGTCGCGACCTCACCTTATGTCGCGTCAGAGGCTCAAGCTTTTGTTCGTCCGTTGCGTCCTAGCGATGCACCCCAAGTTCTTGAGGCTTTTTGTTCCCACCCCGACATGGCGCGGCAAGGTGAGGTTAAAAACCTTGTCGAGGCAGAGAACTACATTCAGCAGCTACTAAAAAATCCTGACCAACAAGTACCACTAGCGATAGTTCAAGGTACCGGCTTAGTCGGTCTAGTCTCTGCGAGTATTGACTCCGGAAATCGCAACGCCTGGGTCTGGTATTGGATGCATGCGGCGCATCGCGGTAGCGGATTAGCTAGCCGCGCACTGGCTGCTTTGGCTGACGAGCTTTTTACCGCCCATCAGATACACCGTTTGGAGTTGGGCCTGCGGGTGAATAATCCTGCATCTAAAAAGGTCGCCGAGCGTTGTGGTTTTGTGCTCGAAGGCCGGGAACGGGACAAGTTCTTAATCAACGGCGAGCGTATCGATGTTCTAAATTATGCTCGGTTGATCACCGACCAAGCACCACCCATCACCGCGCTGGCTTTGCACTGAGGTACGGAAAGATCAATAGTCCAAATCAGACTCGAAAATGCTGGACGTCGCGGCCCATTTTTGGGCAGTAAAAAGGTGGAACCGAGCAATCGGTCCCACCTTTTTGATGCGTCAAGCCCTAAGTATTAGAACTCGTCTGGTGTTGTCGGAGGCGTGGTTGGTGACGGACGAGTTGGAGTCGTCGGTGCCGGACGAGTTGGCACGGTGCCGGTGCTAGCCGGTTCGTCCAACTTGTTCAGATCGATCTTCTCCAAGGTACGTGCCGCCGCATCGCGTCCACCCAGTCCGAAGGCTAGGGCTGCTGCTAGTGCCGCACCAATCACGATGGCACCGAAGGCCATGTTGATGATCGAGTCGGCCAGGCCCATGTACTTCAGGCCCATCGCCACGAACAGTGCGATGGCGGTGTAGCGGACAATCTTCGAAGCCGTAGTATCACCCATCAGTCGACGGATGACGTTAGCCAAGACGAAGCCAATCGCGATGATCACTGCGCCGAAGACGACCTTGCCGCCCAGCTCCAGCACCTCGTTGAGGATATTGGTGATTGCCGGGAAATTCAGCATGCTTGCTGCCATCACAGCGAAGAACAGGATAATTGCGATCTTCACGATGGTAGCGAGGATGCCTGATGCGCTCTGGCTTTCAGGGACGACTCCCCAACCGGCCACAACGCGGTCAGTACCGACACCACGAAGCGTGGATTCGATCAGTTTGCCTACGAACTTAGCAATCAGGAAGCCCACTGCCAGAAGAATCAGCGCCATGATGACCTGTGGAATGGCAGTCAGGACGATCTGCAGCATTTCCTGCGCAGGTACCGAAATAGCGGCGATACCAAGAACCTGAAGTGCAGAAATCGAGACAACCAACAGGATCAGTGCAAACACGATGTTGGCGATGACATCAACGATGGTCCGCTGGGTGCGAATTGAAGTTTCCGGATCAACCTCTTCGGCATCTCCGGGGGTAACCTTTCGGACCAAAGCGCTGAAATCAACAGTGCCCAGACCGGTCTGGATCAGCTGTTTGATGACGTTAGCGATCACGTAGCCGATGATGAAGATGAATGCTGCACCGATGAGGTTCGGCAAGAAGCCCATGACTCCGCCGAGCAAATCTTGAACCGGAGAGAGCACCTCGGTCAGCGCGAAGACCTGGAGAATTGCAACCAGGCCAAAGAGCCAGACAATCAGACCAGCAACTTTACCCAGGGAGTCGCCGATTTGCTTTCCATCGGTGCCTTGTTTTTGGAGGAACTTGATCTTGGTGACGAGTTTGGAGACAGCCCATTTAACAACTTTTGCTATCAACCAAGTAATGATGAGAATTACTAGCGCGATGGCTATTTTTTGTAGCATCGACGCCCAGTCAATGTTTCCTAATACGTTCTGAGATTGCATTACTGCTCCTTCAACGTGGGGATGATTTAGACCCTACGACGAGGATTTTTTGCTGACTAGGGCAAACTAGCGACAAGGGGTGGGTAACTCGAAGAATTTCACGTATTCCACCTTCGGATTCAGAAGTAAAAGCAGTAAGATTCTACGCTTTCGATAACCTTCTTCGCTTATAACCTACGAATCCAGTGATACTTAAAATTATTTCCAGATCCTAAAACAAGTGACCAATATGTGAGTTCCCTGTATAGATAAAAGTAAAAACCCGCCATGAGCAATGCTGAGCTATGGCGGGTCAAAAAATTCATTTAGTGCAGGTAAAACTAACTTTTGGCTATCTCACTGGTGACCTTGGCGCCCAGTTCGACCGTGCGGGAAACGGTGCAATATTTATCATGTGACAGCTTGACGATACGTTCGACCATACCTGCAGCCTTACGCCCCTCTTCGGTGTCCGGGAATTTGAGATCAAACCCGAGACGGATGTCCTCCATCCGGCTGGCGCCATCCTCAGTGAGCTTGTCACCCGATGCTGTCACCTCAAATTTCTCTGGCTCGCTTCTCCGAGTCGTGGCAACGTCAACATCGATACTCGAACATCCGGCGATGGCCGCCAAGAGAAGTTCAACCGGGGTCAGCAGCCCCTCGGCCTGTCCGAACTCAATACTCGAACCGGTTTCGGCACTCGTGGCCTTATACGTACGTGATGCGGTCCGCACTACACTGACTTCACGGACTTCGCGACTATTTTCACTCATAGTGTTATCGTCGCATGGCCTTGGCGCCGACACTGGCATGACGCAGTAAAATATTCGCCGCGGGTTCGGTGCTCAACTCTTCCTCTGCAGATAGTTCAAATCCACAGCTGCGGAAGAAATCGATTCCTGCGGCATTCTGCGCACTGACTACCATCTGTACATTCGTTTGTTTCGAATGGGCGAATGCCGCCAAGGCTCTGCCTACGCCAATGTGGCGGTGTTCGTGGTGAACCCACAATAATTCGACCCGCTCATCTCCCATGGCCATAAATCCGACGATTTGTGTCCCGAGCTGAGCAACATACACCAGAGCACGTTGTGCATAAACGGTTTCGAGTGTGGAGGCCACCGAATTCAGATCATTAACTGAGAGAAAATCTCGCCGCCCCTCAACCGAGGAGCGCCAGACATCTAATAGTTCCGGCACTTCTTCAACCCCGGACCAGGGACGGATCATCAACAATCCATCCGCCGAACTCGGCGATTGTTCGCCAGGCTTAGAACTCACTGAATTTTCCTCCTTCAACAGTTCCAAGGCACTTCCTACTGCATCGTAACCTAGTGCTTTGACTACTCTCACATCAACTATAAAAATAGGCTCCACGCTAATAGGTGACCCACCGCAGTATTTGCCGCACTACCCTAGTCGCTGGAATAAGCCATCCACGCGTTACATCATCCGCAGTCTCCGGCGCCAACGCAGGCGAAGCGGGTACCGCAAACATTTCCACTTCCGGGTCACGAATGATTGGTTCGCAATTGACCTGCTCAGTTTTCTGACCTGAGGCCGTCTGCCTCGAAAAGAACCGATTAAAAATGCCCACGATCAGGCTTGCACGCGCTACGTAGGACCCGTTAGATCCATGGCGGTATTAGTCACTCACCTAGACCATGCGTAGCTTTCGCCCCCAGCGCACACCAAACACACGCTGTGAGCTAGACAACATTGGCGGTCTTGGGCATTCTTATTTCATACCCAGTGTTTTTGTAAACTGACGTTTTCACAACTGAAAACACGAACAATGCCGTGCGCCGGTGCACTATTTTGGAGGATCACCCATGTCCGAGGCTTACATTATTGACGCACTCCGTACCCCAGTAGGACGCCGTGGCAAAGCGCTTTCGCAGGTTCATCCCTTGGATCTCGCTGCCACCCCACTAGCCGAACTGGTACGCCGGAACAATATCGATTCGGAGCAGTATGACGAGATCATCCTAGGGTGCATCGATCAAGTTGGTCCGCAAGCAATGGACATTGCCCGGAGTGCTTGGTTAGCTGCGGGGTTATCCGAGCAGGTCCCTGGTACCACCGTAGAGCGTCAATGTGGTTCGGGTCAGCAAGCAGTGTCCTACGCCGCTCAAGCTGTCATGAGTAGCACCAGCGACCTAGTTATCGCCGGCGGTGTGCAATCGATGTCGAGCATTCCGTTGTCTTACTCCAACGTGGCCGCGAAAGACTTCGGTTTCCCGGACCCGTTCACCGGGTCAAAGCTGTGGTCACAGCGTTATGGAAGCCAAGAGATTTCGCAATTTCGCGGTGTGGAGATGATGGTTGACCGTTGGGGACTGTCCCGGGAAAGCCTCGAAGACTTCGCCGAAACCTCACATCAACGCGCTCTTCATGCCCAGCGTAAAGGATATTTCGACCGAGAAATCCTGCCGGTGGCGGGCTTAGGAATCGATGAGGGGCCCCGAGAAGTGGACCGCGCAAAAATGGCTTCGCTTGCCCCAATCGTTACTGGTGGCCAGCACACAGCTGCAACAGCTTCGCAAATGTCTGATGGTGCGGCCATGTTGCTGATCGCCTCCGAAGCGGCGGTAAAACGTTATGGGCTCAAGCCCCGAGCGCGGATCCATCACGTTTCGGCGCGAGCCGACGATCCGGTCATGATGCTTTCGGCCCCCATTCGAGCCACCGAGCATGCTTTGGCGCGCACCGGGATGAGTTTGCAAGATATGGATCGCATCGAAATTAATGAGGCTTTTGCCGGGGTCGTCCTCGCGTGGCAACACGAGACCCAAGCAAATATGGACAAGGTCAACGTCAATGGTGGAGCTATCGCCCTCGGACACCCGATCGGCGCCACCGGAGCCCGCTTGTTGACGTCATTGCTGCATGAGCTTGAACGCAGTGACACCAGATGGGGGCTGCAAACCATGTGTGAGGGTGGCGGGCAAGCAAACGTCACCATCATCGAACGGCTCTAAAACCCCATGCCTGCAATTTTTCAGGAGTACAGCTTATGAACCATGTCATGCCGCCGTCCACCAGCAACACCATCGGAGCCCTATTACGACGGAGCACCGCACGCAACCCCGAGGCGATAGCGCTGCTCTTCGAGGACCGGTGCTGGACGTACCGGGAGTTTGAGACAGCCGTGCACCGGGTGGCGCGCCGGCTCATGGACACCGATTTGCCGGCAGGCTCCCGGGTTGCCGTCTACGGCGCAAACTCCGACGCTTACGCAATCCTTTTCTTTGCCTGTGCCCTCACCGGACTAGTGCATGTGCCGGTGAATTTTGCGCTGAAGGGCGATGAACTGAGCTACCTGCTCGAAGATTCCGGCGCGGTGCTGGTGATCGCCGACGAACAGCGCGCCTCGCTGGTGAACCAGGTCAGGCAGCAGGGCCAAGTACCGACCGTGAAGCATCTTTGGGCGCTCCTTCCCACAGCAGAGCATAACGATTCCATTCTGGATACCGCTATGGATCCAAACGCTCCGGTAGCGATTATGCAAAATGACCACGTGGCTAGTTCAGATCTGGCGCAATTGCTCTATACCTCCGGCACTACCTCGGCTCCCAAGGGAGCGATGATGACCCACGCGTCATTGATGGCACAATACGTTTCAGCGATTATCGCCTTAGATCTCACCGCCGAGGATCGCCCTCTCATCGCGATGCCGTTGTATCACTCGGCGGCCATGCACGTTTTCTTGCTGCCTTATCTTTCCCTGGGAGCCAGCGTCAGGCTTCTGGCAAAACCGGATATTCCGCAAATGCTTGCCCTGGTTGAGTCCGAACGAATCGGGTCGCTATTTTTAGCTCCCACGGTGTGGGTTCCGCTGAGCAACCACCCGGATTTAGCCACCCGCGACCTTTCCTCGTTGGCGAAGGCACAATATGGTGCCTCAATCATGCCGGTGACCGTTTTGCAACGGCTACGTGCGCGATACCCAAAGATCGGCTTCTACAATTGCTTCGGCCAATCCGAGCTCGGCCCGCTGTGTTCGGTACTGAGACCCGAAGAGCACGAGGCACGCCCTGCCTCCTGTGGCCGCCCGGTGTTCTACGTTGAAGCGCGGGTCATCAACTCCGCCGGCGACATCGCACGAGCTGGCGAGCCAGGCGAGATTCAATACCGTTCCCCGCAAGTGATGCTCGGGTATTGGAACAAACCAGAAGCTACCGCCGAGGCGTTCTTTGACGGTTGGTTCCGCTCCGGAGATCAGGTGACAGTGGACAGCCGCGGCTACATTCAGGTGGTAGACCGGATCAAAGACGTCATCAATACCGGTGGCGTGCTCGTGGCGCCACGTGAGGTGGAAGATTGCATCTACGAACTTGATCAGGTCGCCGAGGTGGCTGTGCTCGGGGTAGCCGATGAGCGGTGGATTGAAGCGATCACCGCCGTGGTGGTTCTCAAAGAAGGCGCGCAGTTGACGGCCGAATCGGTGCGCAGCCATGTCAAAAGTCGCATCGCAGACTACAAAGTTCCCAAGCGTGTGGACTTCGTCGCGCAGCTGCCACGCAATCAATCGGGCAAATTACTTAAACGCGACCTACGTGCAGAGCGTACCGGTCAGGGAGAACAAGGATGAGTTCAGAACCGTCGATGCGGTATGAACTAAGTGAAAGTCTCGATACCGATTATTTCTCAACCTTCGCCGACGTTACCGCGCAAGACCAGGAATTTTGGAATACCGCGAAAACCTATGGGGCAGAAATATTGCCGCAGATCAACAACTACTGGGAGCAAGCGCACTACCCGGTCCAGTTGGTACGCCGGATGGGTGAATTGGATCTACTCACCGACGGACTAAACATCCCAGGGCACCGGGTGATGTCTCCGTTGGCTGCCGGGTTGGTAGCTATGGAAATTTCCAGGGCCGATGGCTCGATGGCGGCTGCAGCCGCGGTGCAAGGTGGACTGGTCCTGCGTAGTCTGGTGCTCTTTGGCAGCGCCGAACAACAGGAGCGGTACCTCCAGCCGCTGGCTACCGGCGAATTACTGGGCGGTTTTGCACTCTCCGAGCCCGGGCATGGCTCCGATTCGGTGGGCTTAGCCACCTCGGCACGCTGTGAAGGTGGGCGATGGGTTCTGAACGGGCATAAAAAATGGATCGGCAACGGCGCATCCGGCGGGATCACCATTGTCTGGGCGCGCGACGAGGCAGATTCACAGGTCAAAGGTTTCATCGTTGATCAGCAAACATCAGGATATTCTGCGGAAGTCATCGGCGGCAAAGGGGTGCTGCGTGCCATTGACCAAGCCGAAATATCGCTGCAGAACGTGACGGTAGGACCCGAGGCCCTGCTGCCAGGGGTGAGGTCGTTCAAGGACGTTTCCCGTGCCTTGGTGGACACGCGGGTGAATGTTGGCTGGTCCGCTTTAGGTCACGCGCTGAGCATGTTCGAGGCCTGCCTGCATTACGCAAAAAGCCGCACCCAATTTGGCAAACCCTTGGGCGCACATCAAATGGTTCAGGAACGGCTGGCACAAATGTTGGCGGAACTGACAAATATGCAGCTCCAATGCCGGGCCGTGGCCCACGCGCAGGCGGCCAACAGCTTGCGTCCCACCCAGGCGTCGCTGCTGAAGTACCACAACACCCGTGCCGCCAGGCGCATCGCCGCGACAGCCCGGGACCTGCTCGGTGGCAATGGGATCCTCTTGGAAAACCATGTGATTCGTCATCTGGGTGATGTCGAGGCGCTGCACACCTATGAGGGCACCGAATCCATCCAGGCTCTCATTCTTGGCCGTGATCTCACCGGGTTTAGCGCCTTTGGCTAGAGCGTTAGTTTGTCGCTGACCCGGTAGCGAGTCGCACTGAATCCAGCCAACGGTCCAGCGCCTGCGCCAAAATCTCCGGCTGGTCAATGTGCACGTTATGTCCTGCGTGCTCTAATTCAAGAAATGAAGCGTTCGGGTACCGTTCAAGCAGCGCCTTAGCATCCTTAAACCCCACGATATGGTCTTGCATTCCGCAGGCGATGAGTACCGGCATCGTCCACACGTGCTTGCGGTCCACCGGCAAGGTGTCCAAATAATAGCGTTGCGAGAGGTGCGCCATCGCCCGCAGATCTGCGCTGAGCACTCCGGGCAGCACGTGTCTTTCAAATTGTTCCCAGTTGGCTCGTGTTTGAATCACCGAGGTCTGCGCATAGTGGCCGGCATTGATGTTGCCCAGCTCTTCAAGCAGCACTTCGTCCTCGTGGACGATGCTGCGCGCCGGAAGGTTGCGCTCTTCGGGTGCAGGCCGGATGACCGGAGCGAGCAGGACCATGCCGAGAATTTGTTTTCCAAAGCGATCGGCCATCTCCTGGGCCAGCAAACCGCCGAGCGAATTGCCAATCAGCGCAAAAGGCTCTGTTCCGAGCTGGTCTTTGAGCAATGCTTGCAGCCAGTTTGCATATTCTGGTAGCCCCGCGCGCCCGGGCAACGCCGGCGTGCCGCCAAAGCCGGGCAGGTCAACATAGATGCGTTGCAGGTTTCCGGGCCGCGCCAATTGATCATCAAGCGCCAAAAGAATTCGATGATCCACGCCATTGCCGTGCACCATGACCACCGGCAGGCCGCTGCCGTGAACTGCGGCGATGCCTTCGGGAAGCGATTGTTCGTCGGGTTGTGCGGGTTTCATACTCGTCCTTTGTCGGGTTCCAGTGCTGTGAAACGTACTTGGCGGGCTACGGCAGCCACAATCATGGACTGGCCCACCACGTAGCTGAGCATGATCCAAAATGAATGAGCCGGCATCTCGATGCCGGCAAAGGAACGCAGCGCAATGAGCGCATCGGAGATGAAGAAGATCGCGCCACCGGCTCCGGCGAGCGTGCCCAGACCGGTTGATAGCACAGCCATCAGCGTTAAGGCCGCACCGTAAATCACCACGGGGATTAGCAACGACCCCGCATGCGGAGCACAAACGATCACCAGCCATGCGAAGGCGAACAGATACGGGATCACCCACCAGGGCCGATAGAGCACCGAGTGGCGCCAATAGGTTCGCAGCGCCAGCAAATAGCACAGCTGCGCGAGCAAAAAGCAGCCAACCATCGTCAGAAAAGCCGGGTCGCCGGTCATGAACCTCGGGATCGTATCGCCCAGCCAGGAACATCCCAACGCCAGCAGCACCCAGCGCACCAAGATGCTTCGCGGACGCCGTGTGGCAAGAAGCAAAACCGCGGCCAGTGCCGGCATCAACAAGATTTGCGTGGCATCCGCAAGCGGGCCGTCCGTGGCAATCAGCTGCGCAGTCGAATGAATGATGCTGACGGCGCCGAGCACGAGCGCGCTACCAACAACGCGGGTGTCACCTGCCAGATGGGTTTTCATATGTCCTATCCCGTCGACAGGCATCTACCGTGGCCGTCGATGGGTTCGAGACTATCCGTTCATGCGACGTTGGGCAACGAAGATCAACTGCCGTCCGGGCCTGTCCGGGGCGTCGAGGACCTCGCGCACTTCGAATCCGGCCGCATCCAGCGTCGCTTCAATATGCTCACGGTTTCGATAACGAAGCGTGGATTCGGAGATCATTTCGGTTTCGTCTTCGAAGCGGAAGGTTTCGCGAAAGCGCAGAAGTTCGTTGTCGTAACCAAGCACCTGAACCCAGGTGGTCACCGCTCCTTGCCCGGCAACGACGGTCGTTTCACGAGTTAGTTGCTCGGTCCATTGTTCCCACGCCCGCACTTCTGGTCGCCGTGTTTCAAAGATCAGCGTTCCTCCGGGTTTCAGCGCCAGTGCAATGCGCTGCAGAGTATTTTGCCATTGCGCATCATCGGTGAAGACCATAGCAACGTTTGCGGTCATTACCGCCGCATCAAAATCCCCGGTTGGCAGATCGTGCACCGTACCGTGCACCCAGTGGACGCGCGCTGCCTCAGGTTTTTCCCGTGCCACGACTAAGGAAGCACCGGCAGGGTCAACCCCGGTCACTTCGAATCCTGCCCCGGCCAGGATGCAAGCGAAGGTTCCAGTTCCACACCCGAGATCCAAAATTTTGTGGGCGTCTATTGCTGTGATCAGTTGTGTATAGATCTCCAGATCACTACGGTCTGGATCAAGCGGGTCATAGAGTCGAGCAAGTAGCTCGTCATTGAAGTTTGCGTCCACTACCGGTTCATTAGTCATCATTACCGCCACCAGCCACTGGGAGCACACAAAATTCGTTTCCAGAGGGGTCTTGATAGACCCGCCATGCTAGCTCTCCCCAGTTTGGGTGCAGCTCCCGACCGCCGCGAGCCACGATTTCTTCGGCAATGACCTGCGCGTCATCACCTGATTCCAAACGCATATCCAAGTGCATCCGGTTTTTGGCCGGTCCTTTTGGTTCTGATTCCGGGTGCAATTCCAGCAGCGGTCCATGCCCGCTCCGGTGCCGTAAGGAACCGGGCTGCCCGGCAAAGCTTTGGTTCCACCCGGTGAGCCAAGCCCAGAACTGCGCATCGCGCGAGACATCGGCCGAATCCAGCGGCAGCGCGGCGATGGGACCCGTCGAAGAATACGGGCGGTTTTCCAGCACGCAAAACGCATTTCCCCCGGGATCTGCCCATACGGTCCCTGAAACGTCGTGCTGCCTAATGCCCCCGCGCCGCGCCCCGAGCTTTACTGCCTGAGCGGCTCTTTGCGATTGCTCGGGCCCACCAAGTAGATCCAAATGCAACCGGACCGGTTCGCCGGGTGCTTCGGCAACACGTTGAAAGCACAGATCCAGTGTGGGTCCGCCGGGGATTTCCAGACGAGTTTCAAACCCTTGAGCCTCTTCGCCCAAGAATTTGCAGCCTAATAGCTCTTGCCAGAATCGCCCCTGAGTGTGCGGGTCTACAGAATCGAAAACAATGTTTTCCAGATACATGTGCCCAGCCTACCGGCAAGCTGAAATACGGCTCGGGCAGAACCAGGCTCAGCCAGAGGTGTAGTCTCGTCTTCCCCGCGGCCTAGCCGTTGCTGATTCCGATGGTCTGCCCAATACTCGACTTATCATCCAGCGTGTGCAGCAGAAACGCAGCCAGATCCGAGCGCGTGATGGTACCGCCAAGCATCCCTGCGTCCGACACCGTCAGCGCCTTCCAGCTGCCAGTAGCTTCCTTATTCGTCAGTCCGGTCGGGCGAACAATTGTCCAGTCCAGACCCGATGAGCTGACGTAGTTTTCCTGCGTATTATGATCGGCCAGCGGCTTAGCGAGCATCAACAGCATGGCAAAGCGCAAAAAACCTGGCATCTGTGAACCGGAATTCCCAGCTCCCAGCGAGGACTGCACCACCAGTCGCCGCACCCCCGCATCGTGCATCGCAGCAATGACCGTTTGCGTGATCAATGCCCGCTGATGGGGTACCTTTTTCGCGGCACCGACGGTGAGAACCACCGCGTCGGCGCCGGCCACGGCATCGCGCACCACCTGCGCATCTGTTGCATCACCGGCGAGCGCACGCACTCCGGACGGGGCTTGACCACTGCGTGAAAGCACAGTCACCGCATGCCCAGCCTGATGTGCCAGCTTCGCGAACTGCGCCCCGGTCCCCTTGGAACCACCCACCACGGTAATCTTCACAAAAATCTCTTTCCCCAGCTGAACGTGAACTTGCTACGTACACAGTTTATCGTCGGTGCCTCGAGCTCGGTGCTCGCAGGCAGTCCGATAAGTTCAGGTCAGCAACGTCGTCCAGAACAGCAATACCTTCTGGCAGTCCCTCATGTCCTGCCTCGTCGATTTCAGGGAAGTCTTTACCGCGGGATTGGAAGCGACTCCGCTGGCCGGCACGATCCGCGGATCGCGCTGTGTCATCCAGGGCGGGCGCTAGAAGCATCACGCGTTGACCTAGCCAAGGGGCAGGAAGAGATTTAGGGTGGAACCACCGAGCTGGGCTTGGTATCCGAAACGCCAGCTCACCCTTTCCTGAGGAAACGAGCATGTCGAGTTCTATATCCCCAGCACCCGGCGCAAAAGCACCTCGCGCAACCCACCGCACACGACGACGAATCATCGCATGGGATCCAGGCCGAGACACTCTTATCGCTTTGGGCACTCTCCTCGCGTTTTGGGGATGCTATTTTGCCGGCAGCGCGTTGGGCAGTTGGTTTTTGGTGCTGGGGATCCTCTTGGTTGGCACGCTGATTCCTGCCCTGACCGTGTTGCGTCTTCGTGGGGAAGGCTGGGAAGGACTTGGGTTCACTCGCAGGTTCTTAGTGACTTCACTGATCATCGCGGCGGTGCTAGGTGCTGGTTCCGCGTACCAGCTCATCGTGACCGCCTCTGAGCTTCAGGTCCAGTTACTCCCCCACCTGTTAGCAAATTTCTTGGTTTTCTGGGAGCCGCTCTTCGTTTTTGGCTGGCTCTACCTTCGGTGGGAACGAGCTTTTGGGTGGCTTCCTGCAATTTTCCTCACCAGTGTCGGTTTTGCGCTACAGCATGTGGGATCTGTCCCGCTTCCGGTCGCTTTGAGCTTCGGCATGTTTGCGCTGGTTTTTTCGATCGTTTTTGCCTTCGTGAGAAATCTGGCCATTCTTTGGCCACTGTTCTACCCGGTCGCCAGTGGCATCGGCACCCTGCAGTCTGGTTTGGCCATGGGCTGGGACGATGTGCTTTCCGGTGCCCTGATCTTCGTCGTCCAACTATGCATTCTCTTCTTCGTCGCTCGGGGCATCGTCAAGCGAACAGCCTGAGGACAACTGCCTCGCTTCTGCCCGAAATTCTGCGACTTCTCCATGATTTTCCCAGCTCGAAAGACCTTGCGTCGGGCATTGAGGGCGGAGCGTACCTGAGAGGGAAAACTAACCGGAAGCGTATTTCGTGCATGTTACGCGAGGTTGCGATCATTTATTTTTTTTGGAATCGTGGCAACCACATGCCCTGACCTTGGCATGTTCGCAACCGGAAGGAGAGCCACCGTGCTCACACTGACCGATCAGGCAGATACGATCGTTACCGCGATTGTCACCAACCAGTCCGAGGCAGAAAATGCTGGACTACGCATCCACCAGGCCGAGGGTGCAGGCGCACCGGATGAGGCCGCATTTGCGGTGCAGATTGTTGCAGAACCAGAAGCAGCCGACCTGGTAGTCCGTGGCGAAGGCAGCCCGGTATACCTCGATGAGCTGGTCACCGATGAGCTCGACGACAAGGTGCTAGACGCAGCTGTCAACGAAGAGGGAGCTGTCAGCTTCCAAATTCTGCCTCGCGCTTAGTAGCGGGTAGACACCTTTAGGCTTCCGTCGAGGGCCACCATTTTTGGTGGCCCTCGACGATTTTAAGCATTCGGATTTTCAGCGACTAAGGACCAGAATGGCCTTATGCCTTTCGCTGATCAACTCATCGGCCCCGATGTTGCCGAACAACTCTCCATCCAGATGCAAGCAGTCGTTTCGGACCGCTCCCTGGAGCACCTCCCAGCAGTCTCCACGACATTTGTACCGCTGAGCCTGCGCGAACGCTCCGATGCGTTGCGTGACGCGCTCTTGGCAGATTTTCCTGATGACTACGCACAACTGGCGGCGGCCATTCGTCGGGCCAGTGAGCACAGCGAAACGTTCACCGGCTGGATGATTTGGCCGGTGACTAGCGCGCTGGCAAGCAGAGCGGTACAAGAAAATACCGCGGAAGCATTTGATGACGCGATGACAATGCTCGCCATGCTCACCCGAAAACTCACCGCAGAATTCGCGATTCGACTGTTGCTAAACCACGATCTGGAACGCGCGCTGTCCTTCGCCCACCGGTGGACGCAGTCCCCTGACGAGCACGTACGCCGATTAGCTAGCGAAGGCACCCGTCCATATTTACCGTGGGCTGTCCGCGTACCGCAGCTGACCGCGGCCCCAGCAATGACAATTCCCATTCTTGATGCGCTGTACCGGGACGAAAGTGAATATGTGCGTCGTTCGGTAGCTAACCACCTGAATGATCTGAGCCGTGAATCAGCCTCGTTGGTCATCCACACGGCGCAGCGCTGGTTAGAAAATCCGTCCGATACCACGCTCGGGGTAGTCAAGCACGGGCTTCGCACGTTGCTTAAGCGCGGAAACCCCGACGCGTTGGCAGTACTAGGTTTTGTGCCCGCCACGCTAGATATCACCGGTCCGTCCGTAGCCAGGGAACAAATTGCGTGGAGTTCATCTATCGAATTTGCAGCCAGCATAAAAAATACCGGGAGAGAGTCGGCGCAGCTGGCCATCGACTACATCGTCAACCATCAAAAGGCCAACGGGGCGACAAAACCCAAGGTTTTTAAACTCACCACCCGCACGCTGGCACCGGGCGAACAACTCGACATTGCGCGAACACATTCTTTCCGGCCGATTACCACACGCCGTTATTACCCCGGAGCTCATTCAATAGCCCTGCAGATCAACGGAGTTCCTACCGAAGCTGCCGGTTTTGATCTGTTGCCAGCCACCGAGCTGTAATACCGAAAACTGACAGCGCGAGAATCTCAGAGCACAATAAGAAGTATGGATACACCAGAAATTTTCAGCACACTCGCCCGCCTGCCAATCAGCTCGGCCCAAAATCTGCCACAGCTCACCGCCGAACAGCTCAATGCCCACCCGGCCGGGCACCCCAATTCAATTGCGTGGTTACTCTGGCACAGCTCGCGGGAAGTTGACGCGCAGTTGGCTCCGCTCACCGGCCAGGCGCAGCTCTGGGACGAATATGCCGAAAGGTTTGATCTCGGCGAGCTAGGTGCCAGCGTTGGTTATGGTCATAGCTCCGCAGAAGCAGCGCGCATCAAGGTCAACGATCAGGCGCTACTGCTGGAATACTTGGAAGCCACGCTCACCGCGCTCGGCGACTATGCGAGCACCTTAACGCCCACGCAACTAGACGAGGTGATCGACCGCAGCTGGGATCCTGCGGTCACTCGTGGGGTCCGTCTGATCTCGATTATCGACGACGCCATCGCGCACGTCGCTCAGGCCGCCTACGCCGCCGGCATACTCACGGCGTAAACGACCTGGCGCGTGCGTTCAAAGAGTTATTTGCTCCACTGCGCCAGTTGTGTGGCTGAAGTTTCGGCCAACCACATTTGCCATAGCGGGCCAAAGCTCACCCGACGCACGCCCAGTGAACGCAGTTGCGCCAGGTCTCCGGCGGCATGACCCTTCACCGGGTGCGCGGTGACATTAACCGGGATCTGCACGGCGGCCACCAGCTCGCGGATCTGTTCGGCGGAGCTGAGCCCCACCGGGTAGACCGACCGTGCGCCGGCCTGCTCCATGAGTTTGACGCGGGCTACGGCCTCAGCCAGCGGGTCGGCAAATACCTCGGTGCCAAGCTTCACCGCGTCGGTACGGCCGTTGATCACAAATGCCACGCCTGCCGCATCGGCTTCGGCTCTGGCCGCGGCGATGTAGTCGGCGTGTTCTTGGCGATCACGAACGCGTTTACCCTCGGAGTGCACCACGTCTTCGATATTTGCGCCGGCGGCTCCGGCATCCAGCAAACGCCCGATCAATTCTCCGGGAGCCAACCCATAACCCGACTCCACGTCGACGCTGACCGGCAGCGTGACGGAATCTACAACTCGTTGGCAGGTGCGCAAATACTCTTTAAAATCCATCTGCTCGCCGTCGCTGCTACCGGTAGCGTCGGCCACGGGGTGGCTGCCGATGGTGAGCGCTTCAAATCCTGCCTCGGCGGCAATCTTCGCACTCCAGGTATCCCAGACGGTCGGGAGCACCAAGGTGCTGTTTGATTCGTGCAAATCGGCGAGCTTCTGAGCTACGGCTTTAACATCAACCACGGAGTCCTCCTCGGACTTTTTAGGGAACACGCTCAGCCTACCAGCGGGTTATTTTTGTCGGATCTGCCTTTGCCTCTTGATATCGAAGCAAAGGTGCGACATCGTTCAACATAGGAGATAAGGAGAGCGTGATGACTAGCCCGGCCGCAGACAAGCACGATTGGGCCACCATACCCAACGCCATCACGGTGCTCAGATTCCTGCTGGTCGTGCCGATCTGCTACTACCTCCTGACCGATTCCGCGCCGGTAGCCACCGCTTTCTTATTGCTCGCGTTTGGGCTCAGCGACTGGATCGATGGGTTCATCGCACGAAAGTTTAACCAGGTTTCCCACGTCGGTGTCCTGCTTGACCCGATTGCCGACAGGCTCGGGATCGTCGCGATTGCCGTGTGTTTAGTCTTTGGCGGCTTAGTTCCTTTGTGGATCGGCTTGGCCATCTTCGTCACCGATCTGTTCTTGTTGTGCACCTACTTCGCCTTGCGGCTCTCCGCCCCACCCGAGTCAAGCAAGCTGGGGAAGATTCGCACTGCAATTATGATGTTGGGTTTAGCCGCTGTGGCTTTTGGGCGCATCGAGGAACTGTTCTGGCTATTCACCCCGGGTCTCTACATCCTTGGCATCGGCGCGATACTGCACCTTTTTGTGGGCGCCAGATACCTGCGCCTCATGGCTCATACGGCAAAAATACTTCGCCAGCCTGCCGGCTAACTACCGGATTAGTCCAGTGGAACCGTCGCGACCTGCTTTGCGGGCACGCCGACCACCACCGTATTTGGGGCAACGTCCTTGGTGACTACTGCGCCGGCACCCACCACGGCCCCATCACCGATGCTGATCCCCGGAAGCACTGTCACGTTCGCACCGAACCAGACACCTTTGCCAATCACTACATTGGCCGGGTGCATGTCGGCGCGGCGGCTAGGCACCATGTCATGGTTCAAGGTGGTGATCACCGCGTTGTGTCCGATCAGTGAGCCCGCACCGATGCTAATGCCGCCCTGGTCTTGGAAACGGCACCCACTGTTGATGAAGACCTCTGGACCAAAGCTGATGTTTTTGCCGAAGTCCGCGCTAAAGGGCGGGAAGAGTTGCATCGAATCGGGCACCTTTGTTCCGGTCAGTTCGCTCAGTAACGCGCGGACTTGTTCGGGGCTCTGGTAGCTACCGTTGAGCTGTGCGGTGATCCGCAAGGCTTCCTGGCTCGTCGCGTGCATTGCCTCGTGGTGCGCGGATCCGCCGGGAATCACTTCACCTGCATTGAGCGTGGCTAGTAGTTCTGTCAGTCCAGCAATATGTGTCATATCTTCACCTTAAACCCACTGCCGAATGAAACTCTTGGAACGTGTCGACTTCCATCGGAGGAGTCCCGGACGGCGCTGCGGTAGGCCACCCCCGATCAGGCACCGGCGGTATGCTCGGCTCATCTGGCTTGGCTCTGTACTTTTCGGGTGCAACCGGCAAAGCTAGAATCATGGAAGATTCTGCGATTGATGAGATCTGCGCACTGGCTGAAAAGCATGGGCTAGAACTGGATCCGCACAGTCTCACCATCAACGAGCTTGGCTTGGATTTCCAAGTCGCCATCGGCACCACAAATACCGGCGATTCTTGGGTGCTGCGAATTCCACGTCGGCCCGACGTGACCGAACGTGCCGCCATAGAAGGCAGATTGCTTCGGCGGCTTGCCCCGCACCTGGACGTGGCAATTCCCGACTGGAAAATCCATAGCGACACGTTGATCGCCTACCCGCTTTTGCCGGGAGAACCAGGTCTCACGCTTACCGAGGAGGGCCAACCGCAGTGGCATTTTGCGCTCGAATCCCGCGAGTATGCGCATTCACTGGCAGATTTTCTTGCCCAATTACATGCGGTGGATCCAACGGAGGTCATCGACAGCGGCATTGAAGTTTTCACTCCCAGTTCCGTGCGCCAACAAAAACGCGAGGACATCACCCGGGTCGTGAAGGAATTTGAGGTGTCCGCAGAGCTACAGGAGCGTTGGAGCCGATGGTTAGCCGATGACCGGTATTGGCCCGAGCACACCACACTGACGCATGGAGAAATTTATCCCGCGCACCAGCTGATGACCGGCGAGCGCATCGACAGCATCCTTGATTGGACCACCGCGGCCATCGGCGACCCGGCCCGAGATTTTGTCTTCCACCACGCCAGTGTTTCTGCAACAGCGTTTAATGCCACCGTGGACCGATACGTCGCTCAAGGCGGTGTGGTCGGCCCGCTCATAGCCGAGCACTGTGTCGAGCTTTTCAGTACCGCCGCCGTTGATTATGGCCTTTTCGCATTGCAGACCGGAAATGCGGAGCATCTCAAAGCTGCAGCTGCTCAACTCAATCCCTAGGCCGCTTCGGGCCTAGAACGTCGCGTTGTCACACCGGGGCAGCAGGGCTCAAAGTTCCGGTCGCCTTCACCAGGCTTCCGCACGATAAGCCACCATTTACGCCCCAGAAGCACCGCGCGGTACTTTACGATGCGCCGTGCTCCGGAAGCTGCGCATATCCATCCACCGCGGCTTCGCGGAGGAATTCAACTGGCCACAACGCAAGCAACTGCGCAGAATATTGGATCTTATCCACGGCTACCGAAGCGGCATGCGCAGTTCGCAAAGTTTGCGCCAACTCTTCGAACCTAGCCAACTGCCCGCTCACAAACGCGCGGTCCACCGCTTGCCCGTGCCCGGGAATCAGCACGTGCTGTGGGTCGATCAATTTCAGTAGGGAGCGTAAGACCTTAGGCCAGCCCAACGGAAAAGATCCAGACCCGAACATCGGCGGGCCTGACTCCTCGATAATGTCGCCAAGGAACCAGATTCCCGCGTCAGGAATGAATATCGCTAAGTCGCTCTGCGTATGCCCGGGGTCCAATGGAATCAGCTTCAGCTCCCGGCCTCCGAGGTCAACCGTGGCTGGTTTAGCAATTGGCACACTTGGCGGTGTCAGTACCACCTCGGCCCAGCTTTTATCCGGTTCTGATTCAGGATCCAGCTGGAGCCTTAGCAAGCGGGGCCGCTCAAAGTTTTCAAAATGCTGTGCAATCAGATGGTGACCGTAAATGGGGATACCCGCGTGAGCGAACAGCTGGTTGCCGAAGCTGTGATCATAGTGCGCGTGAGTATTGATTACCGCGACAATCGGCACCGCAAACTGCTGTGCCACGTCGTTCATGATCTCTTGTGCCTCGGCAGGGTTATTGCGCGTATCAATCACCGTCGCCCCGCACGGCCCAATGACCAGACCCACCGAAACATCCAGTGGATCATACCTACGCTGGTATACCCCGTCGCCAACCTGTGTCCACGTTCTATCGGTCATCTGCTTCCTTAGGTCAACAACTATTAATCCTTGGGTAATTTCGCCTCTTGGTAGCTACTCGCGTCGGCGAGCACTGTGAGTTCTTGACTTCGCGGCTTCCACAATGCGGCGCGAATAGCGGTGAGCTCCTTGAGCGACGCTGGGGTCAGCTCATCTAATGCGCGAATATACTCGGGCAGGATCTCGCGTGGCAAGCGCAGGCCCATGGTCAGGTGTGGAGTCCATCTGTGCCCTCGACCATCCGGGTTCAGCGCACTAATCTCGCGCGCCGCAGCTTCCAATTCAGCGGAGGTTTCGAGTAACCAAGCGACGGTTTGTTTGCGCTTCGTCCCAAAAATTACCGTGCCTACACGCTCTAGGCGTGCCGGAATCAGGCTGGGAAGTAACCGTGCAGCACAGTGCACCGCCTCTTCAGCCATGGCCGGGGAAGAGGTGATGGTGATATGCGGAGTCTGTTGTTGTGCAGGAAACCCACGCGCTTCCAATGCTACAAACACCTCGCGAATTTGTTGTTCTTGGGCCTCTGGCAAGCGCAACAAGATGTTATCGGGCGAGGTCCTCATTCACGACTACTTTTTCTGCACGCACTGCGCTAGTTATCCGGGTGGGCTTCCAAACCATATCGCTTATTAAGTGGGTCGATAAAAAAGTCCGGCTCCGCTGGCGGGCGGTGCGTAAACCGTGCAAAGGCAATACCAAGGATCATCAGGAAGACCATGCTCAAGGCGATACTCCACCTACCAGCGGCGAGTTCGGTGGCGGTCAGCGCGAAAATCAGCAGCGCGACTGCGACGGTTACGAAAAACGAGAGGATATCGATCCATAGAATGTTTTTCCGTGCGATCGCCTTGTACCCAAAAACGATCGAGATCATGCTGACCGGCACCGAATAGAGTGCGATGGTCGCGGCCGGAACAAAACCTGGCATCTGCCATCCACCCATGGCAAAAAGCGCGACAAACCATAACAACACCGGCCAGAACGCAATCTTGATATGTTCCCAATAACTTTCGTTGACCGCAGCGAACACGGCAACCACCCGGTGATGCCCGGACCAGTCGTAAGCGAAATGCAGCAACGATCCAATGATCGATAACGGCAGGATCGCGACTGCGTTCAACCAAATCAGAGTATCTATCCCCATGAGCTCAACCATATGCCACTCAGACGCTGGTTGACCCCCGTCAAGGACTTGTCCGGGCCTGCTCCGTATGCTGATCTCAAGATCAACCGGTAAAGGAGAAAACACCATGAAAAATCAACTCGCCACCGCCGTGCAACTCACCCCAATTCTGGCCCGAGTCCATAATCTGACCGCGCAACTAGCACAATCACCCAATACCGAATCGAGCACACAGCGCTTCGACCAGCTACGCTCGATCACTAAGAACTATGCGGTGCCAGCCGATGGTTGTGAGGCCTATAGCGCTGCTTATGCATCACTCAAGTCCGCCGATACCGCACACCACCAAAATTAGAACTGCGCATACCCCAAAGGATGAATCCATGAAGAAAAGTATTCCGCTCAAAGAAGGCTCGGTACTGATCACCAAGCAGATGATCGGTACCGACGGCACCGCGTTCCCGACGCACAGCGCTTCACACGAATCAGCGCTTGTAATGACCGAGGGCAGCTGCGAGCTGAGCTTCCCAGACGCAGTTCACATCCTCAACACCGGTGATACGTTCATTGTTCCCGCCGATGTGGTGCATCAAATTGTGGGGACCCCGAACTTTAGTGCGGTTCACATTATGCCCAAAGACATTCGGTTCAACTTCGATGTCTAGGCTCTAGCTTCTCGTTCCTTAGCACTGCCCCTCAACGGGTGTGGGCACGAGACAGGGAGCAGGCTTTGAGCGCTGACGCTAGAACTCCTTAATTCTTCTCCGCACTGGTCGTGAGCGGCTTCATGGCTGCTTCAACGCGTTCTGGAATCATCGTGATACGAGGCGTGAGATCTTCCGCTGGAAAAGTGTCGTCAATACAAGCGCGCCAGAACTGTATGTGCTTTTCATCAAGCCAATGATCCGATTGCGCAACACCAGCACCGTCTTCGCCTTGGACGCTGTACCAATACAAGTAGTCGACTCCATCGATCGTCTCCGAAAAGATCGTCTCAACGTACATCTGCTCAGGCTCAAGCGTTTCGCGAACTGCGGCAGCATTTGAGTTCAGGAATTGCATCCACTCATCGACGATGCTTTGCGCGTTCTCGCGGACTCGGAAACGAGTTAATTCAATCTTCATTCGTCTATAGTGCCGGGTTCGCGTCAAGGAACTCAAAACAACTCCCGTGCAGGTTCCCCTCGCGGACGTTCGGTTCAAAAGAGTACGTTCTTCTGCAACTCCGCGAAGTCTTACTTCGAGCGGAGGATTCCCATGATGACGATATCCTCGTATTTTCCGCGCACCCAGGCATGTTGGCGCTGACGACCCTCGATCACGAAACCTGCCTTCTCATACACACGAATGGCGCCCGTGTTGGATTCGATCACCTGCAGATGGACGCGGCGCAAGTTGCAGCGTATGAAGGCGAACTCGACGATCTGCTAGATGGCTGCGGTCCCGATGCCCTTTCCACGGGCTTCGGGCACCAGGGCGATACCAACCTCGGCGTGGCGGGCTAGATCGTCGAATTCGAAGAGTGAAACACTTCCGACTGCGGCACCGTCCACATCAATCATGAAACGCACACTTTTGTCTGAATTATCGGCATCAAGCTGCGCCAGCCGGGCCTTGTAGGTGTCTCGATTTAGCGGAGCAGGAGTTGCCTCGCTGCGTTCCTCCCACGTGGTCAAATCGTCGGCGATTTGGAACAAGACGTCGAAGTCATCTTCGGAACGGGAACGAAGTGTGATGGTTCGTGAGCTGCGCATGCTCAGAATCCTATCAATCGACGCCGGAGGCACGAGAGAAACGTGCATGCAGCGAGGGCAGTCACGGGTGATCCATCTACAGTCCTTCCGGGGTACGGGGGAATTTCGAATTAGTCGTTGTCCCGATGGTGGTTCCCGCTACCTGCGCGGAGCCCTGCCTCAGTAGTAAATGCTGACATTCATACGGCCCCCAACTGAAAATGACAGTTCATCTCAGTTTCTCCTTCACTTCCGATAAATGCAGTTCTGCACAGTCAACGATGAGGCAACTTGGGTTCAAGATCGTTCTTGCGCCCAGCCGGACAAAAGGTCTTGATTAAATATCTAGATACAACTTATACTTAGATACATGAGCGACGATGAGGTGAAATCGGTATGGCCCGCAACCTGGACCCGTGCCGCATTGGGAACGGCAGTTCTCGCCAGTCTTGAAAACGGGGCACTGCACGGTTACGGGATTGCGCAAGCCGTCAATGAGCTTGGATTTGGGCGACCCAAGGGAGGATCCCTCTATCCGCTACTGACCGGTCTGGAAAACGACGGCGCCGTCATCGCGCAATGGGAGCAAGGACAAAATGGTCCCGGAAAACGCAACTATGCGTTGACACCGCACGGACATTCAAGGCTCCACGAAGAACGTCGCGCCTGGCATGCTCTAGCCAACTCTCTCGGCGCGCAGAAACCAGATACTGATAACGACTCGGACCCACAAGGAATGAAGCCATGACTCAGAACTCCGCAGAATCGGACACCGACATTGATCTCACCAAACTCATCAAAGAGTTTCATGCCGCCCGCGGCCAGGAAGACGACGTTAACTGGGTTCGAACCGCTGCAGGTCGACTGATGCTCGATGGCGTCAAAATTTCAGCTGCGAAACAAGCCTTCGTCGACCTGCTTCCAGTACTCAACGAAGCGCAGGAACCGGCAGAAGATCTGTTTGGGGACCCAAAGCTTTGGGCCAAAGAACAGCAGGAACATTGGCAACAATCCGGAACTCCTACTCAGGACCGGTACCCGCTGTATTCCTTCAAGCAGCTCACCCAAACAATCTGCTTTAGCGCAGCCCTGCTCAGCGTGGTCGTGACCATCGTGGTCCTTATCGATGATGGATGGACAACAAAACTGAGCTGGGCAATGCTTGGACTTCCGTTCTTCTTCACGACTATTTCCGTAGGCATAGTGCAGTTCTGGAATCTTGCAGTGCGGAAATTTACTCGCCTTAAGGCAATGGCCTGGACTGCGACGATCTTCGCCGTCGCCGGGATTGCCCTCGGCGGGCTCGCCATTGCCCTTCAGGGGTCCCCGGGCACAGCATCCGTTCTTTGGTATCTGGCTCCGGTACCGATGTATGCGCTCTTTTACTACCTCATCGAGAAGTTTTCAAAGCGCAATTCTCCGGGTTCTCGGTCGACCACACCGAAGCTTGGAGTAGCAACACACGAGGAATGGATCCGCCAACTTCAGGAAAACCTCCGACTTCGTGATGACCTTAGCGACCGACGGATTCGTGTCATCGTCGACGAAACCCGCGCATTCGCCGTTGAAGCCGACGCATCACTACCTACGGAATTCGGCACGCCGGAGAGCTACGCAGCCAGCTTCGCGCCCAATACCTCGTTCCGCTCACGCCGCGAAGCATTGGGCTGGACTGTCGGTAGCGCACTTGTAGCGTTGCTGCTTGTGGTCTCAATAGACAACGCGCAGTCGCTCTACTCCTGGCAGTCCGTGGTCTTCGCGGCATTGCTCGTCGGAACGATCTGCTACGCAGTCCAAGGCTGGCGGAAATCTTTCAAGAATTAGCAGTGCGGCCCACAGCGTTGAACCCTCAGTCGACCTTCAACGGAGTAATCGCCGCGAGTTTTTCAGCAATACGATCCTCCGCAAGTACCAATTCATAGTGTGCCTGCAAATTCAGCCAAGATTGTGGGTCGATCCCGAAATAACGCCCGAGTCGAAGTGCGGTGTCAGCGGTAATCGCGCGCTTACCGTGCACTATTTAGTTAATACGGCGTGGTGGAACTCCAATCGAGACCGCAAGCTTGTTCTGGGTGATCCCGAAGCCGTTGATGAAGTCCTACATCAGCACTTCGCCGGGGTGAATCGGGGCCCTTTTCTCAGTGGTAGTCGACTTCTCAGTGGTAGTCGACGAGTTCGACATCTTGTGCACCTCCAACTTTCCAGGTGAAACAAATACGCCATCGATCATTCACACGAATGCACGACGAACTAAGCCTATAATCCGGCAACAGCTCGCTGTTTTTGAGCAGCCTGTTAGCGCCAATCAGTTTCTGAACTAGGTTCAGCGACGACCGATGACTAGGCTGAGTAGATGGCGACAGTTATCCTCGTGCGGCACGGCCGCACCACAGCCAATGCAACCGGGCTTTTAGCCGGACGAACTCCAGGCGTGAGCCTCGATGAGCTGGGACAGCAACAGGCAACTTCAGCCGGCGAGCGCCTCGCGCGTGTGCCACTGGTCGGGGTGGTTTCCAGCCCACTTCAACGCTGTCAGCAAACCGCGCAGTACATCCTCGATCGGCAACCCGGCACCCTTTATGCTCCCACCGAGGACGACCTCACCGAGTGCGACTACGGCCAATGGCAAGGACGCATGCTCAGCGAGCTGGCTACCGAAAAATTGTGGCCGGTTGTTCAGTCCCAACCATCGGCGGTCACCTTTCCCGGTGGTGAATCTATGGCCACCATGCAGTCCCGCTCGGTGGCCGCCATTCGAAGTCACGATGCAGCCTTTGAGGCGGAGCACGGTCCAGGAGCAGTCTGGGCGGCGGTCGCTCATGGAGATATCATCAAGTCGATCCTCGCCGACGCACTGGGCATGCACCTGGACATGTTCCAGCGTCTGAATGTGGGCCCTGCATCAATTTCGATCGTGCACTATGGCGCCAACCGCCCTACCGTCCACGCGATCAACACCGATGCCGGAGACCTATCCTGGCTATCAAACGCTAGCCACGCAGCCGATGCGCCCGTCGGCGGCGGCGCCGGAACACAAACTACACCCACTACCGGAGCATAAGATATTTATATGCCTACACGTATTCACGAATTTTCTTGGCCCGATAGGGTCGTCGTTGGCGTCATCGGCCTTCCCGGTGACCGCACGTTCTACCTCCAGGTCCGCACGGGCAAAGAGATTGTCAGTGTTGTGCTTGAGAAACAGCAGGCCGCGCAGCTCGCGGAAAATATCGATGACATTCTTGATCAGCTGCTCACCGTGGATGGAAACCCCTTCAGCATTCCCACCGGAACTCCCATCGAGCTAGTGGACAATGACCCGCTCGAAGATGATCAGGAGCAGTTTCGTACTGGCGCGATGAGCTTGGGTTGGGACCCATCCACCTCGCAGATCGTCATCGAGGCTCACCCCATCCCGGATGAAGATCCCGACGCGGCGCCCGCGCAAGAGACTGAAATGCTTCGCGTGCGGATGCCGGTAGGCACCGCCCGCGCCTTCGCTAAGCGCACCCGCGAGATCGTGGATGCCGGCCGTCCGATGTGCACCCTCTGCGGTTACCCGATGGACGCAGACGGACACACCTGCACCATCCACGAAAACTGATACACATGGCCGATCTGATGACCACCGAGCTCACGCTCACCGGCAGACTCACCACGGCGTCAAACGCAACCTTCCTTGGCAACATCGGTGAGAAGGTCGTCGTTTACAAGCCGATCGCCGGAGAGAATCCGCTGTGGGATTTTCCCGAGGGCCAGCTGGCTCATCGGGAGGTCGCCGCCTATCTGGTTTCGGAAGCCTTGGGCTGGAATATCGTGCCACGCACCTGGCTGCGCGATGGTCAGTTCGGTGAAGGCATGGTGCAGCTGTGGCAAGAGCAAGATCACGACGAAAACGCCATCGATCTGGTCCCTGCCGAGAGCGTTCCACAAACCGGTTGGAAACAGGTTTTTCAGGGACGCGGCGAGAATGGTGAATTGCTCGCCCTCGTTCACGAGGACTCCCCCGCGTTGCGGCGTATGGCGGTATTTGATGTCATCGTTAATAACGCCGACCGCAAAGGCAACCACATCCTGGCGATGACCGGTGGACACCGATACGGCGTGGACCACGGACTTACCTTTCACCGCGAGCACAAGCTGCGCACGGTGTTGTGGGGCTGGATCGGCGAAGCACTCACCGCTGAGGAGCATGCGGGTGTCGCGCGCATCAGCGAAGGACTGCATGCTGAGCTGGGGCAAGAACTGGCGGAGCTGCTGACCGCCGACGAACTCGCTTCTCTCGCGCAGCGCTGTGAGCGGTTGCTTTCCGCAGGTCAATTCCCCAGCCCGAGCGGGGAGATGCCAGCGGTCCCCTGGCCGCTGTTCTAAGCGAACGGGGCTAGGCGAACAACGGGTTACCAGATTCGCAAGTCCGCGCTTCGTATCGTTCGAATCCAAACACCGGGTGTTAGAGATTTTGCGCCAAGACCGATGAACTGCCGACGGGCGAGTCCGTCGCGGCAATGTGGCACATCTAGGCGCCCGTGGATTTGCCGTGTAGTCGCACCACGCCATAGCCTGCTTGTATGCGCCCCGAAACTAGCCGCAGCAAAGGCGAAGAACTCAGCCAAGCCGAACGCGACATCCTTGCCTTGCTATGCAGTGCCACCGATGCCGAATCAGCAAAGGCACGTCAGCAGTTGCAGTTCTCCCGCTGGGACGGGTTCCAATTCGACGAGTGCGAATGCTTCCTTATCGCAGTCACCAAGGGGCCCGAGTGCAAGCGCATCAGACATGGCGGCGGACCGTTTTCCTCTGCAACCGTGCTGCAAAATGAAAAAGCTTTGGGACACCTAGATCTTTGGGTTATCGACGGTTACCTTCACTCCCTGGACTACATGCCATTCGAAGATGACCCCGGCTACATGCCGTTGACTACTGAGTACACCTTCGATTTCATCGGCAGGCAGTAACTACTAATTCCCGCTGCTTGATTTCATTGGTCCGCGCTCTGTGCTCAGGTTGCTCGACTACGAAAATTCACTCACGATCCGGTAATGCCCTTGAATTCATCACCCTGGCTAGACCACGAGGCGGATCCCCACCGAGTTCTGACACAGACCAGCTAGGTGATGATCGCAGCGCTCTTGCACGTAAATTGACTTCACCCTTGGTACTTAGTCAACAGTGCTGTGGGAAGGTGGCAGGAATCCTCGGGGAAACGCGCGAGCCGATCCTGATGTTCTTCGGCGCTTCGCACATAGGTGGCAAGTGGCAGTACCTCGACCGCGATGCGGTCCGCATCATCCCTTGCAGCGATGAAGGCCCGAGCCGCTTCGAGGTGGGCCGGCGTAGTGGAATACACTCCAGTGCGGTACTTCAGACCGGTATCCGGTCCCTGTTGGTTCACGCTGTAAGGATCGATAATTTCAAACAGGTACGCCATCAGTTGCTCGACACTGACAACCGTCGGATCAAAACGGGTTCGGACACATTCTGCATAACCGTCGTAGTCGCTATCGATGTGCCCGCTGGTGCCGTTGGCTCTTCCAGCCTCCGTGAATGTCATGCCGTTCAGCGTCGCGATGAAAGCCTGTACACCCCAGAGGCAGCCACCGGCCAAATAAAGCTCCTCAACCTCACACTCCACATCCATAATGCCGATCTTACTGCCAGCTACGTGTGGATCCATCGGTGGATGAAGCGGTACTCAGCCAGGGATCTGTTGCATGACTTGTTGAGTCGAGTGAGAGCAGCGATATCTGTTGAAACGAAACTCCATCACGTTCCGGTACAGGCGAGCTTCTCCTTCAGCGAGGTAGCCCGTCCGCATCTTCATCGTCCGGCGTGATGATCATGCCTTCATGAGTTACCGTCGCGCCAATCATTTTGCCCCTTTTATCAAGAAACACCACATCAACATCACCCAGCCCAGTCCACTGCTGCGAGCTCGTGGACTCAGGAAAGAAACATCCAAGACTGTCAATGGCTCGGATAATGTCGCGATCGTAGGCAAACCTCCGCTTAATCACCGTAGGACGTGGCCGAAAATAATAACCGTTCCCAGACTCGACGCCGACTGTTCTGGTAGATTCCAGATGCGCCAACTGCTCCAGCAGCGGGTGGTCGCCGTCGCCATTATTAAAGACAAAATCTACGTAAACGGTATTCGGCCGAAGTGAGTGCATCCACGCGGACTGCTCCGCGCGTGATACGAACTTCCCATACCCAGAAGACACGGTCACTCCTTGGAAGTTTTGTGAGTCGATGAGCTTTCAGAATAACGAAAAATGGGCCGGACACGCACCAATATGTGGATCCTGCCCTCTCGCCCGTGAAACCAACTAGTGGTTAGAACGGAACGCGACTATACATTAAACCTAAACTCAACGGAGTTCCGGTACATACCAACCTCCGCGGACATTGGTGCGCGGCACGCGGGTCTGATTGCGGAACAACCAGCGGCATAGCAGTTCATACTTGTCGACATCGCTGCACATCCGCGCTTCGCGAAAAAAGCGAGCGTCGGAATCTGCAGAGCCTCCCACCCGGCCCAGCGCAACTCGTGTACGGCCTTGATCATGCGCTTGCATCACCGCGGCGTCGAAGTACGGAACGAGTCTCATCTTCCGTCGGCTGGAGGCCAGCCACCCAGGCAACAACGATCGCGTCACCGACGAAGGCACCTCGTGAGACATCATCGGGAAGCCACGTGCACGCGGCGAGCCTGTTCTGGGTGATCCCCTAAGCCCTCGATGAAACCTTCCATCAGAATCTCCAGCAGGGCTCCCCCAAGCGTTGCATCATTTATCTGGAAGAGACTGTATATATCTGCTAATCTCCGGGAAGTCGACGACCAGTGTGTCCCAGACTGCCCCGTAATCGGTGCTCTCGTAGTGGTGTGCCAACCGGTCACGCATCTGCTTGATCAATGACCAAGGTACTTCCGCGTACCGGTCGGTCGTGGCTCTACTTAGTCGAGCAACATTCTCTCCGAGCTTGATGATCAGCGATTCTGCCGCAAGACCGGGCACGTTATCAGGATCCGCAAGATACCATTGGTCACCACGTGCCACGAGATTCGCCCCGACGCCGCACAGACGGACAATCTCATTCAACGACGCAGCATCCCGGTCATTCATATCGCGACCGCCGTCGCCAAAATCTCATGGCCAGCAGGCAGGCCGCCGTCGGTCACCACATCGACCTCGACGCCGAGCAAGTTGCTCGCTTCCGCAGCGAACGCTGCGATCGTAAGTAGACCTGTACCCGGTGACCGGGTGACAAGAAGGTCAAGATCACTGCCGGGAGCATCTGTGCCGCGAGCCACAGAGCCAAAAACTCGAACGTTATCAAAGCCATACCGGGCTGCAAGCCTGACCAGGTCGGCACGAAAGGCAACGAGCGCTTCATGTGGCAGCGGTCGCGTAGCTGTTCGCAGACGTTCGAGCATCTGAACCGAGACGTTGCGACGCCCACCTTCGTAGGCAGCAATATTGGGCTGAGCAACACCCGACCGACGAGCAAGCTCTGTCTGGCTCAGGCCTGCGGCCTCCCGAAGGGCTCGAACCGAATTCACCATAGCCTGATTATATCGCGTGATATGACCCTAACAATAGAAAAGTACGCCTTTTAAATGCGTTTCACCCTGACCATCAGTGATGGTCGTGGTGAAACACAATACCGCGTGATGAGTTAGACGTTGAAGCGGAACTCGACCAGGTCGCCGCACATACGAACCTCACACGACATGCCGTTTCTTGCTTTTCCGGTCAGTTCTTGGCCGCGGACACCCGACGGATCAGTCGTGCGCCCACCTGGCATACCAATGCGGCGGGCAGGAGCAATGCGACGCCGTTGACCGTGTCACGAAACCGCAGCTCGCACCCGTCCCGCTGGAGCTCTCGACGCGCTATGAGCGCCCCGGGAAGCATGATTGGCAAAGCCGTCGCAACACCGGCGGTGTAACCACGCTGCGCGACTGAAGCGCCGAGGTGAGTCACGACGTGGGCTTCCAGCCCGGCAACGACTGCCCGATAGATCGCCGACTTCCCGGTAGAACGTACGCCGCGGCCACACGCCACCGCCACCAGAATTCCCATCAGACCCACAGCGATCCACGATTGCTGCGGCGTGATCCTGAGCTGTTCTATACCAGTGCGATCCACGAGACGATCGCAGGAAGTAGGAAACGCAAACGCTTCCTCGATGTCGTGGACTATCCACGCCGCAAAAAGTGCAGCCGGCCCCTTCCAACTCACAATTCAGCCTTCCCTCGCGCATCCAACCCGGATGAATCTGCTCGCGGACCTACGCGCCCACCAGCATTATTTCACGGCCGACTGAGTGCTTGAAACTATGCGATCGAGAGATTGAACCGGAACTCGACTAAACGTGAAATCTATATTCAACCGCGTCGCCGCATATACCAATCTCTATACGCAGTTCGCTACTTTCCAGACTTGACCTTGCCGTTACGGCAACGTTTACGGTTTCTAACTATGACTATTTCAGTGATTGACAGCGGTTCGAGCATGCGCCGAATCATAACAGCGACACCCGATGAGCGCGCCGATCTGGTCCGTGAGATGTGGTCTCCGCTGGCAGGGATGTACCACTTCGTTCCCGGAGGGGTGGACATGGCCACCGTACACCGCCAGAACTTCGGCTTCGATTGGGAGAGCACAACCGAACCAATTCAGGAGGGCCTCGAACGTCTCGTCGAGGCAGACGCCTGGAACCGCATCACCGAGGCGCTCAAGTCCGGAACCGAAGCCCTGCAGTTAGCCAAGCCGAACATCGAGATTCCCGCTCTGCAGGTTCTTCTCGTATTAGGCGATCCCGCTAACAAACACTTCGTTAACGAAGTCCAGGGACTGTCCGCATTCGGCGGAATCAGCGGCTACATCACCATCACTATCTGGCCCACGCCCCAGGTTCTCGAACGGCTCGAAGCGATTGCCGTTCATGAACTACACCACAATGTGCGGTATTCGCCCGGCGGAGTCGTATGGGATCCGATGACGGTCACCGTAGGCGAACAGGTGATCTCGGAAGGGCTTGCAGACGTGTTCGCTGCGGAGCTGTACGGTGACACTGGATATACGCACTTCGTCAGCGAGAGCACCCATCATGATGACGAAGTCCTCGCGAAAGTCGCGGCCGGGCTGCACATCACCGGAATGCAAAACTTCACTGCTTGGGTGCATGGTGACGCGAGTGCTCGTCTTATGGGCGCAAACCCAGTGGGGCTGCCCACCGGTGCGGGCTATGCCGCCGGTGCACGACTTGTTCAGGCGTATCTCGATGCCACTGGTTCCACCGCGGCTCAGAGCATCGGCACGTCAGTGGACGAGGTTCTACGTGTGGCCGCGCCTCAACTGGGCTTGCGTCTCAATCGGGAATACTGAGAACGAAGTCAAGCAACAGGAGGAAGTCCTTGGAATGGACCGTGCACCAACTCGCGCAGCGTGCGGGCATTAGCGGACGCACGCTGCGCCACTACCACCAGATTGGGCTGCTCGAACCGGACCGCATTGGGTCCAACGGGTATCGCTACTACGGGCGCGACGCGGTCGCCCGGCTGCAGCGAATCCTGCTGTTGCGGGAAACAGGCATGCCACTGCAAGACATCGCGACCGTGCTCGATACGCCTGTGACGCCTGAGCTGGAAATCGAAGCACTCGCTGGACATTTGGAGTTCTTGGCTCGGGAACGCTTCGCTCTGGATCGACGCATTAACGCGGTGGAGCACACCTTGTCAATGCGTCGACAGGGACGCGAACCTCGCATGGATGTCATGCTCGAAGGATTCAACGACCGATACGAGACTGAGGTTGTCGAACGTTGGGGGCGCGAAGCATTCGACGCGTCGAATCAGTGGTGGCACGAGAAATCATTCCGGCAACAGAAGGATTGGAAGGCCAGAGCCGACGCCCTTCTCGCTCGTTGGCGTGAGATCCATGAAGAAGGACATGACATCGACTCCCCCGTCGCGCAAGAACACGCGGCCGTTCATCTGGAGTGGTTCAAGGAGATTCCTGGTACTCCTACCCACACAGGCGATACGGCGAAGTCCGTCGACATGATCCGAGGTCTAGCGGCTCAGTATGAATCGAACCCCGACTTCCATATCGCCTTTGGCACAAAGGAAGCCGCGGCGTTCGCCGCAAACGCGTTGCGGCTTCACGTGCGAACATTAGAGTCCCTCCCTAGGGAGTGAACTTGCTCCCCTGAGGTTAGATTGAAAATCTAAGTTCAACGGTGACACTCTTCTTTACGATGCTCGCCTTACCGCCACGCTACATTCCTCGCAGCCGTTGACGCTGAGCGCAAAAACGCACCCGGCTTCAAGAAACCGAGGGCGTTTGGGAAATGAAGATTACACGTTGAAGCGGAACTCCACCACGTCGCCACGGTTGGCAAACCTTTGGGCTCAGACCACCCGGACGCGCTGGTCGCCGACCACGTACTCGATTGCCAGCCCGCCACCGACTGCCTCGAGGTAGCTGCGGATCGTGCTGACTTTCGAGCTATCGAGGTCGCCGTGCTCGATCTTGGAGACCTGACGCTGACCCACGCCGATGCGCTCGGCGAGCTGAGCCTGAGTCAGGCCCGCCTCCTCGCGCAACTCGCGGAGGCGGTATGCACGCACCTCGGCGAGCATCCGTTCCTTGTGCGCCTCAACGAGCTCCCGGTCCACGGGGTGCTTAGCGACAAAATCTTTCAGGGTCTTAGCCATCTCGATCTTTCTCCTTACAGTCTGCGCAGGTGCTCATCGAACAGGTCATCGGCCAGTGGAATGTTCGTCTTGTACCAGCGTGTCCAATCGTCGGCCTTGTCGCCTGCGATCAGCATGATCGCCGAGCGTTCGGGATCGAATACGAACAGGACCCGCAACTTGGACCGGCCGGATGAGCCCGGCCTGAGCTCTTTCATGTTGCGGTGCCTAGACGACGACACAGTGTCGACGATGGGGCGACCGAGCTGAGGGCCCTGGTCCTGAAGCAACTCGATCGCGGCGACCACCTGCGCGCGCGAGTCGTCGTCAAGCGAAACGAGCCACTGGGCGATCAGCTCGATATCCACGCTCCACATGCCATTAGCTTAGACCCTGCAGGATCTACTTGCAATATTCACGCGTTGGCTCATAGAAGGTACCGCCGAATCGGTGATACCTGGACGTCCGGTTTCTCCAGGTCTCAGTGCCGGAACGTCTCGATGAGCCGTAGCGCCCAGATGACGATCACTTGATCAATCTTTGTCCGAGGCAGATCGGTTCGCCGAACTACAGCGAAGGCGAAGGAGGTGTCAAGACAGTACGCACAGCCCGAGTGCATATGCTGTTACAACGAAGCGCTCCCCGGATTCCGAATCCAGGGAGCGCTTCGTTCGTGATGACAGGATCTAGACGTTGAAGCGGAACTCCACCGAGTTCCGGTACATACCAACCTGTCACTGTGCAGTAAGGGTGCAACTCCGGGGTACAGATCCACAGAGGGTCACCGGGGATCTCACTCAAGGCTGACACAGAGGGCTTACGCCGACTTAGACACGGTACTGATTATTGACAGCGAGCGGAGCTGTGCGCGTCGGCTTCGATCCGTGAATGCGAGCGCACCAAAGGTTTAGTTCGAGAAACGGAACTCCACCCCATTCCGACACCGAGCAATCTCTTCCGCCACTGTCGTTGTGCGAGCCAGCACTGATGAGCCGCGCCTTCGCGCACCGGCGGTCAGACAACGGTGTGAGCGGACTCGTCGCCCTCCGTTCGAGCGCACACCATGAGCAGGTTCCCGTCAGGATCCCGGAACTGGACGAAGGCCACGCTCCCGATGTCGACGACGTCCGAGGCGAGTTCGGCCCCGAGATCGCGCAAATGCGCCACGACTGCGCCGAGGTCATCGGCCCACCAGAAGAAGCGTGGCGGACCGTCCGGCGTGAACGGCGCGTTCGCGTCCAGAGCAAGGCCGGGGCCCGGTTCCATCGGGACGTCGACGATCGTGTCGTCATGCGAAGGCAGGGACACCTCCGCACCGAGCAGCCTGCCGTACCAGTCGGCAGAGCGGTGGATGTCCCGCACCGGGATGAAGACTTGGCCGATCTCGCGGCGTATAGGAGTCGTCACCGCTCAATCGTACGACAACGCGTCTCGCGGATCGACTCGCAGGGTCGTCATCCAGCTGTCCACCGACACGAGCGGACTCGGGAGGTCATGGACAAGGGCAGCAACGCGGTGACCAAACGCAGAGGAAGCGCATGACACCACGCGCAACCAGAGGTTATACGGCAAAACGAAATTCCACGGCGTCGCCACGGCTGGGAACGCATGCACGCCTCACCGGGCCAGACCGGTCTCAGGGCTACGGTCCCTCACCGCGCATGGCCGACTCAGCTGCCTCTCCGCTGGTCATCCAGCACCTGTTCCATCTCATCCGAAACCTCGTCCAGGAGGACCTGGAAGCCGGGCTCCTCGAGGGGGAAGTGGCCGCAGCCAGGAAGCATCACGACCCGGGTCTTGCCGTGAAGCCGACCAAGGTAGTCGAGGCTGAGCTCCGGCATAGTCCAACGATCCTCGGCCGGATGCAACAGCACGACCGGTGGTCCTTGGTATTGCTCGGGTGGAATAGCCGGACCTGCCTCGAGGAACGAGCGGTACCAGCCCACCGGCATCGCGCCACCACCGCCGCACGGGTCGGTGAGCACTGCATGACTGAGGCCAGGGTCGTTCGAAATCGCAGACATAGGGGTCAGCACGCGGACCGGGATCCGTGGATTCGCCGCTGGCCCCCGGGCGAACTGCAGCAGTGGCAATCCCAGCCGCGCTATCCACGGGGCTCGCACGATGGCGGCAGCGATGCCCGGCCGAGTCGGGTCGAGCAGGCAGGTCGCGATGACCCGCTTGGCCAGTCCGGTCACTGCAGCGGTGTCGACCGCGAGGGCACCACCCATGCTCGCCCCGACGAGGACAAGTGGCCGCTCGTCATGCTCACGACCCACGAGATCGACGAGCAGCTGCTGCCAGTCGCCATAACTGACGCTGCGGCGTCCACGCCGCACCCGGATCGTTCGCCCGTAACCGGGCAGATCGACCACCGTAACCCGAGCGCCCAGGCGACTCAGGTGTGCAGCGTAGGGCCACATCGCCGCCGCGTTCCCTCCCGCTCCATGGACCAGCAGCATTCGGACCGAAGCCGTCGGGGCACCCACGTGCTCGATGTGCAGGTCCCACGAACCACCCCCGTCCGGCGCATCCCACCTCCACGACGAGGCCACCCGCCGCACTGGTGCAGGGACGAGGCGCACGAAAGGCTCGTACCGGCGGTCCGTGGAGTCAAGTCGGCCAGTCCGTGCCGGTGGCACCTTCGCTCGACCCTTCGAAAGCGACGCATTCATACCCGCAATGTTACGGGAGTGCCCGGTGTCAGGGACTGATGCGCAGGTAGGTGGGTCAGAAGCCTGCATTAGACATTGAACCTGAACTCAACCGAGTTCTGGCACGAAGTAACCTTAGAGATCGCCATCGATACCGATGCTGCCAAGTCGCGCGCCAAAGCCAGCACAGAGAACGTGGGCATCGCTCAGCTTCATCCACCAGCACGTCCAGCTGACCGGTTGCCCGCCGTCAGATGCATCGTTCTCACCGCACTTCCACCTAACTTGAACGTCCGAGTCCACCAGCTCAAGTTGAAAGAAGTGCCGTTCGTGCACCTCAGGCTTCGCAGGCCACATGTCGTACGACTCGACGCCCAACGAGCGAACGATCCTGGCTGCGAGGCCGGTCTCTTCCCCCACCTCGCGCACGACGGCATGCGCAGGCGACTCGCCCTCGGCGATTGACCCAGCGGGCACCTGCACACCAGTGACTTCCATCGGGTAATCGTCGTGTGTGAACACGAGCAGGTTTCCGTCGTGGACGACGTACCCGACTGCCTTTTTGACCGAACGTCTACTCATGCTCACGATGGTACAGCTTGTTGTACGGCAGACCACACCGTGCGTTTGAATCCCCTAGATTTGGGGGCAGCCTTTGTTCTCGACTTCCGATTTACCCGACGATACGCGTTGGACTCTGAGATCAGACCAGCGAGAGTGGGATCACTTCATTCGCCTGCTAGGCAAAGCACTGTCGGAGAATCTCAGACATTCGGCTTTCGATGCAGCGGGCGTTCCAGGGAAAAACGACACGAGCCAGCATCCATTCGGGACTATTGGACGTCTTCAAGAACTCATGACCATGAATCATGTGACTCCGGAACAAACAGAGCGGGCTGTCACGCCTCGCAAGTTGGTGAGGTCGGCTCGCCAGAAACCGGCGCACGCGCTACGCAAGAACGTCACTGACCGCACTCTAGTTCGGAAGTAGGCGGATCTGCTCCGATTCGTAAATGAAGTTCTGGTCAACATACGACAGTAGCTATCGAGTCATCCCAAGAATAAGGACTGAGAAGAAAACTGGCCGGACGCTAACGACTACTTCCTCTGACGCCTTCAGCCAGCGATCAACGCCGATCTTTGGCACAGACATGGCGCAAAGGGCAGTTTGACACATTTATTTTGTGTCAAACTGCCCTCAAAAAGCGCGGGATTGCGCGCAACTACACGTTGAAGCGGAACTCAACCGAGTTCCGGCACGCACCAACCCCTGGGTGCCGAACCGGTGCCACGAATCAATCCACCGACCACCTGGCACCTCGCGGGCAGCAGCCCAGGAAGAGCACAGAGTTGTGCCGTCTGCGATCGAAGCATAAAATGAACAAAAGTTCATTGAAAGGATCTTCGTGCCGCGGACGACGGAACAGAATGAAGCGTTGCGCTCAGCCACGCGCTCTGCTGTGGAGACGGCCGCCGTCCGGGTCTTCGCGCACCGTGGTTTCGCGGCCACGAACATGCGTCAGATCGCCGTCGAGGCGGGGATCAGCACTGGGTCGATCTACCGGCACTATGCGAGCAAGGAAGAACTGTTCGATGAACTAATCGATCAGGCCTCACGCGGGCTCGAGGCTGTCGCCGTTCAGCTCTCGACCGAAGGGGATCCGCTCTCCATGATCCGATCCTTCACCGAGGTATACGTGGCAGACCTCGCAGCGAACAACGGCGCGGCCGAGTTCTACATGGTGATCAACCAGGGCTTCTCGACGGACACTCCTGAGGGGACTGCGGCGCGGCTGGCCGCAACGCAGGGGACGCTCTGGCGGGCCTTCGCCTTGCTCATCGGTCGAGGCCAGGCCGCAGGCCAAATCATCGCGGGAGACCCAACCCGAATGACCTCTCACTACTTCGCCATGCTTGCCGGTATAACGACGATGCACGTTGCTCTTCGGGAGGGATTTGCGGAGCCCGATGTCGAGCTGATCCTACGAATGTTCACAGGAGGACCCCGATGAAGATCGAAGTCGCGCGCGCAGACGAACTGGATGAGGGGTACCGGCACAGGATCGCTGAAGTTCTCACGCAAGGGTTCGCCGAGGATTTCGCGTTCTTCTCCAATGACCCCGGTGTGCTTGCCGACGCGTTCGCCCCGATGCTCATGCTGGAGCGCTTCCACGTCGCGCTCGTCGACGGCGAGCCCGCCGCGGTCGCGGTCGTCACCGTAGGCAAGCAGGAGTGCTTCGAGCCGGATCGGCGCGAGCTCCAGCGCGTGCTCGGTCCAATACACGGCATGATCAGCTATCGGATCATCCGAAGTCAATTCATGGGGGCCTATGACGGTGCCCGCACCGGTCTGACGGAGATTGCGTTCGTCACGACAGCGCCGCAGCATCAGGGCAAAGGCGTAGCCACTGCGCTGATGCGCCGGCTCCTGGAACTGCCCTCCGACGATTTCGTGCTGCGCGACATCAAGGACACCAACACCCCCGCCCTCAGGCTGTACGCCAAGCTCGGATTCACCGAAACACAGCGGCGACGCATCAAGTTCGCGAAGCGAGCGGGGTTCTCCGCGTATGTCTCCATGGGGCTCAATCGCGCTCAGGCTGATGCTTGAAGAGCGTCCGGGCTCGACAGGCCCGGAAGCGCGCTTCTGGGCTGTCCGCAAGTTCGGACTCTAGTTCGAAAATCTAAACTCCACCGCGTCGCCGCAGATAACAACCTCTCAGAACCCGGCGAATCCCCGAAGCGTCGACCCTCTCCTGGCCCAGCGAACACCAAACTCGCCGAGCAATTAGGCAACCCAGGTTGACATCCGGCCACTTAGCAACATAGGTTGACGACATGGAGTCTCCGCGGATCGCAGCAGTAGCAGCCGATACCAGCGACCCGAAAGCAGGATTGCGGGCCGTAGCGTCCTTGCGCGTGCTCGCTGACACCTTGGAACTCCGGCAGGTCGAGGCCGCGTTGCGTTCGGGCATGAGTTGGCAGGAGATCGCCGACGCGCTCGGAGTGACGCGACAAGCTGCCCACAAGAAGCACTCCAAAAGAATTGACCCCGCGATCTCGACACCCAGGAGGAACAGATGAACAAACTCGTCCGCGCCGCTCAGACCAGCCAATCGCTTTCCCTGGCCGCCATGGAGGAAGCATCCCGGCTCGGGCTCCGCGAAGCCGACATCGACCACCTGTTCCTCGCATTGGTCATCAACGACCAGTCTGCCGGCTGCGCACTGCGCGAGCTGGGTATCGACATTGACAGCGCCCGTCTCGCCGTCGAGGACCAACGTGATGCACAGCTGACTTCACTCGGCATCGAGGCGTCGTTCCCCGAGGCCGGGCGCATCGTGTTCCATGAGACGGATGGGTACGAGTGGACTCGTCGCGCTCGGGACCTCATCGCGAAATCCAGCAGCAAAGGCAAGTCGGGCGACGCTGCCGCCGTTCTCCGGGAACTCGTCGCAGAGCCCAGCGGCCTGATCACGGATATCCTCGGCCGCCTTGGCACGACATCCGATGCGCTCATCGAACGCCTCGATCGGGCCGTCTCGCCCTCTATGAAGTCCATGCCCCTCGCAGCGAAAGTGAAGGGACGGACCACGGGAACGATTGAGACTTTCGTATCCGCACCACTGGACGAAGTGTGGGCGTACCTCACAGATCCCGCACGTATCCCCGAGTGGGAACCGAGCATCGGCACCCTCGACCAGACCGGTCAAGAAGCGATGCCGGGTACGGTCTGGGAGGGCACGGCACCCGCAATCTATCCAGACGGCAAACCTGTGAAGATCAAGCCTCAGTTTCGTCGACGCAGTGTTGAGCTCATCGCAATTCACCAACCGGACAGGATCGCATGGAGCTTTGGCTATCCCGACGTCGCGCAGGGTAATTCGATTCTGACTGAATTCACCTTGGCGAACGCGACCGGTGGCACACAGCTGCGGATCAGCAGGTCCTGGTCGCGACGCCAAGGGTGGCGAGGACTTGTCGCATGGCCGCTGCGTCCAGTCCAGAAGTTCCTGGTGTGGATCACCCTGTTCCAGACCGGCAGCGCGATCAGCCGAACATTTCGCTAGTCCCAGGCACGGCGACTCGCCTGCTGGTCGCACATAGATCAAGTGCCCGGATCTCCACAGGGAGATCCGGGCACTCGAGCGGGACATTGAAGCGGAACGCAACTACACGTTGAAGCGGAACTCAACCACGTCGCCGTCCTTCATGATGTATTCCTTGCCTTCGATGCGCGCCTTACCGGCAGCCTTCGCATTAGCAATGGAACCAACCTCAACAAGGTCTTCAAAGCCGACAACCTCGGCCTTGATGAAGCCGCGCTGGAAGTCGGTGTGGATCACACCGGCTGCTTCCGGTGCGGTGGCACCCTTGGAGATGGTCCAAGCACGGGTTTCCTTCGGGCCAGCGGTCAGGTAGGTCTGCAGACCCAAGGTGTCAAAACCGACGCGGGCCAGCTTGCCCAGTCCGGACTCGACGATGCCTGCATCTTCCATCATCTCTGCCGCTTCGTCTTCTTCCAGCTCGGCGAGCTCGGATTCGAACTGTGCGTCAAGGAAGATTGCTTCGGCCGGTGCAACGAGCTCGGAGAGCTTCGCCTGCATCTCGGTGTCGGCCAGACCAGCCTCATCGGTGTTGAACACGTAGATGAATGGCTTGGTGGTCATCAGCTGCATTGGCGCGAGCTCTTCTAAGTCAACACCCTTGGTCTTCGCGGCGGCGAAGAGCGTGATGCCCTCTTCGAGGATCTTCTGCGCATTGAGCACCGCGTCCAGGAAGGACTTCTCGATCTTCTTGGTGCGCAGCTCCTTTTCCAGACGCGGAAGCTGATTTTCAATGGTCTGCATGTCGGCGAGGATCAGCTCGGTGGCGATCGTCTCGATATCCGAGGCAGGGTCCACCTTGCCGTTGACGTGAATGACGTCGTCGTTGACGAACGCGCGAGTCACCTGGCAGATCGCGTCGGCTTCACGGATGGTAGCCAGGAACTTATTGCCCAGCCCTTCACCCTCCGAAGCACCCTTAACGATGCCGGCGATGTCCACGAAGGACACGGTCGCTGGAAGGATGCGCTCGGAACCGAAGATTCCGGCGAGCACCTTCAGACGCGCGTCAGGCAGTGGGACGACGCCCACGTTAGGTTCGATAGTCGCGAACGGGTAGTTGGCTGCCAGCACCTGGGCGTTGGTCAGCGCGTTGAACATGGTGGACTTGCCGACATTGGGCAGTCCGACGATTCCGATAGTAAGAGCCACGGGAGAAGATTCTACCTTTGCTTAGGAGATGCGAAAAATGAAGTGCTTAGTTCGTTTCGTTGGCGGAGCGTCGGCCACCTAGGGCCCGGGCGTCATCGCCGGACTCCTTGAGCTTGCCGCGGATCTCCTTAGGCAGCGAGAAGATGATGTCTTCCTGCGCGGTGGTGACTTCGGAAACGTCGGTGAAACCGTAATCAGCGAGCAGCGCCAGCACCTCTTGAACCAGGACATCTGGCACCGAAGCACCGGAGGTCACGCCCACGCTGGAGACGTTCTCAAACCAGGTCTCATCAACCTCGTTGGCGAAGTCCACGCGGTAGGCTGCCTTGGCACCGTGATCCAGTGCCACCTCCACCAGGCGTACCGAGTTCGACGAGTTCGCCGAACCCACCACGATCACCAGTTCCGAGTCCGGAGCGATCTCCTTGATCCCCGCCTGCCGGTTGGTGGTCGCGTAGCAGATGTCATCGCTCGGTGGATCCTGCAGATTCGGGAAACGCTCGCGTAGCCGGCGAACGGTTTCCATGGTCTCATCCACGCTGAGCGTGGTCTGCGAGAGCCAGATCAGCTTGTCCGGGTCCTTCACCACCACGGTGTCGGCCTCTTCGGGGTTGTTCACGATGGTGGTGACCTCCGGTGCTTCACCGTAGGTACCCTCAACCTCTTCGTGTCCTTCGTGACCGATCAGCAAGATCTCATAATCGGCCTTGGCGAAGCGCACGGCTTCGCGGTGCACCTTGGTCACCAGCGGGCAGGTCGCATCGATGGTGCGCAATCCGCGGTCCTCGGCGGACTGCACCACGGCTGGGGAGACACCGTGGGCGGAGAAGACGACCAGTGCGCCGGTGGGCACTTCCTCGTTTTCCTCCACGAAGATCGCGCCGCGTGATTCAAGTTCGGAGACCACATGCACGTTGTGCACGATCTGCTTGCGCACGTACACCGGGGCGCCGTAGTGCTCCAACGCCTTCTCAACGGCGATGACCGCACGGTCCACGCCGGCGCAGTAGCCGCGCGGGGCGGCCAGCAGAACCTTGCGCTCGGTGACCTGCGGGGAAGCTGCGGCGATCTGCTCGGGGGTGCGACGAATACGCGGAACCCGAGGGATCGGCAACGAGACCGGGACAGAAGTGGAAGTAGCCATACCCCTAGTCTACGAACCCCATGCAAGTTAGCGCATGCTCATATGATGCGTGCCACCTGCAAAGGGCTGTGAGTTTAGCCTCCACCGCAGAATCCGGGACCGGCGCCGGGCATGAAAACCCCTTATTTTGTCTCAGCCGTGGTGTAGCGTCACTACTGCGCGTCCTTCTCCGGCCAGCCTCAACTGGCGGCAGGTCAAGCGCGCGGAACCACACATCGTTTCAAAACTTCCAAGGAGCGGCCCGCATGGAGTCCGAGTCCCCCGCCGGCTTACCGGCCACCGCGGCGTTAACCACGGCAGATAATCCGTGGCCGCTACGTGTGCTCACCGAAAAGCTGAAAATCCACATCGAGAACTCCCCCATGACCTGGGTGGAAGGTCAGCTGTTGGAGGCGAATGTGCGCAACGGGCACGCCTACCTGACCCTGCGCGATGTAGACGTGGATAACTCCTTCTCGGTCACCGTGTGGTCCTCGGTGATGCGTAAGCTCGATGCCACCCCCGAGGTCGGCTCGCGCGTGGTCGCCCGGGTGAAACCAAGTTTTTACGCTAAGACCGGCAGGCTTTCGCTGAACGCTACGGACCTGCGCCCGGTGGGCTTGGGCGAATTGCTGCTGCGCCTGGAACGGCTACGCCAGGCACTTGGCGCCGAGGGCCTGTTTAATGTTGAGCACAAGCGCCGGCTCCCGGTACTGCCGGGCACCATCGGACTAATTACCGGTCGAAACTCGGATGCCGAAAAAGACGTCGTTCGCAATGCCACGCTGCGCTGGCCAGCGGTCAAATTCCGCATCATCAATACCGCCGTGCAGGGGGTAGATGCGGTCGCTCAGGTCACCGCCGCGCTGCGTGAACTGGATCAAGACCCAGCTGTTGAGGTCATCGTCATCGCCCGCGGTGGTGGAGCGCTCGAGGACCTGCTGCCCTTTTCCAACGAGGACCTAGTGCGTGCGGTGTTCGCGGCATCCACCCCGGTGGTCTCCGCCATCGGACACGAGGCGGACCGCCCGATTCTGGACGACGTGGCAGATTTACGTGCTTCCACCCCGACCGATGCGGCCAAGCGCATCGTGCCGGATCTGACCGAAGAATTTGCCGGGCTGCAAATGTCGCGTCAACGTCTGGACCGGGCGATTAGCAACCTGCTGACCCGCGAGGCACAGGTGATCTCCGCGCTGCGGCAACGTCCGGTACTGGCTAACCCGCACACCATGATCGCTTCGCGGGCCGAAGATCTGCAGCGTTGGCGAGAACGAGCCACCGCTCTGATCCGCCACCGGGTGCAACGGGCCGGCGATGAGATCGCACATCTCAGCGCCCAGGTGCGCGCTTTATCTCCGCAACAGACCCTGGACCGTGGGTATTCGGTCACCCAGCTGGCCGACGGTTCGGTGGTTCGTGCTGCCGAGGCACTGACCGGTGGCGAACAACTACGCATTCGAGTGGCCTCGGGCAAACTGACCGCCACCGTTGATCAAATTTTCCCGACCGAGCAGGCCAACGAAAACGTTTAAGGACAGAACATGAGCGAGCAAATCCCGGCAGACATCAAAAACCTCTCCTATGAGCAGGCCCGCGAAGAACTGATGAACGTAGTTAATCAGTTAGAAACCGGCGGCGTCCCCTTGGAAGCCTCACTGGCTTTGTGGGAGCGTGGCGAAGCACTGGCGGCGCACTGCGAAAATTGGCTCAACGGCGTCTCCGAACGCCTCGATCAGGCCCGCGCCCGCGTAGAAAACGCGACGGAGCAGTAACACCCCTGCCCACCGGGCAGATTTGTGGCTACGCTGAGCCCTATGGATATGGCTTGGTGGGCGTTCATATGGGGTTTGGTCTCCGGGGCTTCGCTGTTGCTTGGCGCAGCCGCCGGGTGGTGGCTGAAACTGCCCAAGGTTCTGGTCAACGGCGTGTTAGCCTTCGGCGCCGGTGTACTGATCAGCGCGTTGGCCTTCGAGCTTGTCGCCGAAGCCTACCAGGGCGGCGGGCTGCTAGTCACCGCGTTGGGATTGGTCAGCGGCGCGCTAATCTACTTTTTCGCCAACCGGATCGTTGCCAAGCGTTCGCGGCGGCGCGGTGCTGGCAGCGAGGCAAATTCGGGTAATGCGCTGGCCATTGGCGCGCTGATCGATGGAATCCCCGAATCCGTGGCACTCGGCGTGGGACTGGTCGCCGGCGGCGCGGTCAACCCGGCAATGCTCGTGGCGATTTTCATCTCCAACATTCCCGAGGCACTGGCCAGCACCGCAGCGCAAAAAGAGGCTGGTAAAAAAGCTGGTGGCATCTTTGCGCTCTGGGGTGCGGTCACCCTGGCCGCCGGAATTTCCGCCTGGGCCGGGTACGCGTTACTCTCGCTCACCGATCCGGCAATTACCGCGTTCGCGATTGCGCTGGCCGCCGGCGGCATCCTCACCATGGTCTCGGACACGATGATTCCCGAGGCCTGGAAGGTGGAGCACGACTACACCGGGCTCATCGCGACCGCCGGATTCCTCACCGCCTTCGCCGTGCACACCGTCGCTTAACCGTCCTATTTGGTAGCGTCCAAACGTTTGCGTTCGGCCTCCAGATCAAAGTCTGCCTTCGGCCATTGGGGGTCGATACCGCGCAGCGTCTGGAGCAGTAGTTCGGCCACGCACAAACGGGCGCGCCATTTTTGATCCGCCGGAATCACGTACCACGGGGCGCTCTCGGTTGCGGAGCGTCCGATCGCGACTTCATAGGCACGCTGATACTCGTCGAATAACAGTCGGTCATCCACATCCCCCGGAGCGTACTTCCAATGCTTGTCCGCCCGGTCCAAGCGCTCGCTGAGCCGCTCATACTGTTCCTCGCTGCTGATATGTAGCATCACCTTGTGCAGGTGAATTGAGCGCGCCTGCAGCCGGCGTTCAAATTCGAGAATCTGCGGGTAACGCTGCTCAATTTCCTGCTCGCTGCTGAGCTTTTGCACCTTGTGGATCAGCACGTCTTCATAGTGCGAGCGGTCAAAAACGCCGATGATCCCAGGATTCGGTAGCTGCTTTTCTACCCGCCAAAGGAAGTCGTGAGCCAGTTCTTCCTTGGTCGGTGCCTTAAACGCATGATGTTCCACGCCTTGTGGATCAAACATTCCCATCACGTGGCGTACGATCCCGCCCTTGCCGGAGGTGTCCATACCCTGGAGCACCAGCAGTAGTGAATCGGATAGTTCTTCGTGGAGTGCGGCGGCGAACAATCGTTCCTGCAGATCGGCGAGCTCCTCGGCGATCGCTTCCATCCGTTGCTCGGCAGCCTTTTTATTTTTGGGGGCATCTTTCGGCCACCAATTGGGGTTCTTGGTGGCGCGAGTGGATAAATCCACCTCACCTACCACGCGCAGGGCTTGGACGAGGTTCTGCGGGTAATCGCTCATTTGGTTCCCAACTCATGGCACGGACGTTGTTTGTTAGCCTACTGGTCGGCTGCGCTATTTGAGAAGCATCTGAGTTTCTAGCGCACCGCACGCCGCAGGTACTCTGCGCGGTCATAGGTGCCACGGACAAAATTCGTGAGATTTTCGACGTCTTCGCGATTCGGTTCCCAACCTTCATGCCAGGAAGCTGCAAAAGCTTGGACAATGGCGTTGCGACTTTGACTGCCAAGACCCGCAAACAACTCGGGCCAACGTGACTCAAGATCAAGAATTTTAGACACCTCTGCGCCCCCTTCGAACATGGTTCAATTTTACCGTGTTTGCTCAGGCAGTTCGAGGTTTTACCGTTGTTAGAACAGCTCGGCGAAGGGGTGTTTTCTTTGACCTTTAACGCAAAAAAAACCCGTGTGCCAATTGCTTGTGGCACACGGGTTTTGAACGATTTCGCTTAGGCGCGGGCACGCCATTCTTCGAGGAACATCGAGATGCGTCCCACCGCGTCGGTCAGATCGCGCACGTTGGGCAAGGTGACCAGACGGAAGTGATCGGGTTTAGGCCAGTTAAACGCGGTGCCCTGGGTGATCAGGATCTTCTGTGCCTTGAGCAGCTCGAGCGCGAACTTCTCATCGTCGTGCATCGGGTAGACCTCGGGGTCCAGCTTCGGGAACATGTACAGGGCACCCTGGGCCTTCTGCACGCTCACCCCGGGTATTGCCTGCAATAGGTCGTAGGCGGCGTCGCGCTGTTCCTTCAGGCGCCCGCCGGGCAGGATCAGATCGTTGATCGACTGATAGCCACCCAACGCGGTCTGGATCGCGTGCTGCGCCGGAACGTTTGCGCACAGGCGCATGTTGGTCAGCAGGTTGATGCCTTCGATGTAGTTGGTCGCCTGATGCCGCGGACCGGAAATCGTCATCCAGCCGGCGCGGAAACCACAGACCCGGTAAGCCTTGGACAGGCCCGAGAAGGTGAGCACCAAAACGTCGTCGGCCAGGGCGGCGGTGTTGATGTGGACGGCATCGTCGTAGAGGATCTTCTCGTAGATCTCATCGGAGAACACGATCAAATTGTGCTTGCGCGCCAGCTCCAGGATCCCCTCCAGGGTGTCCTTCGGGTACACCGCCCCGGTGGGGTTGTTGGGGTTGATGATCACGATGCCCTTGGTGCGATCGGTGATCTTCGCTTCCATATCCTCCAGATCCGGCAGCCAGCCCTCCTCTTCCACGTTGAGGTAGTGCACCGGGGTGCCGCCGGCCAGCGAAACCGAGGCGGTCCACAGCGGGTAGTCGGGGGCCGGGATGAGCACTTCGTCGCCGTTGTTCAACAGCGCGTTCAGGCTCAGCGTGATCAGCTCGGAGACGCCGTTGCCCAGGTACACATCATCGACCCCAATGGTCTGGATGCCGCGGGTCTGGTAGTACTGCGAGACCGCGGTGCGCGCCGAAAGGATGCCGCGCGAGTCCGAGTAGCCCTGCGCGTTGGGCAGGTTGCGGATCATGTCCACCAACACCGCGTCCGGTGCCTCAAAGCCGAAGGTGGCGGGATTGCCAATATTCAGCTTTAGGATGCGGTGCCCCTCGGATTCCATGCGCTGCGCATGTTCAAGCAGGGGCCCGCGAATGTCGTAGAGGACGTTGTGAAGCTTCGTGGATTGCTTGAATTCTGCCATGGGTTCACTTTCTCATGTTTGGCACGCGCCGCGCGCCTTCGGGTCGGCTGATGACCTGCCGGTGTTGCGCTACTGCGTGAGGATCTTAAACCTGCCGGCCGCGGTCTGCGGATCCAGCGCGTCCACGCCGCTGACCATCCGGTTGATTCCGATCAGCGAGGTTTGATCAATTTTTTTGGTGACCGAGTTGATCAGGTTTTGCGCCTCTTGGTCCAGTTGGTCCTCGGCCAGTGGCACCACGGTTTTGGCCTCAAAAATCTTTTCGCTACCCGCAATGATCTCAAAACCTTCATCGCCGATGATGGCATCGGCCGAGTCGAGTATCACTACCCGGTTCAGCGAGGCACGCAGCTGGTTGGCTAATTGTGCGGCGGGAACGGTTTTATACCGGGGCTTGGTGCAGCCCTCGGCGGCCAGCGCACTGCTCAGCGACTCGGTTTGTGGGGCGACCCCGATAATTTCCAGCTTCTGGCAGTTAGCGGCCAAGCTCGGAACTGAATCCACGCCGTGGCTGGTGGCCTCGGCGGCGCTCATCACCAGCACCGGGGTACTTTGTGCGTCGCTTTGCTGCAGCGCGCGCACGGCCGGATCGGCGGTTTTAAAGCCCTCGACGGTGGTGTGATCCGCGGTGGAGATGGCCAGATCCGCGTGTCCGTCGAGCACCTGCTGGTACGGGTTGGCGCTAGATTCAGACTCGGTGACCTGGTAGCCAGCTGAGCGCAGTGCCTCGGCGTAAATTGTGCCCAGCGTCAGCTCGGTGGCCGAGGTGCCGCTGGCCACCGAAATACTGATGTTTTTGGACTGTGCCACCGGGTCGGGATCGCCACCGGTACAGGCGGTCAAAGACAGCGTCACGGCCAGGGTCAGCGCGCCTAAGGTGGCGGTTTTAGGTAAGTTCATCTCCCCTAGATTCTAGGCTAGCTCGGTGGTTTTGCGGCTCAGCGCACGCCGGGGCCGGTTAAAGACAGGATCAGATCGACCCGCTCGATGCGGTTCAGTGCCTTAATTTCTTCCCGGGTAAACCAGGCGGCCTGGCTGGTGGAGCCGGCAACTTCGTGACGTAGTTGGCCGCCTAAGAGCTTGGCCCGGTAGGAGACGGCCACGGTCTGCATCGGGCAATCATCGCCGGAATATCGTCTGGCGGCCGGGATGATCCCGGTGGTGACATCGAGCAGGCTGAGGTTTCCGACGCTATAGCCGGTCTCCTCATATACCTCGCGGATCGCCCCGTCGATGGTTTGCTCCCCCAGGTCGATGCCGCCTCCGGGCAGGGACCAGCGCGGGGTGAACTTGGGATCGCGGTGGCGCATATCCCACAAGGTCAGCAGCACCTTGTCCTCGTGTTCGACCAGGACGTAGGCCGCCAGTCGGGTGTCGAAGGGTTCACCGGTGGATTCTGAACGTCGAGTCATACCCTAAATATATCGACGATTGCGCTTCTTCGTGGCAGGCGAGCGCCACGGGGAGCAAGGAAAACACCCAAACATTTCAACGAACGGCGCCGGGTATGGTGAAATATTCTTATGTCATCGCACCCAGAGTCACCTTTCGGCAACGATCTCGACGAGATTGATCGAATCATCATCGACGAGCTGGTCAGCAATGCCCGCATTTCCAATGCGACGCTGGCGCAACGTGCATCGATCGCCCCGTCTACCGCGTTGCTGCGTACCCGTTCGCTGGTGGAGCGCGGAATACTCACCGGTTACCACGCCGAGGTCTCGCTGCCCGCGGTGGGACGCACCGTGCAGGCACTGATCTCCGTGAAGTTGCGCGCCCACGATCGGGAAAAGATCGACACCTTCCGCGAACGCATTCCGGCCTTGCCCGAGGTGCTCTCGATGTTCCATGTCTCCGGTGCCACCGACTACATGCTGCACATTGCGGTGGGCTCCACCGAGGCGTTGCGCGACTGGGTGCTCGATAACCTGGCCACCGACGAATCTGTGGGACACACCGAAACCACCTTGGTCTTTGACCACCAGTTAGGTAACCGGGGCCCACTTCCGGTGAACGATTAATAATTCTCGTCGACTAGAGCCGGCAATCACAAAGACCCGCATCCTTGTCCAGGATGCGGGTCTTTGTGTTCAGTGGCTCTGCGGTAATTTATTAGGCGCGGCGGCGCTGCATGACGGCGTCGAGGTTCAGTTTCGCCTTGCTGGAGGCGGCCGTGGTGCCCGGTGCTGCCTCGGTTGCCGGAGCTGCCGGGGCTGTTACAGCCGCCGGGGTTGCCAGCTCGGTGGACTGGGGATCGGCCTTGGCGCCAACGGAGATGATGGCCGCGCGTTCCTCGGCCGAAACCTCGGCGGCCAAACGCTTGGCGTCCTGATCGGCCTTTAAGCTGATGTGCTTGGTGGGGCGTAGCGGAACGGACACCGGAATTGGTTCCGGACGGACCCGAGCGGAAATTTCGCGTTGGGTGGCTTCACGCACCGCCACATAGGTGGGCTTAGGAATATTTGTTGGCTCCCAGGTGGCAGGCTGCTTCACGCCGCCGTCCCCGCGGGCCACACGCACTGCCTCGGAGCGCAGCTCTTCGGCGGTGATTGCCGGAGCGCGGCGAGCCGAACCGGGGCGGGCGTCGAACACCTGATCATCGCTTTGCTTGCGGATGATCACCTGGTTGGCTTGATCGGCGAAAGCCGGAGTATCCAGGGCCCGTTCGCGGGTAGCTTCGAGGTGTTCGAGCAGCTTACGGTTGCGATCGAGCACCGCCAGCGCCCGCAAAGAGGCCACGGAGCCAAGAGCCACGAGGAAAAAGATGCCGACCGTGGTAAAAGTCAGCGCGGTAAATGGCGCCAACAGCAAACCGATCAGCGTGGCGACTACCGCCAGCAGGCCGAGCACCGCGATGGCTAAGCGCCCATAGCGCACACGAATCTTGAGGCCTGTCGCGGCAGGCTGTTGCTGCTGCGATACGCTCTGTGACGTGTTAGCCATAGGGATCCTCCCACACCGAGTGAACGGTCAAATTCAGTGAAGCCCAACGGTGGGCTTCATCAGTCAACACTATGCAACGCGCGGGGCATCGACGGGCAGATTTCGCGGTGTGTCTACAAGAATTCGCAAGTCGTGGTGGGTTATTGCGCGCTGAAGGCCCGTGCGCCAGTCAAACGGCGCGATTATTCGTAGATACGTTCTAACATCGTTGTTTTGAGTTCCTCGCGGTTTAGCGCGAATGTTCGATGATCACGCCAGGCGCCGTCGATGTGCAAAAATCCCTTGCGCAGCCCTTCGTCGCGGAAACCAAGCTTTTGCACCACGCGCAGGCTGGCAGCGTTTTCCGGGCGAATGTTGATCTCTAACCGGTGTAGCGCCAGAGTTTGGAAGCAGTGATCGATCACCAGGGCGCAGGCCTCGGGCATCAGGCCGAACCCGGCGTGGGAACTATCGATCCAATAGCCAATGGAGGCGGTGCGTGCGGCCCCATACTGAATGCCGCTGACCGAGACTTGTCCGATGATCGGCGGATTTTTTGAATGCAGTTGCGGCAAGGTCATCACCCAGGAGTAGCCGGTGCCCGCGTGTGCGGCGGCGCGTTTGGCCGCCAGCATCGCCCTGAAGCTCATGGGTTCAGGCGCGCCCAGCGGGTTAGTTGGATCCCAGGGTTTAAGCCACATGGCGTTGGCGTTTCGCAGGTCAATCCAGTCGAGCTGATCGCGCAGGGTCATCTCACGAAGCAGCAGTCGGTCCGAGGACAGTGGTGCCACGGCGTCGCGCCCGCGCAGAAAACTCAGCATGCACTCATCGTATCTCTGCTCGCCTCTTGAGGCGTTCACCTGTGGTTATATGACAGCGGCGGGTGTTTGGAGGGTATGCGGTGGGTGGTTGCTTGGTCGGCAGTAGAGTGGAGCCCATGAACGCAGCAAACACCGCGGGCTTCGGCGCGGAGAAAAAATCCCGACGCGCACACGCGCGGGCCGCACGCCGCGCCCTGTCCCCCAGCGCGCGGGACCTGTTGGCGCAAAAGTTGGCCGCGCAGGCGATGAAGTACCTGACCGAATCGACCGATACCGCCATGCGGGTCGGCGCCTACCTCTCAACGGCCGAAGAGCCAGATACCTCGGTGTTGTTAACCGCGCTGGTCAACGCCGGCATCGAAGTCTACCTGCCGGTGTGTCAGCCGCAATACCAGTTGGGGTGGGCGCGCTGGAGCCCGGGAGTTGAACTACGGCGCAGTGCGCTGGCCCCGGTGGATGAACCGGTGGGCGTTCGTCACGATGCGCGGCTTTTTGAGCAGGTGCACACCCTGTTTATCCCCGCACTGTTAGTTGATCAGCGTGGGCTGAGATTAGGCCAGGGCGGCGGGTACTATGACCGGTTCCTCCCGCTCATCGAGCAGCAAGCAACCCGGGTGGCCGCGCTGGTGTATGCATCCGAATTTGTGCCCACCGGCGATTTCAGGGTTGAAGCCCATGATCGACCGGTGGATGTGGTGATCACCGAGCAACAGTTCCATACCATCGACCCGCGCTAGTGCGCTTTGCCCACAGTTCGCGGCCGGTGCGTGGCTGTTCCTAGTGTTGGCGGGTTTGCTTAGGGGTATGAGTAATTTATCTCGACGCCGCACCCCGGTGATTCCGCGGCCAAAGATCCGGGCAGCACGCACGCGCCATCAGCTTTTGCGGCGTTATCGTAAACCGTTGGCCCTGGTGCTGTTGTTGCTGGCGGTGGCCGCGGGCATCAATGTGCTCGCCGAGGGGCAGCTGGCCCAACGCGAGGTGGTGGTGGCCAGTAGCGATCTGGCATCGGGGCAGATTGTTCGAGCCGATCAGGTGCAGCTGCTGAGTATTCCGCTGGATCCGGCGGACAACCAGGTTTTGACTGAACCACAGGCGGTGATCGGCCAACGTCTGGCGGTGGCGGTTCCCGCCGGGACGGTGTTGCGCGAGCACCTGATGGTGGGTCCAAATCTGCTGACCGGGACCATTGCCGGGACCGTTGCGGTGCCCATCAGGCTCAGCGATCCTGCCACGGTGAGCCTAATGCATCCGGGGCAGCTGGTGGACATTGTGCTGACCACCGGGGATGGTTTTGAAGCCAAGATTAGTTCTGAAACCATTGCTCGGGCGGTGCCGGTGTTATGGGTTCCGGCTTCTGGCGAGGGACAGCTGGGCATGTTTAATGCCGCAAGTCCGCGCGGTGAAGGAATTATCGTGGTGGCCGCGGCCAACCAGTATTCCGATGAGCTCTCCGGTGCGGTGTCCCGTGGCAAGGTTTCGGCGGTGCTGGTGAACTAACCCCAGTGTGGGGGTTTGTCGCGTTTCATGCTTTCGGCCAAATCTTCTACATTGTCTCCCCACTGGCGTGGGTCATCGTCCTTGGCGCGCAACTCGGCTATCGGGTTGCCGGTTTTTGCGCTGGGCTTGGTCGATGGCGGCAGCCCGGTAGCTAACGCGCGGTCCACCGACGCCACTACCGGTACCGGGGTGTAACTACCGGTGAGTTCAACTTTCGCGCTCAGCTGTTGCGGCGGGGCAATGACCCGGGGTCGCTTGACCCGGCCGGCGGGTTTTTTACCCGCCGGTTGATGCCCCGCACGCTCGCTCATTTACCCTGTGGTTTCTGCGTCTGCTGATCTTCGGCTGGTGCATTTTTGGCAGCGTCGGCGCTGGCTGGGATCGGCGCCGGGGTCGCTGGCTGCTGTGCGGACTCTGCTTCCTGACCCGGCTTTGCTTCTGCCTTTGCTTCTGCTTTTGCTTCTGCTTTGTCGGTCGACTTGGCCGCTGGTTTTGCCGAGGCGGGCTGCGCGGTCACGCTGCTCGCGGAGACCGGAGGCGCCATCGGAACCCTGGTACGCGGACCGGTGCGCGGATGCGCGGAGGCGGCCGGGGCCAACTCCAAACTGCGCGCCAACCGGTCGGTGACCGAGGCCGGATCGGTGAACACGTCGATGGTCCACAGTGGCACGTAGCGCCAGCCGTGGTTCTCGAAGAACTCCGGACGCAACCGGCTGCGTTCACGCACGGTCAACCCGGCATAGTGCTCGGTCCCGTCGTAAACCACTGCCAGCGGTCGCACCGGCGAATCGCCGTCCATGTCCAGCGCGTGCGCTGAAAGATCAAGCACGCCGCGGTAGTCCTCGGCCACGATTGCGCCTCGTTCACGCAGGCGCCGGGCCAGATCGGAGACCAGTGCATCAAAGCGTGGGCTGCCCACGGTGCTGACGCCAGAATCCCCGGCTTCCACCCGGCCGAAGAGCTCGAAGAACTGCCAGGCCCCGCGGTACACCCGGTCCAGGTCCACATCGGCCGGTAGCAATGAGGACACCAGCGTCATGCGTTTACGTGAACGAGTCATCGCCGAAACGAAGAGCTGCTCGCCGCCTTCGCGGGAGAGCGCACCAAATTCGTGCAGGGTTTTGCCGTGCGGTGTGCGTCCATAACCCCAGGCGAAGATGACCGCGTCGCGGCGCACCCCGATGAGCCGGTCCATGGTGGTGACCACAAATGGTTCCACCTTGGAACGCAGGAAATCCATCGCGTACTTATGGTTGGGCAGCTGCACCCGGATTGCTTCGGCAATGGCTGCGGCGTGAGCACGGTTGGAGGCAATGACCGCCAGTGACTCGGTCCCACGGGTTGCGAAGTGCGCAAAGACCAGGTCCACGACCTTCGCGACCTCGGCAGCGGTGGTCTGTACCCCGTCCTCGCTGTTGGACAGCGTGCCGGTGGCATCGGGCACGTACACTCCGGTCAGCAGCGGGCTGCTGCCGGTGATGGTGACCGCAACCGGTAGCCGGGAGATCGCCGAATCGTAGTAGGTGCGCGAGAGCTGTTCGACCAGGCCCTCGTCGATCCCGCGGTACACGGTGGACAGGGTGCCGGTGACCAGAACTTCGTTCAGCGCGCTGAGCGCGGAGCGTCCCGGGTTGCGTTCCTTCAGCCGTGCGGTGGGATCAACCGACACCTCGAAAGGCTTCGGCCCGCCGAGCATTTGATCCCCGATGGCGATGACCTGCTTGGAGCGGCGGATCGCGTCAAGCACCTCGCGCAGGGTCAGGTAGTTAGCCTCTAGCAAGATCACCGCGTCGAACTCGGTGTCTGCCGGCAACGCGCTGCCAAGCAGCAGGGGTGCCGAGACGAAGACCGGGGTCAACGAGCTGACCAGCGCCGGACCAAATTCGAGCAGCCCGGCCACGGTCGGAGTGCCATCCTTGAGGATTGCGCGCAGCTGACGGGAGGCGGCGCGGTGATCGGCCAAGGCGGCCTTCCAATTGCGGGCCAACTCCCAGCGGATCCGTGAGGGACCCGAGGAGATGTGCGCGCCGTCGGCCAACCGGTAGTCGGCCTCGATCTTTTCAAGCTTCGCGCCGTCGTTCATCGCTAGGAAGTCATCGCCGGAGATCATCGCTTCCAGTGCGGACTGCCACCAGGCCAGCTCAAGTTCCGCGTCGACGGCGTCCGCGTCAATTTCACGGTCGGCAAAGTCGGCGAGCAGATCTGCCAGTCCGCCTTCGGCCAGCTGTTCGGCGATGAGCGTGCGCTCGGGCAGTTCGGCCAGGTCTTCCTTGCGGTCCACCAGCGCGGCAATAATGTCCAGCAGCTCCGCGATCGGCATTTCGCGCAGTCCCGTACCCAGTTGTGGCGGGAGCATCTCGGAGAGCTTGTCGATGCGTGCGCCGGCGTCGTGATAACCGGCCTCCACGTCCAGCAGCCCGCCGGGAACGGCGGGGTTGCGCTGGCTGGTGGCGATGGCGCGCCAGGCGTCACGTTGGATGGAGACCGCTTGCAGGGCTGCCTGCAGGTCGGCCACGTGCATGCCGGGGCGCACGTATTCCTTCGCGATTTTGCGCAGCCGGGAGCGCACGATGGAGCCCATCTCTACCCCGTGTTCGCGGCGCCAAGCGCTGGAGGCGGTGGCGGCGATCAGATCGTCGATGTCACCTTCAAAGATGTCCGCCTCAAACTTGTCCAGCGAACCGCGCACGGCGACCAGCAGCTGCAGCTGGTCTCCCCACTTGTCGTAGCTGTCCTCTAGGCGGATCTGCGACTGGGCGGCGATTTTGAGCATATGTTCGTGCAGGATCGGCAGGTCGCGGCCAAGGCCTCCGGCGAGGGTCAGTGCCTGCTCGGTGGCTTCTTGGTTGCGTAGCGGCGCGCCAAACCATGGGCTGGTGGTGTGCGACTTGGAGAACGCGCCCAGTTGCGCGGCGCGCTTGAGCTGCGCGGCCACATGGCCACGCTGGCCCATCGAGTCAAGCACCGAACGCTTAAGCCGCACGGTGGTTGATGGTGCCGGGTCAAGCGAGGTCAGTCGAGCAAGCTCTTGCATCGCCTGGTACGGTGAGCAGCCCCAACGGCTACGCACCGAATGCAGGGATTTGACGTGTTCGTGCAGGGCTCCGCGCGATTCGCGCAGCTTCTTGAGCAACCCGCCCAGTTGTGGCTCGGTGGCTCGCTCATTGCGCAGGATCGCACGGATCAGCAGGTTGCGCAGCGCGTCGGGATCCTCGTTGGGTTCCAGCAGCAGGCTGCCGGCGTCGAGCTGTTCGTTAAAGCGGCGCACAAATTCTTCGGCGGCCGAACGTTGCTCGGCGACCACCAGCACCCGCTTGCCCTTGGCGGCGAGTAGGCCGGCGGCGTTCAGTGCGGTCTGGGTGGCGCCGGTGCCGGCAGCGGCGTTGATGCTCACCGATTCGCCGGCGGCGATGTAGTCGAGCATCCTCGCCTGGGACTCGTCGGCGTCCAGCAGGTAGAGCTCATCTGCGGGGTCGCGTTCGTCGCTGTTTTTGGCCAGCACGCTGGTGCCGGTGTGCACCTTACGGGTGGAGTTGGCGGCAGGCGCCGTGGCCGGGGTGGTGCGCCGTGGTTTGGAGGAGTCCTTGATCAGGCTGGCTACCCGGCGCAGACGCGATCCGCTCGATTCCTCGGACTTTGCGTCCGCCTCTGGTTGCGGGGAGGACTCTGCCTGAGTTTGAGTTTTCGCCTCGGCTGGTGCCTCGGGCTGCACGGCTTGCGCGGCGGCTTCGGTGGGATCGCTTGCGCGTTCCTCGGCACGGATCAGCGCCTCGATCACCGGGTGTGCTCCGGTGAGGATTGCCGGATCGGCCGGGTCAATGAGATCGGAGAAGGTGGAGACCAGCAGGCGGTGTCCAACCACTACCCCGGGGACCTCGGAGAGCTGCTGGCGCAGCGCATCCATGCCACGCACCGGGTCAAAGCGGGCAATGGAGTAGGCGGCGGCGTCTACCGCGTCCACGTCGACCTTGGTGTTGTGATCGGTCTCAAATTGGCGGACGAAGGCCGGGGAAATTTCGGCGCGGCCTACCAGTTGCATGTCGTAGTCGTCGTGGTCCAGATGTTTGGACAGCGTGATCCGGCCAAGCATGATCGGTGCGGAGACCGGCTCGCTCTTGCCCTCATGTACCGCGCGCCAATTGGCGACACCTGCGGCGAGGTAGCCCACGTCGATGCCGCGCTCGTCCCACAACTCGGTGGTCTTAGCGCTTAATGCCCGTGCTGTCCGCTTGGCGGTCGCAAACTGATCGGCATCGTGCAACAAGGTGGACAGACGGGTACGACGGCCCGCTAGAAACTGGGCCAACCCCGATGGATTTGCATGCGTGATGTCGATACTGTTCGACGTCGACGGAGCAAACCGCAAGGTGGTATCGGCGCCGGCGCTTTGGCCCAGGGATTTCACCCAGGCGGATACGCGCTCGGCAGCAGCATTTTGGCCACTAGTCACGACAGTTATTCCCTTCACTGAACCGACCATCACGGCGCGCGGAAAAGCTTACACGCCTCATTTCAAAGGTAGTGCACCGGTGGGGCAGAATGCGCCCACGAAACACGTTTAAACCGGACAAGCGGAACCGGTCCGTTCTCGCGCACCCGGTGAAGGGCGGCTGAGCACAGGCGGTTCCGCTTGGGCCACACGGTTTACACCGTGCCGGCTAGAACTGTGGGGTTACTCCCACTCGATGGTTCCAGGTGGCTTGGAGGTCACGTCGAGCACCACGCGGTTCACGCCGTCAACCTCGTTGGTGATGCGGTTGGAGATCTTGGAGAGCAGATCGTAAGGCAGGCGTGACCAGTCTGCGGTCATCGCGTCTTCACTGGAGACCGGACGCAGCACGATCGGGTGACCGTAGGTGCGGTGATCGCCCTGCACGCCTACCGAGCGGACATCGGCCAGCAATACTACCGGCATCTGCCACACTTCGTCATCCAAACCTGCGGCGGTCAGCTCGGCGCGAGCGATCGCGTCGGCCTTGCGCAGCAGGGTCAGGCGTTCCTCGTTGACCGCACCGATGATGCGGATGCCCAGGCCTGGGCCGGGGAATGGCTGGCGTCCCACGATTTCCTCGGGTAGACCCAGCTCGCGGCCTACCGCGCGGACCTCGTCCTTGAACAGCGTGCGCAGTGGCTCCACCAGTTCAAAGTCCAGATCTTCTGGTAGTCCGCCCACGTTGTGGTGGCTCTTGATGTTGCTTGCGCCTTCGCCGCCGCCGGATTCGACAACGTCCGGGTACAAGGTGCCCTGCACCAGGAACTTGACCGGTTCCCCGGTGCCGGCTTCGGCCTTGAGGATTGCTACCTCGGCGGCCTCAAAGGCGCGAATGAATTCGCGGCCGATGATCTTGCGCTTGGTTTCTGGATCGGTGACGCCGTCCAGTGCGGTGAGGAAGCGTTCGCGTTCGTCGGCGATGTAGAGCTTCGCGCCGGTGGCGGCGACGAAGTCCTTCTCCACCTGTTCTGCTTCGCCTTCGCGCAGCAGACCGTGGTTGACGAACACGCAGGTGAGGTTGTCGCCAATGGCGCGCTGCACCAGGGCAGCGGCTACTGCCGAGTCCACGCCGCCGGACAGGCCACAGATGGCCTTGCCGTCGCCGACCTGGGTGCGGATGCGTTCGATCTGTTCCTCGGCAATGTTGCCGGCGGTCCAGTCTCCGGCCAAACCTGCACCGTTGTAGAGGAAGTTCTCCAGGATGTCCTGACCGAACTCGCAGTGCTTAACCTCTGGGTGCCACTGCACGCCGTAGAGGCGCTTGGCCTCGTTGGCGAAAGCCGCAACCGGGGCGCCGGCGGTAGTCGCGAGCACCTCGAAGCCTTCGGGTGCCTTGGAAACCGAGTCGCCGTGGCTCATCCATACGTTCGGTGCTTTGTCGGCACCGGCGAGCAGGGATCGGGCTTCGCCGTTAAAGCTGGTCTGGGTGGAACCGTATTCACGCAGGCCAGTCTCCGCGACGGTACCGCCCAGGGCGTTTGCCATGGCTTGGAAGCCGTAGCAAATTCCGAGGACCGGGATACCGGCTTCGAACAGGTCGGCGCCTACGGAAGGCGCACCGTCAGCGTAAACGCTGGAGGGACCACCGGAGAGGATGATCGCTGCAGGGTTTTTGGCCAAGATGGCTTCGGTGGACAGGGTGTGCGGGACGATCTCCGAGTACACGCGGGCCTCACGTACGCGTCGAGCAATCAGCTGCGCGTATTGGGCCCCGTAGTCGACGACCAGAACCGGCTTATGTTCTGGGGTGAGGTCAGCAGTAGTCACGATCTCTAGTCTACTGGTTCAGCGCACCGCGAACGTGCATCGGACATGTCATCAGTATCACCCGGGGTGCCGGGTGGTTACGACGTGCGGGGTTTGCCAGAGGTGCTGGCTACGTTGCTGCCCATTTTCCAAGCGACAATATCCAGTGCCCGCAGTTCGGTGATGGGTGCTTTGGGGTCCGCCATTGCTACGATTTCCTGCCACAAATCATGGTATGCGACCAGATCGCGTTGCAGGGCTGGTAGCCAGGCGAGGGCAAATTCACGGTGGGTTCGTTTGGTGTCACGCGGTACCGGCGGATTGGGGGTTTCGCTGTAGAGCCGGCGGATATTCTCGTCGTACAACGGGATCAGCTCTGGGCGCTTGCGGTGCAGTACTTTGAGCAGTTTGGTTTTGCCGACATAGTCAGTAGGCCGGTGATCATCCAAGATGCCGAACAGGTCAGCGATTGCTTCTACCGTCGTCTGTGAAGCCTCGGCAAAGGTGCCGGTCAGCCGAGGATCAGCTAGGCGCTCGTTGATTTGCGGCAGCAATCGATGCAAGGTGTAGTAGGTAGGCAGTGGTCGTTGACCGGCATTGAGCAACACTATTGCTAGCAGGTCGACATCTTCTACCTGCGCGCTGCCCGATCCGTGGTAGGCATCGTACGCCGGGTAGGCATAATTATTTTCCGGATTCAGGTAGTCGCGCGCGTACGCCAGCAACTTATCGCGCGGTTGGGTCATTCCCCCAACGCTGATCATTTCACTCATGGGTATATCGTGCCACGATCCACCGACGGTTACCTCCCGCGCGAGGCTCAGCATGGGATCTCCTTGGGTACAGCAACGGCGGGCAACCGGTTGGCACCCGCCGTTTTCAGTGTCTTGCGTTGCACTTAGTAACGTTTGGCGGCCTTGGGGTGCGCGGCTAGCTCCGCGTCCACCTCGGCGTGCACCGTGCGTTCGGTGAAGAACGAGAGGAACGGGATGACCCCGCCTAAGGCGATGGTGATGAAGCGGCTAAATGGCCAGCGCATCAGCGACCAGAGGCGGAAGTCTGCGAAGAGGTACACCACGTACATCCAGCCGTGCACGATCAGGATCATCAGCGAGATGTTCACTCCCCCACTGATTTCGGCGCGGTTCAGCATCCCGATGGTGTTGGCGGCGCCGTCCAGCAGTTCACCGCCGACGAAGAGCTCGAGCTGCCAGAAGTACTTCAGGACCATTTCGGCCACGAGCAGCAACAGCATCACGCCGGTCGCGTAGGCGAACACCTTATAAAATTTTGCGGCCGAACGGATCTGCGCCGGGGTTCCACCAAATTTGCGGGGGCGCGGTGTGGGGGTGGTGCTGGACATCTGCTCGAAGTCCTTTCGAAGTTGTGAGGGTGGTGAATTAGTTCTCTGGGAGCTGCTCGCGGGCGGCGGCTTGGGCGGCGGCATCTTCGGCGATGTCGTCCATGCCGCGCTGGTAGTCATCGCGCACCATCCGGTACCAGAGGAAGAACGCGAAGCCTGCGAAGACTACCCATTCGATCCCGTAGAACACGTTCAGCCAGTTGATCTGTGCCTCTTGTGGCTGCGGGCCGACGTAGATGGACTCCAGGCCAGGCTGAGTGACCGGTTGGCCATTGGCGGTGAGCGAATGTGCGGTGACAAACCCGGTGTAAAGCTTCAAGTCCCAGTTGTTGGACAGCTGCGCGGAAGACAAGGTGGCCAGTGCCGGGTTGCGCAGGTCGTAGTTTAGTTCCGGACCCTCGGGAGGCAGCAGACGCCCGGTGATCTCAATGGTGCCCTTCGGTGCTGAGGACGGTGTGGTGGTTTCCGGCTGCCAGCCGCGGACCACTGCCATCGCCGCGTCATCCTTGGCGCCATCGACGGCGAAGGCGGACACCACCCAGTTGCCCAGGTTGTCATCGTCGACCCGGTCCTTGATCAGCACGTCGGTGCCCGGGATGAAGTGCCCGGAGAACTCGACGATTTGGTCTGCCTTGCTGCCCAGCATTTCGACGCCCGGAGTGTAGTGCTCGGTCAGCGGGACCGGCACCTCGGTTTCATCGATCTTGACCACCGGTTCGGTGGTGGACGAACCAAATTGCCAGCCCGAGAGGGCCACAAATCCGGTGGCAATCAGCAACGCACCGAGTAAGGCGGCGATCCATTTGGGTTTGAAAGCGGTTTTCAGCACACTCTAACGGTACTTCGATTGCTTGTAGAAGTTCCAATGCGCAGGGGGTGAGATTGACCTACTTCACGTTGGGCGATGCCCGGGGAACTTTTGGCTGGGCTTGATCGTTGAGACTTTTTCGCCGGCGTGTGGAGCTGGCTTTGGAACTGGGGCGTTAAAGTACTCAAGCCCGCCGAACCTTTGCTGGGTTACGGCGGGCTTGAATGAAAATGCTTAGAAGCGGTCGGACTCGTATGGTGAGAGCACCACGTCCACGCGCTGGAATTCCTTCAGCGTGGAGTAGCCGGTGGTAGCCATCGAATGGCGCAAGGCGCCAATCAAGTTGGAGGTGCCATTGGTCTCGTGGGACGGTCCGTAGAGCACATGCTCCAGCGAGCCGACGGTACCGATCTGCGCGCGGTCACCTCGTGGGCTGACCTCATGCACGGCTTCCATCCCCCAGTGGTATCCGGCGCCCGGTGCTTCTTCGGCGCGGGCCAGGGCGGTACCGAGCATCACTGCGTCGGCGCCCATGGCGATGGCCTTGACGATATCTCCGGAGTTGCCCAGGCCGCCATCGGCGATGACGTGCACGTAACGGCCACCGGTTTCTTCGATGTAGTCGCGGCGGGCCGCTGCCACGTCGGCAATGGCGGTAGCCATCGGTGCGTGAATGCCCAGGGTGCGCCGGGTGGTGGAGGATGCGCCGCCACCAAAGCCGACCAGTACGCCGGCCGCGCCGGTACGCATCAGGTGCATGGCCGGGGTGTAACCGGCCGCTCCGCCCACGATGACGGGAACGTCGAGCTCATAAATGAACTGCTTGAGGTTTAGCGGTTCGGTGTTCTGCGAGACGTGCTCGGCCGAGACGGTGGTGCCGCGGATGACAAAAATGTCAACGCCGGCATCGATGACCGCTTGGGAGTATTCCTTGGTGCGCTGTGGCGTCAAGGAGCCCGCCACGACCACGCCGGACTCGCGGATTTCTGCTAAACGGGTGCCGATCAGCTCAGGCTGGATCGGAGCCGCATAAAGTTCTTGCAGCTTCGCGGTGATCTTCGAATCGTTGCGGGTGCTCGCCTCGGAACGCAGCCCGGCAATTTCAGCCAGTACCGGTTCCGGGTTTTCGTAGCGGGTCCACAGTCCTTCAAGGTTCAGCACGCCTAAGCCGCCGAGCTTGCCCAGGGCGATTGCGGTGGCCGGGGAGGTCACCGAATCCATGGGTGCGCCCAAGATGGGGGTTTCAAACGCGAACGCGTCGATCTGCCAAGAGACCGATACGTCCTTGGGATCACGGGTTCGGCGATTCGGTACGATCGCTACGTCGTCCAGGGAATATGCCTTCGTGGCGCGCTTGCCACGGCCGATCTCAATCTCGTTACTCACCTAACAAGGTTACCAAGTTCCGCGGAGATTCCCGCTTCGGTCAACGCGCAACGCCCCGCACCACTACGGGTACGGGGCGTTATTTGGCTGATTTACGGTGAGCAAGTTCACCGCAAGTTACCCAATGTGGCGTATCAATACCGCGTTTAGCGCTCGGTTTTGCTGGCCTTCAGGCGGCTGAGCGTGCTGGCCAGTGCGGTGGCGGCGCGTTCTTCTGCGGCTGCGATCTTTTCCATTTGATCGGCCATGCGGGCAAAGAGCTCGCTGCGTGTTTCTGGGTCTATCTCGGGATCGACCATTTCGCTCAAGTCAATCCAGTCAGCTGCGAGCTGCGCATAATCTGCGGCGTGCTCGGCCAGCGGTTCAAGGCCCGGGAACTGCTCGCACTCATCGAGGAAGTCTGCGTAGAGTCCGCGCAAGCCACCGAGTCCGCCAAAGCGGGTGTCGGTCATGAAGCCGTGCAGCTGTGCCAGTCCGGTTTCCAGACGTTGCGGATCGGCGAAGATCTGCGTCCAGCCCTTCTTGCCATTGGTGTCGCGCAGGCTTTCAACCCAGGTGTGCATTCCGGCGATACCGACGCGGTTTGCGAAGTGCTCCGGAATGCCCTTGAGCTCCAACGTGCCAAGCAGTCGGCCGTTAGTTTCGGTGACCGCTTCCAGGACGTTGGCGCTCAGCGTGTCCAGGTTTGGCGAGCGGCTCGACGGGATCCAGGCTTGCCAGTTCTTTTCTTTTTTGCGCTTGGCGCGGGCGACCGCCAGATCGTTTGGGCTGATCGGCATCAGTGCGCCGGAGCCATCATCGATGAGCAGGTCATCTTCGTGTTCACCGACGATAGCGACATCGATGATGTCTGCCTCATCCACCTCGCCGGCTTCGATCCATGGCAGTGCGCTGACCGCAACGCGTACGACAACCGCGCGGCCAGCGTCCAGCCCCGCATCGAGGTACTCGGTAGCGCTGTCCGATGAACCGGTGGTGCGTTCGGTGACCTTGGCGCCGCAGCGACGCAACAGGTTCTGCGTGTATGGCTCTGGGTGCGCGCGGGTGACGAGGGTGACCGTGGTGGCCTGCTCGTACTCGAAGGTGAAGGCCATGAAGCCGATGCCGCCGGCAAGTCCTGCCAGCAGTGCCTCGCTTAGCGGTTCACCGGTGGCTGGGTTGCTCACGCCGGCTTGGGTGAGGACTCGGTGCCAAAGGCCCGCGTCGTACTGCACGACTTCGGTCGGGGCCGGGTACTCGGGCAACTCTTCTGCCGGGCTTGGTGCCGGTGCAGGCTTGGGCTTTGGTTTGGGTTTGCCGTGTTTTTCAGCGTATCGCGCGTCTTTAGCCTCTTGGGCGTAGTTGCGTGCGGCGGCTGCGCGGGCCGCGCGAGGGCCTTCGGGCTTATCGGTCAGGATGTTCTTGCGCGCGGTCGTGTAGCTCTCGCCTGTTCGAGCCATGCGTTCACGGGCGAGCTTCTTCAGATTCGCGGGTTGTGCCAAGATCATGTCCTTCGTTGCCGGTGACGCGCACCGTTGCGTGGCGTCGTGCCTACATTCTACGTGGGGTGGGCTCGGTGTTTCTTCCGCACCGGTACCCGCGACTGGCTAAACTATGAGGGTCCCGACACATGCCGCCGCTGGCAGCTCGTCAATTTTTCGAAACTAGCTTCCAAGGACCGTGCCGATTTCTTCTTCCCGATTCCCCCTTCGTGCCCTGTGGGTATTGCCTGCGCTATATCTGCTCGGGCTGATCTGTGTTGCGCTCTGGCCAACGCCGGTGGATGCCTCGGCCCGGGGTGCTTTGGATAGTGTTTTAGCTTGGCTGCATTCGGTGGGCGTGCCGAACTTTGTTGGCTATGATCTGGTGGAGTTCGGCGCAAATATCGCACTTTTCATCCCGTTGGGGTTGTTGATGGGCTTTGGGCTGCGGCGCTTCTGGCTGGCGGTGGGGCTTGGAGTGCTCGCAACTTCACTGATCGAAGCGAGCCAGTGGTTATTTCTCCCGCAGCGTTTTGCGTCGGGCTTTGATATTCTCGCCAATTCTTTGGGGGCGCTGCTTGGCGCGCTGTGTTGGTTGTTTTGGTCGCGTAGTCGTCGGAAGGTTCGGGCCGATGGGCAGGGCTCAGCCCCGATCGGAGGTCAGTCCCAGTAAGTATTACGCCGCGGTAACTGCGCAGGGTCAATATGCTTCGGCAAAATCACGTGCGGTAGCCCGTCAACCACCACTATCTTGATCCGACCCGAATCAGCATCCATATGCGCACCCCGGCACAGGCCAGCCAAATTGATCAACTTCGTTTCGCCGCCCATCCACCACGGATCAATATGATGGAACTCAATCTTCTCCGGTGGCTCGGTACAACCAGGCACAATACACCCATGATCACGCGCGAGCACCGCGCGTTTGAGTTTCTCCGGCACCAACCGTTGAGCTCGACCATAATCGAGCAGTTCACTCTTCGAATTGAACACTGCCGGGATGATATCTGCTTCGCATAACAACCGTCTCAAATCCCCGGGCGGAAGTTTCACTCCGTGGGCGGTGCGGGCATCCCCGGAGGCGAGGTCCTGCAAATTTTCGAGCTTCAAATGCACGAGAACTTCAGGTCTGATCCGTTGGCTACCACCACCGCTGTTGGTGGGGATTGTGGTGAGGATGTCCATCAACGCGTTGAGCGCTCGTTCGGGGACCGTCGCTGGGCGTTCCATGGTTTCTGGTTCCCAGATTGCTTCCTCCTGTGCCCCTTCGGGTAAGAAATCCAGGATGCTGGGTTCGGTTGGGACCGTTGGCTCAATTACGTCGTTTGCTGTTGCTGGTTCTGGTGTGGCGGTTGGCTCAGCGGGTGCGGGGGCGGGTTCGGCAATAGCTTGCTCAGTGGAGGAAGAATCCGTAGCACTAGCCGACTCATCAACCGGGCCGGACTGGGTCGGCCGGTTGACCCGTGCCTGCGCCCCCGCACGGGTGCGTCCATTAGCTGCATGCGCCGCCAACGAATCAAAATACTCACCCTCCACG
>NZ_BMKX01000009.1:0-49260 GCF_014644555.1 Glutamicibacter ardleyensis | reverse complement strand
GGTGACCCGCAGTAAAAACTCGCGGGTGAACTCGTTCTTAATCGGCAACGGGAAGAACCCCCTCCGCAACGACGAAGACGTCGCAGTACCCGCAGTGGTGCTCGCGGTAGTGATCAGCTCTTTGACCTGCTTGTTCGTTTCGGCGACACTCTGCCCGGCAGTTAACAGGTTGGCTGCGTGTTCTTCGACCGGCCGGCCATCGGCATGAAACAACGTCGGCTCGGTGCGGAGCCCGTCAAAGGTTTGGTCTTTCGGTTCGCGTTTGGCGAGTTTCTGACTGGTCTCACGCACCACCGATGGGTGCAGTGCCGGTGATTGTTCCGGGCCAGGGGTGGTGAATAACGTGGCGAGGTGTTCAAAACGTGGTGGGACTTGGTTGCCTGCCATATCGCGGCGGCTAATAAGATCACTGGCGTCACCGATGAGTTTGTTCGCTTCACTAAACGGGATATGTGTCCAGGACGCTAGGAGCGCTGCGGGTGTTTGAAAGCTTGATTTACCGGCGCAACGGTGCGCCTGGCGGCTGGTGTCAGGGGCGGTGGTGCGCAGCGTGTCGAGTTCTGATTCATCCAGGGTGTGGGCGTTGGTGGCGGCGAGCCGGTCTGCGCCGGTGACACGGATCCGGGCTGCTTCATCTTCGAGGTGTTGGCCGATGGTGGCGAGCTCTAGGGCGAGGCGGGGATCGGTGGTGTTGGCGAGGTGTAAGCGCAGGAAGGTGAAGAGGGCGGTGCCGGTCGTGGCGAGAGTCCGCAGGGTTTCGCCGGTGAGGTTTTCTGGCTCACCGGTGGCTGCGGTGAGCTCGGTGAGCGTCGTGTGCAGTTCGGTGAGAGCGGCCCCGGCGGTGGTGTTCATGATTTGAGTATGCGCGGAAGGGTGGACCGGGTAGGTGGGGGTGCGAACCGACTGTGGATAAGTGCAGAAAGTTTCTTTGGCGGGGACAAGAACGCCCCACACCTGTTGGACAGGTGCGGGGCGTTGATCGTGCGGGGTTTAGCGTGAGCGGTAGTTCGGCGCCTCGACGGTCATCATGATGTCGTGTGGGTGCGACTCCTTGAGGCCTGCTGAGGTGATGCGGACAAACTTGCCGCGGGCCTTCAGCTCCGGGATGGTGCGTCCGCCGACGTAGAACATCGTCTGACGCAGGCCACCGGCAAGCTGGTGAACCACTGCGGAGAGCGGGCCGCGGTACGGGACCTGGCCTTCGATACCCTCGGGGATCAGCTTCTCGTTGGATGGTGCGTCGGCCTGGAAGTAACGGTCCTTGGAGTAGGAGGTGTTCTTGCCGCGGGTTTCCATCGCGCCCATGGAACCCATGCCGCGGTAAGCCTTAAACTGCTTGCCGCCCATGAAGACCAGATCGCCTGGGGATTCTGCGGTGCCTGCCAGCAGCGAGCCGAGCATCACCGAGTCGGCGCCGGCCACCAGGGCCTTGCCAATATCTCCGGAGTACTGCAGACCGCCGTCGGCGATCAGTGGCACGCCGGCCGGGATGGCAGCCTTGGCGGACTCGTAGATTGCGGTGACCTGGGGCACGCCGACACCGGCAACGATGCGGGTGGTGCAGATCGAACCTGGGCCTACGCCGACCTTGATGGCGTCGGCGCCCGCGTCGATCAGTGCCTGGGCACCCTCGCGGGTGGCAGCCTGGCCGCCGATAACGTCCACGTGTGCGGCGGCTGGATCTTTTTTCAACCGGGCAATCATGTCCAGTACGCCCTGGCTGTGGCCGTTGGCGGTGTCCACCACCAGTGCGTCCACGCCGGCGTCGATCAGCGTCATCGCACGCTCGTAGCCTTCACCGAAGAAGCCTACGGCGGCCGCTACGCGCAGCCGTCCGTCGTCGTCCTTGGTGGCCAGTGGGTACTGCTCGGCCTTGTCGAAGTCCTTGACGGTGATCAAACCGGTGAGTACACCGTTGTCATCAACCAGTGGCAGCTTTTCGATGCGGTTCTTGGAGAGTAGCTCGATGACCTGGTCACGGGGCACGCCCTCTTTGGCGGTGATCAGCGGCATGCCGGTCATTACCTCGTAGACCTTGGTGGTCATGAAGTTTTCGCGCGGCACAAAGCGGGTGTCGCGGTTGGTGATGATGCCCAGCAGTTTGCGGTTCTCATCGATGACCGGAAGGCCCGAGACGCGGTATTGGGCGCAGAGGTCGTCCCATTCGGCCAAGGTGGCACCTGGATGCACGGTGACCGGGTCCGAGATCATGCCCGATTCGCTGCGCTTGACCTGGTCAACCTGCCTGGCCTGGTTCTCGATGGACAGGTTACGGTGAATCACACCGATTCCGCCCTGACGGGCCAACGCGATGGCCATGCCGGCCTCGGTGACGGTGTCCATGGCGGCGGAGCTGATCGGTGTCGCAATGTTGATGCGCTTGGTGAAACGGGTGGTGGTGTCCGCGTCTGAGGGGATCACGTCCGTTGGGCCAGGCAACAACAAGACGTCGTCGTAGGTGAGTCCTTCAAAGGCAAAGGGGTTGAACTCAGTCACGTAAGAACCTTTCGGAGCGAAAGCGGAGGTTGCTTAAATGGTAGATCTCTTTTGGCCTATAGACGATTCTCGTCGAAGATCTGTGTCTAAGCTAACGTCAGCGGGACGTCATTTCTTCCCGCGGCCATCCGGTAGCCGCGCTAAACGCCGAGGCGAAGCGGGTGGCGGCGCTGTTGACGAAGGTTTTGGACAGGTGTGAATCATCGAGGTAAACCAGCACGTTGCCAATCACCGCCTTGCAGATACCCTCCGGGCAGAGCAGTGAGGTCATCTCAAATGAGCGGACGGCGGAGCCGTAATCATGCGAAGCCAAGAAGGTATCGACCGGGTTGACCGCGGCGAGCTTATCCGCCACCGGTGCATCGCAGGCGGTGTCATCGGATCGGTGCCGGCCCACACAGTCCGGAATGGAGGACTCAAAGCGCGGGGTGTCGCGCATCGCAATGACCTGGGATCCGGCTTTCACGAACGGATCGATCGCCGCCGCGTAGCCATCAACCATGGTTTCTTGGGACGCCGCGGAGTTTCCAAACTCATCCGGTGCGCCCACGGTCTGGGTGGCGACGGTGAGCACCATCGAGGGCGCCAGCTTGGTGACGTAGTCTTGCGCGGCTTCTTGGAACGCGGCGCACTCTTGGGCATCCCAGGGCATGGTGCTCGAACCGTAGCGGCATCCGGGATGATAGATCATCACCCAGCTGCCACCGGACGCTTCGACGGTGGCCGCGGCGGCATCGGACCAGTGCTGGATATGTGAGTCACCGAGCAGGACCAGGTCCGGGGCGGCGTTGGGGTCCCCGCCCTGATTGCAGAACATGATCGCCGGATCTTGCGGCGAGTATTTACCCGTGCAGTGATCCCCCGGCGTCTGCCACTCGGTGTCTAAATCGGTGCGCAGCGGCAAGGTGAGGGCGGCCGGGGACGGATCCCAGTCCGCGGTCGCCTGAGCGCCAGGGTTTTCCTCCGGAGACTGCGAAGCTGCCTGCACCTTGCGCTGCTGCACGTTGGAGTCCCACACGGCGATCGGCGCGGCGGCCAGCAGCGCCACCAGCGTGATGACGAAGGCTTGGGAAACCAGTTGGGGACGGCGCACCGTTGCCAGCATCGGCAGCACCCGGGATCGTTCCAGCCGGAGCAAAGGCTTTTCAACCCATCGGGTGCTCAGCCAGGACAAGCCGATGGACCCGATAATGAGCACCGTGCCGGCCAGTGGTGAGGCGTGGTCCACCCCCGCCAGCTGCAGGTAGAAAACCAGCAGCGGCCAGTGCCACAGGTACATCCCGTAGGACAGCGAGCCCAGTTTGGCCAGTGGTGCCACGCTCAAGAACCCGGCAGGGTTCTTCCATGACCGCGGTTCCGGAGCCATGATCAGCAGCGCGGCGCCGAGGGTCGGCACCAAGGCCAGATAGCCGGGAAATTTGCCTTCAACATCCAGCAGCGCACCGCAGGAGACGATGACCGCCAGCCCGGTCCAGCCGCCGAGGCGGCGCAGCCAAGCAGGCAATCGCGCCAGCAGCGGCAAGGCCAAGGCGAGCATGGAACCCAGCGCAAATTCCCACATCCGGGTGCCGGTGTGGAAGTAGGCCAGGCGCTGATCGGCCGCGGTCAGGTAGATGGAGTAGGAAAGCGAACCGGCAAATACGGCGGCGAACATGATGAACGCAATGAGCTCGAACCGGTAACGCGATAAAAAGCGACGCCAGATGAAAGCACACACCACCAGCAATACCGGCCAGAGGATGAAGATCTGCCCTTGGACCGACAGCGACCAGAAGTGCTGCAGCGGCGAGGAGGCAGAGGTGTTGAACGCGTAGTAGTCCACATTGGTCTCGGCCAAGGCCCAGTTCTGTTTAAAGAAGAGAGAGGAGAACGCTTCGTTGATCAGCGCCAGCCATCCGGTGGCCGGCAGTACCAGCCATGCGGTGACCGCGGTGGCCACGATGATCAGCGCCGCCTGCGGCAGTAACCGGGAGAAGCGGTGCAGCCAGTTACCGAGCACCGAGACTTTCTGGCCACTGCCGAGTTTGCGAGACAGCGATCCGGTGAGGAAAAAGGCTGAGAGCATCAGGAAGATGTCTACCCCGCCGGAGACCCGGGAGAACCAGATGTGATAGCACATCACCAAGAGCACGGCGAGCGCGCGCAGTCCTTGCAAATCGGCACGAAAACCCGCGGAAGGCACGGTGTTTTTAGTGCTGCTGATCGCTTGGGACACGGCTGTGGCTTTCCTGCTCGGTTCTGTGGTCTGTGCTCCACCGAAGACCGTGGTCTCAGCGGACAACCAGCAATTTTACCAAGTGAACTTCGTTATGAGCTTGGTACAAGCTGTGCGCGTCGGTGCAGATGCTAGTTAGTGAAGTGACCAAAAGGGGCTGACTTGTGTGGTTTAGCTACGAGTTAACGGCGAACCGAATGGCTCACAGTGGGCGTGCCTTGGATAAAGCCGTGTATGAGAAAACAAAATGCCGCCACCGGCCAGAGCGGAAGCTCTAGCTGGTGACGGCATTCGGTCAAGGGAAAACCCCTTAGTGGGCGTGCGCCTCTTCCGCGGGAGCCTTCTCGGCAACCAGGGTTTCGGTGGTCAGTACCAGAGCAGCGATCGAAGATGCGTTGACCAGTGCCGAACGGGTGACCTTCACTGGGTCAATGACGCCTGCGCTGAGCAGGTTCTCATAAACACCGGTCTTGGCGTTGAAGCCTTCGTTCGGTCCGGTCTCTGCGACCTTGGAGACAACTACTGCGCCGTCAAAGCCGGCGTTGGTAGCGATCCAGAACAGTGGCTGCACCAGGGCGCGGCGGACGATTCCCACACCGGCGGCGATATCGCCTTCGGCGGAGGTGACGCGTGCGTCTTCGTCCAGTGCGGACAGTGCATCAACCAGTGCGGTACCGCCACCGGCAACGATGCCCTCTTCGAGCGCGGCACGAGTCGAGGACACTGCGTCCTCGATACGGTGCTTGCGTTCCTTGAGTTCAACCTCGGTGGAGGCACCTACCTTGATGACACCAATGCCACCGGAAAGCTTAGCCAGGCGTTCCGCCAGCTTTTCGCGGTCCCATTCGGAATCGGTGCGGGCGTGCTCTGCACGCAGCTGGGCTACGCGCTCTGCAACGTCTTCTTCGGTTCCGGCGCCATCAACGATGGTGGTCGAATCCTTGGTGATGGTCACGCGGCGTGCGGAACCAAGAACCTCTGTGCCAACCTGGTCCAGCTGCAGACCTAGTTCGGCGGAGACTACCTGGGCGCCGGTGAGGATCGCGAGATCCTGCATCATGGCCTTGCGGCGGTCGCCGAAGCCTGGAGCCTTGACGGCAACTACGTTCAGCAGGCCGCGGAGCTTGTTGACTACCAAGGTGGAAAGGGCTTCGCCCTCGACGTCCTCGGCGATGATCAGCAGTGGCTTCTTGGTCTCCAAGACCTTTTCCAGCAGTGGCAAGAATTCTGCCACGGTGGAGATCTTGCCCGGGTTGATCAGCACTACTGCGTCTTCCAGGACAACTTCCTGGCGTTCTGCGTCGGTGATGAACTGCGGGGACAGGTAGCCCTTGTCGAACTGCATGCCCTCGGTGAGGACCAGTTCGGTGGCGGTGGTGGACGACTCTTCGATGGTGATAACACCATCGGTGCCCACGGTCTTGAAGGCCTCGGCGAGCAGGTCGCCGATTTCGTCATCCTGTGCGGAGATCGATGCCACGTTGGCAACCTTGTCTTCGACTGCCACGGCGTTAGCCTTCAGGCGTTCGGCAACAATTTCCACTGCCAGTTCAATGCCCTTGCGGATATCGCCTGGTGCAGCGCCGGCTGCTACGTTCTTCAGACCTTCCTTGACCAGTGCCTGTGCCAGCACGGTCGCGGTGGTGGTGCCGTCGCCAGCAACATCATTGGTCTTGGTGGCAACTTCCTTGGCCAGCTGTGCGCCGAGGTTCTCGTATGGATCTTCCAAGTCGATCTCACGCGCAATGGTGACACCGTCGTTGGTGATCGTTGGTGCGCCCCAGCTCTTGGCGAGGACCACGTTACGACCGCGTGGGCCGAGGGTGACCTTCACGGTGTTTGCGAGCTTATCAATGCCCGCTTCGAGGGCGCGTCGCGCTTCCTCATTAAATGCTAGCTGCTTAGCCATGCACTAACTCCTGAAATAGCATAGGTCGCAGTCCGGCCCCGAGCCCTTTGAGATCAGTGATGAAATCCAAGGATGGGACCATAAAACTACGAGGTTGGCGTTACTTTACGACGACTGCCAGAACGTCGCGAGCCGAAAGTACCAGGTACTCTTCGTTGCCGACCTTAACTTCGGTTCCACCGTACTTCGAGTACAGCACTACGTCGCCTTCAGCAACGTCCAAAGGAATACGGTTGCCCTTGTCGTCGATGCGGCCAAGGCCTACTGCAACAACGGTGCCTTCCTGTGGCTTTTCCTTGGCGGAATCAGGGATGACCAAACCGGATGCGGTGGTGGTTACGGCTTCGACCTGCTTGATGACAATGCGGTCTTCGAGTGGTTTGATGGAGACAGACATGGTCTCTCCTTTTCGTGTATGAACCAATGAATGTAGGGTTTCGCCCTATGGCATTGGACCAACCGTCGTCGCGGTGCCAGTTGGTGTGATCCAGTCAGGCGGTGTGCGTCGCGTAAGCAGAGCTCGCGCTTAGCACCCACTGATGACTTTAGGCCGTGAATTAGCACTCGGTCAAGGCGAGTGCTAATGATTGCCCTAGTTCGTCACACCGGTTCGCGCAGAGCGGACTTTCGCTGATTCTTCGATATCCGCTGGGGCAGACAAATCCATCTCCAGCAATGGCACCACCTTGGATTTAGTAAGGAAGCGATGAATCAGCCATAAGCCGAGAAATAATGGCAGGCCAATGTAGGCGGAGAGCACTTCCAAGCCCTTGCCGGCAACCACGGCCTCGAAGTTCTGCCCGCCAATGACCAACAGCAGCATCACAAAGGCAACGATAGGGCCCAGCGGAAAGAGCGGCGCTTTATAGGGAAGATCCGAGAGGTCATAGCCCTGAGCCACGTACCCCCTGCGGAACCGGTAATGCGAAACTGCGATGCCCACCCAGACAATGAATCCACAGAGCCCTGAGACATTGAGCAGCCAGGCGTACGCCGCACCTTGGCCTACCAGCGCTGCGAGGAATCCGAAGAGTCCCACGGCGGCGGTGGCCAGCAACGCGAAGATGGGCACCCCGCGCGAGTTGGTCCGGCCGAAGATCTTCGGTGCCTTGCCGTCATGCGCCATCGAGTACAGCATGCGCGTGGAGGCGTAGAGCCCCGAATTTCCTGCGGAGAGAATCGCGGTGAGAATGACAGCATTCATTGCGGCGGCAGCGAAGACGATGCCTGCGCGTTCAAAGACCAGAGTAAACGGTGAGGAAGCAACGTCGGCTTCGCCACTGGCCATCAGGCTCGGATCCGTGAATGGCAGCAGAGTGCCGATGACGAAAATTGCGCCAATGTAGAACAGCATGATGCGCCAGAAGACCGTGCGCACCGCCTTAGGTACTTCACGGCGCGGGTCTTTAGCTTCCCCAGCGGCTACACCCACCAGCTCGGTGCCCTGGAAGGAGAACCCGGCGATCATGAAGACCGCCACTATGGACAGCCATCCCCCGTTGAAGACATCTTTGCCTTCGCGCCAGTTAGCTAGCGGGTCGGTATGGCTTCCGAGAATTCCAAAGATCATCAGCACGCCGGCAATGATGAAGGCAATCACGGCAACGACCTTGATCAATGCAAGCCAGAATTCGCCTTCGCCGAAAGCTTTGGAGGACAAGGCGTTCAGTGCCGTCAAGACGATGAGGAATCCGCCGGCCCAGACCCAGCCAGGAACATCGGGCAGCCAGAAACTCATGACAATGCCTGCGGCGACCAGCTCGGCGGCGACGGTGATCGCCCAGTTGAACCAGTAGTTCCAGCCGATGGCGAAGCCGAACGATGGTGAGACGAAGCGAGTGGCAAACGTCTGGAAGGATCCGGCCACTGGGATCTTCGCCGTCATTTCACCCAGAGACTGCATCAGCAGGTAGACCATGAGGCCTACCGCGGCGAACGCCACCAGTGCTCCGCCAGGACCTGCCTGGGCAATGCTTCCGCCGGACGCGACAAACAAGCCGGTGCCGATGGATCCGCCGATGGCGATCATCTGCAGGTGCCGGCTGCTCAGCCCTCGCTTGAGCTGGTTTCCTCCTGTTTCGCCTAATGGTGCTGCTCCCATTGAAGCGCCGCCTCGTTGCGGGACCGTGGGTTGGTCTTTCGTCAGGAATACTTTGCTCACAGGTGACATACAACACGAGTTGAGCCCGGGATGCGATGCGAGTCACAGCCATTTGACGCGCAGCCTTGGAGGCCCCTCGGTCGATTCTTTTTGAGGGTGAATCCTGCTTGTTGAACTCGGCGGCGGAGGATAAAAGCACATGCCGCTGAGGCGCAAAATGAAATCCGCTTATCCCGCATTCATGAAGCAACACTTGCTCACTGGGTATCGAAGGATAAGTAATACTATCCCTAAGTTGGGCTGCTTTTCAGATTTCCAGTCGGGGCATTCAAACGTACACAGGGGATTTTCGGCATGTTTCTTCTTATCTGCTTCATGGTTGCCTGGCTGAAGAATCTTGGATGTGACGCAAAAATGTCATAAAGCCGCACCAGTCTTCGCAGTTGCCAAAACAACAACAAGGCGTCTGGCTTCGTGAGTTGTCCAATGGCGCTTCTTCGACAGGCAAACCATGAATACGCCGAGATTTCCCGACAATGAATCGGTATCAAGCCACCATGAGTCGTCTGGGGGAAGCTATGCGACTGATCAGATACGGCGCGACGTTCTGCTCGCTAAAGGATCAAGTGTAAATTTCAGGCGGAGGGGTCAACCGGCGGTTTCTTGGTGGCGAAGAGCGCGCGCAAAGTTTCTGCCGTGGCTTCCGTAGTGCTCGCGGCGGCCTGCTGGTTCGCTTCGGTGACTGCAGCCAGCATTTCGGCACGCTGGATCTTGATCCCGCGGGGGGCATCAAATCCAATCTTGATTGAATCGCCCTTGACGTCGAGGACCGTCACAACGACGTCCTCACCGATCAGGACCTGTTCTCCGACTTTTCGAGTGAGTACCAGCACCTACTAAGCATACCGGTGTCCCACGGCTCGAGGTTAGTGCCCGGCCCAGCGCACCGGGTAACCCAGCTCGGTGACCGATTGGGCCGAGGACGTCAGTTCTGCGTTCAACGCGAGCACAGCGGAGACGGGGTGCGCCGCCACAACTTGGGACACCCATTGTGCGGTGTCCTCGGCCTTGCGCGAAACGTCCACCGACACCCATAGCTGGTCTGGTTGCAGCTGCGAGATCAGCTGCAACTGGGCGTCCAGAGGTTGTGCAAAAGTCAACGAGAGAGAGACCAGCAAGGTGCGCTGCTGCTCTACCGCGGCGGCGCGGGCGCGCAATGTCCCTTGCCTGTCACTCAAGGGTTTGCGCGAGACCGGGTTCGGATCGATGAGCTGAGCCAGTTCCCCCGCATTGCGGCGAAGAGCAGATCCGTCATCAAGGACAGCCGACGCATCCAGCGCGTCACGGCCCAAGCCAATAACCAGAACCTGCTGGCCGCCGACAGCGGCAGGCGGCAAAACGCGTACGCGGTCACGAAAATGGGCGTTTTCGCGTGCGAGTTCCGCCTCGATTTCCTCCTCGGCGCCCACGAGTCCGGCATGCTGGCTGGCGTCCGGATCCAGCGCAATTACCTGCGCCTCAAGTTCTTTGCCGAAACTCGCGCTGGATTGCTCGGCGGAGCTTTGCCTCGATACAGGATCCATAGCCTGGGTGCTGGCCATGCCTTGTTCTTCTTTGTCGGCACGTTCCAGCAGCTGATGCAGAGACCGTCCGGCTGATGGTTCCTCCGCCTTAGGTTCTCGTTTTCCAGTTTCTGGTATCTGGATCACTGCCTCAAAATGCTCCTTGGAAAAGAACCCGATGATTCCGCCGGTGCGCACTTTTTCGGCTTTCATAATCTGGGCATTCTCACCATATAGTTCTGTCGCCTGCTGCTGGATTTGTTGCAGGCTGGACCCATTAAGCTGATATTGCGTCGGCACTGCGCACCACTCCTACGGTCTCGATGGTGGCCCCACCCGCGGTGGCCTCTTGATATGAGAGCACCGGTATGGCAGACGCTCCAGATCCCAGCAACTTGTGCACCGCCGGGCGCAGCGCCGGAGCGCACACCAGCACCGCAGACAACCCGCGCCGTTCCAGATCATTTGCAATGTTCTTCACCGACTCGAGCACCTTTTCCAACCGCTGCGCATCAAGCATGATCTGGGTGCCGTTTTCCGAGGGGCGCATGCCTTCAAGCATGGTCTGCTCCAACAGCGGATCAATCATCACCACACGCAGCAATTGCCCCTCCAGATATTTGGCCACGATGGCTGGTCCGAGCGCGGCACGTGCCGCCTCGATCAGCCCTTCGGGTTCGGTACCGGTTTTCGCGCGCAGCGCCAGAGCCTCATAAATTCTCGCCAAGTCGTTGATCGGCACCTGCTCGGCGAGCAGCCCCTGCAGCACGCGCTGGACCTCGGCCAGCGAAATGAGCGCGGGAGTAAGTTCCTCAACTGCCGAGGGGTTTAGTTCGCGCACGGAATCTGTCAGCAGACGGACGTCCTCCCTGGTGAGCAGCCGGGCAGCCTGGGCCTGGACGATGGATGAAAGGTGCGTGACGATCACCGATACCCGGTCAATGGTGGTGGCCCCGGTCATCTCGGCATTATGCCGCAACTCAGCTGGGACCCATTTGCCTGCAAGACCAAATACCGGCTCCATCACTTGTTCTCCGGGCAGCGTCTCCAAGTGGTCGCCTAGGGCCAAGATCTTGCCGCGCGGAGCGGTGCCGCGGCCAGCCTCGACCCCGGCAACCTTGATGGCATAGGTGGCAGGAGGCAGGTCCACGCTGTCGCGGGTACGCACCGGAGGCAGCACCAGCCCTAAGTCCATGGCCACTCGGCGGCGCAGGGCGCGCACTCGGGCCAACAGGTCATCTCCCCCACCATTGACCAGGTCCACCAGGTCCGCGGACAGCTGGATTTCCAAGGCATGCACCCGCATTTTTTCCATCAGGTCTTCCGGGGTTTCCTTCGCGGCAGACGCGGCCTCATTCGCCTTGGCCACCTCCAACTGCTGATCCGCCCGGGTACGCGCCACCTTGATCCGCGCCGCGGTGAAGATCAGCAGCGCGCCGATAAGTACAAAGGGCAATTTCGGCATACCGGGTACCAGCGCCAGCGCAATAGCTCCGGCCCCGGCAATTTGCAATGCCGAACGCGACTGCGTCAGCTGCGCGGAGGCTTTGGACCCCATGTCTTCCGACGCGTTTGAGCGCGTGACGATCATGCCGGTAGCCACCGCCATGAGCAATGCCGGAATCTGCGTGGCCAGTCCGTCGCCGATAGTCAGCAGCGCATAGGTGTTCATGGCATCGCCGATGGACATGCCCTGGGAGATCATCCCGATCCCAATGCCGCCCACCAGGTTGATGATGATGATAATCAGCCCGGCGATGGCGTCACCCTTGACGAACTTCGAGGCACCGTCCATCGCCCCGTAGAAGTCGGCTTCCGCGGCAACGTCTGCGCGTCGTTCGCGGGCCTGCGCGTCGGTGATCAAACCGGCGTTCAGATCCGCATCAATGGCCATCTGCTTGCCCGGCATGGCGTCGAGGGTGAATCGCGCACCCACCTCGGCCACACGCTCGGCACCCTTGGTGACCACCACAAATTGAATAACCACCAGGATCAAGAAGATCACAAAGCCGATGATCAGTGAACCGCTCACCGCAATATTTCCGAAGGCCGCAATCACCTCGCCGGCGTAGCCCTGGCCGAGGACCAGACGGGTCGAGGCGACGTTCAGCCCCAGCCGCAGCAAGGTAGCCACCAGCAGCAGTGACGGAAAGACCGAGAAATCCAGCGGCCGCTTGGCAAACATGGTGATCAGCAAGATCACCAGCGCCAGCAGGATGCTCACGGTGAACAGGAAATCAAGCAATGCTGCCGGGACCGGAACCACCAGCAGCATGATGATGCCCACTACACCGAGCGGCACAGCAATTTTGGGCAGTGCAGAGAAGTTCATGACTGGTTCCTTCCATGGTCACGCGCTGCGGTACTGGACCGCGGATTCGGGGAGGCATGCACGCCGGTGGACGCACCCCGGGCTTTCAGCGACATCACGAAAGCCAGCACTCTGGCCACGTCGTTGTAGCATTCGACGGGGATTTCATCGCCCAGCTGGCATTCGCTGTGCAAGGATCTGGCTAAGGGGATGTCACGCACCATGGGCACTTTCTTGTCGGCGGCTTCCTCGCGGATGCGGGTCGCCACGTGGTCAGCTCCCCTGGCCACGACCTTCGGCGCGGCAACACCGCGCTGATAGCGCAGTGCGACGGCCACATGCGTGGGGTTGATGATCACCACGTCCGCGTCAGCCACCGCGGCGATCATCCGGTTCCGGCTCATATCCATGGCCCGGGCCCGGCGCTGGGATTTGATCAACGGGTCACCCTCGCTGCGCTTGTTCTCATCGGTGACTTCCTTGCGGGTCATGCGTGTGTGTTTCCGGTTGCGCCGCTGCACCATGAAGACATCTGCCGCGGCCAATACCAGACCTGCAATCACCGAGGCGCGAATCAACGACGCGGTCCCCTCGGAACTTGCAGAGAGCAATGAGGACAACGGCAAGGAACCAGACTGGAGCAGCAACGGCATCAACGAAGCAATGACGAACCACAGCACCAGCCCGATCACCACGACCTTGAGCAAGGCCTTGATTCCCTGCCAGAGCGCCTGAAAGCCGAAGACCCGCTGCACACCGGTGAGCAAGTTCAGGTTTGCCGGATCCAGTTTGAACGTGCGGAAGCGGATGCCTCCCTGGATCGCGGCGGTGGCCACGACCACCACCAGTACCACGGCAAACAACGGCCCCAGGATGAATCCCAAGGTGGACATGCCATCACCGAGCACCGTGATCAGAGTTCCGGGCTGCGGATCCAACGCGATCCCATCCAGCAAATACAGCGATTCGCTCGCCGCCTCCCGGCCCCGGGTAATCACCCCGGGAAGCATGACCGCCGCGGCACCGATGCCCAGCCAAGCGGCAAGATCCTGCGAACGGGTCATCTTGCCTTTGGAGTGGACCTCCTTCATGCGCTGGGCGGTGGCCTTTTCGCTGCGCTCGCCCGAATCCTGGCTCATGATCCGGCTCCCGGGAACAAGGTCAGCGCTTCGCGCACCAGTGCCGAAACTACCGCGGGAAGCACCACAAACACCGAGCTGGCAAGCATCAGGGTAATGAAGATCTTCAAGGGGAACCCCATGGCAAAGGCATTCAACGCCGGGGCGGCGCGGGTCAGCAGTCCCAAGCCGATATCGGCCAGCATCAGCACCACCAGCAACGGACCGGCAATCTGCACGGCTGAGAGAAACATCTGGCCAAGCGCCGCGCTCAGCGATTGCGCGCTGGAACCCAACGCGATCCCGGCACCCAGGGAGATCGCATCAAATGAGCGGAACAAGCCGGCCAGCACCAGCTGATATCCGTCCGAAGCCACCAGCAACGCGAGGGCTGCAAAATGGAAGAAACGGGCAAACTGCGCGCCGTTGACCATGGATTGCGGATCGAAGCCCTGCGCCATAGCGAAACCGCCGAAGTAGTCAATCAGGCCGCCTGCTGATTGAATGGCAGCAAAAACAAGCATGACCATAAAGCCCATGGCCGCGCCGGCCAGCAGTTCTGCCACGAGTGCCGCCATGTAGTCACCGGTGCCCAGCGAGGTGTAGCGCTCGTTGAGCCGCGGGGTCACGGCCAACGCCAGGCAGACCCCGAGCATCGCTTTGATGCGCAGCGGAATGGCATTATGCGAGAACGGCGGGGCGATCACCAGGAATGCTGTCACCCGCACTGCGGCAAGCATCAGGACTTCCAGGAACTGCAGCGGCAGCGTGGCCAGCAAACTATCCGCCTCCCAGCAGTCCGGGAATCTTGTCGAACAGCTCGTGGGTGAACGCGACGATTTCCGAAATCATCCAGTGCCCGCAGACCAGCAGTGCAATGGCCACAGCTACGGCCTTGGGCACGAAGGACAAGGTGATTTCTTGAATCTGAGTCATTGACTGGAATAGGGAAATGGCGAAGCCCACCACCAGCGAGGTGATCAGCACCGGTGCCGAAAGTTTTGCTGCGATCAGCAATCCTGACATGCCAATGTCCAATACGGCGTTGGAGTCCATGGTTAGCCGCCCCCGCCTTGATAGGAACCGATCAGCGAGGTGATGATCAGGCCCCAGCCGTCAACCAGCACAAAGAGCAGGATCTTGAAGGGCAAGGAAATCATCACCGGTGGCAGCATCATCATGCCCATGGACATCAGCGCCGAGGACACCACCAGGTCGATAATGAGGAAGGGAACAAAAATGACAAAGCCGATAATAAATGCTGCTCGCAGCTCGGAAATCATGAAAGCCGGTATGAGCGTGGTCAGCGCGACATCATCGGGGGAACCCGGGTTTGGCAGGTTCGCTGCCCTGGTCATCAATGCGATATCCGCCTCGCGCGTCTGGCCGAGCATGAATTCGCGCAACGGCACCACGCCGACTTCCAGCGCCTTGGGCAAGTCGATGCTGCCATCCAGATAGGGCTGCACCCCGATCTCGTTCATGGAGCTGAGCACCGGGGCCATGATGAACAGTGAAAGGAACAGCGCCAGCCCTGCAAGCACCTGGTTCGGCGGAATGGTTGGCAGCGCCAAGGCATTGCGGGTGAAGGCCAGCACCACGAAGATCTTGGTGAAGGAGGTCATCATCAGCAGTAGAGCCGGGGCAACCGAAAGCAGCGCGATCGCAATCAACGTGACGATGGCGGAGCTCGGAGTGCCGTTCGGGCCATTAATTTCTACGGAAAGTCCGCCGTTGCCATCGGTGGGGTTCGGTGCCACCGGTACTGCAAAACTCGGAATAGCCGCGGCCAGCTGCCACAGCAGCAGCACGGCCAGGATGGCTCCGAGCAGCAGCGTGCGGCGAAGCCACAGCGAACGGGAAATTGCGATTGTTCTCTTGTGAAGCTGCATTAGCGTACTGTCCTGCGCAAGGCCTCGCGCATGTTCCGCCAGGTCTGCGCCGAAAGTATCGAGCCGGCCAGCGGATCTGCCAGGCCGTTGAGAGCTTTGAAGTTCGCAGAGCTCCGGTTCAGCGTCAGAGCAAATGCTTTTTCGCGCTCCCCCTCAGTATCCTGGCTTTCAACTGGCTGCCCGTCCGCCGGTTCTTCAGATTCTTCGATTTCGGGTGCTTCATAAGAATCCAGGACGTTGACGCTGGATTCTGCGACTCCCAGCAGGTAGCGGCGCCCGGATACTTCCACCAGGGCAAGACTGGACTTCGCCGCCAGCTGTTTGCGTTCAATGATGCGAAGCTGCGCGGAAGGCGCTGCACCCATACGTGCACCGAGCTTCTTGCGCAGGTAGAAAAGCAGCCCGAAGACCGCCGCCAGGGATACTATGACCCGAAGCAGCATGAAAAAACTATCCACGGCTAGGCCGGTCCCCCATCAACATCAAGAATCTGGGTAATGCGCACGCCGTAATCCTGGTCCATGACCACAACCTCGCCCTGGGCGATGAGCCTGCCATTGAGCAAGATGTCCGCCGGCGCGCCTGCCGAACGATCAAGTTCCACTACCGCGCCGGGCTCCAGACCCAGCACATCGCGTACCGACATTCGAGTGCGGCCGATTTCCACTGTCAGCGACATGTCCACGTTATTGATCCGACCCAACCTGCTGGCGATATCCTCCAGAGGTGCCGGAGCGCCGGTCTCGGCGGCAGGCTGCACCTGCGCGTTGTCACGCAGGCGCATGGCGAAGAAACCTGCGTTCTCACCGGAGACGCGCAATTCAAAGCACACGGTTTCCGGATCTTCGAGAAGTGCTTGGGCGCTTGGGGCATTCTGCGTGGAGAGCACTCCGGCACCGAGCACCGCCGTGGACGCTTCCAGCGCCGGACGCAAAAGATCTGCGGTGGAGAAGCGAGCCGAACGGCGCTGTTCTCCGGCACCGAGCAGTTCAGCATTCACCTGCAAGGCAACTTCGGCAGAAGGCTGTCCTACAAAGCTTGCGCCGACAGTCTCGCCGGCGGTGAGCTTCAAAAGTTCACCGCGTGCGCCGGTGAAGGGCACTGCCTCGACCGACGAGTTGGCCGGAAGCATGGCCGCCAGGGCTTCCGCCGCGGCGCTATACAGTGCGACTGAATGCAGTGCGGTCGCGGATGGGGTCTGTGAACTCATAGCGAATTCTCCTCGGTCGAAACGATGACTGCGGCAATCCGGCCGCCACGGGTTCCAGCCGCGGCGGTACCCAGCCGGCGGCCTTCTATGGAAAGTTCAAATGGCTTGTGTACTCGATGCCCCAGCGGGAGCACGTCTCCCACAGCCAGATTCAGGATGTCTTGGGGTTTGACCGTGGCGGACTTGACGCTCAGTGCGACTTCCACCGGGACCGTGGCCACCGATTGGCTCAGCAGTCCAGCGGCTTCCTCCACCGGGGTGCGCGGGTTCGCGTCTCCCAGTTGGGGCAGCAGCAGATCTGCCGGAAGCGCAACGGATGATGCAACCCGGTGCTCCCCCACCCGGATCTGGAGCTTGACCACAATCATGATCTCGGACTTCGGGGCCGCCTGGGCGAACTGCGGCTGGTGGCTCAGCGAGAGCACCGATATTTCGCGGTGCAGCAAGGAACCCAGCGAATAGCGCAGATCTTCCAGGGCCTCAACCATCAGTGCCCGCACGAGAGTCTGCTCGATACGCGTGAAGGGACGTTCGGGCGCGTCGATATCGGTGCTGCTGCCCAGCATGTGAGCTACCCAATTCAGTGCCTCGGCCGCAGGGAACTGGATGACGGTACGGGCCTCGCGGCCCTCGACTTCGCAGAGCACCATGGTGGTTTGCGCGGGAAGTTCGGCCACATAGTCGTCGTAGCTGAGCATGGACACCGATTCGAGGGTTGCTTGGGACAGCACCCTGAGTTTTGCCGTCAGCTGGGTTCCCCATTGACGGGCAAAGGTCTCGAAGGCCATCTCCAGCACCCGGGCATGTTCGCGGCGCAAATTGGTGGGACGGCGGAAATCATAGACTACTGCTTTGGAGGCCTTGGCAGAGGAGAATAGCGAGCCGCCGGATCCGGCAACGCCCGCGGGCATAGAAGTCACGAACCGCACTATCGGCACAAAAACCGTGCTGGTTAGCCAAGTGCGCAAATTCTTCGCGCAACGCACCAACAAGTGGGATAAAAGACTACTTCACCTGTGCTAACAGATTTCTGACCGATTCTGGCTGATCGGAGAGCACCACAATATCCACGCGCCGGTTCAGCGAGCGCTTCTCATTTCCCTTTAAAGGGCGGGCATCGCCGTAGCCCACGGAGGCAATATGGTCAGGGGCCACCGATCCGTCCTCGACCATGGCGCGCAGCACCCCCGTGGCCCGGCTGGCGGACAGTTCCCAGTTGGTGGGGTACGGATCAATCGGGCGCAGTTCGTCGGCGAAACCTTCCACCTGGATATGCTTGCCTGAGTCCGCCAAGATGGGGGAAATCGCGTCGATGATTTCTTCGGCTTCGTTTGCCAGCTCGGCACTGTTCGGGACAAAAAAAGTTTCGGCGCTCACCAGGAGCACCGTCAGTCCGCGTGCGTCGATATTGTATGCAGCCACCCCGGCATGGCCGGTCTCCACGAGTTTTGCATCTATTTTCTTGCGCAGCGCGTCGAGTTCCGAATGTTCTGCTTCGGCCCGCTTAGCCAGTTCTTCGGGGCCCATACCCTCAAGCGTCGTATCTGCCAGCAACCCGGTGGTACCCGAGAGTTCCGGCGGCACCACGACTCCCTCGGCGGTGTCGATGCGCTGGATGTCTTCGACGCCAAACCCTGTAGCCAACGAGTCCTTCAACGCCGCAAATTTACCCTGGTCCACCGTGGACATGGCATAAAGCACGATGAAAAGGCACATCAGCACGGTGACCATGTCCATATAGGAGGCCATCCAGCGTTCGTGGTTCTCCGGTTCCTGGGCAACGGAAGACCGGCGGCTGCGCCGACGGCTCACGCGGCCGCCTCAAAGCTCTCGGGCTCCTCGGCCACGGCGAGCGCGTTCTTCTTGCCCTTCTTGCCGGCGGCGGTTGGCGGCAGCATGGAACGCAGTTTTTCATCAAGCAGCAAGGGCTGGATGCCGGATTGGATCGCGAGCACTCCCTCCATGACCACATTCATCTGCTCGACCTCGATTTCGGACAGCCGGCGCAGCCTGGCTCCAATAGGCAGCCAGATGAAGTTCGAGGAAACCAGTCCCCACAGGGTGGCGACGAAGGCTGCAGCGATCATATGCCCCAGTTCATCTGGTTTGGAGAGGTTTTCCAGTACGTGGGTCAGCGAAACCACGGTGCCGATAATGCCCACGGTCGGCGCGTAGCCGCCCAACGTGTTGAACCACTTGTAGCCCACCGCGTCGGCGCGTTCCTTGCTGGAAATATCGTCTTCGAGCTGTTCGCTGAGTTCGTCGCCATCCATGCCGTCGGCCAGTGACTGCAGCGAGCGTGAAAGGAATGGGTCCTTGATGCCGCGGCCTTCGGCCTCCAATGCGAGCAGCCCATCCTTGCGGGCCACCGTAGCCAGCTCAACGAGCTTGTCGATGGTGTCCCCGGCAGGGGCAAGTTTTCCACGAAATGCCTTGGGCAGCATTTTGATTGCCGAGATGGTGTCTTTGATGGTGCCGCTGGCCAGGCCAACCGCCAGGGTGCCGAAGAAGACGATGATCATCGGTGCGGGCAGCAAGATGGAAGTGATGCTGGCGCCTTCCATGATGATCATGGTGAACATGGCGCCGAAGGCCAGCAACAGGCCTATGAGTGTTGCGGGATCCAAGGAAGTCCTTCGTCGAAGCTGCTGGCGGTTAGTGTGTGGCGCGGTCGTGCAGTCGAGCCAAGGAGATGACTCGTGCCCGGTAGCCGGCGCACAGGGAAACGATGTCTTCCATGGTTTCGCGCACCACGTATTTGGCACCGTTGGCCATGATGACTACGGTGTCCGGGTTCTGCTGTATCCGCTCGATCAAGTCTGCATTGACCGCTACGCGGGTGTTGTTCAGTCTGGTTAAAACGATCAAGTCCACCCAGTCCTTTCACCTGCCAACTCTCGGCAGGAACGCGCTACGCGTTAGCTGCGTTCCTGCCCAGAGCCGCGCGGCTAGCGCTTGAGGTTTGTCAGTTCTTGGAGAATTTCATCTCCCGTGGTGATGATGCGTGCGTTGGCTTGGAAACCGCGCTGGGCCACAATGAGGTTGGTGAATTCTTGGGACAGGTCCACGTTGGACATTTCCAGCATGCCCCCGGAGATGGAGCCGAAGCCGGCGGAACCCGGAGTGCCGAACTCGATGGCTCCGGAGTTGGCAGTCACCGAGTAGGAGGAGCCGCCATTTTTCTGCAGACCCGCAGGGTTTGTCACGTTGCCCAGAGCAATCTGCGCCACGACTTGCTGGGTGCCGTTGGAGAAGGCACCGGTCAGCGACCCGTCGGCGCCGAGGGTGAAGGACTCAAGGGTTCCTGCGGCACGTCCGTTCTGGTTGGCGATGGACACCGTGCGCAGTTCCGCGTACCCGGTCAGACCGCTCAAATTGACGTTGACACCCTTGAACGCGGTGGTTGCCGGTCCGGTCAGTGAGCCGTCTGGCTGCTGGGCCAAGGCCGCAGTGGCACCGGTGCCATCGCTGTTCGCCACGGTCCAGCCGTTGCCGGTGCGGGTGAAGCTGAGCGAAAGCATCGATGAGGTGCCGTCAGCAGCGAAGATCTCGATTTCGCGCACCAACTGCTCACCGGGCGCTGCCTCCTTTGGCAGGTTGCCTTCCATGGTGGCGGCGGTAGTGGCGCTGCCCGGAGAAAGCATTCCCTTGGGCAGGGCAATATCGCTGAGCGCTCCACCCGTGGCAAGGTTCCCCGCATTGTCAGCCATCCAGCCCTGGACAATGCCGCCGTCCGGGCTGACCAGCCGCCCATTGGCATCAAAGTCAAAAGCTCCGGCGCGGGTCAGCGAGTTGGCGTTGCCGTTGCGGGTGACAAAAAATCCGTCGCCGGCAATCATCATGTCCGAGGAGCGCCCGGTGTTCTGCGCGGCGCCTTGGGCGAAGTTCGTGGTGATTCCAGCTACCTGCACACCCAGTCCAACCTGTGCAGGGTTGCCGCCGGCGGCGTCCTCTGCAGGTGCGGTGCCACCCTGGGTCATTTGCGACAGGGTGTCCTGGAACTGGACCGATGAGGATTTGAAGCCGGAGGTGTTGACGTTGGCAATGTTATTGCCGGTGGCGTCCAGCATCGTCTGGTGGGCGCGTAGACCTGAAATTCCTGAATACAGTGAACGGAGCATTTTAAGACTTTCTATGTAAGGAGAATTGCTCGGGGATGTGCTCTAGTTGGTGTTCGTGGCTAACTCAAACGTTCTGGCTTTCGCCCGGTGTTCCTTCCGGTTCCGGGGCCACCGGTTGTTCTGCGGCTGGCGCGGCATTTACCTTGATGACCTGTGCGTAGGGAATCAGCTGTTCACCTACCCGCAGTAACGGACCATCCTCGTTGAAGGACACCGAGTCCACCACTCCGCTGACCGGCGGCTCGGATCCGGTGGTGATCTCCTGGCCAATCAGCGCCGCTGCTGCCTGGCGCGCTTGGATATCCAGGGCAGATTGCTGGGTAGCGGCCAGCGTGTTCATCCGCTCCATGGAGGCCAGTTCCGTGGCTTGGGATATCATCTGGTTGCTGTCCATCGGAGAGCTCGGGTCCTGGTTGGCCAGCTGAGTGACCAGCAGGTGCAAAAAGACCTCGGAGTCCATGGCTTGCTTGGGCGCACGGGTGACTGTTTCCGTATTCCCGAATTGGGAGGGTTCAATGGCAGAGACACTCATGGTTCTTCCTTCCTTAGGCGATCACGTCGAGTTGAGCCGAACCGGCCGGTCCGGTCTGTGCTGGGGGTTCGGCCGCTGGAGCAGGTTCTCCGCTGACACCTGCAAACTGGGAGGCCACGTATTCGGCAGTGCGCGAACCCCAGGGATTTGGTGTCTGAGCACCGGAGTGCTGCTGCTGTTGTGCTGATTGTTCTCCCGAGGCCAGGTTGAGCTGCCCGCCTCCGGTGGCAGCAAGTTCCTTGCGCAATTCCGGAAGCATGGCGCGTAATGCTTCGCGCCCGGCTTCGGTGGGAGCGCTGACATCCAGGCGCAATCCCTCGGTACCGAGGTGGGCTTTGACAGTGACCGGACCGAGGTTTTCCGGAGCGACATTGATGCTGATGGTTTTCTCCCCATTGGCCTCGGTGACCAAGGTGGTGATGGGCCCGATGAGTTGTCGATGCAGGGCCGGGTACACCGGATTTGGCCGAGGAGCATGTGCTGCGGCAGTTGGCGCGGCCTGCGGAGCATCACCGGTGATGAGCTGAGGCACGCTGGAATGCGTCGCTGGCACAGCAGCAGCCGTTTCCTCTGCTGCCGTGACGGCTGCAGTCCCAGTCAGCACCTGTTGCGAATTCATGATGCTGGAAGCCGGCGCGGTAGCTTCCATGCGTGCCGGTCCCGCTATTTGCATCGGTGCCTGGGTAGGCACAGGAGCTGGCAGCTGTTCGGGTTCACCGGTGGTCGATGGAGATACCCTGGCCGTTTGTACCGGCGTTGTTTCAGCTATGGAGAACTCCGGGATTTCTGATGCAGCTACGTCGGTGCGCGAAGCCGCACTCGGCGCAATCACGGCTTCAGCCACCAATACGGTGCCGTTGCCGTGAACCGGTGCTGGTTCAAAGTTCTGCGGCCGGGCAGAGTCCAAGGGACGGGCAATTTCCTGTCGCGGTGCCGAGCCAAGAGCAGTGTTTTCTGGGGCCAATTCGCCCAGTGGATCAATGGCCTGCGGCGCTCCAAGTTCGGTGATTTCCCTGCCGGCCGAGACCTCGTCCGTCCCGGGGTGGGAGAAACCTTCTGCTAAGGAAGATTCTTTGCCCGGTGAGGTGATCAATGCATTGTTTTGCATTTGATCCGGAGCTGCGGGGGTTGCCAGTATCGGACTAAGAGACGGCGAGTCCTGCTCCAGGCGCAGATCATGGATTGTCCCGCTCTCGACACGGAGCATCAAGGATTTTGCCACCTCTAGTTGCTGGGTACCGAAGAGCTCAGCATTTTGCTCTGTTGGTGCCGCAACTGTGGACACTGCACGGTCTTCGCCTGCGTCCGGCGATGTGTTGCTCAACGGTGCCAGCTCTCCCGGTGCCACACGCAGCAACAGGTTCGTCGCAATGTCGAGGTTCTGCGCACTTCGAACTGCACTTGCAGGCACCTCTTGCGCCGCCACGGCGGCTGGTGTGCCGGAAGCGACGGCTGAAGGGGCCTGGGGAACGTCGATGCGCAGCGTTGTTTGCTCACCGGCACGACTAATTTCACTGGCCAGCACGCTTTGCCGCTGCCCACTAGCTATTTCCGGGGCAGCGGTCGCTGACTTCTCATCTGGGCGTAACGCACCAAGGTGCGTTGCAAGGACATCGGTAAACAGTTGCGCCGGCGCATCCGAGCCAGCGCTGTGCCCACCAGATGTTCCCAGTAGTTCACTACTCAGGGTCACTGAGCTTACGGCTGGAGCAAGAACCCCACCAAGCGAAGTTTGACTATTGCCGATCATGCACCCACCACCTGATTCTCAAAGAGTGCGCGCTGCGCCGTCGCCACAATGTTCTCCACGGCAATGGGATTAGTTGAATTGCCGGATGCCGTTTCGGCGGTTGCAGGAGCTACGGCCGGCACGATACGGCGAATAGTCATGATGGTTGCGTCGGTTTCAAACAGTTCTCGGATGCTCACCGTTTCACCGGGACGTGGCGCATGGATCATCTTGTTGTCGCCCAAATAAATGCCTATATGTCCGCCGCCCCGAGTCACTATCAGATCTCCGGGCTTGGCTTGCGCGAGCGAAGGAACTTCGGTGCCTTCCTTCGCTTGCTGGCGGGCCACACGAGGCAAGGAAATTCCTAGATCCTTGAAGGTGTGCTGCACGAAGGAGGAACAGTCCAAACCTACGTTCGGATTGTTCCCTCCCCAGACGTAGGGCACGCCCAAGTATTTTTTTGCTGCCGCAACGACTGCGGTACCGTCGGCTCCGCCGGCAGTCGCCGGAGGCTCGGCTACCGGGGAGACTGGCCTCTTTGCCTTGATCTCTGCTGGTGCCACCGTTGCTGGCTGTGGTGCATTGGTTTTCTGGGATTGTGTTGTGGTTTCCACTGCGGTTTGCAGAGCCTGGCTGAAAATTGTGGGTGGGATGGAGCTTGCCGGCGTCGCCACACTGCCGGGAACCGCCGGGGCGCTGGTCGCGGCAGACGCTGTGCTGGCCCGCACTGCCGTCGGTGAGGACTGCCAAGCAACGCCGCTGACCTGAGAAATTGTGTCTTGAATTGCCCCGATGCGGGACATGGCATCACCAAGGCTCATGTGCGGCTTCCTTCCTTGTTTGCAGTGCTGGTCAAATCGTCAAGTATCAGCTGTTCTCGGGCCAGATCCTCAGCACGCAGTTCCGTCACGTGGCGGTGCTCCAGCTTTTCCAGTGCTTTTACCTCGGCGCGCGCAGCTTGATGCGCCTGGGTAGCCGACAACGCTTCGGCTTGCTCGGCCGAGAGCATTGCTTCCATGTCGCGCAGTCCCGCACGGGTGGCGGCGCGCGAAGCCATCAGAGCCAGCAGGGTGTCGCTGTCTACCGGATAGCTTTCACCGCCTGCCAGTTCTTGGCGCATGGCTTCATGTTCGCTGCGGCGGCGTTGCACCTGTCGGTTGGCGTTGGACAGTTCTCCCGCTGCTTTGGTCTCTTGCAGCCGGCGAAGCCGCAACAAGCCAGACAAGCTGAAATTCCTAGGCATCAAGCCACCCCCATGGTGCGTAGCAGTGAGTTCAATTGGTTCCAAGAATCGACTGCAGCAACAGGCTCTTCAAGCCGTTGCTGCAAGAAGGTGTTGATCGCGGCTTCATGTGCCACCGCGGCATCTGCAAGTCGGTTGCTGCCTTGCTGGTAGGCACCAACATCCAGCAGATCTTGAACACCACGGCGTGCTGCCAGTACCTGCCGCAATAACCGGGCACTGCGTCCTTGTTCCGGATTGGTGACCCGGGACGCCACACGCGAGACGGACGCCAACGCGTCGATGGAGGGGAAGTGGCCAGAGACCGCCAACTTTCGGTCCAGCACAATGTGTCCGTCCAACAGTGATCTGGCCGCATCGGCAATAGGTTCGTTGTGGTCATCCCCGTCTACCAACACCGTATAGATTCCGGTGGTCGCTCCGCGGGCTCCGCTTCCTGCACGTTCCAAGAGCTTGGCCAGAACAGAGAAAGTGGAGGGCGGGTAACCGCGTGTTGCCGGCGGTTCGCCAGCGGACAAACCGATCTCGCGCTGCGCCATGGCCACGCGGGTCAGTGAATCCATCATCAGCAAAACCTGCGAACCGGTATCGCGCAGTTCTTCGGCGATTCGAGTGGCTACGAACGCCGCGCGTAGTCGCATCCGTGCTGGTTCATCCGCGGTGGACACGACCACGATGGAACGTGCCAGCCCTTCTGCACCAAGATCTTCTTCCAAGAATTCTCGGACCTCACGTCCGCGTTCACCGACTAATGCAATGACGTTGACCTCCGCTGAGGTGCCGCGCGCAATCATGGACAGCAGCGAAGACTTGCCCACTCCGGAACCGGCAAACAGGCCAAGACGCTGACCTGCACCTACGGTGGTGAGCGTATCCATCACCCGCACGCCCAGCTGCAGGGGCTCGGTAATCCTGCTGCGTTCCAGGGCCGCTGGCGCCTGGTTCTCCAAAGCCACCAGGCTGTGCGTCCCCAATGGACCTTTGCCGTCAATGGGCTGCCCTAATCCGTCAAGGACACGTCCAAGCAACCCCGAACCCACCGGGACCATGGTTTCCCTCCCGCCGATATGGGCGAAGTCGCCCACGGTGATGTCGCGCAGCTCGCCTAGCGGCATGCAATGCAGGAGGTCCTTGTGCGCGGCGACTACTTCTGCGCGCAGCTGTCCCGTTCCGATTTCCAAGACTGTTCCGACAGGTACTTGCAGGCCGCTGACCTGCAGTCCGAGACCTGCTACGGCGCTGACTTCCCCCATCGGTACCGGCCGAGCCGCACGCAGCGCGTTGTGCAGTTCAGGCCAGGAGGTGGTGTCCAGTCTCATCGGCTTTGGCTCCTGAGCGCATCGCTTGCTCGACGCAAGGCGCTGGATATGCGTGCGTCTACAAAGCCACGTTCGCATTCGGCGAGCGCGTCTCCGCGCTCCAGCGTAGGGTCAGCTACCAAGGGGATGCCAGTTTCCGGTGCCACCGATAGTCCCAGGTCCATCAAGTCCGCAGCATTCATGCGGATCGCGCGCACCGGATTACCTATTTCGCGCCCCGCCAGGGCTCGTTCGAGGGCGGCACGCGCAGCGAATGCTGAGTCTTCCAGAGATTTTCCGAGAATGTGTTCGGTCAGCTGCAGTGCCGATTCAATCAGAATATTGCTCGCTGCTTCGATGGTTGGGGCGGTGACTGATTCCACGGCCTTCAACGCCGCCGTCAACGCCTGCAACGCAGCTTGATGCTGGCCATCCCGTGCAGACTCAGCATCTTTGACCACCTGCGCAATACGTTCACGCTGCTCCCGGGCCTGTGACTCCGCGGCACGGATACCCTGGGCATAGCCAATGGCGTAACCACGGGCCTGGAAACTTTCGGCGGCCCCTTCTAGATGGCCTGAATCCTCGGGCGCAACTTCACCAAAGGTTGCGTAGCTGAATGACGCACTGTCATCAGACATAGTCATCCTCATCTCCGCGCTTGATGGTGATCTCGCCGTTGGCTTCAAGTACGCGGATCGACTGGACCACGCTGGCGCGCGCTTCCTCCACCTGCGACAAACGCACCCTGCCCATGGTGGCAACTTCTGCGTCCATGATCTCGGCGGTTCTATCCGAAATATTGGCGCGGATCAGTTCTTCAAGTTCTGGTTCGGCCCCGCGCAAGGCGTAGGCCAAGGTGGCCGCTTCCACTCCGCGCAAGACCCGCTGGACATCGCGGCGTTCGAATTTAACGAGGTCGCTGAAGGACAGAAGCTGGGAACGCAGTAATTCTGCTAATTTTGGATCCCGTGAATCCATGGAATTGAGCAGGTCTTTTTCCATTGCCACATCCGAGTGATTCAGGATGTCGACCAACGAGCGGATTCCGCCGACCTGCTCCACCGGTTCTTGAGCGGTAATGACGGTACCCGTGCGTTTTTTCAGCTCTTCGGAGACCACACGCACGGCCTCGGGTACCGGCGTGCCGATGGTAGCCAGGGCGGTGGCCGTATCGTTGCGCAGCTGCGGATTTAATCCTGCGAGCACGGCAGAAGCCGTTTCCGGCGCCAGGTGGCCAAGCACCAGTGCGATGGTCTGCGGCAGTTCCCCGTCCAGCAGTGAACCAATGTGCGCTGGGTCGGTGCCGTCAAGGAACTCGAAGGTCCGGCCTGCCATGGTCGAGTTGACTCTGCCCATCACTGTCGTGGCCTTTTCTGCCCCGTAGGTCAGTTCCAGCAAACCTGCGGCCACCTCGCGCCCACCACGTGTTCCGGTGCTGCCAGAACTTGCGAGATGATGAATTTCGTCGATAGTGGCATCAACGACGTGGCTATCGACGCGACGCATTTTGACGATTTCAGCGGTAATCTCGTCAGCTTCGAATTCCGTGAATTGACGCAGAACTTCGGCGGCAGATTCCGGGTCGAGCTGCATGAGGACCACCGCAACTTTCTGGACCCCGCTCAGTTCGGTACCGGGAGTGTCAGGTGAACTCATGCGTTTTCCTTCTCATCCATCACGGTACGCAAATAGTCCGCCATCTTGGCTGGCTCGCTGGCAGCCAAGGCGGAGAGTTCCTCCCGCTTGGCGGTTCTGGACTGTTCCACGGCTGGCATCGATTGAGCCAATGCCGGCACCTGGGCGAGCGCCACGGTATCCGAATGCATCAAGGGCGCCGCGGCGACGGGCTCAATAGGAGTCATCTCCCGCAATTCGCCCAGGTTCACCAATTCGCGTTTCTGCTTATGACGCCGCGCGTAGACTGCATAGCCGGTGAAAAGAATCAGAGCCAAGGCAATGACACCGGCGATCATCAGGTTGCGCATCAAATCCGCCTGGCGGGCGGCTGCCGCCGCATCGTTGGCTTCAGTCAGTGCGGCTTGGGCTTCGGCTGCAGCATCGGTATTGAACGGAACCACTGAAACATTCACTGTGTCGTTCCGGGTGGTTTCAATGCCCGCTGCGGCGCTGACCAGAGCTGTAACCTCGTCAATATCCAAGCCACCTGCGGCGGCCTGGTCAATGGCCACCGAGACGCTTTGGCGATTCAGAATTCCAGCAGGAATTTCGCGAGTCTCTGTGACCTTGTTGATTGCATTGGTCTTGTTGGTGTCGCTGGAGGAGAAGGTGCCTTCGCGGGCGTTATCGGCGCCTTCCTCGTTGGAACCTAGAACGCCTGCACCAGCACCGGCCCCACTGCCTTCGTATTCCTCTTCCTTGCTGGATTCGGTCAGCACCGGGTTGCCGTCTGGATTGGTGAAGGACTCCTCGACGCGGTTAGCCGATTCCAGGCCGACGTCAGCGGCTACCGCTACCGTGGCATTTCCCGGACCCACCACGCGGTCAAGCATTGACTGGACAACGCCTGCAACTCGGGTTTCATAGTCGGTTGCTTGCTTGTCTGTTCCGCCGTTCAAGCCCACACCGGCAGCGGAGAGCAGCTTTCCGGTGGAATCAACCACGGAGATATTATCGGCAGATAATCCATCCACGGCTGCAGAAGTCAGATGGACAATGGCTTTGACCTGGGCGGGGTCAAGTGAGACATTCGGCTGGGTTTCCACGAAGATTGACGCGGTAGGCTCGGTTTTTGAATCAACGAACACGGTATCTTCCGGAATGGCGAGCTTCACCGAGGCCGCAACAATGCCATCCATTCCCTGAATCGTGGAGGCCAGTTCTCCTTCCAAAGCCCGCTTGTACGTGACCGACTGTTGGAATTCACTGGAGGTCACTCCCATATCGTCCAGCAACGAATATCCACTGGTTGAGGCGCCCGGCAATCCTGCCGCGGCAGCTTTGAGCCGTGAATCATAGACGTTGGCTTCGGGTACCAGAATGGTCCCTCCCCCGCCGGTGAGTTCATAGGGAATCGAATCAGATTTCAACTGCTCAACAATGGCAGAGGCATCAGTCGCCGAAACACCCGAGAACAATGGAGTCATTTTAGGCTGGTTCATGAAGGTCACCAATGCCATGGTTCCCAAAGCCAGTACGGCTATGCCGATAATTGCAATGGTCTTCTGGGCAAGGGTAAAGCCGCGGATCGCGGACATGGCATTTGCCAGCGGGGTGGGAAGTGATGCCACTAGGCCTGCATCCTCATGATCTCGTTGAAGGCTTCCACGCCGCGGTTACGGAAGGTGGCTGCCATTTCCAGCGCCACCGAGGCACGCGTGGAGGCCAGAGTTGCCTCGTGGATGTCGGTCAGTTCTCCAGTCACTGCCTTGATGGCGAGGTCATTGGAGGTTCCCTGCAGGCTCTGGACCTCATTGACCGCTCCGCCAAGTTTCTCGGCGAATACCGAGCCGTCGGTGCCAACCGATTCCGAAGGCTTCAGGTAGCCGGTAGCTTGGGTAGGGCTTACACCGGAGATCCCGGAGATTTCAAAGGCCATTACTGGTTACGTCCAATCTGCAAAGCAGCTTGATAAGTTTCTTTGGCGCGGTCAACCACCGCGGCATTCACCTGGTATCCGCGCTGAGCCATTACCAGGTTTCCCATTTGCTCGGACATGTCGATATCCGGGTAGCGGACATAGCCTTCCTCATCCGCTAACGGGTGATCCGGCTGGTGGACTACCCGCCCTTCCGGGTCGCCAAATTCAATGCCGGTTGCACGCACACCCGAATTGCCTTCTCCGGCTTGGGCTACGACGTAACGTGCTTGGAAGGCGTTCTCATCGGTGGAGGTGACGTTGTTGGCGTTGGCGAGGTTATCCGAGACCGAGTCAAGCCATTGGCGGTGAACGCTCAGTCCGCTGCCCGCGATGGAAATTGCATCAAACATTAGTTGCTCCGCAAGGCTGTGCGCATCGAGTTGAAGGGTCCCGAGGCTGACTGGGTGGCGAATTGATAGCGCAGCACCGTATCGATATTGGACAGAGTTTCCGTATCGAGGTTGACGTTTGAGCCGTCTAGGCGCGTGGGCGCTGTGGAATTCTGTGTTTGGGCGTCAACTTGTCCGCCGCCGTCTGCCACGGACTTGGCGAGCGCATTCTCGAATTCCACGCGGCGGGCCTGATATCCGGGTGTGTTGACGTTGGCGATGTTATTGGCGATGGCGCGCTGGCGCAACGCCAAACCATCCAAGGCACTGTTCATGGCCAAAGAGGTGACGGATTCGAACACGAGGAATGACTCCATAATGTTTTTGCTGTAGCCCATCCGTGGGCATCAAGGAAAAGAGCAATCCGTGCTCTATCTAGACAATCGGCACATCTGTCAGCTGCGTTAGCTGAATTTGCTATCCGGCGGAATCCAAATAAATTGCGGTCTCCGCCCCATCGCGGGGAACCGCATCGACGAGTCGAAGCTGTTTGGCCGTTGCGTCCCGCTGCTGGGCCAGAACAGGCTGCAACTGCGCGATGTCGTTGAGCAGTTTTCTCGCTTGGGCTTCAAACGCCACCGGCATGTCGCCGAGGTTCGCCGGCGGTGCCCATGGATCTGCGGAAAGATCCAGTAATTGGCTTTCATGGGACGCTGCTGCACGAAGCTGGCTCAACTCCGTGGCAAGACCATCCAAGAATGCCCCCCAAGCTTCTTCCTGTGACAAAGCGTCAGGCAACTCAGGCAAGGAATTCGCCACCGGTGGTGGACGCAGTTGTTGGCGCGGCCGCAGCATCATGCCAGGTCTGCCGCAGAGGTGCCATCAGCACGATAGCCTGCCGCGTGAGATCCGGGTTGCGCTTGATATTCGCGTCGATAAGCAGTTGGGTGACGAACGTGTAGATCCCTTGAAGCTCTTTCGCCCCGGACCAGACATCTGTATTCAAGCTGGACGCAAGTTCGGCGATGATTGCCTGTGCATGAACCAGGTTCTCCGAAGCAACCGCAAAATCGCCAGTGAGCTGTGCGGATTCGGCACGGTTCAGGTCCACCAGTAGACGGTCATAGAGCATGGTCAACAGACGTGCGGGGCTTGCCGAGAGAATTGCTTCACGATTGAGCTGTGCACGTTTCAACGCGGGATTCATCATGACTTCTTCTGTGTTGTTGGGAGCGAGGCAAGTTGCGAGGCAAGATATGAAGATTGGGCATTCATGTTGCTCATCTGGACTTCGAGAGCCGAGTAGATACGTTTGAGCGTCGCTTCGCGCTTATCCAATCGCAGGTCCCAATCCATGATCTGATCGTCCAAGCGTGACAGTGTGGATTCTTGTCCCTTGATGCGCGAGGTAATCACGCCATCGTATTTGTCTGACATATCGGTGGCGACCGTTGAGACGCGCGAGGAGATGGTTTGCAGCGTCGATTCGACTCGGGCGGGGTCTTCGGCCAGTGCCTTGGAGAATTTCTCCGCGTCGAATTCAACCTTTCCGTCCTTGGTGATTGAAATTCCGATTTCGGAGGGGGACTTCCCATCGATCGGCATGATCGCCGCATCCATGACTCGTTGCTTGACGGAGCGGGCCGTGCTGTCTCCGGTGAAGATCATGCCGCTGGTGGCACCACCGGTACCCGAGGTAACAGAAGAATTGACGTCAATGAATTTGAACAGATCATTCAATGATCCGACTAAATCGGAAGCAACTTTGGAGGTAGCCTCCTCGTCGCGTTGAACCGAGACGGTCTCAGGCTCGGTCGAGGTCTTGGAAACGGTGACGTCCACACCGGGCAGCAGCGCGGTAAACGTATTGCTGGACGAGGTAATTTTCTGCTCGGCCGTTGTCCCCGCCCAGAGCGTGGCCTCGGCGTCCTGCGCGGCCCGAATCTGAGTCATCGGAACCGCTGAGCCATCAATCGTAAATGAGTTCTCTGCTCCAGAATCAGTAGCGGAGAATTGCACGCGGTATTGTGCAACGCCGTTGGCATCCAGGCCGGCGGAAACCTTGACGGCCTTGACACCGGTTTCCGACGCGTTGACCGCGGTGATGATGTCGTCCAGCGAGTTTGAGCTAGCTGTAATTGCCGTTGACGTGCCACCGGTGGTGATGGTCAAACTTGCGGAATCCCATGCGGTGATGGGGTCGGTAACTTGCAGCTGGCTTTGCGCCAGCTTGTCAACGCGCAGGTCGAGGGACCCGGCAGTAGCGCCAGTGGAAGTTGTGACGGTCAGGCCCTCTGAGCTGCCTGTGGTCTTGAATAATTGCAGAGATTCAGGCTTGGCAAGCTTGGTAGATGCTGTAGCGAGATCCGCGACTTTAGTATTGAGCGCTTGCAATGCAGAGACCATGGTTTTGGTGGCACTGACTTTATTTTTCAGAAGCGTTTGAGGAATCGCCTCAATTTGCATGAGGGATTTGATCAGTGTGGTCGTATCCAGACCACTGGCCAGCCCATCAAGGGAAAGTCCCATGATTTCTCCGCTTCCTAATTTTGTGTTGATACCGCGAATCTCCCGCGGCAGAGGCTGAACTCTGCGAGTCGGCACCTGGCGCGGGAGATTGTTGGAGGTTTGGAATTTTGAGAATCACTGTCGTGGTTCAGAAAACCCCTAAGTGCTCTTTAGCTTTGACGCTTAGCCAAGAAGCTGCAGAACACCCTGGTTCGACTGGTTTGCCTGCGCGAGCATAGCGGTACCGGCCTGGGACAGGATGTTCGAACGGGTGAAGTTCACCATTTCGGCAGCCATATCAACGTCGCGGATACGCGACTCTGCTGACTGCAGGTTCTCGCGGGTCACGTTCAGGGTGTTAATAGTTGATTCGAACCGGTTTTGAACTGCACCAAGATCAGAACGTGCTGTCGATATATTCTTGATCTCGGCGTCTACGGCAGCAATTGTTGCCAGACGAGCCGTGGCGGCAGTTGCATCGTCAGTCGCAGTCGTTTGCTCAACGTCGATCGCGAGAACAGCGTCAGCTACAGTCGAAACGTTGGCAACGCTGAGGTCAATTCCGATCTGATCATCCGCAGCAACTGATCCAGCGCCAACCTGGAAAGTCAAAGTGCCAGTTGCAGTATCTGCTCGGTCCAGAAGGCTGATCCCATTGAAGTTCGTTGACGTTGCAATACGGCTAAGTTCGTCGCCCAGCGCAGTAATTTCCGTTTGGATTGCAGTTCGGGAATCAGCATTGTTCGAGTCGTTGCCTGCCTGTACGGTCAGGTCACGAACTCGTTGCAGGATCGAGTGGACCTCAGACAGGGCGCCTTCTGCGGTCTGGATGACCGAGATACCATCCTGCGCGTTGCGTGCGGCCACGTTCATGCCGTTGACCTGTGAACGCAGGCCTTCTGCGATGGACAGACCTGCAGCGTCATCGGCTGCACGGTTGATGCGCAGTCCCGAGGAGAGCTTCTCCAGTGACTTCGACAGGTCGTTCTGAGTGTTGGACAGGTTGCGGTGAGCGTTCAGAGCCGCAAGGTTGGTGTTGATCTGCATACCCATGGTGATTTCCTCCGTGAGACGGGTGTGTACGTACAAAGGTCCATCCGTGGACCTCGTACACCGACTATCGGCAGATCAAATTGACCGGTTAGCGTCGCGGCGGAAATTTTTTAGTAGGCGCTAGAGGGTGAGTCAAGAATGCGGCGGGTGACGCCGGACAATCCTTCGGACAAGTCCTGCAGATAGGTGGCTCGCCGCTTCTCCGCAGCACGGGTGAGTCCGGATACCGGGATTTCTGGTTGCTCCGGAACATAGTTCTTCTGCAAGCCCTCCCCCAGCAGCTTCATCGCAGCGGTCCGTCGTTGCGAGACGGCAGAATGGGTCACTCCCATTTCGGCAGCTACTTCCTTGACGGTGGATCCATCAAAGTACACGCGTTCAATGATGGTGCGCAGGTTCTCCGGCAAGGCAGCAACGGCTTGCCGGACTACCTTGGTACGTTCCGAGTCCAACACCGCATCTTCCGGGGTGCTGGTGTTCGAAACCAGGTAGTCATTCATTGCATCATCGATGGTGACCACGGAGCGCGCCGCATCGCTGAGGATTGCCCGGGTCTCCTCCATGCTGACACCGAGTGCCTGAGATATTTCGGAGGTTGTCGGTATCCGGCCCAGTGTCGCAGTCAGCGTCTCTTGGATGGCCCTGGTCTCGGTGATGCGCTTGCGGGCACCACGAGTGGCCCAGTCATTCGAGCGCATCTCATCTGCGAATGCACCCACGATTCGACGGCGGGCATAGGCACCAAACGGCACACCGAGCGTGCTGTCGAAAGAGTCTGCGGCGGTAATCAAGGCGACAGCTCCCACGGAGGCCATATCATCGCGTGAAAGATGGGTTGCCTTGGCGCACAGGTCGGCTACCAGGTAGCCAACGAGCGGGAGATTTTCCAACACAAGTTGGTTGCGCGCGGATCGATCCAACGTAGAATTCCTTGTCACTGAGCGTGTGCTTCTCCGTTGGTCCAGGTGTTTAAGGTAACGATCAATGCACAACGTCCATAAAGATACCAGACCAGATCCTGTGAATTAGCCGAATTTATGTAACAAAAGTACAACGCTTAACTGACCGTCCAGTAGCATACGCATAGCGTTTTAGGCACAGATGCCTTGATCTTCAACTAACGGAACCCCAAATTGAACCGATATATACTCTTGAATGGGGAATAACTGGGGATCAAAAAGTTCGGAGAAATTTAAAGTCGTGTATACCAACGAGCTCTCTGCATTGCTGTGGAAGGAACGAGAGCTTCTTGAGCTCTTGCAATTTAAGCTGGATGAACAGCATCTGCTGTTTGTTGCAGGCAAAACTCGGTGGCTTTCAATGGCCACGCGGGAAATTGAGAATGTCCTTGAAAAAGTAAATAATGCTGGACTAGTGCGCGCCATTGAAGCCAGCAAGGTGGCCATCGAGTGGGGACTCGACTCTCATGCGCCGCTTTCAGAAATTGCGAAGAGTGCTCCGGAAGGCATTGAGAAAGACTTGCTCTCGGCTCATTTGACCGCGTTGCGGCAGACAACCGAGGAAATTGCCCGGTTGAGGGATTCCAACGAGCAATATCTGCGTGCGGCCCATCGTTCCGCGCAGGAAACTCTTGCCCAGCTGGGAACGGATCCCACTCTCTATGGCCGAACAGGCGAACCGGATGCCCAATCATCCGCAGCCCAAGTCCTCGACACTAATCTCTAAGGATCCCGAGTGAGTACCTTTGGTGGTTTGAACACGGCACTTTCTGGCTTGAACGCAGCACGTATCGCCATGGAAACTGCGGGCAACAACTTGGCGAATGTCGGCACGACCGGCTACACGCGCCAACGCGCGGAATTCACCGCCGCGGGGCCGCTGGCCTCTTCCGGAGTTTTCGCTACGAAATCCGGTCCCGGACAGGGAACAGTTTTTACCGGAATTGCCCGTCTGGCAGATGCACATCTGGACGCCCGCGTTCGCGGAAGCATCTCCTTGGCAGCTCAGTCAGATACCAGTGCGGCAGCGTTGGACGACCTGCAATCGGTCTTGCGCGAACCAGGTGAGAACGGCCTGTCCGCGTTGCTCAACGATTTCTGGGCAGGTTGGGAAGAAGTCGCAAATTCCCCCGGAGATTCAGCTCCAGCCGTGGTGCTTCTGGAACGAGCCAACGCCATAGCCGAACGTGTGTCTTTGACCCGCAGTGAAATTTCAGATCAATTCGAAGCCCAGCACCGTTCATTGCGGAGCATGGTTGACGAAGTAAATACCGCTACGCAGACCGTCGCAGAGCTCAATGCACAGATCCGTTCGGTGCTGGCATCCGGAGGTTCCGCCAATTCACTCATGGACCAACGCGATCTCTACGCGCAGTCGCTAGCAGAGTTGACTGGAGCCAGCCTGCGCGAGCAGAGCGATGGCACGGTGGATCTGCTGGTGGATGGAAACCCAATTGTCTCTGGTGCTTCGGCATTTGCATTGCAGGTCGGTGGATCCACCGAATTGAACGGCGATATCCCACCAAGAGTGGAGTTCGCACACCGTCCGGGCCAAGCCGTAGCGCTGCAGGGCGGCCGCATGGCGGGCGCTGTCGCTCTTTTGGCTCCAGCCGATAGCGCCGGTACCGGTGGCGCACTAGCCGAAGCTCTCGCCTCCTTGGACTCGGTGGCTTCCCAGCTGGCAACACGGGTCAACGAGGTGCAGGCTCAGGGGCTCACTACCGCAGGAAAACCGGGGGCAGCGTTTTTCTCCTTTGACGATGGAAAGCTCAGCGTCTTGGCCACCGGGGCACAGGATCTCGCCACACGAAGCGTATCCGGAGGCGCCTTGGATGGCTCCAATGCTCTGACCATGGCTGACATTGCCAATGAATCAGCTGGCCCTGACGCATTGTGGACCAAGCTTGTTGTAGGACTGGGAGCAAAGGCTAAATCTGCAGCCGAGCAAGCTGTAGCCGCTGGTGTAGCCGCGCATTCTGCGGTCAGTGACAGGTTCGCCGCCTCCGCCGTATCAATTGATGAAGAGAACGTTTCTCTGATTGCCAATCAGCATGCCTTCCAAGGTGCGGCGCGGGTCATGACTGCGATTGATGAAATGCTCGATACCTTGATCAACCGAACAGGCCTTGTCGGACGCTAACGGGAGAAGGAACCGATGACTCGAATTACTCAGGCAGGACTCGGATTTAATACCGAGCGCAACCTGCAGTCCGCCATGGAACGTCTTGCCACCATCCAGAACAAGGCAAGCACGCAGAAGCAGATCAACTCTCCTAGTGATGATCCAGCAGGCACCGCAACTGCCATGCAGGTGCGCTCCGAACAGCGCCAAAATGACCAGTTCTCGCGCAATGCCGCCGATGCTATCGGCTGGCTATCTACAGCAGATGCAACCTTGAGTACCACCACCGATTTGCTGCAGCGTACTCGGGACCTGGTCCTGCGCGGAGCCAATGACGGCGCACTGAATCAAGAAGCAAAAAATGCCATTGCCATGGAACTTGAGCAGCTGCATGAGGAATTGAAGGTAGCGGCTAATACCCAGTACAACGGCCGGCTCATCTTTGCAGGGAGTTCGAATGCGTCCACCGCAGTGGGCGCAACAAATCAATTCTTGGATGGTAGCCCCGTGGAACGCAGAGTCGGCCCGAATTCCAACGTCCGAGTGGATGTTTCCGGAAGTGCGGTCTTCGGCGAAGGCGCCGATAGTGTCTTTGCTACGGTGCTGTCAATTGCCCAGGACCTGCGTGCCGGTGACAGCATCTCCGCACGGGTAGCAGAGGTGGACACTCACTTGCAGGCCGTTCTTGGTGAACAAGTGAAGATCGGCGTCCGCCACGCCTCCGTGCAAACCGCGGAATCAAAGCTTGCGACGGATGCAGTCACTCTGCAAGGCAAACTTGGCAGTGTCGAAGATATTGACCTTGCCTCGATGATTCTTCAGCTGAAGTCCCAAGAGGTTGCCTACCAAGCCGCGCTGAGCGCTGCCTCGCGTACACTTCAGCCCTCGCTCATGGACTTCCTCCGATGAGCCGCGTACTTCGTCCTGCGGTAGCCCTGCCAGGTTTCCCCGAAGCGACCACACTGAATCTGGAACCGGTGGACGGTGCCATGGGTCTGTATTCGGTGACCTCTGCTCAGGCACCGCACCTACGCTGGTTCGTGCTTGATGCCTCGGTGCACCTACCGGATTACGCACCTCAATTCACCGCGGACCAGTTGGCATTGCTCGGAAACCCAGATGCCGACTCGCGAAGCGTGCTGGTGGTGGTGAATACGTCGGACAGCAAAGTCAGTGCTAACCTGCTGGCACCGTTGCTTCTTCATACACAAACTGGCAGCTGCGCCCAATTGATCTTGGAAGGCCAAGAGTGGCCGCTGCGCTTTGAACTGGCCATGTGATTAGTTCTGCATGACCCGGTGCCGCATCTTGTGGCTTTCGGGTACATCACACCGAGACAACGATGTTTTGTTCCACCGTCCGATAGGCTGGAACTTATGGCCCAGGCATCAAATGACTCAACTCTTAACGACCAGTTCGCAGCGCTTCTCTCCCCCGAGGGTTGGTCGTTGCTCGCTACCATTGACCCTTCCATGGTGGCGTCCAAAGATTCGGCGTGGGCTCTGAATGAGAAACTCCGCAAAGAGGGACACGATGCAGCAGTAGTTCGAGCAGTGATCGCTCAAGCAGAACTTCGCTACCGCGGACGAGTCAAGTTTGGCCCCTTTGCCGACACCCTGATCTTTACCCCGGCCGGGTTGGAGCAATCCACTCGCCTGATGATCGCTGGGCTGCATGCACGCCGCTTTGAGCAAGCCCAAAGTAAGCACGTGGCAGACCTCGGTTGCGGCATTGGCGCCGACTCCATTGCCATGTCCAGCGCCGGCCTGAGGGTCACCGCGGTAGAGAAGGATGAGACGACGGCGGCTGCGGTCACGCTCAACCTCATGCCTTTTGAGAACGCCGAGGTGCGCCACGGCACCGCAGAAGATACTGACCTGACAGGAATTGACGCGGTCTGGCTGGACCCAGCACGGCGAACTGATATTTCTGGCTCCTCACGCCGGCTCTTTGATCCTGAAGCGTTCTCCCCTCCCCTGTCATTTGTGGAGAAACTAGTCGATGATGGTATGGATGTTGGCGTAAAGCTCGGTCCGGGAATACCTCACGAGGCCATCCCTGCAGGTGCCGAGGCCGTCTGGATGTCAGATCATGGCTCGGTCATTGAAGTTTGCCTGTGGTTCGGCAAACTTAAACGTCAAGACATTGCCCGTGCCGCGCTAGTCATCGATAAGAATGGCGCACACGAACTGACTAGCTCGGTCACCGTCGAGCAAGACGCCAAGGCACCTGTCGGAGAACTAGCGGCCCACATCTATGAACCAGATGGCGCGGTCATCCGCTCGCATCTCATAGGCACCATGCTTGAGCAGACCGGTGGACATCTCTTAGATGAGCACATCGCCTACTTCACCCATGCGGAAGAGATTAATACACCCTTTGCACGTGGTTTTGAAGTACTGGCGGTTCACGATTACAACGTGAAAAAGTTGCGCGGCTGGGTGAAGGCCAACGGTATTGGTTCCTTGGATATCAAGAAGCGCGGTGTGGATGTCACTCCGGAAGAGTTGCGTCGTATCTTGCTGTCCGGTTCCCCAAAGAGCGCCAAGAACAAGGCAACTCTCATCTTGGCCCGTCTGGGAGAAAAGCGCGTAGCCTTCGAAGTACTGCCCCACTAAGATCCTCGTTCCATGTCTTGCACTGAGCAAGCCCGGGGAGCAAATACAATGAGTATGGATATCCTCCGTTTTTGCGCGGGTAGCCACCACCCGCCCGCCATCTGGCTCGGAAGTTTCACGAGCCCATCACGCAATGAGGAGTTACGTGCAAAAGATCGAATTCGCCGACTCACCCCAATCAACTATCGGTGTTGAATGGGAAATTGCGTTGGTCAATCGTGAAAACGCTGACCTCTGTTCGGTGGCCGAGAAGGTGTTGGACAAGCTCAAAGAAGATGCTGGAATTCCAGCAGACCAAGAGCACCCCACCATCAAGCCTGAGTTGCTGATGAATACCGTGGAAGTTGTTACCGGAGTGCACCGCACCGTGGCTGATGCTGCCGATGAGCTGCGCGCCAACGTCCGGCGGCTCCGTGAAGTCACCGACCCCATGGGCGTAGATCTCTACTGCGCAGGCTCGCACCCTTTTGCTGCGCCAACTTCTCAGCCGGTCACCGACAAAGAACGCTATGCAAACCTGATTGACCGTACCCAATGGTGGGGACGGCAAATGGTCATCTACGGCATCCACGTACACGTAGGACTAGATGACCGCGAAAAGGCCCTGCCAATCACCGACGGTCTGATCAACTACCAGCCACACTTCCAGGCACTGAGCGCCTCCAGCCCCTACTGGGGTGGAGAAGACACCGGCTACGCTTCACAGCGTGCGTTAATGTTCCAGCAGCTTCCAACGGCTGGAATTCCATTCCACTTTGATTCGTGGTCCGAGTACGAAGCCTACGTGGCAGATATGCTCCACACCGGAGTCATCGATGACATCTCCGAGATTCGCTGGGACGTCCGCCCGGTCAACCGCCTGGGTACCGTGGAAATGCGTATCTGCGATGGTATGAGTTCGTTGGAAGACATCTCTGCCATCACTGCATTAACCCAGTGCCTGGTCCACGACATGTCATTGTCTCTTGAAGCCGGATACAAGATCCCTGTCATGCCTGCATGGCACCGAGTGGAGAATAAATGGCGTGCAGCGCGCTACGGACTGGACGCGATCATTATTCTCAACGCCCAAGGCGATGAAATGCTCGTAACAGACCACCTGCGCAACGAGGTGAAACGACTAACTCCGGTGGCCGAACAGCTTGGCTGTCGAGACGAACTTCAGGGAATCATCCGCCTCATTGAGCGCGGCGCCGGATACCAAATCCAACGACAGATTTTTGCGACCACTGGCGGCGACTTTAAAGCCGTGGTCAAGGACAACGTAGCGCAAATGAACGCTGTTTAGAAAGTATCTCGGAACCGGAAGTTCCGGCATCCAGCTCATGCAGTAGTCAAGATTTTCAATAACGCTTTTGGCTGCTGCTTCTGGATCGCTAGCTTCGATTGCGTCAACCAGTACTTCATGGCCCGCGTGCATGTAGCCATTGAATCCGTCGGCGAGCCGCTGATTTCGCTGGTGGCACGCATTTCTGCAATCAGTTCGGGTTCCGCAGAAATCCGGTCCCCACCTTGCGTTTATCTGTTTTGACGTGGTCTCCCGGCGCACGGAGCAGTTTTGATGGGGCTGCGATCACGCAGTCAATGCCGTGTTCTTGTAGGTGCCGGGCTAGTGGGTAGCCGGTAGGTCCGGCTTCGTAGACGGCTTTGGAAGCGGTGGGGAACTTTTGGATCCAGGAGAGAACCACTTCGGGTTCTGAGGACATTTTGGTTCGTGAGACTTCGCCGGTGGCTGTATTCAGCGCGCAGGCGACAACGGTTTGGGCATGGACATCCAAACCAATAAAGGTACTCTGAAACATGTCGGGGCCTCCCTTGCCTCAAATGCTGGCACTACCAGTGAACACCCGCAGGCCACTGGTCTGAAAGGGGTGTTGGTACTGGGTAACCCACGAGAGATTGAGATCGTGGTGGCCCCGACGCTCCCTTCACCTCATATTGTCTAAAATCGCGGGGACTTTCGCTTGGATGTGGCAGTGGAGTCAGTCCGCGTGCGGGGCCTAGCTCTTTCGAGTAGGGGGTGCTGGTGGCATTGGTGGGTCAATCTTGATGCTGATGAACCAGTCGGTGCTCTTTATAGGCTGGCCTTCACGTGTTTCCATTGGCATTTGTGGATTTAGTACTTCCCCTGGAGCGAAAGAAGTGAGTTGTCCACCTCGGTTTCCGTTGTAGCCTGAAGCGAAATCATCGCTTGCAATCTGTCCGCCAGGAAAGAGTATTTCTGCGGCATCATCAAGCGCCTTCTGATTTTCGTCAGGTGTGCATACTCCCTTCTCGGTGATGTTTACGGATTTCCGGTCCGTGACTTCGTGCGTAATTTCAGTGCCGTCATTCGTACCGCTGACACGGTAATTGGCAGCTCTCGGGTAAGCCTTGGAAACCACTTCACTTGCCTCGGCTATCCGCTGCGATGCTGCATCCACAAGATCCTGAGGATACTGTCCGCCTGTGGAATCACCTTTTTGTACGCGATTGCGCTCATCTGAACTCATGACCTGATTGTATGCGGGTTTTGCTCTTATCAGTAGGCAGTACGCGCAGGGAGCAGCTGATTTGGTTCCATCTCGATGCTGAAGTGAACATTGAAGTAGGTGCCGTTGAACTCCTTGACTCGATAGCACCAACTGCGACCGGTGCCAGCGATCGTTGCTTCCCGTTTTGATAGCCCCTAAAAAGAGGATCCTTGAGGCTGCCGGCTGACCAATCTCGGCATGGTGTCCTGCCTCTGTCTAACCAATGATCCGAATCTATGTCTGTCAAACCGCGAACTAAACGTTTTCGCATTTGACGGAAGCAACCAGTATCCGGAAGACTTGTCGCACCAAATAGCGTTTGATGCAACGACGAGTCCATTTGTCCGTCTTGCGCTGTCCACAGCGTTTTTCAACGTATGCACGTGTCTCGTCGTAGTGGGCCATCCTCACGACTGTAGACATGGGTAGGGCACTGTTCAACGTGCTATCACCAACTCTATTGAGCCGGTGTCTGCTCGTATTCATATAGGACGATGAGACGGAATTCGCCCCGGCTAGGCAGCCGATCGCTGTCTAGTCGCGGAGACTTCCTTCGTGAGACCAGGGAACGAAGCACTTGTCCGCAGTCACTGCGCCAGTCTCGGGTACTTCAAGCAGATGGGGCTGCCTCGCTGGCATTGATTCAATCACCTAACTGGCGTTCTTTGGTAGCCAGTTGGGCGTCCAGCTCCAAAATGTGCTTGGCCAACCGAACTATCTTGGTCTTCGCAATCGGCACGGAGAGTTGCTCATCGCGGTAGCGCCACCGGCTGACTTCCTCCATCTGAACTCGTGTTAACGTCTTGCGGGCGTCGGTTCCCAACGCATTGCTGCGAACCAACACGTTCAGCGCGTTGACCGACCGCGTACGATCTTTAGACATCGAGACCCGGGAATTCGTAAGGATGCGAATGCCTTGCCTGATCCCTTCATTCAAACGGGGACGGCGCAATTGCTCTTCGTCCAGTGACAACGTGGCCATCGCTATCCGATGAGCGTCCAATGAATCTGTTTTCCCGATCCATCAGTTATTCTTTTCGCTTTCGTCCGCCAGCACCCAGTGCTGGCTTGATTCATCGATAATGTGCTTTTGCAGGTTGGCGCTGGTTGACCAGCGCTGGATTTGTTCGCGTAGGGCCGCGCGCTTTGGAGCGTCGAAGCTACTGTCTCGGTCAGGATCAGGCACCGCACCCACGAGCAGCTGAGTATATGGATGGCTCGGGTTATCTAGCAGATGCACGGATTCCCCTGATTCCACGATTCGCCCCTCGTTGAGCACAGCAATTCGGTCCGAGAGGTAACGGGCCGAAGCCAGATCATGGGTGACGTACAAGATGGTGATCCCATGCTCGTCACGCAGCTTATGCAGCAGGTTCAACACACCAATGCGCACCGAGACGTCCAGCATTGAAGTCGGTTCGTCGGCCAGAATGATGCTCGGCTTGGCCGCCAGCACTCGGGCAATCGCGATACGTTGACGCTGGCCGCCAGAGAGCTCATGTGGGAAGGAGGAGAGCACATCCGGGCTGAGACCCACGGTGCTCACCAGCTTTGCCATTTCACTGCGCTTTGACTTAATTTCTGGCTGGTGCAGAGCCAAAGCGCGTTCTAAGATATGCTCCACGCGGAAGGTAGGATTCAGCGAACCGAAGGGGTCTTGGAAGACCATCTGCACTTCGCTGCGGTACTTGCGCACCGCTGCCCCCTTCAGCCCCGCAATATCTTTTCCATTGACTAGAACCTCACCGGAATCCGGAGTTTCAAGCAGCGCAAGACAACGGGCCAGCGTTGACTTGCCGGATCCCGACTCTCCCACCAGTGCCACGATTTCCCCGCGTTGCATCTCCAGATCGATATCCCGCAAGGCAGGAATTTTCTTTCGACTAAATAACGCGGAGCTGGTGAACGATTTGCTCAGCGAACGGATTCGCACGGCCGGACCCACTGCGGTCCGCTGGGTAGCAATTGAAGTCATAGCAGTTCTCCTTGCGAGAGCACAGGCTGATCCGAGGGAGCCACCCAATGACCCTCGCCGGTGTCTTCCAGATCCTGGATGTTGGTGAATTTGGTACCTTCGGCCAGCCCGGTGAGTTTAACCCTTGGGCCATGCAGGGGTGGGAAAGCTCCCAGCAGCGCTTGAGTATAGGGGTGCCGGGAACCATGGCGCAGTGTTGTTGCCGGAGCCAGCTCCACAATACGACCGCCATACATGATGCCAATACGGTCAGAGAGTTCAAGCATCAACGACATGTCGTGGGTGATGAACAGAATCGCGAAGCCGAGTTCTTTTTGCAGTTCACGGATCTGCTCCAAGATCTCCTGCTGCACCACCACATCTAGCGCAGTAGTAGGTTCATCAAGGATCAACAGCCGCGGGTTCAAAGCACAGGCCATGGCGATGACAATGCGTTGGCGCTGGCCTCCGGAAAGCTGGTGCGGGTAAGCGCGCAACCGTACCGGATCGATGCGCACCATCTTAAGCAGTTCGTGGGCACGATGCAGCGCGGCCGCCCGGGTACCACCACGGTGAGTGCGGATCACGTCGATGAATTGCTCACCGATACGGGTGACCGGGTTCAGGGAGTTCATGGCCGACTGGAACACCATGGCCACGTTATTCCAACGCCAGGCACGCAACGCTGCCTCATCCATGCCCAGCACGTCCGTGCCGTCAAAGAGGACTTTGCCGTTGCTGATCCGGGCAGGGTCCTTGAGCAGACGCATGATCGAGTTCGCGATCGTGGACTTGCCGCAGCCGGACTCGCCGGCCAGGCCAAAGATCTCACCGGGATGGATGGTGAAGCTGACCCGGTCCGCACCGCGGACCGCACGCTCGTCGCTGACGTATTCGACGGTCAGGTCCTGAACTTCCAATACCGGGACGCTCATTTTTCTTCCTTTCGCGCCACGGTGGTTGCCGCGGTGCTCTTCGTTGCATGCTTGGGCCGGCGCAGGCGCGGGTTGGTAATCTCATCTACCGCGTAGTTGCACAACGCCAAGGCGAAGGCCACCAACGCAATAGCCAGACCCGATGGAACAAAAATCCACCACTGGCCGAGCATCAGCGAACCATCGCTGGTAGCCCAGAACAGGTTGGTACCCCAGGAGAGCGTGTTGACGTCTCCCAGACCCAGGAATTCGAGCCCGGCCTGGGCACCAATGGAACCGATGATGCAGCCCAGCAGGGTGGTCATGACCACCGAGGCCATATTGGGCAAGATCTCGCGCACCATAATGCGCAGTGGACGTTCACCGGATACCTGAGCGGCCGCCACATAATCTTTGCCCCGAATGGACATGGCTTGAGAACGCATGACGCGGGCACTACCGGCCCAACCGGTAATCACCAGCACCACGATAACCGTTCCAAGGCCCGGCGGCATGAATGCTGCCAGGATGACCAACAACGGCAGACCAGGAACCAGCAGGAACACGTTGGTCACCAGTGAGAGCGCCTCGTCCAGGCCACGGCCGAAGTACGCACCGCTCAAACCGATCAGCACGCCGATCACGGTGGACAAGATCCCAGCGGCAAAGCCGACAAATAGCGAGGAGCGCGCGCCCCACAAGGTCAATCCAAGGACGTCTTGGCCCTTAGTGGTGGTGCCCAGCCAGTGCTCCAGACTCGGAGCTGCGGCACCGGCAGAGGTGATGCGCGCCGGATCTCCCGGGAAGAACACCGGGGCCAGCAGGGCCAGCGCAATGAACACTACAATGATGCTCAGCCCGGCCACCGCCTTTCCGTTGCGCAACAAGGTACGCAACAGGCGTGTGGCGCCCAGTCGAGCGCGGTCCGTGGCACTTTCTGCCGCTGGGTCCTCGGGAGTCAAGGTCAGAGGATCTGTGGTTATCTGGCTCATGAGGTTCAGCCCTTCCGCACACGAGGGTCAAGTCGGACGTAGACCAGGTCTACAAGGAAGTTCGCGATTAGCACCGCGGCGGTAATGGTCAGGAACATGCCCTGCATCAAGGGGTAGTCAAGGCCTTGGACTGCAGCGAGCAGCTGGTAGCCAACGCCCGGGTAGGCGAACACTACTTCGGTGAGCAAGGCTCCACCGACGATAAACCCGATGCTCATGCCCATGCTTGTCACTGAAGGCAGCATTGCATTGCGTGCCGCATAGTTCAGCATGATGCGGTGCGGGCGCAGACCCTTGGCCTCCGCCATCAGGATGTAATCCTCGGAGTTGGTGGCGATCATGGTGTTGCGCATGCCCAGCATCCAGCCGCCCAAGGACACCAGCACAATGGTTAGTGCCGGCAGGAACAGGTGAGCTGCCACATCCAAAATGAATTCAAGGTTGAATCCGGGGACCAGACCCACCGAGAAAGCATGGCGCATCGGGGCGACACCCATATTGATGCCGAAGATATATAGCGCACCCATGGCGAGCCAGAAGTACGGGAAGGAACCAATGAATACCAGCAGTGGCGGAGCCACCGAGTCCAGGAAACCGCCACGGCGCCAGGCCGCCAGGATACCCAGCAGGTTGCCGAGGATTACGGCGATCACCAATGAGGTGATACCGAGCAGCAGGGTCCACGGCAGTTGAGAGGCGATAACTTCGGAGACTGGCGTGGGGAAACGGGAAATCGACATTCCGAAATCGCCGGTGAGGATGCGGCCAAGGTAGCTGAAATATTCGGGGATCAGCGGGCCGCCGTCTACGCCCATCATGGTGCGTAGCGCGTCGACCTGCTGTGGTTCGAGGCGTTGCTGCGAGCGGGAAAGCATGCGGGTGACCGGGTCACCGGGCATCAGCCGCGGCAGCAGAAAGTTTAGCGTGATGGACGCCCAGAAGGCTAGCAGGTAAAAGCCCAGACGCCGGAAGAGGAAGCTCATAATATGTGTCCTTCACGAAAGATCGCGTCGTGGTGGGCAGCCAGAGGCCGCCCACCACGTGGGAGCTTGATGTTATTTCGCGGGTTCTAGGTTGGTGAGCACCAGCACGGTGGTCGGTGCGCGGTTGCTCAGAGTCGCGTAAGGGTTTTCCTCGGTGGGCCAGCCAACAAAATTCTCGGTGGTGTAGGCACCCCACTCCGGGCCAGGGAACAACGGCACAACCGGAGCTAGTTCGCTATACAGCGACTGCAAGTCATTGATGACCTGCTTCTGCTCGCCTTCATCACCGGTAGCAACAAACTTGTTCAGCAGGTCATCTGATTTTTTGTCGCTGAAGCGGTGGTAGTTGTCAAAGGTCTGCTTGCCGACCGGCTTGACGTTTTCGCTTCCCATGAGGTTCAGGTAGTACTGATACGGGGTCGGAGCGTTAGCCGTCCAGACGATGCCGGTATCAAATTCACCGGTCTCGTAGGCTGCGGTCACCGCGGCCCAGTCAGGGGAATCGACGGTGGCTTTAATGCCCACGTCCTGAAGGTTCTGCGCGATAATGTTTGCTACCGACAGCCAGTCAGTGGAGCTTGAACCCACGGAGATGTCGAAGGTGAATGGTTTACCGTCTGGGGTGGTGCGCTGTCCTTGGGCGTTTTCCTTGTAGCCAGCTTCATCCAGCAACTTCTTGGCGCCCTCAAGATCGCGCTTAGTCCAGTCGCATTTCTCCACGACCGAGGCATCACGCCACTTGTCGTAGTTGCCCGACAGTCCGGTGCAGTCGGCCGGAACGGTGTAGTCACTCATGCCAACCTTGACCGCCTGTTCACGGTCAACGGCCATGCTTAGTGCTTTGCGCACCCGCACGTCGGAGAATTCTTCCTTGGTGGTGTTTAGCTGCCAGTTGATCTCGGAGCCTGTGGTTGGGAACCAGTAGTGGCGGTGTTCTGGATCTTTATCCACATAGGTGGTCTGGATGTCTGGCATGTAGGTCTGAGTCCAGTCGACATCGCCGGAGATGGCGGCCAGGTTGGCACCGTCGTTGCCGGCGAAGGCGAGCATCCGGATGCCGCCAAGCTTCTGCTTCTCGGGCTGCCAGTAGTACGGGTTCTTTTGCAGCTCGAAAGACTGGGCCTGGAAGTTGGCAATCTCGGTGTATGGGCCGGTGCCGACCGGGGTCGGGTTCTCTTCGTTGCCTGGCTTGTCGAACTTGGACCAGATGTGCGCAGGCACGATAACCTGCTGCCCCAATTCGTACAGTGCCGGGGCGAAAGCCTTCTTGAAGGTAAACTCCACGGTGGTCTTATCCGGGGTCTTGATGGACTTCAGGTAGTCGTAGCCGCCGAGCAGTTCCTTCTGCAGTTCCACCGAAAGCTTCACGTCCTCGGAGGTCAGCTCGGTGCCATCGGAGAACTTGACTCCCGGACGCAGATTAAAGGTCAGCGACTTGCCGTCGGTGCCCGCTTCCCAGTCGGTGGCCAGCCAAGGCACCGTGTCGCCGCCGGCAGGGTTGTAAACCAGCATGGACTCATAGATGGACTGGCCGGTCATTGGCGCGGCGTTGGGCGAGAACGGGTTGAAGTTCTTGGAGAAGGTACCCATGTCTTCACGCGGGATGGTGAGGAACGCTGAGCTGGTTGTTGCTCCGTCAGCTTCGGTTCCGCCTGGGTTTGATGCGACGCATCCGGTCAGCGCGAGTGCGCCGACCGCTGCGGTCGCAGCCACGGCAAGGTGCGCGCGGCGTAAGTATTTGACTATCATGGAAGTTCCTCATCCATTCATGTGATGTGTAGCGGAGGGGAAGCTCATCTTTGGCCGTGCATGGCCACAGATGAACGAATGCGTGGAGGGCAGCCGATGGTAATTTGGCGATTCTCAATCGGTGAGCCCTCTACCATTTGATTCAGTAATGACACCCCTGCCATACCCATTTCTTCAAAGGGCAGGGCGATGGTTGTCAGTTTTGGTCGCATATGTGGTGCCAGAATCTCTTGATCATCAAAACCGACGATTGAGATGTCTTCCCCCACTCGCAAACCGAGTTCCTTGATTGCGTCATAGGCTCCCATGGCGATCCGGTCATTACCGCAAAAAATTGCGGTTGGCGGATCTGGTTGAGCCAGTAACTCTTGAGTTCCGTGATATCCGCTATCGGCGGTACCGTCACCGGCAACAATCTTTGACTCTTCTTGGCTAAGTCCATGATCACGCAGAGCCTGCTTCATACCGGTTTGGCGCCCGATCTGAGCAGGGATTCCTTGGGCAACAGTGATATGGCCAATGTTGGTGTGTCCAGCCCGTGCGAGGATCTCGGCGGCGGCGTAACCGCCTGCCACTTCGTCCGGGACGATTGATGGAAATTCTCCCTCGGCGTCGAAGCAGTTGACCAGAACGCAGGGAACCGATTTTGCATTCTCTGGCACGATGATTTCTCGGTGCCAGGTGGTTGCAATGATCAGCCCGCCTACCTGTTGTTCAAGGAGCTTCTCCACCGCGAGCATTTCCATGCCGGGGTCATCATCGCTGGGTGCGATGAGCAGAAAGTTTCCATCTTTCCACGCCGAGCGTTGTGCTCCCTTGATCACGTCGGTAGCAAAGGGTGATGTAGCAATCTCGGTCACCAGACCGAACCAGGCGCTGCGTTTGCTAGCCAGAGTTCGTGCGGCCGCATTGGGGCGGTAGCCCAGCATGCGTGCCGTCTGGTTGATTCTCTCTCTCGTGGCTTCGGGGATATTTGCTTCCATCCGGCCATTGAGCACAAATGAGACAGTTGTTCGGCTTACGCCGGCTGCCTTGGCGACATCGGCCATGGTCACGGATTGCTGCGTCATTTCCCCTCCTCCCCCTTGAGATCAATGCGAAACTGTCCGTATTGCAGATTTGCTAACACGATTCAGTAACGCGCGTTACTACGCTGAGAAATAAGGTATGGCTCTCGCAGTTCAAAAGCGGTTCTGAAAACCCATTGATCACGGCGCGTTAAACC
>NZ_BMKX01000008.1:183350-183800 GCF_014644555.1 Glutamicibacter ardleyensis | reverse complement strand
TGATGATGGTTTGAGGCCCTGGACACTGTGGTGTTCGGGGCCTCACCTGTTTAACCAGTAGATGCTGGCTGGGTTGGTGTGGTTGGGGTGGGTGGTGTGTGGGGTTCTGCCTGGAAGGGTGGGGCCCTTGTGCTGTTTAAAAGGAGCTGGCTGCCCCCTATTTCATATTGAGTGTCTGCCCACATTGTCCTAGTTTCCTATGGTATGAGGAGTTACCTCCCGTAGACTTGATAAAGATGTACATGCCACTCGGCATGATAAATACTAAATAGTGAAGTGCATCGCAGAGGCGATCACGAAGGTTGCGGTTTTGAGATAGCCGCTGAAGGGGACATTACATGTCTAACGAATTCCGCCGTAGTTCAGAACGAGGACAGGGCGACTTCCGGAGCTCAGATTCAAACCGCAACAACTCGCGTGATGGCTTTAAGCGCAACGACGATCACCGTG
>NZ_BMKX01000008.1:183036-183340 GCF_014644555.1 Glutamicibacter ardleyensis | reverse complement strand
TGGCTTCAAGCGTGATGACAACCGTGAAGGTGGATTCCGCGGTAACCGCGACGAAAACCGCGGTGGCTTCAAGCGCGATGACAACCGTGAAGGTGGCTTCCGCGGTAACCGCGACGAAAACCGCGGTGGCGGCTTCAAGCGTGACGACAACCGTGGTGGCTTCAAGCGCGATGACAACCGTGAAGGTGGCTTCCGCGGTAACCGCGACGAAAACCGTGGTGGCTTCAAGCGTGATGACAACCGTGAAGGTGGCTTCCGCGGTAACCGCGACGAAAACCGTGGCGGCTTCAAGCGTGACGACAAT
>NZ_BMKX01000008.1:0-183026 GCF_014644555.1 Glutamicibacter ardleyensis | reverse complement strand
TGACAACCGTGAAGGTGGATTCCGCGGTAACCGCGACGAAAACCGTGGTGGCTTCAAGCGTGACGACAACCGTGGTGGTGGCTTCAAGCGTGACGAAAACCGTGGTGGTGGCTTCAAGCGTGACGACAACCGTGGTGGCGGCTTCAAGCGCGATGACAACCGTGAAGGTGGCTTCCGCGGTAACCGCGACGAAAACCGTGGTGGCTTCAAGCGTGATGACAACCGTGAAGGTGGCTTCCGCGGTAACCGCGACGAAAACCGTGGCGGTTTCAAGCGTGACGACAACCGTGAAGGTGGCTTCCGCGGTAACCGCGACGAAAACCGTGGCGGTTTCAAGCGCGATGACAACCGTGAAGGTGGATTCCGCGGTACGAGCGATCGCCCAGAACGTGGAAACCGCTTCGACGATCGTTCCAACGAAGCACCGCGCGCTCACAACCCTGGCGACCTACGCATTTCGAACCGCCCAGACCGTGAACAGTCCCCAGATATCGATGAGGACGTTACCGGTAAGGAATTGGATCGTGTTGCACGCGCCCAGCTTCGGTACCTCGAAGAACGCTCGGCAAGCTGGGTAGCTAAGCACTTGGTCATGGCTGGCCGTCTACTTGAAGAAGATCCCGAGCTCGCCTATGAGCACACCATGGCAGCCTCCCGTCGTGGCGGCCGCGTTGCAGTTGTCCGTGAAGCCGTAGGCATTGCTGCCTACCACGCAGGCAAGTACGCGGACTCACTACGCGAGCTTCGTACTCACCGACGTATCTCCGGTTCGGATTACAACCTTCCCTTGATCGCAGACTCGCTGCGTGGCTTGGGTCGTGCTGAAAAAGCCATTGAGCTTGCACACTCAGATGAGTGCGCGAATCTGGAATCTGCGGTCAAGGTCGAGATGCACATCGTTGCCGCAGGTGCCTACGGCGACTTGGGCAAATTAGATCTGGCTCTTGCCGAGTTGGAATCTCTAGAACAGCTTGACTTCAATCGCGCTTACTCGTTCAGCCCGCGTTTGTTTACCGCTTATGCTGATCTGCTTGCAGGAGCTGGCCGCACCGAGGATTCCAAGCGTTGGTTCGCGCAGGTTTCTGTCGCAGAGCGTGCTCTTGGCATCGAGGAAGAAGCCGATTCCTTCATCATGGACCTAGCTCCAGAGATGGATGAAGAGGACGAACGCCCACGCGCTAGGGATCTTGTAGATGAGAATGTTGCTGTGGACTCCGGAGATGAAGCTGTTGTTGACGCAGCTGACTCGATTGAGAGCGAAGTGGCCGTCGAAGACACCGCGGAAGCCGATATCGATGATGCCGACGTTGAGACCGAAGAAATCGGCATCGATGAGGAAGACGGCCTAGTTGAGGTAGATTCAGTAGAGGTTGAAACCGAAACTGATAACGTCACCGAAACTGAAACCGACTCACAGAAGTAGGAACTAGTACCGAATGCTGATCTCCGGATTTGATTCCGTTCTTTCAGATCTCGATGGTGTCGTCTACGCGGGTCCCAATGGGATCCCAGACGCCGTCGAGTCATTGAACGCACTCGCAGAAGTTAATGTCGCTCTTGCGTTCATAACGAACAATGCGGGACGTTCGCCAATGTCAGTTGCCGCGCATTTGCGTCAACTGGGTGTGAAAACCGGTGCGGAGCAGGTCTTTGGATCTGCTGATGCCGGAGCCGAGCTATTGGCGCGTGAATTAAATCCGGGCAGCAAGGTACTAGTTGTGGGGTCCCCGTACCTGCGTGAATGCATTGCGGTGCGGGGACTCGAAGTCGTAGAGTCACATAAAGATAAACCAGTGGCGGTTATTCAAGGTTTCGACCCGGCCGTTTCTTGGAACGATCTTGCCGAGGCCAGCTATGCCATCAATAACGGGGCACAGTGGGTCGCGACGAACACCGACCTAACCATTCCTCGGGCCGAGGGTATCGCACCAGGTAACGGATCATTAGTCCAAGCGGTGAAACTAGCCACCGGGGTGACACCCCGCGTTGCAGGAAAACCAGAGTCGTTCTTATTTGCGCGTGCAGCGGATCGTTTAGATTCGCGGCGCCCCCTTGTAGTAGGGGATCGTTTGGATACCGATATCCTTGGAGGATATCGAGCGGGCTTTTCTACTGCACTGGTATTGACGGGTGTGGATTCTCCCCGTAGCGCACTTGGTGCCCCGGTATCGGAGCGCCCTAACTACCTTATTTCCAGCCTCGCAGATCTTTACCGACCGTACCCAACAATCAAAGTGCTTGGCTACGGCGTACAAGTCGGAGAGTCAATTGCTAAGGTTGATGGTGAGTCTATAGAGGTCAGTGGCAATGAATCAGACCTAAATGCATGGCGTGCCGCATGCCATGCTTGGTGGCTGGCTCATTCGCGCCAGCAAGATCATGTTAGTCCCGAAATCCAATTCACCTCGCGCGGATTGGACACCCTGCGACGAGCTCAGAGGTAGCACACATGAATATGCCAACGCCTGGCGACAAGTCGGCATCAATGTTGGAAGATGAAGCGCTGGACGACACGCTCTCATCCCTTGCCCAGCAGGATATAACAGAACATTCAGCAATATACGAGCAGCTACTGGCAACTCTTCAGTCGCAGCTTAACTCAACGGAGTACCGCGCGTGAACCGGCTTGATCAAGTACTAGTACTTCGGTCGCTAGCTCGTTCGCGGACCGAAGCGGCCAAGCTTATTGACGCAAAACGAGTTCTGCTCAATGGGGTTGTTGCTACCAAGGCTTCGAAGAACGTTGCTCCGGAATCCGAGCTCGAAGTCTTAGCTAGTGAGGGTGAAGAATACGTTTCCCGTGCCGGCCATAAACTGGCTGGTGCGCTAGATGTATTTACGACCATTTCGCCCGAGTCGTTGCGCTGTCTAGATGCTGGTGCCTCTACCGGCGGATTTACAGATGTCTTACTGCGTCGCGGTGCCAAACAGGTGATGGCCGCGGATGTCGGGCATGGACAACTCGTGAACCAAATTCGTGAAGACTCCCGAGTATCGGTGTTTGAAGGTCTCAACGTTAGGTATATGAACCCCGAGGATATTGGGGGAGAAGTCGACTTGGTCGTAGCCGACTTATCGTTCATTTCATTGCGCTTAGTGATCGACGCTCTGGCAGGCACGACACGCCCGGGTGGTTCGCTCGTGTTGATGGTAAAGCCACAATTCGAAGTTGGACGTGAACACATAAATCGAACCGGCGTGGTTTTATCTCCCGAGTTACGGCGCAGTGCCATTGAAAGCGTCGTAGCATCAGCGCAGGACGTTGGTTTGCAATTGTGTGGTCTGGCCCGCAGTCCCTTGCCCGGACAAGACGGAAACGTTGAATTTTTTCTCTGGCTCGGAAAACCTCCCATGAGTAATCAACAATCCGTCGATGAAGCCAAATTGTGGGAAGTAGTTGACTATTCTTAGAAGTGAATTGCTTGAGCGGTGAATTCCTCATCACCAAGCGCATACTTCTAACCCGAGAGGGGCAGCCTGCCTTGCGCCGCATCCTAGTTTTCACACACACGGGTCGCAAAGAAGCGATCGCCGCGGCTATTGAAACTTGTGGGTTGCTCCATGCTGCCGGTGTGCGTCCAGTGATGCGCAAAAAAGATCATGAAGCAATACAAACTGCAAGCACCGGACTCCGGCTGCAAATCGACATTCTTGGTCAGGATTGCACCATTGAACAGGTCGATTTAGGCGTAGTTCTGGGTGGAGACGGTTCAGTACTGCGCGCAGCGGAACTAGTGCGTGATGCATCTTTGCCGTTGGTTGGCGTAAATCTTGGACATGTTGGTTTTCTAGCCGAGGCCGAGAGATCCGAATTAGCGGACACAGTACATGCTTTGGTGATTGGTGCTTACACCGTTGAAGAACGGATGGCTATCGAAGTTCAGGTTTGGCGGGACAACGTTTGTCTTGCGGAAACTTGGGCACTTAACGAAGCCGCGGTTGAAAAGGCTAATCGCGAACGCATGATTGAGGTTGTCATCGAAGTCGATGGACGACCGATATCTACTTTTGGTTGCGACGGCGTCGTCATGGCTACGCCAACAGGGTCCACTGCCTATGCATTTTCTGCTGGTGGCCCCGTAGTTTGGCCCGAAGTGGCAGCGCTGATCATGGTTCCCATTAGTGCCCACGCACTATTTGCTAAGCCACTGGTGGTTTCGCCAGACTCGATTATGGCGGTTGAAATTTTAACCCGTTCCGAAGCCGGCGCTGTGCTGTGGTGCGATGGTCGTCGAACAATTGACCTGCCGCCTGGAGCTCGTATTGAGGTTACTCGGAGTGACAAGCCAGTGCTTTTGGCAAGGCTTAATACGACTCCATTCTCGGAGCGACTGGTGAATAAATTTGAGCTTCCGATTCAGGGATGGCGCGGCCCGGCGGACGAGGACGAACGCCGTCCAGCAACCACTGCTCTGCCGGTCATCGGGCCCGGCTTTCAGAGCGTCGAACCGCATCACAAGGATGAACCTGGGATCCCGTTAGTGGCTCGTGACGAAATGAAATAAGAGAATTTACGACTCACAACACTCATATTCGAACAAACTTACGATTCAACAAGTACTATTGGGACGAGAACTGGAACGAATGCACTAGAACGACCGGGAGCGGGCGATGATTCAAGAAATTTCGATCTCTAACCTTGGCGTGATTACCAAGGCGACTCTGCCACTTGGGCCGGGGTTGACTGTTGTCACCGGCGAAACCGGTGCAGGTAAAACAATGGTGATCACCGCTCTGTCCTTACTGCTTGGCCGTCGAGCCGATGCCGGTGCAGTGCGAAACGGTGCCGATCACGCACTAGCCGAGGCTGTCGTGCGTCTAGACCCAGACCATCACGCGCTCGAGGCGGCGACTCATGCCGGGGCGTTTGTTGATGAAGTAGGCGATAAGAGTGAACTGTTACTCACTCGCTCTCTGTCCGCTCAAGGTCGTTCCAAAGCGACAGTCGGTGGACGAAGTGCCCCGGTCGGTTTGTTGGCCGAACTAGGGCAGGAGCTGGTGGCTGTCCACGGTCAGTCTGATCAGATTCGTCTGAAAGAGGCTGGCGCGCAACGTGATGCACTTGACCGATTTGCCGGTTCAGGCCTGGCGCGCACGCTCAAGGAGTATCAGCGGACCTACCGACAGTGGCGTGCGTCGAGTAAAGAACTAACTGCGCTTAAGCAAGACTCGCGTGATCGGGTTCGTGAAGCCGAAAACCTAAAACTCGCGCTCGACGAGATTGATTCGCTAGAGCCGTTGCCGGGTGAAGACGAGAATTTACGTGAAACGGCGATGAAGTTGGGTAACGTCGAATCACTGCGAAACGCTAGCCTGCAGGCTAGAGCCATTGTCGATAGTGAAGATTTTGAATCCCCAGGGATTACTACTTTGGCAGAATCTGTTCGCGGAATTTTGGCGCAAGCAAGTGATGATGACCCGGCCCTAGCAGCCTTTGCTGACCGCGCCGCAGAACTTGGCATTCTTGCTTCGGAACTATCGAGTGATATGGCAAGCTACGTCTCAGATCTTGATGAAGAGGGTCCTGAGCGGCTGGCTCAGATTGAAGCACGTCGTGCAGATTTGAATAAACTCATGCGTAAATATGCGCCAAGCATCGATGAAGTTATTTCCTGGGCCGAAGAATCCCGGCAACGTTTGGAACGGCTTGGTTCGGACGACACTCGCATCGAGGAACTCGAGGACGCTGTGGTCCAGCTGGAGCAGAAGGTCTCAGCTCTGGCTACTGATCTCTCTGAAGCCCGACGCAAGGCTGCCACGAAGCTTTCCAAGCGGGTCAGCGCCGAGCTAACCGCATTGGCCATGCCTGATGCGAATCTCTTTGTCGAGATCGGTGATTTGCCGGAGCTCGGTGCATATGGGCAAGACCAGATCGAAATGCTGTTAGCGCCCCATGCAGGTGCCGCGCCTCGCCCACTGGGTAAGGGGGCCAGCGGCGGTGAGCTGTCGCGCGTGATGCTAGCTATCGAGGTAGTCCTCGCAGCAGTAGATCCGGTGCCAACCTTCGTCTTTGATGAAGTGGATTCCGGAGTTGGTGGCAAAGCTGCGGTGAGCATCGGTGAGCGATTGGCGATGCTTGCCCGACATGTGCAAGTCATTGTGGTCACACACCTACCCCAAGTGGCGGCCTATGCTGATCATCATATCCGCGTGATAAAGACCTCAAACGGTAAGTCAGCGGCCGGCGCCGGGTTTACCGCCAGTGACGTAATCACTCTTGATGACACGGAACGTGTCCGTGAGCTGGCCCGGATGTTGGCAGGTCAGGAGGAATCTGACACCGCTCAAGCGCATGCAGAAGAGCTTCTGGCTGATGCGCGGAAGATGGTCGAATCATTGGTGACGAAGAGCGCACGCTAAATGGCAGAGACGGACTTTGGCATCTTCGGCAGGTGTCGTAGAGTTGCAAAGTGGATGGTCGGTATTCGCGAAAGCGAGCAATGGTGATAGGATGAAATCCCGTGGTGCAGCGTAAATTAACTCGTGATTCTCGGTCGTCTGAAACGACAAAACATATCTTCGTCACCGGCGGTGTAGCCTCCTCCCTGGGTAAGGGATTGACGGCATCCAGCCTTGGACACTTAATTCGAGCTCGTGGTCTCTCCGTGACCATGCAGAAGCTCGATCCGTACCTGAACGTCGATCCAGGTACTATGAATCCTTTCCAGCATGGTGAAGTCTTCGTTACTGACGATGGCGCAGAAACCGACCTGGACATCGGACACTACGAGCGCTTCCTGGATGAAAATCTTCCGGGTTCCGCCAACGTGACCACCGGTCAGGTTTATTCAACCGTTCTGGAACGTGAACGTCGCGGTGAATACCTAGGCGATACAGTTCAAGTCATTCCTCACATTACTGACGAAATCAAGCGTCGTATGCGTTTGGCGGCCACCGAGCCAGGTGAAGGCAAATCGGCCCCTGACGTTATTATCACCGAAATCGGTGGCACGGTCGGTGATATTGAATCCCAGCCATTCCTTGAGGCAGCTCGCCAGGTCCGCCAGGACATTGGACGAAAGAACGCCTTCTTCGTTCACGTTTCCCTCGTTCCCTACATTGGCCCGAGCCACGAGCTGAAGACCAAACCAACTCAGCACTCGGTGGCTGCTCTGCGTTCCATCGGCATTCAGCCGGACGCTCTGGTCATCCGCTCTGATCGTGCAATCCCAGACGAGATGCGCGCAAAGCTCGGACGTACCTGCGACGTGGAAACCGAAGCAGTCATCAGCTGCCCGGATGCGCCGAGTATCTACGAAGTTCCAAAGATCCTGCATGCACAGGGCCTTGATGCTTACATCGTGCAGACTCTGGATATGAAGTTCCGCGACGTGGATTGGGAAGGTTGGGACCGACTACTAGACGTCGTCCGCAACCCGAAGCATGAACTGACCATCGCTTTGGTCGGAAAATACATCGAACTTCCAGATGCTTATCTCTCGGTCACCGAAGCTTTGAAGGCCGGCGGTTTCGCTAACGATTCCAAGGTCAAGATCCGTTGGGTACCGTCCGATGACTGCGCTACCGAAGAAGGAGCCCGCAAGGCTCTCGATGGTGCGGAAGCAATCTGTGTACCTGGTGGCTTCGGTATTCGCGGTCTTGAAGGAAAGCTCGGCGCGCTGCGATTTGCTCGTGAAAACCAGATTCCTACCTTGGGCCTGTGCCTAGGTCTGCAGTCCATGGTGATCGAGTACGCCCGCAATATGGCTGATCTACCAGAAGCTTCCTCTACCGAGTTTGATCCGGAGTCTTCCACCCCAGTCATCGCGACTATGGCCGAACAGCTGGACATTGTTGACGGCAAGGGTGACCTAGGCGGAACCATGCGCTTAGGTTTGTATGACGCGAAGCTTCTGCCAGGTTCTGTGCTGGCCGAAACCTACGGCAAGACCGAGGTTGCTGAACGTCACCGTCACCGCTACGAAGTCAACAATGCTTACCGTGCGCAGCTTGAAGAGGCGGGACTAGTCTTCTCGGGAACCTCCCCAGATGGCAAGCTCGTTGAGTTCGTTGAACTGCCTAAGGACGTACATCCGTACTACGTCTCCACGCAGGCTCACCCAGAACTTTCCAGCCGCCCAACTCGCCCACACCCGCTCTTTGCAGGTCTGGTCGCCGCGGCTCTGGCAAAGCGCAACGCCTGAGCAATACCGGTTATAAACCGTCTAAGGTAGTACCTGTTAGGTCATACCAATAGAAGGGCCCGTTCGCGTGGAACCACAACCGATATCCGATGAACTTTCACCTCGAGAGTTGATTGGACGTGAAACCGTATATGAAGGACGCATCTGGAATGTCGTCCACGATACAGTGCAACTTTCGGATGATGGATCCCGCATCGAGCGAGACTACATCGTGCACCCCGGTGCCGTGTCGATCCTCGCCCTCGATGAACGCGAACGGGTCCTTTTAGTTAACCAATACCGTCACCCTGTCGGTATGCGGCTGTGGGAACTTCCCGCCGGATTGCTCGACGTGGCGGGGGAGCCGCCACTTGAAGGCGCCAAGCGAGAACTCTGGGAGGAAGCGGATCGAACCGCTGAATCTTGGGCCGTCCTTACCGACGTTTTTCTCTCTCCAGGGTCTTCTTCCGAGGCGCTACGAATATTTTTAGCGCGTGATGTGAATCTGGCGCCGGAAGGACAGCGTCACGAACGCACTGATGAAGAAGCCGAAATCATCACCCGCTGGGTGCCCCTAGACGAGGCTGTAGCCGCAGTGCTTGACGGCCGAATCCATAACCCCTCGGCGGTAGTAGGCCTCTTGGCAGCCTTTGCTGCACGTGCGAGCAATTACTCCACGTTGCGACCGGCTGATAGTGCATTCGACGCGCACCCCGGATTGCGCGGGGCCTAAAGCGCACCATGAGTTTGCCCGAAGCAACTGCCCAACCGGCGCCGAAATCCGGCACGTTTGAGTCCGCGCTACGCCGCTACCTGCAACACTTGGCGATCGAGCGTGGCCTGGCAAAAAATACCTTGGACTCCTATCGTCGGGATCTAACTCGTTACCAAGAAACTTTGGAAACACGTGGCATCACTGATCCCGCATTGATCACTGAAAATGATGTCAGTGGCTACCTACAGCAGTTGGCACGCGGCGATGATGAGCATCAGGCTCTGGGACCCAGATCGGTCGCACGCCATACGGTGGCCATTCGGCAGCTGCATAAGTATTGGGAGCTAGAGGAGATTTGTGCGCCAAATCCTGCTCGTGAGGTGCAACCTCCGACGGTGGGCCAGTCGTTGCCGAAGGCGATCAGTATTTCTGCGGTGACTCAGATTCTCGATTCCATTGCGTTGGATACTCCCGCTGGGCTGAGAGATCGGGCGATTCTAGAATTTTTGTACTCGACCGGTGCCCGTATCTCCGAGGTTGTCGGGCTGGATGTAGATGATCTGCATTTTGCCGATGACGCGGTAGTGCGTTTGTTCGGTAAGGGCTCGAAAGAACGGGTTGTACCGGTCGGTGGTTATGCCCAGCGCGCGGTCAGCGACTATCTGGTGCGTGCCCGTCCGGGACTGGCTACCAAGGGCAAAGGGACACCTGCCTTATTTCTGAATCAGCGCGGTGGCAGGCTTTCACGCCAGTCGGTGTGGCTGATTCTGGCCAAGGCCGCGCAGCGCGCGGGGATCGAGGGTGAGGTTTCTCCACACACGCTTCGACATTCCTTTGCCACTCATCTTCTAGAGGGCGGAGCAGATGTGCGAGTGGTTCAAGAATTATTGGGTCATGCCTCGGTCACCACCACGCAGATTTACACGAAGGTCACCGTCGATTCATTGCGTGAGGCTTACCTTTTTGCGCACCCGAGGGTGAACTAGGTTTTTGGGCATGTCAATGAATTTGTCCCGGCCGAAACCCGTTGCTTTACTTGCTTTGCTACGCGACGGTGAATTCGGTACCGAGGTACTGCTTGGGAGAAAACTGCGTGGTTTTGGCATCGGCAAGATCGTTTTGCCCGGCGGGAAGATTGAGCCCGGCGAAACATCCGAGCAAGCTGGAATTCGTGAGTTCTTCGAAGAAACCGGGCTGCTTGTGGCTTCGGACCAGCTTCGGCCAGCGGCCAAGATAGTCTTCAATTTTCCGGCCAATCCGAGCTCTGACATGGACTGTGCAGTATTCATCGCGCGTTTAGCCAGCGGGAGTCTTGCACCCAGCGAGGAACTGGAACCGTTGTGGTTTTCAGCCAGCGCATTGCCGGTGACACAAATGTGGGAAGATTCCCCGTTATGGCTTCCACGCATGCTGGCGGGAGAACAATTCACCGCCCACATCAGTTATGCGGCGGATAATCAAACCCTGCAAGAGATCGCCTTGGCGCCTTGGCCTGAGTAAAGCACCAGGATCTAGGATTATTCTGCGGTACTGAGGATCGAGGGTCTTTCTTCGCTAGCCTGGGCGGGGTTGGGCTCGTAAATTAGCAGGTCTCCGGGCTGGCAATCGAGTGCTTCAGATCAGGCTTCCAACGTGCTGAAGCGGACGGCTTTGGTACGCCCATTTTTGAGAACTGCAAGATTTGCATGGGTGATGCCGATTTTTCGACTAGTTCACCAACCGCCATTTTCGGCGGGAGAGCATGACATCGATGTCTACTCTGATGGCCATTAGATCACGACGCCCAACTCCGTGCGCAACGCCGCTGCCTGGGCTTCGGTGGTTGAGGCTTGGAAAAACAATTGGCGCAGGACCCACACGATGAGCGCGATCCCAGCTAGCAGGACTCCGAATCCACCCACCAAGAGCACTACTGTCGGTGCTACTGCATCGTCTGGGGCCATGACCGTGCCCAGAATAAATGTCATCAGTGAGCCCATGGAAATCGCGACGATGATCAGACCCAGCACGATTCTCACTGCGAGGGTACTCGATGTGCCCATGGAAGATACACCTGTTGTCCTCTTACGATGAACACTTATCGATAAGCAACATACCGCCGTGTCAGTTAACACAAGAGCGGAGTCGAACCGATCGGCCCGACTCCGCTCTTGTGTACGGATTCTTGTTACAGCGCGCGCTGCTCCGGACCGTTGTACGCGGACAACGGACGGATCAGTGCGTTTGAGGCGCGCTGCTCGAAGATGTGGGCGGTCCAGCCGGTGATGCGTGCCGCGATGAAGATCGGGGTGAACATTTCGGTGTCAAAACCCATCAAGTGATAGGTCGGGCCGGCTGGGTAGTCGAGGTTTGGTTTGATCGCCTTCGCCTCATCCATGGCCGACTCCAGGCCATCGTAGAGTCCAAGCATTTCGGAACGACCGTAATGCTCGATCATCTTGTCCAGCGCAGCCTTCATCGTTGGTACCCGCGAGTCACCGTGCTTGTACACGCGGTGGCCGAAACCCATGACCTTCTTCTTCTGTGCCAGCGCATCTTCCATCCACGCCTTCGCACGGACGGCAGCATCCTTGCGGGATTCGTTCTTGTCGATACCGATCTCGTCGAAGGTGTGCATCACCGCCTCGTTGGCGCCGCCGTGCAAAGGACCCTTCAAAGCACCGATGGCGCCGGTGACAGCCGAGTGCAGGTCCGAGAGCGTCGAGGTAATTACGCGTGCGGTGAAGGTGGAGGCATTGAAGGAGTGCTCCGCATAGAGCACCATCGACACGCGGAACGCGTCGACTACCTCGGGGGCAGCCTCTTCACCGAAGCTCATCCATAAGAAGTTCGACGAGTAGTCCAAATCCTCGCGTGGTGCCACGAGCTCTTGGCCACGACGACGGCGCTGATCATAGGCGACGACCGCTGGGAAAGCCGCGAACAGTTCCTTGGCCTTGCGCAGTTCCGCCTCGGGGGAGGAATTTTCTGCCTCTGCGTGGTTGGCGCCGATCACCGATACGGCCGTGCGTCCAACATCCATTGGATGGCAATCGGTAGGCAGTAGGTCAATAGCAGCCTTCACGCGTGGATCGAGCGCACGATTAGCTCGCTCGAAGGCGCTGAATTCGGTCAGCTCCGACTCGCTTGGCAATTCACCAGTCCACAGCAGTAGTGCGACTTCTTCGAAGGACTTGCTTGCCGCGAGATCCTGTACCGGGTAGCCACGATAAAGCAGCGAGTTGGTCTCCGGATTGACCTTAGAGACCGCCGTGTAATCCACGACGACGCCGGCAAGGCCCTTCTTGATATCCTCGGTGGTGCTCATAAGTGCATCCTCTTCGTTGATGGATCCCCGTACTAGAGGTTCGAGTTATTGGTATCGATGTCGAGGGTGGGAACTTGGAAGTTGAAGATCCCGGTGTCGAATCGGTTGTACGCCTCATAGTCGACTAGCTCGTAGAGACGTGACCTGGTTAACATGTTATCCACTTCGCGCTCTTGAGTTCCATCTTCGCTAATTGCGTCGAGTACTCGCTCGGCCGCACCCATGGCGCTACGCAGCAAGGTCACCGGGTAAATGATTAGTGCAACACCGGCATCGGCCAGCTCCTGGCGGTTGAAAAGCTCGGACTTGCCGAACTCGGTCATATTCGCCAACACCGGTACATCAACCGCATTACAGATGGCTTCAAATTCCGACACATTCTTCATGGCCTCAGGGAAGATGGAGTCCGCCCCGGCATCAACCATCGCCTTTGCCCGGTCGATCGCAGCATCCAGACCTTCCACCGCACGGATGTCGGTGCGCGCCATGATCAAGAAGTTCTCATCAATGCGTGCGTCGGCTGCTGCGGCGATGCGCTTGAGCATGGTCTCGGTATCCACCACGTTCTTGCCGTCCAAGTGGCCGCAGCGCTTCGGATTGAACTGGTCTTCGATATGGCAGCCGGCCAAGCCAGCGTATTCCAGCTCTTGGATCGAGCGGGCCACGTTCATCGGTTCACCAAACCCGGTGTCTGCGTCCACGATCGAAGGCAAATCGCTCATTCGGGCGATCTGTCCGGCACGCGTGGCGACCTCGGTCAGAGAGGTCAGTCCAATGTCGGGGAGGCCCAGGTCGTTGGCGAGCACTGCACCGGAAATGTAGATGCCGTCGAAGTTCTTCTCACTGATCAGCTTGGCCGAGAGTGGGTTGAACGCTCCGGGGAACTGGCGAGCAGCTCCCGGGGTGAGCATTTCGCGTAGCGCGGCACGCTTGGCCGCTGGGGTTTTAGTTGAGTACAACATCCTAGAACAGGCCCTTCGGTGCGGCTGCGGCGTCGATAACTCCGGCTGCCGCAACGATGTTTAGCTGTTCCAGCTCGCCGGCACCCAGATTTTCCAGGTTTTCGGCGGCGGCGATGAAGCGGTCGATTTCCGCGTCGTCGACCAGGCCGGTGGCAAGGCTGCGGAACTTGTTGATGTACTGCTCGCGAGCGAATGGTCGAGCGCCTAGTGGGTGCGCGTCGGCCACAGCGATCTGGTCGGTGATCACGGTGCCATCGTTCAGCGTGATTTCGACGCTGCCGCCGAAGGCCTTCTCTGCGATGTCCAGCGAGTGGTAGCGACGGGTCCACTCAGCGTCTTCTTCGGTGGTGACCTTGTGCCACAGTGCCACGGTGTCTTCACGGCCGGCACGCTCCGGGGAGTAGGAATCCACGTGGTGCCATGCGCCGTCCTGCAGGGCGACGGTGAAGATGTATGGAATCGAGTGATCCAGGGTCTCGCGTGAAGCGGTTGGATCGTACTTCTGTGGATCGTTGGCGCCGGAACCAATGACGTAGTGAGTGTGGTGGCTGGTCTTGATCAGCACCGACTTCACATTCTTCGCCTCGGTGGCTTCTGGGTGCTCACCATGCAGCTTGCGAGCCAGGTCGATCCAGGCCTGCGCCTGGTATTCAGCCGAGTGTTCCTTGGTGTAGGTGTCCATGATGGCGCGCTTTGCTTCGCCAGCCTCTGGCAACGGCACCTCGTAGGCGGCATCCTTGCCGTCGAGCATCCAGGCGATCACGCCATCTTCGCCTTCATAGATTGGCACTGGTGAGGTCTGGCCGCGCATCGCACGGTCAGCTGCTTCAACTGCCATCTTGCCGGCGAAGGCTGGGGCATGTGCCTTCCAGGTGGAGATTTCGCCCTTACGTGACTGTCGGGTTGCGGTGGTGGTGTGCAAGCCCTGGCCGACAGCCTGGAAGATGGTTTCAACATCTAGACCCAACAGGGTGCCGATGCCGGCCGAAGCCGAGGGGCCCAGATGGGCTACGTGGTCGATCTTGTGCTTGTGCAGGCAGATGGCCTTCACCAGATCAACCTGGATTTCGTACCCGGTGGCGATGCCACGGATCAGATCCTTGCCCGAAGCACCGGTGTGCTGGGCGACGGCCAAGATGGGTGGGATGTTATCGCCTGGGTGTGAGTACTCGGCGGCCAGGAAGGTGTCATGGTAATCGAGCTCGCGCACTGCAACGCCGTTAGCCCAGGCTGCCCACTCGGGGGAGACCTTTTCGGTGATGCCGAAGACGTTGGCGCCCTTGCCACCGGTGGACGGTGCGTGGGTTAGCGCTTGGGATCGAGCGGCAACGATTGGACCGCGGTTCAGTGAGGCGATAGCCACCGAAGCGTTGTCGATGATGCGGTTAATGATCATGTCGGTGACCTCAGCGGTCACTTCTACCGGATCGGCTGCAACGGTTGCGATCTTGTGCGCTAGCTGATCCTCGCGGGCGAGGTTTTCTTCGGAGCGGTAAACGCGAACTGGATGATTGATCATGGTGTCCTTTCAGTGGCGACCGCGTGGGTCATGATGTGTTCAAACGATTGGTGTAGGTGGACCGTGGTGGCCGCGGCAGCGACCTCTGGTTTCCCGCTGGCGATCGCCCTGGCAATCGCCGCATGTTCTCCGGCGGATTCTAATAATCGCTCTGGATTGTCTTTTGCTAGCCGACGGACGCGTTGCAGATGAACGCGTAGTGTGCGCAGCGCACCGGAGAGGTACGTATTGTTCGCTGCCGTGTCGATCATCTCGTCGAGTTCGCTGACCAACTGGTAGTACCCGTCGGTGGCGGCTTCGGCGCGCAATTGCTGCGCCGCGGTTTCGAAACGCTGTGCCAACAGGGCAAAATCAGCGCCATGAGTGGAGCGTGCTGCGAGGCGTGCGCTTTCGCATTCCAACGCCCGGCGCAAAACGAAGAGGTCTTCGACGTGGGTATCGGAGATTTCGGAGACGATCGCACCGCGTCCGCGCTGTTGCACCGCTAACCCATCAGCGACCAGTCGGGCTAAGGCTTCACGCACTGGGGTACGGGAAACTCCAAGCCTGTCGGACTGCTCCACCTCGGCGAGTACCGTGCCCGGTGACAACCGCCATTCGACGATGTCGCGGCGCAGGCTCTCGTAGACCTTGTCGCTTGCTTTCATGGTTCGATTGTATACATGAATAGCCGGAAAGGGATAGTAAAGCGTAAATCTTTTCGCAATCTTCGCAGAAATGTATACAAATAACTTGCGAACATGTGACTGCCCTCATACGCTAGTAGGTGTAGCAACCGCACAGCCGCCGGGTGACGATGCCCGGCCCCAGGAGGGAAACATGGCACAGGAATACCGCCAGGCCTTTAACCAGGCCGCTACCGATCCGGCCGCGTTTTGGCTTACCGCTGCCCGAGAGGTGCAGTGGGACAAGGCGCCCACCCAAGCGATCGATGATTCGAAGGCGCCACTGTACAACTGGTTCCCGGACGGAAAGCTGAACCTATCGGCCAACGCACTGGATCGACATGTGGCTGCCGGGCGCGGGGATCAGGCCGCACTCATTTACGATTCGGCAATGCTGAATAGCAAAACCGAGTACAGCTACAGTGAACTTTTGCGCGAAGTGGAAATCTTCGCCGGCGTTTTGCGCGACCGCGGTGTAAAAACCGGTGACCGTGTCTTGATCTACCTACCGATGATTCCGCAGGCTGTCATCTCGATGCTTGCCTGTGCGCGCCTCGGTGCAGTGCACTCGGTAGTTTTTGGTGGTTTCGCTCCGAAAGAGCTGGCCGCTCGTATTACCGACTGCGAGCCGGTAGCCATCGTCACGGCCTCGGGTGGTATTGAACCTTCGCGTCATATTGAATACCTGCCGGCCGTCGCCGAGGCTTTGGCGCTCGCCGAAAAATCTGTGCGAGATGTCATCGTGAGCCACCGCGACGGGTTTGAACACAGCCCCAGTGAGTACCAGGATGCTTCCGAGGTCAATTGGCTGGATTGGGATGAGCTAGCCAAGGTGGCCCAGCCCGCCGCGCCAGTGTCACTTGACTCCACCCACCCGCTCTACGTGCTCTACACCTCCGGTACCACCGGTTCCCCTAAGGGAGTCGTACGCGATACCGGTGGTTACACCACGGCGCTGCAGTTCTCCATGAACGCGATTTACGATGTGCACCCCGGTGACGTCATGTTTACCGCTTCGGATGTGGGCTGGGTCGTGGGCCACTCCTACATCGTGTACGCACCATTGATCGCCGGCGCGACCTCCGTACTCTACGAGGGCAAGCCAATTGGCACCCCGGATGCCGGCGTGTTTGGGCGCATTATCGAGGACCACAAGGTCACCACGATGTTCACCGCACCCACCGCGCTGCGTGCGGTGCGTAAGGCCGACCCGTCCGGAGCGCTGATCGCCGCTCATGACCTGTCCTCGCTGCGCGCACTATTTGTTGCCGGAGAGCGGCTGGACCCGGACACTTACCACTTTGCGGTGGATCTGCTGGGCATCCCGGTCGTGGATAACTGGTGGCAGACCGAAACCGGTTGGCCTATCGCCTCCAACCCGCTGGGACTGGAGGAGCTGACTGCGAAAGCCGGCAGCCCCACCACCCCGGTACCCGGTTTTAACGTAGAAATCCGTGACGCCCTCGGCGCTCAGGTAGCTGCTGGCGATGAGGGAAATATCGTCATCAAGCTGCCGTTGCCACCGGGCGCACTGACCACGCTGTGGGGCAATGACCAGCGCTTCATCGACACCTATCTCACGCAGATCGAAGGCTTCTACCTCACCGGTGATTCGGGCTTCCTCGATGAGGACGGTTACCTGTTTGTCATGGGGCGCACCGATGACGTGATCAACGTGTCCGGACACCGGTTGTCCACCGGCGCCATGGAACAGGTGCTCGCCAGCCATCCGGCGGTCGCCGAATGCGCGGTGATCGGCATCAACGACGCACTCAAAGGCCAGCGCGCCAGCGGATATGTGGTGCTCAAATCCGGTGTGGACACGGACGAGGAAACACTGAAAAAGGAGATCGTTGCGCTGGTGCGCCAGCATATCGGACCGGTGGCGGACTTCCGTGAGGTGAGCGTGGTGGCCGGGCTGCCGAAGACTCGCTCGGGAAAGATTCTGCGCAAAACCATGCGGCAGATCGCCGACGGCAAGGAGTACACGGTGCCTTCGACAATCGAGGATCCAGCGGTGCTCGATGACCTTGCGAACTACCTGCGTCCGCAAGGATAATCAGCACCACTAAAGCACTCAAGGCCTGTCCGAACCACAGAAATCGTGGGGGACAGGCCTTGAAATGTTTTGCGGGGTTAGATGCTCACGCCGAAAACCCACGGAACCAACGTGTAGATGACGCCCACGATCAGCACCATCGAGATCAGGTTCAGCCAGACGCCGGCTCGTACCATCTGCCTGATGGAGACCTCGCCGGATCCGAAAGCCACGGCATTAGACGGCGTAGCTACCGGCAACATGTACGCGGAACACACCGCCAAGGTCATCACGATGATCATCAGCAACGGATCCACGCCGACGCCGACTGCCACCGCACCCATGATCGGGAAGAATGCGGCCGCGGTGGCCGTATTGCTGGTTAGTTCGGTCAGTCCCAAGCCAACAAGCGCGGCCACAAGCAGCACGAGGATGGGTGGCAGGTCTCCGAGCGTGCTCACCTGATCGCCGATCCACTTTGATAGCCCAGTGGAGGTGAACATCGCCGATAGCGACAGGCCGCCGCCGAAAAGTAGCAGCAGACCCCAAGGGATATCACGCGCCGATTCCCATTTTAATAACGGGCCAGCGCTCTTGCCCGCAGGAACTAGGAAGCAGGCTATGGCCGCGCCCATCGCAACCTGAGTATCCGAGATTTCGCCGAGGAACGGCATCGACTGCGCAATTGCGGGAATCTTAGCGATAAATGGCAGAGCAACCCAGCAGAAAATCGCGACCAGGAAAATCGCGGCAACGCGACGTTCGGAGGTGGACATGGTGCCCAGCTTTGTCAGTTCGGCGCGAATCAGATCCTTGCCACCGGGGATTTGTTTCAGTCCGGTGCGGAAAACCAGTTTGGTCAGCACCAGCCACGCGACCAGCAGCATGAAGACTGCTACCGGGACGCCCACGAGCATCCACTTGCCGAACTGCATCTCGTAGTTCAGCTCTGCATCAAGGTATGCAGCCATCAACGCCATCGGTGGCTGACCGATGAGCGTGGCCATGGAGCCGATGGTCACACCGTAGGCAATGCCCAACATCATCGAGGCTGAGAACTTCGCGTCTACGGCTTTGGGATCGATATTGCGGACCAGCTGCAGGATCGAGACACCGATCGGGACCATAATCACCGCGGTGGCGGTGTTGGAAACCCAGGCCGAGATAAACGCGGAGGCAAGCATCAGCCCGAAGACGATCTGATCCGGACGTGTGCCTACGGCACGGATCGTGAGCAGTGCGATGCGCCGGTGAAGATTACTGCGCTCCGTGGCGAGCCCCAGGATCACGCCGCCCATGACGAGGAAAACTACCGGGTTGGCGTAAGGCGCGGCCACGTTGGTCATCGTGTCCATCCCGAATAACGGGAAGAGTACCAATGGAAGCAGCGAGGTCACTGGAATAGGTGCGGCTTCGGTGATCCACCAGATTGCCATCCACGCGGCACACCCGGCGACTGCCTGTCCCTGGAAGGATAGTGACTCGGGTAGGGCCAAGAAAAGGAGAAAACCAACTAAGGGGCCAGTAAGCAAGGACAGCAGCTTGCGGCTCGGCGGAGCGGTCGTCGGCGCGGAGGGTCCGCCGCGTGCTGCATCGCTCACGCTGATTTGCACATCTTGTGACAAGGATGATCCTGAGGGGCTTGGGCGAATGTTACTTCGCTAACGTAGCCCTGAGAGCTAGGTAACTGAAATACTTATTTGCGCGCCACTAGGATGCTGGGCCTATCAATTGAGCCCAGATAGCAGATCAACGTCGCGCATCCTTCGAAAAGAAAACGCAAGCAGGGCAGCTAGTCAGTGCGAATTGTGCTGGTATTCAAATTCCGGCCGGCCACGGGTGCCATGGCGTGGTTGTTTCACCGCGGTCTTAACCAACGCCAAATGTTCTAGGTATCGGCGGGCAGTCACCCGCGAGAGTCCTAATTCCTCACCCAGTTCGGTAGCCGAAAAGGCGCGGGTCGGGCTGGACGCCAAATGGTTTTGGACCTGTTCCAGCGTTTGGCTGATCAGTCCCTTGGGCAGCGACACTGAGGCGCTAGTGGTGCGCAATGCCGAAAACGCGGTATCCAAGGCGGCCTGCGAGGTGGAGGACCCACCCGAGCGCATGGTCGCAATAAACGCCCGATGGTTTTCCAGTTTTTCGGCAAAGACCGCGAAGCTAAACGGCTTGATCAGGTACTGGGTGATTCCCGTAGCTACCGCAGATCGGACCACGGCCAGGTCACGCACCGCGGTAATGGCAATAATATCGAGCGTATAACCGCGCCCGCGCATTCGGCGGGCCACGTCAATTCCGTGCAAGTCCGGCAGCGTCATATCCAGCAGGACCAAGTCGAAGGGGGCACCTGCCTCGTGGGCGTCGCTGAGCATTTGCAGTGCGCCGTACCCATTGGCAGCGATGGCGCCGGTGCGGAACCCGGGAACCCGATCCACATACATGGCGTGGGCGCGGGCGGTCTCCGGTTCGTCGTCAACCACCAGTACCCGGAAGTCGCTGCTCGGCTCGGTTAAGCTCACGCGCTGTCCTCCTCAGGCAGTACCGGCAGGGTGATGGTGAATATCGCCCCGGCATCGTTGTCTATGGTCATTGTTCCATGAAGCCGCGTCACCGCCTGCTGCACCAGAGCGAGCCCGAGTCCGCGCGGCGCGTTGCCCTGTTTGGTGCTCACTCCGAAACGCAGCAGGTTTTCCAGGAATTCGGGTTCGATGCCCGGCCCGGAATCCGCGACGGAGATGATCACCTCGTCCGCGAGGGCATTAACTTCCACCCAGACGGTCGACTCCTCGGTACCCACCGAAACGTCCAGCGCATTATCCAGCAAGTTGCCGACGATGGTCACGATGTCGGTGGCGTGGAAGGTATCCGGGCGGACCACCCCGGTGGCGGTAATGCTGAGGGTGACTCCGCGTTCGTGGGCCTGTGCCGATTTAGCGACCAACAAACTAGACAGGTACACGTCATCAATGTTTTGCACGATCGCGTCGGTGAGCGCTTGGGAATTTTGCCGGTCATCGACGGCGAAGGCCAGCGCCTTGTCCGCGCTGCCATTTTCGATCAGCGTGGCGATGGTATGCAGGCGGTTGGCGTGCTCATGGGTCTGGGCACGTAGCGCGGTGGAGAAAGTTTTCAGCGACTGCACCTCGCCGGTCAGTTCCTGCACCTCGGTCAGATCGCGCAGGGTGAGCACCTGGCCGCTGGGTGCCTGTACCCGTAGCCAGCGCAATGGCAGCCGGTACCTGCCGGGCAGCTGGGTTCCGGTCAGTCTGGCGTTGCTCTGTGACACTGCAAGCACCGAGTTGTGGCCCAAGTGGATTTCATCGCGCGCGGCCCGGCCGCTGGACATTAATTCACGCAGGGTGTCGGGCAGCCTGGCATCCGAAAGTTCCAAACCGTCGCCCGGGGCCTGCGCCGGCAGCTTTAAGAGGCGGGCTGCTTCGGAGTTATAGAGCACAATGCGGTGCCTGCGGTCCAGCAGAATCAATCCCTCGCGTACCGAGTGCAGTGCGGAGAAGTAGAACGCGTAGAGCCGGCGCAGCCCGTGCGGGCCGAAGCCCAGGGTGGCGCTTTGAATGTATTTGGAGAATGACCAGGAAGTGAACCCGGCCAGCAGCAGCGCAAACAGTGAGACCAGCAGGATTTGCGGCAGCTCTTCGCGGTAAAGCACCTGCAGACTTTCCAGCGTGATGCCGGTGGCGACCATGCCCACTATCTTCCCGTCCTTCGCGTAGACCGGGGCGATGGTACGTACCGAGCGTCCTAGGGTTCCGACCGCCTGCTCGGAGAAGACCTCACCGCTCAGGACTTCTGCGGTGGACCCGGAATAGGGCTTACCCAGTTGCGCCGGGTTGGGGTGGGTCACGCGCAACAGGTCCGGGGTCATGATGGTGATGAAATCAATGGTTTGTGCGTGGCTCAAAATGTCCTGGGTATAGGGCTGCAGGCTGGCGCTGGGGTCATCTTCTTGCAGGGCGTTGGCCACGAAGGGGTCGTTGGCCAAGGTAGTGGACACGGTGGCAACCGTTGATTGCCGTACGTCCAGGGCCACTCGGGCCACGTGCTGATAGGAAGCGATGCCAAGCCAAACGATCACCACGATGACCAGCAGCATTTGTGCGGCAAAAATACGGGCGGCAAATGACCAGCCGTCGCGGGTCAACGGGACCGGTGCGTTGGCTGCGGCACTATCGTGCTGGTCGCTGGCCATGAACTTGGCTCCTTGATCGAACGTTAAAGTTTTGCTGTGTGAACAATATGAACGCAATAGAGATGCACATCACCCGAGCGCGCACCATTGAACAAGAACGATCTTACGCGCCAGCCTGACAATGCAGTCCAGCTGGCCCCTCGGCATATGAAGGCTGGATTCACCATGGCTGTCACAGAACAAGTCCCGCAGAACCCGGAGTCGCAGACGCCGGTCAAGAAAAAAGACCGCACTCACTGGCTATACATCATGGTGATCGCCGCGGTGATCCTCGGCGCGGCCGTTGGCCTGATCTTCCCCGAACTCGGCAAGGCGCTTAAGCCGCTGGGCACCGGCTTCGTCGCGCTGATCAAGATGATCATCGCCCCGGTGATCTTCTGCACCATTGTCCTTGGCATTGGCTCGATTGCCAAAGCGGCTACGGTCGGCAAGGTGGGCGGCTTGGCGCTGCTGTACTTCATGACGATGTCTACCTTCGCCCTGGCCATCGGCCTGCTGGTGGGTAACTTGATCCACCCGGGTGAAGGCCTTGAGCTCAAGCCTTACGAAGCAGGTGGCGCAGGTGAAGAAAACGCCACCGTCGCGTTCCTGCTTGAACTGATCCCCGGCGATCTGCCGGTCTTGCCAACCCTGGTCCTCGCGCTGATCGTCGGTTTCGCTTTGCAATCGATGGGCAAGTCCGGCGAGCCGGTGCTGAACGCCGTCAAGAGCATTCAGCAGGTTGTTTTCCGAATCATGATGATGATCATGTGGATCGCGCCGATTGGCGCTTTCGGTGCCATCGCCGCAGTGGTTGGCGCCACCGGTTGGGCAGCCATCGGTTCCATGGCGATTCTGATGGGCGCCTTCTACGCTACCTGTGCAGTATTTATCGTGGTCATTCTCGGAACCATGCTGCGCCTGGTGACCGGGCTGAACATCTTCGCGTTGCTGAAGTACCTGGCCCGCGAATACCTGCTGATCTTCTCTACCTCTTCGTCCGAGTCGGCGCTGCCACGCCTGATCGCGAAGATGGAGCACGCCGGCGTCTCCAAGCCAGTGGTGGGCATCACCGTGCCAACCGGTTACTCGTTCAACCTTGATGGCACCGCCATCTACCTGACCATGTCGGCGCTGTTCGTTTCCACCGCTATGAACATGCCGATGAACCTCGGCCAACAGATCGGCCTGTTGCTGTTCATGATCATCGCTTCCAAGGGGGCTGCCGGTGTCACCGGTGCCGGCCTGGCAACCCTGGCAGCCGGCCTGCAGGCTCACCGTCCGGAACTGCTCGGCGGTATGGGCGTTATCGTGGGTATCGATAAGTTCATGTCCGAGGCTCGTGCGCTGACCAACTTCACCGGCAACGCCGTGGCCACCTTGCTAATTGGCAAGTGGACCAAGGAGATCGATATGGAGCAGGCCCGTGCCGTGCTGTCCGGCGAGCGTCCGTTCGACGAGCAGTCGATGGATCCAGACGCCCACTAATTTAGGCGCACTCTAAAAATCAAAAGTCCGCGGTTCCTCCACTGGAGGGTCCGCGGACTTTCGTGTTTATGTTGGGAAACTAGGTCGATCTAACGGTCATTGGCTTGGCCCATTGGCAAGGACCGCACACAAGGCAATCGCCGGCATTGCGTAGCTGACGTTTTCCTAGGCTCAGTTGGGACGCCATGGCGAACCAATCTTGGGGTCAGCTCCTAGAACTAGTCCTTGGCAAGGCGAACCGTTGTAGTGGTGCCCATAATGCCGGCTTCGTAGCTGATCTGTTCGTCGCTGAATGTGAATTCTTTATTGTCCGAAGTCGAAGCCAGCAACGCGCTATCGGTAGCTCCTTTATCCCGTTTCGAAGTCCAGACGTACGACTCCGCAGCTTCGGTAGGAGATTTAAAAGTGCCAACCCAATACACGGACTTTGTATCACCATTATTGGTCACCCAATCTATGGTGATCGTGTCATCGGTGACGGTGGCACTTTGGAAGGCATCGTCGCTTTGGGAGTTTACCTGTTTCCAGTGCCCAGTCAGGTCCGCCGGTTTCGCTTCCTGTACGACTTGTGCGTTGGTTTTCTCCGCGGGTTGATCGGTAGCCGTAGGTGTATTGGAGCATCCGACGAGCATTACGGTGAGCGCAAGAGCGATGGGTGCGAGTGATTTTCTCATTCCATCAGTGTTTCAAGCGCAGACATTACTATGAAGTAGTTGAACCTTGAAATAAAAATTCGATCCACGCTGCACTGATTTTCTCGCTGCTCTGCCTCTCTGAGATTATCGGGTTAGCTCGACTGGGGTAAGTTGCCTGTCCTCCCGCGGAGTTTAGGGCAGCGGAATAACTAGTGCTCCGGCGAGCACGACGCGATTTCCATCGGGATCCGCCAACTGTAGGATATGCGCACCCCCACCTAATTGCGGACCCTGATGCGCAATTCCGACCTCGAGCAGCCGGGCGGCCTGGGCATCGAGGTCGGACTCGTCGAGCACAATGGTTGAGTTGCCGGCGCGGTCAGGTTCAGACCAGACTTGCACGCCGTAGCCTCTGCCTAGGTGCCATTCAAGCAGGCCTGGCATGGGCCGTTGATCCGGTTTGCGCCCGAACAAGATGGTGTACCACTCTTCGGCACGCGCTAGATCGGTTACCGTGCAATTGGCAAGTATTCCTTTGATCATGGCCCTGTCCTTTGTTGCTGGGTTCGGCATGTTGTGTTCCAGTCGACCACGGCAGTTGGACTGCTGCAAGCTTTTTGAGCAGACCGGTTTCCTCAACTACGAGCTTGGAATTTCTCCGACGCGACGGCCAAGGAATGCAACGAGCTCTTCGATCGCGGGCGCATCATCCGCGATGGCCTGGGTAGGGGCTAAGCGCCCGTTTCTGGACTGGTCCGCGAGCTGAAGCTGAACGAACTGCAAGGCTTGTTCTGCCATGGCTTCTTACGGCTCTAGTTGCTGGCCGGTGGCTATGGCAAGATCCCAGCTAAGTGCGAGCAGATCGTACATTCGAATCTGCAACAGCTCCTGACCGGTGGCTGCACCCAGTGGGCTCTGAAAGCTTCGTTTAAGCGCTCAGGGATGCTCGAAGGTGGCGAGCAGCCGGGCAGAGGAATCGAGGTAAGCAGCGAGCAGATCATCGTCTAGGACGTCAGTCGTACGCTGCGGTGGCGACTGCTCGGTCATAAATGCGGCGAAGACGAGGTTCATGCCCACCGGATGCGCCACCAAATCATGCAAAGTCCAATCCGTGCACGGGGTGGGTGCCGAGAATTGCGCGGGCTCATTCCCCAAAATGAGCCGTGCGACCGAGGACAATGCGTGCTCAAGCTGTTCGACCGTTATCTGCTGTGCATTGCTCATGATTCCTTCAAATGCTTGATACGGTCAGCTGGGGAACCGGGGAGCGGAATCCACCGCTAGCGTTTCCCTCAGCCGTTTATCGAATATAGCGTCCTGTGGCAGGTGTTCTGCCATCGACGAGCTTCGTTCGATGTAGTGTGAATGGTTACCAAAAGTGGCACAGAGATCCGCCGAGCGGTTCATGGGGGAGCATCGTCGAATCGGCGCGGAGGCCGCGAATTCCTCGCGGATCCTTCATTCGTTGGCACCACGAGAGTACGCCCAGCTCCCTTACAACATTTGAGTTAAGGTTCAAGGTAAAGGCTCGCCGTATAACGGCCCTATACACAAGAATTATTACGCCGAACCGTTAACCTTAAATCAAGTACATCGTCCGATCCGAACGGGAAGCGTGGTTCACCCATCGTGAGCGAACAGCAGGGAAGCAAGCAGCGTGGCACAGGAATGCTCAAGGAACCTCGTCCGTTGGGCCCCACAGGTAAACCGCTAACCGAGTTCCCGACCCCGCAGCCCCTGCCTTCGCACGGGCCGGCGCGCGTGATCGCGATGGTCAACCAGAAGGGTGGCGTGGGTAAAACCACCTCCACCATCAACCTCGCCGCGGCGCTCGCCGAGTACGGTCGCAAGGTGCTATTGGTTGATTTTGACCCACAGGGCGCGTTATCTGCCGGTTTCGGTATGAACCCGCACGAGCTGGATATGACCGTTTACAACGTGCTCATGGATCGTAAAGTTCAGATCACCGATGCGATCCGAACCACCGACGTCGAGAATATCGATCTGTTGCCAGCCAATATCGATTTGTCAGCCGCCGAGGTTCAACTGGTCAACGAGGTAGCCCGCGAGCAGGCGCTGGAACGTGCACTGCGCAACGTGATCGACGACTACGACGTGGTGCTTATCGACTGCCAGCCATCGCTGGGCTTGCTGACGGTCAACGCGCTAACCGCCGCACATGGCGTGATTATCCCGCTGACCGCGGAGTTCTTCGCGCTGCGAGCTGTGGCGCTACTGATGGAAACCATTGACAAGGTCAAGGACCGACTGAATCAGGTTTTGGAGGTCGACGGCGTGGTAGCCACCATGTACGACGCTCGAACCCTGCACAGCCGCGAAGTGATGTCCCGTCTAGAGGAAGCCTTCGGGGACAAACTTTTCGAAACCGTCATCAAGCGAACCATCAAGTTTGCCGATGCCAACGTGGCGGCAGAACCAATTACTACCTACGCCGGTAACCACCCTGGCGCCGAGGCATACCGCAACTTGGCTAAGGAACTGATCTTCCGCGGTGGCGCCCCGTAATGAGCGCGCAGGCCGCAGAAAAAACCGCCACCGATTCATCCACGGATGAGACGGCTGGCGGTTTTCGCCTTGCACTAGAGAATTTTAACGGCCCCTTCGATGTCTTACTGCACCTGATCACCCAGCGTGAAATGGACATTACCGAGGTGGCCCTAGCCGAGGTCACCGACGAGTTCATCGCGTACTTGAAGGCGCTTCAAGGCACCGGAGACGGGCTGAAGCTGCTGGATGAAACCACCGAATTTTTGGTTGTTGCCTCCACCTTGCTGGATCTTAAAGCATCTCGACTGCTTCCGCGCGGGGAGATGGCCGATGCCGATGACTTCGAACTGCTTGAAGAGCGAGACCTGCTTTTTGCTCGGCTCTTGCAATACAAGGCGTTCAAGCATGCGGCTCAATTTTTGGGCGAGCGGTATCACGAGGAATCCTCTCGCCACCCACGCGAGGTTTCGCTGGAACCGCAGTTCGCAGCGCTGCTTCCGGACCTGATATTCAACATTGGACCGGAGAAGTTTGCGCAGCTTGCGGCTTCTGCACTGGCGCCCAAACCAGAACCGGTGACCGAAGTGGGATTGGCGCACTTGCACGGTGCAAATGTCACCATTGGCGAGGAAGCGGCAACGATGACCGCCATGCTCACCGAGCATGGCACCTTGGATTTTGTTGCGTTGATCGCAGATACCAATGAGCAGCTAGTCGTCGTGGTGCGTTTTCTGGCATTGTTGGAGATGTTCAGACAGAAGGTAATCGTGTTTGCGCAGGAGAGTCCGCTGGGACGGCTAGAGGTTTCTCTGGCAGGCGAGAGCGACTTTGATGTGCACGAGGTACAGGATCAGTACGAGGGGAGCGCAGGTGAGCGGGATCATGAGTGAGATTGCACCCATCGACGAGCTGCCTGGAGGGCTCAAATCGGGTCTTGAAGCGGTGCTGATGGTCGCCGATTCTCCCGTATCTACGGCACGTTTGGCCCAAATCTTCGACCTTCCAATAGCCCGGATCGCCACCACTTTGGAAGAACTCGCGACCGAGTATGATGGTAAAGATCGTCCGCGCGGATTTGAACTGCGCCGTGTCGCCTCTGGCTGGCGCTTTTACACGCGGACCGATTACGCCGATTTCGTCTCCAGTTATGTACTCGACGGGCAAACAGCACGCCTTTCACAGGCCGCCCTAGAAACTCTGGCTGTCATCGCTTACCGACAGCCGGTCTCGCGTGGACGTATTTCGGCGATTCGAGGTGTCAACGTCGATTCTGTAGTGCGCACGCTACTGACTCGTGGGTTGATCACGGAACACCCGGAGATTGGCGACGGCGGAGCGACGCTGTACCAAACAACCGAGTATTTCTTGGAACGACTGGGATTGAGTGCGTTGGAAGACCTTCCGGCGCTTTCTCCTTATCTTCCCGGGGTAGCCGACCTTGAATCGCTCGATTCGGCAACCTACGACGACTAGGCATCCGCGTATGAAACGGATGTCGACCGGACACCAGATGCGTTCCGCTTTTTAAGCGGTGCGCCCGCGATACTTAACAGACAAAGGAATTACGAACCATGAACAAGGGTTCCTCGGCACCGCGCAACTCGCGTGGCCCCAAGAGCTTCGGCGGCAAATCCGCTGGCAACAAGTCCTACGGCGATAAGCCATACGGTAATCGCTCCGAGGGTGGTAAGTCCTACGGCGATAAGCCATACGGTAACCGTTCCGAGGGTGGTAAGTCCTACGGCGATAAGCCATACGGTAACCGTTCCGAGGGTGGTAAGTCCTACGGCGATAAGCCATACGGCAATCGCTCCGAGGGTGGTAAGCCTTACGGCAACCGTTCCGAGGGTGGTAAGTCCTACGGCGATAAGCCATACGGCAATCGCTCCGAGGGTGGTAAGTCCTACGGCGATAAGCCATACGGCAATCGCTCCGAGGGTGGTAAGTCCTACGGCGATAAGCCATACGGTAACCGTTCCGAGGGTGGTAAGTCCTACGGCGATAAGCCATACGGTAACCGTTCCGAGGGTGGTAAGTCCTACGGCGATAAGCCATACGGCAATCGCTCCGAGGGTGGTAAGTCCTACGGCGATAAGCCTTACGGCAATCGTTCCGAGGGTAACAAGCCTTACGGTAACCGTTCCGAAGGTGGCAAGTCCTTTGGCAATAAGCAGGGCGATCGTTCCGGTCGACCAGGCGCAAGCCGTGACAAGTCCAGCTCCTCAGCATTTGGAAAGAACTCCGAGGCGGCCTTTGGTAAGGAACGTTTCGGTAACTCGGTGCAGTCAAACTATGCCCGCCCAACCCAGCGTGCTCGGGCCCAGGCTCGCGTCGAAAACCAGGCAAACCGCACCGATAGCCAGGACGGCGTTCGTCTGCAGAAGGCCATGGCTAACGCCGGAGTCGCTTCACGGCGCGTCTGTGAAGAAATGATCACCGAGGGCCGCGTTGAGGTCAACGGCAAGCTCATTGTTGAACTCGGCGCCCGCGTGGATCCGACCAAGGATTCCATCCACGTCGACGGCATGCGTTTGCAGCTGAACCAGACAAACAAGTACTTCGTTTTTAACAAGCCAAAGCACGTGATGTGCACGATGGATGATCCTGAGGGTCGTCGTACCATCGCCGATTACTTCCGTCACGAGCATGCTCAGCTGCGCCTCTTCCATGTGGGCCGCCTGGACTACAAGACCGAGGGTCTGCTGATCCTGACCAACGACGGGGAACTGGCCAACCGCCTGCAGCACCCGAAGTATGAGGTTCCAAAAACTTACCTGGTACAGGTTCCTGGCCCAATTTCGCGCGCCGCGAGCAACGCCCTGCGCGAAGGCGTCCGCTTGGAAGACGGCTGGATCAAGGTTGACGATCTTAAAGTAATCGACACCACGCCGAAGTCCGTGATGGTTGAGGTGACCCTGCACTCGGGTCGCAACCGCATCGTACGTCGTATGTTCGATGCAGTCGGACACCCTGTAGAGCGCCTCGTGCGCGTAGGTATCGGTCCGATCCAGCTCGGCGATCAGAAGCAAGGCGTCATCCGACCTCTGGGTAACCAGGAAGTCGGACACCTGATGTCCATGGTGGGGATGTAACCTATGCCCACTTCTCACCTTGCCGGCCCAGTGCTGGTGATTGGCACCGGACTACTGGGCACCTCGGTGGGTCTGGGGCTGCGCGCTAAGGGCGTAGCAGTTTACCTGCAGGACATTTCGCCGACCGCACAAGCTGTGGCTCATGACATCGGCGCTGGCCAACCGCTGGATTCCGAGGCGCGAGTCGCCCCGGAACTGGTGGTCATCGGCGCTCCGCCAGATGTCACCGCGACACTGGTGGCCGAATCGTTGCTAAAGTACCCGAATTCGACGGTGGTCGACATCGCCAGCGTGAAGGGTTCAATCCTTGACGCGGTGAATGCCGATGTGCGTCTCAGCGACGCAGATCGTGCCCGCTATGTGGGTACACACCCGATGGCAGGACGGGAGAAATCAGGTCCGGCCGCCGCGCGTGGCGCGTTGTTTACCTCGATGCCATGGGTGATCTGCGCGCACCAGTTGGCCTCCGCCGCGAGCGTGAAAACCGCCGAGGCATTGGCCATCGATCTGGGGGCGACCTTGCACCGCATGGACGTCACCGACCACGACGAATCGGTCGCGCTGACCAGCCACTTTCCACAGGCTGCCAGCTCGATGATCGCTTCGCGTTTGTTAAACGCTCAAGCCCACCAGTTGGGTTTGGCCGGCAACGGACTGCGTGACATGACGCGCATCGCTGCAAGCGATGAAAAGTTGTGGATCCAGATTTTCTCACATAACGCGAAAGCGTTGATCCCGATCCTTTCGGGTATGAAAGAAGATCTGGACCGGCTGATCAATACGTTGAACAATCCAACGGGCCATGGCGCCTTACTGGATTTGTCGCAATTGATGAGCGAGGGCAACGCCGGGCAGGCCCGAATTCCGGGCAAGCACGGTGCCCCACCGCAAGCTTTCGCACTGGTTACCGTCGTCGTTGATGACAAACCCGGGCAGATCGCGGCACTCGTGGCGGATATCGGCGAGGCAGGTATCAACCTTGAAGATATGCGCATGGAGCATTCCGCCGGACACCAGGTAGGACTGGTGGACGTGTCGGTATTGCCCGGACGGCGCGATGAACTGATCAACGTATTGACGAACAACGGATGGAAAGTAGCCCAGTGACGCACGCAGCTAACCCAACGAACCTTGTCATCGCCATTGACGGACCAAGTGGTTCTGGCAAGTCCTCGGTTTCCAAGGCAGTGGCCCGCGCACTAGGCGCTGCCTACCTGGACACCGGAGCAATGTACCGGGCGATCACCTACTCGGTGCTCGACGCGGGAACTGACCTGTCCGATGCTGCCGCGATAGCTACCGCGGTGCGCGAAGCAAAGCTGGAAATCTCGGTAGATCCGGATCACGAACATGTGGTGATCGGCGATACCGTGGTGACCGACGCAATTCGTGAACCACGCATCTCAGAGCAGGTTTCTGCGGTGGCAACCAATCTGGAAGCGCGTGCTGAGCTGGTCCGCCGACAACGTGAAATCATCGCAACCAACGTGCGCATTGTCGCCGAGGGTCGCGATATCACCACCGTTGTCGCCCCCGATGCAAATGCCCGAATCCTGCTGACTGCTTCCGAAGAGGCGCGCCTGCGCCGCCGCGGAATCCAGCTTGGCGGAACTCAGGACGCTAGCGCGCTTGCATCCCAGGTGCTTGAACGCGATAAGAAAGATTCGACGGTTGTGAACTTTACCCAGGCCGCCGATGGAGTGATTACGGTTGACTCCTCGGACCTGGATTTTGAGCAGACCATCAACGCCGTGCTTGACGCAATCAACACGGCTGCGAAAAAGTAGTACTAACTAAGCCTTAACCGGCGCCCATCCTCGGCGAGAGCCGATGAAGATTCACGTTCCGCCCGCCACCTTGGGCAGGACCTATCGCCTTGAAGGGAATATCATGAGCGACCACAACAACTCCCACGATGGGGAATACATCCCCGTCGTAGACGACGATATCGCCGAGCGCCTAGCCGAACTGAGCGAGGAAGACGCGGAAATCCGTACTCGAGCTCTGCTCTCCGGACTCGATGACTACGATCTGGACGCCGAAGACGCCGCGCTGCTCTCCGGCCTGGACGACGACTCCGAAGATGATGCAGACGTCATCATCCCACCGGTGCTGGCCATCATCGGCCGCCCCAACGTGGGCAAATCAACGCTGGTCAACCGCATCCTCGGTCGCCGCGAAGCAGTAGTGGAAGACGTTCCGGGTGTCACCCGTGACCGTGTTTCCTACTCTGCCGAGTGGCTGGGCCGCCCGTTCACCGTGGTGGACACCGGTGGTTGGGAGCACGACGCAAAGGGCATCCACGCTTCGGTTGCCGAGCAGGCTGAAATCGCTGCAGACGTAGCCGATGCAATCCTTTTTGTAGTCGACTCACATGTGGGCGCTACCGCGACCGACGAGGCCGTAGTGAAGATGCTGCGCAAGAAGCGCAAGCCAGTCTTCCTGGTCGCCAACAAGGTTGATGATTTTAACCAAGAAGCCGAAGCAGCCTCGCTGTGGGGTCTGGGCTTTGGTCAGCCATGGCCAGTTTCCGCACTACACGGCCGCGGTACCGCGGACTTGTTGGACGCGGTGATGGAAAAACTTCCCGCACATTCGGCCTTCGGTGGAATGATTCCTTCCGGTGGTCCGCGCCGTATCGCGCTGATCGGCCGACCAAACGTGGGTAAGAGCTCGCTGCTGAACAAGCTTGCAGGCTCCGAGCGCGTGGTTGTTGACGACTATGCCGGCACCACCCGCGACCCGGTCGATGAGCTTCTGGAACTCGGTGGCGAGGTATGGCGCTTCGTAGATACCGCAGGTATCCGCCGCCGTCAGCACATGGCTCAGGGCTCGGATTACTACGCGTCGCTACGAACCCAGACCGCCTTGGAAAAGGCTGAAGTCGCAGTAGTGCTGTTGGCCGCGAATGAGACCGTCTCCGAGCAGGACGTACGCATCATCCAGCTGACCATCGAAGCCGGCCGCGCGCTGGTGCTCGTGTTCAACAAGTGGGATGAAGTCGACGAAGATCGTCGCTACGTCCTGGAACAGGAAATTGAGCGCGATCTGGCCCACATCGAGTGGGCGCCGCGTGTGAACATGTCGGCGTTGACCGGCTGGCACAAGGACAAGATCGTTGCCGCTCTACACACCTCGCTGGATTCGTGGGATAAGCGCATTCCAACTGGCAAGCTCAACGCGTTTCTTGGCGAGCTCGTCGCGGCGCACCCTCACCCGGTACGCGGTGGTAAGCAGCCACGCATCCTGTTCGGTACCCAGGCGTCTTCGCGTCCGCCGAAGTTCGTGCTCTTCACCTCCGGATTCTTGGATCCAGGCTACCGCCGTTTCATCGCGCGACGTCTGCGTGAAACCTTCGGTTTTGAGGGTACTCCGATCGAAGTTTCGATGCGCATTCGTGAGCGTCGTAGCCGTAATCGGTAACGGTTCGAAAATTACACCTCGTTTGAGGTAGGGTAATTAAGGAGCTTTTCGTAGACGGCACCCTCGCCTTCGGGCGCAGGGATAACGGCTGCGAGAGCATCGGGCTATGGCGCAGCTTGGTAGCGCGCCTGACTGGGGGTCAGGAGGCCGTGGGTTCAAATCCCGCTAGCCCGACCAGTTCAAAACCCCGGCGAAAAATTCGTTTTCGCCGGGGTTTTGTCATGTCGATTCGCAGGTGAGTACCGCTTTCGCTACTATTTTTTATACTCGGGTGAAAGGTCTCAACTCATGCTGCGCAATTTTCGACAGGTCGATGTTTTCGGCGTACAGCACTATAAGGGCAATCCGGTAGGCGTCGTTCTGGACGCGATGGGATTGAGCGACGATGACCTGCGCGATTATTCGGTGTGGTCAAATTTGTCGGAGTGCACCTTTGTCTACCCGCCCTCCACGGGGCAAGCCGACTATCGTTTCCGAATTTTCAGCCTGAGCACCGAGCTTCCATTTGCTGGACACCCCATGTTGGGAACCGCACGTGCGTGGCTGGACCAGGGCGGTGTGCCTCGCCAACAGGGACTGATTATTGCCGAATGCGAGGCCGGTCTCGTGCCGATCCGAATCGAGGAAGACCTGCTCAGTTTCGTCTCTCCTCCCGCTACCCGCACCGGCGACGTTGAACCCGGCTACCTGGCCCAGGTCATCGAGATCCTGGGCGTCGCCGCCGATAGCGTGCTCGCCGCCCAGTGGATGGACAACGGCCCGGGTTGGGTAGGGCTGCAGCTCGCCGACGCGGCAACGGTCTTGGAGCTGGCCCCCAACGCTGCCGGCCATCCAGGGAATTGGAATATCGGTGTCATCGGCGCCTTGGAGCCGGGGGAGAGTCCGACCGGGGAGGACTTTGAAGTGCGCACCTTCTTCACCGAAGACGGCTTCGACATGCGGGAGGATCCGGTGACGGGAAGTTTCAACGCGGCAGCCGCCGCATGGATGCTGGATACCGATCGTGCTCGGGCACCGTACTCGGTTCGGCAGGGAACTGCGATGGATCGACGTGGCCGTCTCGAAATTTCCGTCGCCGACGGCAAGGTCTGGGTTGGCGGCGCAACTCACGTGGCCATCGCGGGGCAGATCGACCTCTGATCACACAGTTAAGAACACGGGCCGATGTGCTTTCGGCGCTAGGTCCGCGCTTGCGTCAAATGAAGATCTCGTCCTTCCACTGCAACCATGACGCTGGTTCACCGGTTATCCTCAACACTTCTATCGGCACGAAGCTTCGGCACCAAATATGCATGGAGCCACCAGGAGTTTCTGTACCCGTCCACGCAGCACAACTCGGCACAGAATTAGGCACGGTTGCACTCTCCCAAACCGTGCATAAACAAGTTGACTATTCGGGTGGGTGAACGGTGGCTGGTTTCAGGAGCAAACGCTGCCGGAAAAACTACCTTATGGAGGGTACTTGCCGGAGAGCCAGCGGTGGACGGCGGAATAACTTTTTACGCACCGGAACTGAGTGTGCGATGGCTTCGACAGGAATTGCGAATCCTCCCAGGGGACAGTTTGGTGGAATCTTTTGCCTTGGCAACTGACGCATACCTGCCTCACGCATAGCTGCGTTTAGCGCAGCTGGGGCTTTTTGAACCGCAGGATTTCACTCGGCACCCACGAAGCCTCTCGGCAGGTCAACCGCGAAAGCTGGAATTGGCCGTCGCCTTATCCAGCGGTGCGGATCTGCTGCTATTAGACGAACCAACAAACCTTCTATCGCCGGAGCTGGTGGAACGGGTGGAGGACGCGTTGACGGATTATGCCTGAACCGTAATCAAGGTAACTCACCATCGGCGTTGGCAACAGAACCTCATGGAGCACTCTCATGTTTAACGGCTCACGGTAAGCGCTGGCGGTGTAGTGACCACGGGCTGACAAGCATCAGTGATGCACACGCGCAGGCATATGCCTTTCTCCTGGGACAACATTGAGAGTCACCGTGGTGCTATTTATTTGATTTTGGGATGCTGACTTCGGAAAAGATGAGACACAAACAATGCGGGCTTGTGTCGGTGTTCACAATGCACTTATAGTTAGTGTGCGATATGCGAATCTGATGTTCTATTATCGAACACATGAATTTTGAGTCTAAGCGTTTCACAGAGAAGTGAGGATGAAGCTGTGCAGTTTCACCACAATTGATATGTTTCCGCGGATCCGCGGGTCCAACCAGCTGCCGGAACCGGCCTAAGCCGTCCCGAGGAACTGCCTGACGTGATGGACGTGTTGATTGTTGGCGCAGGCCCAGCCGGTATCATCACTGCTGCCCAGCTTTCGCAGTTCCCCGACGTTCACACCCGGATCATCGACCGCCGCCCGGGCAGACTTCAGATTGGTCAGGCCGACGGCATCCAGTCGCGCACCGTCGAAACCTTCCAGGCCTTCGGGTTCGCCGAGCACATCACAGCTGAGGCCTACATCATCAAGGAAACCACCTTCTGGAATCCTGATCCGCAGAACCCGGAAAACATTATCCGCACCGACCGCACCGCTGATGATCCCAGCGGCGTCAGCGAATTCCCGCACCTGGTGGTCAACCAGGCGCGAGTTATCGACTACTTCGCCGAGTTCGCCGCGAACTCACCGGCACGAATCACCCCGGACTACGGATGGGACTTCAAAGTACTGGAAGTCGAAGACGGTGCAGAATATCCGGTTAAGGTCACCTTGGTCGGATGCGGCGAGAATAACAGCGGCATCGAGCGCGTCGTCCGCGCGAAATACGTCGTCGGCTCCGACGGAGCCCGAAGCAATGTGCGCCGCTCCATCGGCGCCAAGCTCACCGGGGACAAGGCCAACCACGCATGGGGCGTCATGGACACCCTCGGACTGACCGACTTCCCCGACGTGCGCACCAAAAGCGCCATCCACTCTAATGCTGGCTCAATCCTGCTGATCCCGCGTGAAGGCGGACAGCTCTTCCGCCTCTACGTTGATCTGGGCGAAGTTCCCGAAGATGACAACGGCAAGGTCCGCGAAACTCCGCTGGAAGAGATCATCGAGCACGCCCAGGCAATCCTGCGTCCCTACACGCTGGACGTGAAAAACGTTGTCTGGCACAGCGTCTACGAAGTGGGCCACCGTCTGACCGACCGTTTCGACGATGTGCCGGTCGAGGAAATTGGCACCCGCGAGCCACGCGTCTTCATTACCGGCGATGCTTGCCATACGCACTCGGCCAAGGCCGGTCAGGGAATGAACGTTTCCATGCAGGACGGTTTTAACCTGGCCTGGAAGATCGGCTACGTCCTGTCCGGATGTGGGCCCGAAAGCCTGCTGCGCACCTACTCGGCGGAACGTCAGGTCATCGCAAAGAACCTGATCGACTTTGATAAGCAGTGGTCCTCGCTGATGGCCGCAATGCCTGAAGATCTCGAAGGCAAGGAAGGTGTCGCGGAATTCTACGTGCGCACCGCTGAATTCCCAGCAGGCTTCATGACCGAATACGCCCCGTCTGAGTTGACCGGTTCCAAGGACCACCAGCATTTGGCCAAGGGCTTCCCGATTGGCAAGCGCTTTAAGTCCGCCGAGGTCATGCGTCTAGGTGACAATAATCCGGTGCATTTGGGCCACCACCACCGTGCCGACGGACGTTACCGAATCTATGTCTTCGCAGATCAGTCTGTAGCGGGCGCTGAATCTAAGGTGAGCGAATTATCGAAGTGGTTACTTGAATCGCCAGAGTCGCCAGTTGTTAAATACACCCCGGCTGACGCTGACATTGACTCGCTTTTCGACGTAAAGGTCGTTTACCAGCAGGACTACACCACTTTCAACCACAACGACGCACCGAAGGTGTTCCGCCCGAACCACGGCACGTTTGGACTGATGGACTACGAAAAGGTCTATGCCGTGCTCGACGGTAACGATATCTACGAGCAGCGTGAGATCTCGCGGAACGGTGCGATTGTAATCGTGCGTCCAGATCAGTATGTAGCTAATGTTTTGCCATTAGATGCTCGCACCGATCTGGCAACTTTCTTTGACGCAGTCTTGCTCCCGCAAATCTAGTCTCGAACGTTATTCAATTGCCCTGTCACGCATTCTTGTGGCAGGGTAATTGTTTGGCTTGCGGAATACTAGAGGCTATTTTGTCGTTCTACTTGGGTAGGAAGTAGCCCTAGAGGAGAACTCATGGAATTCAAATTTGATCTTCAACAAGTCTCGGAATCCGAGATGGCTTGCGTTGACGGAGTCTGTTTTGTTCCGCTAACGAAAACAACGGATGAAGCTACTGAGTCAGCTGTTCACGCAGAAAGTCACGAAGCACCATCGCATGGTTGATTTCTACATTTTTGGCCGCATAGACGAGGGTGACTATCGGTTGCACTTCGACAAGTTCTAAGAACTCGTCGACAGCAGGATTCTGGTTGAGCTCTTGACGATAATGCTCCGCAAATTCCGGAAATCTGTCTGCATCATGATGCCACGCCTTACGCAGTTCGCTAGAAGGTGCGATGCCTTTTGCCCAACGGTCCAACTTGAGTACTTCTTTGGTCTGTCCTCGTGGCCATAAGCGATCAACCAAGATCCGGTAGCCGTCAGCTTCTTCAGCAGCTACATAGGCACGTTTGAGTCGAATTTCAGTCATTGTCGACCCTCTCCTTAGTCGTAGTCATGAGTTGTGGAGTCTAGCGGTGACTTCTGTTGCGCTTCTAGAACTCTGATGCGTGCACCTCGTCGACGGAAGACCAGCCAGATAATGACAAGGATCATAGCGATGACCGCGGCGCTTATCGCACCAACGAGCGTGGCGCCGCCGAACCAAGTTGCCCCGGTATTCAAGATGGCCTGTGCCTTCTGCGCCGCATCCGAGGGATTCCAGAAGATCCCAAGGGTGAGCCAATTAGGTAAAGCGAGAACAACCGCTAATATTGCGATTACCCCGCGCCACCGCCAGCTCAACTTCCGGTAACGAACCTGCCAAAGTACCAGAATTGGAATTAACGTAAAAACGAAGCCGATGGAGAATCCTGAAATCCAGCCTCCGGTCGCGGAACCTGCATTATGGCTGGAAATTTTAGTAGCCCACCAAACAGGCATGAAAATCGTAGCGATCGCGTAAATGACTAGCAGGGTGACAAGTGCAATTACGCCTAGAAGCAATCGAACTTTCCAATTTGAGCGTGGTCTAGGAGTCTTGGCTTCATTGCTTGTTGGGCCACTCGCAGAGCGCGTTTTCTCTTCCATGCAGGAATCATTGCACGTTTGAGCATGCCGAGCCTCAAAAATTTGTAATATCGTGTTATCTCTTGGGCGCTGAGTAGGCTAATCTGGAGATAGTCTGGTGTAAAGCATTGATCACCCGTTTACCTAAAGGTCGTCAAGCGCAAGCTTGAGAGCAAATTTTCTTGGAGGACCCCAAATGTCTGAACATGGGCCGGTTGACCCGCATATCGAGTCTGCCTCCGAAACGACCAATATCTCTTTGCCGGCGGCTCACAAGTCTGCAGAGCCCTCGGTAATCTATCCATTGTCGGATGATGAACGTACTGCGGTCGCAGCTCTTCCTGCGGGATCCGCCTTGTTGATTGCCCATACCGGGCCAAACAAAGGTGCGCGCTTCTTGTTGGATACGGATTCGAATATCGCTGGTCGTCACCCGGATGCCGATATTTTTCTAGATGATGTGACTGTTTCCCGTCGTCATGCAAAATTTGAGCGCGTTGGCCAGGGATTTACGCTCAGCGACATTGGGTCGCTAAACGGAACCTACATCAATGGTGATCGTATTGATTCGGTGACTCTAGCCAATGCGGTACAGGTGCAGATCGGTAAATTCCGACTCAATTTCTACCAGAGCGTGCCAAACGTTTAAGCTAGGTACTGAACTAGTTTCCTGGTGGCCTGCGGTTCGGGCTATCTTTCAACCTAACAATTTGAGGAGCCTCTCCTTTGCCAGTCTTTGATGCAGCCCGTAGCCCACGACTCGAGGCAGTTCGCCACGAGAACGTGAGAACGGCAGCACTGAACATTGGCGAAGTGCTCTCCGAGCTAAAAGATGAGTTTCCTCGAGTTACTGCCTCCAAAATTCGTTTCTTAGAGGACAAAGGTTTGATTATTCCGCAACGCACCTCGGCGGGATACCGTAAGTACATAGCTTCAGATGTCAGCCGACTGCGCTTTATCCTCTCGGTCCAGCGGGATCAATACCTGCCATTGAAGGTCATCAAAGATCACCTGGACGCGATCGATCGCGGGGAAGCTCCTGCAGCGCTTCCAGGAGGCGCTCCAGCAGCACCACAGGCAGTTAACAGCGAGATGGCTGAAGCAATCGATCGGCATTCCCGTCCGGTTTCGCTAGCTGAGTTGTGCGGGCTGACCGCTGCGAGCGAGGAACTAGTTAACGAACTAGTTAATTTTGGCTTGATAGAGCCGGAATCGGGTCGGTTCGATTCGCATAGCGTGCGAGTCACGAAGTCTGCCGTCGAGCTCTCAAATCACGGAATTGAACCACGTCACCTGCGACAGTTCCGTACGGCTGCCGAGCGCGAATTCTCGCTCATCGAATCAATCATTGGTGCGGACTTGAAAAAGCCTGAAGTTTCGGCGCGTGCTAGAGCCGCTGAAGAGGCCCAAGAAATATCTCGTCAGTGCCTTGAATTGCATGAGGCGCTGGTGCAGCGTGCGATTTCACAACTTGATCGCTAGGCTGAGCTTAGCAACGAGTTCGCAACACTAGGGGGAGTCCATGCTTGAACTAGAGTTTGCCGGGATTCGAATCCAACTTCCTTCGAACCAGCCGCTTCTGCTGTTAAAGCGTCATGAACAGAATCTCTATCTTCCGCTGTGGATCGGGGCACCCGAAGCCTCTGCGATAGCCATGTCTGAACAGGGCTTAACGCCGCCAAGGCCGATGACACATGATTTACTGATCAACTTACTGGAAGCGCTCGAAGTGAGCCTACAGCGAGTTGAAATCGTCTCGGTGCAAAACGCGATTTTCACGGCGGAACTTGTGCTCTCAAATGGCAAACGTGTGGATTCTAGATCATCGGATGCCATTGCTTTAGCGGTCCGCGCTCAGTGCCCGATTCTTTGCACCGAAGAGGTCATGGAATCTGCGGGAGTAGCCATTGAAATTGAGTCGGAAGATGAAGAGCTGCCCGAAGCGCAAATGCGTGAATTCAGGGAGTTTCTGGACAATATTGATCCTGAGGATTTCTCCGCCTAACCCAGCATGCAAGTCTCAAAAGCGACACGCCTTAAAGTTAAGCTTGAAGGTCTTTGGCCAAAGCCCCTTATGGCCGTACCGTCGAAGCATAGGGAAAATTCCTGTTGACCGATCCATGGTTCGCCATCACTCGCACCTATCAGTCGCTTGGAAATCTCTCATCTCTCAATGGATTTTGCTTACACACTAGGAGTATTTGGATGGAGTCTAGCCAGACCGGTCCTCGTCTTGGGACCACCGGTGGCGTTCAGCGATCCAATACTCAAGGCTTGCTCTTCACTGATGATCTACCTGAACTAGATGAACATGCTGGTTACCGTGGACCGGTAGTGTGCAAGGCGGCCGGGATTACCTACCGTCAGCTTGATTACTGGGCCCGAACAGGTCTGGTTGAACCAGCAGTGCGCGGTGCTAAAGGCTCGGGCACGCAGCGACTCTACTCCTTCCGCGACATTCTGGTCTTGAAAGTAGTCAAGCGACTTTTGGACACCGGGGTTTCTTTGCAACAAATTCGGACCGCAGTCAGCCATCTTCGTGAACGTGGAGTTGAAGATCTGGCGCAAATTACTTTGATGAGTGACGGAGCATCGGTCTACGAATGCACCAGTGCCGATGAAGTAATTGACCTGGTTCAAGCTGGACAAGGGGTCTTCGGCATTGCTGTGGGCCGAGTCTGGCGTGAGGTCGAAGGATCATTGGCGGCGCTTCCGTCCGAAAGTACCAGTGATCAATTGGCTACCGACGAGATCTCTGCTCGCCGTGCGGCAAAGGCCGCTCGGAACGTCGGCTAAATACTTAATTAGAAACAAAAAGCTTCGGCTCTAACCAACTTTTTCAAGTGGTTAGAGCCGAAGCTTTTTATGTATAAGTGGTGTCTCTAGCTGTTTGGCGTGGGTGCAGCCGACATGAGTTCCTTGAGTAATGCATCGAACTGGCCAAGCATGGGCGCAGTGGCCTTACTTGGCCACTGATGCACCGAATAAGCGGCGCCCTGGATCTGCTGCCACTCAGGGTGCTCAGGAATTTCCGGCTTCACCATTGAGTCGCCGAACATTTGACGCATTTCGTTGAGACGGAATGTATGCTCTGCGGAGTCTTTACGCACTCGGTTCGCGACAACACGGACGGGGCCTAGCGATGGAGCGAATTCGCGGCGGAATAGTTCCAAGGCACGCTGGGTTCGTTCCGTTCCCGCAACGGAGAATAAGCTTGGCTCGGCAACGAGCAATAGTTGGTCCGACGCGCTCCATGCCATGCGGGTTAGACCGTTTAGCGAAGGTGGGCAGTCGATAAGAACAAGCTGGTAACCGCTAGTGCGACTCAATAACTGGGACAGACGGCGTAAGTCACGAGTACGTAAATCCGGACGGTCATAAATTCCGGTAAAGGCATCGCCGACGGCAACATCTAGTACAGGAATACGTGTCCGCGATTTCTTTTCGGCCGCTTTGGACTGCCATGCGCTTGCTGCGACATTGTCCTGTAGGCGTGCACGGCGAACGTTCTTGAGCATTTGCCCAATTGGCTGCTTACCGTTTACTCGTACTCCCAAGCCAGTGCTCGCGTCCGCGTGCGGATCTAAGTCGATCACGAGCGTCGGAATTCCGGCTGCGAGTGCTGCTGAGGCCAATCCGAGTGTTACGGAGGTTTTTCCTACGCCACCCTTGAGGCTGCTGATGCTCACTACATGCACGGACCAGACCACGCCTTTCACTGTTCGCTGATTATGTGTCCCACCGAATATTTAGTCTCCCTTTATCATAGTGTGCCAAGCGGTAATTCCCCGACTCCGCAACGTGGGATTTTTAGCACGAATGTACCTATGCCAAAAAAGATCCATAAACTGTCTAGTTAAGTTTGTGGTCAGACCACAGGGCGAAATGTTTGGTAATTGTGTACCCGATCACGGTAGGGTATCCACAGCAGCGGTTAAAAATATCCGTTATGCGAAGCCCCGCACCCGGGTAATACGAGATGAAGCGTCCATATGTGGACGCGAATCCGAACCCAAACGGGTGTGCTGAATCGATGTAGGGAAAATATGTTTGAGAAGATCTTGGTCGCCAACCGCGGTGAGATTGCAATTCGTGCTTTCCGCGCTGGATACGAACTCGGCGCTAAAACAGTTGCCGTCTACCCATATGAAGACCGAAACTCGATCCACCGGCAGAAGGCTGGAGAGGCCTACCAGATTGGCGAAGAGGGACACCCTGTTCGCGCTTACCTGGACATTGACGAAATCATTCGCGTCGCCAAAGAAGCCGGCGCAGATGCTATTTACCCAGGCTATGGTTTCCTCTCGGAAAACCCAGACCTGGCACGCAAGGCAGCAGAAAGCGGCATTAAGTTCATTGGTCCAAAGGCGGACGTTCTTGAGCTAGCTGGTAATAAGGTCGCAGCGCTGAAGGCTGCACGCAAGGCAGGCATTCCCGTGCTGGAATCCTCGGAGCCAAGCGACGATGTGGACTTCCTATTAGCCGAAGCTGACCGTATTGGTTTCCCAATCTTCGTCAAGGCAGTTGCCGGTGGCGGTGGGCGCGGTATGCGCCGTGTGGACAAGCGCGAAGACTTACCAGAGCTGATGGGCGCGGCAATGCGCGAAGCCGGTACGGCTTTCGGTGATCCCACAGTTTTCCTAGAGCAGGCAGTACTTCGTCCGCGTCACATTGAAGTTCAGATCCTCGCCGACGAACAGGGCAACGTGGTCCACCTGCATGAGCGTGATTGCTCCTTGCAGCGTCGTCATCAGAAGGTTGTGGAGATTGCGCCCGCTCCAAACCTCGATGATTCGATCCGGCAGGCTCTATTCCGCGATGCGGTTAAGTTCGCTAAGGCTCTGGGATACCAGAACGCCGGTACCGTGGAATTCTTGGTGGATACCGTCGGTGAGCGTGCCGGACAGCACGTGTTCATCGAAATGAACCCACGTATCCAGGTAGAGCACACGGTGACTGAAGAAGTCACCGATATTGACTTGGTCCAGGCCCAGATGCGCATTGCCGCAGGCGAAACCCTGAGCGACCTGGATATCAGCCAGGACACCATTCAAGTTCGTGGTTGGGCCATCCAGTCTCGTATCACTACCGAGGATCCGGCTAATGGATTCCGCCCGGACGTTGGAACAATTACTGTTTACCGCTCTGCCGGTGGTTCTGGCGTGCGTCTAGACGGCGGCACGATTTACACCGGTGCTGAAGTTTCACCGCACTTTGACTCGATGCTGGTCAAGCTCACCTGCCGTGGCCGCGATTACGCCACTGCCGTGGCACGTGCACGCAGAGCTCTCGCTGAATTCCGCGTGCGTGGCGTTGCGACCAACATCCCGTTCATTCAGAACGTTTTGAACGATCCGCAGTTCATCGCCGGCGATGTCGCCACAGACTTCATTGACTCGCGTCCGGACCTGCTGACCGGTAATGAATCTCAGGACCGCGGTACTAAGGCGCTTAACTACCTGGCGCACGTAACTGTCAATAAGCCCAACGGCGAACGCATCGATGGCATTGATCCTCGTAAGAAGCTTCCAAGCTTCCCAGGCGACAAAGCCTCCGAGCCTGAGCGCTCGCCATTTGATGGCCCTTCGAAGTCGGTAACACCGCCAGCTGGCTGGCGCCAGAAACTTATCGACCTGGGTCCTGAAGGCTTTGCCAAGGCGCTGCGCGATTCAACCGCGGTGGGTATCACCGACACCACTTTCCGTGACGCCCATCAATCGTTGCTAGCAACACGTGTTCGTACCCGTGATCTGCTTGCGGCCGCTCCTGCGTATGCACACACCGTGCCGCAGTTGTTCTCCATGGAGGTCTGGGGCGGGGCAACCTACGATGTATCGCTGCGATTCCTAGGTGAAGATCCATGGAAGCGTTTGGAGCTACTGCGCGCCGAACTGCCGAATATTCCATTGCAGATGCTTCTTCGTGGTCGTAACACCGTTGGTTACACTCCGTACCCAACTGAGGTGACCGATGCCTTTGTGAAGCAGGCAGCTAAGAGTGGCGTCGATATCTTCCGTATCTTCGATGCACTGAACGACGTGGCGCAGATGGCTCCGGCTATCAAGGCGGTCCGTGAAACCGGAACCGCGGTCGCAGAAGTGGCCTTGTGCTACACCGGCAACCTGCTTGATCCCAATGAGAAGCTATACACGCTGGATTACTACCTGAATCTAGCTCAGCAGATCATCGATGCTGGCGCACACATCATCGCCATCAAGGATATGGCCGGCCTGCTTCGTCCTGCTGCGGCGAAGAAGCTTGTCACCGCCTTGCGAGCACGTTTCGACGTGCCGGTTCACCTGCACACCCACGATACTGCTGGTGGCCAGATGGCTACCCTTACGGCAGCCATCGAGGCTGGCGTGGATGCGGTGGACGTTGCCTCGGCAGCGATGGCAGGCACTACCAGCCAGCCATCGGCTTCGGCATTGGTCGCTGCCTTGGAGCGCACCGAACGCGATTCTGGCCTATCACTGGCTGCAGTTGCCTCCCTAGAGCCTTACTGGGAAGCTGTGCGCGCAATGTACAAGCCATTCGAATCCGGACTACCGGCTCCCACCGGACGCGTTTACCAGCACGAAATCCCCGGTGGTCAGCTCTCAAACCTGCGCCAGCAGGCCATTGCATTGGGACTGGGCGAACGCTTCGAAGCCATTGAGTCCATGTACGCGTCGGTCAACGACATGCTGGGTAACGTAGTGAAGGTGACCCCATCATCCAAGGTGGTTGGCGATCTAGCGCTCCAGCTCGTCGGCTCCGGCGTGCCGGCTGCTGAATTCGAATCCAACCCGCAGAACTTCGACATCCCTGATTCGGTCATCCAGTTCCTTTCGGGCGAATTGGGTAACCCTCCTGGAGGCTGGCCAGAACCGTTCCGCACCAAGGCATTACAGGGTCGTACCGTGCGCAATCACGTAGAGGCGCTCTCGGATGAGGACTTGGCCGCGCTGACTAGCGACGACGAGACGATCCGCGCGACGCTGAACCGCTTATTGTTTGCTGGTCCAACTCGCGACTTCGAAAAGTCTGTGGAGAACTACGGCGACCTCTCGGTATTGCACACCCGTGATTACCTCTTCGGGCTGAGCCCGGACGTGGAGCGCGTGGTTTCGCTTGGCACCGGTGTCCGCTTGCTGGTCAAGCTGATTTCGGTTTCTGAAGCCGACGAAAAGGGCCTGCGCACTGTGGTGTTCTCGCTCAACGGTCAGTCTCGTCAGATTAAGGTTCGCGACGAATCCGTTGAATCAACGGTAAAGAGCGCGCCAAAGGCCGATCCAAAGAACTCCGGTCACGTGGCAGCGCCATTCGCTGGCGCGGTGACGATCAATGTTAAGGTCGGAGACTTGGTCGAGTCCGGACAATCGGTAGCCACCATTGAAGCGATGAAGATGGAAGCTGGCATTACTACTAATGCGTCAGGCGTCGTTTCTCAGGTGACTTTCGAGGGAACTAGCCAGGTTCAGGGTGGAGATTTGCTCCTGGTTATTGAACCTAAGTAAACGCCGGTATAGGTAGCGTTTACCAATCTGCAATGGCGTGGCACCTAGGGATTGCTCCCTAGGTGCCACGCCATTGTTATGACATATCAATGTTTGTACAACTTTGCGGGCTAGCAAACTGGAACACTTGGGGCATCTATGGAACGATGCTCACTGGTGGCCTCGAAATCGTCAAGGAAACGGTTTAAACTCAAATCTTGGGCAAGGAGAGCGATGCGTTTATCGCGCAAGCAGGACGTAACACTTAAACCAGCAATGTTACGGGCGAAAGCCCTCGCTGCAGGAAAAATACGAGCATCCCTGAATGTCAGTGTTTTCGCCCTAGACTCATCGTTGCCGGCAGAAACACTCGCGGGTTTCCTGCAAGCCCAATTTCAAGAGCTCTCGTTGTCTTCGCAGGTTCGGGCAGCGGGCCCTGAACGAGTTCAAGCGGCGTTGACCGGGCACTTTACCAAAGCAGACGTTCTGGTTGTATTGGGTGGTACCTCCGCGAAAGCAGAACCCGCGCTCATGGATCTAGTGCAATGGCTCTTGCTCAATGGGCAAACAAGTTTGGCAGAAAACTTACTTTACGCGCAGTTGGGATCAGCTAAATCAGGGACTGTCGCACCAGTTTTTGAACGTGTGATCCTACCCTTAGATTTTGCTGAGCGGGTACAACAAAGCGGCCGCAGGTTTCCCTGGGCCGCTTCATCCCACGATCAGTGGGCACTTGCTGATGCGGTGCTAACCTATGCGACTGGCTTGGCTGCCGAATAGATTTCGTCAATGACCTGTTCGTAGTCCTTGAACACCACAGCACGCTTGATCTTCATCGAAGGGGTCAAATGACCGGAGGTCTCGGTGAAATCCGTGGGCACAATGCGGAACGCCTTGATCGCTTCGGCGCGGCTCACAGATTTGTTCGCTTTGTCGACCAGCGACTGAATATGAGTCTTGACCACGTCGAGTTCTCCAGCTTGTTCGATAGTCAATGACTTATCTAACTGGTTGCGTTCCAGCCAGCCCGGTAGCGACTCGGCGTCTAGCGTGACTAGTGCCGAGATGAACGGGCGACCGTCACCTAGGACGACGCACTGTGAAACTAATGCGTCGGCACGAATCTGATCTTCGAGCAATGCTGGAATAACGTTCTTACCGCTGGCGGTAACGATAATTTCCTTCTTACGGCCGGTGATTTTCAAGAACCCGTCAGAATCGAGCTCTCCAACGTCACCGGTACGGAACCAGCCATCGGTGAACGTTTCTGCTTCGAGATCTGGCCGGTTGTGGTAACCGCGCATCACGCAAATACCCTTGGTCAGGATCTCGCCGTCTTCTGCAATACGGACTGCGTTGCCAGGCAATGGGCGACCGACGGTGCCGATCTTGATCTTGCCGGGGGTGTTTACGCTGATTGGAGCTGTGGTTTCGGTCAGGCCGTAACCTTCGAGAATTGTCACGCCAATTCCGTTAAAGAAGTGTCCTAGACGCTGGCCCAGGGGAGCGCCGCCGGAGACTGCATAGCGAATTTTTCCACCCATAGCGGTGCGCAACTTGTTATAGAGCAACACATCAAAGAGTTTGTGCTTGGCTTTGAGTACTAGTGGAACATTGCCGTTCTCCAGCGCGCGAGAATAAGCAACTGCGACGTCAACACCAGCGTGGAAGATCTTGCCCTTACCGCCGTCTTCGGCCTTCAGCATGGCTGAGTTGTATACCTTTTCGAACACACGGGGTACGGCGAGAATGAAGCTTGGTTGAAATGACTGGAGGTCAGGCAGCAGGTTTTTGACGTCTGGGGTATGGCCGACACGGCAGCCAACGGAAACGGCCAGTATCGAGATATAGCGGGCGAAGATGTGCGCTAGTGGCAGGAACATGATGGTCGCTGCGCCGGGGTAGACACATTCAGGAAGTTCCGCGGCAGCGTTGTCAGAAAGCTCAACGAAGTTGCCGTGGGTCAATTCGCAGCCCTTGGGGCGTCCGGTAGTCCCGGAAGTATAAATTACCGTGGCTACGTCATTGAGCGTAGCCGCGGATCGACGCGCTTCGAGTTGCTCATCGCTCACGTTTTTCCCGAGCTCGCGCAGCTCATCAAGGCCAGCGTCAAATTGCCACACCTCGTCCAGCTCGTCTAAGGATTCTTGATGGGCCGCCTGACGGACAACATTTTCATGTTTGGCAGATTCCACTACCACCGCGCGGGCGCCAGAGTCGGCAATGATCCAGGCAACCTGGCTGGGGGAGGAAGTTTCATAGATCGGTACGGTGATGCAACCGGCGTACCAGATTGCGAAGTCAACTAGTGTCCATTCGTAGCGAGTGCGCGCCATTAGGCCGATGCGCGAACCTTGCTCAATACCCGAAGCGATAAATCCACGTGCGATTGCCGAGACATCGGCGGCAAACTGTGAAGCGGTGATGTCCTGCCAATCCCCATTAGCAGCGGGTACCGAGAAGAGCGCCGGATTGGCTGCTGAATTAGCATGCCTTAGGAGCAGATCGGTAATGTTCGAATTTTCCGGCGAGTGGATGCGAAGTGGCGAGCTGTATTCGCGCATCTGGTACTCATCTCCTGTGCTAAGTGTTCGGGCTATGACAATACGTAAGCTGTGTCACATCTATATTACTTGATAGTAACGTAGCTATGGAAGTGTTCCAAGTTGGTTAGACCTTAGCCCCATCATCTCCCGGATCTCGCTGAGTCGGAAGTCTTCGCAGCAAGTAAAAAATACCGATGATCGCGGCGGCCGCTAGGCCAAGATAAATAAAGCCTGGAGCGCTTCGAAAGAAGATTACACAAAAAAGCAGTCCAAAGGGACCGCCCACGGCGCCAACCCACGCTAGGTTGAGCATCGGGTCGCCGCTGCCTATGGCGGCAGGTTCTTCGGGAATGAACTCTTCCGGTGTTTCATCGGCCACGTAATCACGCGGACCGCGTGCCAGCGGTCCGGTATTAAACAATTTTGCTAATTCGGCAGCGCGCTCTTCTGCGCTCGGCTCACGCGGAGCGGGGACCTCTAGGTTTCTAAAGTTGTCCACCAACTCATCCCAGCGGGGATCTTCGGTGTTTGATGGCTCTTGCTCTGCCGGATTCACTTAGCCTCTTCCCGCGCTGTCACATCGGTGAAAAAACGCAGTGATTCTTTGAAAATTTTCGGCGCATCATAATCCAACGTCGCCACGTGCCTACTGCGTGACAACGCGATACGTTCGCGAAGAATTCCCGGCTCCAGTCCTTTGAGCAATTCGTGTACGGATGCATCCGAAACGACGTTGTCCACAGCGGAACGAAATAATTGAACCGGTGCGCCCACCAAGGGAAGTCGGGCACGGGTTTGTGCGAAGAGCTTATACAACTCTTGTACGGCGGCTACCGGCGTGCGAGGATAGGCATTTTCATCGGCTCCTGGCAGCGCAATGTCATTGCTGATTGGAGCGACCGAACGAACGACTCGGCGCAAATATCCCGCGTAAGGTGCCACCTGTGAATCGATGACCAATCCGGGATTAACCAATGACACACCAGCGACGTTTCTGCGTGTGGCAAGGTGTAACGCCAAAGCGCCACCCATGGACAGGCCGGCGACAAAAACTCTTCGATGTGTTGCTGCGAGTTCATCGTAGGCATCTTCGGTGCGTTGGATCCACTGGTGATAAGGACGTCCAATCATGTCTTGCCAGTGGGTTTCATGACCGGGAAGTATCGGAACGCTGGTGGGCACACCCTGCTCTTCTAGGGAGTCAGCCCAGGGGCGCATAGCTGTAGTGGAGCCGGTAAAGCCATGGATTAACAGCACAGCAAAATCCACGTCCGACGTGGTCCCTGAGATCGAAGTAGCGTCTTTCATCATGTGCACCCCTAATAATTTAACGGTTCATAGTCGAGCGTAGTGCACAATTGTATGGAGTGGAATCAACGCACGCAGCAGCGAACCCACGCATAAACGTTCGAAGACAAAACGAAGGAATGCCACCCCGTGCTCTACGACTTTCTCAAACGGTTCGCGGTTCGGCCCTTGTTGCGTATCTTTTTCAAGATCGATCTTCAAGGTATCGACAACATTCCCGTACAGGGCGCGGCGATTCTTGCCTCAAACCACCTCTCGGTAAGTGATTCGGTATTCCTACCGGCCAGCCTCGAACGCCCGGTGATCTTTTTGGCCAAGGACGATTATTTTAAAGGCAAAGGACCCAAAGGACGATTGGTCGCGTGGTTCTTCCGCAACATTAATCAGCTGCCGATGGACCGTTCCGGCGGTAAAGGTTCAGCGGCAGCGCTAGCTAGCGCCAACCGCGCATTAAAAGAAGGCAAGTTACTGGGTATCTACCCAGAAGGAACACGTTCGCCAGACGGTCGGCTTTACCGCGCCAAACTTGGTGTCGCAAAACTAGCCATTGAATCCGGTGCGCCCGTTATCCCTATCGCTATGATCGGTACCGACAAAGTCCAGCCCATTGGGCGAGGGATCCCCAAACCTGGGCGGATCGGCATACATCTGGGAACCCCCTTGGATTTCAGCCAGTACGCTGGCCAAGCTGATGACCCGCAGATCTTGCGCCTGGTGGCCGATGATATTCGCAAGGCCATCAACGAGCTCTCCGGTCAGAACTACGTAGACGTATACGCTCCGAAAAAAACTAAAAATAGCTAGTACAGAGATGCTCGGCAGTGTCCAGATTCGGTGTGTTACGCCCAGTTGTTACATTCATCGCGGTGCTTTGAGGCTCTCACACGTAGAATCTTTAGGGTGAGCGAAGAAAACCGAACCCCATTGCCTGGCTCCTCTGTAGCCGGCCCCGCCACCGACCCTCAACTTGATGCGTGGCGTGATCTGCCTATTGCCCAACAGCCCACCTGGCGTGAGCACCCGGACTATAGCGCTTCAATTTCCGAACTGGGTTCACGTCCGCCACTGGTTTTTGCTGGTGAAGTGGACATTTTGCGTGAACGTCTTGCAGCCGCGGCACAGGGCAAAGCCTTCCTCCTTCAGGGTGGCGACTGCGCCGAAACCTTTGACGGAGCGACCGCAGACAAGATCTCTTCGCGTGTGAAAACGATTTTGCAGATGGCTGTTGTGCTGACCTATGGCGCTTCGATGCCGGTCATCAAGATGGGACGCATGGCTGGGCAATTTGCCAAGCCACGTTCTTCTAACGATGAGACCCGAGACGGCGTGACTCTGCCGGCATTCCGCGGCGACATCGTCAACGGTTATGACTTCACTCCAGAGACCCGTGCTCACGATCCTAAGCGTCTGGTGCAGGCTTACAACACCTCCTCGGCGACGCTGAACTTGATTCGTGCGTTCACCCAGGGCGGTTTCGCTGACCTGCGCAGCGTTCACTCGTGGAACGCAGGTTTCATGGCGAACCCAGCACACTCGGCTTACGAGCAGCTTGCCGGAGAAATCGACTCGGCGATCCGTTTTATGGATGCCTGCGGAGCCGACTTCGAAGCACTGAAGCGTACCGAGTTCTTTGCTTCCCACGAAGCATTGTTGCTGGATTACGAACGCGCACTAACGCGAACTGATTCACGTACCGGGCAGCCATATGACACCTCGGGACACTTCCTGTGGATCGGTGAGCGTACCCGTCAGCTGGATCACGCACACGTGGACTTCCTGTCGCGCGTACGCAACCCAATTGGCGTGAAGCTTGGTCCGAATACCAAGCCAGAAGACGCGCTGGCATTGATCGAGAAACTTGATCCGAACCGCGAGCCAGGACGCCTGACCTTCATTACCCGCATGGGTGCGCAGAACATTCGCGAGAAGCTGCCAAACCTGGTCGAGAAGGTTACCGCTTCCGGTGCGCAGGTACTTTGGGTCACCGACCCAATGCACGGCAACACCGTCACCAGCGAAAACGGTTACAAAACCCGCAGGTTCGACGATGTTATGGACGAAGTCCGCGGCTTCTTCGAAGTCCACGATTCGCTTGGCACCTTCCCGGGTGGCTTGCACGTGGAAATGACCGGTGACGATGTAGCAGAGTGCCTCGGTGGCGCCGATCCGATCCGTCAAGAGCAGTTCGACGATCTCTACGAGTCGGTCTGCGACCCTCGACTGAACCACAAGCAGTCACTGGAAATGGCGTTCCTCGTTTCTGGTGCCCTGCAAAGCCGCGGCCGACGCTAACCCGTCCAACGCACAAAAATCCTGGCTTCTCTCGTAGTGAGAGAAGCCAGGATTTTTTGTTACCACAAACCAAAAAACTAGAACGTATACAGACTGACCTCGCTACCACGCTCGGCCTGCTGATTCAGCGGGGTTTGCATGCGTACGGTATCTGAGAAGCCGCCGAGCATCGATCGATTAGAAACGGTAAACCCGGCAGCTTCAAGAGTGGCGGTGGCTTCCGTGAGACTCTGGCCAAGGACAGAGGGGACCTGGAGGAGTTCTGGCCCCTTGGAGAGGTTCACCGTAACGGAACTGCCGTAGGGGACCGTCTGATTCTGCGTGCTTTGCGCTACCACCAATTCGGGGGCGATATCAGAAGAATACTGCTTCTCGCCGACAACCAGTTTCAGTCCTACATCGTTAAATTTCTGTTTTGCTTGTTCATGGGTCAGTCCGAGAACATTCGGCACCTGGACTGGGGCCGGGCCACGGGAGAGAGTCAGCGAGATGGTGTTTTTCCGGCTAGCCATTTCACCCGCGGCAGGAGAGCTGGAAATAACCTTGCCATCTTCAACAGAGGATGAATACTCCTGACTCGTCTTTACCTTCGTCAAACCCTTATCGGCGAGGCGGGAAGTTGCTTCAGTTTGGCTCAAACCTTGCAGTGCAGGAATTTCAAAAAGTTCAGGGCCACGGGAAACTAGCAGGTTGACGCCCTGAAATTTCATCAAACTTTCGCCGGTGTTTGGCTTGGACTGCACAACTCTGCCGACGGCGATTTCATCGTCGTAGACCGAGTTCACACGTACCGGGACACCTTGACTATCAAACTGGGAGACTGCCTGAGTTTGCAGCATTCCGGTGAGCGACGGGACACGAATGATTGTTCCCGGGCCACGGCCGAAGAACCATGCGCAGGCAGCGACTAAGGCAACGACGAAGATTAGCACCACGGTGATCATCGCCCGACGCCCACCAGTTTTAGGTCTCACCAGCTGGTGGGTTGGAACCTGCGCAGTTTTGCGCCATTCCTTGGCCGCCCGCTTTTGTTCTTGCTTCAGTGCACGGGCCGATACTTTGTCTTGAACTGTTGGGACCGCAAGGTCGGTTGCTGTGGGAGCTGAATCCTCGAATTGGTCCAAGTCTTCTCGCGAATAAGCAGCAGTGGCCGAGGAAAACGAGGGCTCCGGGGCTTCGTGTTCATTGGCCATGCGGGGTACCGTCGTGGTGTGGGCCTCACGCAGGTCCAGTACTTCGGTGGCATCGGAGGTGCTGATTACTGTGGTGGCGTCGTCCTCTGGCACGGCAGAGTAATCTTCGGACGATGTCGCTGCGGTTTCGCCGAGGGTATCTTCGTCCATCCACCAAGGTTGACGTTGTTCATCGCGATGACGCTGCCACTCATCGAGTCGCTGCTGGACCGTGGTCGGCATTGCAGCCGCTGCGAGAGGCGCAAGATCTGAAACGTCACCTAAGGACTCGGCATCGAGATCCAGCTCGTCGTCAGTTAACGTTGATCGGATCTGGATGACATCATCAAGTAAAAATCCAGCATTTTGGGGACGCCGTTCAGGATCCTTTTCGGTGCAATAGCGCACCAGTTCGTCCAGATCTTCACTCAGCCCTGGTACCAAATTAGAAGGCATTGGCATGGGCGAATCGAGGTGATGCTTCATCATGGCTGCCGGATTAGTCATGGGGAAGGGCAATTGTCCGGTGAGCATTTGATAGATCATGATGCCCACTGCGTAGATATCGCTACGTGAGTCGGAAGGAGCGCCAGAAACCAGCTCGGGGGACACATGGGAAAGTGTCGCAACCAGTGTGGCGGACTGGGTATGGGCACTAGCTGCCCGGGCTAAGCCAAAGTCGGTGATTTTGATTTCGCCGTTGTCTGAGAGCAAAACGTTGGCGGGCTTCATATCTCTATGCACGATGCCTTCGAGATGAGCCGCGCGAAGTCCACTGCAGATGCGCTCTAGAATGCTGAGCATCTGGCGTGGAGTGAAACGTCCGCGTTCTTCGATGACCTCGGCAAGATTCTGGCCACGCACATATTCCATTACGAGATACACGTGACTGCCCGAAATTGCATGATCGCGAATGGACACCACATTCGGGTGAGATATATTCGCGGCGATAATGGCTTCAGACTCAAAACGTTCGCGAACGAGTGATTCGCTAGCGAAGTTTTCGTCCAGCACCTTCACTGCCACCGAACGGTGCAAATTGAGATCCATGGCCCGGTAGACCCGAGACATTCCACCTAAAGCGATGAGAGTATCTAACCGGTACCGGTGACCGAGCACTTGTCCTACGAGCTGGTCTGGTCGTTCAGGGGTTATCAAGGACAAACTCCTGCCACAGGGGAGCACAGTTGAAGGGTCTGAGACACTGCACGGCTCCTTTCGAACACAGATACTAAGTGTAGGTTACCCAGCTGGCCTGAGTGTTTCACGAGTTAAAGTCGAAATCCGCCAGTAGGATTCCCACTGGCGGATTTCAGACAGCATCCCGGGTTGCGAGATCTACCTCGGGTGCAGCTTTTACTCTAAGAAGCGCGACGAGCCCGAGCAGCACGACGCTTTAGGGCACGACGCTCATCTTCACTCATACCGCCCCATACGCCAGCGTCCTGTCCGGACTCGATGGCCCACTGCAGACAGGTTTCGGTGACGTCGCATCGACGGCATACGCTTTTGGCCTCTTCGATCTGCAAGAGGGCCGGACCGGTGTTACCCACCGGGAAGAAAAGTTCCGGGTCCTTTTCCAGACACGCCGCGCGGCTACGCCAATCCATGCTTATTGATGCTCCTTGAAATATTTGGGGAAACGAAGGCCCTCCAGAAAACGTCACAAAGAGAAAACAACTGCGAATTGGAAAAGCAGGTGCGTTACGTTGTGAGTACTGAAATCATCTTCGAGGAGTCGGTCAGGTACGAACTGAGATGTTCATTTAACCAACCACATTAGGTTTTCATGTTACGAGAAAGTAAACAAGAGTCATGGAAGTGAAATGTGGCTGAATCCCTGAGTGCTTTCTCACATGGCTTTCCGGTGCCCTCTGCGCTATCTGACGAACGCTAGGCAGAGCTGATCTTTCCCTAGGACAACACCCGTTTGAGTTCCTGAGACACTTGCACGAAAATTGGTCTCGTGAGCAACAACGAATCTTCGGTACCCCGTCCCACCAGCGTTTTAACTGTGGCAGCACTAACGATGCTCGAAGCAATAGCAGTTCTGGTCTACGCAGCGAACTACCTTTTGCATCTTTCGGACGAGGGAAACCTCAATATGGGCGGGCGTATTTTCATGCTCGTGCTGTGCCTAGCCGCAGGCGCCTGGCAGGTTAGTGTTTCGCTGAACTTCTTCAAGGGGAAAGCTTTCACCCGCGCCCCCATTATCGTGTGGCAACTCTTCCAACTAATCCTCTCGTTCTCATTCATGCAAGGACCATTTACCGGCGTCGCCATTGCTGCGATTGTGGTGGCCGCCGTGACTATCGTGATGTTATTTGCTCCGAAAACAACGGCTTTCCTCGGCGATCGTCCACAGTCCTAAATACTTTCTTTATCGATCAAAACGGCGCGTGGTAGTCCATGAGAATTTGCTATCGCGCGCCATTGGTTTTTAGCATCCAGAGTCTGAGTAGGACCCAAAGGTTCCCAAGGCATTGGTTGTAGATCGTGTGGGTGATGGGCCTCAACTACCACCACACATCGATCGTCGAGAGCCATCCCTGGTGCACCGACTTCGTAAGCGAGCCGGCTTGAAGGTGGAACGAAAAGCACGGGAATCACTGCACGGCTCACTGCGGAATTAAGCAACGGGGCAAGCCTCGGGTCATTCGTATGTTCGAGAACCAGCCCGACACCTCGATTGGTTGAACGGTTTAGTAACGCTTCGAGGTCTTCGATTCTTTCCACGCGCTCGATGCCCCACCGCTGGCACAAAACCTGGCTCAGTTCTTGTCGCATGGTGGTGTCGGCGCAAATTACTAAGGACATCGCGGTGGCGGGCAACGAAATGACGGTATCCTCCAAAGATCGTGTTCCTAGTCGGAGTAATCCAGGGGAGCTGGCGTTCTGAGAATCTGAGTTGCCCGCGGACCAAGGACGATCAGTCATAGAGAGCGATTGTGCAGCACCTAGTTGAATGCTGCGTGCAACGTCGGTTCCGCTCATCAGAATTCCACGTCCAACGTGGTTGGCCACGGCCGGTATTCGTGGCCAAGCCATTTTTAATGAGTCGGTGGCGTGGAATGGAAAATACCATTGTTCGGTGCACAAACCAGCAGCTTTGAGCAGTGCTTGATCTCGATCGACAGCTATGACTACGGTTGGCCCAAAGCCACCGCGTCGCAGGAGTGCACCAAGGACCTCATCAAAATGCTGAAATTGCTGTGGGTGCAGGGACGACTGTAATTGGCCGACTCCGTGGATGAGTATTAACAACTCCTCATCTTCACGTGGTTCATTAAGATAATCGACGGCGTCAAGAAAGTCGTAAGTATCTTGCCCAGTGACCTGCAGCAAGTGAGGAAATTGCGCCGCATTGATGAGTAATTCCGGGCCAAAACTTAGAACCTTTCTAGGTAATTGGCACAAGTTGGTAAGCAACTGTCGCGGGCCAGCTTCTGGCAGTCCGCACACCAGAATGCTATGACCGGCTTGCCCCCCGATAAGTAAGGGTTCCAACGTCCCACAATCGAGTCGATCCACAAGCCCACACCAGATTTCTTCTGTTTGGCCGGACATCCATGGTGTTCTAGGGGGCGTAGGGGTTTGCGGTAACGCCTCAGCAAACGGCGAGCGGCCCATGGTGAACGACTGCCATTCTAAGGCCAAGACAGCGATCTGTCGGTGCAGTGCTTGCATACTCTCGTGCGCAGTGGGATGCCTGCCAAAGGTGCACACCTGCTTGGCGGTGAGATCGCGCGGGCCACGTTCGGCTAACTCGCCATGGGGTGGTGGATCATAGGCGAGTGCAAACTGAAATTTACGGGTAGACCGTGTGGCACAGTGAATTACTGCCTGTCCTGGGCTTGTCAGTGTTGCGGCGTCAGGAATGCCGACTAGCTCGATGGATTCGCCGGGGTCATTGACGCGTAGGGCTATTACAGTATTGAGGTTGGCTCTGGTCTGTCCGGTTAAGGTGCCGGCCGGTCGCTGGGTGCTGAGCAATAGGTGTATGCCCAACGCCCGACCAACCGCAGCGAGACGGTCGATTCGTGGGTTGGCTTCGGGGATGGATTCACTGAACACCCGAAATTCGTCAATCACCACTACGAGGCTCGGAAGCGCAGGACCAGGCTGAACTAGCTGTCTGTATTCGAGCAAGTCGCTACAACGATATTCGGCTAACAACTCCTCACGCCGGGTCACTTCAATTTCCAACTGGGCCAACGCGCGTTGAGCGGCCGCTGAGTCCAAATCACTGGCGAACAGCTGAACGTGGGGCAACTGTGCGAATACGGATAGACCTGCACCGCCTTTAAAATCGACGAGCGCAAAGGCCACCTGCTCAGGCGAATAGTCGCTGGCCAATTGCTTCACGATCCGGCGAAGTGCTTCAGACTTTCCAGAACCAGTCGTTCCACAGATCAGCATGTGTGGTCCGTCTGCGCCGAAGTCGAGAACAATGGGATCCTGCTGATCGGTAGCCCCAATAAGCGCCGTTAAGGCACGAGCTGGATCGCAGGGTGCTAATTCGTTGGATTCTGTGCGGCCTCGCATTGCTTGGGATTCGGCCAAGCTGAGGCAGCGATCAATTAGCCGAACGAAGCGTTGCACGCTGAGCCGTAGTGCAGTGTGCAGCGTCAGCTGTGTATCTTCGAGTGCGACCTCGGGAGTTCGCGGATTCACCCACCGTGTGCCGTTTGGTACTGGGTTTTGACTCATGCCGATCACTAACGACTGGTCGCAAGTCTGTGCAGGGGTAGACACCACGTACAAGGTACGCACCAAGCCGTCTGATTTTGTTTCCAGCATGGTGGGAGTGACCGCCAACGGTGGCAGTCCGGTGCTGACTCCGGGTAACAAAAGTAGACTCGCCGGGAGGCATTGCAATCTCGGATCGAGTACCAGTTCTAAGCGTCCACATAAAACCGCCGGGAGATAGCGGGCCAAGATCGCGAAGAGCAGTTCGGTGCTTGGTTTGTCCTGCGCGCCAACGATCTGCCAAGCACCCGGCACACTGGGGGAGAACACCGGTGACGGGCACGGGGCGTCCAAGGAAGTACGCGACTTTCTACGTCGCTTAGTCTTAGCTGAAGGTTCTTCGGCGGCCGGGGCCCACAGTCCCTGGCCAAAGACCAGAGGAGGCAAACTGGCTGTCGGTATCTGTAATTCGGCGCGTGCCAATCCTGCCAGGGTGCTAATTCCCAGGGGCGAGGCATAGGCTGCTCGGGCATTGATGATGTTTTCGCGGTACACCACCGCTTTGGCCTTCCACCGACGACGTTCGCCAATCAACTGGATAGCAGGGAAAATTCCAAGTAGCGCTGAGGCGCCACTGAGTAGTAGAAACAACATTGATCCGGTGAATACCGCCAGCATCACTCCGGAAAGCATCGGCAGAAGGGCTGCTAAACATAGGGCGATCAGGCGTTGAAGTTCGGGCTTATCCGGTAGTGCCCAGTGAAGTTGCTCGGCATTGATCGACTGTGCGTTATCAAGCATCACCGGATCACCCACACATAACTCGGTATCACCCAGCCAGAAACGAGTGCCGCGTTCCAAAGATAGTTCGCTCAGCGGCTCATTGGCGGGCCGTTGTGGAGAAATTCGCAGCGTGTTGGATGATTCGCAGGTCAGCAACAGTTGGGATTGATCCACTCGAATGCGCGCATGACGCCGCGCGATCTGCGGGTCTTGCAGCCATAAGGGAGCACAACGCCCTACATCATGAGTGCCTTGAACCAGTAGTAAGCTCGCGCCTGCATCTGGCCCGGAAGCGACAAAGAGCTGCAAGGCCGAAGGCATCTGGTGCTCGCGCGGTAGAACCGGACGCGGAAGGTCTGTTAGCAACAAGTGTGTGCGCGAGCTCAGCTCCGCAGATTCTTCCAAGGCGAGTGGTCCGAGGAACCAGCGCGTTGCACCGAAACTTGCGGTTAAGATCTCGGACAATTGCTGACCATCGAGGGCAGCGGAAACCTGCAGGTGAAACTGGCGCGGCTGTGCAAAAGATCGCGAAACAAGCAACAGCTCATAACGCACCATGATGTTTCCTCCTCAATCGGACCCGCCACTTATGAGTACTTCAGCATCTACTGGTCACAGCGCAACTGGGTGCTTCACCGGATGTGGAGAACGTTGCCTTCGGCTTATCCACATCTCCGCTTGGGTATTGAAAGACAACGATTCTGGGGCTAGGCTCCCATCACATACCCACTTCGCCCAGAACACGAGCAAAAATGGGTGGCACGATGTTGTGCTGGCGCTTCGGTGGCCGGTGTACCTCGATCATTCGGGAATATCTTCATAGTTTCGGCTGAGGACTTGACGTGGACGCCCTATCCATCGTGGAAGACGAAGTACGTGAGCTAGTCCGTCGACGCGGGCTAGACCCCGGCAAGCAACCGGTGCTCATACGCTCTTTGATTGACGATGTCTTGCGCGACTACGACGAACGAGCATTACTCGGCGCAGTGCCTTCCATCGGTCCGTTAGACGAAGCCCGCCGTCAGGTGTATGACAACGTGGCAGGGTTTGGGCCATTACAACCATTGCTCGATGACCCTACCGTCGAGGAATTGTGGATCAACTCGCCTCATCAGATTTTTTGCGCTCGTGGCGGGCAAAGTGAACTCACCCATATTCGTCTTGAAAGTGCTGAAGTGGCAGCGTTGGTTGAACGGATGCTGAAATCCTCAGGACGCAGACTGGATCTTTCTCAGCCCTTCGTGGACTGCCAACTTCCCGATGGCTCTCGGTTACACGTGGTCATTCCAGATATCACCCATGAACATTGGGCGGTGAATATCCGCAAATTTATCGCTCGCGCCAATAAACTCGAAGACCTTGTAGAACTAGGATCACTCAGCGAGGATGCAGCAGCATTTTTAGGTTGGTCGATCGGTGCGGGACTCAACGTGGTGGTTACCGGGCCCACCCAGGCAGGCAAGACGACGATGCTCAACTGTTTGGCGTCCTCCATCGGTTCGCGCGAACGTATCATCACGATTGAAGAAATTTTTGAACTGAACCTTGCCTTGCGCGACGTGGTGAGTATGCAAACACGGCTACCAAATCTGGAAGGTACCGGAGAAATCACGATGCGCCGGTTAGTCAAAGAAGCACTGCGCATGCGGCCCGATCGGATCATCGTCGGGGAGGTACGCGAAGCAGAATCGCTAGACATGCTGATCGCCCTGAACTCGGGAATCGCCGGCCTATGTACTCTCCATGCAAACTCTGCTCGCGACGCAATCACCAAAATTTGTACGCTGCCGCTACTGGCAGGCCCGAATATCACCAGTGATTTCACCGTGCGAACCGTGGCAGCCTGCATTGATCTGGTGGTCCACTGTACTCGCGACCCCAATGGAAAACGCTACGTGCAAGAAATCCTCAGCGTGCGTGGACGCGTTGAAGACGGTCAGTTCGAAACCTCCACGCTGTTCGACTACACCGATGGTGAGCTGAGCCAAGCACCAGGAGCCGATTGGTCACATGACAAATTCGCGCTCGCCGGTATCAACGTCGCACAATTGCTCATGGAGCGGTCATGATCGCTTTGTGCGGTTTACTCGGTGGCTTGGGCGTTGCCCTCGTGGTGGATTGGCTGCTTTTTGACCCCAGTCCGCCAAAGCCCAAACGGCAGTCGCTCATTCGACTATCGCTATTGCGCGCAGGCATCGTGAATCTCAGCCCCGCAAAATTTGTGGCTATCTGTGCCGCCAGCGGAATAGTTTTTGTGCTGATCACGCTGGCCTTGACCGGTTCATGGTTATTTGCCTCCGTATTTTTGCTCTTTGGCTTCTGGGCGCCGTGGGTTTATCTGCGTCATCAAGCCGCTAAACGTCAGGCTGCATTGCACGAGCAATGGCCCGAGGTGGTCGATCATCTGCGAAGCGCGATCCGAGCCGGACTGTCATTGCCAGAGTCCCTAAGCCAGCTCTCAAGTATGGGGCCGGAACTGCTGCGTCCTGCTTTTAGCGACTTTGCACTGGATTACCGGGCCACCTCAAACTTTTCGTTGGCGCTCGAACAACTCGGTGACCGGCTCGCAGATCCGGTTTCCGACAAGATCCTCGCAACACTACGCATTACCCGGGAGGTTGGTGGCACCGATCTTGGCCAGACGCTGAGTACACTTGCCGCGTTTTTGCGTGATGACGTTCGTACCCGTGGAGAACTTGCAGCCCGCCAGTCGTGGATTGTTTCCGCGGCCAGATTGGCCGTGGCGGCCCCGTGGATTATGTTGCTCGTCTTAGGCACTCAAGAAGCTGCAAAAAATGCCTATCTGACCCCCGGCGGGGTAGTAGTGCTGGCCGCCGGGCTGGTGATTTCACTGTTGTGTTACCGAGTGATGCTGCGCCTAGGCAACTTACCTGTAGAAGAGCGGGTACTGGCATGAACTCGCTAGTCCCGTGGGCAGTGCTCTGCGGTTTTGGTCTAGGCCTGGGATTGTGGATGATCGTGGTGAACCTTCCAGCGTGGCGCCCGCTGTCCTTTGCCGAAAGAGTCGCCCCGCACATCCGGGTTGGAACACGTTCCTCGCGGATGCTCGAAGATTCTTGGCGCGCAGAATCGCGCAGTCCGGCCTTGGTGCAATTTGCGGCCCCGGTCCTCCAACAGATCAAACGCTTGGCCAGTTTGCACAACCCCGGCACCGAGACTGTCCGCAAACGCCTGCGCGCAGCCGGACTTAAGATGAATGTGGTGGACTACCGTTCCCAAGAGATCATTTGCGCGCTGCTGGGACTGCTTGTTGGCGCTGCACTGATGGCACTGTTCGCGCTGGGGCGTCCGACAAACTTCGCGTTCGCGCTCATCGTGGTCCTTGGCTGTGGGATCTTCGGCTTTCTTGCGCGAGGCTGGTGGCTGAACGAGCAAATACAACGTCGCGCACGCAGAGTCTTGACCCAATTTCCGACAGTCGCCGAGGTTCTGGCACTGACGGTGGGCGCTGGAGAATCAACCACCGGGGCGATCGAACGCATTTCACGCATCTGTCACGGGGTGATCGGCGAGGAATTTACCGAAACATTGAACGACATCCACTCGGGAAATTCCATGATTCAAGCCATGCAGAATATGTCCGATCGCATCCAAGTCGGTGCGATGACGCGCTTTGTTGATGCCATCGTGGTCGCGACCGAACGCGGCACACCACTGGCTCAAGTGCTCCGTGACCAGGCCCAAGATGTCCGTGACGCCTCAAAACGTGAGCTGATGGAAGTTGCCGGCAAACGGGAAATTGGCATGCTCGTGCCCATAGTTTTCGGCGTGCTTCCACTGACGATTGTCTTTGCGGTATTCCCTGGATTGGCCTTATTGGAGATGAGCTATTGACAGCTAAAACACCTTCACAATATCTATACTCCGCAAAAGTTAGGAAGAATTCCGATGTCCAGCATCCACTCTTGGTTCATGATGTTAGCCCTAAGCCTGCTCGAAGCAGGACAGCGATTATGGCGACAGCTCACTACGAAACTGCGTGACGAGCGTGGAGATGTCCCCGGATGGGTGATGATCACGCTTATGTCAGCATTACTTGTTGCAGCGCTGTTGGCCATAGCCGGCCCCCGGCTACAAGACCTGTTCAATCAGGCGATCGATCGAGTATCCGGCCTAGGCTAAGCCGGTGTTCTCAAAATGAATCGGGTTACACATGCCAATGCTCGCCGCTTCTGGAGGCTGGGACCAGAAGAGGCAGGCTCGGCCGTGGCCGAATTTGTCATGATCACTAGTTTGCTGATCGTCATCGCGGTGACCTTGATTCAATTGACGCTTGTGCTTCATGTGCGCAATACCCTCATCGATGCCGCCGCCAACGGAGCGCATTACGGTGCGTTAGCTAACCATTCACCCGGGGACGCTGCAGGGCGAACCCGCACACTGATCGCCGAGTCTCTGCACGGTGGGTTTGCCCGTAACGTGCAGGTATCAACTAGCGCTGTGGGGGAGGGGCAATTAGTCTCCGTTACTGTGAGCACCCGTGTCCCACTGATCGGACTGTTACCCAACGGGTGGGACCTAACAGTGCATGGTGATGCGGTGCGCTATGACTAACGCTGGTGAAGCCGAAAAAGGTAGTGCCATCGTCGAATTTATTTTTGCGTCTACGGTTTTGCTGATCCCCATGATTTATCTGATCCTTGCCGCCGGGCAGCTTCAAGCAGGATCATATGCAGTTGTTGGCGCAGCAGACCAAGCTGCCAAGGTTTTTGCGGTGGCAGAAGATCCGAAGCAAGCACGTTCACAGGCCCATCAAGTCGTTGAGCGAGCGATGAATAATTTTGGATTAGCGGGAGCCAACACAGACATTTCTTGTGACAAAACCTGTCTAAGCCCAGGTAGCGTGGTCACGGTCAAGGTCTCCCTACGGGTTCAGTTACCCTTTATCTCTGAGTATCTTGATGCCTCCGTCTTCACCGTCGATGCGTCGTCGACCCAACGAATTGATCGTTTTGGTTAGCGGAAATCGGTGGGCCAAATTGATCCGCAAGTTTCGTTCCGAGGACGGACAGTCTTTGGTACTTGCGATTGGACTATGCGCGATCACCTTGTTGACAATTTCGGTCGTGCTCGCCGCGAGCGCGGTTAATCTCAAGGCACGCCAGCTCTTATCGGTCGCCGATGGCGCTATCGTCGCGGCAGTAGACGAATTCGAGTTTGTTGGTGATGGAGGCCAACCACGTATTGAATTGAATCATTCACAGGTCCAGGCCGCAGTTCAGCGGTACCTACAAGATGTGGAAGCAGGACAGCGGATTGATAACCTTAGGATCGGGTCCGTCCAAATTCTGCCTGACGGGCAAGGTGCGACGCTCCTGCTCACTGGCTCGGTGCAACCACCAATCATTGGTTGGATCGTGCCGTCGGGCGTGAGCATCCAGGTCAGTTCAACCGCACGCACGGTACTGAGCCGGTAGCGACGTGAACTTAAGCCGTTAGGCTGCATGGCGTAGGCTTAGATAACTATGGCAAAAACTGACTTCCCCGCTGAAATCCGTTCGCTCCGATCCACTTTCTCTGCGATTGAGGACGTGAGCGACGTTGCTCAAATTAAGGCCGACATCGCCGTACTCTCCGAAGAGGCCGGGGTGCCGGACCTATGGGACGACCCGGCCAGCGCGCAGATTGTCACCAGTAAATTGTCGCACCGACAATCGGAACTTGAACGCTTGAACAAGATCCGTACAAGAATCGAAGACCTTGAAGTGCTGGTGGAACTAGCCGAAATGGAAAACGATGACGAGACCCTCGCCGAAGCTGATAAGGAATTAATCTCCATTCGGAAGGCACTCGCCGAGTTGGAGATCGTCACCTTGCTCAATGGTGAATTCGACTCACGTGGTGCCGTCGTAACGATCCGTTCCGGTGCAGGTGGCGTAGACGCGGCAGATTTCGCGGAAATGCTGCTGCGCATGTACTTGCGATGGGCTGAGAAACACGGATATAAAGCCACCGTGATGGATACTTCTTATGCTGAAGAGGCAGGCTTAAAATCCGCGACCTTCGAAATCGATGTTCCTTACGTTTTCGGCACGCTTTCGGTGGAAGCGGGCACCCACCGATTGGTGCGTATTTCACCGTTTGATAATCAAGGGCGTCGTCAAACTTCGTTCGCAGCCGTTGAAGTGGTGCCGTTGATTGAGCAGACCGATACCATCGAGATTCCCGAGTCAGAGTTGCGCGTAGACGTCTTCCGATCCTCGGGACCGGGCGGGCAGAGCGTGAACACCACCGACTCCGCTGTTCGCATGACACACATTCCTACCGGCACTGTCGTGTCGATGCAGAATGAGAAGTCCCAGATTCAAAACCGGGCCGCGGCCTTACGCGTTATGCAGTCACGACTGCTTTTGCTGAAGAAAGAAGCAGAGAGCGCACAGAAGAAGGAATTCGCTGGAGATGTTAAGGCTTCCTGGGGCGATCAGATGCGGTCCTATGTTCTTAACCCGTACCAAATGGTTAAGGACCTGCGCACCGACCACGAAGTTGGTAATACGCAAGCTGTGCTTGATGGAGAAATTGACGACTTCATTAATGCAGGAATTCGATGGCGCGCGGGTAATCGACGTCCCTCCAATTAGGACGTAGAAGCTCTCAAAAAGGCCTGAAAACTGAAAAGTTTTCAGGCCTTTTTTGTGCTAATTTTTATCATAATTTTGTAACATAAAACTTCGATTGAGTGCCTGAATTCGAGTAGGAATAGAGGGTCATATAGGCCCGAAATCTGAGTGCATGCTAGGATGGCAAAGTCGTTGAGTGATCTATACCCTCAAATTTTCGCGAATCATTCCGTGTCAGACACCGCATGAAATAGGCAATTTTCTTGTTGCCGCCCTGCCAGTGACATGACTAATAGCGGTGATTTCGCTCGAAAATTAGATGCATCTTTTGAAGATCGCAAGACGGCAAATGAACGAACATGAACCTTTAAGTAATCATGGATTTCTGAGTTGAATTTTGCATGGAAATTCGGTTCGTCAATGGAAAAACGCATCTATACGGCGGTGCTGTCCTGAAGAAGGGGCAGCGCTTTGCATGCCGGGAGTGCGATGCGGCCTAGATAAAACGATACGTAACTGAAGTGAAGGAAGTGGTTGATGGGCTTAGAGCTTAGGTACGTCGGCTAAACGAATCCTCGTGGAGTATTCCCCGGGATGAGACGTGCGAACCACGCATCAAAAGTTCCAGGTAAGACCTGGACGATGCCAATTCACAACTACGTCGTTTGAAGGAGGTGGCGTGTGAACAACCCGGAAACGGTCGGTTTCAGCGCCTTGGTCATCATACTTTTACTGGTCCTTTTCTATGGTGGAACATTCTTGGTGTCCACAAAGATCGGCCAGAAAAATGAAAACGCTGACGGTTATATGACCGCTGGCAACAAAATCGGATTCGGAATCTCCGCGGCCAGTATGACCGCGACGTGGATTTGGGCTTCATCAATGTACGCCTCGGCGTCTTCGGGCTATACCTATGGCATCAGTGGACCTATCCACTACGGCCTCTGGGGTGCACTGATGATTCTGTTCATTTACCCATTCGGTAAGAGAATCCGTAAGGTTGCTCCGAAAGCGCACACCCTCGCAGAGGTCATGCACGCGCGACATGGACGTTCCAGCCAGTTAATGCTGGCCGGCTCGAATGTGGTCGGTTCAGTCATCTCATTGATGTCTAACTTCATTGCCGGTGGCGTGCTTATTTCGATGCTCTCCCCATTCAATTTCATCCAGGGCGTGCTGGCGGTAGCCGGTGGCGTATTGCTCTACACCCTTTGGTCGGGATTCCGTGCCTCGGTTTTGACTGACTTCATGCAGGTCATGGCAATGCTCGGCGCGGTAGCAATTATTGTTCCGTTCATTTTCTTCGCAGCGGGGTTCCCTGCAGCCTTCGAAACCGGAGCTGGAAACCTTACCGCCCAACAGTCGAACTTCTTCTCGTCAGACGCGTTTTTGAACCAGGGTGCACCATATATCGCTGCGGTTTTGGCCTACGCGATTGGTAATCAGACCATCGCTCAGCGTCTCTTTGCGGTTCGTGAAGACCTAATTAAGCCAACCTTCATCACCGCCACCATTGGCTATGGTGCCATGGTGATCGGTGTAGGTATGCTCGGCGTACTTGCCTTGTACCTCGGTTTTGAACCCACGGGCGGGGACCAGAACAACATCATCCCTGAGATGGCCATGAGTTATCTGCCGGGAATCCTGTTGGCGTTGTTCTTCATCATGATCATTGGTGCGCTTTCCTCCACCGCTGACTCGGATCTTGCGGCGCTGTCTTCCATCATGATGGCCGATGTTTACGGCCAGAACGTTGCGGGCAAGAAGAAAGCTAATCCAAAGACGATGCTGTTGGTCGGACGTATGACCATGATCGTCGCAACCGTGGTTGCCGTCTGTTTGGCCAGTTTGCAATTAAACATATTGGATCTTTTGGTCTTCGTAGGTGCGCTATGGGGGGCCTTGGTTTTCCCAGTGCTCGCCAGCTTCTACTGGAAAAAGGTTACGAACAAGGCATTCACAACTGCAGTCTTGGTAGCTCTCGTTGTATTCATTCCGGTGCGTTTCGAGCTGATCCCTATGACCGGTTTTACCGCGGTAATCATCGAGCTGTTGGCAATTCTTGGTATAGGAATCGTTTTGGGCCTGATGTCATTCGGATTCTTCGGGCTTCGTGTTGCAATTATCGTTGGCACAATGGCCACGCTGGTAGCTGCACCGTTCTGCTTCGGATTCCTGCGTGACTACACGACGCTATCGGCATCACTTGTCGCCTATTCAGTCAGTACATTGATCTGTTACTTCATGTCGTTCCGTTCAAAGATGGACTTTGACTTCTCGGTCATCGCAGAACGAGCCGGAGATTTTGACCCCGTTGAAGAAATTGTCGTCAGTGCGACTAAGGGTGCCGCTCGTAGCAACGATTCGAACAACTCCGAAAGGAATGAATAATGTTAGCCCTGACCATTTATGTACTAGCCTGGCCCGTCGTTGTCGCGGGAGTTGCCTTCTTTATTGCCAGGGCGTTCATTTCCGAAGCGCGGGAAGGCAAACGCAACGGTGAGCCACTGATTTAAGCCATGAATTGTACGGTAAGCATCGGTTTGCGCCGGTGCTTACCGTTCAATTTTTAGACCTTGGTATTGGCTTGCGTCCGCGGAAAAGATAGTCGGACGGCAGGAGCTTTTGCTGGTGTGCTAAAGGTCACCGAGGGATCTTGCGATAGTCAAAATCTTGCAAGTCAATGCGTTACCTTGCGCAACGTCGAGTCTGTATAAACGGCATGAATGTGGCAACACACCACACTATCGGCGCCTGTTGTACATGTTGCCCCTATAAGGTTTGGAAGACTGGCGCATCAAAAAACGTTCGATCTCGACCTGAGTTTCCGTGGGTCGCGCCCCGACGGCAACTAGCGATTGAAGACATGATTAAATTCGAAAATGTCTCGATGGTTTACGAGCCAAAGCAACGAAATGCTGCTTTGAACGACGTAAACATCGAGGTAAACCGTGGCGAGTTCGCCTTCCTAGTCGGAGAATCTGGCTCTGGAAAGTCTACTTTTCTAAGCTTGATCCTGCGCGAAAAGCGCGCCACAAATGGAGCGGTCTACGTCGCAGGGCAAAACCTGAACCGTATACCGAGCCGACGTGTGCCAAAACTGCGTCGCGATATTGGTTTCGTGTTCCAGGATTTCCGTCTCCTTCGTGAACGTACCGTGTTCGATAACGTTGCTTTTGCAATGGAAGTTATTGGTGCCTCACGCGCACAGATTCGCGATCGTGTGCCTGACGCGCTGCGTATGGTGGGCTTGGAAGATAAAGCCCGCCGTAAGCCCACCGAACTTTCCGGTGGAGAGCAGCAACGCGTCGGCATTGCCCGAGCGATCGTTAACAAGCCTTCGATCCTGCTGGCCGATGAACCGACCGGTAACCTCGACCGTAAGAACAGCGTCGAGGTAATGAATGTGCTCGATCGCATTAACCAAAACGGCACCACCGTGCTGATGGCCACTCACGCTCACGAACTCGTCAGCGAGTTCCGCCACCGAGTCATTGAATTGAGCAAAGGCAGCGTTGTGCGCGACGAAGCTGATGGTCAGTACACCGCAATGACGACCGTGATCAATCAGGACGGTTCACGTGAGCTCCTAACTGGTGAGGCCGCCATGGAAGCATCTAGTGAAGCTGCAATGAATGAAGAGAAGGACGAGCGCCAGTGAGATTAGGATTTATTCTCCGCGAGGCTGCGAAGGGCCTTCGTCAAAACATCATCATGGTCGTATCCGTGGTTTTGGTGACCTTCGTATCGCTGACCTTTGTTGGTGCTTCGGCACTATTGCAACTACAGATCAACCAGATGAAGGGCTACTGGTATGACCGCATGGAAGTTGCGGTCTTTCTCTGTGACGACAACACCGCTGCGCCAAACTGCGCGGGTGAAGGCGTCACCGACGAGCAACGCACAAGCATCAAGCAACTGCTCGAATCAGATGAGATGGCTCCATACATCAAGGAATTCGCGTATGAGTCAAAAGCCGATGCACTCAAAAACTTTAAGGAACAGTACAAGAATTCTTCCTTGGTTGATCAGGTTACCGAAGATCAGCTACCAGAATCGTTCCGTATCGGTCTAGTAGACCCCGAGAAGTATCCCGTTATCAATGAAGCTTTTTCGACCGTAGCGGGCGTTGATTCGGTCGTGGACCAACGCGAACTCTTGGAGAAGGTCTTCCAGCTAGTGCGAGTGGCCTCCGCCGCCGCAGCTGTGGTGGCAATTGTGATGATTGCCTGTGCCGTGTTGCTGACAGGCACAACTATTCAACTCTCGGCCATGCATCGACGGCTAGAAACCACCATCATGAGACTAGTTGGCGCATCAAAAACGACTATTCAGTTGCCATTTATCATCGAGGGTGTGATCGCATCCATTATCGGTGGTGTCCTTGCATCAGGCACACTGTGGTTGTTAGTTAAGTTCCTAGTTCAAGACAAATTGGCGAGCGAAAATGTTGGCGTGGCCTTCATTTCAACCAATGAAGTTCTCTTAGTTGCACCCGGGCTCTTGATTATTGGTATCGTTTTGGCCACAATTTCTTCAGTGGTAACATTGAAGCGTTACCTGAAGGTATAGCCAATCGTTATCTTGAGTGTCCGGTTATGCCTGAAGCACGAAAATCTTTAAGGAGCAGTATGCTATCCAACGCCGTGCGACGTAAGTTCCTGCGCGCCACCATTGGTGGAGCCCTAGCATTGTCACTTACCTTGCCTGCGGGGATTGTTATTGCCGATGAACTCGATGACCGTAAGGTTGACGTCGAGAAAAACATCGACAATTTGGAACAGGACATGGAAGTTCTTGATTCGGATATTGTTGCCACAGATAAGAAACTTCGGGCCCAACAAGCTCAGGTTCCAGCTGCCGAGGCAGCTCTCGCAGATGCCCAAAGCCGTGTCTCCAATGCACAAGCTACTGTCGCGGATCTAACGAACCGGCTGATCAGCGCTCAAGCCACGAGGGACAAGGTTGCTAAGGCAATCGAAGAGAACGCCGCCAAGATTGCAGAAGCGGAAAACACCATGGCGCAGATCGCCTCCGAAGCGTATAAGCGCGGAGGGGTGTCCAGTGGGTTAGACATGATCTTGAATATGGATTCGGCGACCGCAATGGCTGATGGCTTAGACATGGCTAACCGTGCCATGGATTCACAGAACGCCGCATATAACGATCTAGCTCAAGAAAAAGCCACCGACGAGAGCAACAAACTGCGTTTGGTTGCTGTCGAGGATGAAATCTCTTCGCTCAAGGGCCAGGCTGAAGAAGCTTTAGCTCAAGAGCAAAGCGCCCGTGATGCGGCCCAGTCTGCCAAAGATGAGTTGAATGCCTTGGTTGCAAGCACCGAATCTCTTAGCGCCGAATTGGAAGCAAAAAAGCCGCAGATTCAAGCGAAGCTAAAAGTTCAAGAGCAGGAATCTGCTTCGATCAACCAGCAGATCAAAGAACGCCAAGAACGCCTGATCAAAGAAGCCGCTGAACGTAAGCGTAAGGCAGAGGAGAAGGCCCGTAAGGAAGCCGAAGCGGAGCGTCAGCGCGTCGCCAAGGAAAAAGCCGCCTACGAAGCCGAGCAGGAGCGTCAGGCAGCGGAAGCCAAGCGCAAGCAGAAGACTTACAAGAAAAAGCAGTACGTGGCTCCTAAAGCGAAGCCAAAGACCGAAACATACTCGGAACCAAGCAGCTGGGGCTTGGTCAAGCCCACGAGCAGCGCGCGAATTACCTCCAGCTTTGGATGGCGTCCAACTCCTGCAGGAACGATTGACTACTCGGGACAGGGCGGCTACGTCCACGCAGGTGTCGACTGGGGCTTCGGCGGCCAGTGTGGCTCACCGATTCGTGCGGCTGCCAGCGGAGAAATTTGGTTCGCCGGCTGGGGCGGTTCCTCGGGTAACAAGGTGACCGTGTCGCACGGCGTCGTAAAAGGCAAGGCACTAGCAACCAATTACCACCACATGTCACGCATCGCTGTGAGCAATGGCCAGCACGTAAAACAGGGCCAGGTCATCGGGTATGTGGGCACCACCGGTAACTCCACTGGCTGCCACCTTCACTTCGAAACGATCATCAACGGTTCGCGTGTGAATCCATTGGGACTGCTCTAACGCTAGACTTGGTAGTTGTGCGCGGGAATCCGCCCGCGACATGCAAGGAGTGTCATGGCTAAGAAGAACCAAGAAGATCGCATTATCGCGAGCAACCGCAAGGCGCGCCACGATTTTGAGATTCTAGATACCTTCGAAGCGGGCATGGTGCTGACTGGGACCGAAGTTAAGTCGCTACGTGAAGGTAAGGCTTCGTTAGTGGATGGCTTTGGTCAGTTCTACCGCAATGAACTGTTCATTGAGAATTGCTACATCCCGGAGTACCTGAACGGTTCGTGGACCAACCACACCGCTCGTCGTCGTCGTAAATTATTGCTGCACCGTGCAGAGCTGCTGAAAATTGAACGTAAGATCTCCGAAGCGGGCCTGACTATTGTTCCGCTGAAGATTTACTTCAAGTCAGGTCGCGTAAAAATTGAAATCGGTGTCGCTCGCGGTAAGCGTGAGTATGACAAGCGTCAGACGTTGCGCGAGCAGCAGGATAACCGTGAGGCACTGCGTGCCATGCGTGAACGTAATCGCGGACAAGCCTAGGCGTGGCGTGAATCTCGTTGGGTTAGCAGAGCAGATTGCGCTATGATTATTTAACACGCCTTTTGGTGTGGTTGTACCCGGGAAACCGGGACTGACAATAAAATACGGGGATGATCGGTTTCGACGGTGTGAGTCGCGACAGATGAAGCGGGCCGAGGATGCAAAGTTATCTCGTAAACGCTCTTTGCAAAACAATAAGTGCCGAATCAAAGCGCACTGACTTCGCTCTCGCTGCCTAAGCAGCCAGACAGTCCGTTAGCCAGGGGATGCTATCGCCCCTGATCCTAACGTCATTTAGGTAGCCCCTGTGTTCGGCGGACGTTACCGCTACCGAACACATACTTAGGTAACTGTGCCTGGATCAACCACATGTTTGCGTGATGGTTGGGGCAGAGAAATTCCGCAGCAAACTGCGCCCGGAGAAGACCTGGCAACACCACATCGGACGGGAGTTCAATTCTCCCCATCTCCACGTATTTGAACCCTCGAGATCCTTATGATCTCGGGGGTTCTGTCGTTAACCTATGTGCGGTATACGACCTATTGCCCAGTGAGTGATCTTCAGTTTCTGATAAAGATTCGCTAGGTCCTTCGTGGCGTTAGCGAATGGCAGACACTTGGGACATGGGGATTCTGCTTGAATTAGTCGTCTGCTCAATCCTTTGGGACTTGGGGCTTACCTGAAGTGAGTACGTGAGCGTGATCCGGTTGCCTCTGCCCGAACGGACTTCAGATGTTGAACGCAGGGGAGCGCTACCGAGGTTGCAGAGACAGCGGTTCGTTGGTAATTCCGGTTCTTAGCTGGGTTCTCATTGGCGCGTGGTGCGTACCTCGGGCCGAAGTGTCAAGGCCGGGCATGGACGGCCTAGGGCAGATCTTGGCGCGTAGATAGATGATGGCCACACTAGGTAACACGGTGCCTTGCGCGCGAGTCATGTCGCGAGGTCGCTGTTTACCACATAGACTGGAATTGAACGGCTAAGCAGACGGCCAGATTGCTGAAACGGAGTGAGATCAGAAACGATGGGTAAAAACGGTTCCCAGCGGGTATCACCGGCTATTTCGGCTATCTATGCTGTGATCGCATTCCTCCTCGAAGTTGGTCTGATTTTCGCGGCAGCGTTGGCCGCCATCGCCTTCGTGCCATGGCCAACTATCCCGTCGATCCTCGTTGTGGTAGTGCCGCTACTAATTATTTGGGCACTCTTCTTCTCACCTAAAGCCAAGTTCCGTCTGCGTCTTCGTATTAGGTTGACGCTACTGCACCTGATCTACCTCGTCGGTGCCTACGTGTTGTGGCTGAGCGTTGATCACTCATTTACCGATCAGTCCCAGATCTGGGCGATCGCGATGCTTGCTCTGACGGGTATAAGCGCCATCCTGGTTCTAGCCACGGGCGGATACGTGGTGCCACACGACCGAGAAAAGAGAACTCCGCAGTCGCCAGGCCAGTCTAAGGATGCGACACGCAATGCACCTCGCGGACGCCGCGCGGCACGCTAAAAAACTTAAAGTAAAAATTATGGGTACGGCCAATTGGTCGTACCCATAATTTTCCCACGTTGGACTATCTAGTCATCAGCCAACCCAGTGCACCAGCGCCGCCGGCAATCACGAAGGTGGAGCATAGATACACGATTGCGCGGGCCTTGTTGACCTCATAAATCAGGCGGAACCCGACAAATAGGGTACTGGCGGTAGTCAGTGAGCCACAGACCCCAGAGGCCAGCAGCCAGAGCCGATCGGCTGCAGGTATGGTGTGCACAAAGTTTTCGTGCGTGAGATCCAACTGGTGGCTGCGTGCGTAACCGAGCACCACGCCTAACGCAAAGCTACCGAGAATGTTCGCAAGCAGGATTCCGCGCGGCCAGCCAGCGAACAGGCCCTGCGCCAAATCGTGTGTTGCAGGAAGCGAACGGTCCAAGAGGTAACGAATCATCGCGCCGATTGCGCCAGCGAGCAACAGCAGCCAGATCACGACAGCTCCTGCGGGCGAGCTAGGTGTCGGTCCAGCAACGTGTGCGTCAAGAAGACGGCAGCTAGACAGAGCACCACGCTGAGTAAGAGGTAGCCGATGTATCCGGCAGCGCTCAAACTAGTAAATAACAGCAGTACCGTCGAAAGGGTGGTGAAGGAACCACAAAAACCGGTGCCTGCGAAAAGCTGCAGCAGCGGTGCCAGCGGCCTGTGCGCAGCATAGGCGCTCAACGCAGCCAAAGCGACGCAACCAAGGACGTTGACGATCAAGGTTGAGGCGGCCCAGACGTTGGCCGGGGTGAGCATGTCAATGGCTACTCGGGCCAGCGCGCCCAAGGCTCCGCCGAGTGCCACCGCCAGGAATTTAGCGAGCTGAGCTCGATCGATCATGGAGCGCAGACCCAGACCAGCGAGGCTTCGATGTAGTTCAGCTGGTGTGGAAGCTCGATCATTGCCCCGGGCACAATTCCTAACTTCTTGGCGCGACGCAGAAACTCGGGGTCTTCGTCGCTCACGCGACACACGATCGCCTGCGCGCCGTGGAACCGATCGAGGCGCTGCGCATCGCGGGTAGCTAGCACCCCCGCGGCCGAGGGGATCGAGTCGCCATGCGGATCGACCTCGGGGTGTCCCAGCCGGGCGTGTAAGGCATCGATGAATCTGTCGGTGACGGTGTGTTCAAGCGCCTCAGCCTCATCGTGCACCTCGTCCCAGTCATATCCGAGTTCATCGCGCAGGAAGGTTTCTAAAATCCGGTGTCGGCGCACCATGCGCAGCGCCTCGCGTCGCCCGATGTCGCTCAACGAGATGGCGCCACGCGGAACATGATCGACCAGACCTTTAACCGCAAGCTTTTGCACCATCGAGGTGGCCGAGGCGGGGGAGAGCCCCAGCTGATCGGCTAACGCTCCGGTGCCCACTGGCTCATCTTCCCATTCGGTGAGCAGGTAGAGCGCCTTGAGGTAGTCTTCCTCGCTGGTGGTCAGCTTGTGCGGGTGCAGGCCGGGCATGGTTAACCGCGGTTCAGGTAGGGCAGGATCAGCGGGTGTAGCGCGCCATTGCTGGCCAGCGCATTACCGCCGTGGCAGCCTTCGACGCCCGCGATCGAGGTGAAAGTTCCGCCGGCTTCACGAACCAGTGGGACCAGCGCAGCCATGTCGTAGAGTTCTAGTTCCGGTTCGAAGGCCGCGTCTACCGCGCCCTCGGCGAGCAGTGCGTAGGAGAAGAAGTCTCCGTAGCCGCGGGTGCGCCAGGCCTGATCGAGCAGTTCGAGCAGATCATCGAGCTTGCCCAGCGCCTTCCAGCCGTTGAGTGAAGCGTAGGACAGCGAAGCATCAGCCAGTTCGGTGACCTGTGAAACGTGCAGTCTGCGTGGGGCATCGAGCCCTGGTTCGCTGACATACGCGCCTAACGACGTGGCGGCGTGCCAGCGCCGGGACAGCGCCGGTGCCGAGACCACACCCACTACCGGTTCATCGTCGATGACCAGCGCGATCAGTGTCGCCCAGACCGGTACGTGGCGCACAAAGTTTTTTGTTCCGTCGATCGGGTCGATCACCCAGCGCCGCGATCCACTGCCGTGCACCCCAAATTCTTCGCCAAGCACCGAGTCCTCCGGGCGATGTTCGGCGAGCATCGCTAGGATCAGCTCTTCTGCCCCGCGGTCAGCATCGGTGACCGGGGTCATGTCGGGTTTGGTATCCACGCGCAGGTCGTTGGCTCCGTAGCGGGCCAGGGTCAGTTCATCGACCCGCTGCGCCATCATCAGGGCGAAGTCGAGGTCCTGTTGCAAGGTGTATTCGGCCATGGGGTAGTGGCGCTAGAGTGCGCCCAGCTCCTTTTCGTGCGAGAGGTCTTCGGTGGTGATCAGTCGGCGGTACGAGGCGAGCCTGGAGGCTGCGGCCGGTGGAGTCTCGGGGTCTTGCACCCAGGCTTCCAACGCGCAGCCAGCGGCGTTGGCCTGATGGTTGCAACCGCGTGGGCAGCCGGTCGCGATCTGCGCCAGCTCGCCGAAGGCGCCCAGAATATTATCCGGGTCAACCAGCCCGAGCCCGAAGGAACGGATACCCGGGGTGTCGATCAGCCAGCCGCCGGGTGCTTCGCCCAGGCGCAAGGCCAGCGCGCTGGAGGAGGTGTGCCGGCCGCGGCCGGTCACCGAGTTCACCTGTCCGGTGGCTCTGGTGGAGCCGGTGAGCGCATTAACCAGCGTGGATTTACCCACCCCGGAGTGCCCGATGACTACCGAAACACAACCGGCCAAGAGTTCTTCGAGCTCATCTAATGCGCCGACGGCTAGGCGCGCGCTGGAGCCGTCGGCACCGCGCGCATCCACGCCGGTGGCTTCCGAGTCGGTGGTCCGCGAGATCACCACTTCCAGCGGCAACCCCTCATAGTGTTTCAAAAATTCGGCCGGGTCTTTCACATCGGCCTTGGTCACGCACAGTACCGGGGAAATGCCCGCATCGTAGGCGGCCACCAGCGCACGATCCACAAAGCCGGTGCGTGGTTCGGGGTTCGCGGCGGCGACCACGATCACCAATTTGTCCACGTTGGCCACCACCACCCGCTCGGTCGCGTCGGTGTCGTCGGCGCTGCGCCGCAGCAGTGTGCTGCGTTCCTGAATGCGCACTAGTCGCGCCAGCGTGTCGGGCTTGCCGCTGGTGTCACCCACCAGCGCTACCAGATCCCCGGGCACGATCGCCTGGCGGCGCAGTTCGCGGGCACGGGCGGCGATAACGATGCGCTCTTGGGCGGTATCCTCATCCAGAATTGCGGTGTAGCGTCCGCGGTCCACGGTAATAATGCGCCCGATCACTGCCTTGTCGTAGGCGGGACGGTCCTTGGTGCGCGGACGGGTGCCCTTCTTGTTCGGGCGTACCCGCACCGATGATTCGTCGTAGTCGCTATAACGCATTAGCCTGCCTGGCTTGGAGTGCTTGAGGTGCTTGAAATGTTGGCGGTTCCGGCCATCTGCTCCCACAACGCGGGAAAATCAGGCATGGTTTTGGCGGTAGTCGCAATATTTTCCACCCGCACCCCGTCAATGGCTAGGCCCAACAGCGCCCCAGCGGTCGCCATCCGGTGATCCTCATAGCTGTGCAGATCCGCGGCCTGCAAGACCCCGGGGTCAATCTGTAGCCCGTCGTCGGTGGCGCGCACGCTGGCACCGACCTTGCTCAGTTCGGTTTCTAGCGCCGCCAGCCGGTCGGTCTCATGTCCGCGCAGGTGCCCGATGCCGCGCAGCGTGCTCGGCGAATCGGCCAGCACGCACAGGGCCGCCAGTGTCGGGGCGAGTTCCGAGGCATCGGAATAATCGATCCCGCGAATGGTGCCGGTACCCGTTACGGTGAGCACCCCGTCCTCGTCCAAGGACACGTGAGCGCCCATGGCTGAAAGGATTTGTACCCATCTACCGCCGACCTGGGTGGTCTGCGCGGGCCAGAACGGTACCCGCACGGTGCCCTGCGAGGCGAGCGCGGCAGCCAAAAACGGTCCGGCATTAGAAAGGTCTGGTTCGACGGTGACGGTGAAGCCGTCCAACCGGCCCGGTGCGATCTTCCAGCCGCGGCCGTCGGCGTCCGTAGCCACCTGCACACCGAGTTCGCGCAGCGTCGCCACGGTCATCACAATGTGGTCGGGGCTCGCGATATGCCCGGGCGCCGCACGCAGGTGCAAACCGCCCGGCAGTGCATGGCCGATGAGCAGCATCGCAGAAATGAACTGCGAACTGGCCGACGCATCGATGCTTACGGTATCGCGCACGCTCACCGAGCTCGCATCGAGCGTAAAGGGCATTAGCCCTGGCTGATCAGCAAAGCTAAACTCCACCCCGAGCTCCGCCAGGGCATCAAGCACCGGGGCCATCGGACGTGCCCGAGCGGCCTCATCACCGTCAAAGTGCACACGTGCCCCGGTGACCGCAGCCAGCGCCGGCACAAAACGCATCACGGTTCCGGCTAGCCCGCAGTCGACGTGCAAGGTCTGTGCCCTAGCCGCGCTGCGCGCTTGCGCATCGGCGGGGCGCAGCACCACGGTGGTTGACCCATCTTCCTGAGTCTCACGGCTGATCTGCACGCCAAAGGCTTGCAGGGCACGCAGCATCAGCTCGGTGTCGCGACTAATCAGCGTGTTGTGGATCGTGGAGGGCGTGTCGGCCAGCGCGGCCAACAGCAGATACCGGTTGGTCAGCGATTTTGAGGCCGGCACGTGCACCGTCGCATCCAGCGCACCGGAGGCAAAAGGTGCCTCCCACCAGTTCAGTTCGCATCCATGAGCGCTCACAGAGATAATCGCACTTCCCGTCTAAATCGGCCGTTGAACTCTTTGCCTAATTCTAGCCGAGAGCGCGCCGGGAATAACCGTCAGCAGTCGGCGGTTGAAATATGTGTGACGACGATGGAACAGACACAGACACAGACACAGACACCATGCAAGGCTCGGCCCGGTGTGAGCCGCGCCCTGTCCACTAGCCGGGTCAAGCGCGTAGACTCGTCGGTGATGACTGATAACACCGTGGACACGGACTTGCCCGATGTGAGCAAGGAGACCGAGGACGAACGTCGTGCGCGTTTTGAGCACGACGCACTCGGTTATGTCGACCAGCTGTACTCGGCGGCGTTGCGCATGGCGCGTAACCCGGCCGACGCCGAAGATCTGGTGCAGGAGGCCTTCACGAAGGCCTACTCGGCATTCCACCAGTACAAGCCCGGGACTAACCTGAAGGCTTGGCTGTACCGAATTCTGACCAACACCTACATCAACCTGTATCGCAAGCGCCAACGCGAACCGCTGCGCACCTCGACGGACACCATCGAGGATTGGCAGATGGCCGCGGCGATGGAACATAGTCCCACCGGGTTGCGCTCCGCGGAAGTCCAGGCGCTTGATCACCTGCCAGATTCCGATGTGAAGGCTGCCTTGCAGTCTATCGGTGAGGATTTCAGGCTCGCGGTTTACTTCGTGGACGTCGAGGGTTTCAGCTACAAGGAAGCCGCCGAAATTTTAGGGGTGCCGATCGGAACCGTGATGTCACGGTTGCACCGCGGACGTAAGTCGTTGCGCGAACTACTGGCCGATTACGCCGCAGACCGTGGCATCAAAGCCGCCGGGCCGGGCACCAAGGCCACAGCGAAGAAAGCGGAGAAGTAGCGATGGACTGTAACTCATTGGGGGACTGCGCCGATGACCGCATGGTACGCATTTATGAGTACCTCGACGGCGCGTTGACGCTGGGCGACCTAAAAGATGTTAAAGCACATCTTGATCACTGCCCGGAATGCACCGAGCAGTACGATCTGGAGTGCATCATTCGATCGGTGGTGCGCCGTAGCTGCCAGGAGGCTGCCCCGCAGCAGCTGAAGATGAATATTATTACGCGCATCTCGCAGATCCGCACCGAATCCGGGCACTAAGCTCCGCGCGTACAAAGACCCAAAAAGAAAACCCCGTATCCTTCGAAGTTACTTCGAATGGTACGGGGTTCTTTGTGCTCAAATCGCTTAGCTGTTTGGGCGCTTGCCGTGGTTGGCACCGCCACGCTTACGATCTTTACGCTTACGTGAACGCTTCGACATGGTGACTCCTTTGCGGGATCAATAATTGCCTTCCCGAATGCTCGGGCCGGCTAATAGTCTTTCATACCTTGGCACCATTGCCTAACCGGTGCGCCGGTGGTGAGTCGACGATTCTAAGGCTCTAGCTGGCGTCCGGTTCGGGCAGATCCAACCAGGAATACCAGCCGCGGTGCAGCACCAGCCAGGCCATCAAACCATAACCGGCCTGACCCGGCACGCCGCCGGAAGCGGTCAGGTCACTGCGCCACTGCGAGTGGGCGCGCAGCGGAGTGAAGGTATCGATGTAATGGTGGTTGCGCCGCAGCGCCACATCAGAGTAGACCCGGTTCAATTCGGCGACGCGCTCATTGCGCGCGTCATCTAACCCCGGAGCCGGACCCACCAACAGTGCTTTAATGCTCATCTGCGAGGCCGAATCGAGGATATTGGCCAGATTTAAGCGGCTGCGCGCAGTGGTCAGTCCCAAGTCCACGTCACGATCGGAGAGGGCAATGACCAGACGGTTCTCGACCTGATCGCCAAAGCGCCGGGAGGCTTCGCCCATCCAGCGTTCGGCTAGTGCTTCGGAACCTTCTGCCGGCGCGGCGAGCACGAAAGACTGTAAACGTAGAGCGGGGTCTTGGGTTCGAGCCATCACTCGGCCGAACCAGCCCAGTGCGCGCGGGTCGCCGTGTCCTGCAAGTAACTCATCGCCGATGGCGGTGATGCGGATGGTGCGAAATTCCAACTTGGCGACCTTTCGTTGGTAAAACTAAATCTTCGTCAACCTTAGCAGTGTCCAGTTGCCAGATCGGGGAGGTAAGAGCGGGTTAAAGACCACAGCCGGCGGACCTGACTCCGTGGTGAGAGGATCAGGTTCGCCGGCTGTAGTTTACGCAGAGACGAGCGTGTCGCTTAGCGTGCGAACGCGGCCTTGAGCAGCACCGCAGCTTCGGCTTCGTGACGCTTCGCGTTACCCGCGGAGGTCGCAGCCGAGGCCGGACGCGATACGAGGTTAACCTTCGCATCGAGCTCAGGGGCCACATACAGACCGAAGAACGGCCATGGGCCCTGGTTCGCAGGTTCGTCCTGAACCCACGAAACACTGGCGTTCGGGTATTTGGCCAGCTCGTCGGCAATCTGCTTCACAGGTGCCGGGTAGAGCTGCTCAACACGCACGATCGCGACCTTCTCGTCCTGCGCCTTGGTGCGCGCAGCGATCAGGTCGTAATACAGGCGACCGGAAACCAGCAGCACCTTTTCGACGGCATCCTTGTTGGTGATCGTCGAATCGCCGATGACCTCCTGGAAACCACCGGTGGTGAAGTCCTCCACCTGAGTTGCCGCGGCCTTCAAACGAAGCAGCTGCTTCGGGGTGAAAACGATCAGCGGCTTGCGTGGACGGGCGTAAGCCTGACGACGCAGCAGGTGGAAGTGGTTTGCACCGTTGGAAGGCTGAGCGACAACCATGTTGTTCTCCGCGCACATCTGCAAGAAGCGTTCGATGCGTGCCGAGGAGTGGTCTGGACCCTGACCCTCGTAGCCGTGCGGCAAAAGCATAACCAGCGAGGAGGACTGGGACCACTTCTGCTCGGCCGAGGAGATGAACTCGTCGATCACGGTCTGCGCGCCGTTGACGAAGTCACCGAACTGCGCTTCCCACAAGACCAGTGCATCTGGGCGTTCCACCGAGTAACCGTATTCGAAGCCTAGGGCCGCGTATTCGGAGAGCAGCGAGTCGTAGATCCACAGTGGGGCTTGGTCATCGGACAGGTGGTGCAGCGGGTACCACTCGTTGTCGTTCTCCCGGTCGTGGAAGACCGAGTGACGCTGTACGAAGGTGCCGCGGCGTGAATCCTGGCCTGCCAGACGAACCGGCACACCTTCCATGGACAGCGATCCCAGCGCAGCCAGCTCGGCGAAGCCCCAGTCAATGCCGCCTTCGCGGGACATCTTCTCGCGGCGCTCCAGCAAGGCCTTGAGCTTGGTGTGCATGGTGAAGTCCTCTGGCACGGCCAGGTGGGCCGCGCCGATCTTCGCCAGCGTGGACTCGGTGATCGCCGAGCCACGTGCGCCGTCGACGGTGTTCTCGTCGGCGGCCTGAGCGAAAGGCTTCTCCAGGTCGTTGATGGTCGAGCCCGGGGTGATGATCGGGATCGGCGAGGTCTGTGCGGCGTGAGTTTCGGAGAAGATCCGTTCCAGGTTCCCCTTGTACTCGGCCAACACGTTCTCGGCTTCCTCCGCGGTGATATCCCCGCGGCCCACCAGGGCCTCGGTGTATAGCTTGCGGGTGGAGCGCTTCGCCTCAATCAGGTTGTACATGATCGGCTGGGTCATCGACGGATCGTCGCCCTCGTTGTGTCCACGGCGGCGGTAGCAGATGAGGTCGATGACCACGTCCTTGCCGAACTTCTGGCGGTACTCGAAGGCCAGCTGGCCTACGTGTACGACGGCCTCCGGGTCATCCCCGTTGACGTGGAAGATTGGAGCCTGCACGGTGCGTGCCACATCGGTGGCGTACACGGAAGAGCGTGAAGAACTTGGAGCGGTGGTGAAACCGATCTGGTTGTTCACGATCACGTGCACGGTGCCGCCGGTCTTGTAACCTGGCAGCTGGCTCATCGCCAGAACCTCGGAAACTACGCCCTGGCCGGCGAATGCTGCGTCGCCGTGCACCAGAATTGGCAGCACGTTGTTCTTCGAATCCATGCGGTCTAGCTTCGCGCGGGTGATGCCCTCGAGCACCGGATCCACGGCTTCTAGGTGAGATGGGTTCGCAGCCAGGTAGACCTTGGTCTGGTTGCCGGCATCCGAGGTGTAGGAACCCTCGGTGCCCAGGTGGTACTTCACGTCGCCCGAACCCTGGACCGAGCCCGGAGTTGCGGTGCCCTCAAATTCGCGGAACACCTGTGCGTAGGTCTTGCCGGCGATGTTTGTCAGCACGTTCAAGCGGCCGCGGTGCGCCATACCGATGGCGACCTCGTCCAGTTGCTCGTCGGCGGCGTCGGAAATGATCGCGTCCAACAGTGGGATCAGCGATTCGCCACCCTCAAGGGAGAAGCGCTTCTGGCCGACGAACTTGGTCTGCAAGAAGGTTTCAAACGCTTCGGCGGCGTTCAGCTTCGAAAGGATGCGCAGCTGCTCATCGCGTGATGGCTTCGCGTACCCGGATTCCAGCTTCGACTGGAACCATTCGCGCTCCACCGGGTTCTGCAGGTGCATGTACTCGGTACCGGTGGTACGGCAGTACGCGTCACGCAGGATACCTAGGATGTCGCGGAGCAGTGCACGGTTTTTACCGCCCAATCCGCCGGCAACCCATTCGCGATCCAGGTCCCACAGGGTCAGCCCATAGGTCTGGATGTCCAGGTCCGGGTGCTTGCGCTGCACGTATTCCAGCGGGTTGGTGTCCGCCATCAGGTGGCCACGCACGCGGTAGGAGTTGATCAGGTGCTGGATTCGCGCGACCTTGTTGACTACCAGGTCGACGTCGACCTGGTTGTCGATGGCCCAGCGTACCGGCTCGTAAGGGATGCGCAGCTGTTCGAAGATTTCGTCGTAGAAACCCTGCTCGCCGAGCAAGAGGGATTCAATGAGCTTCAGGAATTCGCCGGAACCCGCGCCCTGGATCACGCGGTGATCGTAGGTGGAGGTCAGCGTAATGTGCTTGCCGATACCCAGCGAGGCAACGGTCTTCTCCGAGGAGCCACGGTATTCCGCAGGGTATTCCAGTGCGCCGACGCCGACGATGGCGGCCTGGCCCTTGGACAGGCGGGGAACCGAATGCACGGTGCCGATGCCGCCCGGGTTGGTCAGCGACACGGTGGTGCCCGAGTAGTCATCGGCGGTCAGCTTGTTATTGCGTGCGCGCTTGATCAGGTCTTCGTAGGTGGTCCAGAACTCGTTAAAGCTCAGGGTCTCCGCGGCCTTAATATTTGGTACCGCGAGCATCCGCGAGCCGTCAGGCTTGGGAATGTCGATCGCGATTCCGAAGTTCACGTGCGCCGGCTGGATCGCGGTTGGCTTCTTGTCGATCACGTCGTAGGTGACGTTCATCGATGGGATCTGGCTCAACGCACGGATCACGGCGAAGCCGATCAGGTGGGTGAAGGAGATCTTGCCGCCGCGGGCACGCTTGAGGTGGTTGTTGATGACGATGCGGTTGTCGATCATCACCTTCGCCGGTACGGCACGCACGGTAGTCGCGGTGGGCACGGTGAGCGAGGCATCCATATTGGTGGCGATGGCCTTCATTGGCCCGCGCAATGGGGTGCGTTTTTCCTCGCCGTAGAGCTCGGTCGACGGGGCAGGCTTCGGGGCCTGTGCCGGGATCGGAGCGGTTTTCGGTGCTGCGTCCTTCGCCGGAGCCGCTTCGGCCTTGGCCGGTGCCGGTGCTTCTGGCGCGGATTCGGTGGTGCGAGCCGCGGCCGCGGCGCGCGGTGCACCCTGACCATTGCTCGACGCTACCGGTGCTGCCGGGGCAGTCTTGGGTGCTGGCGCCGGTGGTGCGCTTGGCTCCGCCTTCGCCGTCGGTGCCGCGGGGGCAGCCGATGCATTGTTTTCGGTGGTGAGGGACTCGAAAATATCCCACCATTTTTTATCGACCGAGTTCTTATCGACGAGATACTGCTGGTACAGCTCGTCTACTAGCCACTCGTTTCCACCAAACTCTTCAGTAAGTCGGTGGTGTGCTTGCTCTGGCACGTGCAACGCCTCTTCCCTGATTTCTACGTTGTTCTAGCTTGAGCCGGTGGTAGCCCGAGGACGTGAAAATGGCCACCGATACTCACAAGATTTCTAGACCTGCGCTCCAGTCTAGTGACATGTTGCAAGGTTTTGCCACGAGTCGTCGGGAATATCACGAAAGTGTCGCTAAACACCTACCATTTACCCTGAGCTAACTACCGTATATCGCGCGTCGGAGAATATTGTGCGCGATCGGCGATCTTTCGTTAGACTAAATCGCACTATGGAATCTCATTCTCCAAGCCGGTCCGTCGCCCGCGGGCGCAGCACCGGCCATCACACCGAACGCCTGGCAGATTCTGCCTCCCGATTGGAGCCTTCTAGTTGCCGCTTAGAGCAAACTAGAGGCCTTCTGACCCAACGATTCCAGGGGCGTGGCTAACCGCCCATGGAATGGATCTTCATACTTTTCGGTGTACTGCTTATTCTTGGCACCGGCTTTTTTGTGGCGGTCGAGTTTTCGCTCGTCGCCCTCGATAAGAGCACGGTCCAGCAGGCCATCGATCGCGGCGAAGCAGGCGCAAAACCACTACTGCAGTGCCTGACCTCGCTGTCCACACAACTATCCAGCTGTCAGCTAGGTATCACGCTGACCACGCTGCTCACCGGTTATGTACTTGAACCGGCGATGAGTAAGCTGCTCGCCCCGGTGCTTGAAAACTTCGGCATTGGCGGCGGCAGCGCCACCGCGGTCGCCGTAGTCATCTCCATGGTGGTGGCCACGCTGCTGTCGATGCTGATCGGCGAGCTGGTACCCAAGAACCTGGCGATCGCCAAGGCGATGGCCGTGGGCAAGGTGCTGGCCCGCCCACAACTGGTATTCACCGCCATCTTTAAGCCCGCGATCGTGCTGCTCAACGGTTTTTCGAACATGATCCTGCGCAGGTTCTTCGGCCTCGAAGCGAAGGAAGAAATTTCCGCCGCCCGCAGTGCCCAAGAACTTGCCTCGCTGGTTCGCCGTTCCGCGGAACTTGGCACCCTCGACATTCAGACCGCGCGATTTGTGGAATCAACCATTGAATTTTCCGAACGCACCGCGGCCGATGTGATGACCCCGCGCACCTCGATGGCCACCATTGAATCCGAGGCGGACCTGTCCGAACTGATCGCAATGAGCGCGGATACCGGGTTCTCCAGGTTCCCGGTCACCGAGGGCTCCAGCGACGAAATTCAGGGCATCTGCCACGTCAAAGCCGTCGTTTCGGTGCCACGCGAACGTCGTGCGGCGCTGCAGGTCGGCGAATTTGCGCGCGACGCGCTCTACGTACCGGAAACCATTCACCTCGATGTATTGCTCGAACAACTTCGCGCCGCGGAATTCCAGGTAGCGATCGTGATGGATGAATACGGTGGCACCGCCGGACTGGTGACCCTGGAAGACCTGGTCGAAGAGATCGTCGGGGAAGTCTCCGATGAGCATGACGAGGACGAGGAAGAAGCGGTCACCCAGCCCGATGGCCAATGGCTGTTCCCCGGGATGAACCGCCCGGACCACATCAACGAGCACTTCGACACGGATGTGATCCCCGATGACTCGGCCTACGACACCATCGGCGGCTTTATGCTTTCGCAGCTTGGACGCCTGGCCGAATTGAACGACACGGTGCACACCGAGGCCGGCACCTTCACGGTGACCGAACTTGATGGCCGAAGAATCGCGCAGGTACGTTTTGAACCTGCCCCGGCCGTAGCGGAGGACACCCATGAGTGACCTAATGGGAATCGCCTGGCTCTTCATTCTGCTGGCGATCAACGCGTTTTTCGTGGCCGGCGAATTTGCCGTGATGTCGGCGCGCCGCTCACAGATTGAACCGCTGGCCGATGAGGGAAATAAACGCGCGAAGGTTGCGCTGTTCGCCATGGAGCACGTCTCGATCATGCTCGCGGTCTGCCAATTGGGCATCACCGTCTGCTCGTTGCTGATCCTGAACATTTCCGAACCTGCGCTGCACCACCTGCTCGGCGTGCCGATGATGGCACTGGGGATGCCGGTCGAGGTTGCGGACACCGCCGCCTTCCTGATCGCGCTGGTCCTGGTGACCTTCTTGCACGTGACCTTCGGCGAGATGGTGCCGAAGAACATTTCGGTGTCCGTCGCGGACAAGGCGGTGATGCTGTTGGCGATGCCGCTGGTGGGCGTCTCCAAGGTGCTCAAGCCGATCATCTCGATGCTTAACGGCGCGGCGAACATGTTCCTGAAGCTCTTCGGTGTGGAACCGCAGGACGAGGTGACTAGCTCCTATACCGCCGCCGAGGTGCGTTCGATTATCGATACCTCCTCGCAGGAGGGCACGCTAGAAAACAAGCACGCACTGCGGCTGACCAAGGCGCTGGAGTTCTCCACCGTCTCGGCGGCCTCCTGCATGGTGAAAGTTGACAAGCTTTTCACCCTAGAGTGGGGGCAGACCACGGCGCGCGAATTTGAAAAGAAGGTCGGCAAGACCGGTTATTCGCGCATGCTGATCACCCGCGAGGACGTGCCGGTGGGCTACTGGCATGTGAAGGACGTGATGCTGATCGACGATGCACACTCCACCGCGCCGCTGCGGGATCTGCCGCTGCACCCACTGGGTGTGGTGAAGCAGGATACCGAAATCGAGGAGGCGCTGGAGAGCATGCGTCAGGAGGGCAATCACCTCTCGGCAGTGGTCAACGAGGCCGGTGCCACCATCGGTGTGCTGTTCTTGGAGGACATTATCGAGGTGTTGGTGGGCGAGATTAGCGATTCGACGCAGAAGCGTCACGCCCCGCCGAGCTCCCAACAGGGCAACTAGCCTCACAAACAAACGCGTATTGCGAACCAGTCTCAACTGGTAGAGTTAACTGCGGCATCGTGCCCACGATGCCGCAGTTTTTCTTTAAGTTTTTCTTTACATGTGGAAGCCGGTTCATGAGTACATCCCCGATCGTCACCTTCGACGCAGCTACCCTGGCCTTCGGCTCGCGGGTGCTGTGGCAAGAGCTGAACCTGCAGGTGCGGCCCGGGGAATTTTTGGCGGTGCTCGGGCCCAACGGTTCGGGCAAAACCAGTTTTATCAACACCATGCTGGGCACCACCGCGCTGAATTCCGGGACCGTGTCCATCGCCGGGGCCCCGGTTCGCCGCGGCTCGAACCTGGTCGGCCTGATCCCGCAACAACGCCCTTTTGGTGACAACGTTCCCTTACGCGCGCGGGATCTGGTGGCACTCGGGGTGGACGGCAACCGGCCCGGTATCCGCATCGCCCGCAAGGCGGTGCACACCAAGGTCGATCAGCTACTTGAATTGGTCGGCGCCAGCGCGTACGCGGACCGCCCGGTGAGTGACCTCTCCGGCGGCGAACAGCAACGTTTACGCGCCGCCCAAGCGTTGGCCGGGGATCCTCGGGTGCTGCTGTGCGATGAACCATTGCTCTCCCTTGACCTGCACCATCAGCAGGCGATCAGCCAGGTCATTCACCGCCAGGCCGCGCAGCACGGCGCCGCGGTCATCTTCGTCACCCACGAGATCAACCCGATCTTGCCCTATGTGGACCGGGTGCTCTATCTGGCCGAGGGCAAGTTCCACCTCGGCAGCGTGGACGAGGTGATGCAGTCCTCGGTGTTGAGCAGGCTTTATGGTGCCCCGGTGGAAGTTCTGCGCGTCAACGGACGGATCGTGGTGGTCAGCGGCGATGGGCAACGCCAATTACCGCCCGACGGGCATGAGCACGCCGAAGATGCCACGCGAGAGAGCGGGAAGTAAACGACGATGAACTTCGCAGATTTTATCGACCGCACGTTGAACTTTGACGACTACGGGCTACTGCTGCCGCTGGTGTCCAACTCGCTGATCGCCGGCGCCGCCCTGGGCATCGTCGGCGGGCTGATCGGCATCTTCATCATGATGCGCGATATGGCCTTCGCGGTCCACGGGATCGCCGAACTTTCCTTCGCCGGGGCCGCCTTTGCGCTGCTCATCGGGGTCGATGTGGTGACCGGGTCGGTGGCCGGCTCGCTGATCGCCGCACTGGTGCTCGGCGTCTTAGGAACCCGGGCTAAGGATCGCAACTCGATCACCGGGGTGCTGATGCCCTTCGGCCTGGGCCTGGGCATCCTATTCCTCTCGCTCTATGAAGGGCGCAGTGCAAATAAGTTTGGCCTGCTCACCGGGCAGATTGTCGCGGTCGACGACGTGCAGCTAGGAGGCATGCTGGCGTTGTGCGCGGTGGTGGTGCTGGCGCTGATCCTTATCTGGCGCCCACTGACCTTCGCCTCGGTGGACCCGGTATTGGCCAACGCCCGAGGCGTCCGCACCGGCGGACTATCGATCATCTTTATGGTGATTTTGGCGTTGGCGGTGGCCGTCGCCATCCAGGTGGTTGGCGCGCTATTGGTGTTGGCACTGCTGATCACCCCGGCCGCCGCGGCACTGCGGATCAGCTCCAACCCGGCACTGACGGTGATCCTAGCGATCGTGTTTGCCGAAATTTCGGTGCTCGGCGGAATCCTGCTCGCATTGGCCGGTTCGCTGCCGATCAGCCCGTACGTGACCACCATTTCCTTCGTGATCTACCTGGTCTGCCGCGGCGTGGAAGCGCTGCGTAGTCCGCGCAAACACCAGGTTTAACCGCCGGCAGGTCCGCGGACTGATCCGCCGGACGATCCGGCGGTTGAGTCGCGGCTTTGCTCAGCTGGCTTTGCGTCGGCAGTCCTCGCAGAGCCCATAAATTTCTACGGTGTGCTCCGGGTCGGTGAACCCATTTTCCGCGGCCACCCGCGCCGCCCAGCGTTCCACCGCCGGGGCGAGCACCTCAACGGTCTTCGAACACACCCGGCAGACCAGATGGTGGTGGTGCACCTCGGTCTCACAGCGCCGAAAACGCGCCTCGCCGTCACCGCTGCGCAACACATCGACCAGGCCATCGTCGGCCATCGACTGCAGCAGCCGGTATACGGTGGCCAGCGAGACCTTCTTCTGCGTGTCCACCAGCCAGCGGTGCAGTTCCTGAGCGGTGGCAAAATCGTCGACCTCGCCCAACGCCTCGGATACCGCGAGCCTCTGTTTGGTCACGCGGGTTTCTGGCTGCGTCATCTCGCTGCACCGTTCCTTCCTGAAAACTTTTTGGTCCGGGCCCGCCCAAGCGCGCCCTTAGAACCTCAATTTTAGCCAACTTCCCAGCAAGATCCGTGTCTGTGACTGGCCGAGGGCGCGCCGTCGGCCTAGGCTGAAGCTATGCGCATCACATTACGCGGGCATTCCGCCATTCACGTGGCCACCATCGACGGTTCGTTGTTGCTCGATCCGGGCGTTTGGTCCGAGCTTGCCGGGGCCTTCACCGGCATTAACGCGGTGCTGCTCACCCATCAGCATGCGGACCACGCAGATCAGCCACGGATTGTGAGCGCGGTGATCGAAAATTCGATGTTGCGCGTCTATGCGCCCGACGCGTTGGCCCGGGCCCTGCGTGCGGCGCTGCCCGGCCCGCACCAGGCGCAGATTACGACGGTACAGGCCGGGGACGACTTTGTGGTCGGCGGAATCCGCGTGCGCGCCTTCGGTGGCACCCACGCCACCATTCATAGTTCGATCGAGCTGGTGGCGAACCTCGGCTACCTGCTCGGCGAGAGCGAGCTCTTCCACCCCGGTGACAGCTATCAGGTGCCCATCGGGATTCGGCCGCAGGTGTTGGCGCTGCCGCTGATGGCCCCGTGGGCAAAAATCGCGGAGACCATGGATTTTGCTACCGCGGTGGGTGCGCCGGTATGGGTGCCGATCCACGACGGGCTGCTCAACGAGCGTGGCCGCAACCTCTTTGACACCCAACTATCGACCCGAGCCCAGGGCTCCGGCGCGAGGCTGCGCCGACTAGAGCCGGGCACCAGCTACGAACTTGCACAGATCGGAACGGACGCATGAAACCACTAATTTCGGCCTCCGAGCTGGCCGCACGGCTGGCCGAGCCCACGTTAGTGCTCCTTGACGTGCGCTGGGTGCTGGGCCGCACCGACGGCAAGGCGCACTATGCCGCGCAACACATTCCCGGCGCGGTGTTCGTCGACCTAGACACCGAACTGTCGGGGACCACCACCACCACGCATTCTGGCCGCCACCCGCTGCCAACGCCCGCAGAATTTGAGGCGAGCGCGCGCAGGTGGGGGATCGGTCAGGATTCCTCCGTGGTAATTTACGATGATTCCGGCGCGCTGGCCGCAGCCCGCGCCTGGTGGTTACTGCGCCACGCGGATTTTGACCAGGTGGCGGTGCTCGACGGCGGATTGGACGCGTATAAAGAGCTAGGCGGACAGCTGGCAAGCGGGGAGGAAAATAACCCGCCCGGGGACGTGCAACTCAGCTGGGGCGCCATGCCGGTGCTCGACTTTGCGCAGCTAGAGGGTTTTACCGGCACGCTGATCGATTCGCGCGCCACCGCCCGCTACCTGGGAATCGAGGAACCTATCGACCCGGTGGCCGGGCATATTCCCGGCGCGCGTAATCGGCCAACCACCGACAACCTCGACGCGCAAGCCAAATTTTTGCCACCCGCCGACCTAGCCCGCGCCTTTCAAACTCTGCAACAGGGCGCGAAAACAGCCGGGGATGACGCGCGGTTAGCCGCCTATTGCGGGTCCGGGGTGACCGCCTGCCACCAGGTGCTCGCCGGCGCCCAGGCCGGGCTTCAGATCGCGCTCTACCCGGGCAGCTGGTCACAATACTGTTCCTACCCGCAGGCGCCAGTCACCACCAGCGATGAACAACACCGTCACTAACCGAAAGGCCCTTTATGAGCACGCTCTTTAGCAAAATTATTAACGGAGACATCCCGGGACGCTTTATCTGGTCCGATCAGACCTGCGTCGCGTTCCTTTCCATCGGACCGCTGCGCGATGGCCACACCCTGGTGGTGCCGCGCGCGGAGATCGACGAATTTACCGACGCGGACGACGCACTGCTCACGCACCTGAACCTGGTGGCGGTGAAGATCGGCCGCGCGCAGAAACGTGCGTTTAATGCGGCGCGTGCCGGGCTGATGATCGCCGGTTTTGAGGTTCCACACCTGCACGTGCACGTCTGGCCGACCAATTCGCTAGCCGACTTTGACCTGTCCAACGCGGCGGTCAACCCGGATCCGGCACGCATGGATGAGAATGCGGCCACACTGCGCGCGGCCTTGCGTGAAGACGGCTACGCGCAGTTCGTCCCGGCCGACTAGGCGCACCCTACAGCGCCGCCAGCGAATCCTTAATCGCCTTGCGGATGCGCTTCTCGCTGACCGAATACGCGGTACCCAACTCTTGGGCAAACAGCGAGATGCGCATCTCTTCGAGCATCCACTTCACCTCGCGCAGCCCCGCCGGAGTGCGAGCTCCCTCGGGGACCTTGGCCAGCGCCGCGTCGTAGTCATCCTCTAATTTCTGGATCACCATCAGCCCGTGGCCATCCCTGGTCACCGCCCCGGAGGTGAGCTTGGCCAGACGTGATTCGATGCCTTCCAAATAGCGCGGCAAGCGCATCAGGTGGCCGGCCCCGGTTGCGGCGATAAACCCTGGGTAAATGAGCTGTTCCAGCTGCGAGCGAATGTCGCTGACCGCGGCAAACATCGCCAGCGACTTGGTCGACTTCAGCGCGGTGTGTACCCGGGTTGCGGAGCCAAACACCTTGGAAATGACCGCGGTGATCGCAAAAACTGTGTCGATTTGCTCGGCGCGCACCGTTTCAAACAACTTCTCAAATCCGGCACGATCCATCGGCAGTGCCTCGGGGACCAATTTGTCCACCGCGGCCATCGTGCAATCGGCGATCAGCTCATCGATCGAACCATGCGGATTTTGGCTAAAGGCCAGCCGCTCGGCATTATTCAGATGCCCGATGACAAACTTTGAGGCGGCCGGCAGGCGCAGCATCAGCAAACGGATAATTCCGCCGCGATGTGCGCTGTCGCGTTCGGCGGAGCTGCGATAAACGCTCAGGCTCACATCCTTGCCGGTATCCACCAACCCCGGATAAGCGGTAATTTCCTGACCCATCACGGTGGTGGTGACCTTTGTCGGCAGTACGTCCGCCTGAGTGTGCAGCGCCGGCCAGGCGGTTAGCCCATGCTGATCCCACTGGCCGGAAGATCCGGAAGATTCCGAAGACCCGGCAACTGCCGAAGCCTGCGCCCCCTTCGCGCCCTGGACATTTTTGCCCTTCGCGCCAGCCTTACCGGCAGCACCAGTCTTACCGGCCGCACCAGTCTTACCGGCCGCCGGGGCCGCCGGTCGAGCGGAGCTAGGGGAGTTGACCCCACTGGCCAGCGCCGCCCGGTTCGCCGCCGCCAACTTATACTGCAACGCGGCCAGGTCATCGCCTCGTCCAAGCACCGTGCCGGCCGAGTCAACCACCTCAAAACCGAAGCGCAGGTGCGCTGGAAGCGTGGAAAAATCAAACACGCCCGGGTCCACCACAATGCCGCCCAAACGGCGCAGCACCAGCGCTAAGGATTGCGCCAAATCGTCGCTGTCCGGGTCAAAATCGGCCTCCAACATGGTGAGCGCACGGCCGGCCACATCGGGAGCCGGAACAAAGTTCTTGCGAATCGCCTTGGGCATCGAACGAATCAACGCGGTGATCAGTTCGTGGCGCAGCCCCGGGATCAGCCAGCTAAAACGTGCCGGATCCAACTGGTTTAAGAACACCACCGGAACCTGCAGCGAGACGCCGTCACCCTCGGGCCCGGTAGCCGCCGGGTTGTACTCATAAGACAGCGGAAGCGCGATGGAACCGTGGGACCAGGTGCGCGGGAACGCGGTCTCATCCAACTGATCTGCATCCGAGGCAAGCACCGCCGCCGGATCAAAGTCCAGTAGCCCAGGATCGGCGGCCGCCGCACGCTTATACCAGCGGTCAAAGTGCCGCTCGGAGACAACATTTTCGCCCAGACGCGAGTCGTAGAAGTCGAAGAGGTCCTCATCGCTAATGCGCAGGTCATGACGGCGCATCCGGGTTTCGAGCTCTTCAACTTCGGCAAGCACCGCCCGGTTGCGGGCGAAGAACTTGTGGTGGGTACGCCAATCGCCCTCTACCAGGGCGTGGCGGATAAACAGTTCGCGGGCCAGCGGCTGATCCACCCGCCAGTAGTGCATGCGACGCTTGGCCACGATCGGCAGCCCGAAGAGCGTGACCTTCTCGTAGCCCATCACCGAGCCCATTTTTTTGGACCAGTGCGGCTCCGAATAACTGTGCTTGAGCAGATTCGGCGCGAGTTCCTCCACCCAGGCCGGGTCGATGACCGCCGCGGTGCGCGCCCACAGCCGAGAGGTTTCCACCAGTTCGGCGGCCATCACCCAGGTCGGTGACTTCTTAAACAGGGCAGATCCCGGGAAGATCGCGAAGCGCCCGCCACGTGCCCCCTGGTAATCGCGTTTGCGTTCATCATAGAGCCCGATGTGCCCCAGCAACCCGGCCAGCAGCGACTTGTGGACCTGATCCTCGTTCGCCGCCGGGTCAATCGGTGCGGCGGCCACGGTAATCTGCAGCGACTTGGACAGCTGGCGCAGCTGGGTGAACAGATCCTGCCACTCGCGCACCCGCAGGTAGTTAATGTGTTCGGACTTGCACAGCCGGCGAAACGCCGAGGAAGACAGCTCTTTTTGCTGTTCTTGGAGGTAAGCCCAGAGGTTCAGCAGCCCGATGAAGTCCGACTTTTCGTCGGCGAAGCGCTTATGCAGCAGCGCGGCTTTTTCGCGCTGCCCGGTGTCTTCGCTGGGTCGTTCGCGCGGATCTTGGATGCTCAGCGCGGCAGCCAGCACCATCAGTTCCTTAGCCACCGAACGGTTCGCGGATTCCAAAATCATCCGGCCCAACCGCACATCGAGCGGAAGCAACGCGAGTTTGCGTCCCACATCGGTCACCACCGCGCGCTTGTCTTCGCTCAGCGCCCCGAGCTCGCGCAGCAGGTTCACCCCGTCGGAGATCGCCCGCGCGTCAGGCGGCTGCACAAAACCGAAGTTTGAGACCTCGGCGGCGGTGGCCACCACACCCATCGAAATCATTTGCAAGATGACACTTGCCAGCGAGGTGCGCAGAATTTCCGGGTCGGTAAATTCCGGGCGCGACTCGAAGTCTGCCTCGGAGTACAGCCTGATCGCGATGCCCTCCGAGACACGCCCACAACGCCCCGAACGCTGATTAGCGCTGGCCTGGGAGACCCGTTCGATCGGCAGCCGCTGCACCTTGGTGCGGTGGCTGTAGCGCGAGATGCGCGCGGTGCCGGTGTCGATCACGTACTTGATGCCGGGCACCGTCAGCGAAGTTTCGGCCACGTTGGTTGCCAAAATAATGCGTGGCGCGGCCCCCGGGTGGAAGACCGCATGCTGTTCGGTCAGCGAGAGCCGGGCGAACAGAGGTAACACCTGGTAGCGCGGCAACTTTTCGTTTGCCACCACCAGCGCGCGTAACGCGTCGGCGGCATCGCGAATTTCGCGCTCCCCGGAGAAGAAGATCAGGATATCCCCGGGCGCCTCGTTTGCCAGCTCACGCACCGCGTCGGTGACCGCGTCCAACGGATCACGGTCATCTTCGAGCGAATTAGTGTCCTCGTCGGATAATTCCTCGGTGGATGCCTCCAGCGGACGGTAGCGGATTTCGACGGGGAAGGTACGCCCGGAAACCTCGATGATGGGCGCGGGGTCAACCTCACCGGAGTCCAGGAGTGTGCCAAAGTGTGTGGCAAAACGTTGTGGGTCGATGGTCGCGGAGGTGATGATGAGTTTAAAGTCCGGCCGTTTAGGCAGAATTTCTTTCAGGTAACCGAGCAAAAAGTCGATGTTCAGGCTGCGTTCGTGCGCCTCATCGATGATGATCGCGGAATACTTTTTGAGCAGCTTGTCGCGCTGGATTTCTGCCAGCAGGATGCCGTCGGTCATCACCTTCAGCTGCGTTTGGCGGGAGACTTCGCCGGTGAAACGCACGTGGAAGCCCACCTCGTCGCCGATCTTGGTGCCCAGCTCCTCGGCGATGCGCTCGGCCACGGTGCGTGCGGCGAGGCGGCGCGGTTGGGTATGCCCGATCATGCCATTCTGTGCCAGCCCGAGTTCCAGCAGCATTTTGGGTAGCTGCGTGGTTTTACCGGACCCGGTCTCGCCGGCGATGATCACCACCTGGTTTGCGCGGATCATCTCGATGATGTCCTCGCGACGCGCGGATACCGGAAGGGTTTCGGGATAAGAAATGCTGATGGCCATGATGATCCCATTCTATGGCCCGATGCTCAGCAACGCCGACTTCGGGCACCGCAGGCCGTGCGAGGCCCCCGCTCGCGGGATAAACCGTTGATTTGTGTCACATTTGCGGGGCTGTCAATTTTTCGTTCCGTCCAGTGTCCCGCGCCCAGTTTCGCGAACGAAGATACGGATTTGCCTGAGGATCGGCGCAAATCGTGCAGTTGTGCGCGTTAGGGGGCGATTGTGGGGTTAAACGTCTTTACTCACCTCGGGTTTGAAGCCTAGGTGAGGTCGTTCACATGTAAGATCGTGGGTAATCACCTGCACGTGGTTCGGGTAGTTCCCGCTCCGGTTCGTCCTCGCTGACGGGCCGGTTACCGAATCGGTCGGGCATGGGGACATCACTCGCATATGGGAACTTGTTGAAAGGAACACCATGAAGAGCTTCACCGCTTTGAAACTTGTTGCACTTGCCGCCTCCGGCGCGCTGGCACTGACCGCTTGTGGCGGCAGTACCGGGGAGGAAGCCGCAGGCAACGGCGCCGTTGCGGAGGGTCCGGTCAAGATCGGCACCATCCAGTACGTTTCGCACCCGTCACTGGACGCAGTCACCAAGGGCTTCAAAAAGGGTATGGAAGAAGCTGGGTACACCGGCGACAAGATTTCCTACGACGACAACAACGCCCAGGGCGATCAGGCCACCAACGCCTCGATCGTCGGCAAGCTCGCCTCAGATTCGGACATCGATCTGGTTCTCGCGATCGCCACCCCATCGGCTCAGGCTGCGGCGCAGTCGATCACCAGCATTCCGGTACTCTTCTCCGCCGTCACCGATCCAGTGGACGCGAAGCTGGTAGCTTCCAACGAGGCACCGGGCGCAAATGTCACCGGCACCTCGGACAAGAACCCGGTGAAGGAACAGCTCGAACTGCTCAAGCAGATCTCCCCAGACGCCAAGAAGGTCGGCATCGTCTACTCCTCGGGCGAAGCGAACTCCGCCGTTCAGGTCCAGTGGGCCAAGGATGCGGCCGCGCAGCTGGGCCTAACCATCGAAGAGTCGGCAATCTCCGCTCCCTCGGAAGTACAGCAGGCGGCTAACTCGCTAGACGTCGACGCGTTCTACGTGCCCACCGACAACGCCGTAGTTTCCGCGTTGGAAGGCCTGCTGCAGACCGCACAGACCAAGAAGATCCCGGTGATCGCCGCCGATGGTGATTCGGTCAAGCGTGGCGCTACCGCCACCTTCGGCATCAACTACGAGAAGCTCGGCGTGCAGACCGCAAAGATGGCAGACAAGATCCTCAAGGGTGAAGCAAAGCCTGCCAGCATGCCGGTAGAAACGCTGACCGAGGTTGACCTGTACCTGAACGAGACCGCAGCGAAGAAGATCGGCCTTGAATTCCCAGCGGAGCTCAAGGATCAGGCGATCGAAACCTACTAGGGCTTTAGCACTACCCACCATCGAATGAGGCGAGGCGCGAGAAATTAACGCCTCGCCTTCTTCGTGACCTATGAACTTTCTTACCACTCAAGGATCCACAAATGATCACAGCGGTTGAACTCGGGCTGATTTACGCGTTGATGGCGCTCGGGGTATATCTGACGTTCCGCATTCTGGACTTCCCGGACCTGACCGTCGACGGCAGCTTCACCACCGGTGCCGCGGTCGCCGCGGTAGGCATCGTGAACGGAATGAATCCGTGGCTGGCCACCGCGTTGGCCTTCTTAGCCGGCATGGTCGCCGGGGCGATCACCGGTCTGCTGCACACCAAGGGCAAGATCGACGGCCTGCTCGCCGGTATTTTGACGATGATCGCGCTCTATTCGATCAACCTGCGCATTATGGGCAAGGCAAATACGCCGTTGCTGGGCGAAGACACGCTGATCAGCCCCTTGCGTGCGGCCGGAATTCTCGGCTCTGCCAGCTCGGTGCTGATCCTCTTCGCCGTCGCGTTGCTCTTTGTGGCCGCGATCGTCTGGTTCCTGCACACCGAGATGGGCATGGCCATGCGCGCCACCGGCGATAACCACGAGATGATCCGCTCCTTCGGTGTCTCCACCGACAACCAGAAGATCCTCGGCCTGGCATTGTCTAACGGTTTTGTGGCGCTTTCCGGTGCGGTGATCGCCCAGTACCAGGGCTTCGCCGACGTGGGCATGGGTATCGGCGTGATCCTCATTGGTTTGGCCTCGGTGATCGTCGGTCAGGCAATCTTCACCCAGCGTTACATTTGGCTGGCCGCGGTGGCCGTCGTCTTCGGTGCGGTCATCTATCGCCTGGTCATCCAGTTTGCGCTGGTCGCCGGCCTGGAGGTCAACGACATGAAGCTGATTTCTGCGGTGCTGGTGGTCGTTGCGCTGCTGCTTCCCAAGTGGAAGGGCTTCCAGAAAATTATGAAAAACTTCAAACGCAAGGACTCGGACGCCGAACCGATCACCGAAGAGGTGCGCAGCAATGCTTGAAATTAAGAACCTGTCACGGACCTTCTTCCCCGGAACGGTCAACGAGCGCAAGGCGCTCCGCGATATCAACCTCTCGCTGGGCTCCGGCGAATTTGTCACCGTCATCGGCTCCAACGGCGCCGGTAAATCCACGGTGCTGAACATGGTCGCTGGCAAGCTGTACCCGGACACCGGTTCGGTCACCGTCGACGGTAAAAACGTCACCCGGATGGCCGATTACCGCCGTGCGAAGTACATCGGCCGGGTCTTCCAGGATCCGATGGCCGGCACCGCGCCGACGATGAGCATCGAAGAGAATATGGCGCTGGCTCACGCCCGCGGCCGATTCCGTGGACTGAGCATGGGAGTGAGCGCCAAGCGTCGGGAGCTGTTCGTCGAAGAGCTCAAGTCCTTGGAGCTCGGGCTGGAAAACCGGCTGAAAACCAAGGTGGGGCTGCTCTCCGGTGGTCAGCGTCAGGCGCTGAGCCTGCTGATGGCCACCTTCTCGAAGCCGAAGATCCTGCTGCTTGACGAGCACACCGCGGCGCTTGATCCGCAGCGTGCGGCGCTGGTTTCCCGGCTGACCAACGAGATCGTGCAACGCCACCGGCTCACCACGCTGATGGTCACCCACAATATGGAGCAGGCGCTCGCGCTGGGCACCAGGTTGATCATGATGCACGATGGGCAGATCATTCTGGATCTGGACCAGGAGGCGAAGTCCGCGATGACGGTCAAGGGGCTGCTCGGCGAGTTCGAGAAGATCAAGGGCGCGCAGCTCGATGATCGCACGATGCTTCAGTAAGGTCGCTTGGGTAGTTTTGCCCGTGCAGTAGTGCTAGCCGCCGGTGTTCCCTTCGTTTGACGGGATTCACCGGCGGCTTGCTGCGTTGACCTGCCGATCTTTGGGTTGAAGGCGCCGCGCCGTACTACTGTGGAAGTCGAAACCGCTGGGCCAGAACAAGCACGGCAGGCCGGGCAGATCAAGCAAGGGCAGACAGGCGAGGGTAGATGGCACGCACACAGATTCCGGTCATCGGGTTAACCGGGTATTTAGGCGCCGGAAAAACCACGCTGCTCAACCATTTGCTGCGCACTCCCGGCGCCCGGATCGGCGTAGTGGTCAACGACTTTGGGGTGATCAACGTCGACGCGGGACTGATCACCGGGCAGGTGGATGCCGCCGAGTCGATCGCCGGCGGCTGCGTGTGCTGTCTGGATGACTCCGGGGGATTAGACCAGGCGTTGGCCACGCTTGCGGCCCCTCGGCTGCGACTGGATGCGATCATCATCGAGGCCAGCGGGGTGGCCGAACCCTTGGCGCTCGCCCGGCTGATTCGTTTCAGTCAGGCAAAAAATGTGCGCCCCGGCGGGCTGATCGAGGTGGTGGACGCGGCGAACTACTTTGACACGGTGGATACCCACGATCAACCACCTGCACGTTTTGAAGCCGCCTCGCTGGTGGTGCTGAACAAGATCGACCTGCTCGAGGGCAGCGAGCAAGACCACGAGGCTCAGCTGGCGCGCATCGCGGCGCGGATCGCGCTACGTAACGGGCAGCTGCCATTGATACGGGCCCGGCGTGGGGCGATCGACCCGGATCTGGTCTTCGATGTGGCCCTGGCAGAAGATCCCGAGGATCAGCTACCGCTGGGCGCACTGCTGCGCGCCGAACATGGATCGCACACCCACCAGCATGCGGCGGCGGTGACGGTGGACGCGCCGGAGCCGATTTCCGCGAGCGCGCTGGTCGATCTGCTTGAACGCCCGCCGTCCGGGGTGTACCGGTTGAAGGGAATTGTGCCGGTGGCTACCGCGCGTGGCGCAAAGTGGTGGGCGGTGAATCTCACCGGCCGGCAGATCCATGTGGCCAGCCATCGGGCCAGCGATCGGGCCAGCAACCAACCGGGGCTGGTGGCCATCGGTGTGGGGATCGATGAACAGGCGGTGCGCGCGGTGCTGGAAACCGCGGTGCAACCAAGCGGGGCGGCGGATGCTGCGGGAATGCGTCGGTTACAACGCCACGCACGGCTCAGCGCCTAGCCCAGCCGGGTGCAACCGGGTGCAGCGCGGTGAGATCTGGCGGCAGCGCGGTAAGATCGGGCGCTGGAAAAGGGTAAAGAAAAAGGCCCCGCAGCGACGCGGAACCTTTTTGCTGGTGCCCCTGAAAGGAATCGAACCTTCGGCCTTCTGCTCCGGAGGCAGACGCTCTATCCACTGAGCTACAGAGGCGTGTTGCTAAGCAACAGGAAAAATACTATCAGGTGACCGCGGCATCTGCGCAATCCATCCGGGCCGCACGCGGCGGTCAAATGCCTACAGCATCACAAGCGGTTATGTCATGAATGCCTAAGAAGCGCACGAAAAACCGCTATTCTTGTACGGTGACTCCTGAAGAACTCTCCGCTGCCATATCCGCATGCCTTTCGCAGGCCGTAGCCGCCGGCGAAATCGCCGTCGAAGTACCCGACACCGTACGCGTCGAGCGACCCAAAAGCCGTGAGCACGGCGACTGGTCCACGAACATCGCGCTGCAACTGGGCAAGAAGGCGTCCATGGCGCCGCGCGACTTCGCGGCCATGCTGGTGCGACGACTTTCCGAGGTTGAAGGCATCGGCGGCGTAGAGATCGCCGGGCCTGGCTTCCTGAACATCACCCTTGATACCGCCGCGGCCGGCGAGCTGGCGCGCACCATCGTGGAGGCGGGGGAGAACTTCGGCCACAACCAGGCGCTGACCGGTCACGTGGTGAACATGGAATTTGTCTCCGCGAACCCCACCGGACCGCTGCACATCGGCCACACCCGCTGGGCCGCGCTGGGCGATGCGATCGCCCGCGTACTTCGCGCTTCTGGCGCACAGGTCACCAGCGAGTACTACATCAACGACGCCGGCAACCAGATGAACGTGTTCGCGCGTTCGGTCTACAACCGCATGCACGGCCTGCCGGTTCCCGACGGTGGATACCCGGGCGAGTACATCAAGGAGCTGGCGGACATTGTGCTGCGCGAAGCTCCACAGCTTGCCGAGCAGGACGAGAAAACCGCGCTGCCAACACTGCGCGAACTTGCTTACACCGCGCAGCTGGCAGATATTAAGTCCACGCTGGCAGACTTCGGCGTGAACTTCGACGTCTTCTTCTCCGAAAGTGCCTTGCACGATGGCGGGGCGGTGGCCGACGCGGTGGCACGCTTGCGCGCACAGGGCCACATCTTCGATCTGGAGGGCGCGGTCTGGCTGCGCACCACCGACTTCGGCGATGACAAGGACCGCGTGCTGATCCGCGCGAATGGCGAACCAACCTACTTCGCCGCCGACGCCGCGTACTACCTGTCCAAAAAGGATCGTGGCTTCAGCGAAAAAATCTACCTGCTGGGTGCCGATCACCACGGGTATGTGAACCGGCTCAAGGCCATCGCCGCCTGTGCGGGGGATGACAAGGACAAAAATATCGAGGTGCTGATCGGACAATTGATCAGCGTTAATGGTGCAAAGCTGTCCAAGCGTGCCGGCAACATCATCGAGCTGCGCGATCTGATCAACTGGATCGGTGCCGACGCGTTGCGTTATTCGCTGGCGCGCTACCCGGCCGATTCGCCGATCGCACTGGACCCGGAACAGCTGAAGAAGAACACCAACGACAACCCGGTCTTCTACGTGCAGTACGCTCACGCACGCTCCTTCGGCGCCTCGGCCAACGCGCAGGCCAAGGGTGTGACCCGCGCATCCTTCGACGCCTCGCTGCTCACCGATCCGAGCGAAAACGAATTGTTGGCGGTGCTCGGCCAGTTCCCTTCGGTGGTTGCCGGCGCCGCGCAATCACGCGAACCACACCGCATCGCCCGCTACCTCGAACAGGTCGCCGGCGCGTACCACTCCTGGTATGCCGCCACCCGCGTCACCCCGCTGGGGGACGAGCCGGTGCAAGAAGTACACCACACCCGGTTGTGGCTCAACGACGCGACCACCCAGGTTTTGGCCAACGGACTGTCACTGCTGGGCGTCTCCGCGCCCGAGAGGATGTAATTTTATGACCGCTTCACCGCTGGCTCCGGCCTGGCTCTCTTTCCCGACCGACGTCAACGCCCTGCGCGAGATCCAGTGGGCCGCCGGGGTTTCCCGGGATCCCGCCGGTGAGCTTTCGGTGCAGGGGCTGGGCGTGAGCGCCCTCGCCAAGGAATTTGGGACGCCGCTGTTTGTCATGGACGAGGATGACTTCGCCGCGCGCGCCCGGGGTTTTAAGACCGCGTTCGACGCAGCGTTTAAGCAGCTGTGCGGGGGCGTCGACGTGTACTACGCCGGCAAGGCGTTTTTGTGCACCTCCGTGGCCCGCACCGTGATCAACCAGGGCTTGCGCCTGGACACCTGTTCGGGTGGCGAACTTGCCGTGGCCGCGGCCGCCGGGGTGCCGGGGGCCAAGCTCTCGCTGCACGGCAACAACAAGTCGGTCGCTGAAATCACCCGGGCGCTGAACATGGGTGTGGGGCGCATCGTGATCGACTCGCTCGATGAATTAGAACGCGTGATTCTGATCGCCACCGAACTTGGGGTGAGCGCACCGGTGATGCTGCGGCTGACCCCCGGGGTGCACGCCTCCACCCATGAGGCGATCGCCACCGCGCACGAGGACCAGAAGTTCGGGCTCTCCATCCAGCCCGGCGCCACCGGTACCTCGCCGGCCATGCAGGCGATCGCCCGCGCCATCGAAGCCCCTGCCATCAGCCTGCTCGGTTTGCACGCGCATATTGGCTCACAAATTTTTGAGTCCGACGGTTTTGCGATCGTCGCCCGCACGATGCTGGGCATTGTGGCCCAGGTGCGTGAAATCCATTCGGTGAGCCTGCCCGAGCTGGACTTAGGCGGCGGTTATGGCATCGCCTACACCGAGGCGGACACCCCCTCCACCCCGACGATCCTTGCCGGGCAGATGGCCGAGGTGGTCGCGCAAACCTGTCAGGAACTCGCGCTGGATTGCCCGCGCATCTCGATCGAACCGGGACGTGCGATCGCAGGCCCCTCGACCTTCACCCTGTACGAGGTGGGCGTGCGCAAGGACGTCAACGTCGAGGATGGTTCCGGGTCCACAAGCCCGCGGCGCTATGTGTCGGTGGACGGCGGGATGAGCGACAACGCCCGCCCGGTGCTCTACGACGCGGATTATTCCGCGGTGCTGGCCAACCGTATGACGCAAAACGACGCGATTATTTCTCGCGTAGTTGGGAAACACTGCGAGTCAGGTGACATAGTCGTGAAAGACGTTTACCTGCCCGACGACGTAGCCGCCCAAGATTTGCTGGCGGTTCCGGGCACCGGAGCCTATTGCTGGGCGCTGTCTAGCAACTACAACTATCTGACCCGTCCGGCGGTAGTTGCGGTGGCCGACGGCGCAGCCCGTTTGATCGTGCGCAGGGAAACTGAATCCGATTTGTTGGCCCGTGACATGGGAGTTTAAGTGAGCGGTGAAAAAAGCCTGAAGGTCGCACTACTAGGTTGCGGCACGGTGGGTGCCCAGGTGGCACGAATCCTGATCGAGGACGGTGGCGCGCTGGCGGCCCGCAGCGGCGCCAGCTTGGAATTGACCGGGATTGCCGTGCGCAACCTGGAAGCCAAGCGTGATGTGCAGCTCGACGCGAAGCTCTTCACGCTCGACGCCGAGGCGCTGATCGATTCCGCCGACGTGGTCATCGAACTGCTCGGCGGGATGGAACCGGCCGGGGCGTATATCGAACGTGCGCTGGCCCGCGGGGCGAGCGTGATCACCGGTAATAAGGCGTTGATCGCCGCCCGCGGTGCCGCGCTCAACGCCGTGGCCGCGTCCACCGGCGCGCAGCTACGCTACGAGGCAGCGGTGGCCGGCGCAATTCCGATCCTGCGTCCGATCGCCGATTCGCTGGCCGGAGACCACATTAACAAGGTCATGGGCATCGTCAACGGCACCACAAACTTCATCCTCGACGCGATGGATTCCACCGGTGCGGCCTTTGACGACGTGCTCGCCGAAGCTCAGGCGCTGGGTTATGCCGAGGCCGATCCCACCGCCGACGTGGGCGGGCTCGACGCCGCCGCGAAGGCAGCAATCCTCGCCTCGCTGGCCTTCCACACCACCGTCTCCTCGGATCAGGTGCACACCGAAGGCATCACCGAGGTGTCGGCCGCCGACGTTACTGCTGCCGCCGCCGCCGGATATGTGATCAAACTTCTGGCGATCGCGGAAAAGCTTGAGGCGGGCATTTCCGTGCGCGTGTACCCGTCGCTGATCAAAAGGGATCACCCGCTGGCCTCCGTACGCGGCGCGTTCAACGCGGTGTTTGTGGAGGCAGAAAATGCTGGCGACCTGATGTTCTATGGCGCCGGCGCCGGGGGAAACCCGACCGCCAGCGCGGTTATGGGCGATGTTGTTGCGGTGGCCCGTCAGCTCTCTGCCGGGGCCCCGCTGCCTCATGGTTCGGCTGATAGCGCGGCGCAGTTGATCGATTTCTCCGCGATCAGCACCCGCTACTGGATCGGTTTGACCGTTTTTGACGAGCCCGGGGTGCTCGCCCGGATCGCTGCGATCTTTGGCGAACATGGGGTATCGATCGAATCCATGAACCAGCAGGCTGCGCTCGGCGACGGTCCGGCCGCGCTGCGCATCCTCACCCACCGGGGCACCGAAGCTGCTCTGGCCTCCACCGTCGCCGCGCTCAAGGCGCTGGACGCGGTGGACACCGTTCTATCCGTAATGCGAGTTGAAGGAAACTAACATGGCTCATCAGTGGCGTGGAGTCATCCGCGAATATGCCGACCGTCTGCCGGTCGATGAGAACACCCAAGTGGTGACGCTGGGCGAAGGTGGCACCCCGTTAGTCTTCGCCCCGGCGCTTTCGCAGCTCACCGGTTGCCAGGTGTACCTCAAGGTTGAGGGGATGAACCCCACCGGGTCGTTCAAGGACCGTGGGATGACGATGGCGATGACCGCCGCGGTGGCCGCCGGCGCGAAGGCTGTCGTCTGCGCTTCCACCGGTAACACCTCGGCCTCCGCCGCCGCCTACGCCACCCAGGCCGGGCTCAAATGTGCGGTGCTGGTCCCGGAGGGCAAAATCTCCATGGGAAAAATGTCCCAGGCGATCGCCCACGGTGCGGACATCATCCAGATCGACGGCAACTTTGATAACTGCCTGGACGTCGCGCGCAAGCTCAGCGAAAGCTACCCGGTGTTCCTGGTGAACTCGGTGAACCCGGCGCGCATCGAAGGCCAGAAGACCGGCGCCTTTGAGGTGGTCGACTTTTTGGGTGACGCGCCGGATTACCACGTGCTTCCGGTGGGTAACGCCGGCAATATCACCGCCTACTGGAAGGGCTACAAGGAGTACGCCGCTCCCTACACCAACCAGGCCGGGCAGGTGCTCGACGCGGTGTCCAGCAAGACCCCGATCATGTGGGGCTTCCAGGCTGCCGGGGCCGCCCCGATCGTGCTAGGTCACCCGGTCACCGAGCCGGACACCATCGCTACCGCCATTCGCATCGGCAACCCGGCTTCCTGGGAACAGGCAGAGGCGGCGCGTGATGAATCCGGCGGACTGATCGACTCGGTCACCGACGAAGAGATCCTTGCCGCACACCGCTGGCTCTCGGCGCGTGAAGGCGTGTTTGTGGAACCTGGTTCCGCCGCCGGGGTGGCAGGTCTGATCAAGCACCAGGCCGCCGGCAACGTACCGACCGGCAAGAAGATCGTCATCACGGTCACCGGCCACGGCCTGAAGGACCCGAACTGGGCCCTGCAGAATCCCGACGGCAGCACCGTAGAACCCACCAAGGTCGGCTTCGACGTGGTGGAAGTTGCCACCGCATTGGGCCTGTCCTAACCATGAAGTTCCGGCCCGCCGGGTCCTTAAAAAGGGCGCGGCGGGCCGAGTACGACCACCGGCATTTTCTCCCAAGCGCTAGCGCGCGAACCTCGAAGGAATCATGACGCAGCAGATCGCCCTGGGCCAGCAGATCATCGTGGCCCCACCGGCCACCAGCGCAAACCTCGGACCGGGTTTTGACTCGCTAGGTCTGGCCCTGGAATACCGCGACCGGCTTACCATCCGCACCGCGCAGCACAGCCGCGTCACGCTGCTCGGCGAGGGCGCGGACACCCTCCCAACCGATGAGTCGCACCTGATCATCGCACAGATCCATAATTACTGGAAGGCGCGCGGTTTTGCGCCGGTGGGCATCGAACTGCACGCGGAGAACAACATCGCTCACGCCCGCGGTATGGGATCCTCCGCCGCGGCCATCGTCGCCGCCTTTGCCGCCGCCGACGCGCTGCTACCGGCGTCAGCCCAAGGTGGGATTGACGCGATTTTCCAAGCTGCCGCCGCCTGGGAAGGACACCCGGATAATGTGGCGCCGGCGGTGTTCGGGGGATTGAGCATTTCCACGACCAACGCCGATGGAAGCTTTAGCTCCGTGCAGGTTCCGCTGCACCCTGCGGTGCGCGCGGTGCTCGCGGTGCCATCTAACGGATTGTCTACCGAGGCCGCGCGCGGGGTGTTGCCCGCCCAGATCGAACATGCAAGGGCCGCCGCAAACTCCGCCAGCGCCGCCTTGCTGATTCACGCGCTGAGTAACGACCCGGCCGTGCTTTTGGCCGGTACCCGTGACTACCTGCACCAGGATTACCGGGCGGTGGCGATGCCGCAAAGCGCGGCGTTGCTCGCGGCTTTGCGCGAAAATTCCTTGGCCGCGGTGATTTCTGGTGCCGGGCCGACGGTGCTGACCTTGGTCGCCGACGAGGCCGGCGTGCAGGCCGCACGCGCGGTCATCGAGTCCTTCGCCACAGATTCTTCGGTGCAATGGGATATCAAAGTGCCTGCGTTGGCATCGAACGGTGTTACAGTAGAAGTGCTGTAACACTCAAGGCAGACCGGATTGCTAAGCGCACTGCGCTGTAGCGAATCCACTTGGCCAGTGTTGACCGGAGGAAACGCGGGTTCCGCAATTCTCTTCGTCCAGCCCTTCCGGATCTTTTCTGCAGTTCACAGCACCCTTGATACCCCTTTTTTGTGCACGCTTGTGCCCGGAGGTATCTACCCATTAAGTCCAGCGTTCGCCTCAGGCATTCTATGTGCCGTGAGCGGCTTGGACGGTGTCACAACCACTGTTTACCGGCGGTGGCACCTCATATAAACGGCACAGTGGGTCTGTTTGAACCAGCCCATCCTACGAGTCAGAAGGAACTTTCGTGACCGAAACCACAAGCCTCAACGAAGGCGTGGACACCAAGACTTCCGAAACCAAGAGCGCCGGCCTGGCCTCTTTGAAGATGACCCAGCTCCAGCAGCTGGCCTCCCAGCTCGGCATCACCGGCGGCTCGCGCATGCGCAAAGCCGACCTGGTGAAGTCCATTGGCGATCATCAGCGTGGCGGCTCCATTGCCGCGAAGGACGCAGCTAAGGAATCGGCTAAAACCGCTTCGGCACCTGCCACCCAGCAGACCGAAACCGCACAGGCTCCGGCGAAGTCCGAGACCAAGGCACCGGCCAAGGCCACCCGCGGTCGTCGGGCACCGAAGGCAGCCGAAGCGCCAGCAGCAACCGAAAACGTTGCCGTGACCGAAGCCCCAGCCCCAGCCGCGCAGCAGGCCGAAAAGCCTGTGCGCGCTCGTCGCACCTCGCGCCGCGTGACCGATTCGGGCAAGATCAACGCTCCGGCATCGGCCGAAAACACCGAAGCTGCCCAGGCGTCACAGGCACCGCAGACCGAGCAAGCGCCACAGGCTGACGCAGAGCCGGTTCGCGCTACCCGTCAGCGTCGTAATTCACGCGCCAAGGTTGAGCAGCCAGAAACCAGCGAAAACACCGGCTCTGAGGCGCAAGCACCAGCTGAGCAGGCTACTTCGAACGGTGCTGCCGAGACCGAGCAGTCCGGTGAGGCACGCGATGAGCGTCGCGAACGTGGCAACCGTCGCGATCGCAACTCGAACCGTCGTGAACGTAATAACGACCGCAACAACGATCGCAATGCTGATCGTAGTGCTGAGCGTAACGACGAGCAGGGCGGCCAGGATTCCGAGGATCGTTCCAACGATCGCAATGATCGCAACGATCGCCGTGAGCGTTCCAACGAGCGTCGTGAGCGTAACAACGACCGCAACAACGATCGTAATAACGACCGTAATGCTGAGCGTAACGATGAGCAGGGCGGCCAGGATTCCGAGGACCGCTCCAACGATCGCAACGATCGCCGTGAGCGCTCCAACGAGCGTCGTGAGCGAAACAACGATCGTAATGAGCGCAACGAGCGAAACAACGATCGTAATGACCGCAACGAGCGTACCAACGATCGTAACGATGAGCAGGGCGGCCAGGATTCCGAGGACCGCTCCAACGATCGCAACGACCGTAATGCAGAGCGCACCGAGCGTAACCGCAACCGTCGCGAACGCAACCGCAACGACCGTAATGATCGCGGGGACCGTAACGATCGCAACGATCGTAATGATCGCAACGATCGTAATGACCGGAACAACCGCAACCGCCGCAACCGCCGCGATGACCTGGACGAGCCACAGCTGAGCGAAGACGATGTCTTGCTGCCGGTGGCAGGCATCCTGGACGTGCTGGAGAACTACGCGTTCGTCCGCACCTCCGGCTACCTGCCAGGTACCAACGACATCTACGTGACCCTGGGCCAGGTGAAGAAGTACAACCTGCGCAAGGGCGATGCGATCGTCGGCGCCGTGCGTGCTCCGCGTGATGGCGAGACCCCGAACCCACGCCAGAAGTTCAACGCGCTGGTGCAGTTGACCTCGGTGAACGGCAAAAAGCCTGAAGACAATATGGAACGCGTCGAGTTCAACAAGCTCGTTCCGCTGTACCCGACCGAGCGCCTGCGCCTGGAAACCGATCCGAAGCTGGTCGGTCCTCGTGTGATCGACCTGGTGGCTCCGATCGGTAAGGGCCAGCGTGGTCTGATCGTGTCGCCTCCAAAGGCCGGTAAGACGATGATCTTGCAGGCTATCGCGAACGCGATCACCGTCAACAACCCAGAGGTGCACCTGATGATGGTGCTCGTGGACGAACGTCCCGAGGAAGTCACCGACATGCAGCGCACCGTCAAGGGTGAGGTTATTGCCTCCACCTTCGACCGTCCGGCCGATGACCACACCACCGTCGCGGAGCTCGCCATCGAGCGTGCCAAGCGCCTGGTGGAAATGGGCATGGACGTCGTGGTCCTGCTGGACTCGATGACCCGCCTGGGCCGTGCCTACAACCTGGCAGCCCCTGCCTCCGGACGTATCCTGTCCGGTGGTGTGGATTCGGCCGCGCTGTACCCACCGAAGCGTTTCTTCGGTGCCGCACGTAATATCGAAAACGGTGGCTCGCTGACCATCTTGGCTACCGCACTGGTGGAGACCGGGTCCAAGATGGACGAGGTCATCTTCGAGGAGTTCAAGGGCACCGGCAACATGGAGCTGCGCCTCTCGCGTAAGCTCGCCGACAAGCGCATCTTCCCAGCGGTCGACGTCAACGAGTCGAGCACCCGCCGTGAAGAGCAGCTGATGAGCGCCGAAGAGGTGCGCATCATGTGGCGTCTGCGCCGGATGCTCTCGGGCATCGAACCACAGCAGGCACTGGAAGTACTCACCGGAAAGATCCGCGAGACCGGATCGAACGCTGAATTCTTGATGTTGGTCAACAAGACCACCCCCACCAAGGATTAGCACCGCTGACCGCCATGGCGTTCAGGCAGTTGGCATTCACGCCGACCGCCTGGACGCCATCGGCGCGTCACACCACTTAGACTTTGACTTAGAGTCCGCGACACACGATCCGTGAGCCGGGCACCGCAGAACAGGAAGAACAGCGATTATGTTTGAATCCGTCAAGACGCTACTTCAGGAGCACGCCGCGATTCAGGCGGAGCTCTCAGACCCAGCGGTTTACGCCGACCAGGCTAAGGCCCGCAAGCTCGGCCGGCGCTCGGCGCAGCTCAACGGTATCGTCGACGCATATAACCGCTGGAAGTCGGCGACCGAAGATCTGGAAACCGCCCAGGAAATGGCCGACGAGGACCCGGATTTCGCCGAGGAAGTCGCGAGCCTGCAGGTCACCTTGCCGGAGCTGGAAGAAAAGCTTCGCCGGCTGCTGATCCCACGCGACCCCAACGACGCACGCGACGTGATTCTAGAGGTCAAGGGTGGCGAAGGCGGCGACGAGGCGGCGCTGTTCGCCGCAGACCTGCTGCGCATGTACACCCGTTTCGCCGAGCACAAGGGCTGGAAGGTGGAGATGATCTCCTTCAACGAGTCCGATCTGGGCGGCTACAAGGACGCCCAGGTGGCGATCAAGGGCAAGTCGAATGATCCGGCCGAAGGCGTCTACGCGCAGCTGAAGTTCGAGGGCGGCGTGCACCGCGTGCAGCGCGTGCCGCAGACCGAGTCCCAGGGCCGCATCCACACCTCGGCCGCCGGCGTGCTGGTGCTGCCCGAGGTGGACGAGCCCGAAGAGGTCGACATCCACGCGAACGATCTGAAGGTCGACGTGTACCGTTCCTCGGGCCCCGGCGGGCAGTCCGTGAACACCACCGACTCCGCGGTGCGCCTAACCCACTTGCCTACCGGCATCGTGGTGGCCATGCAGAACGAAAAGTCGCAGATCCAGAACCGTGAAGCCGCGATGCGTGTGCTTCGTTCGCGTTTGCTGGCCCACCAGCAGGCCATCATCGACGAAGAGAACTCGGCCGTGCGTGCCAGCCAGATCCGCACCATGGACCGTTCCGAGCGCATCCGCACCTACAACTACCCGGAAAACCGCATCGCCGATCACCGCACCGGGTACAAGGCGTACAACCTTGACGCGGTGATGGACGGCGAATTGGCGCCGGTGATCGAATCCTGCATCCAGATGGATGAAGAAGAGCGCCTGGCAGCGCTGGGCGAGCAGTAAGCGCCAGCGGATTCTTGTGGAGCAACTGAATACCGCCCGGCGCACCGCCGCCGCGCAACTTAGCGAAGCGGCGGTTCCCTCGCCGGGTGTTGATGCGGACCTGTTACTGAGTTTTGTGACCGGCGATAGCCGTGCGGAGCTCAAACTGCGCGAACTGCGCGGGGAGAGCCTCACCGAGGGGCAGTACGCACAATATCTGGACCTTGTGAATCGGCGTGCGCAGCGTATTCCGTTGCAACACCTGACCGGTGAAGCGTATTTTCGCTACCTGACGCTGAAAGTTGGCCCCGGGGTCTTCTCTCCGCGTCCGGAAACCGAAACCGTGGTGCAGGTCGGACTGGACTTCCTCGGCGATGTACAAGGTTCACGCTGTGTAGATTTGTGTTCGGGCTCCGGGGCGATCGCCGCGGCGTTGGCCACGGAACTTAGATCAGCACAGGTGTGGGCGGTGGAACTATCCGACGAGGCCATTAGCTACACCCGCGCAAATTGTGAGCCCTATGGGGTCACCGTGCTTCATCAGGACGCCTCGGCGCTACCGCCGCAGCTGCACGGCAGCATCGACCTGGTGATCTCCAACCCGCCCTACATTCCGCCTCATGCGGTGCCACGCGAACAAGAAGTGCGCGAGCATGACCCGCAGATGGCGCTCTACGGTTTGGGCGAGGACGGGCTGCAGATCCCGCGCTTAGTTTCCGCGGAAGCCAAACGCCTGCTGCGCGGCGGGGGACTCTACGTGATGGAACACGCCGAGGTGCAAGCCGCAAGCGCCGCGGCCATGCTGATCGAACTCGGATTCACACAGGTTACCGGACACCTTGACCTCAGTGGTCGTCCGCGAGCCACCAGCGCGCTGGCCCCGCTGACCTAATAACCGTTCAACGCATGAAAGAATAAACCCGTGAGCACAACATACTTGGTTAGCACCGAAGCGCAGCGCGAGGCAGCGATCGCCGCAGCAAAAGCCACCTTAGGTGAGAAGCGTTGCATCGTGCTGCCCACCGATACCGTGTACGGGATCGGCGCCGACGCGTTCAGCCCTCAGGGGGTAGCGATGCTGATGGCGGCCAAGGGGCGCTCACGAAATATGCCACCTCCGGTGCTGATCGCACAGGTCGCCACCATGGATGGGTTGGCCCGCGACATCCCCGATGACGCGCGCAAACTTGCCGACGCTTTCTGGCCCGGTGCGCTGACCCTGATCCTGCCCGCTCAGCCCTCGCTGACCTGGGATCTGGGGGAGACCCGCGGCACCGTCGCGCTGCGTGTACCCAACGATGAAACCGCGCTAGAACTTTTGCGCGCCACCGGACCGCTGGCGGTCTCCTCGGCAAACCGCACCGGTCAGCCGGCTGCCACCACCGTAGAAGAGGCCATCGCCCAGTTGGGTGACAGCGTTGAGGTGTACCTCGACGGCGGCTCGCGTGCCACCGACGAGGCGGAAAGCACCTTGCCCTCGACCATCGTCGATGCCACCGGGGACACCCTGGTGGTGGTGCGCGCGGGAGCGATCAACATCGACGAGCTGCGTGTGGTAGTGCCCAATATTCTCCCCGCGAAGCCTGACACGCCGAATCAGGACGCATGAGAAGCTACGTCGTACTGATCGCGTTTAGCTTCGCGACCGCATTTTTGCTCACCCCGATGATTCGTTCGGTGGGAGAACGCTTTATCCGCGGACAACTGGTGCGCGAACGCGACCAACACCAGGCACCGATCGTCAAATTTGGTGGCCTGGGCATCATGATCGCCTTCGGCGCGGGACTCTGGCTGGCCAGCCAACTGAGTTTCTTCTCCGGGGTCTTTGAGAACTCGGACCCGCTGCGTGGAGTCGGGATCGCGCTGATCCTGATCGCCGTGCTCGGCCTCTGGGACGATGTCGGAGATCTGCGCTGGTACTATAAGGCCGCCGGCCAGGTGGTGATCGGCATCGTGATCGCCGCGCATGGGCTAGTGATCCGATCCTTGCCGGTAGGTACCTGGCGAATCGAAGAACCGTGGGTGCAAGGCGCCCTCACGGTCTTTCTGGTCGTGCTGACAATGAACGCGATCAACTTCTCCGACGGGCTCGACGGACTCGCCGCCGGGCTCGCAGCCATCGGCGCTGCCACCTTCTTTATCTACTCCTACATCCTGGCTACCCATGTAAGCGCCGATGACTACGCCAATGTCGGCGCGCTTCTTTGCGCATTGTTACTCGGCGCTTGTTTGGGATTCTTGCCACATAATTTTAACCCCGCGAATATCTTCATGGGGGAGACCGGGGTGCTCACCATCGGGCTGATTCTCTCGGTCTCTGCAATTGCCGTCACCGGAGACGTGCAGGGGCTGGACGCGCACCGCTTCCGCAACGTGCCGGCCTATATGCCGATGGTCTTGCCGATGGTGATCGTCTTCTTGCCGGTGCTCGATCTGAGCCTGTCGGTGGTGCGCCGGCTACTCAACAAGCGCTCACCGTTCTCACCTGACTCCAAGCACATTCACCACCGGATGCTCTCCCAAGGCCACTCAGTGCGCAAAAGTGTGGTGTTGCTCTATGTTTGGGCCGCTTTGGTTGCTGCCACGGTGGTTTTGATCGCGTTCATCCCGCTTGCGGTGTTGATCCCAATCATTGTAATTCTGGTCATTGGCGCCGCTTTGCTGACCTGGTGGCCGTTGGTCTCGGTTCGTTTTGTGAATCTGCGAAGAAGGCTTGACAAGTAATTCCCAAGCAATCAGTTTCTATCTCGTGTAGAATTCATTACGGATCATCTCCCAAGTAGTTTTATACTGCGCGGGGGTAATGAGTTTCATCAGCATTATTCGGTTGCAGATAGATCTTTGACAGCGAACTAGAGGGAGAGTGCGGCCATGAATTCACATTCGGCTCGCGTTGTCGTCTCTGCCGCTCCGAAATCCATCTGGCTACCAATTCTTGGTATCTCCATGCTGTACTCGTTGATCGCAGCGGCCGCATTTTTCCTGATTTCGTGGTTGTTTGCAGATTTGCGATATGCACTGTCCGGGGCTTTAGCTTCCGGCTTAGTGATCGGCTTTTTCGCCGTCAGCATTTTGATTGCTGAGGCCGCCGGACGATTCCGCAGCGCGTGGGCCATGCCCGCGTTTCTGGGAACTTTCGTTATCAAGGTATTTGGTATTGCCTTCTTGCTGTTGAACCTGGGATTGCCTGACTGGGTCAATCGACAGGGATTCGTGCTTGCAGCTGCAGTCAGCCTCGTTGCCTGGCAGACCGGTGAGATTCGTGCCTTTATGAAGACACGTCTTGCCATCTACAACGAAGCATAGACATAGTGCCACCAGTCTTTAGGTCTGGGGCGAGCTGTGAGTTTGATAAGCTTACTACGGGTCATTTTTGGTGGGTTGCTTAACGGTGATCGGCCGTCTATGACTGGCATCCTTGGGGCAACCTGAGGATGGCACTTCATCAGCGTCGATGCGTTTCGCAAAAACTCCGATGTAACCCGTTTGATTTTTTCTTCACACGGTGAGAGGCAGTTACCGCCAGTCACCGCCTTTTGCCCGTGACCGTTACTGCAGAGAGGACAGCGCGTTGTTCGCGTTTGCGCTCCCAATGGCCTCAGAAGAAGGCGGATTTATTCCGCCATCCGTATCCGATACTCACCTCCCGGACATTTTCCCGTGGTTCGCTGAGTACGGAACCGGTTTCGGCAAGCAGATGTTCATGATCGTGCTTTCGATCGTGCTCATTACTTGGTTCTTCACCGCGGCCATCAAGAACCCGAAGCTGGTTCCAAGCAAGACGCAGTACCTCGCCGAGTCCGGCTACGCTTTCGTGCGTAACGGAATTGGCCGCGACATCATTGGTGAGAAGAACTTCCGTCCTTGGATTCCTCTGCTGTTCGCGACCTTCTTCTTCGTCCTGCTGAATAACCTCTTCGGAGCAATCCCATTCCTGCAGATTCCATCGTTCTCACACGCTGGTTCTGCATATGCGATGGCCATCATCATCTACGGCACCTGGATTGCCGTAGGTTTGAAAAACCATGGTATTCGCTACTTCAAATTGGCAGTTGTTCCGTCCGGTGTTCCGGGCTGGATCATGCCACTGATGATTCCTTTGGAAATCATCTCTAACTTCATCGTCCGCCCGATGACGCACTCATTGCGTTTGATGGCAACGATGCTGTCCGGTCACATCATCGTGATGCTGGCTGCTGCCGGCGCTCGTCACCTGATTGTTGTTCAGGATTCCTTGGCTATGAATGGTCTTGGCGTCTTGGTCATCCTCGGATCGGTCGCAATGTACTTCCTGGAACTTCTGATCATGGTCCTGCAGGCCTTTGTTTTCACCCTGCTGACCGCGATCTACCTCCAGGGTGCAATTGAAGCCGACGCCCACTAAGGCCAACACTTCTTCCACCCACTAAAGATCTTCCTTGAATCGCTCAAGGAATACCTCACAACCTACCGGCAAAAGCCCGGTATCTTGAAAGGAACATAATCACATGTTGCATGGCTCCCTGAATATGATCGGCTACGGCCTGGCTGCAATTGGTTCGGCTATCGGCGTTGGCATGATCTTCGCTGCTTACATCAATGGTGTTGCACGTCAGCCAGAAGCACAGCGCATCCTGCAGCCAATCGCAATGCTTGGCTTCGCACTTGCTGAAGCACTTGCAATTTTGGGCTTGGTCTTCGCCTTCGTCGTCGGCGCCTAGTCTTTTCGCAACTTGTAGTGGCCTCGCCACTATCGCGAGGCGTACACACAAAGCGGAAACTAGTAGATAAGGAATAGTGAGAATGAACAGCACTGATTTCATCCTCGCTGCGAGCGAATCGGTTAACCCGTTGTTGCCGAACCCGTGGGAGATTCTCGTCACGGGCGTTGGTTTCGCGGTCCTTCTGTTCATCGTCATCAAGGTAATTGCTCCGAAGTTCGAGCAGTCCTATGAAGATCGCGTCACCGCGATCGAAGGTGGCCTGGAGAAGGCTGAAGCAGCGCAGAAAGAAGCAGAAGAGACCTTGGCACTGTACAAGGCTCAGCTTCTCGAAGCCCGCACGGAAGCCAACCGCATCCGTGAGGAAGCTCGTAGCGAAGGCGCTCAGATCCTTGCAGATCTGAAGACCAAAGCAACCGATGAGGCTACTCGTATCACCGAGCAGTCGCACCGTCAGATTGAGGCAGAGCGCGTTGCTGCTCTGACTTCGCTCCGCACCGACGTGGGCGTATTGGCTACCGAGCTTGCAAGCAAGGTAGTTGACGAAGCTCTCAAGGACGACGCCCGTGCACAGCGCGTGGTTGATCAGTTCCTGACCGATTTAGAAGCTCAGCAGAACGCAGGTGCATCGAACTAATGGCAAGTGTATCGAGCGAGTCACTAGCAAAGGCTTTGGAGTTTTTAGAACCCAAGCTGGCACAGGCATCTATTGATCTGCCAAAGGAACTGTTCGCGGTCCTGGAAGTACTGGATGCAAATGCCGGTCTTCGCCGCGCAATGACTGATCCAGCCCGTGAAGTTGCCGATAAGGCAGGCCTTCTGGCACAGCTTTTGCGCGGAAAGGTTTCGGCTGATGCCGAGGCTACCGTTGCGCAGTTGGCTTCCACCCGCTGGAGCTCGGAACGCGACATTAGCGATGCGCTCGAAACGCTGGCAGTTACCGCGGTCTCCGCGGTAGCCGAGCAGCAGGACGGCGTTAATGGGCTGAACAAGCTGGAGCAGGATCTGTTCTCCTTCATCGAGGTAGTTCGTGCTAACCACGAGCTGCAGCGTGCGTTGGATGATGCTCAGGCCCCAGACGAGGCTAAGCGTGCACTGGCGCTCAAGCTCGTGCCTAACGCGTCGCAGACCGCGCAGGTTTTGATCTCCCAGGCTGTTTCAAACCCTCGCGGTTTGAAGCCAGCAGCTTTGGTTGCACGTTTTGTTGAGCTCGTGGCCAAGCGCCAGCAGCGTTGGATCGCTTCGGTGACCAGCACTGTGCAGCTCTCTGAGGCTCAGCTATCGCGTCTGGAGACCAGCCTGAACAAGCTTTACGGTCGTCAGCTTAAGCTCAATGCCACCACCGACCCATCGCTGGTCGGTGGACTGGTGGTCAAGGTTGGCGACGAAGTTGTCGACGCTTCCGTGGCATCACGCGTGGCCGACTTGCGCCGCGCCCTGGCTAGCTAGGTCTCATTGGAACCGGGAGTAATCCCGAATCCAATGTCCTAGCTACCAGGACCACAACAGACTTCATTCACATTCGATTCGTATCTTTTCTTTTCAGACACGAGTCACAATTTAGGAGAGCAGGGACTGCAGATGGCCGATTTGACCATCAATGCCAACGACGTCCGTAATGCCCTAAACGAGTTCGCATCTTCCTACGAACCGGGTAAGGCAGAGCGTACCGAGGTGGGACGCGTCGTCGCCGCGAGCGACGGCATCGCCAAGGTGGAAGGTCTTCCTTCCGTCATGGCCAACGAATTGCTGAAATTCGCTGATGGCACCCTGGGCCTAGCCCAGAACCTTGACACCCGCGAAATCGGTGTTGTTGTGCTTGGTGACTTCACCGGCATCGAAGCTGGCCAGAAGGTCGAGCGCACCGGCGAGATCCTTTCGGTTCCAGTCGGCGACGGCTACTTGGGCCGCGTGGTTGACCCACTGGGTGAGCCAATGGATAACCTGGGCCCAATTGAAGCCGAAGGACGTCGTGCCTTGGAGCTTCAGGCACCAGGTGTCACTCAGCGTAAGAGCGTGCACGAGCCAATGCAGACCGGTCTGAAGGCTATCGACGCCATGATCCCGATCGGCCGTGGCCAGCGTCAGCTGATCATTGGTGACCGCCAGACCGGTAAGACCGCTATTGCGGTTGACACCATTCTGAACCAGCGCGCCAACTGGGCAACCGGAGACGAAACCAAGCAGGTTCGCTGCATCTACGTGGCTATCGGACAGAAGGCATCGACTATCGCTGCCGTTCGTCAGACCCTCGCAGATAAGGGTGCACTGGAATACACCACGATCGTGGCGTCCCCAGCATCTGACCCAGCAGGCTTCAAGTACCTGGCACCTTACGCAGGCTCGGCCATCGGCCAGCACTGGATGTACGGTGGCAAGCACGTTCTGATCGTCTTTGATGATCTGTCCAAGCAGGCTGAAGCTTACCGTGCGGTATCGCTGTTGCTGCGCCGTCCACCAGGACGCGAAGCTTACCCAGGCGACGTCTTCTACCTACACTCCCGTCTGCTTGAGCGTTGTGCCAAGCTTTCGGACGAGCTCGGTGCAGGTTCGATGACTGGTCTGCCAATCATCGAAACCAAGGCTAACGACGTAGGCGCGTTCATCCCGACCAACGTTATCTCGATTACCGATGGTCAGATCTTCTTGCAGTCGGACCTGTTCAACGCTAACCAGCGTCCAGCCGTCGATGTGGGCATCTCGGTGTCCCGCGTGGGTGGTTCGGCACAGGTCAAGGCCATGAAGAAGGTTTCCGGTACTTTGAAGCTTGAATTGGCTCAGTACCGCGACATGGCTGCCTTCGCGATGTTCGCCTCGGACCTGGATGCTGCTTCCAAGCAGCAGCTGACCCGTGGTGCACGTCTGATGGAGCTGCTCAAGCAGGGTCAGTACACCCCGTACCCGGTTGAAGATCAGGTCGTTTCGATCTGGTCGGGCACCAACGGTTACCTCGACGATGTCCCAGTGGAAGATGTGCAGCGTTTCGAAGCTGAATTCATCGACTACCTGCGTCACCGCACCGAGGTACTGAACGTGATCGGCCAGACCGGCAAGCTGGAGAACGAGACTCTGGAAGCCATGAAGACTGCGGTTGTAGACTTCAAGGCCGGATTCTTCGGTGACGGTGATGACCAGCTGGTCGCCGCCGGACACGAAGAGCACGACGCTCTCGATGCCGAGTCCGTTGACCAGGAAAAGATCGTCAAGCAGAAGCGCTGACAATTTCCTTCACGTTTTGGGGTGCGGCGTCGCTAGCGGCGCCACACCCCGAACGTAGGGAATAAGGAAAGGACACACATGGGAGCCCAGATTCGGGTCTACCGCCAGAAGATCGGATCGACTAAGTCGATGGCCAAGATCTTCAAGGCGATGGAACTGATTGCTGCATCCCGCATTGGTAAGGCACGTACGCGTGTTTCGGCTTCATTGCCGTATGCCAATGCGATTACCCGTGCAGTAACCGCCGTCGCGTCCCAGGCCGATGTCGAACACCCACTGACCACCGAGCCTGCACAGGTTCGACGGGCAGCCGTTTTGGTGATGACTTCGGACCGAGGACTTGCCGGGTCCTACTCCGCCAGCGTTCTGAAGCAGGCTGAGCACCTCGTGGAACTCCTGCGTGAGGATGGTAAGGAAGTCAAGACCTATTTGGTCGGCCGCAAGGCTCAGGCTTACTTCGATTTCCGTTCACGCGGATATGAGCGAGTGTGGACCGGGGATACCGATTCTCCGCGTTTCGAAACCGCACGCGAGCTGCGCGATATCCTCCTAGAGGATTTCGCCACCGACTACGAGCAGGGTGGCGTGGACGAAATCCACGTCGTATACACCCAGTTCAAGTCGATGGTTACGCAGGAACCGACGGTCATCCGTCTGTTGCCGTTGGAGGTTGTCGAGGATGATTCCGAGACTCCAACCGACGAGCTTTTGCCACTGTACGAGTTTGAGCCATCGCCGGAAGAAGTGCTGGACGCACTGCTTCCGCGATACATCGATTCTCGATTGTTCAATGCCCAGCTGCAGTCCGCAGCCTCGGAGCTTGCTGCACGTCAGCGCGCGATGAAGGCTGCAGGCGACAACGCCGGCGAACTGATCAAGAAGTTCACGCGATTGCTTAACAACGCCCGTCAGGCTGAAATCACCCAGGAGCTTTCGGAAATTATTGCCGGCGCAGACGCGCTGGACAGCTAAATTTCCGTTTCTCTCCGACCAGATAAGAAGTGAGAAAGATGACTGCCCAAATCAACGAGCAGGTTACCGCAGGGCCCACCGGCCGTATTGCCCGCGTGATTGGCCCGGTCGTGGACGTCGAGTTCCCTGCCGATGCACTGCCTTCAATCTACAACGCACTCACCGCAGAGCTAACCCTCAACGGTGTAACCAAAACTATTACCTTCGAAACCAGCCAGCACCTCGGTGAGGGCCTGGTCCGTGCGGTATCGCTTCAGGCCACTGACGGCCTGGTTCGCGGTGCCCAGGTGAAGGACACCGGCGCTTCGATCTCCGTCCCAGTAGGCGACGGAGTCAAGGGCCACATCTTCAACGTATTGGGCGATGCCCTAGACGTTGATAACTCGGAGATTCAGGTCACCGAGCGCTGGCCAATCCACCGCCCAGCACCGAAGTTCGCGGACCTTGAGGGTTCGACCGAGATGATGGAAACTGGCATCAAATCGATCGACCTTCTCACCCCTTACATCAAGGGTGGCAAGATTGGTCTGTTCGGCGGCGCAGGCGTGGGTAAGACCGTGCTGATCCAGGAAATGATCACCCGTGTTGCACGTAACTTCGGTGGTACTTCGGTATTCGCCGGTGTGGGCGAGCGCACCCGTGAAGGTAACGACCTCTGGGTCGAAATGGAAGAAGCCAACGTTCTGAAGGACACCGCCTTGGTGTTCGGCCAGATGGATGAGCCACCTGGAACTCGTTTGCGCGTGGCACTGTCGGCACTGACCATGGCGGAATACTTCCGCGATGTGCAGAACCAGGACGTGCTGCTGTTCATCGACAACATCTTCCGCTTCACCCAGGCCGGTTCCGAGGTGTCGACCCTGTTGGGCCGCATGCCTTCGGCCGTGGGTTACCAGCCGAACTTGGCCGATGAAATGGGTCTGCTGCAGGAACGCATCACCTCGACGAAGGGCCGCTCGATCACCTCGATGCAGGCAGTCTACGTCCCGGCCGATGACTACACCGACCCGGCTCCAGCAGCAACCTTCGCTCACTTGGATGCAACCACCGAGTTGTCGCGTGAAATCGCCTCGCGTGGTCTGTACCCAGCGATCGATCCGCTGACCTCGACCTCGCGCATCCTGGATCCGCAGTACATCGGACAGGATCACTACGATACCGCCATCCGTGTGAAGGCGATTCTGCAGAAGAACAAGGAACTTCAGGACATCATCGCGATCCTGGGTATCGACGAACTGGGCGAAGAAGACAAGATTGTTGTCGCCCGTGCACGTCGTATGCAGCAGTTCCTCTCGCAGAACACCTACACCGCGAAGCAGTTCACCGGTGTTGAGGGTTCGACCGTGGACATCAAGGACACCATCGAAGGCTTCAAGGCCATCGCCGATGGCGAATTGGACCACATTGCAGAGCAGGCGTTCTTCAACATCGGCGGTCTTGACGACGTCGAGCGCCAGTGGGCCGAAATCCAGAAGGCCAGCTAATTATGGCTGAGCTTCAGGTAGAAATCGTTGCGGCGGATCACTTCGTGTGGTCCGGCGCTGCGAAGCTGGTCAAGGCACGGTCGGTTGACGGCGAGATCGGCGTTTTGCCCGGTCACGTTCCGATGCTTTCGGTGCTTGCCTCTGGGGATCTGGAAATCGCTCCAGTTTCCGAAGCTCGCTTCACGGTGCAGATCGACGGAGGATTCTTCTCAGTCGATTCGGACCGCGTAGTGATCGTCGCCGATAACGCTGTGATTGGTACCGCAGCGTAGGCGAACCATTGATTGAGATAACCGCACCAGTTCTGCTCGCACTGCTCGTTTTGACGTGCATCGTGCTGTTCTTCGGGGCCATGGCCGTGCGCCGCATTCAACTGCGGCGCACGCTGGGCACCTTCGACGCCTCCATCCTCACGCCGAAAGGCCGGTGGATGATGGTGATCGCCCGCTACGGCGGGGGACATGTGGATCTGTTGCGGTTTTTCTCTGTCTCCCCGGTGCCGCGTTTTGTACTGCAGCGCCGCGGACTAGACCTCAATGGTTGGCGCCGGCCAACGGCGAACGAAGCGATGCTAATTCCCCCGGGATTTATCATCGTGCAACTGGTACAGGCCGGCGAAGATCGGGAACTGGCCATGGATTACCGTGACTACACCGGTTTTTCCGCCTGGCTTGAAGCCGGGCCGATCGCCGGTAGCTGGCAAATCTAAGTTTTTCTGCGGGGCCCACCCGCAGCACGAATCCCGCCGCATGGCACCTATTAGGTGTTATGCGACGGGATTTTTTGCGTGGGGGTAATTTTGTTTTAGAGTACCTGGCCGTTGCGGATGACCTGGTGCAGCTCCAGCTGGGCGTCGAGTACCACCACATCGGCGCAGAAACCGTAATGCAGCGAGCCTACCTCGTCGGCCAGGCCGATCAGCGAGGCGGGGATGGAGGTCGCGGACTCGACCGCGCGGGTGAGCGCGATACCGGCGCTGACCGTACAGCGCAACACCTCAAGTAGCGTGGCGGTGCCCCCGGCCAGCGAACCGTCGGCAAGGCGGGCTTGGCCGTCGCTGACGGTGACCTTGGCCGGGCCTAAGGTGTACTGCCCGTCGGAAAGTCCGGTAGCGGACATCGAATCGCTGACCAGCACCACACGGTGGCCACCGATGAGGTTAAACACCAATCGCACGGTCTCCGGGGACAGGTGGACATCGTCGGCGATCAATTCGAGGTAGGCGTTGCCTCGCGCGGCTTCTTCCAGGCAGGCGGCTACCGGACCCGGCTCACGGTGATGCAGCGAGGGCATGCCGTTAAACAGGTGGGTGACGGTCGGCTTTTCGGTGAAGCCATCCACGCCGGCGTTTTGAAGCTGTTCGCGGGCGAACTGTAGTGAGGTGGCGGTGACCTGCGCACTGGCGTTGGTATGGCCCAGTGAGGGCACCACACCGAGTGCGACTAGCTGTTCGATGAGCTCCTCGCTGCCAGGGCGTTCGGGTGCGTAGGTCATCGTGCGCAGCTGGCCACGACTGGCGGAGATCAACTCGTCGATAAATTCTGGATCCGGATCGCGCAGGAATCGTGGGTCTTGGGCGCCGCAGCGGGCCTCGGAGAGGAACGGACCTTCGGCGTGGATGCCGGCGATCTTTCCGGCCTCGGCGAATTCGGCAAGGATTTCCGCGGCGCGCAGCATTTCTGCCGGTTCGGCGGTGACCAATGAGGCCAGCAACGTGGTGGTGCCTGCGCGGTGCAGGTAGTCCAGGGCGTCGGAGACCTGTCCGTGTTCCGGGTTAGCGAAGTCCGCGCCCAGCGCCCCGTGGTTGTGCAGGTCGATGAGCCCGGGGATCAGGATGGAACCGAGTGGCACCGGGTGCTCGGGGAATTGGTCGGCGTCGGACTGGGTGAGCCAGTCATCGCGGCTACCGGCAAAACGGATGCGATCGTCCTCGATGGCCAATGCGCCATCGCTGATTTTCTGCCCGTCGGAGATGAGCGTGGCGAAGATGGCGTAACGCGAAGCGGTATTCATGTACCTAGCTTAGAAGAGTCTGCCCGAAGAGTCATCGATTCCGCGCATTGCATCGTAATCTAGGGTCAGGCAGCGGATTCCGCGGTCCTCGGCCAAGGTGCGCGCCTGTGGTTTGATCTGCTGGGCGGCGAAGACTCCGGTGACCGGCTTGAGCAGCGGGTCGCGGTTGAGCAGTTCTAGGTACCGGGTGAGTTGTTCCACCCCGTCGATGTCGCCGCGGCGTTTAAGCTCCACGGCCACCGCGGCGCCCGAAGCATCGCGGGCCAGGATGTCTACCGGGCCGATCGCGGTCATATATTCGCGGCGTACCAGCCGGTGCCCGGTGCCCAAAAGTTCGATCTGTTCGGCCAGCAGGCGTTGCAGATCGGCCTCCACACCATCTTTGATCAGCCCCGGGTCGGTCCCCAACTCGTGGGCCGAATCGTGTTCGATGGAGTGGAAGTAAATGGTCAGATTGTCATCGGTCTTCGCGCTGGAGACGTTCCAGACGCTGAGCGCGCCAAGTGCGGCGGCGTCCTCATCGGGACTCGCCTCACGTAATACCAGCGGCGGATTCATCCAGTTCAGCGGCTTGTAACTGCCGCCGTCGGAGTGGATCAACACCGAACCATCGGCCTTGACCATAATCAGCCGGGTAGCTAGGGGGAGGTGGGCTCGAAGACGGCCCTCGTAATCTACTGAACACTTTGCAACCACTAAACGCACGCGATCAAGCCTACCGCTAAGCCGGCGAGGTTTGCGACCCGATCTGCGCGCAGTTCGTCTGCGAGGCCGGCGATACGGCATGATTAAAGGCATGCCACGCTCGAACCGTCCACGCCGCTCCAGCGGACCCGCCGCAAAATCCAGGTCGCGATCCGCGGGGCCAACCCGTGATCAGGGCGCGGAAGATGACTGGATGCAGCGCGCCCGCTACGGGGTGGCAAAGTTGCAAGATGCTCCCGATGGGCAGTGGCATGTGCGCAAGGTTTCCCCGCTGAACGCGCAAAAAACCTATACCTGCCCGGGCTGTCATCGGCCGATTACCCCCGGGGTGGCTCACCTGGTGACCTGGCGGGCCGATCATTGGTCCGGTGATGAGGCGGCGGCCGGAAACCGTCGGCATTGGCATCCGAACTGCTGGGAATCGCGCTCCTACCGGTACTGAGATGTGCCCGGTGTGCGCACGGATCGGACATTAAAGGCGGTCTTGGCGGGCGATGAACACCTCACGCAGCAAAATCATGGCGCTGGCGGCGACCGGAATGGCCATCAGCGCGCCGGTGATGCCCACCAGTGTGCCGCCGGCGATTACCGAGATCACCGCGACCGCGCCGGGGACCGCGACCGCCTTGTTCATAATGCGCGGGGAGATGAAGTACGCCTCGACCTGGAGGTAACCGAAGTAGCAGATCGCGTAGATCAGCGCAGTTTGCCAGCCTAGGGTGAGCGTGACCAGGGTGACCAAGACCCCGGCGATCACCGCTCCGACCAGCGGAATGAAGGCGAGCATCGCGACCAATAAGGTCAGCAAGGCCGCAAAGGGGACCTTCAGCAGTGTCATCAAAATAAGCGCGACCAGGGCGTTGAGCACCGCGACGCTGGCCTGACCCATCACATAATTACCCACCGAGCGGGTGATGCGCGTGATGATCTGATCGGCGCGGTTGCGCTTGGAACGCGGGACCAGGCGCAGCGAGAAAGACATCATGCCCGGCAGCGAGGCGAGGAAGTAGATCGCCAACACCAGCACGATCAGCACCCCGAACATCGACTGCGCGACGGTCTGCGACACGCCCAAGACGCCACCGAATACATTGGTGACCGCGCCGGAATCGCCAAAGAAGCGTTCCACCTCGGTATTAATGCGCGACGAGACCGCGTATTGCGCGTCGATTTGCTTGACCCAGGCACTGTTTAAGAAGTTATCCACGATCTCCGGGGCGCGGGAGATGAATTGGGTGATCTGCGCGATCAGGGTAGGAATGATCAGCGCCATGAAGCCGCCAAAAATTGCGAGCAGGCCCACCATTGTGCTGGTCACCGCCAGCGGACGGTTCAGCCCGCGGCGCATCAGGAAGCGCACCACCGGGTCGAGGCCCAGTGCGATGAACAGCGCGATCGAAATCCAGGTGATCAGCGAGCCGACATTTGTCAGCAGGTAGTAGCCGGCCAGCGCGATGCCGACGCCGATGGTGCCAAGAAATCCCATGGAGATCGGGTGTAACGCTGGGATCGGCTGGGGAGTATCGGTTTCGCTCTCGGGTAGTTCATCAAGTGCACCGGGGTGGTTCGGGGCTTTGAACAGTGAGTTGACCGTGCGCGAGAGCCGACGCGCCCAGCGGGTAGTGGCAGAACGACTCTCGGCGGGATCTTCGGGATCTGCCTCGGCTGCGGGCCGCGGTGATGAGCCGTGGGAATGCGCGCCGGTGGCCGGGGATGTGTGAGGTGAGCCGGGCGCCGGGCCGCTAGCTTTGGGGATTGGCGGCTGCCCGGAGGGTGTGGCGGACTGTGTGGGGTGTGCCGGTTCGCTGGCCGGGCTTTGTGCGGCGTGGTGCTTTGCCGCATCGCCGCGCTGATCGGGCGACTGATTACTGTCCATGGCACTGAGCATACCGCTCGGCGAGCGTGACAAAGTGCTCTATGACACCCCGACATGTGCATTTGAGGCAGTTCACAGTCTGTTCTCGGAACCATTGGGGCTAAGGACTCGTTAGACTTGTGAAAGAACAGCTGTGACCGTTGGCGAATAGGTGAAGTCGTGCGAAAAGTTATCTCCGTGATCGCGATCCTACTGGGGGCAATTGCCCTGGTAGTAGGCATCGGACAGAAGACCTTTTGGGCCCCGCCCGAAACGGTCACCGCAAGCATGCCAGAGTTTAAGGAAGAGTCACCGCTGACGGTTATTCAACCCTCGGTGCAGAACCCGGGCTCCGAACCGGTGGAACTGGTGATCACCGGCAAGGGCGAATTTACCGCCTCGCTGGCGCGCAGTTATGACGTGGAAGCCTGGGTGGGCGACGCTGCCCACGTGGAGCTGACCGGTGTGGATCGCGAAAATCATCAGCTGATCGCCGAGCGCATCGATGGGGAGAAGAAGACTCCGAACCCCGCAGGAGATGACCTGTTCTTCGATTCGCAGAAGGCCGACGGCACGATGACCTACCGCTGGACCGCCCCGGATGACGGTGACTGGTCGCTGCTGCTGGCAGCCGACGGCACCAAGGCGGCGCCCAGTGAGATCTCGGTGACCTACGCCAACGATGACGCCATGCCATGGGCGTTGCCACTGATCATCATCGGTGCACTGCTGTTGGTACTCGGTGTGGCACTGCTGGTGATGCGCGTGATCAAGCCGGCTAAATCGGCTAACTCCGGGCGTCGGGCAGAAACCGCGGTAGCAAATACTAAGAACGGACCGACGAAGCAGAATTCGCTCGCGGTTGCCGCGGTGCTGGCCCTCGCGGTGAGCGGAATTAGCGTACCGATGGCGCCGACCAGCGATAAGCCATCGGACTCGCCAAAAGCCTCTGAATCTGCGTCGGCCTCTGAATCTGCGTCGGCCTCGGCAAAACCTTCGGAATCTACTGCGGAGGAAAAGCCGAGCTACCCGGTACTCACCGAAGAACAGCTGCAGCGCGTGCTCAGCGACGTGGAGAAGCAGATCGGCAAGGCCGACGAGAAGAACACCAAGAAGGATTTGGACTCGCGCGCCTCCGGTGCCTTTAAGGACCTGCGCACCAAGCGTTACGACATCCTCAACGACAAGATCAAGATCGCTAAGCCACTGGCGCTGAAGACCTCGGTCATTCGTTCGGCCGCGGTGCCTAATAGCTCCGAGGCGAAGTTCCCGCGCGTGATCACCGTGGTGACCGCGAAGGATTCCGATCCGGCCACCTTGCCAATCGCGTTGACCCTGCAACAGAACAGTGCCCGGGATAACTACAAGCTCACCTTCGCGGCGCAGATGCTGCCGAACTCAACCTTCCCCGGGATTGCGGTCGGTGACCCATCGGTGACGCAGCTCGACGCCAATGCCGAGGGGCTGAAGGTGAAGCCAAAAGACGCGCTGACGCAGCTGGCCGACGTGCTGACCAACGAAAAGTCCAAGCACAAGGACAACTTCGCGGAATCCGAATTTATTAAGGCGATCCACTCCGGGCAGAAGACCGAGCAGAAGGATGCCAAGGAGGCGAAGGTGAAGTACTCGCGCACGGTCACCGATAAGGACACCCAAGTGGTTTCCACTCCCGATGGCGGGGCGATCGTCACCGGTCGACTGAACCAGAAGGCAGTCTTTGAACGCACCGAGGATGCCGACCCATTGGAGAGCGCCGACGAGCTGACCAAGAAGCTGCTTGGATCGAGCACCTCAAACGGTAACGTAGAGATCACGTACGCCGAACCGGTGATGATGTACATCCCCGCATCCGGTAACGACGACAAGATTCAGCTGGTCGCCAGCGAGGTTTCGTTGCTGAGCGTCAAGCAGGTGGAGGAAAACTAATGACTGAACCACATATCCCTTCCGCGCGCGGAGCCATCGACCTCGGCGCGCTGGCAAGTTCCGGGCCACAGGCCACCGAGTCAGATAGCGCGGCTGCGACAGTTGCCAGCTGGACGATGAACCTTGATGAGGCCGCGTTCCAGCCGTTTGTTGCCCTGTCTCAGCGGGTTCCGGCGATCGTCTCCCTGGGCTCGCCGCGCGTGCAGGTTTCGGTCGATCTTGATGCTGCGCTCAAAACCCTCGTCGATCGCCGTGCCGGCAAGATGGTGCTCGGTGTGGTCGACGCGGAGAAGTACCCAAATATCGCTAAGGCCTTCAACGCCGAGCAGATCCCGATGGTGATCGCGCTGGTCAACGGGCAGCCGGTGCCTTTGTTCCAAGGTCCGGCAGCTGCCGAACAGATCGACCAGGTGCTCAACCAGCTGGCCGAACTGGCGACGCAGCAGGGGCTTGGCGGGAGCGTTCCGGCGTTCTCCGGTGACAGCGGCGAAGCAGAACTGCCGCCGTTGCATCAGAAGGCGGTGGATGCGATCGACGCCGGTGATTATGCGGCCGCGGAGGCCGCATACCTCGAAGCTTTGGCCGAAAAGCCTAATGATCACGACGCGCAGGTGGGCGTGTATCAGGTGCGTTTGCTTTCGCGTACGGCAAATCTTGATTTGAACGATTCGCGCGCCGCGGCGGCAGCGAACCCCGATGATCTTGACATGCAGCTCAACGTTGCCGACCTGGATTTGGTCGGCGGGCATGTGGAAGACGCCTTCGCGCGGTTGGTTACGTTGATTTCCCGACTGGCCGATGAGGACCGTGAGCGTGTGCGTCGTCGGTTGATTGAACTGTATGCGGTGATCGGCAACGCCGATCCGCGCGTGGCAGCTTCGCGCCAGAAATTATCTCGCGTGCTCTTCTAACCCGTGCAGCTTTACCCGTCGTAGAGGCGACCGGCCACATTTTTAGCTGATGTGGCCGGTCGCCTTTTTTGCGCCCTGACGTGGCATCCCCATCGATTGGGCTCCGCCCTAGCAGAGCGCTGGGCTTCGAGATTAACTCCAAAGGATGATGCGAGTTGACTTGGGCGATTGATAGTCTCGAAACATGAATAGCATGGCGCTCGAAATTAGAAATCTTGCCAAGCAGTTTGGCGACAAGGTGGCGGTGAATAACGTCAGCCTTCAGGTGCCCACCGGATCCTTTTACGGACTGGTCGGACCCAACGGGGCGGGTAAAACCACGATGTTATCGATGGCCACCGGGTTGCTACGCCCGGACCAGGGAAGTGCACTAGTCAACGGCGTAGATATCTGGGCCGCTCCACACGAGGCCAAGGCTACGCTAGGCGTACTTGCCGATGGGGTACGTCAGTTTGACCGGCTGACCGGACGGCAGCTGGTGACCTATGCCGGACTGCTGCGCGGCATGGATCGCGAGGAAGTGGCCACGCGCACCGAAGATTTGCTACGCGTGATGGACCTCGGCGAGGACGGCGACAAGCTCGTCGTAGACTACTCCGCAGGTATGACAAAGAAGATTTCCCTGGCGACCGCGATGATTCACTCACCGAAGCTGCTGGTGCTCGATGAGCCTTTCGAGGCGGTGGACCCGGTGTCGGCGGCGAATATCCGCGACATCCTCAATGACTATGTGTCCTTTGGCGGCACCGTGATCGTCTCCAGCCACGTGATGGACCTGGTGCAGCGGATGTGCTCGCACGTGGCGGTCATCGACGGCGGCATGCTTAAAGCCTCCGGATCGGTGGACGAGGTACGCGACGGCATGAGCCTCGAAGATCGCTTTGTGGATCTGGTCGGCGGGCGCGGAACCAGCGAAGGGCTGTCATGGTTGCGCACCTCCTAAGGCTGAAGTTACGACTGCTAGGCAACGGGTTTAAACGAAGCCCCTGGCAACTGGTGGGCGTGATCATCGGTGGGCTCTACGCGCTAGGGATCGTGGTGATGCTTTCGCTGGCCGGCTGGTTTACCGCCGACCAAAGTGATCTGCGCGGCTGGGTAGCTATTCTGGCCGGATCGGTGATCGTGCTGGGCTGGGCGGTGATTCCGCCGTTGATTACCGGTGTGGATCTAACCCTTGAACCACAGCGCTTTGTGCACTTTGGGATCGAAGAAAAGACATTGGCGCGCGGGCTGATCCTGGCCGGGTTCATCTCCATCCCGGCGGCGTTGACGCTGCTCGCCGCCCTAGGGTTCTCCACGATCTGGCGGCTTGACCCGGCGGTGTTCGTGGTCGGGCTGCTCTGTGCGGTGGGTACCTGGCTGATGGCAATGTTCGCCTGTCAGTACCTGACGATCGTGGCCACCGCGCTGCGTGGCAAGCGACGCTTCCGCGAATTGTCCTTTGCCTTGTTGTTCTTATTGCTGGTTGGCCTGGGGCCGATCTTCAGTACCATCGGCTCAAACGCGGAATCTATCTTTGAAGTGTTGGTGCCGATTTCCGCGGTGCTCGGCTACACCCCCTTGGGTGCTTTTGCTGCGGTGCCCGGCGCGTTGGCTGCCGGGGAGATGGGCATGACTGCGATGTATGCCGGCCTAGCTCTGGTGTACCTGATCGGACTGTACTTCTTGCTCACCCGGGCTACCGGTAAGGCGACGGTGACCCCTCCTGCGGCGCAGCGTGCGTCGAGCGCCAAAGGCTTGGGCTTCTTCAAACTCACCCCGGCTACACCCGCCGGTGCGGTGGCCGCTCGCGCCCTGACCTATTGGTTCAAGGACCCGCGCTACGCACTGAGCGTGATCATGGTGCCGATGTTGCCGGTGATCTTCTACTTTGCCGGTGGATCTACCGGTAGCTACACGATGATGCTGTTGTTGGGACCGATGATCGGCATCCTGATGGGGTTTGCGATCTCCGCCGATGTGTCTTATGACAACACCGCCTTTGCGTTGCATGTGCTCACCGGCGTCTCGGGCAAGGCCGATCGTTTGGGACGCGTGATGGCCTGCTTCGTGCTGGTGATCGTGCCGCTGATTTTGGCCGCGGTACTTCCTGCCGCGCTGACCGGCCAGCCGTGGCGCATTCCCGGGGACTTGGGGCTTTCGCTGGGCGCGTTCCTGATTGCGCTGGGTGTTTCCTCGATCGCCTCGGCCCGCTACACCTACGCGGTACCGTTGCCGGGGGATAACCCGATGAAAACTCCTCCGGGAAGCGGGGCACGCGTTGCGGTCACCCAGCTGGCGACCTTCGGCATTATGGGTGTGCTGTTGATTCCGACGCTGGTTCCGTACGTCACCGGTTGGGTTATGCATTCAACGTTGGCCGGGTACATCACCCTGGCCGTCGGACTGATTACCGGTTCGCTGATGCTGTCCTTTGGCATCCGAATTGGCGGCAGGACCATGGATCAGCGTGCGCCTGAGCTGATGCAGTCGGTGATGATCAACCGCTAGCAGCATCCAGCGGCAACGCCCGCAACGTTCGGACCGGAGAAAATTTGGTTCGAGGGTTGCGGGCGTCGTCGCGTTTGAAAGGCGTTTTGTCTGAGCCGTTTCGACTGCGGGGTGGCGCGGATGGACAGGGCTGTGCCCCGATCGGCAGTCAATCCCAGTAAGTATTACGCCGCGGTAACTGTTGCGGGTCAATATGCTTCGGCAAAATCACGTGCGGCAACCCATCAACCACCACAATCTTGATCCGACCCGAATCAGCATCCATATGCGCACCCCGGCACAGCCCAGCCAAATTGATCAGCTTCGTTTCGCCGCCCATCCACCACGGATCAATATGGTGAAACTCAATTTTCTCCGGTGGCTCGGTACAACCAGGCACAATACACCCATGATCACGCGCGAGCACGGCGCGTTTGAGTTTCTCCGGCACCAACCGTTGAGCTCGACCATAGTCAAGCAGTTCACTTTTCGAATTGAACACTGCCGGGATGATATCTGCTTCGCATAACAACCGTCTCAAATCCCCGGGCGGAAGTTTCACTCCGTGGGCGGTGCGGGCATCTCCGGAGGCGAGGTCCTGCAAATTTTCGAGCTTCAAATGCACCAGGACTTCAGGTCTGATCCGTTGGCTACCACCCCCGGTCGTGGGGATGGTGGTGAGGAGGTCCATCAACGCGTTGAGCGCTCGTTCGGGGACCGTCGCTGGGGGTTCGGTTGTTTCTGGTTCCCAGATTGCTTCCTCCAACGCCCCTTCGGGTAAGAAATCCAAGATGCTGGGTTCGGTTGGGACCGTTGGCTCAATTACGTCGTTTGCTGTTGCTGGTTCTGGTGTGGCGGTTGGCTCAGCGGGTGCGGGGGCGGGTTCGGCAATAGCTTGCTCAGCAGAGGAAGAGTCCGTAGCACTAGCCGACTCATCAACCGTGCCGGCCTGTGGCTGCCGGTTGACCCTAGCCTGCGCTCCCGCACGGGTGCGTCCGTTAGCTGCATGCGCCGCCAACGAATCAAAATACTCACCCTCCACCGTGGTGACCCGCAGTAAAAACTCGCGGGTGAACTCGTTCTTAATCGGCAACGGGAAGAACCCACGGCGCAACGAGGAAGAAGTCGCCGTGCCCGCAGTGGTGCTGGCGGTAGTGATCAGTTCTTTGACCTGCTTGTTCATTTCGGAGACACTCTGCCCGGCAGATAACAGGTTGGCTGCGTGTTCTTCGACCGGGCGGCCGTCGGCATGAAACAACGTCGGCTCGGTGCGGACCCCGTCAAAGGTTTGATCTTTCGGTTCGCGTTTGGCGAGTTTCTGACTGGTCTCACGCACCACCGATGGGTGCAGTGCCGGTGATTGTTCCGGGCCAGGGGTGGTGAATAACGTGGCGAGGTGTTCAAAGCGTGGTGGGAGCTGGTTGCCAGCCATATCGCGGCGGCTAATAAGATCACTGGCGTCGCCGATGAGTTTGTTCGCTTCACCAAACGGGATATGAGTCCAAGAAGCTAACAGTGCGGCCGGGGTTTGGAAGCTTGCTTTACCAGCACAACGGTGCGCCTGGCGGCTGGTGTCAGGGGCGGTGGTGCGTAGCGTGTCGAGTTCTGATTCATCCAGGGTGTGGGCGTTGGTGGCGGCGATCCGGTCGGCGCCGGTGACACGGATCCGGGCTGCTTCATCTTCGAGGTGTTGGCCGGTGGTGGCGAGCTCTAGGGCGAGGCGGGGATCGGTGGTGTCTGCCAGATGGTGGCGCAGGAAGGTGAACAGTGCGGTGCCGGTGGTGGCCAGGGTGCGCAGGGTTTGTCCGGTGAGGTTTTCTGGCTCGCCGGTGGCTGCGGTGAGCTCGGTGAGCGTCGTGTGCAGTTCGGTGAGGGTGGCCCCGGCGGTGGTGTTCATGATTTGAGTATGCGCGGAAGGGTGGGCCGGGTAGGTGGGGGTGCGAACCGACTGTGGATAAGTGCGGACACACCCGGTTGGATCGAACATTTGTTAGCGTCGGGGAGCGTGTGGGGCGGGCGGTGGCGGTGGTTGGTGGGGATCGGCGGTAGGAGAGTTGGGGTGGGTAAAGGTGCTGGTAGTACCGATAATTGTGGCGTGGGGTTTGCTGCGAGGAAAGATGTTGGGCAAGGAGGAGGGGGACTGGTCAAGGGGTAGCGTGTGTGGATAAGCTCCCACCGTTTGAGGTGCCCGCGGCGGGCAATGCGTACTAGACTTGAAGCCATGGTGGAACAGTCTGAGGAAACCCGTGGCGGAACGGCAACGATCGAGCGCACAGACACGAGTCAAAGTGTCGAAGCCGGAGATCATGAGCGCTTTGCACACTACGTGCAGAAGGAAAAGATCATGGAGTCGGCGATGTCCGGCGAGCCGGTGATCGCGCTGTGCGGCAAGGTATGGACCCCGGGGCGGGACCCGAAGAAGTTCCCGGTATGCCCCGAATGCAAGGAAATTTACGAAACCCTGATGGGCTAAATTGCTGCGCTAAGCACTAGGTAATACGGCAAGCAGCAGGCACGTTCGGGAAAAGGTATATGACCGAGACACTTTTTGACTTTGGTGACAAGCTTCCACTGGAAGACAAGCTCCCGCCGGCATACCCGGAACGGGCGGCCTGGGGGACCGGGCCGAAACTTCGCGCCTGGCAGGCCGAGGCGCTGGCCAAATACTTTGATACCGAACCACGGGACTTTATGGCCGTGGCGACCCCCGGCGCGGGTAAAACTACCTTTGCGCTGCGCCTGGCGAAGGTGCTGGTGGATTCGGGCAAGATCAACCGGCTGATCGTCGTCGCGCCCACGGACCACCTGAAAAAGCAGTGGGCCGATGCGGCGGCGCGCGTGGGAATCTCGCTGGACCCCAATTATAAGAACTCCGATGGTCGGCACGGCTCGCATTATCTGGGGGTGGTGGTGACCTATGCGCAGGTTGCGCAGAAGCCTGCGGTGCACCGGGCAAAAACCGAAGGTGCTCGCACGCTGGTGATCATGGACGAGGTGCACCACGCCGGGGACGCGCTGTCCTGGGGCGACGGTATTCGTGAGGCCTTTGAACCGGCTACCCGCCGGCTTGCGCTGACCGGTACGCCGTTCCGCTCGGACGCCGCTCCGATTCCTTTTGTGCAGTATGTTGATGAGGGCGACGGGATTCGTCGATCGACCGCGGATTACTCCTACGGTTACGGCAAGGCGCTGAAGGATAATGTGGTCCGCCCAGTGCTCTTTATGGCCTATTCCGGGGCGATGCGTTGGCGTACCGCCGCGGGCGAAGAGATGGAAGCCGAGCTGGGCGCCGGATTTACCAAGGACGTCACCGCGCACGCCTGGCGTACCGCGCTAGACCCGCATGGGGATTGGATTCCCTCGGTGCTGCGCGCCGCGGATCGGCGGCTTTCCGAGGTGCGGCGTACCGTGAAGGACGCCGGCGCCCTGGTGATCGCCACCGACCATGAGGATGCGCGCGGTTATGCCACGCAGCTAGAGGCGATTTGTGGCGAGAAGGTCACCACGATCCTCTCTGATGACCCCAAAGCCTCGCAGAAAATCGACGAATTTGCGGCCTCCGATTCGCGTTGGATGGTGGCGGTACGCATGGTTTCTGAGGGCGTGGACGTGCCCCGGCTGTGTGTGGGTGTGTATGCGACGAGCACCTCGACGCCGTTGTTCTTCGCTCAGGCGGTCGGACGTTTTGTGCGTAGCCGCAAGCGCGGCGAGGTCGCCAGCGTGTTCTTGCCCTCGGTACCGGTGCTGATGGCGCTGGCCAACGAGATGGAAGTTGAACGCGACCATGCGCTGGACCGCGCGGGGGACAAGCTCGAAGACGGGTTGGATGACGCGTTTTTGGAGGAGGCTAACCGCGAGGAGAAGGCCAGCGATGAGCTGAACAAATCCAAGTTTGAGGCGCTGAATTCTCAGGCGGCCTTTGACCGGGTGCTCTTTGACGGCGGTGAATTTGGTACCGGCGCCGAGCTGGGTAGCGACGAGGAGCTCGGCTTCTTGGGGATCCCTGGCCTGCTCGATACCGAGCAGGTCTCCGCGCTGTTGCGTGAGCAGCAAAATAAGCAGATTAACCGTGGCGCCACGAAGCCGGCACCGGTCAGTGATCATCGGCGGATGATGGATTTGCGCTCGAAGCTGTCGAAGAACGTGTCCGCGTGGGCCTCGCGCACCGGGATGCCGCACGGGCAGGTGCACAATAAGTTGCGCAGCGTCTGTGGTGGTCCGGCGGTGCCGCAAGCTACCGTTGATCAGCTCCAGGCACGGATCGACAAGCTCCAAGACTGGTTTGTGGGACGTAAATAACCTTCGCGGTGCCGCGTACCGGGTCCAACCGGTGCGATACTACCGCTATGACCAGTAGTAATATTTCTGCCGCAGCCCGGGTGCATCAACGCGATCGCGCCCGGGCTGCCGCGTCTTATTTAGCCATCTTTTTGGCGGTGGTGAGCCTTTTTGGTCCGCTATTGCACCCGCTGACCTCACTGATTTCCGGGTGGTTGCAGGGTCCTGTGACCTTGTTCCCCGAATTTTTGACGCAGATCTCGCGCATTTACGCGGTGTTCGGTGCCTTTGGATTATTTATTGTCGCCCGGTATCTGCGCACCGGAAATGCGGTGGCGTGGGCCGGATCGTTGGTCTTGCTACTGGCCAACGCCGTGCTCCACTTAGGCAAGTTCAGCGACTGGCCAGTGATGGTGTTATCCGTGGCCGGCGGACTCTGGTTAGCCGCCAAGCACCGTGCCTTTCCGGTGTGGCCGGGCAAATTTTTGACCCGGCGGGTGCTGTTGATCAGCGCCGGCGCGCTGGGCGTCGCCACACTGATCGCGGGCGGATTTTTTGTGCGCCAGATGAAGGCCGGGCATCAGAGCATCGGTGGCGAAGTTCAAATCCTGTTCGGAGCCTTCGGCGGGGAGCTACAGGAGCGTGGTGCCCATCCGCGCTGGGAGTTGGCCGCGGCGCTGATCATTTGCCTCACCGCGATGATGCTGTGGTTCCTCTATGACTCGAACCGTACCCGGCCCGCCGGAACCCGCGAACAGCTCGCACAACGAGAACGCGCCCGAGCGGTGGTGCTGGCCCATGGTGGCGGTACCCTTGACTACTTTGCCTTGCGCGATGACAAGCAGTACTTTTTCCTTGCCGATTCTGTCATCGCCTATGCGGTGCGCGGATCGGTCTGTTTGGTATCCCCGGATCCGATCGGCCCCGCGGCGCAGCAGGAAGAAATTTGGGCTGAATTTATGTTGCTGGCAGAGCGCCGCGGCCTGACGGTCAGTGTGCTCGGCGCGGCGGCGAACTGGCTGGATATTTACGAACGCTCGGGTTTGCGTGCGGTGTATCTGGGCGATGAGGCGATCGTTGAGACTCAAGGGTTTTCGCTCGATGGTAAAAGGTTCAAATCCTTACGCCAGGGCCATGCCCGGTTGGGCCGCGCCGGTTACACGGTGGTGCACCGCAACCCGCTGGAGATTGATGCAAAGCTACGCGAACGGTTGACCGAGCTTGCTACCGAGAGCCGGCAGGGCGAGGTGGAACGCGGATTTTCCATGACGCTTTCGCGCCTCTTTGACCCGGCAGATAAAGAACTGCTGCTCTCCATTGCGCTAGATGCCGAGGGGGTCGCTCAAGCGTTTATCCAGTGGGTTCCGGCGCCCGCGGTTAACGGCTGGTCCTTGGACGTGATGCGTCGCAGCACCGCCGAGCAGGTGCCCGGCGGGCTCACCGACTTTGTCATCCTGGAAACCATTTTTAAGCTGCGCGCCGAGGGTGCTGGCGGATTGGGGCTGAACTTTGCGGTCCTGCGCGAAGCGATCGCCGGGGCACCTGATGCCTCGCTCTTTGAGAAGCTGGTGGCACGCCAAGCCTCTAAACATGCCCAGGTCGCCTCACTGTGGAAGTTTAATGCGAAATACGATCCACGTTGGCAACCACGCTATGCCGCGGTGGGCACCGTGGATCTGTGGTTGACCCAGGGATTGGCGATGGCTCAGGCCGAAGGTTATGCCGAGGTGCCCGGTCTTTCCTCACGTAGTAGAACGCCGGAGCAGAACTAATGGTGACGGGACTGATCACCGCGCTGATCGCAAGTATTTGTTATGGAAGCGCCTCGGTGCTGGAAGCCGTGGCCGCGCGACGTGCCGAAGGTTTAAAAGTTTTTACCCAGCCGCTATACCTGATGGGTCTGGGCTTGGACGGTGTGGCGTGGGTAGCCTCGTTAGTGGCGCTACAGTTTTTGACCCTGTTCACCGTGCAGGCGCTCATAGCCGGTTCGCTCATTGTGACCGTACTGCTGGCCAAGATGGTTTTTTCTACGCGGCTGGGTACCTCGACCTGGTGGGCCATGGGACTGTTGGTTGCCGGGTTGGTGGTGATCGCACTAGCTACCGGAGAACAACCTGCCACCGGTGCGCCGCGCCTCTTAGCTCCGGTGCTTGGCGCCGTGATGTTGCTGCTGACGGTGGCATTGCTGGTGTTATACCGCCGCCGGGTGCCATTGGCGATGTCGATCTTAGCCGGTCTCGCTGCCAGCGTTTCCGCGTTGGCCGCGCGCGGCCTGGAACTGGGCGGTTCGCTGTGGCAGATCCTGATGCAACCGTTGCTTTGGGTGCTATGTGTGGCCGGGGTGGTGGCTATGGCCAGTTACACCAGGGCATTGGAGCATGGCTCGGTGGGTGCAATGACGGCCGTATTCACGGTGATCGAGGTGGTAATCCCCGGGGTGGCGGGCATGCTGCTGCTGGGGGATGCCTCCCGGCCAGGCTGGGAAGTAGCTAAGTTTGTGGCGATCGCACTGAGTTTGCTGGCCTGCGTGTGGTTGGCTAAACAACCCGGAGCGGACCCGGTGCATGAAGCTCAGAGCACACACGAAGACGAAGAAAAGATGGCAGGGCGAGGAACATGAAAACGTTGGATCGGGCAAAGATCTACCGCACGGCGTTGCGCGTCGGCGCGGTGTCCTATTCGGGCGGAATGCTCGGTGAGGCGCTGCTGGGTTGGAAATTGGACCCACAGGTGACCCTGCTTTCCGAATTGGCGGCGCGCGACCGTGAGCATCGACGGCTGTTCCAAGTCCTTGACCTAGGGGCGGGGAGCTTATTTATTACCGCCGGGATGACTCAGCGCAGTGGCGGTTCCAAATGGTTAGGAAGCTGGCTGGAACTTTTTGGTGCGGCAACTATCGGCGATGCGCTCAGCCCACTGGATTATCCGATTTCCCATGATCATTTACGCCCGGGGCACGCGCAGAAGGACTGGACACCAAGTGTTAGCCACACGATGCACTATGTGACCACCACCGTGGCAGGGGTGGCCGCTGCCGGGATCTGCCTAGAGCATTGGCGGATACAGCGCTCGGCGCAAGTGTCTGACAGTTTAGCCGCGCGGATCTTGCGCACCTGCGCGGGTCCGGCTGTGGGATTGCTGCTGCTCAGCGAAACGCTCACGGTGCTGTTTCCCAAGCTGCTTCCAGGAGTGGTGCAACGGGTGCAAACTCTAGCCTTCTCGGCGCTCTGCCTAGATCTAGCGGCCCTAGATGGGGCGAAGCCACAAACTTAAACACCAACGCCGCCGAACAAATATATTGTCCGGCGGCGTTGGTCAGTTAAACATTGGTTTAGGGTGCGGGGCTGAGCGGTTCCAACCCAAGGGTGAGCACCGTGGCGCCGGCCTCGCGCAGTTCCGTATAAACCTTCGGCAGGTTTTCCGGGGTGACCGCCGCGGTCAGCGGGGCGAGCACGGTGGTGGTGAACCCGGCGGCTGCGGCATCGATCGCGGTGGCTCGTACGCAGTGATCGGTAGCGATACCCACGATGTCTACCGTGGTGATTTCTCGCTCGCGCAACCAATCGGCCAACAACATGCCCGATTCATCCTCTGGCGCGGCGTTCGGATCGAGCAGGCGTGCCTCAAAACCCGAGTAGGCGGCAGCGAAGCGGCCCTTGGCGAAGTGCGCGTCAACTTCCAGTGCGGCGATCTGCGGGTGCAGAGCCGCACCGGTGGTTCCAGCCACACAGTGCACCGGCCAGGAATCGACAAAATCAGGGGTGTCCGAGAAGTGGGCACCCGGGCTGATATGCCAATCCTGAGTGGTGATGATGGCTGCGTAGGAGTCGCGGCGGGTGTCCGCGTCGCTGGCGATAGCCGACGCGACAGCGTTACCTCCGGTCACCGCCAGCGCGCCGCCTTCACAGAAATCGGGCTGGACATCGACAATTAGCAGTGCTCTGCTCATAAGTTTCTCCTAATCATTGCGAGTGAGTAGGGGTTTTAACCATGATACTGCCTGAGTGCTTAGTCTTCGCGCATAATCGTGGGAATGACCGGCTCGCCGCGCTGCAGTTTGCGTGCTACACCGGGCATTTCCTGAATCGACGCGTAGTGACGAGCGCGCGCCTTTTTAACGCCGGACGCTCCAATGTAGGACTCATCGATTTCACCGTTGGTAACAAATGGGATCGAGAGCTTACGTTCCGGACCACCGGTGCTGAATTCGGAAAGTGAGACGACCTCGGCGGTGGCACGGTTGCGTTCGTTGAGCTGACGGATCGCGTGCTTGCGTCCGCCCACGCTGGTCTTATTTGCCGCAGCCTTGGCCACTGGAATCCATTGCCCTGCCGAATCCTGCCGGGCCACCAACTTGTAAACCATCGAGGCGGTAGGGTGCCCGGAGCCGGTCACCAGTGCGGTGCCCACTCCGTAGGAGTCGACCGGGGCGCTGGCTAGCGCGGCGATCGCGTATTCGTCGAGATCTGAGGTGACGGTGATCTTGGTGTTCCAATTGCCAAGGTCATCGAGCAGCTCACGGACCCAACCGGCCTGCGCGATGAGATCTCCGGAGTCCAGGCGTACTCCGCCCAGCTGCGGGCCGCCGACCTTGACCGCGGTGCGCACGCCGGCTTCCACATCGTAGGTGTCTACTAACAGCGTGGTGTCCTTGCCTAAGGAGTTGACTTGCGCGGTGAACGCGGCTTCCTCGGAATCGTGGAGCAGGGTGAAGGAGTGGGCGGAGGTGCCGACGGTTTTGATGCCGTAGCGTGCTCCAGCCTCCAAGTTAGAGGTGGAATCAAAGCCGGCAATGATCGCTGCGCGTGCCGCGGCGACCGCTGATTCCTCGTGGGTACGTCGGGAGCCCATTTCAATGCACGGTCGGGTACCGGCGGAGGCGATCATCCGTGAGGCGGCCGAGGCGATGGCCGAATCGTGGTTCAGGATCGAGAGGATGTAGGTTTCAATGACGCAGGCCTCGGCGAAGGAAGAACGCACCGTGAGGATGGGTGAATTCGGGAAGTACAGCTCGCCTTCGGCGTAGCCGGTGACCTCTCCGGTGAACTTGAAGTTTTCCAGGTAGCTCAGGGTTTCCTTGTTCACCACCTTGGTGTCCGAAAGGAACTTCAGCTGTGCATCGTCGAAGTGGAAGTTCTTTAGCCCTTCGAGCAGACGCCCGGTGCCGGCAACCACGCCGTAGCGTCGTCCCTCGGGAAGGCGGCGAGCGAAGGCTTCGAAGACCGAGGGGCGGTGAGCGGCGCCGGAGGCGAGGGCCGCCTGCAGCATGGTCAGCTCGTAGTGGTCGGTGAAAAGGCTGGTGAGCATGTGGTGCTCCTGATCGAAGAATGAATGGACCGGCCTTTACTGTATAACGGCTCACGCTTGCGGTGATATTCACAACGCACCGTGTGTACCGCGGCGTTGGGGCGTAAAATGGAAATTATGACCGCTATGCCCGATGTAATATCTAACCCCGAGACCGTCAAGGCGCAGGATAAGGCCTGGCGTCTGATCGTGTGGAATGACCCGGTAAACCTGATGAACTACGTTTCTTACGTGTTCCAGTCCTACTTTGGGTTCACTCGCGAGCGCGCCGACCAGCTGATGTTGCAGGTGCACAACGATGGTTTTTGTGTGGTGCGTTCCGGCTCCCGGGAGGCCATCGAATCCGATGTGCATGCGATGCACGGCTTCGGTTTGCAAGCGACCATGACTCAGGAGGCCTAAGCTACGTGGCTAAAGCCTTTAAAAATGGTGCCCGCGGCATCACCGGTTCCTTGGCGAGCGCGGAACGAAAATTATTGCGCGAACTATTTAGCGACGTGATCACCGTGCTCGAAGAACGTGCACAGATCCACGAGCTACCCGAAGATCTTGACCCGCTGTACGCGCTGACCGGAATGCGCCCAGAATCGGCGAACCTGCCCGAACCTGCCGACGCGGCGGTTAAGCGCCTGCTACCGGATGCCTCGGACGATAAAGATGTGGCAGATGAATTCCGCCGGCTGACCGAATTGGATCTGATTACCGAAAAGATTTCTTTGTTACGTCGCTCCCAGCTGTTGCTGGAGACCGAGAAGCTGGTGCTTTCCGTATCCGAGGCCCAAGGTTTTGCGCGCGCACTGAACGATGTGCGGCTGGTGCTTGCCGAACGGCTGAACATTCAAAGCGAAGCTGATTCGGAGCGGATCGCACAGTTGGTGGATGCCGCGAAGGTCACTACCTCCGAAGAATACCTAGGACTGGTCTATAACCTGGTTTCCTGGGTGCAGGACACCTTGATGCAGGCGTTGATGAGCGCGGAGCGCTAGGTCATGAATTCTTATTTCGCCTCCGGTCCGGTCAGTGCGCCACAAGCTAATACACCCATCGGTATTTTTGACTCCGGGGTGGGTGGGCTGACGGTGGCACGTGCCATTATCGATCAGCTGCCCGGTGAATCTTTGATCTATGTGGGAGATACCGCCAATTCGCCCTACGGTCCGCTGCCCATAGCCCAGGTGCGTGCTAACGCGTTGGGTGTGATGGATGAGCTGGTGGACGCCGGGGTGAAGCTGTTGGTGATTGCGTGTAACTCGGCCTCCTCCGCGGTGCTGCGTGATGCGCGTGAGCGTTATACCGCGCGCTACGGAATCCCGGTGGTTGAGGTGATTCAGCCTGCGGTGCGCCGTGCGGTGGCGGCGACTAAAAACGGGAAGATCGGGCTGATCGGTACCCAAGCTACCGTGGGCTCGCGTGCCTATGAGGACGCATTTGCGGCCGCTCCAGCATTGAAGGTACATGCGGTGGCTTGCCCACGGTTTGTCGAATTTGTGGAGTCCGGGATTACCGCTGGAGCCGAACTATTGGAACAGGCCGAAGAGTATTTGGCTCCGCTTAAAGAGGCCGGGGTAGACACCCTCATCTTGGGATGCACACACTACCCGTTGCTGACCGGCGTGATTTCTTATGTGATGGGGGATTCGGTGACCTTGGTGTCCAGCGCCGAGGAGACCGCGAAGGACGCGTTCCGTGCGCTGACGACCCACCAATTGATGCGTGATGACCAGTTGGCGGCGCGTCATGAATTCCTTGCCACCGGTAACGCTGATAGTTTTGGGGTATTGGCTCGCCGGTTCCTCGGACCAGAAGTGTTGCAGGTGCGCCATGTGGACCATGTGGCCGCCCACTATCCCACCGGTGCGATCACCAGGCTAACCCCGGAATTGATTGCCGCGGCGAAAGCGAGTAAGCAATGAAGCTGACCATTATCGGTTGCACCGGGTCATTCCCCGGGCCGAGCTCTCCAGCGTCCTGTTACCTGGTGACTGCCTTTGACGGCACCCGTGACTGGAAGATCTTGCTTGATTTGGGCTCTGGTGCACTGGGCGTACTGCAGCGCTACACCGATATTAAAGACCTCGACGGCATCATGATTTCCCACCTGCACCCGGATCACTGCATGGATCTGTGCGGGATGCACGTGGCGATCCGTTGGGATCCTAACGGCTGGAATCGCGAAAAGATGCTGGTACACGGTCCTGCTGATACCGCTAATCGCATCGAGACCGCTTATGGGTTGCCCGAGGGCGACACCATGCACCAAGATTACGACTTTAAGCACTGGACACCGCTGAAACCGGTGAACATTGGGCCGTTTACGATTACCCCGTACCCGGTGCGTCACCCTATCGAGGAGTCCTACGCGTTGCGCGTCGAGGCCCACGAGCCGGGCCCAGATGGGGAACTGCTCACTAGTGTGCTGACCTATTCCGGTGATACCGATACTTGTCAGGGATTGGTAGATGCCGCCAAGGACTCAGACATGTTCTTGTGCGAAGCGGCCTTTGAAGAAGGCCGTGATGACGCGATCGATGGAGTTCACCTAACCGGTAAACGTGCCGGAGCGATGGCCACCCAGGCCGGTGCCGAACGCCTCTTGCTGACTCATATCCCGGTCTGGACCGACATTAACAAGATCGTCAATGAGGCGAAGGAAACCTACGATCGCGGTATTGCGGTGGCAATTTCCGGGGTGACCTACGGCGTATATTCCGGAACTCTGAAGGAAGAGAAGCACCCAACGCTCTTTAAAGGCGATTTGGGTACCGATTACCTCAAATCCCGTACCGGCTCGTTGCCAAAAATCAATTACGAAAAGGTCCGCAAGTTCCCACTGCTCAAGCGCAAGAAGTAGCGAAAAACTAAGGCCAACTAAGCTCACCGGCGGAACTGAAGTTCCGCCGGTGAGCTGTTTAACCCAAAGTCTTATCCTTGACCCGGATTCGAACCGTCGGCCATCCTTAGAACCACCGCACCGATTGATTGTTGAGGCACCGATGAAGAAATTTTCGCTCACAGCTCTGGCTCGTACGCAGATTCGCCAGGCAATTGTGGCTCCGGCCGGACGCAGTGCCAGTACCGTCTTTGGCGGTCATGAGCACACGATGCGGCAGACCGTGATTGGAATCAAAGCTTCAGTGACGCTTCAGGAGCATGAAAATCCGGGGGAAGCCACGGTGATGGTGCTCTCCGGGCGGATTACGCTCACTTCGAATGGTGATTCGTGGGAGGCCCGTACGGGGGACCTGTTGTTGATGCCTGCCGGGCGCTCTCAGCTGAGCGCCATCGAAGATTCCGCAGTGTTGCTCAGCGTGGCGAAGTTGGGCCGCCCCGGGGTGTCCGAATTGGAATCCGATTTAACCTAAGAGTTTTATCTGTTTAGCTGGCCTAGATCGCTAAGCTGAAGGCGAGGAACACCGCCATTCTGCACTGAGAAGAGATGGACGCTATGTCAGCAATATCAAATAACGCGGTTAATCTGGGCAAAGTACATCCCGAGGTTTATCAGGCCATGATCCAGTTTAATCAGCAGGCCGATAGCGCATTCAAGGCTTCAGGACTTGACCCGCTAGTAGCTGAACTCATCAAAATTCGGGTGTCGCAACTTAATGGGTGTGCATTCTGCTTGCGCATGCATCAGCGTGATGCGATCAAACTAGGTGAGTCCATGGATCGGCTCGCGGTCGTGGCAGCCTGGTGGGAATCGCAGTACTTTTCCGAGGTAGAGCAGGCCGCCTTGGCGTTGGCCGAGGAAATTACTCAGCTCCCGGTGCCGCAGCATAAGTCGTGGAACACCGGGGTACTCAGTGACGAACAGATGTCAGCGATTAGCTGGTTGGCGATTGTGATGAACGGATGGAATCGAATTGCCATTCAAAGCCACTACCCGGTTGCTCCGTAGCCGGCACAGCCCGCGAATCGAATCGCACCCGCGGACTTCTAAGCTGGTGAGTTTGCTCATCGAAGCCTAGCGAGCCGATTTTTTGCGTGCTAGCTTGGAAATGATTCCGCAGTTGACCCGCGGAACGAAAAAATTGCTACACCATGGACGCGAACCCGCCAGGACTTCCTATGGACTATTCATAAGGAGCACCTCGTGTCCCCGGTTCTGCGACGTATTGTCTACGTTTTTTCTTACGAGCTATTTGCTATTCTGCTCACCTCGACAGCCTTGATCCTGATGGGATTTGGTGGAGGAAACTCCGGGATTGTCGCGATAACTTCTTCGGCCGTGGCCCTGATCTGGAATTACGCTTGGACCTCTGCGTTCGAAGCCTGGGAAAAACGCCAAGAGGAGCAATCGCGGTCCGTGTCCCGTCGGGTGGTGCACGCGGTGGGTTTCGAAGCTGGCCTGGTGCTCATTCTCGTCCCGATCCTGGCCTGGATTCTGTCGGTCACGTTGTTAGATGCTTTGATCTTGGAAGCCGGGTTATTGGTGTTCTTCTTGTTTTACACCTTTGCCTTCTCCTGGCTCTTCGATCGATTTGTACCGACTGCACGGTCTACACCGGCCAAGGCGCAAAACAGCACGAGGTAATTTTCGCCGGCCAGGTCTACTCGCTGGGCTCCTGTTGCGCTAAACACCCCTAGCATTAGGTGTCGTCACTGGCGAAAAGGATGCCACGTTTTCGCTACGATGGAAGTATGACTTTACGTGCCGACGGCCGCAGCGCCGCGCAACTTCGTGACATCACCATCACCCGCGGATGGTCCACCCAAGCCGAAGGTTCGGCCCTGATCGAATTCGGAAACACCCGAGTACTATGTACCGCTTCCTTCACCCAAGGCGTGCCGCGCTGGCTTAAGGGCGAAGGTACCGGCTGGGTCACCGCCGAATACGCGATGCTGCCCCGTGCTACGAATACTCGTAACTCCCGCGAAGCAGTTAAGGGCAAGGTTTCGGGTCGCACCCACGAGATCTCCCGGCTGATCGGCCGTTCCTTGCGTGCGGTAGTTGATACCAAGCAGCTGGGCGAAAACACCATCGTATTGGACTGCGATGTATTGCAGGCCGACGGTGGTACTCGTACCGCAGCGATCACCGGCGCCTATGTAGCGTTGGCCGAAGCTATCGAATGGGCTCGGGGCGAAAAGATCCTGAAGGTCAACGCGAAGGTACTGACCGATTCGGTCGCAGCGATCTCGGTGGGCATCATCGATGGCACCCCGATGCTGGATCTGCCGTATGAGGAAGACGTTCGCGCGGAAACCGACATGAACGTTGTGGTGACCGGTAGCGGTGACTTCGTCGAGGTACAGGGCACCGCCGAGGGCGCACCCTTCAAGCGCGACGAACTCGATGCACTGCTTGATCTCGCCTTGATCGGCACCACCGAACTGGCACAGATCCAGACCGAAACCCTGAAGAAGTCCAAATGAGCCAACCGGTTCTTGTCCTAGCTTCACGTAATCAAGGCAAACTACGCGAACTGCGTGAGTTGCTGCGTGGCCAGGTGCCAGGTCTGAACGTCGACACCCAGGTGATCGACGCAGCGACCGCTGGGGCACCGGATCCGGTAGAGGATCAGGTGACTTTTGAAGGCAATGCGTTGAAGAAGGCGCGGGAGATTAGCGCGGCGACCGGGCTGATTGCGCTCGCCGACGATTCGGGTCTGAGTATCGACGTTCTTGGTGGGGCACCAGGGATCTTCTCTGCTCGCTGGTCTGGTGTACATGGAAACGACGAAGCGAATATTGACCTGTTGCTTGCACAGCTGGGGGATATCTCCGCCGAACACCGCACCGGTGCATTCGTTTGCGCCGCAGCGATTGCGACACCGCAGGGCACCGAACATGTTCAGCTAGGTAAGCTGTTGGGCAGTTTGCGTACCGAGCGTGCGGGGGACGGCGGATTTGGTTACGACCCGGTCTTCCAACCTGCAGATTCCAATCGTTCACTGGCGCAGTACAGCGCCGAGGAAAAGAACGCGATCTCGCATCGCGCGCAGGCCTTCGCACAGTTGCTTCCGGTGATTATCGCCGAGGTCACCAAGGTGCTGGGGTCAAACTAGCAAGTCTTTTCAGTACATTAAAATCCGGACGTTGCCTTGGCAACGCCCGGATTTTTTTGCGTCTAGGTGTAGTTCGATTTGCTGGGGATGGCGCACATAAGCGTGGGATTAGTCAGCTGGGATCGGCTAAATCTGAGTTCTTGTCTCGAGTTTTCTCTGCTGCTTCGGACATGGGAAGTGCGCGTTGTGCGTTGCTGCCGGCAACTTTTGTCTCGTCGCCTGAAGCGGATGTTAGCGCGATAGTTTTCCCGCTCTGGATGTGATCGGTGATCTGAGGTTGGGATGCAGTTGCCGTGGTGTCGCCGGGGGATCCGGCTAACGCCGCTGCCACAAGGGTCAGCGATGAAATCATCATCATGAGTTTCTGCGATTCGCGTCTTCGCCCGTCAAATGAGTCGGGCTGAAAAGGATTGAGGGACATCGTGACGCCTCCTAACTTGTTATCGAAATTCCGATACCTACATTTTCATGTTTCGTCATCAGTCTGTGTGGACCCATTGCGCAGGTGGGGAATCACCTTTATTTGGATTTTCCGGGCTCAACTAAGCACTTATCTATACTTGTCAGCATCGATATTCAGCTGATCGCGCAAGTTCTCAGTTCGTATTTATCGATGTTACTTACCGCTCCAAGGCTTGCCATAAAGTTGAGTTGGTTCTATGGTTAGTTACACAAGTAATGAACCAATGAACTGAAGTTCAGATGTTGGTTCCAAGTAAGGCAGGAGGCGCGTGGTGTGATTGACGATTCAAAACCAATTTTCATGCAGATCGCTGAGTTGATCGAGAACGACATCTTCTCTGGCGTCCTGGCCGAAGAAGGTCAGGTGCCATCCACCAATGAATTCGCCGCCTTCTATCGGATAAACCCGGCAACCGCGGCTAAGGGAATAAACAAACTCGTCGAAGAGGGTTTGCTCTACAAGAAACGGGGAATCGGAATGTTCGTAGCGCAAGGCGCGCCGGAACGCTTACGGCAGAAGCGCAGGCAAAAATTCAATGACCAATATGTCCAGCCATTGGCAGCCGAAGCAGGGAAGCTCGGCATCGAAGTCGAAGAACTCATGGACATGATCAAGTCGGCGCAACCCATCATCGATGTAGGGCCAGGAGGATCTCACCATGTCTGAGCAAACCCCAGTTTTAGTACGTAACGTCAGCAAAACGTTTAAAGATGTTAAAGCCTTAGATGACGTCAACCTGCAATTGGATTCTCACAAAATCTACGGATTGCTCGGACGCAATGGAGCGGGCAAAACCACACTCATGTCCATCTTGACTGGACAGGGGTTCCCCGACGCTGGCGAAGTCAAAGTATTTGGTCATACTCCCTTTGAGCATGACGGGACACTCTCACGAATCTGCTTCATCAGGGAATCGCAGAAATACCCCGATGAGTACAAGGCTTTTCAGGCATTCAAAGCCGCAGCACTTTTCTTTGAAAACTGGGATGAACAGCTGGCCCAGGAACTGATCGCTGACTTTAACCTTCCACTCAAGCGTAAAATCAAGAAACTCTCACGTGGTCAGCTCTCCGCGGTGGGCGTGGTCATCGGGTTGGCTTCACGTGCCGAAGTCACATTTTTCGATGAGCCGTACCTGGGTCTAGACGCGGTGGCCAGGCAGATCTTCTACGATCGACTGGTCGAAGATTTCGCCTTGTACCCGCGAACCATTGTGCTCTCAAGTCACCTGATTGACGAGGTAGCTAACTTGCTGGAACACGTGATCATTATCGACTCGGGACGCATTGTGATGGACGAGGACGCAGAATCATTGCAGGGAGCCGCAGTCACGATCAGCGGCAAGGCAGAGGTGGTCGACGAGTTTGTTGCGGACTATCCGGTGATCCATCGCGATTCGTTGGGTGCGCTGGCAAGTGTGAGTATCCAGCAACGGCTGACACCGGCCCAGCAAACCGAAGCCAAAGAACTCGGTCTTGATCTGTCGCCGTTGTCGCTGCAGCAGCTGGTGGTCCGAACTGCCATGGGACGCAACGTCCTTGCATCACACCAAGATCAAGCGAAGGAGAGGACATCATGGAACGCGTAATCAAAGTTGCTCGGATGCAGCTGATCAACAAGTGGGTCTTTATTGGCTTGCCGTTGCTGATTCTCGGCTGCGCGTTTGTCTTCTCGTTAGCGATCTTCTGGATTGTTCGCGAGAACGGTGGCGAAGGAACAATGTATGGCGGCGGCGCACAGGCACCGATGTGGTATTTTCTCGCACTGGGAATCCAGGCCTTGACCTTGACCTTTCCGTTCTCCCAAGCGATGAGCGTTTCGCGCCGAAGTTTTTACCTTGGCACGGTGTTGCTCTTTGGAGTGTGTGCTCTGGCCTTGTCCGTCTTCTACTACCTGATGGGTCTTCTCGAAAAGGCCACCGGGGGATGGTGGATGGATGCGCGGTTCTTCGCCTTGGAATGGGTGGCCGATAACAATGGCGCGGTACAAATTGGCTTCTACTTTGTACTGATGGTGCTGTTGTTCATGGTGGGCTTCTTGATTGCCACCATCTACATGCGCTGGCGCACCACTGGACTGCTCGTATTCTTCATAGCATTGGGTGTGCTGCTGCTCGGAGTTATCGCACTGCTGACTTTCAACCAGCTCTGGGGCAACTTCTGGACCTGGGCGCTGACATGGACCGCCGCAGGTGTCACCCTGTGGGGCGGTGTCGTGGCAGTAGTGATGGCTGGCGCTTCGTACCTGACGCTGCGCAAAGCGACCGTAGCCTAGTAGTTGTTCGGCCCAGATGCCCTTGATGCGTTACGACGTGTCAAGGGCATCTGTGCGTGCATCAGCGACTCGCTATCGGTGCTTGCAAAGCGGGAGTGTGACAAGTCTGTGTTGTCGCACGTATTCAACATCGACATTTTGTCGCAGAGTCACAGGTCAGTAGACGTTTAATCGTTGAATATCAGCCTTCCGGAATTCACAACTCAGGAGGAGGGATTATCCACACATTAGACTTCGGATGCTGGCCTTTGAGCATTAAAGAGTAAACTGTCATGCGTGGCATTGGACTTCACAGCATTAGATTTTGAAACTGCAAACGGATTTATCGGATCGGCCTGCTCGGTAGGCCTGATCAAGGTCCGTTCCGGACGCATCGTCGAAACCGAACAATGGTTACTTAGACCGCCGGCAGGTTTTGACCACTTCGACCCGCGAAACGTCTCAATCCACCACATCACCGAAGACATGGTCACCGACGCACCACGCGTGGGGGAGAAGCTCGGAGATCTACTCGAATTTGTCGGATCCGACGTGCTTGTAGCGCATAACTCGGCCTTCGACTCCGGAGTCATTCGTGCCGCCTCGGAAGCCAGCGAACTCGCTGTCCCCGAAATTGCACATCTTTGTACGGTCAAACTTGCCCGCAAGGCCTATGACTTGCCCAGCTACTCGCTACCGTTTGTCGCAGAAGAAGCCGGCCACCCTATCGAAAACCACCACCAGGCGCTCGCCGACGCTGAAGCCTGCGCGTGGGCAATGATCGATATCGCTCAGCGAAGTGATGCTCCTTCCGTCTTGCACGCTGCGGATCACTACAACGTCGGGTTGGGGCTCACCGCGTCATGGAAGCCGGGCGAAGAATTCTCCCGTGCCACCCGAGATGCGCAAGGTTGGATGGCCAATGGTCACCCGATGCCTGCCTCAGATTCCTTTGGCTCCTGGCCGCAGGAGGGGGAGAACCCCGAACCAAATATGGATGCAGATCGAACGCACCCGTTATTTGGGCAGGTTATCGTGTTCACCGGAAACCTCTCGGTACCGCGGCCTAAGGCCAAACAGTGGGCGGCAAACTATGGCGCACAGACCGCCTCGCGAGTCACCCGAGCGACCACCGCATTAGTGGTTGGCGATGGATTTGTTCCGCAGGATCTGGCCAACGGACGTTTGACCAACAAAGCCAAGCAGGTGCTGAAGTTGCGCGATAAGGGCCAGCGCGTGGAAATCATCTCGGAAGGTGAATTCATGCAGCTAGTCGAGGGCTTTGGAATGGCCGTTCAAGGCTGAGTCTTGCAGTCCGAATAGTTTTTCATCAACTAAACACCACGAGGTATACGTGAACAACAAAAATGGCATGCTCACTAGACTCATGCGATTTATTGGAGTTGGCGGATTCTGCTTCGTAGTAACTTTGGTAGTCAACTACGGGTTAAAATTCACGGTGCTTGAAGCGCACCCAACCACGGCATTCATCATCGCTAATGCTGTTGCGACGGTAGTCTCCTTCGTACTGACCCGGCAGTACACGTTCCAAAATCAAAACGACGCGTACCGTAAGCGCATTCAAGCCATTGGCTTCTTTACCGTGTCGTTGATCGGCATTGCCATCAACTCCGCACCGCTATATGTATCGCGCTGGATCTTGGGATTCCACTACCCGCAGGTATCTTTTCTCAGCCAAGAAGTAGCAGACTTTATCTCCGGGCCGATTATCGGCACACTACTAGCGATGGTGTTCCGTTGGTGGGCGCTGCATAAGTTTGTTTTCCCAGATTCACAGAAAATTAACCTGCCACAGGAACCACAGGAATCACTTGTTCCTTCCAAGGGATAAGCGAGAACCCGCAGTTTTCTAGCGGTACGTCTCACGTTGTACAAATGACTCGGCCCGGAACCAAAAATTTGGTTCCGGGCCGAGTCATCTAAAACGTTTGGGAGGGTTAGTCCACCAAAGCCATCCACCGGTCGTGAAGCTCGGAGATGATGTCATCCAACGCGGATGCTGGACGGTCACCCACAGCATCAGAACCATACACGGCAGCCAGCAGGGCTACCGCGTAGGCGTCGGTTTCTGGATCACGGCTGTCGTCTTCCTCAGCTACTGGGGCATCAGCTGCCTCGATATCCGATTCTTCCTCTACCTCGGCTGCGCCGCTGGCGTTGAAGTAAGCGGCATAGGCATCGGTAGGGGACAGGTGCAACGAATCGCGCACCACGCTCACAACCTGACGCAGGGCATCCGCCGAGGGACCTTCCAGTCCTTCGAGCAGCGCTTCCCATTCACTGCCAGCTGCCTGGGAGCGTTCAATGGCGGAGCGGACAATGCGGGCAGCAGCCACCGTGGTTTTTGCAGCCTGCTCATCATGGGTCAGATACGCGGAGGCACGGGATAACGCCTCTGTAGTGGATTCTGGGACGCGCGATAGCAGTGCTACCGCGGCGGCACGTGGAAGCACGCCCGTGGAGTCCGCATTCACACCGGTAGGACGCCCGCGTTGGCCCATATCTTTGGATTTTAGACCCGACAAGTTGAGCGGATCGCCAGCCATCAGGCCGTCATGAATCTCGACCTTCTTCATTTCGAGATCAATCCAACGCTTCAGTGGCTCGGGCGCACCGGTCGGGAAGGACCCAGTTAGCTGAGAGTAGGCGCGAAGCGAAGCGAGCCACATGCAGGCTAACTCGTCGCTGCCCACACCGTCTTTGGCCCATTCGAGGGCTTCAAGCAGCCCATCGACCATATAGAGCGGGAGTAGTTCGGTGGCACCGGGATCGATATCGTCCCGGGCGTGGGTTGCGCCGTCGGCTAGGCCGAGCAGGATCGCGAACACCTTGTCTGAGTAGTTCTCTGGCAGGAGTGCAATTTCACCGGTTTCATTCACAAGTACATTCTAGTGCGCAAACTGTCCGAGGTATTGCATAAGGTGGGATCATGCGATTGCTTCACACCTCAGACTGGCATTTGGGTCGTACCTTCCATGGTGCGTCGCTACTCGATGCCCAGCGCAACGTACTGCAAGAAATCATCGATATCACCCGCGAACGCCAAGTGGACGTGGTGTTGGTGGCCGGTGACATTTATGACCGTGCACTGCCCCATGTGGATGCGGTGCGTTTGTGTAACTGGGCGTTGGCCGAACTTCGCAAAACCGGGGCCACCTTGATTTTGACTAGCGGCAACCACGATTCCGCCTCCCGGCTAGGATTCGCCTCGGAACTCTTGGATTCCGCCGGAGTACATATTTTTGCTGATACCTCACGCATGCTCGAACCGGTGGTTCTCGAAGCAGAGGGGCACCGAGTGGCCGTGTACGGGATCCCGTATCTGGAGCCACGGATGGTAATGGATGAGCTTCAGGTGGATAAAGCCAGTCACGAGGCAGTGGTTGAAGCGGCCATAAACCGTATCGACGAGCACCTGGGAGAACTACGAAAGAGCGGCACCCCGGTGGTGTCTGTGGCGATGGCACATCTGTTTGCCGCTGGCGGTGAAGGCAGTGACTCGGAACGTGAGCTGAGTACCGGCAACTTGGATGTGGTTCCCGCGCGGCTCTTTGAGAATTTTGACTACACCGCGTTAGGTCACCTCCATGGACGCCAGCGCATCGCCGAGAAGATCCGTTACTCGGGTTCTCCTCTGGCCTACTCCTTCTCGGAAGTGAACCAGCGCAAGGGGATCTGGCTGATCGATACCGATGCGCAGGGAATTACCGGTTACGAAGAAATACTGCTTTCGGTACCGAAAAAACTCGCCATCCTGCGCGGGAATCTCGAAGACCTTCTGGCCGATAAGGAACTGGCCTTTGCCGAGGATGCTTGGTGTCAGGTGACGCTGACCGACCCGGAACGCCCGGCAGATGCGATGAGTAAGGTGAGGACTCGCTTCCCCGACACCGTGGTGCTCGCCTTTGACCCACAAGGTGGCAAAGCAAAGGAAAAGTCGACGTATTCAGACCGGATGGCTAAAGCAACAAGTACCGCACAGGTCTGCACAGACTTTATTGAACATGTCAGAGACCGGCAGCCCGATGAACTTGAACGGGAACTGCTCGACTCGGTGATCCGGAGCACGCGTGAAGCACAGGTGAGCAAATGAGAATTCATAAACTTCGTATCCAAGCCTTTGGTCCTTTCGCCGGAGTAGAAGAAGTTGACTTCGATGAATTGTCGGCCGGCGGATTGTTTTTACTTGATGGCCCCACGGGCGCCGGCAAATCCAGTATTCTCGACGCAATTTGTTACGGAATTTATGGTTCGTTGCCTGGAAACCGTGCCGGTAGTCGGCAGATCCGCTCGGATCACGCAGCAGAAGGTCTCGAACCACAGATCATCTGCGAATTGACCGTGGGGGACCGTCGCTTTGAGGTGACTCGTTCCCCAGCCTGGATGCGCCCAAGTAAGCGTGGCAAGAACGGGGTCACCGAACAGAAGGCTTCCAGTGCTCTGCGAGAACTGGTCAAAGGACAGTGGGAGGCCTTGTCGACCCGTAATGATGAAGTAGGGCAGATCCTCGGTGGCCTTTTAGGTCTAGACCGTGATCAGTTCACCAAGGTGGTCATGCTCCCGCAAGGTGGGTTCGCGGATTTTTTGCGTGCCAAGGCCACCGCACGTGAAGACCTGCTCAGCAACCTCTTCGACACCAGCGATTACGGAAAAATCGAGGACGAGTTTAATCTGCGTCTGACCGAGGAACGTAAAAAGGCCGCGGAGATTGAGGCTACGCTCAGCGCTCGTGAAAATGGTATTCGTCAGGACGCCACCGCCTTCCTGGCTAGCCACGAGCTAGCTGATCCCGAAGTAGCTCAGAACCAGATAGAGCCACCGGCAGACTTAGCGACCGAGTTCGCCGACTATGATGCCCGTATTCTCACCATGCATTGCGCACGCCAAGAGGGCACGGCGAAGTTGCGTCTGCGCCGCGAGCAGTCACTGAAGAACCAAAAATCAGTGGATGAGCGCCGACGTGTGTTCGCGCGACGCGCCGAATTGAGCGGTTTAGAAAGCGAACACAGCGAAAAGCATCCCGCTGCCGTACGCGCCGGACAGGCTTTGGAACTTCATGGTAAGGCCGCGGGAATTAGGGGCTATGAAGCGCAAGTTAATGAAACTAAGAAGAGCTTGGAAGCCACCGTCAAAGCATGGCACGAGTCCCAGCTGAAAGTCGCCAATGGTTATGAGCTTCGGGCTCAAGCGAACGCTGATGATCTTGACGTGATTAGATCACGAACCGCGAAGCTGAATAACCGTCTCGTGGTGCTCAACGCGGCGCTCGCCGACGAAACCAAGAAGGAACAACTGCAAAAAGATCTCAAAGACGCTCTTGAACAGGTGAATAAGCAGAAGAAAATCCGTGAAGATGCGGAGAAAACTCTTGGGCAATTACGTGCTGAACGAGATGACATCGCGGCCGAACCACAAAAGCTAGATCTTGTCGCTGCCGCTGGAGCCAAGCAAGTAGCCACCGAGGAACTCACAGCAGCGCAGGAATTGGTAGTGCAGATCAAGCTGCGCGATAAGTTGCACAAATCATTAACGGCAGCCGACATCGAATATGCGGAGCAAAGCCTTAAACTCAACGCTGCCGAGACTGAGCTGATTGCAGCGCAGCGTATGCAGCTAGAACAAAGCGCGCTGCGTCTAGCCGCCGCGCTCGAAGATGGCTCGCCGTGTCTGGTCTGTGGTTCGCTGGAACACCCCCAGCCGGCGCAGAGCGAGGATGACGCCGAACTCATCGACGACGAACGGATCGAGGCGCTAGATAAGGTCGTTCAGACAGAACGCGAACTGCAACGCACCAAGGCCAAGATTCGTGATGTTGCGACCACCAAATTTGAGGCAGCCGCTGAATCCGCAAAAGATACGGATCTGGACACCGGCAAGGCTCGGACCGAACTGGCGCAAACAAAGCTTGATGCGGCCACTGCCAAGCAGGCGGAGACTACCGAGCTGGCGCGAAAACTTGAATTGCTCCGCGCCCGTATCGAAAAGGAAACCGCCAAGGTCGCTCAGGCTGCCTTGGATCATGCCACGGGTACCAAGCAAGTTCAGTCGTTAAGCACCCAGATTGACGAGCTTGATGCGAAGCTAGCGCAGCTGCGTGAAGGCAGCGACTTGGGGCTTGCCGAGCTAGTGAAGAAGGTGCGGGCCGAATTCACCGTTTTTAATGGTGCTCATAAGGCACTTACGGACCATTTGGCCGCGGCCAACGCAGCGAAAAAGGCGGCGGACACGTGGACCCAGCAACGTGATGAAGCCGGTTTTGTGAACGACAAGGAATACGTTGTGGCCCTGCTGAGCGACGAGAAACGAGAGCAATACCAAACACTGCAGCACGAGGACACCGTGCGTTCCAGCGCCATCGCGACTCTCAAAGCCTCCGAAGATCATTTGCGAGCCAAGGACTTGGCTGCTCAAGGAATCGGCGCGCCCACCGAGGAAGAGCAGTCCACAGTGAACGAGAACGTCAAGGCCGCTGAGGAACTCTACGAATCCGCACGGCAAGATGAGGTGCTCGCCCAGACCCAGCTTGAGCGACTTCGCACTTCCGTGGCCGCGCTGAGCGAGTACCGCGCCGAGTCTGGTCCGGTAGTGGATGCATATCGCAGGCTTCGCGATCTGGCCGACGTGATTCGTGGCGGGGGAGAGAACAAATACAAGATGACCCTGAGTACCTATGTGCTGGCGGCGCGTTTGGAAGAAGTTGCACAAGCCGCCACCGAGCGGCTGAAGATCATGTCCTCCGAACGTTATTCGCTGCATCATGATGATTCCACCCGTGGCAATTCAAAGTCTGGGCTGGGCTTACGCGTCCGGGATTCATGGACAGGTAAAGAACGCGACACTCAGACGCTGTCCGGCGGTGAAACATTCATGGCTTCACTGGCTCTGGCATTGGGACTGGCGGACGTAATCTCACATCACAGTGGTGCGGTAGATATGCAGACGCTCTTCGTGGATGAAGGTTTCGGCTCCCTTGATGCCGAGACCCTAGAGCAGGTGATGGAAGCGCTGGAATCACTGCGTGCAGGCGGACGAATGATCGGTCTGGTGTCCCATGTTTCGGAGATGAAACAACGAATTACCAACCGAGTGACGGTTATCAAAACCCAGCACGGTTCCACAATTGATATGACCCCAGAAGTGATGCTCACCATCTGAACTAGACATTGACCAAGACGCTGGTATCTTGAAAGTAGTGCCATCAGGCATGTCTGGGAAATTTTGTGTGTCGGGGGGCGTGGGACGACACACGCTTTGTTGTGGAGAATTGTTGACTCAACATATGTTGTCCAATGAACCGAACCAAAAACTAGAACCTAAGCCAGGGTTCTCTTCTCTGGTGCCTATGGTTGGAACGGCCTACGTTCCGCTATCTTTCTTTGCTAGATTGCCCCTGGCAATGCTCACCATTGGGTCGATGACCTTGGTGACTGCAAGCTCCGGATCCTATGCACTCGGTGGCTTGAGTGCGGCCATGGTGGGACTTGGTTCTGCCGTGGGCGGGCCGAGTATCGGAATGCTCGCGGACCGCTTCGGTCAGCGTCCGGTGCTAATTCCAGTATCAATCTTGCATACCATTTTGCTTCTGCTGTTGACGTGGTACGGCAATAGCGGTTCGAACATGCTGGTCGGTGTGCTGGTCCTGATTTCCTTGCTAGCAGGAGCCAGCGGTCCACAGGTCGGACCGATGTCGCGTGTGCGTTGGATTTCAATGACGCGCCGGCAGCAAAAAAATCCTAAGGTGCTCACCGCGGCGTTGAGCCTGGAATCCATGCTGGACGAGCTTGGCTTCGTCTTCGGACCGGTTGCCGTAGGTCTATTAGCCTCGCTGGTACACCCAACCTTGCCGCTGCTGATCGCTGCAGTCCTCACCGTGGTGCTGGTTCCTACCTTTGCGAAACATCGCACCGTCGATGAGGTTAAACCGCATGGCAGTGGCGAACATGAAGTGAAGGTGCGCATCTCTAAGGCGCAAGTGGCCGCCATTGGTGCGCTAGTACTTGGCATGATTGGCTTAGGCACGGTCTTTGGCTCATCAGCCGCCGGCACGCTGGCATTTGCCGGCGCGCTGGGTAATTCCAATCAGGGTGGCTTGCTCTATGGCGCAATGGGTCTTTCCAGTGCGCTGGCAGCGATTTCCGTGGCTTCGTGGCCACAGGGATTTAGCCAGATCAACCGTTGGATCACTTGCGGTGTGGCGCTGACTATTGCCAGCTTTGGATTGCACTATGCCAGCTCCGTGCCGTGGATGCTTTTAGCACTGTTTGTGGCAGGTTTTGCTGTCGGTCCGGTAATCGTCACGGGCATGACCTTGGGCGGCGAGGTAGCTCCGCCGAAGGTGCTGTCCACAGTGATGACGCTGCTGTCGGCCGGAATCGTGGTGGGCACATCAATCGGTAACGGATTGGCCGGAGTATTGGCAGAATCTTCCGGTTACCTCGGGGCCTACTGGGTCTCTACAGCTGCGGCGTTCCTCATCCTGCTTGCGGCTCTGCTGATGAAGCTGATCGTTGCAAAGGCTCCGTCGTTGCGACGCGTGCGCTAACTAAAGAGCGTTAAGCCGCAGGCTCCTTTCACTTAGGGGAAAGGAGCCTGCGGTGCTTAAATCTGAGGGGACCAAGTTTTTAGCTGAGTTCGTCGCCCACGTTCAGTGCAGCTTCTTTCAACGCACGAATAATGTGCTCACGGGTGTCGACGGTACTGGTAGCGAAGATGACGGCGATGGCCGCAGGGGTAGGGCCGGTGTGGGAAATCGGTACCGCTATGGCGGTGACGCCTTGGATCACTTCGTTCTCGCTGGTGGAGTATCCCTCAATCCGTGCGGTGCGCGCAGGCTCACGGTACTCAATGCCGGTCTCCATCGCATCCCATTGGCTGCGCGTGTATTGGGATTGGATGGCGATACCTGGCGCGCCAATATCCATCCCGTGCACCGAGCCGGGGCGGTGCACAATGGCGCTTCCTGAGTGCACCGGTTCAACTGACTGCAAGGTGGTGCACATATCGTGTTCCCAGACGGCCAAGAAAGCCGTCATGGATAGTTCATTAGCAAGCCTGGTGAGCTCGGGCAGCGCGGCAGATTGCAGGTCGCGCTGCACGGAGCGGGCAAGGACTGCCAGCCCAGAGGCTGAACGAATCCTGCCGGATTCATCCCGGCTGAGCAGGCGGTGTTCTTCAAGCGTGCGCAGGATCCGGTAGGCGATGGAGCGATGGACGTCGAGCCGCTCGGCGATTTCCGCGATGGTGAGGTTGACTGGAGACTCGGCAACGATCTCTAAGGCTCGAATTCCGCGGGATAGGGTTTGCGAGGATGACATCTTCTTCATTCCGGCGCTGGCCACGATTTCTTCGGTGCACAGTCAGCCTTAGGCTCGACGCTGGTGTACTTGATTCGAGTCCAGGGGTTCTTTATCCGAACAGCGAATTCTTTTTTTGAACTGTTCGACGGGAGTGTGACTAATGCAGCTTGTGAGGACAGTCACTCCTAGTTTACTATGTATCTATTACCCGTCCGAACGGTCGGTAATTATCCGCATCTTCATCTGAGGACACTCGCATATGTCTACAACCGCATCACGTACCCAGGAAGAACGGCGCGTTCTGGCCGGCACCCTGGTAGGTACCACCATCGAGTGGTACGACTTCTTCATTTTCGCTCAGCTCACCGCGACGCTGTTGACCCCGCTGTTCCTGGAACCGCTCGGTGAATCAAATCCAGCTGTAGCCCAGATCCTGTCCTTTGCCATGATTGGCATCTCCTTCTTCTTCCGCCCCTTGGGGGCCATCGTGGCAGGACACTTAGGTGACCGCTATGGACGCAAGAAGATTCTGGTGCTGACCTTGATCCTCATGGGAGCGGCCACCTCGCTGATCGGTGTGCTGCCAACCTACGCCGCAATTGGCATCGGAGCACCTATCTTGCTGGTGCTTCTACGTGTGATCCAGGGCTTCTCCGCAGGTGGAGAATGGGGTGGCGCAGCGCTGATGGCAGTGGAGCACGCACCGAAGGCCCGCCGCGGTTACTTCGGAGCTTTCCCGCAGATCGGCGTGCCTATCGGCATGATCCTGGCAACTGGTTTGCTCTACATCCTGCGGGTCTCGATGACTCCAGAACAGTTCCAATCGTGGGGCTGGCGTATTCCATTCCTCCTGTCGGTCGTGCTGATCCTGGTTGGTTACATGATCCGCCGTGCGGTGGAAGAATCCCCGGTCTTCAAAGCCATGGCTCAGCGTAAGGCCGCCGAGCACACTCCGCTGAAGGAGCTGATGACCGGGCACCTGAAGCCGGTGATGCAAGCTGCTTTGATCTTCGTTTCGAACAACGCCGCCGGTTACCTGGTGATCGCCTTCTTCATCTCCTACACCACCAAGGTACTGAAGATGGAACTGGCTCCGGTCTTGTTGGCTACCACCGTTGGCTCAGTCGGCTGGCTGATCTTCACGCTGGTCGGTGGCTGGCTCTCGGATAAGTTAGGACGCCGGAACACCTTCTTGCTCGGTTACGGCATCGTATTTGTCTGGATGATTCCAATGTTTATGTTGGTGGACACCGGAAATATCGTGCTTTACACCGTGGGTATCTTCGTGCTCACCATTGGCCTGGGTCTGTCCTACGGTCCACAGTCGGCCATGTACGCCGAGATGTTCCCGGCTCGTATCCGCTACTCGGGCATCTCGATTGGTTACGCACTGGGTTCGATTCTCGGTGGCGCCTTCGCCGCTACCGTGGCGCAGGTCTTGCTGACCTCCACCGGATGGTCCGGTTCCATCGCGATCTACATTATGGTGTTGACCATCATCTCCGTGGCCGCGGTGCTGTGGGTGGGCGAAACGCAGGGACGTAACCTGCACCTCGAAGAAGTTGAGGACGAGGAAGTTCCTACCGTTCGCTAACTAATGGCAGGTAGAACTGAATAACAACAACAACGCGCTCGCTGGCATCATGCCGGTGGGCGCGTTGTTGATGAACGCACAATCAGCCGATGTTCAATGGGATGGCCCGCAGCCGGCTCTAACCCGCGAATGGTGCGCAACAACATGGCTACCGCAGTTTCACCCTGCTGGTGGGGTCGCTGTTCAATGGTGGTCAGCCCAAACATGTCTGCAAGTTCGTGGTTGTCGATACCAATCACCGACAGATCATGGGGCAGCTGCAGGCCTAAGTCCCGGGCGGCGAGCATCGCACCGATAGCCATCTCATCGCTGGCAGCAAAAATGGCGGTGGGACGATTTACCGGGTGGCCGAGCAGCTGCTTTGCCGCCTGATAGCCCTGGGCCATGCTGAAATCGGCGCCCAGGTAGAGCCGGTCATCTACGGTCAGTGAAGCCTCACGCATGGCGCGCTCGTATCCGGCCCGGCGGCGGGTAGGTAAGTGGAAGTCCTGGTCGGTTTCTTGGCTGCCACCAATGTGGGCGATACGTGTGTGGCCCAGCGCGATGAGGTGCTCGGTAGCTAAGGCCGCCACCGCTTCTTCATCCCAGAAGAGGGTGGGAGCGCCGGGTAATGGTCCGCCTACTCCGACCAGTGGTTTATCCAGTGCGTGCAGGGCTTTCATCTCGGCCTCGCCTAACTCCACGTTGACTGCGATGACCGCGTCTACCCGTTGGCGTAGCAGGAAGTCAGAGAATACCTTTTCGCGTTGGTCCACTTCCTTGCTCAGCTGATACAAGGTGGTGTCATAACCTTCACGCATCAGTGCCGCGCTAATGCCTTCAAGCACCGAGGCGTAATACCAGCGGTTAATCATTGGTACCAGCACGCCGATATTCCGGGTGCGGCCCGAGGCCAGACCTGAGGCGCTGGCGGAAACCACGTAGTCCAGCTCGTGTGCTGCCCGGCGGACCGCCGCGAGGGTGGTGGCCGAGACGTTTCCGCGACCCGACAGGGCCCTAGAGACGGTGGCGATGGAGACACCTGCGGCCTCAGCCACGTCTTTGATGCTGGCCACGATGACCCTTTCACGAAGTATGTCTAGTGCTGTGGCGACCACCTAGTGGACGCCACAGCTACTTTTTGAGCTTACCGGCAGTTAGCTTCGCGTCGCGTCAAGCCATAGCGCGGTTTCGCCTTCGATGCTTGACTCCGAGACCTGCAAGGCGCTGGAGACCAGTCGTGGTAGTTTTGCTAGCTCCGGCGGTAAGCGAACCGGGTCCGCACAAAAATTCATCACGATAATAACCGAGCCATTTTGCAGGGTCAGTAGCTTCTCATCATTGCTAGCTAGCCATTGTACGTCTCCGGAACCCAGTGCATGTTCGCGGCGCAAACGCAGTAGTTCTTGATATAGATGCAGGGTTGAGTCGGCGTCGTTTTCCTGCAATGAACGGGCATAACCGGCCCATTGCTCGGGCTGGGGTAGCCAGCTTTCTCCGGTGGTATTAAAGCCGTAGGCCGGGGCGTCGGCTTCCCACGGAAGCGGGACACGGCAGCCATCTCGGCCGTAGCGCTCGTGATTGGTGCGGAACCAGGTCGGGTCTTGGCGTGCCTCGTCCGGTAGCTCCATGGCTTCGGGTAAGCCGAGCTCTTCACCCTGATAGAGGTAGGCGCCACCGGGTAGCGCAAGCATGAGCGTGGAGGCGGCCCTGGCGCGGCGCAAACCGATGACCGGATCTGGATGGTTTGGGGTTAGTGGGCCGATGCCTTCGCCCTGCGGGTTGTCGTCGGTGAGTGCTAACCGTGAGGAGTGGCGTACGACATCGTGGTTGGACAGTACCCAGGTGCTCGGCGCGCCAACCGCGCCGAAGGCGGCCATTGACTCATTGATTACTTCACGCAGCGCCGAGGCATCCCAGCCGGTGCTGAGATAAGGGAAATTGAAGGCTTGATGCATTTCATCTTCACGCACCCACTTGGCCATTAGATCTAGTGGGTTGACCCAGGCTTCGGCGCAGAGCACGCGCTGGCCTTCATATTCATCCATGACGGTACGCCAGTCGCGGTAGATTTCATGCACGCCGTCCTGGCCCCACCACGGGGCAAGTTCTTCGGTTCCGCCCATGGATGCACCCTTGGGGTCGGGGGTGAAATCTGGAAGCCCTTCGGCCTTGATCATGCCGTGGGCAACGTCCACACGGAAACCGTCGGTGCCGCGGTCCAGCCAGAAGCGCAGTACGTCGCGGAACATCGCGCGAACTTCCTCGTTGTGCCAGTTGAAGTCTGGTTGCGTGGCATCGAAGATATGCAGGTACACCTGGCCGGGGGTGCCGTCTTCGTTGGCGGTCCGGGTCCACATGGGTCCGCCGAACACCGATTCCCAGTTATTGGGCAAGGTTCCTTCGTCGGCGTCGCGGAAGATGAAGCGATCGCGTTCGGGGGAGCCGGCCGGGGAGTTCAATGCTTCCTGGAACCAGGGGTGCTGATCGGAGCAGTGGTTTGGAACAAGATCGATGATGACGCGTAATCCGAGCTCATGGGCGCGGGCCACCAGTGCGTCGTAATCGGCCAAGGTGCCAAAGAGCGGGTCCACGTCCACATAGTTGGAGACGTCGTAGCCTCCATCTTTTTGGGGTGAGGTGAAAAAGGGCGAGAGCCAGATTGCGTCAATATCCATGGTGGCCAGCTGTTCCAGGCGGGAGGTAATGCCCTGCAGATCTCCGATTCCATCTCCGTTGGCGTCTGCGAAGGAGCGTGGATAGATCTGGTAGATCACCGAGGTGCGCCACCATTCCGAGCCGGGCTCGGTTGATGGCGTGGTCGAAAGCGCGCGCGTTTGAGTCATGACAATAACGATAGGCGATGAGTACGTGCTTGTAAACGCTTCCAGTAATTCTTCTGCTTCGCGTAGAGGTGGGCTTGCGCAGCAAGGAAGAATGATTGATTCTTTGCTGAGTGTTGCCAACGTCAATGATTTATGTCACTCTGGAAACGCTTACATATTTGTCGAAAACCTTCGACGCTCAGATCCGCCCGGTCCCGACCTTGGACCGAGGTTGTTACGAAAGGTACACCAATGAAGGTGAACGCTCGCTCCCTGATTGTCGGCGGGGCCATGACGGCCATCGCCGCACTCTCGCTGACCGCCTGCGGCGGATCCGGCACTACGACCGAACCCACCACTTCCAGCTCGCCCGCGGCTTCTGCCTCGGCGCCTTCTGAAGCCGGATCGTTGACCGTCTGGGTTGACGCAAACCGTGAACCAGTGCTGAAACTGGCGGCCAAGGACTTCCAGGCAGCCAGTGGCGTGAAGGTAGATCTGGTCATCAAGGATTTCTCGAAGATTCAAGAAGACTTCCTGCGTCAGGTACCTACCGGCAAGGGTCCTGATATCACCATCGGCGCCCATGACTGGTTGGGCAATCTCGTCAATAACGGCGTTGTTCAGCCGGTAGAACTGGGCGACAAAGCAGCAGACTTCCAGGATGTCGCGGTCAACGCGATGAGCTATGAAGGAAAAGCCTACGGCGTCCCCTATGCCACCGAAAACTTGGCACTGCTACGCAACACCAAGCTGGCTGATAAAGCACCTGCCACCTTTGACGAGATGATCACTGCCGGTGAAAAATCAGGGGCAGACTTCCCATTCCTGGTGCAGGTCTCCGAAACCGGTGATCCATTCCATCTCTACCCATTCCAGACTTCATTCGGCGCACCAGTGTTCGGTACCAATGCCGATGGTGCCTATGAGGCCAGCAAGCTGGAATTGAACAACTCCGGCGGCGAGAAATTCGCTCAGTGGATGGCTGAACAGGGCAAAGAAGGCACACTGAAAACCTCCGTGGACTCAGATATTGCCAAGGAAAAGTTTGTTTCCGGCGATTCACCATTCTTGATTACTGGCCCATGGAACGTCGAAGCGGCCGAAAAAGCCAAGATTGAGTTGTCCATTGACCCAATCCCAAGCGCCGGTGGCGAACCAGCACAACCGTTCGTGGCAGTCCAGGGATTCTTCGTCTCTTCGAAGACCGAAAACCTGTTGGCAGCTACAGAATTTTTGACCAACTACATTGGTACCGAGGCGGTGCAGACCGAGCTCTATAAGGTTGGCGACCGTCCACCAGCAAACAAGGCAGCCTTCGAGGCCGCGAAATCTGACGAAGTAGTTGCGGCCTTCGGTGAAGTTGGAGCCAACGGTGTTCCGATGCCAAACGTTCCCGAAATGGCTGCGGTCTGGGAATTCTGGGGTGTCGCAGAAGCTGACATCATCTCCGGCAAGGCCAAAGATCCAGCCAAGCGCTGGGACAAGATGGCTGAGGACATCGAAGCAGCAATTTCCAAGTAGTTCTGCGTTGGCCGGGGTATAAGTCTTGGACTCACACCCCGGCCTAACCACACCGATAACCGCTGGCAGAATCGTTCAAGGACCACGTAGATGAATCTCAAAACCACCGCGCCACAAGAAGCCGCCCCTGAACGTGCTTCCGGGGAAAAAAGTACTTCGCTCCAATTTAGCGGCGGACTGGGCACGATGATCTTCAAGATCGTCGCGCTGGCGGTCCTGGACGCTACCGCAGTATTTGCAATTTTCCTCGCAGTAGCTAAAGACGCGGTGCTTATTGCCAGCATCATCGGTGTCATTACCTTATTGATCAACGTCATCTACCTCAAACGAGGGTGGCTGCCGGCTAAGTATTTGGCACCCGGCGCCGTATTTCTGCTGATCTTCCAAGTTTTTGTCATTGGTTACACCGGTTATATCGCCTTTACCAACTATGGATCCGGGCACAACTCGGATCAGGACGACGCGATCATGTCGCTGCTGCAAACCAATCAGCAACGTGTGCCTGACTCGGCCAGCTACCCGGTGACGGTGCTGGATGGTGCCGACGGGCTGGCGCTCTTGGTACAGCGTGAAGGGCAGCAGCTTGTGGGGGACTCCGATGACCCTCTGGCACCGATTGACCCGGCAGCACTTGGAAAATACACCCAGCTGAACTTCGCTGATTTACTTGGCCGGCAACAGGAGGTCACGTCCTTAGCGGTGCCCATGAGCGAAGACCCGACCCAGGGAACTCTTCGCACCTCCGATGGACGGACCGCATATCAGTACACTTCCACCCTGGTCTACGACAAGGGTGCAGATACGATGACCGACTCGATCACTGGGACGGTATATAGCGACACCGGCGTGGGCGCCTATACCGCACCGGATGGTGAGCAATTAATGCCGGGCTGGTCCATCAACGTAGGTTTTGACAACTTCACTCGGGCTATCACTGACTCCTCGATCCGCAGCTCGTTGATCTCGGTCACCGTGTGGACCTTCGTCTTCGCATTTCTCTCGGTCGCCACGACCTTCTTCCTTGGATTATTCCTTGCGATTGTGTTCAACGACCTGCGGATGAAGGGGCGCAAGATCTACCGAGTCATCTCGATCCTGCCTTATGCGTTCCCTGCATTCCTTGGCGGCCTGGTCTGGGCAGGCATGCTGAACAAGGACTTCGGTTTTGTTAACCAGGTACTTTTCAACGGAGCCTCGATACCCTGGCTTACCGACCCATGGCTAGCCAAGTTCTCCGTGCTCTGGGTCAACCTCTGGCTTGGATTCCCTTATATGTTCCTCGTCTGCACTGGCGCCTTGCAATCGATTCCAGAAGAGCTTTCTGAAGCCGCGAAAATTGACGGGGCGAAACCCTTCCAGATCTTCCGGTTGATCAAGATGCCATTGCTACTGGTATCCGTAGCGCCGCTGCTGATCTCTTCTTTCGCGTTCAACTTCAACAACTTCAACATCATCTACATGCTGACCGAGGGCGGACCACGTCTAGCGGACGGCGCCATGAACGTGGGTTCCACGGACATCCTCATTTCGATGGTGTACAAGGTAGCGTTCGTCGGCTCACAGCGCGACTACGGGTTGGCTAGCGCATTCTCCATCATCATCTTCTTGATCGTTTCGCTGATCGCGGTCATCAGCTTTAAGCAGACCAAAGCTCTGGAGGAATTGAACTAATGAGCACTGCAACCTCAATCTCATCCAAGGGACCGAAAAAAACCTTCGGTCAGTGGTTCGCGGCAACCGGCTGGCGCCACCTCATTGGTGTGGCGCTGTGCATCTACGCGGCCTTCCCGCTGCTCTATGTTCTTTCCGCGTCGCTCAATCCCAACGGCACCCTGCTTTCCTCCAACGGATTCTTCAGCACCATTGGTTTGGAAAGCTACGAGAAGCTCTTCGCTAATGAACAGCGTCCCTTCGCTGCATGGTTTGCTAACACAATGTTTATCGGACTAACTACCGCTGCCGCGTCCGTGCTGCTTGGTGCACTCGCCGCCTACAGCTTTAGCAGGATGCGCTTCAAAGGCCGCCGCTTTGGCCTGGTGTCCTTATTGGTAGTCCAGATTTTCCCGCAATTGCTGGCAGTGGTAGCAATCTTCATTTTGCTCACGACCCTGGGGGATGTGTACCCAGCACTGGGTATCGATAACCAGATTGCTCTAATCATGGTGTATCTCGGTGGCGCACTGGGTGTAAACACCTACTTAATGTATGGGTTCTTCAATACTGTGCCGATAGAAATTGATGAGGCTGCCAAGATTGATGGGGCTGGGCATGCGCGCATCTTCTTCACCATGATCCTGCGCCTGGTGGCACCGATCCTTGCAGTGGTGGGATTGCTGTCATTCATCTCCACCACCAGCGACTTCGTGATCGCCTCCGTGGTATTGGTCAGCCCGGAGAATCAAACGCTAGCGGTAGGGCTGTACTCCTACGTCTCTGAAGAATTCACCTCAAACTGGTCGGTGTTCGCCGCTGGTGCGGTGCTCGCAGCCATCCCGGTCATGGCACTGTTCTTGTTCTTGCAGAAATACATTGTAGGCGGGCTGACCGCAGGAGCCGGCAAATAGGTTTTTCGAAACACGAAAAGGGCTCACCACGTCATCAGGCACCATGTGTCAGACGCAACGGTGGCATCCGCCAAACTGGGGAGCGCACCGGCTAAAGTAAGCCTCATGAAGTCACGCCTCCCACGCGCAGCACGCAAATACTTGGATCAATTGCGCCTCGAATTGGGACACCTGAACATTGAAGAGCGAAACAGGATCATTGAACAAACCAACGCGAAGATCCGTCAACTGCCCGGACGCGGCCGCAATCAGGTAGAGCTATTTGAGCACCTCGGTACCGCAGCTATGCGAGCTGAAAAGTTCCGGCGGACCGAACCCGAAGCACTGGCGGTACGTAGTGGCAAAGAATTCTTGAACCGAATTCTTGGCTGGCCGATTCTTGCCTTTGCTCTGCTGACCGCCGTGGTGCTTTACTTCGGTCCTATTGCCTCCGTCGAGCCAGACGGCACAGCGTTGGCAGAGACTATGTTGTCCACGTGGGAAGCTGCAGTGGGAGCTCAGATCATCTGGCTTGCGGTGCTGCCGGTGTTGTTCAGCTCACTGCGACTGTGGGCGCAGAATAAGTTCACCTGGACTCTTGGAGTACTCGGCGCGGTACTTTTCACGCTCGTAGTGATCTTTGGTGCCGCGGGCATTGGGCTGTATTTCATCCCGATCACCGTGTTGCTTTGGGCGCAGGTACTTACCCCGATGATCATGATGCGTGGATCCATGGCTTATCCTGGAGCTCTCTGGTTGATTTCAGGTGCCTTGCTGGTGCTCTTAGGACTGGTATGGGCGGTGCGTCCGGCCTTAGACGAGAGCACCAATAACATCTGGCTGATCATTTCACCCGCGATTGTCTTGGGACTGCTGGCAGTCCTACTTCCGACCCGCAAATTCTGGGTCCAAGTAGCATTGATTACTGTCGGGATCTTGGTAATTGCCGCCGGACTAACTGCCGCACTCGGCAACCTGGGCCATCCAGCATTAATCGACACCTGGGTGGTTGGGGGACTGGCATTCGCCGTCGGGCATTTAGCGCTCGCCGGTGGACTGTGGCACGAGCGGGTACGCAAGCTCTTGGCCCTGTATTAGTTCTGTTATCGAATCTGATGGATGACAGCAGGACAAACAGCCAAGTAGTTTCCGGAATACAGGTGCCCGACTGCTTAGAATAGAACTATGAGCGACGCCCCAAATTCCTTGCCGACACCGCCAGCTAAGCGTGGGCGAGGCCGACCCCGAAAAGACTCAAATTGGGCGACGTTCTCACGTGACGAACTAGCTGCCCGTGCCTTGCACATCGCTGGAAATGAAGGCTTCTCCGCGGTGACTATGCACCGGTTGGCGGCAGAGTTCTCCGTGACCCCGCGGGCGCTGTATAACTACGTGGCTGACCGCCAAGAGATTATCAACCTCGCGGTAGCGCAGTTTTTGGAAAAGGCTCCGTTCATCGATTTTGATCCGGAGAACTGGCGTGATTCCGTGGGCGAAGCCTATAACCGCTCACGTGAGGTCTATCGGATGTTCCCACGCGCCACCTTGGTGGGAATGGAAGAAAGTGTGACCGCCGATATCGGGCCGAGGCACACCGAGTTGCTGGAACGGTTACTGAAGTTTTTTGTAGACATTGGTCTGCCACTAAAAAATGCGGTCAGTCTGTCACGTTGTTTAGAACAGGACGTGCTCGGCTTCGCACTGAAATATGACTACCCCTATGACCGTGCCCCGGAGCAATACCGCGACGTAGTCACTAGAGTCGTGGCCGAACGCTGGCTGGATAACTACCCAGAGGTGGATGCGCCAATGTGTCGGGCTTCGCTTGAGCTTCCCGAACAGACCAGTGACGAGATCTTCGCTGAACTAGTGGAGATGCGGATCCTGTCCATCGAAGTGATTCTCGCGAGAAACTGAGCATCACTAGGGAATAACTTCCTCGCCCTGGACGCTTGAGTACTTGTTCGCATAAATTTTTGGACCTCCTGCGGAGTTCGTCAGGTATCGGCCTACCAGTTGAAAGTTGGACCATGCCACAGCGAGATCAAAAGCTGCCCGAGCCCTTATCCTCCGCGGCACGGTGGCGCTTGCTTGGGGTGCTCCTAGCGACGATGTTTATGTCATTGGTTTCGGTCAGCATTGTCAACGTGGTGCTGCCGTCCATTGAGTCCACCCTCGGCGCCACCGAAGCCGACATGCAGTGGGTGCTCGCCGGATATGCGCTAACCTTCGGCGTGGTGTTAGTTGCCGCCGGACGTGCCGGAGATGTGCTGGGGCGCGGGGTGATGTTTGTGGCCGGAGTGATCATCTTTACGCTCTCCTCAATCTTCGCCGGCCTAGCTCCGGATCCCACCAGCCTGAATATCGCACGTTTTATTATGGGATTTGGTTCTGGCCTGCTGAACCCGCAGGTTATGGGCATGATTCAACAACACTTTAAAGGTCACGAGCGCGGACGCGCTTACGGACTGTTGGGCACGGTCATCGGCGTTTCGGTGGCTATTGGTCCGGTTCTTGGTGGTTTTTTGATCGGCTGGCTTGGCCCGGATGCCGGCTGGCGTTGGACTTTTTTGATTAACGTTCCGGTGGGAATCATCGCGGTACTACTGGCATTGATGTGGTTGCCACGCCCCTTGCTGATCCGCGGTACCGGAAAGCTGGACCTAGACCCCGTGGGAGGGGTCTTACTGGCGGTGGGATTGTTGGCTTTCCTGCTTCCGTTCGTCCAGGGACGCGAGAATCCTGCGCTGTGGGCACTGCTGGTAGTGGGTCTAGCGATCTTGGTCTTCTGGGTTTACTGGGAGAAGAAATATAAGGCGCGGGGCCGTGCCCCGATGGTGGAACTGGCCCTATTTAAGATTTCCAGCTTTACCAACGGCTCATTGATTGCCGGACTGTATTTTATGGGTGTCAGCAGCGTATGGGTGCTCGTGGCCATTTATGTGCAAAGCGCACTCGATTTCAGTGCACTGGAAGCCGGATTGATCTGTCTTCCGGCGGCACTGCTCTCTGCGGTGAGCTCGCAATTGGCGGGAAATTACGTGATGAGTATCGGGCGCAAGATGATCGTGTTCGGTACCGCGAGTGCACTGTTCGGACTTCTGGCCACGGTGGCGGTAGTGGAGCTGGAAGCACGCGCGGGGTTGAATATCTGGTGGATGATGCTGGCACTGTCATTTATCGGTCTGGCCCAAGGTTTCATTATTTCGCCGAACCAAACGCTGACGCTGATGGAGGTACCGCTGGAAAACTCCGGCAGCGCCGGTGGGCTGATGCAGACCTCCCAACGTATTGGCACGGCGGTAGGCATTGCGGTCATTACTGCGATCTTCTACGGAGTCAATCACATCTCGGGCTGGACTAACGCGATGAGCTTGTCCTTTGCCGCCATCGCATTGCTGGTGCTGATCACCATGTGCGTGGCCATTGGAGATCTGCGCAGGGGACAACGCGACGAAGCAGCGGTTTCCTGAGCTGGTACAGAGGCAGCGCCACACCCTGAAGCTGGGCGGAGCATTGGGGCGCACCGGGTAGTACCGGCGAATATGGGCAAAGTCGTTGGAAGGCTCCTGTGATCGCTCTACGCTGGAGGGATGAAGCGTCTTACCATGGTCCTAGCCATCCCACTTCTGATGTTTGCCTTGGCCTCCTGCGCCTCGTCGTCCGGAGGCGCGTCGGCGCCCGAGGGGGTATGGGGCGAACAGGCCCAAGGTAAACCCTGGATTGAACTTTCAGCAGATGGGAAAGTGTCAGGCAACGACGGATGCAACCGTATCGCAGGGCAATGGGCTGGCAAAGACGGAGAGATCCACTTTGAACAGTTGAGCAGCACCAAGATGTACTGCCTTGGAATCGACCCGTGGCTCTCCTCTGCTGTGACCGCGCAGATCAGCGGTGACAGCATGCTGGTGCTGGATGCGGAAAATGCCGAACTTGGAACGCTGAAGCGAGCCGGGTAGTTGGTTGGTAAAATAACAAAAAAACCTCGGAATGAACCTTTTGGTTCATTCCGAGGTCTTTTTTAAGTGATTCGAACTAGACGATTCGGTATCCGCTAACCAGCGGGCAATCGAATGGATCGCGGGCCGAGAGGCCAACCTTGTTCAGGTAGGTAATGACCTGCGAGTAGGATTCTCGGACGCTGGCAATGGTGTAAGGAACCTGATGCTCGTCGCAGTACTCGCGAACGATTTTGGATACCGCAGCCAGGTTGGCGCGCGGCATCGATGGGAACAAGTGATGCTCGACCTGGTAATTCAATCCGCCATAGACGTGGGAAAGAATACGGTTTCCCCAGTTGGACTTGGCCATCACGTTACGTCCGGTGAGTACCTGGCGGGAGAAAAAGTCGATACGTGCATTCTCGGGAACCATGGGCATGCCCTTGTGATTCGGAGCGAATGACGCACCCATGTAAACGCCGAATACTGCCAGCTGCACGCCGATGAATGCGAAAGCCATACCGACAGGCAGGAAGTAGAAGATGGCAGCTAGGTAGAGCGCGATACGCAGTGCAATACCGGTCATTTCACGCTTGCGGTTCTTCACGCGGTTGGCCTGGAACAGGTACTTGATTGACTGCATGTGCAGGTTCAAGCCCTCAAGCGTGAGCAGCGGGAAAAACAGGTAACCCTGGCGCTCGGTGATCCACTTGAGGAAACCACGCTGGCGCTTGGCATCTTCAGGCTGGAACGAGATGGTGTCCCACTCGATGTCCGGGTCCTTGCCGATGGTGTTCGGAGTGGCGTGGTGCTTATTGTGCTTGTTCATCCACCACTGGTAGCTGATACCGACAACAATATTTGCCAAGAACTGGCCCAGCTTGTCGTTGCGCTTGTGCGAGGCAAGGATCTGGCGGTGAGCGGCCTCATGGGCCAAGAAAGCGAACTGGGTCAACAACAGACCCAGTGCACCGGCCATCAGCAGCTGGAACCAGCTATCTCCGAGCAGGAAAAAGCCGGCAACTGTACCTGCAAGGAGAACCGTCAGCACGGTGGCGATGCCAACGTAGTGTCCGCGGCGGCGTTGGATTAATCCAGCGTCGCCGACCAATTTTTTGACGTGGAAAAAGCTTTTAGGATCTCCCGGTTTGACCGACGGGCCTGCGGGGTCCAGTACTGAACTACTGCTCAAGAAAACATCCTTGGGTGATAGGCGTCGACATTACAGTCGAAAGAACTGAAAATCTCGGCTCCCATATCCTTAGCTTACTTGGAAAAACTGTGAAGCAACTGTCCGGTTGGTGCCAAAATTTGAAATATCGAGTAATAGACGATACTCAACATTTTCCGCCCAAGCCAGGCAACAGTTAGTGCCGTACTGTCAACTGGCCGTCTGTTATTTCCCAGCGTGCGTCAAGGCGCACATTTTCAAGCATCCGCCGGTCGTGTGTGACGAGCAGCAAGGCACCCTCATAGGATTCCAAAGCTTCTTCAAGTTGCTCAATTGCTGGTAGGTCCAGGTGGTTGGTTGGCTCATCGAGGACCAACAGGTTCACACCACGGGCTTGCAAAAGAGCCAGACCAGCACGGGTGCGTTCCCCGGGGGAGAGCGCAGAGACCAGTGAAGCAGCCTGGTTGGCTTTCAGGCCGAATTTTGCGAGCAAAGTCCGAGCGTCCGCCGAAGTCATTTCCGGCAATTCGAGCTCAAATGCTTCTCCCAGAGGAAGCCCGGCGGGCAAGTAGCTGCGCGCCTGATCGATTTCACCAATCTTCACCGAGGCACCCAGCGAGGCGCTTCCCGAATCAGGGGTGATTTTGCCCAGCAACAAGTTGAGCAACGTCGATTTTCCGGATCCGTTGGGACCGGTGATGCCGATGCGCTCTGCGGCGTTCAACTGGATTGACAGGGGACCGAAGCTGAAATGTCCACGGTTCAGGGCCACCTCATTGAGTGTGGAAACCACGGTGGAAGAACGCGGGGCCGCCGCAATTTCAAATTGCAGCACCCATTCCTTACGAGGCTCGATGACCTCATCGAGCCGTTTAATCCGTGACTCCATCTGGCGGACCTTCTGTGCCTGCTTTTCCGAGGACTCATTGGACGCCTTGCGGCGCAGCTTGTCATTATCCGGGTTCTTCTTCATGGCATTGCGAACGCCTTGGGAAGACCATTCACGCTGGGTGCGGGCACGGGAGACAAGATCTGCTTTTTTGTCCGCGAATTCGTCATAGGCTTCGCGTGCATGACGACGGTTGATGTCCCGTTCTTCAAGATACGAATCATAGCCTCCTTCGTAAACCGCGACTTGGTTCTGCGCCAGATCCAGCTCCACAATCCCGGTAGTGCAGCGAGCCAAGAATTCACGGTCGTGGGATACCAGCACCACGCCGGCGCGCAGTGAATTGATAAAGGTTTCCAGTCGTTCCAACCCGGCCAAATCGAGGTCATTCGTCGGCTCATCAAGCAGGACGACATCAAAACGGCTCAGCAGCAGAGCGGCCAGCGCGATACGCGCTACCTGTCCGCCGGACAAAGAGGTCATCAACGAGTCGGTGGGAAGCTCAAAGCCAAGTTCCGCCAGGACCTCCGGCGCGCGGTCATCCAAGTCCATGGCGCCCGAGGCCATCCAATGGTCAAAGGCCAAGGCGTAGGCGTCATCTGCTCCGGAAGCCCCGGAGCCCAGTGCCTCGGCGGTCGCTTCCATGGTGGCTGTGGCCTGCGCGCATCCGGTGCGGCGGGCTAGATACTCGGCGATAGTTTCGCCTTCAATGCGGTCGTGTTCCTGCGGCATCCAGCCGATGAATGCCCCATCGGGTGCGGTGGAGACGGTGCCGCCCATGGGTTCGTCAACGCCTGCGAGCAGGCGAAGCAACGTGGTTTTTCCAGCGCCGTTGGCACCTACGATTCCATACACATCCCCCGGAGAAAGGGTGAAGCTGAGTTTGGAGAAGAGGGTTCGATCGGCATGGCCCCCGGAAAGGTCCTTGGCCACCAGCGTTGCAGTCATGGTCTCAATTCTAGGGTGTTTTGGCCGGTAGGACTGCGCCTTCGTTGCCAGCTCGGGTGTGATGTTTGGAGAGGGCAACTTGCGGGGGTCTATGAAATGGCTATCGTGCTTCGGGAGCGGGAATCCTAGGAGCTACGAGCGAATCGAAGAGCGGGCGTGGGAGAGGGAAGGAATCGGAATTCAACGTGCGCAATGACCGGAAACATTTCGGACCGTTCCAGCGGTTAGTTCGCAATCCTGAACCCGGGCATCTCTCGCCGCACTGTTGAAGTTTGTTTAGGTATTTTCCACTCGTTCGGTAATGAACCGCACTTTGAAGGATCCTTTGAGCAAGGTTGCCATATACGGCTCGGTGTCGGTGGACGGCTTCATCGCGGATGAAAACGACCTGCCAAGACCTAAGGGCTGGGACCCCGAGGCGCCATTCCACTTCGTCCACTCTGCCGCGGTATCCTGGCCAAGGCGCAGCAACCCGCCGGTGAACGCAGTGTCAAGGTCTCCGCCGGCGAGGTTGGCGGCCCGGCGCTCCACCTGCGTTACCCGGTGCGCCGCTAATTAATCATGCTTGAAGGCCAAAATTCCCGGGTCACCAGCGAATTCAATCGCTGGTGACCCGGGATCTTCACGTAGCAGCTCAGGGAAGCTGCCTCGGCGAGGTCCTAGACCTGGTTGCCGAGCTTGAAGCCCTTGGAAGGCTCGCCGCGGTAGGTGCCGTCTTCGTCCTTCTCACGGGTGTAGGAGAAGCCGTCGGCGCCGACGGTGACATCCATTTCGGAGCTGTCGGTGCGGGTGATGACTTCCTGCACGTTGCCGTCCAGGTCAAGGACCTTCGAGGCTTCGGTGTACCACGATGGAACAACTGGGTTGCCCCACCAGTCGCGGCGCTGGTTGTCGTGCACGTCCCAGGTGATGACCGGGTTGTCCGGGTCGCCGGTGTAGTAATCCTGGGTGTAGATCTCGATGCGGTGGTCATCTGGATCCAGGATGTACAGGTAGAACGCGTTGGAGACACCGTGGCGGCCTGGGCCGCGCTCGATGCGGTCCGAGATGCGCAGTGCGCCCATCTTGTCGCAGATCTGGATGATGTTGTGCTTCTCGTGGGTGGAGAAGGCTACGTGGTGCAGGCGTGGACCGTTGCCACCGGTGAGCGCGGTGTCGTGTACGGTGCCCTTGCGGTGCATCCATGCTGCGTAGGTGGTGCCTTCTTCGTCCTGGATGTCTTCGGTGACGCGGAAGCCCAGGTCCTCGAGGTAAGCGCGGCCGCGTGGCACGTCCGGGGTGACCTGGTTGAAGTGGTCCAGACGGACCAATTCGCCAGCCGAGTAGAGGTCGTAGCGCATGTGCAGGCGTTCTACGTGCTCGGTCTCGAAGAAGAACTCGTAGGGGAAGCCCAGTGGATCTTCCACGCGGACCGAATCGCCGATTCCGCGGACAAAGCCCTCGGCGCGGCGCTCGGTGCGGCAACCCAATTCCTTGTAGTACGCCTCAGCGGCGTCTACCTCGGCGGTGGAGCGCACACGGAAAGCCATAGCCTTCAGTGCTGCTACCGGGCCGAGAGTCAGGACCAGGTTGTGGTGGATGAACTCTTCGAAGGAACGCAGGTAGATCTGGGTGTCATCCTCGTAGGAGACGTGCAGACCCAGAACGTCTACGTAGAACTTGCGCGATGCGGCCAGGTCGGTGACGACCAGTTCCGCGTAGGCGCAGCGCAGGATATCCGGCGCTGGAACCGATGGGGTAGGGATTGGGTTATTGATTTCTTTAGCCATGGTGTTTGCTCCTTTGCAAAAGCGAGAAGGTGGGTTAGACGCCGAACTTAGGGGAGTGGGACTCGTTCAGGGTGATCTGAATCGACTGCTGGGTGGTGTAGAAGTCCACCGAGCGGTAGCCTCCCTCGCGGCCCAGACCCGAAGCCTTCACGCCACCGAATGGGGTGCGCAGGTCACGGACGTTGTTTGAGTTCAGCCAGACCATGCCCGAATCGATGGCGTGTGCGAAGTTGTGCGCACGCTTCAGGTTGGTGGTCCACACGTAAGCGGCTAGGCCGTACTTGGTGTTGTTGGCCAGTTCCAGCGCTTCTTCATCGGTGTCGAACGGGGTGATCGCTACGACTGGGCCGAAGATTTCGTCCTGGAAGATCTGTGCCTCTGGAGCAACATCGGCGAAGACGGTCGGAGCAACGTAGTTGCCCGTCTCGAAGCCTTCTGCGCGTCCGCCACCGGCGAGCAAACGGCCTTCCTTCTTGCCGATTTCGATGTAGCTCATGACCTTGTCGAAGTGGTTCGGGTGAACCAGCGAGCCGACCTCGGTCTTTGGATCGCTTGGCAGGCCAACGCGGATGTTCTTGGCGCGCTGCGCAAACTTAGCAACAAAATCATCATAGATTTCGCGCTGAACCAGCACGCGGGAGCCGGCGGTGCAACGCTCACCGTTCAGCGAGAACACACCGAAGACGGTGGCATCCAGTGCTGCGTCTAGGTCGGCGTCTGCGAAGACGATGGCTGGGGACTTGCCACCCAGTTCCAGGGACAAGCCCTTGAACTGTGGGGCCGCCGCGGTGGAGATGGTGGCGCCGGTGGAGCTGTCACCGGTGAAGGACACCAGTGGCACGTCCGGGTGCTTGACCAGGTAGTCGCCGGCCACTCCGCCCGAGCCGAAGACCAGGTTGAAGACGCCCTCTGGCAGTCCTGCTTCGCGGAAGATTTCTGGCCACAGTACCGCCGACAGCGGGGTGTAGCTGGCAGGCTTGAGTACGACCGAGTTGCCGGTAGCGATGGCCGGAGCTAGCTTCCATGATTCCTGCATGAACGGAACGTTCCAAGGGGTGATCAGTGCGGCGACGCCAATTGGCTTGCGGTTCACGTAGTTCATCTGGCGACCTGGAACACGGAAGGTGTTATCCACCTGGGCAACGATCAGGTCGGCGAAGAAGCGGAAGTTCTCCGCTGCGCGGCGTGCCTGGCCCTTGGCCTGGGTGATGGGCAGGCCGGAGTCGAAGGACTCCAGCAGTGCCAGCTCTTCGTCGCGGGATTCAACGATGTCGGCGATCTTGTGCAGCACGCGGGAACGCTCACGCGGCAACATCTTGGACCATGGGCCTTCCTTGAAGGCCTTGTTGGCGGCGGCTACTGCCAGGTCCACGTCTTCGGGCTGAGCCGAAGCTACGGTGGCGTAGTTTTCGTTCTTGACCGGTTCCTGCACATCGAAGGTTTTACCCGAGATGGAATCGACGAACTTGCCATCGATGTAGTGCTGCAGGTGGGTGGGGAGATTCTCCGGAACGTTGCTCATGGATGTTTTCCTTTCGCGTGGCTTTCAGCAATGAAAGTCATCAAATGATGAAAATTTGTGGGGTCTAGATGGCGCTGGGTGCCATATTGGCCTGGGCCAGGTAGGCGTTGAGCGTGTTGGTTCGGTGTGTCCGGGCGGCCTCTTCGATGTCTTTCGTCGAGGCGTGGGCGGCGATCAGTTCCAGTAGGTGCTGGTGCTCTTCCACCGACTGCTTGGCACGGTGCGGGATGTGGGTGAAGGAGCTGGCCCGCATTGCTGCGAGCCGGCGCCATCCGCGCTGGACCAGATCCAGGATGTGCGGGTTAGGGCACTGGCTGTAGAGCTGCTGGTGGAACTCGTTGTTCAACTCGGTGAAGGCCACCGGGTCAAAGTCCTCCAAGCACTGGCGCATCGCATCGTTCAATGCCTGCGCCTTGGCCAGCCAAGTCTCGTCCATGGCGGAGGCCGCGAGGGCGGTGGCCGCCGGTTCGATGACCGCAAGGGTCTGCATGGTGTGCAGGTAGAGGGTTGAATCTACCTGTGCCACGGTGGCTCCCACATTGCGGGTGAAGTGCACCAGACCTTCGGCTTCCAAACGCCGGATCGCCTCGCGCACCGGGACCACCGAGCAGCCCAGTTCCTCGGCGATGGTGCCCAGAACGAGTCGGTATCCGGGGGAATACGCCCCGTTGACGATGCGTTCGGAGACCAGCGCGTAGGCGACCTCGGATTTGGAGTTAGTCATTACAGTTCCCAGGTGGCCAGATCCGGGGATCCGGCGTCCTTCCAGGCGGTGTACTTGGTTTTCCAGTCGGCGTTCATCGGGAACAAGCCCTCGATGCCGTGACCGCGCTGGACCATGGCGAAGATGAATTCGTCGTTGGATTCGGTGACCATTGCTTCCGCGGCGACCTCGGCGACCATAGCCGGTGGGATCACCACGATGCCATCGGAGTCCGCCACGATGACGTCGCCCGGCTGGACGGAGACGCCGCCGCAAGCCACGGTGATGTCCTTGTCCCAGGCCACGTGCTTGCGTCCCAGAACTGCCGGGTGCGCGCCGTTGTAGAAGACCGGGATCTCCAGGCCGGAGACGGCGTCAAGGTCACGCACGCCACCATCGGAGATGATGCCGGCGGCACCCAGCTGCTGGCTGCGCAGTGCCAAGATGTCGCCCAGGGTAGCCGAGCCGGTTTCCCCGCGGGCTTCCATGACCAGGATTTCTCCGTCATTCAAAGAGTCAATTGACTGCTTCTGGATGTTGTAGCCCGCTCCGTGAGCCTTGAACAGATCTTCGCGGTTCGGGATGTAGCGCAGCGTGCGGGCGGTGCCGATCACGCGCTTCATGCCCTTGGTGGCGCCAGGAACTTCGATATTCACGTTGTTCAGGCCGCGCTTGCGCAAGGTGGCTGACAAGGTGGCGGTAGCTACGCCAGCGAGCTGTTCGCGGACCTCGTCGGTGAGTACCGACTTGCCGGTGACCAGTGCCGGCATGCCGGCGGTTTCGCGGTCGCCGTAGGCATCTTCCTTGTCCTTGTCGGTGACCTTTGGCTGGTTGCCGAAGGACGCGAAGGTGGAAGTGCCTTCGACCGCGGTGGTCTTCAAACGCCCGGTGGTGGCACCGGAAAGCAGGTCGGTGACCTCAACTTCGACGACGTCGCCCGGGAAGAACACGGAAGAACCTGCCGGGGTGCCGGTGAGGATGACGTCCCCTGGCTCCAGGGTCATCTGCTGGGAAAGATCTGCAACGATCTGCGCGAAGGAGAAGAGCAGCTCAGAGGTATCTGCATCCTGCACAATTTTGCCGTTGACCCAGGTCTGCACGCGCAGCTTGGCCGGATCCAGATCGGCTGCCGCCAGGGCGGTAGGGCCCATCGGGGTGTAGCCGTCGCCTGACTTCGAGCGGATGTTTGATCCCTTGTCCGCGTACTTGATGTCATGGACACCCAAGTCATTGGAGGCGGTGACCGAGCCGACGTAGCTCCAGGCTTCTTCTACCGAAACGCGGCGGGCAGCTTTGCCGATGATCAATGCGATTTCGCCTTCGAAGGCGAGCAGTTCAGTACCAGCTGGGCGTTCCACGGTTGAGCCGGTGGTGGCCAGTGAGCTGGAAGCCTTCATGAAGTAGCTCGGGAATTTAGGAGTGCGTCCGCGCTGTGCTGCCCGCGAGGAGTAGCTCAGGTGAACTGCAAGAACCTTGCCAGCCTGCGCGAAAGTTTCTTCGCTGACCGGAATCGGATTACTCATCTTTGATTTTCCCACTTTCGTCGTACATCAAATCGTATACGATCTAGTGTGCTCTCAATCTCAATCGGTGTCAAGTCATTGAAGTGGATTGTTTCTTGGTATCCAAGCTGGGGCCGTCGGTAGTCGTAAATGTCCCGCCATTCCGGGGAAGTTACTCCCGATTCTTCACCGCCGAAGAAGATAAACAACCATTATTCTGAATCCGAATCGGTGGGACAAATAACCCCCTGTCGGACGATGAAGGGGCGAGGTTGTATGTATGATCCGACAGTTTTGGTGAGGAGTACTTTCCCCATCGGGCGTTCGGTCGAAAATTGTTTGGCAACTTGTCTGAAGGTGATCCAGCCGAATTGACGGGTTCGTCTCAAAGTCTTAATGCGCGTGTTCAAACCGGTTCTTCGCGGCAATAAATTGCTGCGCACCGGGCGTGGGGGCAATGCTCGTGCTGCGTTGCACTTGGCCTTTTAACCCTGTGGCCCTAGCGGTTCCTTCGAGGGCTTTGGTTAGAGAACACTATTGACTGAATCGATGTGAGTAGGAGTGGAGCCTTCTTAGCGCCCGTTGAAATTTCCTGTGAATTGACAGCCGGCAACAGCTTTGTTCACTTAGCGTATTGTTAGCTAGGTAAGATACTTTTGTGGGAATGATGAATTTCGGAGAGAATCCGGGTGGGCACGGAGGTTTCATGCTATCGCTGTGTCTGCCGACAGCGATTGCTTTCTGTAACCGGACGCCGGAATTTATGCAGGTAATACCAAAATCATACGATGAATCAGTGAGTGAAACCGATGGAAAATATTGATCTGCAGCCCTTTGACGCCGTAGTGCTGATGTCGTTTGGAGGTCCTGAAAAACCCGAGGATGTTCTTCCGTTCCTGCAGAATGTGACCCGGGGCCGCGGAATCCCGGATGAACGTCTGGAAGAAGTCGGGGAGCATTACTACCTTTTCGGAGGGAAGTCTCCCATTAACGAACAAAATCAGGCATTACTGCAGGCTCTGAAGAGCGAATTCAGCTCCCGCGGCATTCTCACGCCGCTATTATGGGGAAATCGCAATTGGAACCTATACCTTACCGACGTTATCCGGGAGCACGCTTCTAACACTGGTGCGCGGAATTTCTTAGCCATTGATACCTCGGCATACTCCTCCTATTCGTCATGCCGGCAATATCGTGAAGACTTTGCTGAAACGGTGGACACACTGGACAGTGAGGGGCTGAGGATCACTTTCGAAAAGATTCGCCAATACTACAACCACCCCGGATTCGCAGAAGCAGAGCTGAAATGCGTGCGGGATGGGCTGGCAGGTTTTAAGGAAATTGTCGGCGAGCTGGATCCTGCACGCCATAAGATTCTGTTCGTTACCCACTCGATCCCATCCACGATGCAAGCCACCTCAGAACGTTATACCCCGGGGTACCAAGCACAGCATGAGGAACTGATCAGGTGGATCGGACAAGAACTCGATGGCGGCGAAAAGCTTGATGCCGAACTGGTCTTCTGTTCCCGTTCGGGCTCTCCGCATACTCCTTGGTTGGAGCCTGACATCAACGATCGTATGCGTGAGCTTTCCGACGAAGGTATAGATGGTGTACTCGTAGTCCCTATCGGGTTTGTCTCTGATCATATGGAGGTCAAATTCGATTTGGACACTGAAGCTGCACAAACAGCCCAAGAACTTGGAATGTCCTTTCTTCGCGCAGACAGCGTGGGGACTTCTGCACCATTTGTCCGTGGACTAGTTGACTTGGTGGTTGAACGAGTAGCGCAGGTTAGAGGAGAACAGGTTGATCCCGCAGTGATCAACGGTGGGATGGCGCTGAGTCCAGGCAGCGGAGCATGTTCCTTGACGTGCTGTGAAGGTGCAAAGTGGAAAAATACAGTTCCAAATTGGAGCCGGTCTGTACCTCAAGGGTGAGCAAACAACTTAGCTGCTTGCTCGCGTGCGCACTCCCTTGGAAGGTGCAATGAGATAAGCAATAATGCGCAGATAACAAGTGATGCCTACGCGTTAGGATCACCACAATCTTCCACCGTGCAACAGCAGGGAAAGGGGCGGTGTACCAAGCGTGACTGTTTCTGCTTACGAAGCTACTTTTAGATTCCATGCGAGCGATCTCTTGAGATTTGCCGCGCTATTTTTGGTGCCCCTGGCGTGGATGAAGGCAGGTCCTGCTGCCGCTTCAGCGATGGCTCTGGTTTCCGGCGGCACTTGGTTGCTTCGATACTATGCAGGAACTCGTGCGCTAGATGTGACCGGTCAGCTAGTCTTCATCTCCGCGGGGATATTTAGCTCGATTGGACTCTACCAAGCCATTTGGTGGTTGGATCTGGCGGTGCACTTAGTCGTCATGGCAGTGGTTACCGCCTTGATCTATGACATCCTCATCCAGCGAAAAGGCCTCACCCACGAGGCTATCCGAGTCCAACAGCGACACGTAGCCCTCGCGCTTCTCGCCTATGGGTCGTTAGCCGCGGCACTCTGGGAGTTGGGGGAATGGGGCGGTTATTTCTTCGTTTCCCCCGAGATTGGGGTGGGGATTTTAGACAGCACCACTGATTTTTTCGCCGGTGTTCTAGGCATCCTTGGCACCGTGTTTTGGATCAGTTTGAACAGAAAGTCTCAGTAATTATGCGCATCAGTATTGTGATCCCTGTGCTGAACGATGAGGAGTATTTGAAAGTCCTTCTGGCTGATCTCGCACATCAGACCTTACCGGCAGACGAGATTATCGTGGTGGACAATGGGTGCACAGATGGTAGCGCCGATGTCGCGAGATCTGCCGGCGCCATAGTCATTGCCGAGAAAAATATCGGTATTCCGGCAGCAGCGGCCACAGGATATGACCGTGCAACTGGCGAGATCATTGTGCGTTGTGATGCTGATTCTCGGCCCCCAACGGATTGGCTCGAGAAAATCGATAAGCAATTCAAGGAAGATCCGACTACTGGTGCGCTGACGGGTCCCGGTTTCTTTTATGACTTGCCCTTAGGAACGCGCTGGATAGGCTCAGCACTTTATGCCGTGGGATATTTCTTCATGCTCGGTTCTGCTCTGGCCACTATTCCACTTTGGGGATCCAATATGGCGTTTCGAAGTGCGCTCTGGAATGGAGTACGAGGAAGGGTAAGCCGAACCGGGACCAAGATTCATGATGATCTGGATCTGAGTTGCGCCGCGCAGCCGAACTTTGTTCTGAAGTTCGTTCCAACACTTCGGATGGGTGCGGCCGGACGCGTTTTCCTACGGCCTCGGGGCTTTCGAGATTCCAGTCGCCTTGCCTTGAACACGTTGGCGAGGCATGGAGGTATCAACGGGATATTCAAGCGTTGGCAGTCTGTTTTAGGGTCGAAATAACTCTCAAAATATGGCCGAGGGCCACGGCCTTAGGCTGGATTCGGTGGGGCCTGGAGTTTTCGTTCACTATCGGTATTCAACAGTGCAGGACGTAGCAACGCCGCCGCCTCAATAACTGAGACAGCGGCGCTGATCTTTGACTAGTGGGGAATTACTTTATGAGCTTCGCTAAACTGGTCTTCGAGACCGACTTGTAACCACTCTTAGAACCGGTGGTAGTTACAGTGACTTTTCTGCCTTTATCGGACTTAGCTAACTTGTAAGAAGTCTTTGTAGCACCAGTGATCGTCTTGCCGTCACGCTTCCACTGATACTTCAAGGTCACCGTTGCAGGCTTCCACGTTCCCGCGTTTGCTTTCAGCGTGGAACCAACCTTTGCCGTACCCGACACCTTCGGAACTGGAGTCCCAGTCAGACTCATCAGAGGGATCGCTGTGGCTGCACTCGTCTTGGAGACCGACTTGTAACCGCTCTTCGAACCGGTGATGGTGACCGTGATTTTCTTCCCTGCGTCGGCTGCTACAAGCTTGTAGCTGGTCTTAGTAGCACCAGTGATCGTCTTGCCGTCACGCTTCCACTGATACTTCAAGGTCACCGTTGCAGGCTTCCACGTTCCCGCGTTTGCTTTCAGCGTGGAACCAACCTTTGCCGTACCCGACACCTTCGGAACTGGAGTCCCAGTCAGACTCATCAGAGGGATCGCTGTGGCTGCACTCGTCTTGGAG
>NZ_BMKX01000007.1 GCF_014644555.1 Glutamicibacter ardleyensis | reverse complement strand
CAGTAATGATGATGGTTTGAGGCCCTGGACACTGTGGTGTTCGGGGCCTCACCTGTTTAAGCCGTCGGCGCATATATGGCTCAGCTCGTTCAGGGCAAAGAACTAATAGCTACAGTGAATAGTAGATACTACTAGATCTGCTATATAGGGAGCCCCTCGTTGACATCTGATGCGCTGAAATATCTCGATGATTCCATCCGCCCTCAGGATGACCTGTATCGCCACTCGAACGGCAAGTGGTTCGACTCGGCATCGATTCCAAGCGATCAGGGGCTCTACGGATCATTCATGGAACTGCGTGATGACGCAGAAGACGCGGTTCACGCGATCATCACCGAAGTGGTCCAGTCCTACGAGTCGGGCACCCAGACTGAGGGTCCCACCAAGCGTATCGCAGAGCTCTACGGCAGCTTTATGAATGAAGAAGTGATTGAAGCACGTGGCGCTGAGCCTGTCGCGCAGTACCTACGCGAAATTGCACAACTTTCGACCGTAGATCAGCTAATTGAGCTCTCTGGATCTTTCTACCGCAAGGGCATCAGCGGATTCCTCGCCTCCGGTGCGATGAACGACGCAGGAAATCCAGAGCGCAACCTTCTAACCTTCTTACAGGCCGGCCTTGGGCTACCAGATGAGTCTTACTACCGTGAAGAGCAGTTCTCCCAGACGGTCGAGGACTATCAGTTGCACCTGGGCCGATTGCTGGAACTCGGTGGCATTGAATCTCCGAAGAACGCGGCGAGCTCAGTGGTGGACTTGGAAACTAGGATTGCCAGTCACCATTGGGACCGAGTTAAGGTCCGCGACGCACAAGCACGCTACAACTTGATGAACCAAGACGAAGTTCTTGCTCTGTTCCCTGAGTTGCGTTCCTGGTTGCAGGGCGCCGGTATCGATTCGAAGTACAGCGCTGAGGTAGTCCTCTGGCAGCCAAGCTACTTCAAGGCACTGTCTGAACTACTAAACTCTGAGCCACTAGAGAACTGGAAGAACTGGCTCACTGTGCAGGTCCTGCGGTCGTTCGCGCCGTATCTGTCTAGCGCTTTTGTTAACGAAAACTTCTCCTTCTACTCAGCGAAGCTGGGAGGAGTGGAAACCCTCAAGGAGCGTTGGAAGCGCGGCGTTTCGTTCACCGAGGGTGGTGTAGGTGAAGACATCGGTCAGCTTTACGTAGCCAAGCACTTCCCGCAAGAAGCTAAGACCGCGATGGATGCTTTAGTTGAGCGACTCACTGAGGCCTATCGTATTTCCATCTCCAATCTGCCGTGGATGGGCGCTGCAACCATTGAGAAGGCGTTGGAAAAGCTGTCGATGTTCCGGCCAAAGATCGGGTACCCCGATGAATGGATTGACTACTCATCGATCACGACGGACCCGTTGGACGTTATCGCTAATCTTGCAGCGGCCAACGAATTCGAATTTAAGCGTGAGCTAAAGAAGATTGATGACGGGGTGGATCGAGAGCTGTGGTTCATGTACCCGCAGACCGTCAACGCTTACTACCACCCACTGCTTAACGAGATCGCCTTCCCGGCTGCTATCCTGCGCCTGCCATTCTTCGACAAAGATCGCGACATCGCCTCGAACTTCGGCGCTATCGGCGCGGTCATTGGACACGAAATCGGTCACGGCTTTGACGATCAGGGATCGCAGTATGACGGCACCGGGCAGCTAACAAACTGGTGGACCGAAGAAGACCGAGCTGCCTTTGAAAAGCTCACCGGAAAGCTCATCGAGCAGTACAACGCGCTGAGCCCTACGGAAGCACCAGATCACCAGGTCAACGGCCAACTGACTCTCGGTGAAAACATTGGCGACCTTGGTGGGCTAGGTATCGCGTACCAGGCCTATAAGTTAGAGCTGACAGCACGGGGTATCGCAGAAGATGAAGTGATCGACGGTGTTACCGGTGATCAGCGCTTCTTCTACGCTTGGGCAGAATGCTGGCGTACGCTGATCCGCCCGGAAACGGCAGTTGTCCGGGTAACCACCGACCCACATGCTCCGGGCGAATTCCGCTGTAATCAGGTGCCAAAAAACTTGGCAGCCTTCCACGAGGCATTTGACACGAAGCCCGGCGACGGTATGTGGCTAGACCCGGCTGACCGCGTAACCATCTGGTAGTACCGAAACAAGGTGCAGGGAGCGATCCCGGCACCTTGTTTTCGTTAAGGCATAAAGATCACCATGTAAGTCGCATCATGATCAGGCCACAGAGCAATGAATGACACGTAGAATGGACTATTGTGACTTCCCAAAATAATTCCGTAGATAGCACCGATCCAAACGACCAGCGTCAGGTCCGCATCGATAAGCGCAACGTCCTGCTGGCAAACGGCGAGGAAGCCTTCCCGGTTGGGGTGGCACGCACTCATACTTTGCAGCAGGTCCGTGAGCTGTTCCCAGATCTGGAGCCGGACCAAGCAACCGGTCAGAGCGTCGGCGTTGCAGGACGTATCGTCTTCATGCGCAATACCGGCAAGCTTTGCTTCGCCACCTTGCAGGAAGGCGGCCCAAAGGGCGCCGGAACACGTCTGCAGGTAATGCTCTCGCTGGCCAATGTCGGCGAGGAGCGCTTAGCTCAGTGGAAGTCCCTGGTAGACCTCGGGGACCATGTGTTTATCACCGGTGAGGTTATTTCCTCGCGCCGTGGCGAGCTTTCGGTCATGGCCGAGGGCTTCGAAATGGCTTCCAAGGCCTTACGCCCGCTTCCAGTGCTGCACGCAGACCTGAACGAAGAAACGCGTGTGCGTCAGCGTTACGCAGATCTGATCGTGCGTAACGAAGCCCGCGAGATGGTTTACAAGCGTGCAGCGATCATCCGCGCCGTGCGTAACACCCTAGAGAACCACGAGTACGTCGAGGTGGAAACCCCGATGTTGCAGCTGGTGCACGGTGGCGCCTCGGCCCGCCCGTTCATAACCCACCTGAACGCCTTCGATCAGGAAATGACCATGCGCATCGCGCTTGAGCTATACCTGAAGCGCGCTGTGGTTGGCGGCGTGGATCGAGTCTTCGAAATTGGCCGAATCTTCCGTAACGAGGGCGTGGACTCCACGCACTCGCCAGAGTTCACCATGCTCGAATGCTATGAAGCCTATGCAGATCAGTACGTAATGGCGCAGCGCATGCAGGAGATTATCCTCAACGCGGCGGACGCCATCGGTGCTGGCCGAACCTTGGAGACCGCCAAGGGAACCATCAATCTTGATGGTGAGTGGCGCTGGTTGAGCGTCTACCCGGGACTCTCTGAAGCTGTGGGTGTGGAAATCACCCCGGAGACGGATGCCTCGGTACTACGCGAAGTCGCCGCAAAACACGAAGTTAAGATTGATCCGTCGTGGAGCGCGCAGAAACTGGTTGTTGAACTCTTCGGTGAGATCGTCGAGCCAAACTTGATCGATCCAACCTTCGTGTGTGATTACCCGCCGCTGGCACAGCCACTGGCTCGTCCGCACCGCTCGAAGCCTGGAGTGATCGAAGCCTGGGACCTGATTATTGGTGGCATGGAGCGTGGTACCGCCTTCTCCGAGCTCATTGACCCGGTCATCCAGCGCGAACGCCTCACCGAACAGTCGCTGATGGCTGCCGGCGGAGACCCCGAAGCGATGCAGCTTGATGAAGACTTCCTGCGTGCACTGGAATATGGCGCCCCACCAATGGGTGGTATCGGCCTGGGCATTGACCGCCTTGTGATGCTCTTTACCGATCTAGGTATTCGCGAAACTATTTTGTTCCCACTACTCAAGCCGGAGGCCTAAAGCCCATGCCATATGTAGAGGCTATTGTTCCGACTATCGCTTTGGCGCTCATTTTTTGGTACGCGATGAAAGCGATTACAAACGCTGATAGAAATGAACGTAAGGCTCAGGCTGAAGCCGAGGCAAAATTCATCGATCGTGGTAATTCAGAATCTGGAACGCCTGGGAAATAAGATAAGTCTAGTAATTCCCTCTTAATTCTTTGTTGCGTTCGGATTTATTGCGAAATTTGACTATACTTGATTTCTGCAATGAACATTGAGTTCTTTGGAGCTTAGTTCAGCAAATCCACGCATGGAGGAAATAGAATAATGGCACGTCAGGTTCAGATTGCCCTGATTGACGACATTGATGGTAGCGAAGCCGTTGAGTCCATTTCATTTAGTGTTGCTGGTCAGCACTTCGAAATGGATTTGAATGCGGAGCACGCCGACGAATTCCGTGCGGCCTTAGAGCCATATATCGATGCTGCACGTTCAGCCAAGCAGAGCAGCACGAGTGAAGCCCCTGCAATTCGCGCATGGGCTAAAGAAAACAACATCAAGGTCAACGCTCGCGGGCGTTTGAATGCTGATGTTGTGGATGCCTACAACGCAGCAATGCGTAAGGGTGGCCGAGGTCGCGCCAAGTAATTTACTGGGTGTTCAATAAGTCTCTACAAGGGGCCGAAGTATCGAAAGATACTTCGGCCCCTTGCTTGTATAACGGGTACATCACGGTCCATTTGTTTGGTGTACCAATGAATGTACATGCTTGTTGAAATAAGTCTGAAATTTAATGAACTAATTAGCGCACCAAATATTGGTATGCCATTGAATTATGGAGAAATCTACGTCTTCCGGTTATCCCTATGGCGAACAAGGGCGCATTGTGGCCGTCTGGTGCGTAGCATCGAACTATTGGTAAGCAAGGAGTGTGCCGAAGATGTTTGAGAGATTTACTGACCGTGCCCGTCGAGTTGTCGTGCTCGCCCAAGAAGAGGCGCGCATGCTCAACCACAACTACATCGGCACCGAGCACCTGCTGCTCGGTCTTATCCACGAAGGTGATGGGGTGGCCGCAAAGGCGCTCGAATCGCTGAATATTTCGTTGGGTGCCGTGCGTGAGCAGGTGCAGGAGATTATCGGTAAGGGCCAGCAGGCCCCTTCCGGTCATATCCCCTTCACTCCACGCGCCAAAAAGGTTTTGGAGCTTTCGCTACGCGAAGCGTTGCAGCTGGGTCATAACTACATTGGAACCGAGCACATTCTGCTCGGCTTGATCCGCGAAGGCGAGGGCGTCGCAGCCCAGGTGCTGGTGAAGCTGGGTGCCGACCTTGGTCGCGTGCGCCAGCAGGTCATCCAGCTGCTCTCGGGCTACCAGGGAAGTAAGGACACCGCCTCGGCTGGTGTTAGCTCTGGTGGACAGTCCGAGGGAACCCCTGCGGGATCTGCAGTACTGGACCAGTTCGGTCGCAACCTCACCGCAGCAGCCCGCGAAGGCAAGCTGGACCCGGTGATCGGTCGCGAACACGAGATGGAACGCGTTATGCAGGTCCTCTCGCGTCGTACCAAGAACAACCCGGTACTCATTGGTGAGCCAGGCGTCGGTAAGACCGCGGTAGTTGAGGGCCTAGCCCAGGCGATCGTGCGTGGAGACGTGCCGGAAACCATCAAGGACAAGCAGCTGTACACCCTGGACCTCGGTTCACTGGTGGCCGGCTCACGTTACCGCGGTGACTTCGAAGAGCGCCTGAAGAAGGTGCTCAAGGAAATCCGTACCCGCGGAGACATTATCTTGTTCATCGACGAGATCCACACCCTCGTGGGTGCAGGTGCCGCCGAGGGCGCTATCGACGCTGCCTCGATCCTCAAGCCAATGCTGGCTCGTGGCGAGCTGCAGACCGTCGGTGCAACCACCTTGGATGAGTACCGCAAGAACATCGAGAAGGACGCGGCTCTTGAGCGTCGTTTCCAGCCGATTCAGGTCAAGGAGCCTTCGGTCGAGCTGACCACGCAGATTCTGCGTGGCCTGCGTGACCGCTACGAAGCGCACCACCGCGTGACCATCACCGACGGTGCACTGCAGGCAGCTGCCACGCTGGCGCACCGTTACATCTCGGATCGTTTCCTGCCCGATAAGGCCGTTGACTTGATCGACGAGGCCGGTGCTCGACTGCGCATTCAGCGCATGACCGCACCTCCGGCGTTGAAGGAAATGGACGAGGAAATCGCCACCGTGCGACTGGAGAAGGAAGCTGCGATTGATGCGCAGGACTTCGAAGGTGCCGCATCGCTGCGCGATAAGGAATCCAAGCTCATCGAGGCCCGTAACGAGAAGGAAAAGTCCTGGCGCAATGGCGACCTCGACGAAATCTCCGAGGTCACCGAGGAACTCATCGCCGAAGTTTTGGCTAACTCCACAGGTATCCCAGTGGTGAAGCTGACCGAGGAAGAGTCCACGCGTCTGATGAACATGGAAGACGAGCTGCACAAGCGTGTGGTCGGCCAGGATTCGGCAATCAAGGTGATTAGCCAGGCGATCCGCCGTACCCGTGCAGGTCTGAAGGATCCAAACCGCCCAGGCGGCTCGTTCATCTTCGCCGGTCCAACCGGTGTAGGTAAAACCGAGCTGGCAAAGGCTTTGGCCGAATTCCTCTTCGGTGAAGAAGACGCGCTGATTACTTTGGACATGTCCGAGTACTCCGAGAAGCACACCGTTTCGCGACTCTTCGGTGCCCCTCCGGGTTACGTCGGTTACGAAGAAGGCGGACAGCTGACCGAGAAGGTTCGCCGTCGTCCATTCGCCGTAGTGCTCTTTGACGAGGTGGAGAAGGCCCACTCGGACCTGTTCAACTCGTTGCTGCAGATCTTGGAAGACGGTCGTTTGACCGACTCGCAGGGTCGCGTGGTCGACTTCAAGAACACCATCATCATCATGACCACCAACCTTGGTACCCGAGATATCTCCAAGGGTGTCATGACAGGTTTCCAGGCATCGGCCGATACTCGTACCGGGTACGAGCGGATGCAGGCAAAGGTTCAGGAAGAACTGCGTCAGCATTTCCGTCCGGAATTCTTGAACCGCGTTGATGACATCGTGGTCTTCCCACAGCTGGACCAGGACGAGATCGAAGAGATCGTTGATCTGTTCGTCGGACGTCTGGCCAAGCGACTAGATGATCGCGGTATGACCATCGAACTGACTCCGGCCGCACGCAAGCTTTTGGCCGAGCGTGGCTACGATCCAGCCATGGGTGCTCGTCCATTGCGTCGCACGATCCAGCGCGATATTGAAGATCAACTCTCTGAGAAGATCCTCTTCGGGCAGATCGTCTCAGGGCAGAAGATCACTGTTGACGTCGAAGGCGAAGCGGAGACACGCAAGTTTGTCTTCCACGCAGAAGGTGGAACCGGTGAGCTGGAAGGCGAACCGGCACCAGCTGCGTTGGAAAGCTAAAGCTTAGGCAATAAAAACCACGGGTGAGGTATTCGGATAACTTCCGACTACCTCACCCGCGGTGCTTTTAACCTAGTTTTTCACTGCCTTGGCCACCAAATCGGTGAGCATTTTGAGATGTGTTTCTTCCAGCGCGGTGATCGCAAAAGAAGTTGGCCACAAGGTGCCCTCATCTAGCCGCGCCACATCGTTGAAGCCGAAAGTTAGATAGCGTGCCTCAAACTTCTTAGCATCTTGAATGAAGCACAAAACCTTGCCATCAAGAGCATAAGCGGGCATCCCGTACCAGAGCTTTGGCTCCAACTGTGGTGCCGTGCTGGTGATCAGCTGGTGCAGTCGCTGAGCTAGTTCCTTGTCGCTTCCTTCGAAGGAATCGATTTTTGCTTCCAGATCCGCTCGCGCGGCCTGCTGCTTCTCGGCCTTGCTCATGCGCTTCTTCGGAGCCTTTAGCTCGGCCGCACGTTCCTTCATTGCGGCTTTTTCTGCCGCGCTGAATCCCTGAGTGTCCGACATGTTCATAAACTCCTAAGCGCTTTGATTGATGCGAACCATATTTCCCGACGGATCGCGGAAGGCACAATCACGAGGTCCCCACGGTTGCTCGATAGGTTCCTGCAGGACTTCTGCCCCACTGGCGCTGATGGTTTGGAACACCGAGTCCAAATCATTGACGGAAAGCACCAGGCCACCTAGCGCTCCCTTGGCAACGAGTTCCGCGAGAGCGGCCGCGTCTTGCTCAGAGCGTCCAGCGCCTGGCGCAGAGAGTACCAAGTTCAGACCGGGCTGCCCAGATATTGCTAGCGATACCCAGCGGAACCCGCCGTGAGCTACATCCGAGACCACCTCAAGACCCAACGCGTCGCGGTAAAAAACTAAGGCTTCATCAACATCAAGTACGGTGACCGGAATATATTGCACACTAATATTTGTCATGAATTCAGCCTAGTGTCGGGGAAAATTCTGAGCTTCTTCAAAACTGCTCAAAATCGTGGAGGGCGCATCAGGATCTTGGCAATGCACGCTGGGATCTCCTCGGTCGCTAAATGCTCACGTGCCGCATAAGCCGAAGGGGATTCACCAACTATCTCGGTGAATCGGCTGCTAAAGGAACCAAGCGAACTCCACCCGACAGCCATGGCAGCGTCGGTTACCGAAACTCCGGCGCGTAAGAGCACCATGGCTCGTTCGATCCGGCGGGTCAACAGGTATGAGTAGGGTGTCTCGTCGTAAGCGCGCTTAAACTCCCGAGAAAAATGTGCGGGGGACATCAGTGCACGCCCCGCCATTGCAGGAACATCTAACGGATCCGCAAAATGCCGATCCATGAGGTCTCGTGCCCGGCGCAGATGAGCCAAGGTGGCCAGATCCATTAGCTGCGTTTTCGCAATACTAAGTACAGGCCGAGACCCACACAGCACAGGTACACCCCGGTTACCGCCAGCCAGCCGGTAGTGAACCCGCCAGGTGAGGAGATTAACGCACCCATAGCTAGTGGTCCAAAAGTAAACCCGGCAAACTGCCCGGCCGAGACAATGCCGGTGGAACTACCTAGCGAAGCTGCTGGAACCGCGCGTAACAACGCGGCCATCAACACCACCGAAACTCCAAGGGCCGCAGCACCATGTAAGAGCACCGCAAGCCATAACAGAGGCGCAGAATGCTGTACCTGGGCTTGCCAGAAGGTCAACGCACCACTGGTGGCTAACAGGGCTAAGGTGAGCAACAGTTTGGGTGCAGAGACTCCCTTAGACATCAGTGCTCCCCAGCCGATACGTGCGGCCACGCCGAAGGCTCCTGCCACGGCAGCGGTCAGGCCGCCTAAAAGCAATGAAAAGTGCAACTCGCGCACCGCAAACAAGGGAAGGTACACGTTGGTTGCCTGCACCCCCATACCGTTAATGAAGCCAAAAGCGGTCAACGTGATAACGATAAAACGGGTGGAAGGGCCGGTGGTGGTTGCCGTATTTTTCCGTGGCTTGCTCGCCGGGACTGGAAGTAGGGCGGTGGCGTTGATCAGTCTGACCGTCAACACCCCGAGCACCGCGGCAAGTATCGCTCCGACCAATGAAGCCCCGCGCCAGCCAATCCAGGCGGCCAACAACGGGAATCCGAGGCTGCCCACCAGCTGGCTTACCTGCACACCAGATTGTTTGATGCCCGTCCACGTGATGCGTTGTGCCCCTGGCACGCGTTGGACCAACACTCGATTGGTGACCCCGTTGGGGAAGGACTGCGCGAAGCCAGCGAACATCGCGGCCACGAGTAGTAACGCGTAACCACTGGGAATAGCAGCCAAGGCAAGTGCGGCAGCCGATAGACCAAAAACGATGATGAATAAGCTGGCATCGGTGCGCCGATCAGCGAACTTACTGAAGGCGGCGTTACCGATAGCTGCACAACCGAAACATACGGTGGCAAGTAAACCGAACTGCGTCTCGCTGATGTGCAGCTCCGAAATAACCAGGTCGCTGGTGGCACTGAGCCCGTAGGTAAACAACGGGGCGATACCTACTGAGGCCAGGAGCACTAGCAGCAAGCCGGCTCCGGGTTTCGCCATATGCTGTTGCATCGTGCTCCCTGATTTGTGGTTGTCCGCCCTTAGTGTTGCATATTGCTTGGCTGATGTGTCACAAAAAAGACTTCAGTGCTTGGGTGGGCTTGGTTACGGGAATAGTATGTGGCAGGTGAATACTTTTACCGTCCGCTCAGCCCGTACCAGCGATGTCGCGAAAATTAGGGACCTTGTGCGCCCGCTCGCGGTAGACCGAATCTTGCTGGACAAGGAAGCGGTAACCTACTACGAGTCCATTCAAGAGTTCGTCATCGCCGAAGACGCTAGCCGCGGCGAAGTAGTCGGCTGTGGTGGTCTACACGTGATCTGGGAAGATATCGCAGAGATCCGCACGCTTGCCTCCAGCAACAAATACCGCGGTCAGGGTGTTGGGCATGTGCTGATTGAAGAATTGCTGCGTCGGGCTAAAGAAGTCGGAGTGTCCCGGGTCTTTTGCCTGACCTTCGAAGTGGAATTTTTTGAACGCCATGGGTTCACCGTGATGGCCGATCAATCCGCGGTCGACCAAGAGGTGTATCAGGAACTACTGCACTCGCGTGATGAGGGCGTGGCAGAGTTCCTGGACCTAGCTCGGGTGAAGCCAAATACCTTGGGAAATACCCGAATGATCTTGACCTTCTAGTCCATCGAATCGTAGCGTGCGCGGAAAAGCAGATATACCGCGTAGGCCAGCAATCCGACACCGATGGCCGCTAGCGCGACAGAACCGAAGCTCTGGTCTCGGATGGCCTTGAGCGCCCCATCAATTCCCGTTGCTTCTTCGGGATCATGCTGAATTGTGGCGACAATAAAGAGTAAGCCGAGAGCTCCAAGCACCAGGCCCTTGGCGATGTAGCCGATTGTTCCGGTGATTTTCACGGCGGGGGAGACCGCGGTGCCACCAGTGGTTTTTAGGTCTTTTAAGAACCTGCGGGTCACACCGCGGAAGACGAAAAACCCACCTACGCAGATCACTGCGGCGCCAGTAATAATCAATGCGATCTGCCCGGCCGGATGTCCCATCAGCTCACCGCTGAGGCTGGTAGCGGTCTTCTTGGAATCGCTACCACTGCCGATGGCGTAACGGCCAAAAGCGCCCCCGGTGAGCAGAAAAACTAACCCGGTGGACACAAATTTTATGCGCGTACGAAGTTTGTCGCTGTGGAGCAACGCCTGAGAAATATTCCATAAACCCAAAAGCAGGGATCCGGCGGCACAGACCCACAGCAACAGTTCACCAAATGGTTGCGACGCAAGTGCCTGGATGGCCCCGCTTTGATCTGCCTGAGCGGATCCACCGGTGGCGAGCACCAAGGCCAACGCGCCTAATACTCCGTGCAATATTCCATTGGCCACGTAACCGGACCTGGCCAATCGCTCAAACCAGGGGTGATCGGCTGCCCTGCGGGCGGCATTAGCCGCGTCTGCGCTTGCATTCATAGCCATAGCATAGGGCGGTACTGCCCCAAATACGATAAGTGGCGCGCGAAGCCTAGCTTGGCAGCCGGATACCTGCTTCTTCAGCAAGCGCTAATCCGTCGCTCAGCAGCCCGGCCAGTGCGCGTTCACGTTGCTCAAGCGGCGCGTCAAGCTTGTGCAGGGCTATATAGTCGCCGTGGCCTTGAAGCGCTAGATCCGTCAGGAAGGTTTCGCGGAGCACGGGTTCTTCGTGGGCCCGCAAGATCGCCATCATCGCCCCACGAACCTGGCGGTCGGTGCCCTTCCACGCTTGTCCTTTGGGCGCGTAGTGCGGTGCGGGTTGCCCTGCTTTAATCCACGCGCAGTGTTCATAGACCGGGCAGGCATCACATTTTGGTGAGCGTGCCGTGCAGATCAGCGCGCCGAGCTCCATGACCGAGATATTCCACAGATTTGCGCTTGAGTGCTCTTCGGGTTGAACCTGCTTGGCACGTGCGAACTCGCTGGCGCGCGGATTTGGTTCGGGTAACGCCATCCCACCAAATAACCGGGCGTGCACCCGGCGGATATTGGTATCAACGACTACGGTGCGTTGCCCGTAGGCGAAACAGGCAATGGCCGCGGCGGTGTACTCGCCGACCCCTGGAAGTGCACGCAGCTGCTGTTCGGTTTCCGGCACTTCACCGTTGTACTGGGTGGTGATTTCAATGGCGGCCGCATGCAAGCGCATGGCGCGGCGCGGATAGCCTAAACGGCCCCAGGCCTTTAACGCCTCGGACAAGGGCTCGGCGGCCAGGTCTTGAGGCCGTGGCCAACGGTGCATCCACTGCTCCCAGACCGGTAGCACGCGCACCACCGGAGTTTGCTGCAGCATGAATTCACTGACCATGACGGCCCAGCCGCTGACGCCAGGACGACGCCACGGAAGGTCGCGGGCATTGCGCTGGTACCAGTGATTAATTTGTTGGTGGATTTCTTGCACGTATCCACTCTAAGCGAGCCGATTCACGGTGTGGAATCGGCTGGCATTACCGGGCTGAGGCTCAGCGATGAACTAGCCTTAAGCCATGAGTAATGCATCGGGGGGAAAATCAGCGGCCAGCGTTTATCGCCGCCGGCGCATTGCCGTGGCCGTGATCGCTTTAGCGATCGTTGGCTTGCTGGTTTGGGGCGGCGTAGCGCTGGCCGGAATTCTTGGAGCCAGCACGCCAGTCGAGAACAAACCGCAAGCGGTGCCGAGCACTTCGCCAAGCCCTAATGAGTCCGCTACACCGGACACGGGGGACAAATGCTCTTCGGATGAGGTAAAAATTACCGCCAGCACCGATACCGGCTCGTACCCCACCGATAAGCAACCGGTGCTGATCCTAGGCATTGAGAACAGCTCAGAGCGTGAGTGCGAATTAAACGTGGGTACCACCCAACAAGAATTCTTGATCACCAGCGGCAACGACCGCATCTTCTCCACACTCGACTGTCTGACCGATGGTGAAGATGTGGCAATGAAAATGAAGCCGGGACAAAAAGAATCTGCCCGCTTCACCTGGTCCCGTCAACGCTCGGCCCCGGGCTGCAAGTCAGTCAACGTGAAACCACGTCCGGGAACCTACAAATTCACCGCAGCCTTAGGCGAAAACAATTCGGAGCCGGTGACCTTCCAGCTGGACTAGATGTACCGGTCCAAAAGTGAGGACTCGGCCATACGGGCCAGACCTTCGCGGATCGAACGCGCGCGCTGTTCACCGACGCCTTCGATTTCCATCAGCGAGGTGGTGGACGCCGCCATCAGGTGCTGCAAATTATCGAAGGCTGCCACCAGCCGCTCGCCGATAGCCTTGGGCACCGTGCGGATCTGTGAGAGCAACCGGTAACCCTTGGGGGTGAGTTGGTCATCTTGGCTCACGGTCGAATTCGGGAACAGGATCTTGGTGAGCGCTTCCAGCTCGACCAATTGTGCGTCGGTGATCTCGGCGAGCTTCTTCAGCGCCGCGTCAATATCCAGCTCCACACCCTCCGCATTTGAATAATCGCGCAGGATCAGCTGGTTATCGGCCTGCACGCCGGCGAGCAGTTCCGCGTGCTGGGCCGCGAGCAGGCGACCGTCTACGCCTAGTTCCAGTACATGCCGGGAGATCTCCTCGCTGGTTCGGCGTAACATTTCAGTGCGTTGCAGTACCGCGAGGACCTCACGAACCGTGGCCACATCTTCAATCTCCGCGGCAGACAGGGCGCTGGTGACCTGGTCCAACCGGTGCCGGTACCGCTCCAGGGTGGCTACCGCTTGGTTACCGCGCGCCAGCAGGCGCTCACTAGTTTCCAGCACATGGCGCTCGCCGGCTGCATATAGCGTGATGGTATGCATCGATTGGGAGACCGAGATGACCGGGAAACCGGTCTGTACTGCCACACGCTCGGCGGTGCGGTGCCGGGTTCCGGATTCTTGGGTTTCGATTGCAGCATCAGGCATGAGCTGTACCCCTGCTTGCAATACCTGTTTTCCCGTTGCATCAAGAATAATTGCGCCGTCCATCTTCGCTAGTTCGCGAATCCGGGTGGGGGTGTATTCGGTGTTAATCCGAAAACCGCCGGAGCAGATGGATTCAACTACCCGATCGTGACCTAGAACTATCAACGCTCCGGTACGTCCACGCTGGATGCGTTCAAGCCCTTGAGCTAGTTCGGTTCCCGGTGCGATCCGGGCCAGAGTGGTTAACAGTGCGGGGGTGGGGTGCAGTTTCACCGTGCGTCCTTTCAGCGGGCAGCAACCACCATTTTATCCTGTTGGATTCTTTCGCTGGGTAAAGGCGACGTCTAGTGCCTCGGTGATCGACTCGACCTGAAAGACGCGAATACCGTCCGGGATATTTTTTAGCGGTTCTGGGGTAGAAGGTGCCATTGCAAAAGAGAATCCCAGCCGTGCAGCCTCGGTAATTCGTCGGGAAATTTCTGGCACCTGGCGCACCTCACCGGCCAACCCCACCTCGCCGAATGCGACAAAGTCTTGGGGAAGCGGAAAATCGTTCATTGACGAGGCGATCGCTAGGGCGCAGGCAAGGTCCGCTGCGGGTTCGGTAATTTTTACCCCACCGACGGTGGCGATGTAGGAGTCCATCGCGGACAGGTCCATGCGGGCTCGCGCCTGCAGTACCGCCAGCACCATTTGCGCGCGCGCCGGGTCTAAGCCGCTGGTAGCGCGGCGCGGAGCCGGAGCGCTGGAGCGTGAAAGTAGGGTTTGCACCTCGGCGACCAAGGGGCGACGGCCCTCCAGCGTCACGGTAATGCAAGTACCTGGCACCGGGTTGCGGGTGCGGGTGACAAAAAGCTTTGAAGGGTCGGTCAGTGAATGAATGCCATCTTCATTCAAATCAAAGCAGCCCACCTCATCGGTGGCACCGTAGCGGTTTTTTAGCGCACGTAGGATGCGTAGTCGGGAGTGTTTCTCGCCGTCGAACTGGCAGACCACATCGACTAGGTGTTCGAGCAGGCGCGGTCCGGCAACCGAGCCTTCCTTAGTGACGTGACCGACCATAATGGTGGTCATCGCACGGGTTTTTGCGGCATTAATAATTGAGGCTGCGACCTCACGCACCTGTGACACGCCGCCGGCGGACCCGTCGATTTCAGCCGAAGAGAAGGTCTGCACGGAATCTAACACCAGCAGCTGGGGGTCAATTTCGCGAATCTGACCCAGTGCGAGCGACAGGTCGGTTTCCGCGGCCAGGTACAGATTATCTGCCACCGCATTAATCCGTTCGGCACGTGATTTAACCTGCGCCGCGGATTCCTCGCCGGTCAGATAAAGTACGCGCAGGCCGGTTGCCGCCGCCTTTGCAGCTACATCAAGCAGCAAGGTGGATTTTCCTACCCCGGGCTCCCCGGCTAGCAAGATCGCCGCGGCCGGGACGAGCCCGCCACCGAGTACGCGGTCCAGCTCGGAGACCCCGCTGGTGCGGAATGCCGCTGCCGAACCATCAATTTGCGCAATAGGTTGGGCAATATGTGCCACCTTGGCGGCCGGTGCGGTGCGCGCGGTGACAGCGCCAACCTCGTCGACCGAACCCCAAGCTTGGCATTCGCCGCAACGGCCCACCCATTTAACCGTTGTCCAGCCACATTCGGCGCATTTGTAGCTTGCGGAAGGCTTACTGCGTGTGGAGGTCTTGGCCATAGCTCAATGTTATCTAGCTAAACGGACAATTCAGCTCAGGCGAGGCAGTGGCCCCACAGCTTCTTCGTGATCTCGGCCGGCGGCCTGCAATAGGTCGACAACCATCGGGCGAAGCAGCAAGACCAGGCCTTCACCTTGCAACCCTTCGACGCCAAGTTCACGCGGGTCAAGTTGGGCCGCTACCGCTTCGAGCTGGTGCCTGGCGGCTTTCTCAAATTTTCTTTGTCCGGCCACGGTAGGTTCGCGCACCGAATGGGCCATCGTATTTACCGCTTCGGATACGTCACGCAGCAGTGGTGCCAGGCTTTGCGCGCCCTGCTCGGTCAGCGCGCTATTACTCAGCACCGAGGCCAGCCGGCGTGCAAAAACCCGACAGTTACGGGTGGCACGATCAAAGTGTTCAAAGCGTGAGGATAACCGGCTTAACTCGTGGCGATGTCTGCGTCCGGTAGGGGAGAGCGTTGCGACTTCGCGGGCCGTGCGGAAGGCTCCGGGAAGGGAATCGAGATGGCGTTGGGTGGCGCGAGCCTTGATCAGTGCGTGGAATGCTGCGCGGTGGTCATCGTCGCGGACCGCCCAGGAGCATTCGATCATCACCTCGGATAACTCCTTGAGTAGATCAGAGAGGCCGCCCACCGGGGTGCGCCGTGGGTCGCTGGGCCACAGGATCACGATGAGCAACGCCAGCAGCGAGCCGGTCATCGCGTCAATGGAACGGGCAAAAGGTCCGTCGGCACTAATCGGCAGCAAAACAACAAGCGCCGACTGCATGCCGAGTTGAGTCGAGAAAATTGCGCCAGAATCCAGATAGCGGGCTACCACCAGAGACAGCGACATCACCGCGGCTGCCTGCCAAATGCCCTGCCCCCACCAGTGCATCAGCATGTCGCCCAGGGCTACGCCCAGGGTGCAGCCTAGTGCGACCTCTGCGGTGCGGCGGGTGGTGGTCGCCGATCCGAAGCCTAGAGATACCAGCGCGCTGGTGGCGGCAAAGATCGGGTCGGTATGTCCCCAGATGGCCGAAGCGATCCAGAATGCGCCTATTGCGCCCAGTGTCATGCGCGAGATGCGCGGTAGTGAGTTTCGGGTGCGCACCAGTCCGGAGCGGTTGCGTTGGCTCAGAAACTTCCACGCGCGCTGCGCTATTCCTGCTTGGGACATGTCACTAGTGTTCCATGACACGCTCCAAGAGCGAGCCTCGCGTCGGCGATGTTGCGCCCATTTGTGATGCGGGCGCCAAAAAACTCCAGAAATAAACCAGGTGATCGAGCTCACGTGAGATTGTGTGGGTTGTTAACCTTCCGTTCACCTTGGCTGGGTGATCTGGTTACCTACGGCGTTTAACGTCGTATACGAAGCGTGGCAGATGTCCGCTGTTGGTCACACTCAGATCATCTATAAATGGGGAGTAATACTCGTGAAGCTCAATCGTTTTGGCAGCGCTGCTGCAGTTCTTTCCGTCGCCGCGCTCGCACTGACCGCCTGTGGATCAGATAACCCAACCGCAGCCGCCGGCTCGGAGTCGGCCAGCAGCTCGGCTGCATCCGGCGTCACCGGCACGCTAACCGGCATCGGCGCTTCCAGCCAGAACTCGGCAATGGAAGCCTGGATTACCGGCTTCAAGGCTGAGAACGCGGACGCCAACGTGCAGTACTCGCCAGATGGTTCCGGCGCTGGCCGCGAAGCATTCCTGGCAGGCGGCGCACAGTTCGCCGGTTCGGACGCTTACCTGAAGCCAGAAGAAGCCGAAAAGGCTAAGGAAGTTTGCGGCCCAGAGGGTGCATTCAACATTCCTGCCTACGTCTCCCCGATCGCGATTGCCTTCAACCTTGAAGGCGTCGAAGAAATCAACATGGACGCAGCAACCATCGCCAAGGTGTTCAAGAAAGAAATCACCAAGTGGAACGATGAGGCTATCGCCAGCCAGAACCCAGATGTGGAACTGCCAGACACCGCGATCACCGTGGTACACCGCAACGACGAGTCCGGCACCACCGAGAACTTTGTTGAATACCTGAAGGCAGCAGCTGGCGACGTCTGGGACTACGATGTTTCCGGTGACTGGCCAAGCGACATCCAGTCGGAAAACGCTAAGGGCACCTCCGGCGTGGTCTCCACCACCACCTCCACCGACGGCGCCATCACCTACGCTGACTTCTCCGCAGTGGGCAAGCTGTCCACCGTGAACGTCAAGGTCGGCGAGGAATACACCAAGATCTCGGCCGAGGCAGCAGCCAAGGCTCTAGAAACCGCAACCCCGGTCAAGGACGCGGCCGAGAACGATCTGGCGCTGGACCTTGAGCGTGACACCACCGAGGCTGGCACCTACCCAATCGTGCTGGTTTCGTACCACATCTTCTGCAGCTCCTACAAGGATCAGGCAACCGTTGACCTGGTCAAGGCCTTCGGCAACTACGTCATCTCCGACGCAGGCCAGAAGACCGCGCAGGATTCTGCCGGCAACGCCCCAATCTCGGCCGCAATTTCCGAGAAGGCTGCCAAGTCGATCGACGGCATCACCGTAGCCAAGTAGTATCCAAGCATGACCGCGTGGGCGGATTAAAATGATCCGCCCTCGCAAAACCCCCTCCACCCCCACGACCTCGCAGTCGTAACCCCCTCCTTGTAAAGGCTCCTGCCATGACGACTAATGCTTTGAAGAGCAAGTCATCGACCTCGGGTCAAGCGGGCGACAAGATCTTCTCCGGCACCGCATTGGCTGCCGGCGTGCTGATCCTAGTCACGCTGTTCGCCGTTGCGATCTTCTTGCTCATCCAGGCCCTGCCGACGTTTGTCGCCGACCCGGCCGACATTTCCGGCGGCGAAGGCTTCTTCGCCTACATCTGGCCGATTGTTATCGGTACCGTGATCGCTGCGGCGATCGCGCTCCTGATTGCCACCCCGGTAGGTATCGGTGTGGCCCTGTTTATTTCGCACTTTGCTCCACGTAAGGTCGCCGGCCCACTGGGCTACGTCATCGACCTGCTAGCCGCGATCCCTTCGGTGATCTACGGCGCGTGGGGTTATATGGTGCTCGCCCCGGCGCTGGTTCCAATCTTTGAATGGTTGGCAGCAAACCTGGGCTTCATCCCAATCTTCGCCGGTCCTGCCTCGCAGACCGGTAAAACCATGTTTACCGCAGGCATTGTGCTCGCGGTGATGGTCTTGCCGATCATCACCTCGCTGAGCCGTGAAATATTCTTGCAAACCCCTAAGCTCCATGAGGAAGCCGCGCTGGCGTTGGGTGCTACGCGCTGGGAAATGATCGCTATGGCGGTTATCCCCTTTGCGCGTCCGGGCATCATCTCGGCGGTCATGCTGGGTCTGGGCCGTGCACTGGGTGAAACCATGGCAGTGGCTCTGGTGCTGTCCACCGGCAACCTGATCCCATCATTGATCAAATCCGGCAACCAGACAATCGCCGCGGAAATCGCGCTGAACTTCCCCGAGGCATTCGGGTTGCGTCTGGCAGAACTGATCGCCGCCGGCCTGGTGCTGTTCATGATCACGCTGATCGTGAACATGATCGCCCGTGGCATCATCGCCCGCCACAAGGAATTCTCGGGAGCTAACTGATGAGTGTCATGACTAGCAATAAGCACTCGGCCACGCCGACCCCGCCAAGCCGCAAACGCAACTCCTTGTCCAAGGGCAAGCTTCCACGTTGGGCCGTGCCAGCTACCGCTGCCGGTGCGATTATCATCGGTGCGGCGCTATCCACGCTGACCGGGTTCAGTGTGGCAACCTTCGCGATTTACTCTGCGGTACTTTTTGTTATCGCCGCGACCGTGCTGACCTCGGCGGTTGAGGGCAAGCGCCAAGGGCGCAACGCGATGTGGACCTACCTGATCTACGGCTCCTTCTTGTTGGCGCTGATCCCGCTGGCCTCGGTACTGTACACGGTGCTGGAAAAGGGACTACCGGGAATGAGCAGTCACTTCCTGTTCACTTCCATGAACGGGGTGACCGGTGCGGTTGATAATCAGACCGTAGCCGATGGAACCCCGGTTCTCGGCGGCGCCTACCACGCGCTGATGGGCACGTTGCTGATTACCCTCTGGGCTACGGTCATCTCGGTTCCGGTGGGCATGCTCACCGCGATCTACCTGGTCGAATACGGTAAGAACGGTCCGCTGTCCAAGGCGATCACCTTCTTCGTAGACGTAATGACGGGTATCCCATCCATCGTTGCCGGTTTGTTTGCCGCCGCCTTCTTCGGGTTGATCCTTGGTCCTAACGCCCGCATGGGTATCGTCGCCGCGGTCGCGTTGAGCGTGCTGATGATTCCTACGGTGGTGCGTTCCACCGAGGAAATGCTCAAGATTGTTCCTAACGAATTGCGTGAGGCCGCCTACGCCTTGGGCGTGCGCCGCTGGCGCACCATTTTGAAGGTAGTCATCCCGACCGCGATCTCCGGTATCGCTTCGGGTGTCACCTTGGCGATTGCCCGTGTGATCGGTGAAACCGCGCCAATTCTGGTGACCGCCGGTATCGCAAGCCAGATCAACACGAACGTGTTCGCAAACTGGATGTCCACGCTGCCGACCTTTATCTACTACCAGATTCTCACTCCGACCAGCCCGACAAATATTGACCCGTCGGTACAGCGCGCATGGGCTGCGGCCCTGCTGCTGATCCTGATGGTGATGGCACTGAACCTCGGTGCCCGCTTGATCGCTTCGCTGTTCGCCCCGAAGAAGGGCCGTTGAGCCTAAGGCTCCGGCACTTATCCACACTAGATTTCCAAGGAATACACCATGGCAAAACGCATTGACGTCAACGCGCTGAACGTCTACTACTCCAAGTTCCTCGCCGTTGAAGATATCTCGATCAACATCGAACCAAAGTCGGTCACCGCATTCATCGGCCCCTCGGGCTGCGGCAAGTCCACCTTCCTGCGCACGCTGAACCGGATGCACGAAGTGATCCCCGGCGGCCGCGTCGAGGGTGAAGTATTGCTGGACGGGGATGACCTGTATGGTCCGGGCGTTGACCCGGTGACCGTGCGTAGCCAGATTGGCATGGTTTTCCAGCGTCCGAACCCGTTCCCCACCATGTCCATCAAGGACAACGTGCTGGCGGGTGTGAAGCTCAACGGTAAAAAGATCTCCCGCTCGGATGCCGACTCCCTAGTGGAGAAGTCCTTGCGCGGTGCAAACCTGTGGAATGAAGTTAAGGACCGCCTGGATAAGCCAGGCTCGGGCCTTTCCGGCGGCCAGCAGCAGCGCCTGTGCATCGCCCGCACCATTGCGGTGAAGCCGGACGTCATCTTGATGGATGAGCCGTGCTCGGCCCTGGACCCAATCTCCACACTTGCCATCGAAGACTTGATCAACGAGCTTAAGAGCGACTACACCGTGGTGATCGTGACTCACAATATGCAGCAAGCCGCACGCGTGTCCGATAAGACCGCGTTCTTCAACATTGCCGGCACCGGCAAGCCAGGCAAGCTCATCGAGTACAACGACACCGCAGCCATCTTCTCCAACCCGGAGCAGAAGGCCACCGAAGATTACGTCTCAGGACGCTTCGGATAAAGATTTCGGATGCCGCCCCTATTGCGATGGGGCGGTAGACGAACCGGAAGGGGGGTCTTCCGGGGATCCTGGAGGGGATCACCGCCAGCGGCGCCATGCGAAAGCACGGCGCCGCTGGTTTTTAAACTTCTTTGTAAAGGTCGCTTGACTGTAAAGCTCCCTTGTCTGTAAAGTTTGGTTTACATTACGAGGAGGATGTTGTGAACACGGAACAAGAAACCAAAGCCCGTTGGGGACGCTCGCGCTTCGGTGGCAGCCAGGCAACGCTGATCAGCGTTTCACTGCTTGCCGGCGCAGTGCTTTCAATAGCCGCAGGCCTGCTCTTCGCCACGTTAAACTTTCCGGGAAACTTTGTCCTAGCAACGCTCATCATGGCTGCCGGACTACTGCCGGTACTCTCGGTCGGCTGCTGGGCCCTGCTGCTAGATCGCTCCACCTTACGTGGTGCTACCAAGAATCCTGAGATCTCAGTGGAATCCCAATGGTATGACAAGGCTGCGGTGGGCGTCTTTCAAGATGTCTTGCTCGTCTGCGGTCTGGGTGCCGCGGTCCTTTCGTTTATCGAAGTCCAGGCCTCGATAGGTTTAATCTTGGCTGGCGTGGTGGGGTTGGCGATGGCCGACTTCGGCGTGCGCTACTGGCTGATCAAGCGAGCTGAAGGATAGTGGAAAACAACCTTCCTGATCACCGTAAAGCGCGGGGACTGTCCCAGCAGGCGCTCGCCGACGCACTGGGGGTCTCGCGCCAGACGATCATTTCCTTGGAGAAGGGACGCTATGATCCCTCACTGCCGCTGGCGTTTAAACTCAGCGCGCTCTTTGGATGCCAAATAGAGGACCTTTTTCAGCCTGAAGCCGAATAATTAATAAGGTCACAAGTGCCCGCGGCACTAGGATTCTGGGATACGTTGTTAAGTGACTCGGAGCACTTGCAAGAATAGGAAAACCGCGATGGGACGCAAAATATTGCGACGGCGCATTATCCGCGCCACGTTGGGCGGTAGTAGCTTCGTGCGCGAAGAAAAACTGGCAGGTGAAGAACCACTGGAGATCCGTTTTGGCTCCACTGCCTTTACTACCTCGATGCGCACCCCGGGAGATGACTTTGATCTCGTGGCAGGCTTTTTGCATGCCGAGGGAATCATTGCCCGCGCCGAACAGCTGACCTCGATGCGCTACTGCTCAGGAACTGACGAGGACGGCAATCAGACCTATAACGTGATTGAAGCGCAGCTGGGCTTCGGCGCACAGGTTCCGGATCTGTCGGCCGCCCGCAACGTGGTGACAAGTTCGGCCTGTGGGATCTGCGGGACCAACTCGATCGATGAGGTGCACAAGAAGTCCAACTACGTGCTGAACCCCGACGACGGGCAGGTTCAGCTCGAGGCACTGCTAAAAATGCCGGACACACTGCGTGACGCGCAGCGGCTCTTTGATTCCACCGGTGGAGTCCACGCAGCAGGACTGTTTAACACCGACGGGGAACTGTTGATACTGCGCGAAGACGTGGGACGGCATAACGCCGTGGACAAGGTCATCGGAGCAGCCCTGCGGGCAAACGACCTGCCGCTTCGACAGAGCATCTTGCAGGTCTCCGGTAGAGCATCATTCGAATTGGTACAGAAGGCCGCCATGGCGGGAATACCGGTACTTAGCGCGGTCAGTGCGCCTTCCTCCTTAGCCGTAGAGCTAGCGGATGAATGTGGTCTCACCATAGCTGGATTCTCCCGCGGGCAAAGCATCAACTTATACACTCATGCACAACGCATATTAGGCACCAAGTAGCTCAGGCGGAGGAACACCATGCATCGTCCAGCACCCAAAGATGACATCAACGAAGATGACCTCAAGGTCGGTGAACCGAAACATAGCGCCGCCGGCCTAAAAGCCGTGATGGTCTCCATGGAACGCGGATTTTCGGAAGCCGGACCGAGCCGAACCTTGCGTTCTATGCTGCGGATCAACCAGCGCGGTGGGTTCGACTGCCCGGGCTGCGCCTGGCCCGAATCGATTACCGGTGCCCGCAAGCCTGCAGAATTCTGCGAAAACGGCGCCAAGGCCGTGGCCGAAGAAGCCAGCGCCCGCACCGTCACCCCGCAATGGTGGGAACAACACCCAATCAGTGTGCTGCGCGATAAAACCGAATACTGGCTAGGTTCCCAGGGCCGCATCACCGCGCCAATGATCATCCGACCGGGGGACACCCACTACAAACCAATCAGCTGGGCGGAGGCGTTCGCCACCATCGGGGAACACGTTAACGCCAGCACCCCGGATAAGTGTGTCTTCTACACCTCGGGACGCACCGCCAACGAGACTGCGTTCATGTACCAGCTCCTCGCCCGCTCGCTGGGAACCAACAACCTGCCAGACTGCTCAAATATGTGTCACGAGTCCTCGGGGTCGGCGCTGAACCCCACCATTGGAATCGGCAAGGGCACAGTGTCGCTCGAAGACTTTGACCACGCCGAACTGATCTTCGTCGTGGGGCAAAACCCAGGAACCAACCACCCTCGGATGCTGTCCGCACTGGCTGACGCGCGCAAGCGCGGAGCCAAGATCGTGGCGGTCAACCCTCTGCCCGAGGCCGGATTCTTCGGTTTCAAAGACCCGCAGACAGTCGGCGGTATGCTCGGCAAGTCCAGCGAGATCAGCAGCCACTTCCTGCAGATCAAGGTTGGCGGCGACCTAGCACTGTTCCAGGCATTTGGGCATCTCTTGCTAGCTGAGGAAGAGAAGAACCCCGGAACCGTAGTGGACCAGGCGTTCATCAACGAAGTCACCGACGGTTTTGCGGCCTACAAGAGCGCTCGCGCCGAAATTGACTGGGATGCCACCGAGGAAGCCACCGGACTGACGCGCACACAGATCACCGAAGTTGCTAGATTGCTCATTGAATCCAAGGCCTCCATCTTTTGCTGGGCGCTGGGGCTAACCCAGCAACCGCACTCGGTGCCCACGCTCAAGGAGATCATCAATCTGCTGTTATTGCAGGGAAACTTCGGCAAGCCGGGCGCCGGTGCGTGCCCCGTCCGTGGACACTCCAATGTGCAAGGTGACCGCACCATGGGGATCTGGGAGAAACCAACCGAGCAGCTACTTGAGGCCCTGGACGCAGAGTTTGGCATCGATTCACCTCGTGCTCATGGCTATGATTCCACCGAAGCCTTAGATGCGTTTGAAAACAATGACGTGGACGTGTTCGTCTCCATGGGTGGCAACTTTGCCCTGGCCAACTCGGAAACCGAGTTACTGGAAGCAGGAATGCAGCGGGCCAAGCTGACCGTGCATATCTCCACCAAACCAAACCGCTCTCACGTGGTGCACGGACAGACCTCATTGATTCTGCCCACCCTTGGCCGCACCGACAAAGATGATAAGCACCCTAAGGGTGCTCAGTTCTTGTCCGTGGAGGACTCGATGTCGGTGATCCACTCGACCCAGGGGCGGCTCACCCCAGTCTCCGAGCACCTACTAGCCGAACCTGTCATCGTGGCACGCATGGCCCAGGCCATCTTGGGTGATGACCATGTCATCGACTGGCGTGCCATGGCCGATGACTATGACGTGGTCCGTGACCATATCGCACGAGTCTTGCCCGGTTTTGAAGACTTTAACCGGCGGGTTCGAGAACGCAACGGCTTTGTATTGCCGAACGCACCACGTGACTCACGTTCTTTCGCCACGGATATCGGCAAGGGCCGGTTCACGGTCTCACCATTTGAAGCGCTCAAGCCCCCAGCCGGTCACCTGATCTTGCAGACCATGCGCAGTCACGACCAATACAACACCACGTTCTACGGGCTTGATGACCGCTACCGCGGCATTAAAGACGGGCGGCGAGTGATCCTCATCCACCCTGACGATCTGCAAGAAATGGGCTTTGCAGACCGCGATCTGGTGGATGTGATTTCGACCTTCGGTGGTACCGAGCGTCGGGCGAACCGTTTCAGGCTGGTGTCCTACCCTACGGCGAAGGGCTGTGCTGCTGCCTACTTCCCGGAAGCTAACGCGTTAGTACACCGAGGTTTGGTGGCTCGCGAGTCCAATACTCCGGGCTTCAAGGCAATGAGCGTGCGTTTTGTTCCGCACACCCAGCAACCTGGCGCGACGCTAGATAGTTAACCCACCGGGTCCATGGCAAGGGCTAAGACCGCTGCGGCCAAAATGCAAACGACCGGAGTGAGCAGCCAATGTCCAAACACTTTGACTACGCGGTACCAGACAACCGATTCGAAGGGCTGGTTAGCGCCGGCGCCCACAATCGAACTGGTCACCGCCTGAGTGGTGGATAGCGGCAGGTGCAACACCAGCGACCCGACGTAAAGCATGGTGGCCGCGACCCCCTGTGCGACCATGCCGCGCAGGGGATCAAAGTTCACCAAGCGACGCGAGAGCGTGTACGTGATTCGCCAGCCGCCAAGGAGCACACCGAAGGACAACGCGCTGGCAGCCACCAGCTGAATGGCCACTGCTACCGGCCCAGGATCCATCAGCCCACCGGTAATGAGCACCAGGGTGATCGTTGCTCCGGTGCGTTGGCCGTCCTGCAAACCCAGTCCCAGGGCTACGGCACAGGCGGCGATGGCCTGTCCGGCGCGCGAACGGGCGTTTACGTCTCTTGAGGTATCGTGGCGCATCAACCAGGTAGCCGGAACTACCAGCAAAAATGAGGCGAAGTAGGCGATGAGCGGAGTGATAAGCAAGGGCAGCAGTACCGAGCCAGTGAACAACTGGACTGCACCGCCAAGTGAATCATTGCCGAGCCAAGAGTTAGCCGCCCCAGCACCAACTAATGCAGACATCAAAGCATGAGTGGACGAAACCGGGATGCCACGCCACCAGCACAGTATCAACCATGCTCCGGCGGCTAACAACGCGGCAATGAGCAGCTTCATCCCCACGGTACCCTCGGGCAATTGCAGGTTGAGTCGGCTGATCAGCACGGTACTCAGGGTGGTGGTTGCCATGGTGCCCACAAAAGCGAAAAATGCGGCGACAACCACTGCGACCGCTGGGCGTAATGCCCTGGTGCGTACGGCAGCTGCGACCGCGGTGGAAGAGTCCCTGAAACCATTGAGTACCGCGTAACCCAGGGTCAAGGCGATAGCAATGATGGTGAATAAGGGCAGTAAGTCCATCGGATTCTAGGATTCCTTGACCAGCACGCGGCCGAGGTGGTCGGAGAACTGCCGCAGGGTATTGGCGGTCAGCAGCAAATGGTCCGCTACACGCTGATGCTTATGGATCGTGGATGCCTTGGAGAAATTTGAAATCTCATCGATCCAGACCAAGTGAGTCCGGGCCGCGCGTTTGGAGTACTGCATCATCTGCAGCCAATTATCTTCCAAATCATCAAGCTTGTTCAAGGTTCGAACCGAGTGTGCGGCGAGTTCGGCGAGCTGTGAAATTAGTTCTAGCTGCTCTGCAGCGCGCTCGGAAAGCGGAGTGGAACCTAAGGTGTTGATCAGTTCGCCAATGCCGCGCAGGTGCTCCATGGTTTCGTGAAGCAGGCGGGAAAACGTGTACATATCTTCACGCGGCAGTGGGCTGATGTAGCTGGTGCGCAGATGCGTGAGCAAGGCGTGGAGCAAGTCCGAGGCTTGAGCTTCCGCATTGGCAAGCTCCTTGAGCTGTACTGCCCGACCGTCCGGATTGCCGATCATCTCGGAGACACTTGCCACCGAGTTACGGATTGTGCTCGCAAGCTCACTGAGCAATTCAATGCCACGTGTGGCTGAAGGAAAGATTTGGAACTTCACGTTGTTCGGCGCACCATTCGTCTTAGGCCATCGTTTTGGTACTGACGCTGAACAGTTTACGTCGCGAAGGTTAACGACGAAACGTTAGTGATGCCGGACCGGGAACGCCTCTCGGCGGAAGGCCGCTCGAAGCGGCAGAATATTGGAGCCCGGGGTTACCAGCGGCCCGGCACCGTCTACTAGTTTTCTCGTACTAAGCGCTTGCTGTCAACCACATCTGGTGACTGGTGCTAATTCTCACGTTCTTTACGCAAGGACTTCTCGACACCACTGACACATAACAGTCCGCAACAGAACCAAATGGCGCCCGCCGGTCCCGTGCCCACAGCCACCGTACTGGCCGCAATAGGCAGGAGCACCTGTCCTAGTCTGTTTCCCATCAAACGGACCGCTAAGGCCGCTCCACGGTCCTGCGCGGGCACTGAGGTGGACACCATGGTCATCGTCACCGGTTGTCCCATGCCTAGGAAGAAACCGCCCACGATTAGAGCTAAAGCCGCTAACCAAAGTACGTCGATGAACAGTGGGGCAAGCGCAATGGAGATTCCGGCGGCAAACAGGCTGGTGAGCAACATTGACTCACGGGAGAAGTGAGTCGAAATCCATGGCAGGAAGAGCCTGGAAATAACCGAAGCGCCGCCGCGCAGGGCCAGTAAAACACCCACCACGGCTGGGGCGACGCCATGTTTTTCGGCGACCAAGGGCAAGAAAGCGGTGAGAATATCGATGATTGAAAGCAATGCCAGCGAAGCGAGCATGTGCGAAGGAATCGATTTGATGCGCAGGATCGAAATGATTGATGCTTCGGATTTGGGGGCCGCTGCAGCCGCTGCGCTCTTAGACAGCCGAGGCTGAAGATTTGGCAAGAGCAAGGGGATGGCTAGCAAGGCGCAGCCGGCACCGATCCATAAGGAAAGAGAGATGTCGGCAACACGTTCGGGAGAATCAGCAGAGGAAGTGGTCCCAAGGATGGCTCCGGCAATCAGCGGACCGAGGAATTGTCCCGCGGCGTACGCCGCGGTGAACCAACCGAAACCCCTATCGAGCTGGTCATCGGGGAAATACCGTGCGATAGATGACTGACCACCAATGGTGAACAGTAAATGGCCCATACCTAGTACGGCGCTGGCAATGGCAACCATGGCAAAGCCATTGGCTGCCGCGACACCTAAGGAACCTAACCCCATGAGTCCTGCTCCGGCGAGCATCAAAAAACGAATCTTTGGAATACGTGAACTAATGCGCCCAAGCCATACAGCAGTGACCATCGGTAACAGTGCGAAAGCAGCGGTAGTGACACCAACGGTTACCGGGCCAGCATCTAGGGAAATCAGTTTGTATGTGGTGACCGGTCGAACCAAGTTGAGCGTGGTTTGCGACAACAGTGCGGTAGCGATCAAAATAAGTAACCACCGAAGTGTTCCAGAAGCCGAATTGTTTGCTTCCGCGCCCACTGTGCCTGCTTTCTTTTGGTGCTGCTCTCCAAGCTCAAGTTTAGGGGCTTTTGGGCGAGCGGATGTCACCGGCACTCTCTGGCGCACGTGTACGACTAACTGATTAGCGAACTCGCACGTTAGGGAGTTTCTGGAAAGGTTCCATCACCCAAGTCGGGATTGGCCAAGGACTGAAGCGGGTCATGGAGAAAAATCCTGCGGCCTTCATTACGCAGCCGGCGCAGGGCTTCAAGCACCATGCGCCGGGCAACATTGGTGAAGGAATGCACACGAGAAATATCTAAATGAACTGCACCGTCAAAGTCTGATTCCGAGAGCAGATCCAGTAATTCTGCGGCCGCGGTGAATCGTACGTTGCCTTGGAGGTAGAAAATCTCTCGGTTCCCTTCGAGATTGACCCCAACGACATCAAGGCGACCGTGGCTCGGTGCGAAGAGGTGCATATCCATATCTGTGGAGAGCCGCTCGAAGGCCCGGCGTGATCGCTGGCTATTACCGTGAGAATCTAAACGGGGTGAGAATGCCGCGATGCCCACCTGGTCAGGCAAGACACCAACGAGTCCGCCGGAAACTCCGCTTTTGGCAGGAATTCCCACCCGCGTGAGCCAATCTCCTGCCCCGTCGTACATGCCGGCTACCGCCATGACCGACATAACCTGACGTGCAGTATTCTCATCGATAATCTTCTCGTGCGTGACCGGTTGCACTCCGCCATTGGCCAGGGTGGCGGCCATCATGGACAAGTCATTGACCGTCACCAAGATGGAGCATTGCTTGGTGTAGCCGGAGACCACTTCGTGCGCGTCATCGGCGAGTATTCCGTAATTCCGAAGCATATGCGCCATGGAGAAATTGTGGTCAGCCGTAATCAGTTCCGAACGATAGACGTCTTCATCAATCTGTAATTCGCGCCCGGCAAGAGAAGAAAACATGTCCAGGACACGTTGGACCCTGGCCTCGCCCGTAGCGTCTTGACCGACAAGCAGCGAATGCGCGGCTATGGCGCCGGCATTGATCATCGGATTCTTGGGACGGTTGGTGCCGTCTTCCAGAGACAGCTCGTTAAATGCTTCACCTGAAGGCTCAACGCCGATTGATTCCAGAACGCGGTCTAGCCCGCGGTCAATGATGGCTGCCGCGTACGCAAAGGGCTTGGAAATGGACTGAATGCTAAACGGCGTATCGGTATCGCCGGCGCAGTAAGTGCTGCCGGTAGCCGTCGTGACCGACAGCGCAAATGGCGCCGGGTCAGCGTTGGCCAGTTCCGGAATGTACTGGGCAGTTTCGCCGGAAGTATCTTCACGCAGAGTGTCGAGGACTTCATGTAGGTAATCGGGAACTGGAGTCTGCATACTTACCGATCTCTAGTGCTAAGACATGGTTTGTTTCCAACCTAACCGCTGGAGCCCAAGATGTCTTGTGTGGCGCAAGTCGTGATCAGTCCAATAGATCCTGGCGCCACAACCTTGCGCAGGCTTCGAGGTCTTCGGCGGTGTTCACCATTGACTTAGCCCGCGCGGTCAGCTTTGTGCCCCGAGTTTCATTGGCCAAGTCCGCGGCATCTGCATGCTCGGTCATGCCAAGGGCTAGCACCCTGCAGTAGGCGGCCGTGCGCTCCAGGGCATGGGCGAAGTCGCCATCGAAGGCGCCGGTGAGGATAGAAGTTGCCATGTTTTTAAGTTCTTCGGCCGTGGGCGGCTCGGCAACGCCCGCTACCAGACGTTCAACTTCTGCGCGATGAGCACCGGCACGAAAACGTGCTGACATGGTCTCGGCGTTATCAAGCGTCGCCGTGCGTACGGCGTAAAGACGCCACAGTGCTCCAGGAAGCGAACGTGCCGGAGCTGCGGACCAAAGCTCTGCAAGAACCTCTAGTCCTTCGGTCTCTGCGACCTGGACCAATCTGTTTGAAATGTCAGGGTCCTCGTTGGCAATACCTTTACGCACAAAAGCCTGAGCCGAAAGGTGAGCTGCTTCAGAGATGCGAGCAGGATCGGCGCCGCCCTCATAAGGATTAAAATCCTGCGGAGCGAATGGACGTGGTTTGTGATGGCGAAATCCGGAGACCTGACCAACTGTGGAACCTGCGCGTGCACCTTTCATGGCTTCGAGACTACTCGCATTTAGCTCACTCTGCTCCACTATGGCGAGTGAATCTGGGCACTAGAACAAAGTGGATGACGTTGCAAAATACTCATATTTCACAGGGCTCAGGCACTCATTATTTCGACGTTTACGCGGTACTGGATGTGGCCGCGACACTGCCAAATTTCACTCGATTAAACATGAAACGATACTTCGGGTATTATGGACTTTGGCTTAGGCCGTGCGCCTTTAGCTCAGTTGGTAGAGCACTGGACTTTTAATCCATTGGTCGCGGGTTCGAACCCCGCAGGGCGCACCATATAAGAATCCCATTACCCTTGATTGACTAGGGGTGATGGGATTCTTCTTTTATTTGAGCCCGGCACTGCGGCGAATTGATCCTCACCAGCTTTCGATATCGTTTATTTCTCGAATTAGCCGAAACGGGTTGTCGTAGTAAACGATTCTGCTTGACCGTGTACCGCCTCGAATCGCGGGAGTTAGTGTGTAATAGTCACCGTCCCAAGCTAGCTCCGTGGGTTGGTCGACCGAGCGCTCATCCCAATCCTTGGGAATAGATGGAGTGTAGATCCACAGTTCTGCGTCGTCATCGTCAGAAGCATTGGTGATGGACTTCCAACCCCGGCGATCGGCAAGAATGTCTGTAGGCGTGGCGTAGAGAAAAGTCGAAAGCAGTCCCGTTTTGTCCGGAACAATCTTCTGCACGCAGCGTATAGCCGCTTCCAATTCTATGGTCCCATCGGCTTCGCAGAGCTTATCGATGGCCTGACTGAACCGGTGCTGACGAAAAGTGGCTCGATCCTTTATTTCGAGTCGTTCTCTTTCGCGGTGACGTTGCTGCGCGCTACGCGAATGTCGTTTTTTACTGACAGACATGGTCTGCTCCTCAGAGCTGAGAGAGGTGGTGTTAGTCAGCTCAGCCTAGGAGTACCTCAAAGAATCTGGGGTCACTTAGCAAAATATGTGGATAACCAGTTCGGCATGCGCCTGCTTTAGGCGAAAGGTTCCAAAAATTTGATCACTCGTTCCATGACCACAGCGCGCGCTTCAGGATCATGGGAACGCAGTGAGGAGTCGGTGAACAGGTGTTTGTTGCCCGGATAGGTAAACAGCTGTGCGAGCTCATATCCTTCGCCTTCGACGAAGCGTTGAGCAGCTTCTAAATCGCCTTCCTTGGCGAAAAATGGGTCTTCATCCATGCCATGAAGTTGTACCGGGACGTTTTCGGGCCATGGGCCGAAGCTCCAGTCTGCTTCTACGTCCACGAAGGATTCTAAGAGGACCGCTGCGAGAGCCCCTGGCCGTTGCTGGGCGCACTGTTGCGCCAGAGCGGCACCCCATGAGCTGCCGATATAAACCAATTCCTCGGGAAGCTTCGAGAAAAACTTGTCGACGCGCTCCTGGATTTTATCTTCGCCTAGCTTGTTGGCCATGCGAATTCCGGCGTCGATATCTTTAGGAAGCTTTCCTGCAAACAGGTCCAAAGTGTGTACGCTGTGGCCAGCTGCGCGTAATTCGGCGGCCATAGCTTGAACTCCGGGGGTGAGCCCCTGGACGTGGTGGAAAAGAACTATCGTGGCCATGGATTACTCCTCGTAGTTGCTAGCGTTCGTCGACTAGATTCTCGATGCGCTGAGGCAGGTGCTCGATTGCCAGATCCCAGCCGGGCATTTGGCTATTAATTTCTACGCTGTAGCCCTCGGTGAGCATGAACTCGGCGCAGGTTAGTGCTTCGTGGCCGGAGCCTGTTTCATAAATGAAGGCACGTCGAATGTCGGTCCAGAGCAGGGTTGCAGACTGATCGATAACCAGGCCGGTAGTGACTACTTCGACGGTGCGCTGGGGGTAGGACATGTTCAACTTGCTTTCGGGGTCCTCGGCGGTGTGCTTTGATCTAGTGTAAACCGGCAACACACCGCCATCGGGTTAGCAAACCGCTGTGGGGTAGGACTTCGTCAAGGATCCATCTGCCCTCAGCTCCAATAAGTAATCAAGTCCCAGCTGGTTCAAGAACTTTTGGTCGTGGCTGACTACCAGCAACGCGCCACGGTAGGCCCCTAACGCCTCACAGAGTTGACGCACACTATCGATATCCAAATTATTTGTTGGTTCATCAAGGATCAGCAACTGAGCCGTGGGCTCAGCCAAGAGTAGCGAACCTAAATAGACGCGGAAACGCTCTCCGCCGGACAATGCAGATAATGGGCGGTCTGCATTAGTGCCACGCAATAACAACCTCGCGAGCATATTTCGAATCTGCCCCGATGTGGCTGAGGGCGCTACCTGACCAATATTCTCGACCGCACTGCGGCTTTCGTCGAGGCCCACTAAACGCTGCGGCAAGTACCCAACGCGTTCGAGGAAAAGCTTGCCCGAGAGTTCAGCCTCGGACGGTTCGGTGCTCAGTAGTTGGTTTAGCAAGGTGGTTTTACCCGAACCGTTGGGTCCAGTAAGAGCCACCCGCTCGGGACCTTGGATGATGTGGTGTCCGCTAGGGTAGCTAAACTGAGCTACTTGTTTGCTGGCGGGAAGTTTTGGATCTGGCAACTCCACATTGATGTGCTCCTCCGATCTGACACGAATTTCAGCCTGCTCAAGTTTGCTCTGCGCCTGCTCTACCTTTCCGTCCAGATTCGAACGCATTTTTCCCGCATTCGCCTCGGACTTTTGCCGCAGGTGATTGGCCAGGATTTTCGGCAGCCCACCACCTAACTGTTCAGCTCGCCCCTTGCGTTTGGCGCGGGCGAGTTTTGTTTCGGCTTCTACCCGTTGACGCTTTTCTACCTTCAGCGAAGCATTCGCCGTTTTAGCGGCCTGTTCGGCAGCGTGCTGCTCGGTAGCCAGCTGTTCGCGGTACACGCTGTACGGTCCTCCGAAAAGACGTAGTTTTCCCGCATACAGCTCTACCGTGTGGTCCATAAGTTCCAGAAGCTCGATGTCATGACTGACTACGATTATTGTTCCCTTCCATGAACGCACGAGTCCATAGAGCAATTCTCTAGTCGGTGCGTCGAGATTATTCGTTGGCTCATCGAGCAGCGTTATTGGTAAGGCCGCTAGGCGCAGACCGATTACTGCCAGCAACATTGCTTCCCCTCCGGAAAGTGTGCTGATCTGACGTTCGAGGCTTAGAGTTTCCAGCCCCAGTGGACTAAGTTCGGCTTCCAGTCGGGCTTCGAGATCCCAATTGTCGCCGACGGCGTCAAAATCCGAGGGGTCTATACTTCCGGATTCGATAGCTTTCAAGGCACGGTAAGTGCTATCAATTCCTAACAGCTCGGCCACGGTGGTGTCCTGGTGCAGGGTGAGAGTTTGTGGCAGATAGGCGAGATCGCTAGAGACTTCCACGGATCCGGCAGTGGGCGTCAACCGGCCAGCAATGAGCTGCAAGAGAATCGACTTTCCACTGCCGTTGATGCCGGTCAGGCCAGTGCGCCCGGATGGGAAGACACCTTCAAGATCGGTCACGGCACGCTCGCCGGTAGGCCAGCAGAAACTGAGGTTGTGTAGTTTTATTGGTGGAGTCAAAGGCATATTTGGTCCTCCCACGGGTGTGAAGAGGCTGCCGAACCTGGGGACCGCGAAGTTGGCTCAACCCCTGGGGGAACCAACAAAAAAGGGATACCGAAGCCGGTAGCCAAAATGAACGATGTGCACCGAAGTGCGGTGCGAGGTCATTGGCGAGCTTAGCGGGTATCCATGTATTTGAGTGTAACAGGGGGTGGCTTGTGAATTCGTTGAATATGCGACGCTAGGGAACTCGATGTCCGTAACGTGCGTCCGCAAGGCGATGGCGAAGCTTCCGCAAGACCCGAACTCTTCGGGTGAGAATCCTTGTCAGTTGCTACGTGCGAACCAATGTAATGGTTTTTGACCATTAGAATATCCTTCGCCCGCGTACATCAGATGCTTGCTGTGAATGGAACGGGTCACGGGTCAGAAAAAGTCCTACTTATAGCGGAGAATCGCGCTACCGTCGGATATTTTACTTTTTCACAAGCCACCCCTAACAGCGCAGCGTGAGCGGTTGAGCAGTCAGTACAAGAAAATTGGAAGCCATGCTGGATTGTGGGCATGGACCAGCGCGAGAAACAGCACGAAGTCGAAGATTAGGTGCACCGAGATGACGTAGGTCAGTGACTTGGTCAGTTTGAAGGTGTAGCCCTGCAATAGCGCAAAGGGGAAAGTGAGTAGAGGACCCCAAGATTGGTAGCCGATCTCCCATAAGAACGAGGAGAAGATCACCGCCTGCAAAAGATTCGCTAGCCAGTCAGGGAAGTGCTGGCGCAATAACGTGAAGGTGGTGCAGATGAAGAATAGCTCGTCCCAGATCCCTACGGAGTTAACGCCGAGGAAGAGTCGCCAGAAGATGGTTGGATCCGAGGCATCTGGCCAATTCTGGTAAACGCCGGTACTTATCAAATACACCGGCAGAATGAAGTAGCCCAAGGCTACGACGCCCAGTAGATAAAGTTTGGCAACTAATGGCCATTTACGTCCGGTATTCACCGGAAATTTGATGATCTTTTCGCGGTATACGAATCTCGATACCAGCCAGGGAACCACTACGGCCAGTGCCAGCGCGCCGCCCATCAGTGCCATATGTCCCAAGCTTAAGTCGGCGTTTAACGGGACCAAGCTGATGATGGCCAGCCCTGCGGCTATGAGCGCCAGGTGGCATGCGAGCCTGCGGTCGATAAAGGCAGCCGTAAGCAGGCTCAACACAAGCAGACCATAGCCCAACAGATCGTTTTCAACGCCGAAAAGTAGCACGCCGGATACCGCGAGTAAGGCCGCTGGCAGTAGTTTCCAACTCAGGGCGGTGCGTGGTGCTTCACTAGCGAGCAGGCTCATGCACCCAAGCATGCCAGCAACACAAACGAAAAAACATCGTTAAAAACTTTCGGTTCGCATCCAGCGTTGGATGCGAACCGAAAGATCAATTCTGCGGAAGGGCTACTTCCAAGCGCGGTGTACGGCGACAATGCCGCCGGTCAGGTTACGGAACTCGACGTTCTTCCAACCGACGTTGATGAACTTCTGTCCTAGGTCTTGCTGGTTTGGCCAGGCAGCGATGGACTCAGCCAGGTAGGCGTAGGCCGTCGGGTTTGGCGAAACGATGTATCCCAAGGCTGGGATCACGCGAGGCAAGAACTGCTTGTAAGCCTGCTTGATCGGAGTCATTGTGGGGGTGGAGAACTCTGCCACCACAATGCGACCGCCCGGCTTGGTCACGCGGTGCATCTCCGACAGAGCCTTCTCGGTGTCGGAGATGTTGCGCAGTCCGTAGGAGATGGTGACCGCGTCAAAGGAGTTGTCCTCGAATGGCAGATCGGTACCGTCGCCGTAGACGAATTCAAGCTGCGGGTAGCGCTTGCGACCCTCGGCGAGCATGCCGTGGGACATATCGCAAGCGGTCACCTTGGCGCCGACCTTGGCCAGCGGCACCGAGGAAGTTCCGGTACCCGCGGCAAGGTCAAGAATGCGCTCGCCGGGCTTCGGTGCGATCGCCTCGGTGGTGATCTTGCGCCAGTAGTTCACAATGCCGCCGGTCATCAAGGTGTTGAGCAAGTCATAACGTGGCGCCAACTTGTCGAACATGTCCTGAACCTGGGTGGCCTGCTTATCCAGGCCTGCGCGTGAATTGTGGGAAGTCATGCTTCCAAGTGTTTCATATTTGCGCGCGCCCGCGTGCCGGATGTGGGGCGAATCGCGCTTAGAGCAGCGATTCGAGCCGTGCGTAGCTGGCCTCCATCCCGTTAGTCATTCCGGTGGCTAGCACCATGTCTCTGGTCTGGGCATCCGGATAGGTGATGACGATGGACAGTAGCGTACCCGCGGTAGTTTCGGTGAACGTTGATTCGTTGATGGTTGCTGGGTAGTCGGTGTCGATCATTTGCTCGGTGGTCCGTTCGTAGGACTGCGGCAACTGTTCTAGCAGTGTGCCGGTGAAACCGAACCACTGCTCCGCGGTGCCGGATTCCGGTTCCCAGTGGTAACGGTAGCTGTCGCCAACAGCCTCGGGTGGGGCACATTCAGTCATTCTCCAGCCGTCGGGGCCGAGCAGCCAGCGTTTCATAAGCTGTGCATCGTGGTGCGCCAGCCACACCTGTTCGCGGGTTCCTCGGATAATCCGGCTGACGCGAACCTGGGTATCGGAGAGGAGCTGGGCCTCGGTGGTGAAATTCTTTGAGTAGTCACGCAGATCGCTGAGCACCTGTTCGATCTGGCTCATAGCCGAACGAGTCCCATCGATCATGCCCATGGCTACAACTTGTTCTAAGGCCTCCATGGAATCGAAGTTTGAAGTGATGGTCAGCTTGCTTCCCGAATCTTGCGGGTCAAAGGAAAAGGTGGTGCGCGTGGTGGGCAACTCGGTGTTCGGGGAGCCATCGGAATGCGCGAAACCGTCGGTGACTTCGAAGAACTTCTGCTCGACGATTTCGTTCCAGTCCCAGTAGCCGTGGAACTCTTCTCCTTCGGGAGAGGTCATATGGTAATTGGTGCGACCACCTGACACTGCATCGTGCCGGGTGAAAGTCGCGGGGTACTCAACCGGTCCCCAGAACTTTTCAATCTGGCGCGGATCGAGGTAGGCGTCCCAGAGACGGGAAACCTTCACGCCAAACTCGGCGTGTACCGTGAGCGTGAGGGCTTGGGCATCTTGGATAACTGAAGTGACGGGCATGAGATTACTCCTTAAGTTGCCTCGTCGGCGAGGAAATCGTCGAGCCGGTTGATGCGCTGGCGCCAGATTTCTTCGAGGGATGAAAGTAACTGCTGGGCGTGCCGGATCGTGTCCGGCTGACCTCGAACAATACGTTCGCGGCCACGTGCGATTTTGCTGACCAGACCAGCGGACTCCAAAAATGCCACATGCTTCTGGACTGCGGCAAAAGACATGTCGTAGTCGGCGGCCAGTGTGGAAATACTGACCTCGGCGTGCAAGGTTCGCGCCACGATGTCTCTTCGTGTGGCGTCTGCCAAGGCGCGGAAGACCTTGTTTGTCTGTTCTTCGCTCAATTCATATACAACCATTTGGTTGTACGATACTCTCAACGACGAAGAAATGGAAAGGGATCAAGGATGAAATTCTAAGAAATGACCTTGGTGAACTTATCCCTAAATGTTGGCAATTTATAGGTGACTTATCTATTTGTTTTAATGGGTTTAGACGTAGCAGGCTCAACCTCGGATAGGACCCTGTTTGTGGGGGCAAGGCCCCTGAAAGTGAACCCGTATGTTGAGAAGAAGATAGCTCTTCTCAAGTCCCACGTAGTCGCCTAGGCTGGTGAGCACTGCAGAAATCCAGGTTGCTGGATAGAGGAGAGTTATGGGCGAGTCCGCCATAGATTGGTCCGGCGCATCGCGTCGCGCCCAGCACGCGCATGAGCTTTTGGAGACGCGAGAGGCAGGGGTGGCAGAACTTCCACTGCGAAGTGATGTGCGTGAATCATGGAAGCGCTCGCTGGCATCTCTCACTGCCGTTCAAGTCCCCTCAGTGCTCAGTGATGATCATCTGAGGCTTGCTCGCGAACGTAGTGAGCTGCAGCGGATTTGGCCGGTTTTTGAAAAACTCTTGGTTCCCGCAGCAACTGACGCCAACCTCTTAGTCGCATTGGCTGACACCGGCGGCACCTTGTTGTGGGTCGCAGGCAGCAATGGCGCCCTGACTCAAGCGGAAGGCGTAGGCTTCATGGCCGGCGCCGACTGGGCGGAAAGGACGGTTGGAACGTCTGCACCGGGAATGGCACTAGCCACCGGTGCTGGATCCCAAGTCTCAGGTGCGGAGCATCTTTACGAAAGAGCTCACCAATACAGCTGCTCCGCGGTTCCCATCCGAGATCCACGCACCGGGCAAGTAATAGGCGCAATTGATCTGACTGGCGGGCCAGATGCCATCGCAACGCATTCACTGCCGCTACTGCAAGCGGCGGTGATGGCTGCGGAAACTCAATTACTCCTGCCTGGCGCTGGAGTAGTGGCAGACCCGGACTATCTGGATCTTGGCCGCTCCGACGGTGCTCACCTAGGTTCCGTTCCGATCTCCCTGCGCCACGCTGAAATCCTGACGTTGCTAGCACAATATCGAGAAGGGCTGAATACGGCTCAACTTGTCGAGGAGCTATTCGAAAGGCCTGATGCGGCAGCAGAAGGCACCGCTCGAGCCGAAATCGTCAGGTTACGCAAAGTGCTTGGGACGGTCCCGGGGAGAACATTGACCTCGCGACCCTATCGATTGCAATGGGGTTTGCAAACAACAATTGGCCGGCTATGGAAGGCCTTGGAGGAAGGCGATCTCGGCGCTGCCTTGCAGATATATTCGCCAGGGATGCTCGCACGGTCGCAGGCTCCAGGAATCATACTGCTGCGCTACCGTGCCGAGGCGGCCTTGCGTGAAATGGTTCTGGATCGAGGCACCGCCCATCAGCTATTGAACTTGGGCCGCCAGCTGGCTGACTCGGATTTGTTGCGTGCGGCCTTGCGGGAACTGCCAGCTGATTCGCCGGCTCGTTCGCTGATCGTTGCCGAGGTTCAAGGGCTGGACGAATAGCGGACTTCAGCTGCAACCTACTTGCAACCTTTACGTGACTAGAGTCACATTCAAGGTTCCGCGGTGAAGACATCGTGGCCAGAATGACTGACTAAGGAGTCGTGCAGCAATGGGCGTTTATGCAAATCCAAACACCGATGGGGCATTGGTCAATTTTAAACCACGCTACGAGAACTACATTGGTGGCGAATGGGTTGCTCCGGTTAAGGGCATGTACTTTGAAAATGTCACCCCGGTAACCGGTAAGGTCTTCTGCGAAGTGGCGCGCTCCACTGCAGAAGACATCGAGGTAGCCCTGGATGCAGCCCACGCAGCTGCTCCAGCGTGGGGCAAGACTAGCCCGGCTGAACGCGCAGTCATCCTAAACAAGATTGCAGACCGCATCGAGGAAAACCTCGAAATGATGGCAGTGGCCGAAACCTGGGACAACGGCAAAGCCATTCGCGAGTGCATCAATGCCGATCTTCCTTTGGCAGTGGACCACTTCCGTTATTTCGCTGGCGCTATTCGCGCCCAAGAAGGAAGCCTTTCCCAGCTGGATGAAGATACCACCGCGTACCACTATCACGAACCACTGGGCGTAGTAGGCCAGATTATCCCTTGGAATTTCCCTATCCTGATGGCCGTGTGGAAGCTCGCGCCCGCCTTGGCAGCCGGTAACGCCATTGTGCTCAAGCCTGCAGAACAGACGCCTGTCTCGATCCTGGTACTCATGGAACTGATTGGTGACCTGCTGCCTGCCGGCGTCCTGAATGTCGTCAACGGCTTCGGTGTGGAGTGCGGCAAGCCGCTGGCCAGCAACAAGCGCATCCGCAAGATCGCATTCACTGGTGAGACCACCACCGGACGCTTGATCATGCAGTACGCCTCGGAAAATCTGATCCCGGTCACCCTCGAACTTGGTGGCAAGTCCCCGAATCTATTCTTCGAGGACATCGCAGATAAGGACGATGCCTTCTACGACAAGGCTCAAGAGGGCTTCACCATGTTCGCGCTAAATCAGGGTGAGGTTTGCACCTGCCCATCGCGTGCATTGATCCAGGAAAGTATCTACGACCGCTTCATGGGCGATGTCATCGCCCGTACCAAGGCCATCAAGCAGGGCCACCCGCTGGATACCGAAACCATGATGGGTGCCCAGGCATCCAACGACCAGCTCGAGAAGATCCTGTCTTACATGGATATCGGTAAGGCCGAAGGCGCCAAGGTGCTGCTCGGTGGAGGACGCGCGGACCTGGGCGGGGAACTGTCCGGTGGTTACTACGTGCAGCCAACCATCTTTGAAGGCACCAACGACATGCGCATCTTCCAAGAGGAGATCTTCGGTCCGGTGGTAGCGGTCGCCAAGTTCAAGGACTACGACGAAGCGATCACGATCGCCAATGACACCCTGTATGGATTGGGCTCGGGCGTCTGGAGCCGCAACGGCAACGTGGCCTACCGTGCAGGGCGCGCCATTCAGGCGGGTCGTGTGTGGGTCAACCAGTATCACGCCTACCCAGCTCACTCGGCTTTCGGTGGCTACAAGTCTTCGGGTATCGGGCGCGAGAACCACCTGATGATGCTGGACCACTACCAGCAGACCAAGAACCTGCTGGTTTCCTACTCGGAAGACAAGCTGGGCTTCTTCTAGGAGCAGTAGCTGCCACGAGCAGCATGAGATGACAACAGACCTCGAAGGTACGGGGCCAGCCGGGACAGCGTCCGGGGATCGATTGGCCTCATCCCCCGCACGCCAGCCGGCACCCCGCACCTTCGAATACCATGCAAAGGACAAAGTACATGAGCAAGATGAAAGCTGCAATAGTCGAAGGCTTCGGCGAAGAGTTCCAGGTGAAGGACGCCGAGATCCCCGAGCCCGGCCCCGGCCAGGTGCTGGTGAAGCTGATCGCCTCGGGCGTCTGCCACACCGACCTGCACGCCGCCGAGGGCGATTGGCCGGTCAAGCCGAAGCTTCCGCTGATTCCCGGGCATGAAGGCGTGGGCATCGTGGAAAAGCTCGGCGAAGGAGTCACCGAGGTCGCGCTCGGGGACATGATCGGCAACGCGTGGCTGGCCAGCGCCTGCGGGCACTGCCAGTACTGCCGCACCGGCTGGGAGACGCTGTGCGAAGCCCAGTCCAATGGCGGATACTCCGTGGACGGTTCCTTCGGCCAGTACATGCTGGTGGATTCCCGCTATGCCGCGCACATCCCGGAGGGTTCGGATCCCCATGAAATCGCGCCGGTGCTGTGCGCGGGAGTGACTGTCTTCAAGGGCCTGAAGATGACTGAGGTCAAGCCCGGCCAGTGGGTGGCTATTTCGGGTATCGGCGGACTGGGCCATATCGCGGTGCAGTACGCGGTGGCCATGGGCATGCGGGTGATCGCCATTGACGTGGCCGATGACAAGCTGGCGCTGGCCTCGAAGCATGGAGCGGAAATCACCGTCAATGCCTTCGCCCAGGACCCGGCCGAGATCATCCAGCAGAAGGTTGGCGGAACGCACGGCGTGCTGGTTACGGCGGTGCATCCAAAGGCGTTCGGGCAAGCGATCGGCATGACCCGGCGCGGCGGAACGATCGTGTTCAACGGGCTGCCCGCCGGTGATTTCCCCGCACCCATTTTCGACATCGTGCTCAAGGGCCTGACCATCCGCGGATCGATCGTGGGAACACGGCAGGACATGATCGAGGCGCTGGAATTCTATGCGGCAGGGAAGATCAAGCCGACCTTCCATACCCGCCCGCTGGAAGACATCAACGCCGTATTCGACGAAATGCGCCATGGCAAGATCGATGGGCGCGTTGTCATCGACTACGCCGGCAGGGCGTAGCCGGATCCGCAACGGTTGATGGCACGGTACCGGATGCGGCTTTTCGAAGCGGCATCCGGTACCGGTGTCCTGGCCGCCCTGGCCGAGCGATGGACGGTGCGGCCCAAAAAGAGGACACTGGCCACAACGAGATAAATCCGGACGTGGACAACGAGGCAGGAGCAGGACATGAGCACCGTAACCGAAACGCGCGCCGCAATCGAGGGCGAAGAGTTCTCGCGGGTGGCCTTCACCTCCGAAGCCCTGGACCTGCTGCGCAAGCTGTGGGGGATCCACGGCCCGCTGATGTTCCACCAGTCCGGAGGGTGCTGCGACGGGTCCTCGCCGATGTGCTACCCGGCCGGCGAGTTCCGCACCGGGGGATCGGACATCCGGCTCGGCGTGCTTTCCCTGGACGGCGCTGATGGCACCGCTCTGGGCGACATCGATTTCTGGATGTCCAAGGAGCAATTCGAATACTGGAAGCACACCAAGCTCACCGTGGACGTGGTCAACGGGCGGGGATCCGGTTTCTCCGTCGAAGCCCCGGAGGGCAAGCGCTTCTTGATCCGCAGCGAGATCATCGAGTTCCCGGCTGGCCCGAACCCCGACTAGGCTTGGCCCATGCGACTGTGGTCCCTGCACCCCTCATTGCTCGACGCCAAAGGGCTCGTTGCCTGCTGGCGTGAAACACTGCTGGCCCAGAAGGTGCTCGCAGGCCAGACCAAGGGCTATACCGGGCACCCGCAGCTTCTCCGGTTCAAGGCGCAGCCCGCCCCGCTGGTGCATATGGGCGGCTACCTGCAGGGCTTGTGGGACGAAGCGGCTGTCCGGGGCTATCGCTTCGACGCCGCGAAGATCCTGCATCCGGCAGCCGCCGCGCAGCTGGAAAAGATCCCGGTCACCCAGGGGCAGGTGCACTTCGAGCGCGAGCACCTGCTGCGCAAGCTCTCCGTCCGGGATCCCGCGCGCATCGCCCGCTTGGAACCGGCAGGGCAGGTGGCCCTGCATCCGCTGTTCGTGCAGGTCCCGGGGCCAGTGGAGGCCTGGGAGAAGGATGCGCTCGCCAGCGGATGAGCTGCTGGCCCGGCAAAATCCTAGAGCAGCTCCGCGCGCAACTGTGCGGGGGACTTGGGCGAGAGCAGCCCCGGGGCCACATCGTAAACGGTCTGCGCACCGGTGATGCCGCGCTGGTTCATCCGGAAGGCGGCCCGGGCGTAAGCCACCAGCACGCTGGAAGTGAATTCCGGGTTTGAACCGAGCGCCAACGAATACTCGATGACCTGTTTCTGGCTCTCGCTGGTGTTGCCCGAACGGATCACGAAACCGCCATGAGGCATGTCCGAGTGCTCGGCGGCGAGGGTCTGCGCGTCGATGAAGTTCACGGTGGTGTCGTACTGGTCGAAGTAGTGTTCCATATTCACAATCAATTCGCGCACGGTGTTTTCATCCGCACCGTCTTCGAGAACAACGTAGCATTCGCGCTGGTGCTTCTCACGAGTGCTCAGTGTGGGGCGTAGTCCCGCACGTACCTGCTCAATCGCTTCCGGGCTAGGGATGGTGTACTGCACGCCGCCGGCAACACCGGGCACGCGGCGTACCGCATCGGAGTGGCCTTGGCTCAGCCCGCGGCCCCAGAAGGTGTATGTTTCCCCGTCGGGAAGCAGCGCTTCACCGTAGACGCGGTTAATTGAGAACATGCCCGGGTCCCAACCTGCGGAGATTAGCGCGGTCTTGCCGGCCGCTTTCGCCGGTGCGTTGACCGTCTCATAATATTCCGGGATGCGCGCGTGGGTATCGAAGCTATCCACGGTGTTGAATAGGGCAGCCATGCGGGGGCCTTGTTCGGGTAGGTCTGATTTTGAGCCACCGCAGAGGATCAGCACGTCGATATCGTCAACGTGGTCCCCCAGGACATCCACCGAGTAGCGTGGTGCAGGCTGAGCCAGCTGAAGGGTATCCGGATCGCGGCGGCTGTAGACGCCCACCAGTTCCATATCCGAATTTTTGGCAATTGCGGCTTGCACGCCGCGGCCTAGGTTTCCATATCCGGCAATACCGATGCGGATTTTTGAAGTCATTTGATTCACGATCCTTTTGATCTGGCATAAGAGCCTCGGTCGATAGCCGGCAGCGGGCAATTAGCCGTGCCGGAGAAGAAGGGGCGAAAGGCGCCGGTCACTTCGCGCCAACTATGGAGTATTCCAAAGAATCACACCGAAGCGTGAATACCTTGCGTCTATATTAATTGCCACACTGGTGAACCGAAACCCTTGGACACCGGGAAATCCATCAGAGCCCTGCCCTGGGTGTTCACTGTGGCTGGCGCGCCAGAACTGCTAATTGCAGATGGGGCGAGGAAATCGTGGAAATCCAATAGCCGGACACAGATCCTGCAAATGTTGAAGCTATGAGTACTGCACGAGCGGCATCCACCGACTGCGACCATCCGACCGTCTTGCGCCGCGCTTATCTCGTCTGCCAGCTCCGCGGCCACTTCCCGGTCATGGGCGATCATGCCCGTGGTGCCTCCGCAAGCAGTTGCTGGCTGTGAGGATCAAATGCTGAGCTCGGCTCATCCTGGAGAATTATTCTCGTCTTGCCGGGAAGCGCTAGGCCAAGCAACACGCGCTGGGCCTAATCGCCGGGAGTTCCTGCGCTCGCCGGCCGGCACGGTCCGGTCACTATTTGCCGTTCTGCTGGATCAGGTCTAAATGAGCTTCGAGCTTCTTGCTTGCGCGTCCGAGATGGTCAGCTAAGGTACTGGCGGCGCCTTGCGCGTCGCGGGAATTGATCTGGTCCAGCAGCCTTTGATGCTCTGCGGCAATGTTTTCGGTACTGAGCAGGGTGGCATCCTGGACATGCGTCATACATAGGCGGATCTCGTCACTGAGCTGTGCATAGATTGCGCTAGTTCGCGCCGAATCGAGGGCGTTGACCAGTGCCGCGTGGAACTTCAGGTCCGGCTCGATGATCTGCGCGGGCGAAGCGTCGGCCAGAGCAGTGATCTGCGCGTTGGCTTCATGCGCGGCCTGCGGGACATGGCCGGTGCTTGCCAGTAGGCGCACGGCCTCGGCTTCGATAATTGCGCGCGTTTGGTAGATATCCCGAGCATCGGCCGAATCGAGGACGGTGACGCGCGCGCTCTGATGCGCGTTTCGGGTCAGCAGTCCACTGGCTACCAGGTTTTCCAATGCTGCCTTCGCCGTGGGACGCGCGACTCCATAGTGTGCGGCCATGTCTACCTCACCTAGCGGGGTGCCGGGAGGGATTTCACCGTCGAAAATTCTGCTTCGCAAATCGTAGATCATCGCCTGGACTACCGAGACGACACCTAGTCTTGCGGACATGAATTCCCCTTCAAGATACTTGCCAACCCATTGATTATCCCACAAAGAGCACTAATATAGCATGTGTACTTGTTAGACAATATTGACCTTAGGTAGGCTGGGCCTACCAACGCACAGGAGCGCATCATGGCATTGAGCACGCCGGCACTCGGAGAAACCAAGGTTTCCCGAAGCATTCTTGATCTGGTCGCCGAGCCCGACCGCGTCAAAACCACGTCCATCGACCGGGTGGCCTATGCCTCGGACGCCTCGCATTACCTCTACACCCCAGAAGCCGTGGTGATCGCCAAGGATGCGCAGGAAGTCTCGCAGTTGCTGTCAGCCAGCATGCGCGCCGGACAACCGGTTACCTTGCGTTCGGGTGGAACCTCCTTGGCCGGCCAAGCCAGCGGCGACGGGCTGATGCTCGATGTGCGTAGAAACTTCCGTGGCATTACCGTGCTGGATCAGGGAAAGCGTGTGCGTGTGCAGCCCGGTGCGACGGTGCGTCAGGTCAATGCGAGGCTCTCGGTCTACGGTTACAAGCTAGGCCCTGACCCCGCCAGTGAAGCTGCCTGCACGATTGGCGGAGTGATCGCGAATAACTCATCGGGTATGGCATGCGGCACCGAATTTAACACTTACCGCACGTTGGAATCGATGACCTTTGTGCTGCCTAGCGGGACCATGATCGATTCCGCGGCCCCCGACGCAGATGCCAAACTCGCCGCCGCCGAGCCGCAGCTTGTGCAGACGCTGACCCGACTGCGTGATCGAGTACGTGCAAATAAGAATTCGGTAGCTCTTATCGAGAAGCATTTCGCGCTAAAGAACACCATGGGCTACGGCATTAATTCATTCCTCGATCACGATTCGCCGGCGGAGTTGCTAGCCCATCTGATCATTGGTTCCGAGGGCACCTTGGCCTTTGTCGCCGAAGCGATCTTCAGAACAGTTCCCATCCGTAAGCTCGCAATTGCAACCTTGGCGGTATTTGATTCCTTAGATCAGGCCACCCGGGCGCTTCCGGACCTGCTGGATTCTGGCGCGGCAACGCTGGAACTCATGGATTCCACCTCACTTCGCGTAGGCCAAAATCTACCCGGGGTTCCTGAGGCAATCATGGGGTTTGAAGTCAAAGAACAAGCGGCACTGCTCATTGAATACCATGCAGACCATGACGAAGAACTTGCCGGACTGCAAAGTGCCGGTCAGCGTCTGATAGATTCCGCCGCTCTGCGTGCGCCAGCGATCCTTTCCCAAGACGCTAAAAACCGTCAAGCCGCTTGGAAATTCCGTAAAGGACTCTACGCTTCCGTGGCCGGGGCGCGTGTCTCAGGCACAACCGCACTACTCGAAGACGTAGCAGTCCCCGTCGATACGCTGGCCGAAACCTGTAGCACCCTGCAGGAGCTCTTTGACGAGTATGAGTATCAGAACTCGGTAATCTTTGGTCACGCCAAGGACGGAAATATCCACTTCATGTTGACTGACCGCTTTGAGGGTGACACTGCGCTGAACCGCTACAACGCATTCAACGACAAGATGGTTGAGCTGGTACTTTCCAAGGGCGGAAACCTCAAGGCTGAACACGGCACGGGTCGTGCGATGGCACCATTTGTGCGTCGCCAATACGGCGACGAACTCTACGAGGTGATGGTCCAACTCAAGACCGCCTGTGATCCACGAATGATGCTCAATCCGGGCGTTATTATCGATGAAGATCATGCCGCACACATCCGCAACATCAAGCTCAACGAGACCATTGAGGTTGAGGCGGACCGCTGCGTTGAATGTGGTTACTGCGAGCCGGTATGCCCGTCCAAAGATCTGACGCTTACGCCTCGTCAACGTATCGCCGTGCGCAGGGCTATTGCGAAGGCAGAAGCCGAGGGGAATGAAGAACTCGTCGCGGAGCTCGAACGCGACTATGAATACTCGGCGGTGGAAACCTGCGCGGTAGACGGTATGTGTGTCACCGCTTGCCCAGTGCAGATCAACACGGGACTGTTGGTTAAACGGTTACGCCGCGAGGATGCCAAGCCAGCCATGGCTGCTGGGTTCAAGGCTGCTGCCAAGGGCTGGGGTGCGGCAACCCGAGTTGGCTCGGTGGCACTGAGCATGGCAGATAAATTCCCTACCCCGCTGGTCCGCGGAGCTACCGAGATTGCCCGCAAGGTGGTGGGGGAAGACACCGTGCCTCGTTATGACGCAGATCTGCCTAAAGGCGGTAAGGCACGTAAGCCGCTGACGGGAAACCTTGGTGCCCCCGGCGTGGAGCCAATTGCTATCTACCTGCCCGCTTGTGTGAATTCGATGTTTGGGCCTGGCACTGAGGGGCAAGGCGTAGCTCCAGCCTTTGAACAACTGCTGAAGCAGGCAGGCGTCTCTGTGCTGGTTCCGCAAGGGATCGAATCGATGTGCTGTGGCACCCCATGGACCTCTAAAGGATATGAGGATGGTCATGTACTTATGGCAGAACGAGTGCGCGCTCAAGTTCATGCAGCCCAGCCAGGTTTTCGCTTGCCGGTCATTTCTGACGCCACCAGCTGCACCGAAGGCTTTGCTCACACATTAGAGGAGCACGGCTTTGAAGTTGTGGACCTTTTGGCCTTCACTTCCCGTCACCTGTTGGGCAAACTTCCGCCGGTCACGCAGATTGATTCGCTAACTTTGCATCCCACTTGCTCTTCGACTCAGATGGGACTTAATGGGGACCTGCAGAAGGTCGCCGAGGCAGTGGCGAAGAAGGTCAACATCCCGATGAATTGGGGTTGCTGTGCCTTCGCCGGAGATCGCGGCATGTTGCACCCGGAACTGACCGAATCCGCCACTGCTCGCGAAGCTGAGGAGGTGCTTGAGTTAGACGCTAGCGCTCACGCCTCGTGTAACCGCACCTGCGAGTTGGGCATGAGCCGAGCTACCGGCAAGGATTACCGTCATGTAATTGAACTGCTGGCTCAGGCAACCGCAGCGCACTAGCCAAGGCTCCCGCGTTAGTTGACCCTGCGTATCTTGACAGGCAATTAAATAGTTAGGCACCTTCGAAATTCTTCGAAGGTGCCTAACTATTATCCTTTAGCGCTAAAGGGTGCTGATGTTTCCGTGACCAGTCAGCATCTGCCCCCAAGTTTTTGCAGATGATAACTTTAGCCACAGTGCGAGATCGGACCGTAAGCGGTACACCTCTCACGGTCGAAAACCTCAAGTTACAAAAATCTTATCTATGAAATTGTTCTACAAACGAACAAAATCTCATCTCCATACAAGTCCGAACAACAATAACTGTGTACTCAACAGCCCCAGGGGCAATAAGTATGTATATGCGAATCTAGGCATGAATTATTGTTCTGCCCATAGGTGGGTACTTGGCGATAGATAGTTGTAATCGGTGCTGTTTATTAAATCTTCCGTCGTAGAATTAAATCAAAGCGCGGAACATCATCGGGCGCCATAAGAAAAGGAAGCAACGGTGTCGAAATCTGAGGAACAGTCGCACTCGACACTGTCGGCTTTTGATCTCATTGCCGAAGATCTGCAACGTTTGCGTCTTGACGCCGGAGACGTTCCCTACGCTGAAATCGTTCGACGTATTTCTAGCCATCGTATTTCGCAAGGCGTTGATCCTGGGGCGTCTCGACCAGCGAGATCAACGGTGTACGATGCCTTTCGAGTTGGGCGTACCCGACTCAACGTGGAACTTATTTCTGAAATTGTCTGTGCTTTAGGTGGCACGGAAGAGGACGTTGAAAACTGGCGCAACCGATGTCTACGGGCCAGAGCTGACCGAGTCACTTATGTGCCGGAGCCTGAAATTCATCCGAATTCTCAAAGTCTAGACATGGTTGAAGACTCGACCATTACGCAGATCGAGGACAGTACACAAAGAAATGAATCTAATAAATCTCGGCGGCTAGGAAGGAGAATGCTGCTGATTGTTAGCAGTACTGCGCTCAACTTATTAGGATTCTGGCTGGTAGCAACACTGGGGATACCGCTTTACCTAGACATGCTGGGAACTGCGATCGTCGCGATGGTTTTAGGGCCTTGGGCGGGAGTTGCCGTGGCTATCGCCACGAACCTCTTGGGGAGTTCGATTACAGATTCTTCTTCGCTGGCATTCATTCTGGTCAATGTCACCGGTGCCCTAGTTTGGGGATACGGAATTCGGTGGGTGCGCCGTGAAAGAAGTCTGAAACGGTACTATCTGTTGACGTTTTTGGTCGCACTATCTTGCAGCGTGATTGCGACGATTCTATTGGTCGTTGTTTTTCATGGTGGAACTGGTCATGCCTCAGAATTAACCCGGGCAAATTTGGATTCCTATGGAATGCCGTTGATTGTGACCGTATTTGCGTCGAATTTCCTATATTCCCTAGCCGATAAAATGCTAACCGCCTTTCTGCTCGTGATGGTCTTGGTACGGCTAAGGCGTTGGGTAAACGGTTCGAACATTGTTGATTTGGAAGCCGATATTTCACGTCGGCTTAAAGATGAGGAACTCTCAAAATGATCTCGAGCTAGCGCGATCAAGGATTTGTACCTTATTCTTATACCTGTCAGGGACCGCCTCAAAAAGGTTCCGGCGCTCTCAAAAGGGGCGATACCCGTTGCTAATAACAACCGGTAACGGCAGACATATATGGAATTTTCTTCAACTCCTTTTTAGGAAAAGAGTCCATTATGTCCAGCGTTTCAGCTGCCATCGCCCATGCCCTTAAGCCAATTGCGCCACAGATTTTTGGTCTCATGGGCAACGGCAACGCACACTTCCTCGACGCCGCAGTTCGTGCCGGCTTTGATTACACCGCGGTACGCCACGAATCTGCAACGGTTTCCGCGGCAGACGCCTACTTCCGAATTTCCAATCGTCTGGCGATTGCTTCGACCACCTACGGCGCGGGCTACAGCAATGCCGTCACCGCGCTAGCGGAGGCCGCCGCAGCGCGCACCCCGTTGCTGCTTGTCACCGGAGATGCGCCAACCACGGGTCTGCGCGCGTGGGATATTGATCAGGCGGCCATCGACGCAGGAGTCCGAGCAGTACGCTACGTGGTGGATCGCCATACTCCGGGTGCCACCGCACTAAAGGCCGCCGCTCACGCACTACGCGAGCAAATTCCCGTGGTTCTTGCCATCCCGTATGATCTCGCACCGGTATCAAGCCTCGAAGGTGAATTGCCAGATTTTGCATCCCTGCGTAGCACCCCTCCAGCACCAGAACTGAACATCTCGCAGATCAGCGCCATCACCGAAATCTTGGCTGGAGCCCAGCGTCCGCACATTCTTTATGGTCGCGGAGCCATCGAGGCTGCCGCCGAGATCACTGAACTTGCCAAGTGTCTGGGCGCTACGACCTCCGGAACCTTGCTGGCCCGAGATCTGCTGGACTACCCCTATGATCTGGGTATTACCGGAGGTTTTTCCACGGAACGAAACGCGCAAATCATTGCGCAGTCTGATGCCGTGCTGGTACTTGGCGCGGGACTGAACCAATTCACCATGCGCTTTGGAGAGCTAATTAATGCGCAGGCGAAGGTGGTGCAAATTGATTTAGCAGCCACCGCAACAAATTCCCGCGTGGATTACTTCGCCACAGGGGATATCAGGGCAGCAATCCGTGGCTTGCTTGATTGCTACGACGGCCAGAAATCTGCATGGGCTTCCTCGGTAGACCTTAGCTTGGTGCGCGCCCGCCCTCTAGGTGATGAGCTTGCCGCCGATGGCCTACTTGATCCACGCCGCGTAGCTAGTGAACTGGAGAAAATTCTTCCCCCAAACCGGGTGCTGGTGCAAGATGGGGGACACTTCATTGGTTGGGGACCCATGTACTGGTCAACTACGGGCGCTAGGTCGTTGACCTGTGTTGGTACCGCTTATCAGTCAATTGGTCTAGGCATTGCTTCGATGGTGGGAGCCGGAGTCGCGGCCGAGGGACGTACCGTAGTGCTGGCCGCCGGGGACGGGGGATTCTTGATGGGACTGGCAGATCTGGAGTCGATAGTCCGCACTATTAGCAGTGGCGTCATCGTCATCTACAACGATTCCGCCTATGGTGCAGAAGTTCACCAGTATGGCTCAATTGGTCTTCACGAGGACCCCATGCTCATTCCAACCGTCGACTTTGCGGCACTGGCTAGCGCGGTAGGAGCCACTGGTATCCGGGTGCAATCCGTGGCTGATCTTGCAAAGGTTCAGCAGTGGGTACAGCACGGATCGAAGGGCATTTGTCTGGTGGATGCGCGCATCTCACCGAACGTTCGGGCACCTTATATGGAAGAAGTGCTGGAGGCTAACGCCAAAGCCGCCGCGGCGCAGTCATCACAATCCGATTAAGATGCTGGAAAAGTAGTACTGATCCGGCGTAGGGTGGCAGAGTGCGCAAAGTTTTAGCAGGAACGGTAAGCCTAGGTTTGGGAGCGCTTTTAATGCTTCCCGCCGCTGGCGCAATTGCCGCCCCCTGGGAAGCGCAAGATCCGCGCCCTGCGCCGAGTCAAGAACCCTCAGAGACATCGCTGCGCATCGCGACCGTCGATACGCAGATTTCCCGCGAAATTGACGGGCAACTAGCCACCGACCTCTTACAAGGCGATGATAGGCAAGCGGCGCTAGCGGCGGATAATATCACCGCAGCCAATGCTGATGTTGTGGTCTTGACCGGTATGGACGCAAATGAGCAGGCCGTCGAAGTATTCCAAGATCGCTATCTTAATAACCCGGATGATGCGCGTGCGGATGTCGAGTACGACTACGTGTACTTAGGTGTGGGGTCCAAGGGTAAGCCCAGCGGAGCAGACCTGAATGGGGATCGAATTGTTGGTGGCCCCGAGGATGCTTGGGGGCAAGCGGATTTTGAGGGCCAAGGATCCGTCGTAGTGCTCTCCAAATATCAGATCACCCCTGACCAGGTCACCAGCGTCTCGGAATTCAAATGGGACCAAATGCCCGAGAGTCGTCTTGATGACTCTGGGCTCAGCGGGGCGTTGGCAGCATCAATTCCTGTAATGAGTAGCGGGCTCTGGGATATTCCCATTGAGTATCGTGGAAAACAGGTACATCTGATCGCGGTCCAAACCGACGACAACTTCGCTGGATACTCATTCGCCGAATCACGAGAACTGGACCAACTGCGTGTGGTTGACGATTACCTAAATGGCAAAAAGTACCTGCGCGACGACCAGTCCAAGAAAATCGATGGTGTTGGGAATGCCCCGTACATTGTCGCCGGAGCACTAGGTCAGCAGCCATTCTCATTGACTGCTCGTGATGGTTTACTGAAACAGATAAACCGTCCGGACGCCATCAGCGATTCGGGAAATTACCTTGTTCCAAGCTCTGCTTGGCAAGTACTTGGGCAGGGGCATATTGGCGACCGGGAGCCGGCACAGGCTCAATCCGTGGACGGCCCACCTCAGCTTAATAATCCTGACCCTGCACTAATTTGGACCGACGTTCAGTTCTAGGCTTCGCGCATTAGCAGGCGTCTAAGATACTTGTTGAGGAATAAACCTCTAGGGTCAACTGCAGTACGTACAGTTTGAAAATCACCAAAACGCGGATAGCACGCAGATAAATCTGCTGCGCCCAGAGAATGTTCTTTGCCCCAGTGGGGGCGCCCGTCAAACTCGCGCAGTATCTTCTCCACCTCAGGAAAGTACTGTGGAACGTCATCATGGATATATTGATGCACTGCAATGTATACGCTGTTTCGTCCGCTGGCGGTGCCTAACCAGGTGTCGTCTGCGGCCGCTGTTCGAACCTCTACGGGAAACACCACCTGAGCGGGAACACTATCCAAATACGAGCGCAGTTGAGCGAAAGCCGAGGTGAAGTTCTCCAGTGGAATAGCGTATTCCATTTCGGTGAAACGAACGCGTCGGGGCGAGGTGAACACCTTGTCCCAGCGGTCGGTGTACTCCCTATTTGAAAGTACAGAGGTAGCTAGGCGGTTCAGCTTCGGGATCCACTGCGGGCGTAATGCGCCGAGGGTGCTAATTCCTTGCAAGGCACCATTTGAGACCAGCTCATCGTTGACCCATCTGGAGAACGAATTCATTCTTGGTAGGCTACTGCCCGCTGCTAACCGTGTATTAGTTTTGACAATCGCCCGCTTGGTGCCGGGGAACCAGAAAAATTCCACGTGGTCGTTCTGTTTGGAACGGTCGATAAAGTTTTGTGCTATCTGCTCGATGTCTTCCACCCGCTCTACCGCGTGCAATAAGAAATGCGGGACACAACGCAACCTGACATGTGTGATCACACCCAGCGCGCCAAGGCTTACTCTGGTGGCGTGAAAAAGTTCGGGGTTTTCCGTCGCTGATGCTCGCTGATGAGTCCCATCGGCGAGCATGATACGAATCCCGGTGACGGCACCACTAAAACCAGTGAAACCAAGACCAGTCCCGTGCGTTGAGGTGCTAATAGCACCAGCAACGGATTGCCGATCGATGTCGCCCATGTTTTCGAGAGCCAGATTAAATGGTTCAAGTAGCCGTGGAATCTGCCATAAACGGGTACCAGCCCGGAAGGTGACTTCATGGGTGAATGCGTCGACTTCTTCGATTCCTTGAAAACCGTCAAGACTCACTAGTACTCCGTTGGTTTGCACCAATGGAGTAAAAGAATGCCCGGCGCCGACGGTACGCACCGTCAATCCTTGATCCGCGGCAGCGCTAAAAATCTGCGGAAGCTGCCCCGGATCTGAGATGCTATGCCACTGGGTCGGAGTCGCGGTGACGGTCCGTGAAAAGTTGGCGAAGCGCCTCACAAGAAAGCCTTTCCCTCGCCACGGTAGGTAGGCCAGTCATCGACTATCTGTCCCTTTGAATACACCGCTAGCCGATTGACCCGTTCGGCCGGTTCCCCGGCTTTGGCGTGACGTAACCAGATCGTGTCGCCAATCTTGAGTTTGCTGGCGGCCGCTCCCTTCAAGGGGGTCTGCACCTCGCCAGCGGCTTCCATCTGCAGATACTTCAGTTTCTTAGGCCAGGCAATCTGTGGCAACCGGTTCTTGCCCGCTGGCCCGGAAGCAACCCAGCCGCCACCAAGAATGGTGACGACATCGGGTTCGGGACGACGTACGACACTAAAGCCTAAATATAGGGCGGGGGTGGGCCGAAAGTATCTAAAGGAATCAAACAGCGCCGGGGCGAAGAGTCCAGAGCCGGCAGCCACTTCGGTAATCGCGTTCTCTCGCGCGGTAGTTTCAAGGGAACCGGTGCCCCCGGCGTTAACGAACCGGAGGTTCGTCACCTCGTTGACCAGCCTGATCGTTTCCCCTCGACGTTCGGCCAGTTCAGCAGCGCTGCGTTTACGGATGTTGCGAGCGAGCAGAGCTTTGAGTCCCAAACCGCCATCGGGAACCGAAGCGATCTGCGATTCGTAGCCCATGAGTCCATCAACTTTAAAACCCTTACGCTTAACTACCTGCTGAGCCAACGCTGCCACGTCCTGGGGATCGTGTAACGGCGAACGAGCAGCGCCCAATCGGAAAGTAGCTGTTGGGTAGTAGGAAGCATCAAGTTCTAGAGCTACCTTCAATTCCTGATGCCCCACGGCGATCTTGTCGATCAAGTCTAATTGGTCGGTATCGTCGATCATTACCGTGATCTCTTGTCGTGCTTGTTCGCTAGTTGCCCATCTGCTGATGGCCGCTGGGTCTGCCTGCGGGTAGGCCACAACCAAGTCCTTGTAGCCGTGGCTTGCTAACCAGAGGGCCTCGGCAAGCGTGAAGCATAAAATACCTTTAAATCCAGGTTGCTCCAGAACTCGGTCTAGTGCACAACGCACCCTGAGGGACTTGGAAGCCACCCGGATAGGTAGGTTTTGCGCCCGTTCGCGTAGGGCGATCAGGTTATTATCAAACGCTTCTAAATCGAGCAAGGCCAACGGGCGTTCACCCATTCCAGCCTTATCTAGTGCCTGATTGTAGCGTTTGGCCTGTGCATTCTTCATAAACCAACTCTTGCACCGCGGTCCAGACGATTCAAGGGAAAAATCTGCAGGATTAGAGATTCAATAATTTTGCGGTGAAAATCCGGCATTTTCTCGGGAACTATCAGGCTCGAGCCATTAGTCTGGGTACATCATGAGCAAAGATCCCATTTCGATGACATTTATTGATTCGAGCGGCAAACCGCGCTCGGCCGTTCAAGACGCCATCATGCGGGGCGTTGGTGTGCAAAGACCCTTGGTGCTGGCATACCTCAAGCGGCTACGCGCCAAAAATCCGCAGGCCTCAGCCGCGGAGCTGGCAAAGACCGTTGAGCGCGACTATCTAGTAGTGGTTACAGGTTCAGGTGCTGCCGTCGGTGGTACAGCTGCCGTACCAGCGGTTGGTACCGCGGTGGCGCTTGGGCTTTCTTTGGCTGCCACCCTTGGGTTCTTAGAAGCCTCTGCGCTCTATGCGCAGTCTTTGGCAGAGCTGCACGGTATCGCCATTGATGACCCCGACAGGTCTCGTTTGCTGGTCATGGGCGTACTGATGGGTGAAGAAGGCAGCTCGATGATCTCCGCATTGACAAGTCAAGCGGCGGGACGAGGCTCTGGACCGGTGCAGGGCTGGGCGCGATCTTTTGGATCTCATAAACCCGCTAGTCTGGTGGCGACGGCGCAGAAGAGCCTGCAGAAAAAATTCATCCGCAAGATGGTCGGTACCCAGGGCGCGAGTATGCTCGGACGTCTGGTTCCCTTTGGCATCGGAGCGGTAATCGGCGGAGCAGGCAACCGTTATCTTGCCAAGAAGGTCATTGAAAACGCAGCGGTGGCCTTCGAAGGAATCGATACCATCTCAGCGGGACAACTGGAGTTAGATGACCCAGATAGTCTCGATACCGAGATCGTGGAGAAGAAGCGAAAGCGCAAATAGTTTTACGCTGAAAAACAAGCGTAAGTGTTTCACATGAAACACTTACGCTTGTTTTTGCGCTACTAGCCCTTTGAAGTGCGACGGTTCTGCCTCGAAGTCCCTGCGATTAACGCCAAGGCAATCAGAGATAAGAGCATGACAAAACCGGCATAACCGTAAGTGACATTCTTCAATCCGAAGCTCGGGATCAGCAGCCCGGCGATGAGCGTTGGTAGCCCAAATGCTAGATAGCTAACCAGATATACCGAAGAAAGCGTACCTCCGCGTTGTAGTGCTGGAACGCGCTCCACAATGGTGCGTAAGCCACCCTGGAAGGCACCACCCAAGCCGATGCCACCAATAATGCTTGCGATGAAATATACAGCGACACCTTCCGTATAAACCGCGAGCACGAGGCAAGCAAACCTACGATCAAGGCCGCACAGCCAAGGACCATGACCTTGAGTGCATTGAACCGGAAGGTGAGTACACCGAGTATTGAACTGGTACCGGTCACCGCCATTATGGCTAAAGCGCCAAGTGTGGGCGACTGAATATTCAGCAAGGTTTTGCTGATGCTCGCGCCGAGCCCCAAATTCATTCCGACCAGTGCCCAACTGGCAAGCAGTGCGCCCACAGCAACGAAGAATTCGCGGCGTACTTCTTTGGGGATCAGCACCGAGGGGACCAACGAACGAAGTACGCCTGGACGGCGAGGGTGGCGTTCCTTAAGTAAGCACGCAGGGATGAGGGCAAGGATCAGAAGCGAGGCCACCACTAGGTAAGGAACCTGAAATGGGTGTGGTGCGAACTGGACAAGAATTCCACTAAGTAATGCGCCGAACCCAATAGCCGCCGGTGGCACCGCGCCGTTGAGCATTGCGACTGTGCCGTGGCGTGATGCGGGAGAGTAATCCAAAAGCGCGGCACCCAAGGTGCCAAATCCAAGACCCGAGGCGATACCTTGCAGAACTCGAGCAATCAAGAGGGCGTTAAGCGAATCGGCGAACGCCATGACCAGCATCGATGCGGCAGCGATCAGCAATGCGCAAAAAGCTACGGGGCGCCGACCAATATGATCCGACAGTGCGCCACAGGTCAGTAAGGTGACCAGCAGGCCGAGGATGTATACGGCGAAAACGCTACTGACTTCTAGCGGGGATAATCCCCATTGCTCGGAGTAGAGCGGAAAGAGTGGCGAGGGAGTGCCGGAGTGTGCCGCGATGAGGCAAAGGCCGATCAGTGCGGTGGTGAAGCCGAATTTATCGGTGACGAAGTTATTGGCGTGTGCCACGAGATCTCGTTCTATGTTGAAGTGATGGGGGACTGGGAGGCAAATGCCTAGGGTTGTTCAGCCAAGAGGCCGCGGACGGACCAACGCACAGTTTCTTCGATGTCTGCGACAGCTACATTGTCGGCATCGCGCATCAGTCGAAAGACCGCAGCTCCATAAACCACGTCGATGGCCATCTCTATATTCAGCCCCGGCGCCAGCTGACCCGAGGCTAGGGCGCGAGCGAAAAGTGGTTTGAGGGCTTCTCGCCGGGGTGCCAAATAGAACTGATCGATGTACGCTGCACTTTGTGGTTCCAAGGAACAAGCGGCTAAAAGCTGGAAAAATACTCGGCCGCTCTGCACACTGCGAAAAGTGAGTGATGCGACCGTGGAATTGACGAGATTTGTCAGTGGGTCACCAGTTGTGGGGAATTGCAGCGACTCACTTGTGACAAGTCCAAAAGCTTCGGCAACTATCGCATTTTTGGTGGGCCAATGCTTATATAACGTCGCCGAGCTGACCCCCGAATATTCAGAGATGCGTTCAACTGAAATTCCTCGGAATCCGACCTCGCGTAGTAGTTCAGCTGTAGCCTTCAGGACTTTTTGATGGGTTGCCACACTGCGTGGGCGGGTGCTGACCGGCCAAATTTCCTGATTCACGGTAATCCTCAAAACTAAAGTGTCACTTTAGTTTAGCAATAATCATCCGAAAGCCGTGACTCCGGATATCAAAACGGCCGGGCGTTCCCCCTGCAACAGGGGAACGCCCGGCCGTTAGGCATCGGCAATAAAAGTTACCGAGTTGAGGCCTGCGACATGATGAGTTCCAATGTGGCGATTGCACCGTTGATATGTAAGGACTCCAAAGCCTCTAGGTAGGGTTTGGTGAATCTCTCGTCGTTGACGACATCGCCAAACAGATCCTGCTGACGCAGGAACGCCAAAGGATCTTCGGCATGTTTCGCCGCGGCGGTGCGTACCTCGGAGGCCAGACGATCAACGATCTGGATAGGCTCTCCGACCTCGTCGGTGCCTTCGGCATAACGAGCCCAGCTGGCTACGATGGCGGCAGAAAGGCTCACATCACGATCTGCGGCAAGGTTTTCGCGGACCACCGGCATCAGCCACTTCGGAATGCGGTCTGACGAATCTGCGCAGAGACGTGCAATCGTGTCCGCAACGTACTCGTTGCTGTACCGTTCGATCAGTTTGTCCTGATAGGCTGCCAGATCCACTCCGGGAAGAGCTTCTAAGGTTGGTTCCGCCTCGGTCCGCATATAGCGAAGGAGGAACTGCGCGAATAGTTCATTGCGTGCCACATCATGGACTGCACTGTAGCCGGCCAGATGGCCAAAGTAGCATAGCCCCTGATGAGTAGCGTTGAGCAGACGCAGCTTCATCAGCTCATAGGGCACTACATCGGCAACTATTTGGACGCCGACCTGTTCGAATTCTGGACGGCCGGAGACGAATTTGTCTTCCAGAACCCACTGCACAAAGTCTTCGCAGACCACGGGCCATGCGTCTTCGATGCCATAACTATCGGTAACGTCTTGGCGATCGGCTTCGGTGGTGACGGGGGTGATGCGGTCAACCATCGAGTTGGGGAACGGAACGTTGGCTTGCACCCACGTGCCGAATTCTTCGTCCAACGCAGTTGCGAAAGCGCCAAACATCTTTTGCGCCACCTCGCCGTTGCCCTGAATGTTGTCGCAGCTCATGATGGTGAAGGGGTCGAGCCCGCGTTCGCGACGGAGCTTCAGCCCGGCGCTGATCAGCCCAAAAGTAGTTTTTGGTTGCGCGGGGTCGTTCAGATCCGCGACGATTCCCGGGTTTCCTAGGTCAAATTCTCCGGTGACCGGATTGACGTTGTAACCGCCTTCGGTGACGGTCAGCGAGACAATTCGAATGGCGGGATCAGCAAGTTTCTCCACCGCGGCATGCGAATCATCTGGCGCATACACGTAATCGATAATTGATCCAATGACCCGCACCTCTCGGCTACCATCCGGGTTCTTCACGACCAGTGTGTACATTCCGTCGCTGTCACGCAACGTATCGCGCATGCGGGCGTCAGAAGGCATAATGCCCATGCCACAGATTCCCCATTCCAAGGCTTGACCCTGATTCATGAGACGGTCCAAATACATGGCTTGATGGGCGCGGTGGAATCCGCCCACGCCGAAGTGAACGATTCCGGCGGTGACCTTGCTTCGGTCATAGGCTGGTACTGCTACCTCGGACGGGATCTGGGCCAATGTTGCGTTCGAAAGTTTCATGAGCTCCTGGTCTCCTTAGTAAAATGAGAAATTTTTGGGTGGCTTTCTGCTTAGCCGACGTGCTCGGTGGCAGGGGCTGAGACGCCATTAAATCCGGGTTGGGTTCCACGCAGTGAGTGCGACATCAATGCGGCAACCAGATAAAGCGCGGCGAAGAGATACACCATTCCGGCCGCGCCCAAGGTTGTGTAGAGCAGAGCGACCAGCAGTGGGCCGGCGAAGACCGCGGCGCCAATGCCCAAATTGTAGGAGGCCATGGCCGCTCCTGGGTGCTCCGGTGCCAATGACACTGCGATGGCCGACAGGGGAACAAAGCCGGCGAGGCCAATTCCGAAAACCGCACCGATGAGCAGCGTTAGTGGGTAGGCATAACTTAGGCCGTGATCAATAGCCCAGGCCGGGACCAGGTAGAGGCCCGCCATGGAGATAGCGCAGAGAATCGCTCCAAACCAGACCACGGTCTTGGACCATCCAAGCTTGTCGCCCAACGCTCCGAAGAAGAGGTTGAACGGGATGTTCACCGCGTAAATTACCGTGGTGAGAATCAGGAACTGCCCCACGCTCCAGTTGAAACGATCCACAAATAAGGCGGGGAAGAATACCGCCATACCGTAAGTCGGTACAGAGTTGATGGTCCGAGTGAGCATCACCATCAATGCCTTGCGGTTGCTTGTTAGCAAGCGAAGTCCAAAGCTCATGGTCTTCCAGACCTGCTCTGGATTGTTCACTAGTGGCGCGCGACCGGTTTTTTCCTTGACCCCAAGTAACGCCACAGCTGCGCCAAGTATGACCAAGGCCAAGGAGATCCACAGCGTCTGGTAGTAGTTCAACCCGAAAATTTCCAGTGAAGCGGTGGCCGTCAACGCGCCCAAGGTTGGCAGTCCGGCACTGAATGCCACATAGAACCAACCAATGGCCACCGCTAAACGCTTAGCATTTGCAGTGGCGGAGATCCATACGAGGAATCCGTACGCGAAGAACGGATAGCCGAAGCCGCGTAGGCCGTAGGCAATGAAGACCAACACGACATTTGAAGAGTTCAGTGCGACAAGCAGGAAAAAAAGTTCGAAGACGACCCAGATGGATGCGCCAATCAACATCACCTTGCGTGGCCCCCACAGATCTGAGAGCGATGCCGAAAGGAAAGCTGCGATTGCCACTGCGACGCCGTAAACGGTGATGAGGGTGCCGGCGAGAGGAATGGAGAAGCCGTGTTCGCCAGTCAAATACGGGGTGAGGATGTTTGTTTCTACCCCGTCGCCGATCATGAAGAGGGTCAGTCCAATGAAACCCCAAAGTAGCGGTCGAGGCAGGCCCATGCGCTCGAGCAGCCCTGAGCGACCCCCAGCAGCCGGGGGTGAATCGAGGTTTGAAGGTTCCGAGATCATGGCGCTCCTTTGCGTGGGACATAACTGTCGCTCGTGACGAAACTAATCTAACACCAAATAAACAAACTCAACATCTTTTTTGTTAAATTTATTGCTGGATTGTGATGTTTTGAGAGTGTGGGCGCAGCATCTATCATCGAATATGTGAGAAATGATGAGCTGAGTGAGGAGATTGTCGTGTCGATGAGAATCAATGGGCTACCTCCGGAGAGCCGGCGGGATGAATTAACCCGCTATGTGAACCACTCGCACACTGCGCGCGTCGAAGATCTGGCTGATGTCTTTGGTGTCAGTTCCATGACCATCCATCGCGACCTTGACGTGCTAGCTAGCGAAGGGCGTCTGGAACGCATCCGTGGCGGCGCTCGGGCGATCACCGCGCGCTTGGCCGAACGCGATGTAAGACTACGTCGACACCTGAACGCACACATCAAAAAGCAACTAGCCAACACCGCAGCCCAACTTATCGAACCCGGCTCGGTGATTGCGCTTGATGATTCCACCACCGTTGGGGAACTAGGCCCACACCTAGAAAGCCGTCGGCCCTCGACCGTAATTACTCACTCGTTGGCATTGATGAATTCCGTGGCTACGCATCCGGGCATCGCGCTGGTGGGGCTGGGTGGCCAATACTATGCCGAAACGGACTCCTTCCTCGGATCCGTGGTCGTCGAGCAGGCTCAGCGGCTAACCGCGGATGCGGTTTTTGTCTCCACCACGGCGATCAAAAATCAGTCCCTATTACACCCGGACGCCGAGGCAGCGCTCACTAAGCAGGCGCTGCTGAAAACCGGGGGACGAAAAATTCTGATCATTGACTCCAGTAAGTTTGAGGGATCCGGGCTCTATCATGTGATGGGTTTGGAAGAATTCGATGACATCGTCATCGACAAACAACTGGCCCCAGCGCTATTAGCGAACCTAGAGTCGTTGCAGCTAAACATTCACCTCGCCGATACCTCACCGAAGGACTAGCCATGTCACCGACTTATGTCTTAGGGATCGACTCGTCGACTCAATCGTGCAAAGCCCTGCTAGTCGACGCTGAGACCGGGCAGGTGGTAGCTTCTGGTCGCGCCGGGCATCCAGGCGGGACTCAAGTTGATCCAAAACAGTGGATTGAGGCATTGGAGCTAAGCGTCGCGGGGCTTCTCGAGCGGGCCTCTGCGGTATCGGTGGCTGGTCAGCAGCATGGAATGGTGGCTCTCGATGCACAGGGCATCCCCGTCCGCGACGCCATGCTGTGGAATGACATTTCCTCCGCAAAGCAGGCCGAAGAGCTAATTGCAGAGTTAGGCGGTGCGCACGATTGTGCGCAACAAATCGGTAGCGTGATGGTTGCGTCGCTGACCGCCTCGAAACTGCGTTGGCTTCGTGAAAATGAGCCGGAGAATGCCGAACGCACGGCGGCAGTCCTTTTGCCCCACGACTACCTGACCTGGTATCTGGGCGGGCGCAAAGAAATGACTACCGACCACGGGGACGCTTCGGGCACCGGATACTATTCGACAGCGCAACGTCGGTTCCTGCCCGAAGTGGCCGCGAAGGCGCTCGGCAAGCAGGTGGCTCTTCCGCGCTTGGCCGAAGCAAACGAGATGGTTGGACGCAGTTCCACCGGTCGTAAGATCGCTGCCGGTACCGGAGATAATATGGCTGCCGCTCTGGGCTTGGATCTGCAACCCGGAGACGTCTGCGTGTCCATGGGTACCTCTGGGGTAGCCTCTGCGGTGGTGGATCGCAGCGTACATGATGGGAGTGGCTTGGTCAGCGGATTTGTTGATGCCACCGACAGGTACCTGCCACTGGCTTGCACGCTAAATGGTGCACCGGTTCTTGACTTTGGGGCACGGATGCTAGGCGTGAGTCAGAAAGAATTCTCCGACCTGGCGCTAGCTGCTGAACCTGGTTCCGGCGGCGCGGTCCTGCTTCCCTACTTTGGCGGGGAACGCACTCCCAACCGGCCCGATGCCACTGGAATGATGCATGGTTTACGCACCAGTACAACGCGCGAGCAGATCGCTCGAGCCTATGTAGAAGGCCTCTTGTGCTCCATGAGGGATGCAGTGGCTGCGTTGGAAGATGCGACGGGAGTTGAAACGCGCCGTATCTTGCTGATCGGCGGTGGCGCGCAGTCCGAGGCGGTACGCCGCATTGCGCCGCAGATCTTTGGTGTGGCGGTAGACGTGCCACAAACTGCCGAATATGTCGCCTTGGGTGCTGCGAGGCAAGCCGCGTGGGCGCTAAGCGGCGCCAGCGAGCCACCGACGTGGAACGTTGCGGATTCCACTAGATATGAAGGCGAAGCGCGCCCGGAAATCTATGAACGTTATGTGCATACACGGGATGCCACCGCCGGCTGGAACTAATCAGCTCGCGGCGGTCGGTACCGCCAGCAGGGAGCGGTTAACGCGGGACTAAGTAGTGCAGGGCCGCCGAGAATACCCTAGGGCTGGGGGAGGAGAATCCCCGCGGTGCCAGCATGGGCCTCCATCGGCAACCGAGATGAACGGCTTGGCCGTTGCCGAAGTAAAAAGTTGTATGAATAGTTGGCTGAATTAGGCCAATGAAAAACGAAAAGTTGCGACGGATTCCTTCAATATAACGTCACGTAGGACTTCGAAGAGGCCGGCGACCAGCAATGGCAACGCAATGCCTAGGATGGCGCAGAGTGAAAGGTTCAGCACCACTGCAAATATCAAGCGCCGTCGACAACAGTGCGGTACCGGGCGCGGACTAAGAGCCGCGCAGCGGACCCGGCGTGCTAGGCCGCCTGCCAACTTGCCGGCGGTAAATCCAGCACAAATTTCTGAGCGGAAAGTCTCGCGTTCGAGTCAGTGGGGAGCGCGGTTATTGACCTTTGATACGTGGGGAATCAGGGCGTGCCCGTCCCTTGATCGGCACTTCGTCCGTCTAAGGTACGCAGGTGCCAAGCAAACAACAAATACTTTAAAAATTGTGTTTGATATGCGCAAACTCCTAGTAAAAATGCCTAGGCCAAGGCTAGGCAGATGCCTAGTGTGATGGCGCGCATAACCTGTCAAGGTTGAATCCATCAATGGCCGCCAAGCAGCGGTTGCGCCCTGTCGGGCCCCATATGAAGGATGGAGCAAACCACATCATGACTGAGACTCTAAACGCCGTATCCGAGGTGCTCGACAACGCGCTTGTTGACAGCCCCGAAACCGGCGAATACCGCACCAACCGAAACATTTTCACCGACGAAGAAGTTTTCGAGCTGGAAATGAAGCACATCTGGGAGGGCAACTGGGTGTACCTGGCCCACGAATCGCAGATCCCCAACATTGGTGACTACTTCACCACCAACATCGGCCGTCAGCCGATCATCATCTCGCGCAACAAGCAGGATGAGCTCAACGCCATCATCAACGCTTGTAGCCACCGCGGCGCAATGCTGTGCCGTCGCAAGACCGATAACCGCACCACCTTCACCTGCCCATTCCACGGATGGACCTTCAACAACTCGGGCAAGCTGCTCAAGGTTAAGGATTCCCGCGGAGCCGGTTACCCGGAGCAGTTCAGGCAAGATGGTTCGCACGACCTGACCAAGGTTGCCCGCTTCGAGAACTACCGCGGCTTCCTCTTCGGCTCGCTGAACCCCGACGTTCCATCGCTGGAAGAACACCTGGGCGAAGCGGCAAAGATCATCGACATGATCGTTGATCAGTCCGAAGAAGGACTAGAGGTCCTGCGCGGTTCCTCAACGTACACCTATGACGGTAACTGGAAGCTGCAGGCCGAAAACGGCGCCGATGGTTACCACGTGTCGGCAACCCACTGGAACTACGCAGCCACTCAGGCACGCCGTGCCTCCGGTGAGTCGAGCAACGACACCAAGACCATGGATGCCGGCGGCTGGGACAAGCAGGAAGGCGGCTTCTACTCCTTCGACAACGGCCACCTGCTGCTCTGGACCGAATGGCTGGACGCCGCAAACCGTCCCTTGGCCGAACAGCGCGACGCGCTGGTTGCCAAGTACGGCGAAGCTAAGGCCGACTGGATGATCGGTGTCTCGCGCAACCTGTGCCTGTACCCGAACGTGTACCTGATGGACCAATTCTCTTCGCAGATCCGCGTGTTCCGCCCGGTCGCCGTAGATAAGACCGAGGTCACCATCTATTGCATCGCTCCCAAGGGCGAATCAGACTCTGCCCGTGCCAACCGCATCCGCCAGTATGAGGACTTCTTCAACGCCTCGGGTATGGCTACCCCGGATGACCTGGAGGAGTTCCGCTCCTGCCAGAAGACCTACATGGCTACCGCGGCGAAGTGGAATGACATGAGCCGTGGCGCGGCACACCAGATCACCGGTGCCGACGAACGTGCCAAGGCCATTGGCCTAGAACCAATCGCCTCCGGTGCACGCACCGAAGACGAGGGACTGTACCCCATCCAGCACGGCTACTGGCTTTCGGCTATGCGCAACGCGCTGGCAGCCGAACGCGAAGCACAGAACTAAGGCCGAAGGGAAAATTCACATGAGCACCATTGCATTAACCGAGGCAGCGACGTCCAACGGCACCATCACCACCGCCGATGTCGCACAGTTCCTCTACCAGGAAGCCCGCTTCCTCGATGACCGTGACTTCGATCACTGGATTGATTGCTACCACCCGGAAGCCACCTTCTGGATGCCAGCATGGGCCGATGACGACAAGCTCACCGAAGACCCGCAGCGCGAGATCTCGTTGATCTACTACGCAAACCGCGGCGGTCTGGAAGACCGTGTTTTCCGTATCAAGACCGACCGTTCCTCGGCCACCTCGTTGCCTGAACCACGCACCGGACACAACATCAACAACATTGAGATCGTTTCAGTTGACGGGGACAAGGTTGAGGTGCGCTTCAACTGGTTCACCCTGTACTACCGCTACCAGAACGTGGACACCTACTTTGGAACCTCGTTCTACACGATTGATTACTCCGGCACTCAGCCTGTGATCACCGCAAAGAAGGTAGTGCTGAAGAACGACTATATCCACCACGTAGTGGATATCTACCACATCTAATTCGGCCGAGAACACCCCGGTCAGCCCGTGATGCGTCGAGCCTTTAGCTCGGCGCATCACGGCCAAGAACTTCCTGCTGCGCTGTCAGCATCATTTTGAAAAGAGCCCCATTATGACTTATCAGGTCGCCCTAGCCTTCGAGGACGGGATCACCCGCTTCATCAAAGTTGGCCCCCGCGAAACCGTCGCCGACGCCTCCTACAAGGCAAGGATCAACATCCCGCTGGACTGCCGTGACGGCGCCTGCGGCACCTGCAAGTCGTTCTGTGAATCGGGCAAGTTTGACGGTGGCGATTACATCGAAGAGGCGCTGACCGATGACGAAGCCGAGGCCGGCTTCTGCCTTCCCTGCCAGATGGTTCCGGAATCGGACCTGGTCCTGCAGATCCCCACCACCTCGGATGTGGCTAAAACCGCGGCGAGCGTCTACGAGTCAACGCTGACCGAGATCCGCCGCATTTCCGAAACGACCTACGCCTTCAGCCTCGAAGTGGACAACCGCGAAGAGCTGAACTTCCTGCCCGGCCAGTACGTGAACATCGAAGTTCCCGGCTCCGAGGGACAGACGCGCTCCTACTCCTTCAGCTCGGGCCCCGAGGTGAGCACGGTGTCCTTCCTGATCCGCATCACCGATGGGGGACTAATGTCCACCTACATGCGTGACGTGGCACAGGTCGGGGACCGACTAAACTTCACCGGCCCAATGGGCAGCTTCTTCTTGCGCGAACCAAAGCGCCAGTCGCTGCTGCTTGCCGGCGGCACCGGTCTGGCCCCACTGCTGTCCATCTTGGAAAAGCTTGTCGGCATGGACAACGCACACCCGGTCCACCTGATCTATGGCGTGAACACCGACACCGACCTGGTTGAGCTGGACGTGCTTGAAAACTACACCGCGCGTATCGAAGGCTTCAGCTTTGACACCGTGGTGGGCGACCCAAATAGTGCCGCGGCAAAGAAGGGTTACGTCACCAACCACTTCGAACCACAGCATCTGGCCGAGGGCGACGTGGATATCTACCTCTGCGGTCCACCTCCAATGGTCGAAGGCGTCCGCCGCCACCTCGAAGGCGAAGGCATCAAGCCACAGAACTTCTACTTCGAGAAATTCGCGCTCGCGGTACTGCCAGATGCGGCGCCGGCTACCGAGGTTGCAGCCCCTGTGGAGCAAGCCGAGGCAGTGGTTGCGAGGGCAGTCACCGAATATGAAATCGGTGAGGAACACGCAACTTTCCAGGCGCAGTTTGATGCTCGGATGGCGCTGGAACTGGCGATTGTGGAACTGACCATGGGCAGGTTGACCGAGCAGCAGCTGGGAGAGTTTAAGATCCTGGCAGAAATCGCAGGAAAGACACTCGATGGAGAAAAGTTCGTCAATGCCGACGAATTTACCGTCACCAACGACGCATTCCACGAGTTCTTGTTCACCTGTGTGGGCAACGAACACCTGCTGCAGGCTTATACCCGACTCGAAGTACCGGCAATTATGGCCAAGGTCTTGCGACAAGAACATTGGATCGATGGAGCGGTGGATAAAGACCATCTGGACATCGTGGCAGCTTTTGAACAGCAGGACATCACCGCGGCACGTACCGCGATCATCGCGCACAACGAGCATGCCAAGGCCACCATGGCTGCCGCATCCAAGGAACTGAACAAGTGAGCGGCGCCGACACCACGAGCAATCTGACCAAAGCTGCAGGCTTGCCCGAGTCATTCCATGCCGGACGTTTTGCCGGCAAGGTAGTGATGGTCACCGGTGCCGCACAGGGAATCGGCTGGTCAGTAGCTCGGCGTATTGCTGCCGAGGGCGGAGACCTGGTGCTGGTTGACCGAGCCCCATTGATCCATGAAGTGGCAGAGGGTTTGCGAGCTCACTCGGCGCATGCGTTGAGTGTTACCGCGGATCTGGAAACTTACGAGGGCGCCTTGGCGGCGGTTGCCGCCGCCAAAGATGAATTCGGTCGGATTGATGTGCTGATCAATAACGTGGGCGGAACCATCTGGGCCAAGCCATATGAGCATTACACACCACAGGAAATTCAAAAGGAGATCCAGCGTTCGCTGTTCCCCACCCTGTGGATGTGCCGTGCAGCCTTCGAAATGATGATTACCGCCGGTGGCGGCACCATTGTTAACGTCTCCTCGGTGGCCACTCGTGGCATGAACCGGGTGCCCTACGCGGCAGCGAAGGGTGGGGTGAAAGCAATTACCTCGGCGTTGGCCATGGAAGGTGCACCGCACGGAATTCGTGTGGTGGCTACCGCACCAGGTGGTACCGAAGCACCAGAACGTCAGGTCAAGCGTGGCCCCGCCCCACAGGGCGAGCAGGAGCAGGCCTGGTACCAGGCAATTGTTGACCAGACCGTGGACTCAACGTTGTTCAAACGGTATGGAACCCTGGACGAGCAGTCCGCTCCGATCGTGTTCCTAGCCTCCGATGAAGCCTCTTATATTACCGGCGCAACCCTCGCGGTGGCCGGCGGAGACCTCGGATAGTTCGACTGATTATCGAAGGAAACGGCCCGTTACGACGGGCCGTTTCGTTAATCATCTTGATCCCGGTGCCGTAGCTGTACCCGCCGGGCACGTATTTTCTGGGGCACAACGAGGTGCTCCCAGATACCGCAAATGAACGGAAATCACGTGATGACCAGCCCTACAATAAATAGTTCCAAGCAAGTGAATACGGTCCGTTGGGTGGTCACTATCGCCGCCATTGCACTGATCTTTGACGGTTATGACCTAGTAGTTTTTGGGACCATCGTTTCCACACTGCTCGCAGATCCCAGCCAGCTAGGACAGCTTGATGCGGCTGCCGCAGGACTTCTGGGAAGTTACGCTTTACTCGGTGTGATGGTTGGTGCGCTGACTACAGGCGCCGTCGGTGATTATCTAGGCCGCCGCAAGGTGATGCTCACCGGTATTATCTGGTTCTCCCTTGGCATGGCGCTCACCGCTTTTGCTCCAGACTCATTCTGGTTCGGGATCTTACGCTTCCTCACGGGCATGGGAGTGGGAGCATTGGTTGCCACCGCTGGTGCCATCGTGGCTGAATTTGCACCGAAAAACCGTCGCAACTACTACAACGCCATCGTTTATTCCGGCGTGCCCATGGGTGGTGTGCTCGCCTCGCTCCTGGCGATGGTGCTCACCGACCTCATCGGCTGGCGTGGATTATTCATGATCGGTGCTTTGCCATTACTCTTCCTCCTGCCAATGGCATGGTTCAAACTTCCGGAATCCCCACAATGGCTGTTGTCACGTGGTCGGGTAGCCGAAGCACAAGAAATGTCGGCGCGCACCGGGATTGTTCTGGAACTGCCAATTGATGCTAAAACCGAGAACGTGAAAGCAGAAGCAGTGGGCTTCGCGGCCCTGGCTACCAAACGCTACGCCTTGCCAACAGCACTGCTGGGCATGATGAGCTTCGCAGGATTATTGCTTACTTATGGCTTGAACACCTGGATGCCGGAAATCATGTTGCAAGCGGGCTACGGCAAATCCCACTCACTGTTATTCCTCCTGGTACTCAACCTTGCCGCGGTGTTTGGCGGACTGCTTGCCTCGGTCGCAGCAGACCGTACCGGCCCCAAACAGGTCATCGCGGTGACCTTCTTCCTAGCTGCGCTTGCAATGGTGCTGATGACACTGAAGTTGCCACTGCTGCTGCTCTTGGCACTAGTGGCGGTGGCTGGTGTGGGAACTATCGGAACCCAGGTGCTGATCTACGGATTTGTCTCAAATTATTACCATAGTGCCGCTCGCGGAGCAGGCGTTGCCTGGTGCGCTGGATTCGGCCGCCTCGGCGGTATTTTCGGCCCGCTGGCCGGTGGCATGCTGCTCAGCGCAGGAGCGACCCCTGGAACTGCGTTCTACGTTTTTGCTGGTGTTGCTATCGTTGGAACATTGGTCACCACCTTTGTACCCATGTCTCGATCCAATGCGCTGCAGCCGGCGCGTGAGCTCTTGGTGACCGGCACAGAAAAGTAGTTGAACATCGATTCGGTGAAAAATATTAACAAGGGGGTGGTGGGTGTGAAATTGAGCCAGCAGGAAGCTCAAGACGCACTCGCCACCCTTTTGCGCGGCGCGGAGCAAGGACGCAGTGCCCTCGCCGTGCTGCAAGGGCCACAAGGTAGCGGTAAGAGTACCGTCATCCGACGGATGCACACTCGATCTCGTGCGGCGACCGTCAGCATGGTGACCGCTTCTCGCTGGGAGGCGGACGAACCAGCGGCTGCACTTGGGCCATTGCTGGAACCTATCGGTATTGGAGCACCAGCGGATCTGGGCCCCGCCTTGTTGCATTACCTTCGTGCGGAACCAGAGCGCGCCCGGGTATTGGTGATTGAAAACGTGCAGTGGGTCGATGCTCAGAGCCTCGCGGCGGTGCGCTACGCCTGGCGGCGATTGCGCACCGAACGAGTGCTCATCGTCTTGGCAATTCGAGATAATGACCTAGCCATGTTGCCGCCCGAAGCCCGGGAATTTCTTGATGACAGTGAATTGACGCGGATACGACTGGCCTTGCCAACGTCGGCACAAATCGGTGAGATTGTTTTTACCCGCTTGGGTATTGAGCTGCCGGCGATGGCTGCCGAGCAGCTGGTGGAGTACACGCAAGGCAATCTTCAGACGATCCTTGATTTAGTGCAGGAGAACCCGGAACAAAGCTGGGAACAATGGAATCGGTGGCCACCAGCACCACGGGCCCTGTCGTTACATATCAAACGCTTACTCGAAGAAATTGAGCCACAGGCCCGTGCCATTCTGGAAGCGGCCACGATTTTAGGCGTACAAGCCAGACTCGATCTTATTGTCAGACTTGCGCAGGTCACCGAGCCATTAAGCCCGCTGCAACAGTTAGTCGATGTCTCGCTGGTGCAAACCCACGGGCACAGCGGCATGGTGCGGCTAGGATTTGAAAGCCAGCTGACTCGGATGGCGGTCTACCATCAGATTCCTTTGAGTACGCGGATTCGGTTGCACACCGTCGCGGCGAAAATTGTGGAAGGCCACGGTGCCATGCTCGGCCACCGGGCTGATGCCAGCCTCTTGCCTGACGTTGGTCTCTCCCGTGCGTTAGCCACATATGCGGTGGCCCAAGGGCAACGTGGTGAATGGTCTTCGGCGGCAACTGCCTTTTTTCGCGCCACCCACTTAACTCCCAACCCGCAGGAACGTGACTCCCTGCTACTTAAAGCGGTAGATGCCATCGTTGCTGCCGGTGAGTTACGTCGAGCCCAAACTTTTTCACACCAGCTTGCAAGTTTAGCGAGCAGTCCTGAACGAGATGTGCTCTCCGGCTATATCGCCATTTTGCAGGGGCGCGCGAATACCGCTAATCGGTGGCTCACCAGCGCTTGGCAGAATGCTGTTCAAGCTCAGGCTAGTGATGCCATGGCTGTCATCTCGCAGCGCCGGGTATTACATTCCCTCTGCCAATTGGAAGGTCAAAAACTTCTAGATTGGGCCGAGCAGTCTCTGGATTTAGCGGAGGTTGATAGTCCACTGGCTATTGAAAGCGCAGCTATTCAGGGCCTGGGGCTGGCAATGATGGGACGCCGCGACGAAGGTGAACAGGTACTTCTTGGTTTGCTCGCAAAGCTGCCTACCGGGGCTCAACGCCAACGCGCAGAAATGTCTTTGGGGTGGGTGTACTTAGCCTCTGACCGGGTGGAACTTGCTCGTCATGAGCTGACTGCTGCCAGCTCCACCGATTTCAGCGAGGGGTCACTGCGTATTGCCCTGTGGGCTAAGGCGTGGTTAGCGCGTGCGGAGTTCTTAATGGGAGATTGGGACCAAGCGCTAGAGACCGTGCGGGCGGCGCAGGCGCTTCAGGAACGCTCTGAAATTCAGGTACTTCGACCGCTGATCCAAGCCACCGCGGTAATGATCCACGCGTTGCGCGGAAATTGGGAACTAGTCGAGGTCCACCTAGCCAAATCATGGGCCAAAATTGGTAGCTATCCGGTGATGGAATTGCCTTACCGAATTGCCCGTGCGGAGGTCGCCAGAGCGCAAGCAAATCATGAAGACGTCCTCTTGGCCTTGGAACCATTACTCAAACTTGATCGTACCCAGGGTATTGATGAGCCAGGTTTCTGGACATGGCAGGACACCTATGCGGGTGCCTTGATTCGAGCCGAAAGGCTAGCTGAGGCCGAAGAGTTTATCCGACCGCTGTTAGATGTTTCCCTAGCAACCGGTCATCACAGCAGTAGCGCACGGTATCTGAGTGTGAAAGCAATGCTGTCAGCGGCTCGCGGAGACATCGATGGTGCGCGGGAGATCTTTGAAGAGGCTTTAAGGCATTTGGAGGGCATCGGCGCCGCGTATTATCGAGCGCGAATTGATCTCTCATATGGGCAGTGCTTACGCCGAGCCGGAAAACGCGCCGAATGCGTTGCCCCGTTAACTCGGGCGTTGGCCACTTTCACGCATCTTGATGCGACCGCCTACATTGAGCGTTGCACCCGCGAGCTGCAAGCTAGTGGTACCGGCATGTCGCGCCGAAATGTGACCGACTGGTCCACCCTCACGGCGCAAGAACAGACCGTTGCCAAACTTGTGTGTGACGGCGCCAGCAACCGCCGCGTAGCCGAAGAACTATTTATCAGCACCAAAACCGTGCAGTACCACCTGACAAAAATCTACGCGAAGCTGGCCGTTTCAACTCGTACCGAACTTGCTGCACTGACCCGTGAGGGGTTCGCTGAGTAACAATGCGCACTACTAACGCACGAGAAGTGGACTATTCCCGGTCTGTTTTCAAGGAGTTCTGCGTCGGGCCGGTCGTGAAATGTTGCCTGCCGACGAGCATCGCCGCAGCTGTGCCAGGGATCACTAAGAGCAATGGTAACCACTGGGTGAAAGCGAAAATTATCAAGACTGCAATCAGCAAGATGAGCGGGGCGCTGTAATAGACCTTTGACATGATGTGGCCTCCTAAGGGGCAACGATGTCTGCCTGAGTCTAGCCGCTATTTCTTATCGTTGGTTGTTTTTCTCGAAGATTATTCGCGATTCATCGGCTGCGTTCACGGCACCAAACCTAGTCCGTTACGCTTGCCGATTGAGAAGCTGGATGGGAAGGTTCCGTGGGATATACCTGCGGTGGGAGGCCGATAGTAAACCCTTCGGCACGCACGGCCGTGCCAAATAGTTCTATGGATTGTGCAGGATCAGCTGACCCATCGCTGAGCATTACCAAGATGCCACTGCCGAGTTGTTCGCCCACGGTAATCTTCAGATCGTCCGGGGTGATCCCTTGTTCCTGCAAGATGACTTTTGTTGCCGCGACCATTTGATCGCTGGGCGGATGACCGTCGGCAGGCGCGGCAGTGACACGACATACGCCGTCGAGATCGCCGGCGTAGACGGCGGTGACCAATGCTCGGCCAGCTTCTTCGAGGGAGGCCACAGGTTTTTCTCCATCGCAGGTGTCGCCTGAATAGTTGTCAATGGCCGTACAGCCCGAGATAAGCCCCGCGCAGAGCGCAAGCCCAAGTATCCCGGCACCTGAGGTGAGAGTGGCCTTGTGCGATTGCAAACGCTTTTGAAATGACCCATCTGCTGCCATGTTGTAGATGCCTTTACTAGAAATTAGATGGTGGCAAAGGTTGTGTAAAGAACTTCTCACAAGGTGTTTTGCTGCCTTTCTCGAATCCTAGCAACTGAAGCAATTCATGGGAAGTTTTTTAGCCCAGACGCTGCGCCAGGGCCACAAGAATTCCCTCGGGGCCGCGGATATAAGCCATTTTCCAAGAACCCTCATATGTGCCAATGCCACCCACTAGTCCATAACCTTGGGCTTTTAGGCGCTCGACCTGGCCTTGCAGATCATCAACTTCAAAAGACAGGCTTCGAATACCCAGCTCGTTGGCCATGTTCTGCGGAGATCCGCTCAGGTGCGCGGGACGAATGAAGCTGGAAAGCTCTACCGCGGTATCACCACCCGGGATACGCAACATCACAATTTCGGAACGCGCGTTGGGCAGCGCAGTGACGGTGTTAATGAAATCGCCTTCAACGAAGGTGCTCCCTTCGATTTCAAGACCGAGACGCACAAAAAACTCCGTGGCTTTCTCAAGATTTTGAACGGTGATACCAACATGATCAAACCTCAAAATACGCGGCATAGGTCAAACCTCCGGTGGGGGGAAACGTTTGCTAATTCAAGGTTGAGTCTACGAAGGTATCCGAAGCTAAGGAAGGGGCAAGCGCCTACGCTGAAGTTTGCCGTTGAGCATTCCTGCCTCCGCGCTTCCGTTGACAGTCAGTGACCTTGAGCTCATCAATTTTGCACGCGTAACGATTGATTCGACCACCAATGCAGGTGTGGGCCAAGACGGTATTCATACGCTGGGCGCCGCGGTGCGGGCCGCGGACGGCAGGGTATTTGCGGGGGGTAGGCATCCAGTATTTCACCGGCGGGCCCGGTGCTTGCCAGGACCTCTTGCCATTGGCCTTTGACCATCGGGCCGAACAGGTTTGAAACCCCTGAGCTGGAGACAAAAAAGCACCGCCTAACGCTCCCATACAGCGTCAGACGGTGCTTCTAAGTTCTGCTTTACTTTACTGGGTCAAGTACGAAGTCGTAGGTGACCTGCTTGCCGTTACCGGATTCTGCTGGCTGGATGTCCAGCAGCAGTTCGGGCTTTACCGCAGTGGCGATATCATCGTCATTGTGTGCATCTCCCGGGAAGTACAGCTGCGCGGTGAGCAGCTCGTGGCCCTCGGCTGAGACCTTCAGGTGCAGGTGGGCCGGACGCCATGCGTGCCACCCGGCAGCGGCGATCAGCTGACCGCAGGCGCCGTCGGTAGGGATCTGGTACGGAGCTGGCTGCATGGTGTTGATCGCGAAGTTGCCTTCTTCATCAGCGATGAAGGTGCCGCGCAGGTTCCACTCCGGGATGCCAGGGGCGAACTGCGAGTAGAAACCTTCTTCATCTGCGTGCCATAGCTCAATCTTGGCGTTCTTCAGTGCCGAGCCATCGGTGGAGCGGACCTGACCTTGGAAGAGCAGGTTGGTGCCCTTCTCGTCTTCGCGCATCGAGATGGTGGCAGGGGAGTCCTGGGTAGGTGCTTCCGGCACGTAGTAAGGGCCCTCGATCGAGCCCTTGTTGCCTTCGCGGTGGTCGGTAGCGACCTCTTCCACGGAGTGCTCCAGCCAGACGTCGAGGAACAGTGGCCATTCGCCATCTTCGCCAACCTTGATCAGCCACGCCTTCAGCGCGTTGAACTCGTCATAGCTCACGCGCTCTTCGAGGATGATGTCATTTGCGGCCTTGACCAGCTTGCTGGCTAGCAGGTTCACGCGCTCGACTGAGGTTTCAATTGAGCCAAGTTTTCCGGAGCTGCGGAAACGGTCGGTGGCGGCGTTGCCCGACTTTGCTGCGGTTGCATCCTGTGGAGTTTCGATGGTCATAATGACTCCCCTAATCATGTGTGGTGTGACTGACGCGGATCTATATTGTGATCCCCATCATCTCGTGCGATTGGTATTCAATGTAGTGCAGTGTCTATGACGAGTAAAATACTTATTTACCGTCCAATGAGATGATTTGAGTATCAATCCATGTGGGTTGGCGCACAGTTGGCGATGGGATGCTAAAAATCTTTTTAGCGTATCGAATTCGGGTGCTTAGCGAGCGGGGTCACCTTGATCTTCATGTGCGCGTACATCGGAAAGCCACTGAGGATTTCGTGCAGTTCATCATTTGATTCAACATCATAAATCGAGTGATTCGCGTACTCTCCGACAATGCGCCAGATGCCCTGCATTTTGCCGCTTTCCTGCAGCTGAGCCGAGTAGGCCTTCTCGCGGACCTGAAAATCTGCAACCTGCTCTGCAGTGAGGTGGGCTGGGAACGATACGTCCATACGTGCAAGGAACAACATGGGTTCTCCTAGGGTAAGTGGGGATAATGCTAGTCCTGGCGGTAATGCGCCAGTTTTGTTTCATCAATTCCAGCGCCAACGCCTGGAACGTTGCGCACGAAGATGCGCCCGTCCTTGATCACCAATGGATCCGCCAGCAGGTCATCGGTCATATCGAGGAAGTTGGACAGTTCTCCGGCCTTGCGGGTGGTGGCCTGATGGGCTGCGCCGAAGGTGACGGTGGCTAGCGAGCCGATCTGCGTATCTATCTGGTTGCCCATGGTGACGTCTACTCCCAGCCCGGTGCACAAGCCCAGAATTTCGGTGGCTTCGGTGAACCCCGAACGCGCGGTCTTGATGCAGATGGCGTTGGCGCCACCGGAAAGCAGTTCGCGTGAGACATCGCCAGCAGTTGGGACGGACTCGTCGGCAACAATTGGAATTGGTGAGCGTTCAACGAGTCGCTTACGGCTCAGAGTTTCCTTGGCATCACACGGCTCTTCGAGCATCGTGAGGCCAAGGTCCTCGGTCTGACGTAGAACTTCCATGGCTTCGTTGGCGGTCCAACCACGGTTCGCGTCTAGGTAAATCTCGACGTTTTCACCTAGGCCCTCGCGCAACACTCGGCATGCCTCGATATCCAGCGCCAGTGGTCGACGGCCCACCTTCAACTTGAAGGTGGTGATGCCGTACTGCTCGCCAAAGCGCAGTGCTTCTTCGAGAAGTTCTTCGGCCGGACGGAAGCCAAGCATGTGTGAAACTCGCATGGAATCGGTGAATCCGCCGAGAAGCTTGTGTACCGGGGTCTTCACCGCCTGGCCGATAGCATCCCAGATGGCGATGTCCAGGGCGCCCTTGGCGACTTGGTTGTGAATCGTGCGGTCCATGACCTGACGAACCTTTTCGCGGTCAAAGATATCTAATCCAATCACCTGTGGACCAAAGATGTCCTGCACTATGGTGCGGATGGAGGTCTGGGTTTCACCATAGGTGTACGGACGTGGTGGGGCGTCGGCGGTGCCGATGATTCCGTCGTCGGTGTGTACACGGATCAGTACGTGGTCTGCCGTGTGCACTTCGCCACTGGCAAAACGCAATGGGTGCGTGTACGGGATGGCGTAAGGGATCGCTTCAATGCGAGCAATTTTCATTCAGAGTGTCCTTCCTCAGGAGCCAAGTTGGTGCAGAGTTTTAGAAAGTTTTGTACGAGCGGTGACTGATTGCCCAGCTTCCAAGCCACCGCAAGATCGACCGACGGCGCGTTGCGCAGTGGACGGAAGATGATCCGCTCGCTGTGTGGCAGGTAATTGGACGTTGGAACCATGCCGATACCTAAGCCGGCGGCCACAAAGGTCAGCAGGGTAGAGGTCTCGCGGGCTATCTGCGCGGTGCGCGGAATGAATCCGGCGCTGCGACAGGTTTCAACGAAAATCGTGTTTACCGCAGAGCTGGCGGGGTAACAAATGAAATTTTCGGTACGCAACTCTTGGATGTCGATAACTTCATGTGAAGCCAGACGGTGCCCGGTGGGTAACGCGACAGCGAGCAAGTCTTTCTCTAATAACGAATATTCGACCTCGTCATTGTGTACTGGCGGGCGCAAGATCGCGATATCAAGACGGCCTTCAGCCAGCGCCTCTTCCATTTCCGGAGTCAGCATTTCGCCTTGGACGTTGAGCTGAAGTCCCGGCATATGCTCGGTGGTCGCGGCGATCACCTTGGGCATGATCCGGTAGGTGGCGCTGCCAGTGGAGCCCAAGCGAAGCACTCCACTGGCACCGTCTCCGACGGTGCGTACGTCGCGTGCCAGTTGGGTGTGTTCTTCGAGGAGCGCGCGAGCTCTAGTCAACAACAATTCACCGGCAGGGGTGAGATCCACTTTGCGGGTAGTGCGGACGAAAAGCTTCGTACCGAGTTGTTCTTCGAGTTGCTTGATCTGCTGAGAGAGCGGTGGCTGAGCCATATGCAGGCGTTCGGCAGCGCGGCCGAAATGTCGTTCTTCGGCTACTGCGACGAAATAACGTAAAAGTCTAGTTTCCATGGGTGCTCCGATCGTCGACCCGCGCTTAAAGCTGTAGCGACGTTCATGGCAACTCTAGTCAGCCGGTTCGATAGTGAGAAATACTTATTCAATAGTTATTGAGACTGAATAAATACTAATCTTTCGATGGCTTGCAGGGAAGAGGTGTTGCTAGGCAACCCTGGAAACGTATTCTGGCAGGTCAGCCAGAAATGGCTACGATGAGCTCGCCCACGGAGAAAATCACAACGCCGGCTAGCGCGCCGATCACGGTGCCATTGATCCGAATGAACTGCAGATCACGGCCCACCTGAAGCTCAAGTTTTTCACTGGTTTCCACTGGATTCCAGGCCTGAACAGTATCGCTGACCAGTCCGGCCAAAGCCGCTCCGTGTTGTTCGGTCAGTGAAGCAACGCCGGAAACTAATCGGTCCTCTAAATTCTCACGTAGCTGGTGGTCATTTTGCAGACGTTCGCCAAAAGTGCCCAAAGCTGAACGAAGCGCAATATTTAGTGGAGATTCGGCATCCTGCAAGGACTGAATCAGTCCTGTCTTCAAAGAATCCCAGCCACGAACAGCTAGCTCACGTAACTGTTGGTCACCAAGCAGCGAGTGCTTAAATGCCTCAACCTTCTTGATGGTTTCTGGGTCATGCTGCATGGCCACAGTGAAATCCGCCAGCCAATCGGTCAGCGCCAGACGCAATGGATGTTGCACATTATTTGCCACTGCGAAGAGCAATCCGCGTAATTCTTGATGCACTTTCTGCGCCAGCAGCTGGTCGACCATTTGTGGAACCCATGAAGGGGATCGACCAGAAACCACATCTAAGAACACCTCAGAGTGTTCGGACACCCAGGTTCCGGCCCGCTGTGCGATCAGTTCTACGGCGACTTCATGATGGCTATCGTCGATGAGTTTCTGGCCTAGTGCTCCGAGAGTTGTGGACCATTCTGGGGCGACCACATAATCATTGGCTAATACCTGCAAGACGGTGAGTACCTGCTCATCATCCAGGGAATTTAATGCGCCTACGGCCAGAGTCGAAATCTGGGTGGCCGCGGCAGTAGAACCCTTCTCGCTAGCAAGATAGCTACCGACACGAAGCCCCAATTGTGCTTGACGAAGCTTTGTGGTGATGACTTGAGGGGTGAGGAAATTCTGCTGTACAAAATCACCTAAAGAGGCGCCAAGTTCATCTTTTTTACGTTGAATCAGATTTGTGTGAGGGATTTTCAGGCCCAGAGGATGTCGAAATAGCGCAGTCACCGCAAACCAGTCGGCCACCGCGCCGACCATCCCGCCCTCGGCGGCTGACTTCAGATAACTCAAAGCAGGAATTCGCTCTTGGAACAGCACGCTAAAAACAAATAGCGCGCACATTAGTAAGAACAGCAGGGTAGCTACCCGCTTCATACTGCGAAGGCCTTCGGCGCGCTGATCAAGAAGTTCTGGCATGCGCACCACTTTACTTGTGATGGCACGCCATTAATGACGCGCGTACCGCGCATAAACCAGTAGCGTTGGAGACATGGACACGCTCTTTTACGCACATCGCGGTAGTTCGCAAAAATTCGCCGAAAATACTCGCGCAGCCTATCTGCAAGCCATCGATGAGGGTGCGGATGGAATTGAGTGTGATGTGCACCTGAGTAGCGACGGTGTAGTGATCTGCCATCATGATCCAACCGTTGACCGTACCAGCGATACCACCGGAGAAGTGGCTGGATTTACGCTCGACGAGCTCAAGAAGATGGATTTCTCCTCTTATATGCCGGTGGCTGTACCGGAAGAATACGGAAGCATCAGCGACCAGCTACTTAGCCTAGTGGAGCTGCTTGAATTGATCGACGAGCGTGGGACCAACATTGGTTTAGCGATAGAAATCAAGCATCCCAGCCCGTACGGGCACCTGCTCGAAGAAGAAACACTGAAGGTCTTAGCTGGATTTAATTTTGATCCACAGACGGGACTGGCAGGTCGCCGAAGCCAGATTCAGGTGACTTTGATGAGTTTTGAGCCTGACTCAATTCGTTTCCTCGCCCAGACCGTGAATCGAGCATTGCTTTGCCAGCTGATGACCGAGATTGATCCACGGCGGGTAGCGGACTTTCTCAGCGAGGGTGAAACTATACGCGCCGGAGTATATGAAGTGATGCGCCGTTCAGTGGCGGAAGGACGGGAGCTAATCAATGCCGGAGGTGCCGGCATTATTGGCCCAGGTGTGGCCTGGGTCCGCGCCAACGAACACTTAGTGCGTCAATGGCTAGAACAGGGACTCACCGCACGAATCTGGACCGTAGACCGCCCCGCTGACGCACAATATTTGATCGACATGGGAGTCACCCAAATTACTAGCAACCGCCCGGCAGCACTGCGTCAAGAATTGGACCAAGAATGAGCACCAAGAACACCGCGACCCAAGATAATCTCTACCTGCGCGATAGCTATGTCTTCAGCACGCAAGCTACTGTCATCACTTCAGGTAACGATGAAGCCGGTTATTGGATTGCGCTGAGCCCGAATATCTTCCACCCACGGGGCGGAGGCCAGCAAGAAGACCACGGAACGGTCAATGAGCAGCCGGTGACCGTTGGACGCACCGATGACGGGCTGGTTGTTCTTTACACAACTTCCACCTTCACCGACGGGCAGGTCGTCACCGCAGCTATCGACGAAGCGCAGCGACGTAGCAACGCCGCCTTACATACCGCCGGGCATATCATCGGCTTTGCCGGCGAAAATCGCGGATGGGAACACCGTGGCCACTCACACTTCCCCGGGCAAGCACGCCTAGATTTTGATCCAGCCAGTATCGACTTGCCGCTTAATGATGAAACCGAAAAGGCAGCAGCTGAAGCTTGGTTACAGCAACGCGTTGACGAGCTGATCTCACACGGCGGGTCAATCAGCACTCAAATAGATGAGCATGGCCACCGCACGGTCACCATCGAGGGGATCAATTCCGAGGCCTGCGGTGGCACTCATGTGAATCACGTGAACCAGTTAGACGCAGTAAAAATCGGCCAGGCACGAGTCAAACGTGGTGTTTACAAGGTGCGGTACGATGCCCAGCACAAAGAGTAATTGGTTGACGCCGGCTACCAAAATGGGTCTGTCCATCGCGCTTGCGACTGGACTCTACGGGATCTCCTTCGGTGCTTTGTCTATAGCCGCGGGTCTTAACTTGTGGCAAACGGTGGCCTTGAGCGCGTTAATGTTCACTGGTGGTTCGCAGTTCGCTTTTATCGGGGTGCTCTCCGGAGGCGGCGCAGCCTCGGCTGCCTTTTCCGCGGCAACCCTGCTTGGGGTGCGCAACGCCGTCTATGGAATGCAGATTAAGCAGTCGCTTCGCCCTAGCCCTCGGGCGGTTCCCTTCATGGCACAGGTGACCATCGACGAGTCCACCGCAACGAGCTTAGGCCAAGCCAGTCTCAGTGAGCGCCATCGTGGATTTTGGACCGCGGGCCTTGGCGTTTATGTTCTCTGGAACCTCTTTACCCTCATGGGCGCGCTACTTGGCGAACGGATGGGAGATCCTGCGGCCTGGGGGTTGGATGGGGCTGCGGTAGCTGCGTTCCTTGGACTGTTGTGGCCACGATTAAAATCCGCGCAACCGATCGTCGTCGCTTGTGCTGCGGCGACTGTCACCGCGTTCGCTGTGCCCTTGACGGTTCCTGGCGTACCTATTCTGATCACCGCTGGCTGCGCAGTGCTTTTTGCGGTGCTCACCGGGCGTCACACCAAGCCGGCTACCGAACACGGGCAGCTGCAACAGGTAGATCAGGAGAAGACATGAGCGAATTGAGCTGGTGGCTTCTGGGCGCTTGCGCGGCGGCCTTTGCACTGAAAATTAGTGGCTACTTTGTGCCTCGTCGGGTACTCGATTCCCCGTTGATGAGCCATGTGGCAGCAACCCTCACCGTCGCGTTGCTGGCTTCACTGGTCACCATGAATGCGGTAACTAGTGGACAAGAACTTATCATCGACGCGCGGATCGGAGCGTTGGCGGCAGCAACGATTGCTTTGATCTTCAAAGCTCCCTACTTAGTCGTGGTGCTGGTCGGAGCGCTGGCTGCGGTAGCGCTACGCGCCACTGGATTAGCGGCGTAGACGCCGCTGGGCGCGCCGAGGCGCTTAAATTAAAGAGCTGAAGGCCGAACTTTGGGCGCGTTGAGTGCGTTGTGCTTGCGGATTGAGTTGTGTGCACCAACTTGGGTAAACCCGGAATCCACGTTTTCCGGGACTGGAATCACTGGTAGTGATTCCAAGCTCTCGTAAATGTTCTTGGGTGAACCTGAAGACTCCGAAACGTTCCCCATCTTGTACAAAAACCAACAGTCCTGCAATTTTCTCGCCCGCATTAAACGGTACGGTTCGACCGTCAACGTCGCGTGTCCAACAGGCGAGGAACGCTCCAGGTTTGGTCGGGGTGATGCGTGCGGTACGAATTCTCCAATATTGGTTCTCTACCTGAACTATGGCTGATTCGTAGTCGCTGTTTTGTTCCTCTGCCCGGATTGCGGGCGGTGTTGGGTTAGCAGTCGCACCCAACGATAAGTATCTAGTCAGTGCGCTATAGGTCATGCAACTCATTGTAGTTAAGCCACAATATATTGCGCATACAGAACATAAAGGCTGACAAGCGTGGGCGTCGGTGGCACAGTGGAATCATGATTGTAGCTTTTTCAGTTGCCCCAAGCACCGACAACCCCGATGCCTCGGTTCATGAGGCCGTAGCAGAAGCGGTACGAATCGTTCGAGCCTCCGGGTTGCCGAACCGTACAAGTTCAATGTTTACCGAGCTTGAAGGCGAATGGGATGAAGTCATGGCTGTCGTTAAGGCTGCCACAATGGCTGTGAGTAACTATGGTTCACGGGTTTCACTGGTGCTCAAGGCCGATATTCGCCCGGGATATACCGGTGAACTTGACGGAAAAATTCAGCGTCTAGAGCGCGCAATTGAAGATTCTGAAGACTAAACGGCATGATTCATCATTCTGCCGGTCGGGAGCGCGCAGCAAACGGTGATTATCTTGGATATCGTGATTCTTCGCGGGGTCACAAACCAATGGTTCCAAGTGATTGGGATGGATTTGAGCTCGGCTAAGTGTTCTAACGCGAAATAGAGTTTGCGGTCTCTGCTGTCTCCGTCTCCTGAGGTGGAGACATAAACGGAGGGTAACGGCGCACGAGGAAATTCGTTGCAAAACCACCGGCTAATGCCACGAGAGCTCCGAGCCACAGTGCATAATTCGTTTCGCGAAGTAGCCCTCCCAGAGTTGGGGCGAGCACCATGGGCAGAATATAGAACCAATGTTTGGCAGTGGTTGGCCCCCAGAGCCCTTCAAATTTTGCTAAGAGGCTAAAACTAACGATTAGTAGCAATGAACCGAAACAGATGATCCAGAAAGTCGGGGATAAACAGAAGACCAGCGTTAGACCTGTCACGACGCTGCCGCTGAAGGTCGCGAACTTCTCGTTACGATCCACCCGTGACCTTCCCTTCGGTTCGGACGTTTAAATAACTATCTACTTAGTTTTCCAAATTCCATCCGCCGTAGCAATAGTCCTTAAGTAGGAGGGCAGTGGTGCCTCGCGACGCAGAACCTGATGCTGACGTAATGTAGGAGTGTGTCACTTTTGAACGAATATCGAATCCGTCTGGCCCAGGAACAAGATCTCCGGGCAGCTCTTGAAATGAAGTTGCAAGCTTGGCGTGAAGCCTACTCGTCCTTCCGTGACGAAGGATTTTTTGCTCACCATGAAAGTCAACTGGACCAGCAGCTTGCATGGTGGGAACGTGGCTTGGCTGGGGGAGCGCAGTTCTGGATTGCCGAAACCGGGGACGGAAAAATTGTCGGCTTAGCCGGCGGAACCCCCACCATTGAAGAAGACCAAGATACCGGCGTCGATATCGAACTCGGCGTACTTTATGTGCTCAAAGAGTATTACGGCACCGGGCTGGCAGCCCATTTGATGGACACCGTGCTGTCACGGCGTGACGCGTTGCTCTGGGTGCTGGAAGGAAATGCGCGAGCAATAAACTTCTATACCAAACATGGTTTTGTTCCGGATGGCACTAGCGAAGAGCTGGTCGGATCTTGGGCAGGTCTTCGTGAGCAACGGATGGTACGTAAACATGGCTAAGACCGAAAGTAATGTTATGGTCGGAAGCTACGAGATCGCCACCGGGCTTGCTGAAATTGAACCTGACCCTTACGGCGCTAACCGTTACATTCTGAAGGTCAATGGTGTGCCTTCTTCGCATATTGATCTTGATGACCCCGGCTACCTGGATTTTGAATACATGCGTTGGATGGAACCTGTATTCACCATTGGTTTTCCCACCGAAGAATTTGATGGCCGCACGCGTAAACTTCGCGTGTTACACCTAGGTGGCGGCGGCTGCTCAATGGCTCGTTGGGTTGCAGCGACCTATGAGAACGCGCGCCAGGTTGTTGTTGAACTAGATGCAAAACTCGCCGAATTAGTGCGTACTCGTTTCGACGTCCCGCGTGCACCCTTGGTCCGGCTACGTGTGGGTGACGCCGGGCAGGTGCTCCCCACGCTCAGTGACGACAGTCGGGACATCATTATCCGAGATGTATTCGCAGGCAGCATTACTCCGCGCGAGCTCACTACCGTGGGGTACGCCCAGGAAGCTCAGCGGGTACTGGATCAAGGCGGAGTTTACTTATTGAACTGCGGTGACTCTGCGGACCTTGCCGGCGCGCGAGCAGAAGCTGCTACGCTACTTTCCGTATTTTCCCACGTGGCCATGATTGCTGATGCGCCAATGCTCAAGGGCCGCCGTTACGGAAATATTGTATTCCTAGCTAGCGACGAGCCGTTAACACTCGGCGCGAGCTTTGAACGAAACCTGCGAATTGCCCCGCTGCCAGCGCAACTGGTTGCCGGTTCTGGGGTTACCAAATTTGCTGCGGGAGCCACGCCAATTAACTAACTGGCATTCGGTAAGCGGTGCCGTCCGTGTCGCGCTGAACCAAATTATGGTCCACCATGTAACGACGCAGTAAGGCCACATCCTCATGGATGACCGCTAAGCGCTCATTGAGCTGATTTTCCCGTAAGGATTCTTGGGCGGTCAGAACCTGGTCTCGAATATGGACCATTACTTCATGGCGGGCTGTAGGACGTGCAGGTAAAGCGTTTAGCCGGGTGCCAGTAAAAAAGCGCAGTATTCCGGTGCGCTGGGTATTGGTTGCTGAGGCAGTCGCCAGGGTGTCATTCAAAAGCTCTTCATTGAGCGTCCAACCCTGGTCTGTATCAACTAACAAGCCAATCTTGGCCCAACGACGTAGGTCTTTGAGGCTCTGGGTAGAGCTGCCGAGTCTGGCTCCCTCTCCGGCTAGGACCAAACCCAGTGCCTTGCGCATATTCTGGTTCTTTAATCCCGCAGCGATTTCGACCCACTTGTTGTGTTGAGACATGTTCTTCCTTCAACGTTCAGATCATCTGGATATTTCTCATGCTACCCAGTGTGATTCACCGGGCGTAGAAATGGCTGAATTTCAACTCACGGTAATGGCTTCGAAATATGGGGAGAAGGCTGAGTCTTTGCGGTTCGGTCGGTAAGCGAAGAACATGCTTTGGGCAAAGAAAAATCGGCTCGGCTCGTGGAAACGAGCCGAGCCGATGAGTCGTACTTTTACTTACATGCCGATGGCATTCTCGATCAGTCCGATACCAAAGAAGAGCACGAAGGCTGCCGCGACAGCCCACATCAATGGGTGGATCTCCTTCGCACGTCCCTGCGCTGTGCGGATGAAGACGTACGAGATGAAGCCCGCTCCAATGCCGTTGGCAATAGAGAAGGTGAATGGCATCAGGATGAAGGTGAGAAACGCTGGAAGTGCAATACCCCAGTCGCTCCAGTCAATCTTGGAGACCTGCGAAACCATCATGAAGCCTACGACTACCAGCGCCGGTGCGACCGCTTCAAAAGGAACAAGGTGGATCAACGGGGTCAGGAACATCGCCACGATAAGTAGCAGACCGGTCACCACGGAGGCTAGACCGGTACGTGCGCCTTCGCCGATACCGGCGCCGGACTCCACGAAGATCTGCGCCGAAGAACTCGAGGTACCACCACCGACGATGGCGCCTGCGGCGTCAACAAGCAGAACCTTGTCGACGTTCGGGATGTTGCCGTCCTTGTCCATTACGCCGGCCTCGGAAGCTAGACCCACCATGGTGCCCATGGCGTCGAAGAAAATCGATAGTAGGATCACGAAGGCAAGTAGTGACGCCGCGGTGACGCCCAACTTGTCGAAGGCACCAAAGAGATGGACCTGACCGATGAGACTCAGATCTGGCAGGGTCCAGCTTGGAAGCGAAGGAACAACCAGTGACCAGCTGTTCGTCTCCTGGTCGCCAACGTTGAAGACCGCTTCGAAAATATTCGCTAGTGCTGCGGCGGCAACAATCCCGATGAGGATGGCACCTTTAACCTTGCGAACTACCAGCGCCATGGTCAACAGCAAACCAACGACGAAGACAACGATTGGCCAGCCCATGAGCTTGCCATCAAAGCCTAGACCCACCGGTACGGTGGTGTTTGCGGCATCTGGGATGCGCTGAACGAAGCCCGCATTGACCAGACCGATGAGTGCGATAAACATACCGATGCCGACCACGATGGCGGTCTTTAGTCCCGCAGGAACGGCGCGGAATACTGCCGTTCTAAAGCCGGTGAGGACCAGCAAGAACATGACGATACCGGCAACTACCACCAGGCCCATGACATCTGCCCAGGTAAGTTCCGGATTTGTTGTCACCGTGATCGCTACGAAGGCGTTGACGCCCAGTCCGGTAGCCATGGCGAATGGGTGCCTGGCCCAGATGCCCATCAGGATGGTCAGGATGCCAGCAACGAAGGCGGTCACCGCGGCTACGCGTTGGATCCCGAGTTCACCACCGGAAGAGTCGACGCCGGAGAGCACCAGCGGGTTGAGTACAACAATGTAGCTCATCGCGAAGAAGGTGGCGATGCCGCCTCGAACTTCGGTAGCAAAAGTTGAGCGGCGTTCCGAAATTTTGAAATATCGATCAACGCGCGCCGGGAAGGATGTCTCGGTCACAGTTTTGGTGGGGGAGGGCATGGTAAAAATTCTATGACGTTTTGGGCATGGAATCATACTGATCTCACAGCTGAGTAGGCTTAGCGTGAAATCATTAGACCCAACTCACACTGTGAGACAAGATTGGAAGTACATTGGTTGTAAGAGGGGTCACACCCAATGCCATCACAGGTCAATGAGGAGCGAGTCTGATGAGTGACGAAGCACCAGTCGGAACTGAAAAAATCGAAGGTATTGTCGTCGGTGCCGACGGGTCCCAGCAAAGCAAGTGCGCTTTGCGGTGGGCCGAACGCGAAGCGGTTCGCCGGGGCAGCGTGTTAAATATCGTATCCGCCTACACAATTCCAGTTTTTGCTGCCTCGTCCATGGACGCAGGTTATTCAACTTTGGATGATGATTTAATCCGTGGAGGCGCCGAGGACATCGTGCGTCAGGCACGCGCAGAACTTGAAGGTAGCGAAGCTACGATCCGCACCTACATTGAGTCTGGAGACCCGTCCGGTGTTCTGCTGGACCTCAGTGCAGATGCCGAACTGGTAGTAGTTGGAACGCGTGGCCGTGGCGGTTTCGTGGGCCGGCTATTGGGGTCGGTTTCGTCCGCATTGCCAGCGCACGCCAAATGCCCAACGGTTGTTGTGCCGTTGTCTATGGCTAAAGAGCAGGAACAGGCTCAGGAAGACGCTCCGGAACGCCAGACCATTGTTGTTGGTGTTGACGGATCGGAACGAGCCAGGTCTGCCGTACTAGCCGCAGCCGATGCGGCGCAAGCACGAAACCTCAAACTTCGTGTGGTTTGCGCTGTTTCTCCGGTCTCCGCGGCGTTGGCCTGGATGCCAGCCACCGTTGATCAAGAAGCGGTACTTGAAGATGTCCGCTACCAAATGGACGTGGGCGAGCGTTGGATTAAGTCGCACTATCCGAATGTTGAAGTGGAAACTGATGTGATTTCAGGACCTCCGGTGGAGGTATTGATCCGCGAATCTGAGCATGCGGTACTTACCGTAACGGGCTCGCGTGGTCGAGGTGGCTTCGCCGGTATGTTGCTTGGCTCTACCAGCCAGGGAGTATTGCACCATTCGAAGGGGCCGGTCATGGTGGTACCAGACAGTGATGACCCTCGTTTGGCTGACCGAAAGAATTTCGACACTAACGCCGAATAAAAACCTTGTTGGCCCGGAAAGAGAAATCTTTCCGGGCCAACTTCTTGCCATGGATCAATAGCTCGTTGGCTAGTTAACTAGCAACGGACAAGAAAAATGCTTCCGCAGTCAGCAGACTACGGAAGCATTTTTTCGGAGGTGAGCGGGCTTAGTAGCGTGCTGCCTTCGAATGTAGGTTGTTGACCCAGCTCAGTGGGGTCGTCGAGATACCGGCACCTGGGTTACGAGCGTGAACTACTTGGCCGTTACCGATGTAGATAGCCACGTGGTAGAACGAAGCGCCACCATTAGAGGACGAGAACACCAAGTCACCCGGGCGTAGCTCGTTCAGCGAGACATACTGAGGAGCACTCGCGTACTGCTGGCTGGAACTACGTGGAAGGTTGATGCCAGATTGGGCGAACGCCTTCTTGGAGAAGCTGGAGCAGTCAAAAACATTTGGTCCGTTGGCGCCGTAGACGTAACCCTTGCTCGGATCAGCAGCGGTTTTCAAGGCCCAAGAGATCGCAGCAGAATAGTTGCTGTTATTGGTCTCCTGCTTAGGCTCTTCTTTCTTCACCTCAGGTTCAGGCTTTGGCTTCGGAGTCACCTTGGGCTTTTCGGGGGCCTTTGGCTGAACCTTCTTAGGTTCTGGCTTCGGAGCTTCGATAACCTTTGGCTTTTCAGGAGCCTGTGGCATGACCTTTGGCTTCTCGGTTTCCTTAGGCTTGGGTTTAGCCTTTGGCTTCTGAGTTTCCTTTGGAGCCTGGGTTTCCTTTGGCTTTTCGGTTTCCTTTGGAGCCTGAGTTTCCTTCGGCTTCTCGGTTTCCTTTGGCTTCTGGGTTTCCTTTGGGGCCTGGGTTTCCTTAGGCTTTTCAGTTTCCTTTGGAGCCTCGGTTTCCTTTGGCTTCTCAGTTTCCTTCGGCTCGTTCTTCTCGAGCTCGATCACCTTTGGAGTTAAAGTTCTTAGCTTTGAGTTGTCGCCATCTTCGGAATCAAGAGCTTCGAATTCCTGGGGAGTTTCTACAGCAAGTGGTTGCGCAGTGGCCAAGTCATCTTTCGAGACCGGCTCATCGGCCTGCGGAGTCTCGATGACTTCCTTCAGGGCCGCTTCCTGAGCTTTTTCTTCTTGCTCGGCGATCTGCTTACGAACTACTGCTTCTTCTTTTTCCTTGAGGACCGAAAGATGACCAATAAGTTCGTCGCGAAGTTCCTTCTGAGGAGTGATCGACGATTCGTAGGTGTTCAGAGTGGAGGTAGCGGTAGTCGCAGCCTCGTCATAGTTCGCTGCAGCAGCCTTAGCGGCCTTCTGAGCGGTGTCTGCGTACTCTTCCCAAGCAGTGACGAGGGCTTCGGCTTCAGAGGCCGTGTTGACCGTCTGGGAGCGATTCTCGCTCAAGGCGCTCATGGTGGCGGCCTTGTAGAAGATGTCGTTTGATTCATCATCCTGTAGCAGGATGCCAATGCTGGAGTTGCTGGCACCGTTGCGGTACATATCCGAAGCGATAGCGCCAAGGTCATTGCGACTCTGGGCTAGGTACTGCTTCGCATATTTGACCTGCTCAACTGCTTTGTCAGCCTCGGCTGAACGCAAATCGCGTTCCTGCCCGGCAGTCAGCAACGATTCCTGTGCTTCTAGAGCGGCGGTCTCAACACGCTGTAGATCAGCACGGCTTGAGACAAGCGATGCTTCGAGGCGGGCAATCATGTTGTTAGTGGCGTTCTTGTCCGACTTGGCAGCCGCTACCTCTGCCGCTGAGGGCAAAGAGGTGTTTGACGGTGCAGCGGCGACCGAAATAGCCGTGGGAAACTTCGCCGACGGTGCGGCAGATGCCGGGACGGCGCCAGCAAGACATGAGACTGCTAGGGCCAGGGTGCACGCGGCAACGCCGAGCGAGTGGCGGTTCGCCATATCGTTCCTCACTAGATTCAGGTGATGACAGTTGGGAAAAGGACCAATCGTAATTTTTCGAGATCGAAATGTTGCAATTTGGTCAAGGTCCCAAATAGCACACTAGGCCAAAAAAGAGGTGCTTGGCAACACTAGTCACACCAGTCACAAGAATTACATCGATGGGATTTCTGCCCCTAATTACGGAGTGATATGGACGAAGGTGGCTTAATAAGGTATGGTTTTAGGGTTTTTGGCGGGAAGTAAAAGTCCTATAAGTGCCAAGCTTGATCACGTTTGATTCGTTATCTTGACTGTGCGGCAACGCAAAAATGTTGGAACTGGGTCCACGTTCGTTACTTTGTCGCGCGACTAAGCAAGATGAGGGCTGAAATGCGCTGTTATTGCGTCCTTATGTAGGTATAGGCAGGCTAAAACGTTCTTGGCTTAGGAAAGTGCCAATTGAGCGTGTTTGGCCATGATGCTCAGCGCGCCCAACGGCTAAAGGTGATGGAACCAGAAAGTAATGATCACTGAGCGGGAAGTCGGCTTCGTCAGGGCGAAGCTTTGCCCGTCGCGGACTAAGCATGTGCATGCAGCGCATCCATGGTGCGATTCGCTTCAGTCGCAGATAAATAAAATATCGGCATGCCGGCCCTGAAACACCGACAGAGGTCGGTTTTCCCACCCGCGGCGCCGAGGTCAACAATATGAGAAGCGCTGGCAAGACAAGTTTTGCACCATTTTGAGCAAAATTCGTGACGCACATCTCAATATAAGTTTTTACGAAATTTTGCTATCCCCAGCCCAAATCGTGCAATTTATCGTCGTCGATTCCGAAGTGGTGCGCCACCTCATGCATGACTGTAACGCGCACTTCACGGATGACATCTTCTCGTGTTTCGCAGGCTCTTAGAGTCGGGTTTTTGAAAATTGTAATCCGGTCTGGCAGGGCGCCTGATGCCCAACCGAGATCACGTTCAGTGAGTGCAACACCCTCGTATAAGCCCAGAATCTCGGTGTTTTTTGGTTCTCCAGGGAGTGGCTCGTATTCGTCTTCGATAAAGAAAATGACGTTGTCCATCATGTCGATAGCGCTCTGCGGAATGCTGTCGACAGCCGACTGGACTAGGTCGTCAAACTCGTCGTCACTCATCTCCAAATTCATATTTCAACCCTACTGTTCAGCGTCGCTTTGAGCTTGAAAAAATTGCCGCAAAGGCCGATTTTGCAAAAGGTAAAAAGGCCACGTATAGTTGTTGAAGTCCGCTACGGAGACGCAAGAAACCGAAGCAGATATAGGCCCCCATCGTCTAGCGGCCTAGGACACTGCCCTTTCACGGCAGCGGCACGGGTTCGAATCCCGTTGGGGGTACAAACAACCAACTTGTTGGTTGTCAGATGAAGAAATTCATTGGCTTGCGAAAGCAAGGCCCTGTAGCGCAGTTGGTTAGCGCGCCGCCCTGTCACGGCGGAGGTCGCGGGTTCAAGTCCCGTCAGGGTCGCCAACAAAAAAAGCTCCGGTTTTCCGGAGCTTTTTACTTTAAAGATCTTCTCTACCCGCCATGGTTGGTGTTGCGGTGTTGGGTATCGAGCTTTTAGTTAGCCCGTCCCAAGTGACGAGGGCCTAGCCAGCGATTAGTCAGCCGGCGGTAAGCGGCTGCCGCAGTGGAGAAGTCACCATCCTCGATGGCCTGGATTCCGTGCATCAAATCATTGGCCGACTCGTCTGGCCACACAATTTCAGCAAGTAATCCATAATCTAGCTCGATGACGGAACGCCTATCGAAGGATTCTAGCCAGCTTCCTAGAGCCCCTAGCTCTTCAAATAGCGGAGCCTGCGGAGCATAGGTCACTAGTGTCTGGACTGCCCAGGCAAGGCGTTCTACAGCCTGCTCAAAAGGTACGATGAGGCGCACCGTCATGAGGCGGTCATCTTGATGGATCTGCTCGAACTCATCATCTTCGCGGAAGAGCGCAAACCAGCTCAGCGGGATTCCCCACGTTGAAGTGCGGGTATGTAAATGCGTCAGGTCTGCTGCAAGTTGCTCTGGAGTCACTCGCTCGGCATTGGCGCTGCGCGCCGCCGGCGGTACAAGAAGATCGAAGACTTCGGACCGGATCGCTTCCTCGGCTTGTTCTGCTGCTAAAAGGCTACGCGCCTTTAGCTGTCCAGGGCAGTAGCGAGTGTGCTCGTTGCCCTCATAATCAAGAACCTTTAGCGAACGGAAATGCTCAATCTCGTTATGCGGGAACGGGTCTGAGACGTCTCGTAACGTGCGCTCCCAGAGGTTCTGATTTTCGTAATTATCCCAATGACTCGCACTGCGTTGTCCGTTGCGAAGAATAATTGATTGGGCCCAATCTTCGAAGGTATCCAAAGGCTCGTAGACGCGCAGATGTGCGGTGGCGGCTGTAAGTTCTTCGAGGGGCCCAATCAATTTTTTTGTCATTGTTAGTCGTTCAACTCCACAATGACTGGTGCGTGGTCACTGGCGCCCTTACCCTTGCGTTCTTCGCGGTCGATAGTTGCGCCCACTACGCGCTCAGTCAGCGCGGGAGAGGTCAGTGCGAAGTCGATACGCATGCCCTCACCCTTCGGGAAGCGCAGCTGCGTGTAATCCCAGTAGGTGTATTCACCTTCGGTATACGGTCGCACCACATCTGAAAAACCAGCATTTTCAAAAGTAGTGAAAGCTGCTCGCTCGGGGGCAGAGACGTGGGTTAGCTGGTTGTCCAAGAAAAATTGGATGTCCCAGACATCTTCATCCTTAGGTGCAATATTCCAGTCACCGAGCAACGCGATTTGAGCTTTCGGGTCGGCGTCGAGCCACTGAGCGGAATTTTCCTTCAGGCCTTCGAGCCAGTTGAGCTTATAGCCCATATGTTCGTCATCTAAAGCGCGTCCGTTGGGTACGTACAAGCTCCAAACGCGGACCCCGCCGCAAGTGGCCGCAATGGCTCGCGGCTCCTGGATAGGATCTTTCCCACCTTTACCAAACTCGGGCTGGTTGGGAAAGGTGCGTTGCACGTCGTCAAGTCCAACGCGGGAGGCAATGGCTACGCCATTCCACTGGTTGACGCCAAAATGCGCCACCTCGTAATCGTTATTCTCGAAAAGTTCCCAGGGGAAGTTATCGTCTTTACATTTCGTTTCCTGAATTGCCAGGACATCAACGTCGGATCGGCGCAGCCAGTCTTCGACGCGGTCAGCCCGGGCCCGCAGGGAGTTCACATTCCAGGTTGCAATCTTCACTAGTTCAACCTATCAAGTTTGCTGTCATGCGCCACTTCAATTTACTTGGAAGTCCGAGTATATTCGAGATTGAACTGTGACAGCGATCACCGAGGGGTGGGTATTTTGACCGACATTCTGACCGAACGCCGGGGACATTTGGGACTCATTACTCTGAACCGGCCAGCCGCGCTTAACGCACTGACCACACAGATGTGCCGGGAGATGCTTCATGCCCTGCTTGCGTGGCGTGAAGACCCGCAGGTGCACCATGTAGCGATCACCGGGGCAGGGGAACGAGGCTTGTGTGCCGGTGGAGACATCGTGGCCATTTACCGCGATATTTTGAACCGCGACGGGTCCACCGAAGAGTTCTGGCGTATTGAATATCAGCTCAACGTGCTCATAGATGAGTATCCCAAGCCATTCGTGGCGCTGATGGACGGGATTGTGCTCGGTGGGGGCATCGGAGTGTCGGCTCACGGTAGTCACCGCATCGTGACCGAAACAAGTCGTTGCGGTATGCCTGAGGTGGAAATCGGATTTTTCCCCGATGTCGGAGGTACCCACCTGCTTGCTCAGGGTGACAAGGCCGCAGGGCGTCTTGCAGCGCTGACGGGATTGAAATTTCAGGCTGCGGATACGATAGCTCTAGGTCTGGCCGACACCTATGTACCCCAAGAAAATTTGGCCCAGCTCTTGACGGAGCTAGAGGCCGCAGAAGTCGAGGAAGTTATTGCTCGATATAAGTCCGAGCCAGAACCAGGCATGCTCGATGGTCAGTGGGTAGAGGCCTTCGCCGAGCCGAGCATCCCCGGGATTCTCGCGGCGCTAAATGCGAGCGATCAGTCGCAGAGCCAAATTGCGGCCAAGGCGCTTCGTGCTGCCTGTCCGAGCTCGGTTCGGCTCGTTGATCAACTGTTATCTAGTGCCGGAGATGACCTGCGCGAAGACCTGCGCCGAGAATTTAGGGCAGCCGTCAACCGCCTAGATGATCCTGACTTCGCTGAAGGAATCCGCGCGGCGGTGATCGATAAGGACCGCAACCCACAGTGGCGTGAGCAGGTGGGAGATCTGACTTCGGCGCAGCGCACGGCTCGCCACTTTGCTCCGTTGCCGGGAGCAGAACTGAATTTTGCACTGTTGGAGCAGGGGATACGAGAGAAGAGCGGAAAATGAGCGAGAAGCCAGTCATTGGATTTCTAGGACTAGGCCATATGGGCCTACCTATGGCGATCAATTTGCATCGCGCAGGCTATCGATTAAAAGCTTTTGATGTTGTCCCGGCCGCGCTTGAGGCAGCCCAAGCTGCTGGCATAGAAACCGTGTCGGCTGGCGCCGATGCCGCGCAGGACGTAGATATAGTGCTCACCATGTTCCCTACCGGTCAGCATGTATTAGATGCTTACCGGGGGTACCTGCTGGAAACGGCCAAGGACAATACGCTGTTCTTGGAATGCTCCACCATCGACGTAGCCCAAGCCCGGGAAGCGGCGCAGCTCGCGGTGGACGCCGGTCACCGCAGTGCGGATGCACCGGTATCCGGGGGAGTTGTTGGCGCCGAAGCGGGAAGTCTGACTTTCATGCTTGGTGCGGATCAGTCAGATTTGGCGCAGATTAACCCGGTGCTTGAAGTAATGGGCAAAAAAATCGTGCACTGCGGCGGGCATGGAGCAGGTCAAGCTGCCAAGGTCTGCAACAACATGCTCTTAGGGATTTCCATGATCGGCGCCGCGGAGGCCTTTGTCCTAGGTGAGCGCTTGGGGCTGGAGCATCAAGCCTTGTATGACGTGATCTCCTCGGCCTCGGGGCAATGCTGGGCAGTAACTACCAACTGCCCGGTACCGGGGCCAGTCCCCACATCGCCGGCTAATCGTGACTATCAGCCAGGGTTTGCCGCAGCCTTGATGGCCAAGGATCTTGGGTTAGCATCCAGCGCTTTAGATAATACTCAGACCGATGCCAAACTCGGGAGCCTCGCGGCGGCCCTCTACCGGAAATTCAGTGACGAGGGCAATGCTGGCACGGATTTCTCGGGTGTTATCAATGCGATCCGCGACGGGTCATTATAAAAAATCACAGGAGGCGCGACGGAAGCGCGAGAGAATTTCGAAAAGTTCCGTCGCGTCTTTAGGGGCCAAGTTGCTTTGGGCGAAGAGCATCTTGTTAAGGTCCTCCCGTGCTGCGTTGAGCACTTCTAAGCCTTGAGGGTTTAGCTCTAAAAGCCGGGTTCGCCCATCGGTGGGATGTGCAATGCGTTGCACTAAGCCGGTGGCTTCAAGGCGATCTACGGAATTGGTCAGGCTAGTTGCATGAACCTGAAGTAGTTCGCTGGCGCGACTCATGGGAAGCGAACCACGCTTGGAAAACCCAAGTAAGGCAAGAACCTCAAAGCGCGCAAAGGTGAGCCCATGCGGTTTGAGGATCGCATCGGCTCGCTGCAAATAGATCGACGCGGTGCGCATTACCGCGGTGATCGCCGCCATGGCATCAGCTTCGGAAGCCCAGCCATGGGAAACCCACTGTTCTCGGGCCTCGGCAATTGGGTCGCGTGGCAACGGAGAATTCAACATTTACCCCCTGAAGAAGTCTTAGTCCAACAATATACTTGGACTTCCAAGGGTTTGGAAGGAGAAAACTGATGGACCTATTGGGTGTGGCACACCAACTACACGAGGCCGATCAAAAACGACTAGATCAGGTGCGTGAATTCCTACAGGAACATATTCGCCGGCAGTCGATTGAATTCTGGAATCGCGAGGAATTTCCTGCAGAACTTGTCCAAGGGTTAGCTGGTCAAGGGCTAGCCGGGCTCCAGCTAGACGGCTCCTCGCATCTTTTGCGCGGGCTGCTTCATGCGGAAATCGCGCGTGCAGACGTTTCACTGTCATCGATTGTTGGTATTCACAACGAGCTGGTGGTGGGTATGATCGACGCTCTCGGATCTGCCGAACAACGTGAACTCTGGCTCCCGAAACTTACCAAATTTCAAGCTTTTGGCGCCTTCGCCTTGACCGAGCCTGACCATGGCTCGGATATCGCCGGTGGCATTCACACCACGGTGACCCGTGAAGGTGAGGAGTATGTGCTCAACGGCGCCAAGCGTTGGATCGGCATGGGAACTCTTGCCGATTTCGCGTTAATCTGGGCAAAATGCCCTGACAGTGGTGCGGTTGGGGCATTTCTCGTAGAGAGTGACCGTCCCGGTTATAGCGCTACAAAAATTGAGAACAAGATTGGCCTGCGCATTATGCAGAATGCCGACATTGTCATGGATAACGTACGGGTTCCTTTAGAAAACAAGCTTCCTGGTGCTGTCGACTTCGCCTCGGCTAACGCCTTGCTAATGCAATCCCGTGCATGGGTCGGGTGGCAAGCGGTCGGAGCGATGTTAGCAACTTTGGATATTTGTACCGCCTACGCGAAGGAACGTCAGCAATTCGGGCAACCCATTGCTGCTTTTCAACTGGTGCAAGAACCTTTGGCCGAGATAGCGGGCAACGCTACGGCTTGCCTGTCGATGATGGTGGATGTTGCGCGCAAGCAAGAACGCGGTGAGCTAGAAACGGTTGATGCCGCGTTGGCGAAGTCGACTGCTACGCGGCTGGCTCGACGGTCGGCTTCCCTGGGACGGGCATTGCTGGGCGGCAACGGCGTTGTGACCGACTATGAGATGGCTAAAGTCTTCTGCGATGTTGAAATTATCCATACCTACGAAGGAACTTACGAGATCAATTCATTGATTGTCGGACGAGCGTTGACCGGGGTGAGCGCCTTCGTCTAACCCATAAATGTGGTGCTGGCTTGGCTAGTTGGTGGGGCTTTAGAAAGATTTTCGTGAAAGTACTTTCCAATATGGAAAGTACTTGTTAGTCTTAGAACACAAGCCCCACCAACAACGGAGAAGACAATGTTTGTTTCAAAGAAATTTTGGTTCGTCGCACTATGGTCCGTCATGACCCTCGGATGCCTGTTCATGGCAGTGTCCGGAATGGCCACTGAAGCTCCGGCGTTGGCTATTGCGGGAATGTCAGGGTTCGCAGCCATTGGAGCTTCAATTAGCGCCTACGTTCAGCAGCAGAAGCAAAATCGTAAGGCTCTGGCATGAACCGCGAACCAGAACTCAGCGCGGCGGAACAACTAGCCGCTTTCGAAAATGCGCAACGTGAGATGACCCCGGTGGCCAAACGAGGTGCCAAGCAATTAGGAATGCTTTGTGTATCCCTCGGGCTAGTGCTCGGCGTGCTGCACGGGTTGCTTCACGTGTATCACCCGGAACGTAGCCTGACCGCATTTTTTATACTTGTCGGAGCGGCCATACTGGCAATCTTCGCTTTGAGCTTTGGCTATCTCAAGGTCCGTAGTGTGCTTCCTCGCGGAATGAGTAAGGCATACTTGCTAAGCCTCTTTGCCAGCCTCGGTATTTACGCAGTGACGCTTACCCTGATCACCACGCCGATGGCTGCATTTCTGGTCGTATTGCTCGGACTGGCGGTGGCGCTGCCGTTGCTTCTCGGCGGTGTTTGGATGATGAAACGATGAGCGAGCACCCACGCACCCAGATGAACGATGACTTCACTAACCCTGTGCGACTGTCCTTGATGGCTGCACTGCAGGGAGTAGAAGAAATCGATTTTAAGACTCTGCGGGAGACTCTCGGAGTCTCCGACTCGGCCCTTTCCCGGCATATCACGGGCCTTGAAGAAAAAAGTTACCTCAAAGTCCGCAAAGGTTTTGTCGGTAAACGCCCGCGCACTTGGGTTAAACTTTCTGCGCACGGGCGTTCCAGCCTCACCGAGCATATTCAGGCGTTGCGAGCTATCACCAGCGGACTGTAACCGGCTAAGACTGCCACCAGGTATCGCGGTAGGTAGCTGGAACGGCGCGTTTGTGGCGCGAACCCAGGAAACGGGACTCGATGACTTCGGCCACCGCGGAATCTACCTCCCGACCTTCAAGATAGTCGTCAATATTGGCGTACGTCAGCCCGAGCTCGTCTTCATCACTACGTAAAGGTTGCCCACCTAATAGGTCAGCCGTTGGCTCCTTAGCCCAGAGCAATTCGGGAGCGTCCAACTGACGCAACAATGCCTGATTTTGACGTTTGTTTAGCCCGGCTAGCGGCAGCAAGTCTGCTCCACCATCACCAAATTTAGTGAAAAATCCGGTCACGGATTCGGCGGCATGGTCGGTTCCGAGCACCAAGAAGCGGCGGTCGCCGGCTAAGGCATACTGGACAATCATGCGCATCCGGGCCTTGGCGTTACCCCGATTGAAATCGGTCAGGCGAGGGTGCCCGGCATCGTCTAATGCCACATCCAAGGCACTGACCGGCTTTTCGATGTTGACTTCAAATTCTTCATCCGCGGCGACAAAAGCCATAGCTTTCATCGCATCATCGGCATCGCTTTGCACCCCATGAGGCAACCGAACCGCAATAAAGCGTGCTTCTCCGCCGGCCTCACGAATTTCCTGGACGGCTAATTGCGCCAAGCGACCAGCCAGGGTGGAATCGATTCCCCCAGAAATACCCAGTACGAAGCCCTTGGCCCGCGTCGCGGCTAGATAGTCCTTCAGGAATCCCACACGGCGGGTGATCTCCTGTGTAGGAATGATTTCAGGCATGACGCCTAGTTCTTCAATGATCTCTGCTTGCAGTTCACGCATGCCTACCATCCTAGGCAAGAGAACAAGGAGCTTGGGCTTTTAATCGGAGTCGGAACAGAAAGTTAATCTGTATTCAACATTTGGCGATTCACCATTAATCGGTTTCGGCGTCGCTCCAGCCAAAGTTCCGCGCCATCTGCTCCAGCGAGCTCACGGTCGTGGCATATTCCTCTTCGGTTAGTCCTTCACCGAACTGTGAGCGGATCCGGTCCACTAGTTCGCTGAGCTTCACCAGTGAAACGTGACCGCGTTCGGTAATTGTGTATTCACTGTCTAGGTGTGAAATCCAGCCGGATTCAACCAATTCTGCCAAATGCTCGGTGACGTTTTGAGGCTCATCCGGCGAGGCAAAAAACGGAGAAAGGCCAGAAATAAGTTTGGCTTCAGACGCCGGGTTTTGCTCCAACAGGTTTAGCACCTGCCACTGTCGGCGGGTGACGCCGTGTTCTTCTAAGGTCGCTGCAAACTGCTCGTCAATCAGCGAATCTACCAATTTCAACCAGAAACCCAAGGGGCGAGTCGCGTTCATGATCCCACCTTATCCGGGAGTTCCCGCTGGGGCTAGGGGCTATTTTTACTCAGTTACGCCAACTCAATTACGGTTCACCGAAATCAGCCTGTGTCTAGGTCTGGCGTTAGAAAAAGCGCCGAGATGACTCAGCTATGCCGCGGCGACCCATCACGCGGGGACGGCTGAGGATAGTGTGCTGGAGGAAGCGTCACATGGGATGTCGATTGCGACGCCCGGCATGCGCAGGCGACTAGAATTATGTCCATGAGCGAAACCAGCGCCCGTGAGCGACTAAAAGAACTGATCCAAGAACTTGCCATCGTACGTGGCAAGGTGACTCTGTCTTCCGGGAAGGAAGCGGACTACTACATCGATCTGCGTCGGGTCTCCTTGCAACAGGAAGCTTCCGGGCTGATTGGCGAGGTGATGTTAGACCTGCTCGACGAGGCAAAGCTTGAATTCACCAACGTCGGTGGCTTGACCATGGGAGCGGATCCGGTAGGAACCGCCATCATGCATACCGCACGCAATCAGGGACGTAAACTCGACGCGTTCGTGGTGCGCAAGGCACAGAAGTCCTACGGCATGGGCCGTCAGGTTGAAGGTCCCAGCGTTGATGGTCAGGACGTGATCGTGCTGGAAGATACTTCAACCACCGGCGGATCCGCATTGACCGCCGTTGAGGGTGTACGCAAAGCCGGCGGAAACGTCATTGCCGTCGCGGTAATCGTTGACCGTGACACCGGCGCGAAAGAACGTATCGAAGCCGAAGCTGGCGTGCCTTACCTGTTCGCCTATGGGAAGACCGAGTTGGGGCTCTAGAGCCTACTAATCATCTGGCCTCGTCCGAAGTTCACCAGCTTAGGACGAGGCCAGACGTTTAATATCGAGTTTAGGGTTGTGGCGCAGTGGCCGTCGACTCGCGTGGGATCAGGGATGCGGGCATCTGCGCTGGTTGCGTGACTTCTTCGCCGGCCAACATGCTCAACAGTAGGGTCACCGCGGTGGCTCCCATCTCATGCATAGGCTGACGTACCGTGCTCAGTGTGGGCTTTGATTGGGCTGCCTCGGGAATGTCGTCAAAACCGATGACCGATAAATCATTGGGAACATTTAGTCCCAGGCTTTTGGCCGTTTCAATAGCCGAAAGTGCCGAGAGGTCATTGGCGGCAAAGATTGCGGTGGGCGGTTGCGGAAGCGTCAATAAATCGGTGGCGGCTATTGCCGCCAGATCTCGTTGATAGTCGCCGTCATGGACCAGTTGTGGGTCATAGGATATTCCCGCATCCTGTAGTGCTTGGCGGTATCCGGACTCGCGCAAGTGTGCAGATTTAAGGTCTGAACGTCCCTTGATATGACCAATGCGCCGGTGTCCAAGGGAGATCAGATGCTCGGTCGCAGTTTTGGCTCCGCCGAAGTTATCTACATCGATGGCCGCCGGACCACTCGTGCCGGCGTGTGGGTCAATAGCGATCACCGGAACCGAACTATGTGGGATCTCGACGGTGGGCGTGACGATAATGGCGCCGTCGATGAGCGTCCCGCCGAGTCGGGATAGTGAGCGGTGTTCCCAGCCGGCTCGGCCGCCCGGAGCGAGGTTGCCAGCGTAGGCCATGAGGTCGTACTGGGTGCCGCGAAGTGTTGCCGAAATTCCGTTGAGTAATTCCAATGCGAATGGCTCAAATTCGGCGACCAAGATCCCGATGATGTTAGTTCGACTGCTGCGCAAAGACGAAGCAACAAGAGAAGTTTCATAGCCCAGCTCGGCAATGACCTGCAGAACACGCTCCATGGTGCTCGGTGCTACGCCATAACGTGCGTTGACTACTTTAGACACGGTGGAGACAGAGACCCCGGCCGCCTGCGCAACATCATTAATGGTCACGCGGTTCGTTGTACTTTGAGACAGGGCAGAGCCAGGCGATTGTTCAGGGATGCCGGAGACTTCAGCCGATGGGGTTATCACTCGGCCTACGCTACCTCACGCTAAGGCGCGATTCCCACTAGGAAACTCGGTCTGGAGTTATAAAAACTTATATTTCGACATCGTTTTCGAAAACGTTATCGAAAACGATTGACATGACTTGCGTCACGGTGACATTCTTGGGTGAGCCAGACCGTCCGACACCGCATGGAGCGGGTCGCCCAACACACTTGAGGAGTCCACTATGGATCTTGGAAAAAGAGGATTAGGAATTCTTGCGTTGCTCGCCAGCACCGCACTGTTGGCCAGCGGTTGTTCGGGCGGAGGGGGAACCAACGACGCCGCTGCTGCCGGTGAAGACAAGACCATCACCTGGTGGCACAACTCCAATAATGGTGAAGGCAAGGCCTACTACGAGAAGGTAGCCGACGATTTCGAAGCCGCCCATGAGGGAGTAACCGTCGAGGTCAGCGCGATGCAGCACGAAGACATGCTCACCAAGCTCGATGCGGCATTCCAAAGTGGTGATGCTCCGGACGTCTACATGGAACGCGGCGGCGGTGAGCTGGCGGGCCACGTTGAAGCAGGCCTAACCCGTGACCTCAGCGAGCTGGCCACGGACGAGATTTCCATGATTGGTGGAAACATTGCCGGCTGGCAGGTCGACGGGAAAACCTACGCGCTGCCATACTCGGTGGGCCTGGCCGGATTCTGGTACAACAAGGCACTGTTCAAAGAAGCGGGAATTTCTAACCCACCACAGACCATGGATGAATGGATGGACGCGGTCAAAAAGCTGAAAGCAGCGGGAATTGATCCGGTATCGGTCGGTGCGGGAGATAAGTGGCCGGCCGCCCACTACTGGTACTACTCGGTACTTCGTGAATGCTCCCAAGAGGTACTCAACGCCTCGGTCAAGAACCTGGAATTTGATGACCAGTGCTTCGTCAAGGCCGGCGAAGATGTCAAAAAGGTCATTGATTCAGAGCCATTTAATCCCGGATTCCTTTCCACTCCGGCACAGTCCGGCCCAACCTCAGCCTCAGGCCTGCTAGCTACCGAACGAGTAGCCATGGAATTGGCGGGCCACTGGGAACCGGGCATTATGCAGGGACTCACCGAAGACGGTAAAGGTCTGGGTGATGACACCGGATGGTTCCCATTCCCAACAATTGACGGCGGTGCCGGAGCGCAGGATGCACAGCTCGGCGGCGGCGACGCATGGGGTGTTTCGCAAGACGCTCCGGACGAAGCAGTCGACTTCGTCAAGTACCTGCTCTCCGATAGCGTGCAGCAAGGCTTCGCGAAGCTAGATATGGGACTGCCTACTAACCCGGCGGCCAATGACTCAGTGGCAGACCCGGCCCTCGCCTCGCTGCTCAAGGCCCGCGATGAATCCCCTTACGTTCAGCTGTACTTCGACACCGCTTTCGGCGCCTCCGTTGGTGGAGCGATGAATGACGAAATCGCGTTGCTCTTTGCCGGACAGTCCTCACCAGCAGACATCGTCGCTAAGAGCCAAGACGCCGCAAATATGGAGAAGTGATTCTCGGTGACAGAAGGGGTCAAAGTCGTTTCTGCCACCGTACCGGCCAGGCAGAGCACGGCTGCCGAAGCTCGGCCGCGGAACACCGCGGCCGAGCGTGGGAGCCGATCGCCAAAACGAAAACTACGCGCGCCGGCGGATAAGCGAAAAAACCTGGAGATCCTGTTCTTCGTCACTCCAGCGTTGTTGCTCATCGCGATGTTTATGTTGGTGCCGATCATTCAAGCGGTGCGGTTCTCCGTCTATAACTGGAAAGGATTCGGACCGCTTGTAGACTTCGTCGGCCTGCAGAACTACGTCAGGGTGCTACAAAACGAGGTCTTCACCGACGCTTTAGTGCATAACCTGGTCATCATTGCCGGATCGATCATCATCCAGCTGCCGCTGGGGTTGGCGATCGCGTTGTTGCTCAACCGCAAGATGAAGATTCAAGGGTTGCTGCGCACCATCATCTTCGTACCTTACGTATTGTCCGAAGTAATCGCCGGCGTCGTATGGTTCCAGCTCTTGCAGCCACAGTACGGGTTGATCGATACCGTATTGGCTAAACTCGGCATTCAGGGTCCTGCGCAAGGTTGGCTAGGTACGCCAGACCTGGCGCTGTGGACTGTGCTCATCGTGTTGACCTGGAAATATCTAGGTCTCGCGGTGATTCTGTTCCTTGCTGGACTGCAAGGGGTGCCGGATGAACTCTATGAGGCTGCGCAAATTGATGGAGCCTCATGGTGGCAAATCCAACGCAAAATCACCATCCCATTGCTGGGGCCAACCCTGCGCACCTGGGGTTTCCTCTCGATGGTCGGTTCCTTGCAGCTCTTTGACATGGTCTGGATTCTTACCGGCGGCGGGCCAGCAAATTCCACGACAACGATGGCCACATTCCTCGTATCTGAGGGAACCAAACGACAGAACTTCGGCGTCGCTTCGGCTGCATCGGTGATCTTGTTTATCGTTGCGCTGATTCTCGCCGTCTCTTATCAGCAGTTCATCCTCAAACGCGATACTCAGCCCGATACTTCGCGTAAGCGAAAGAAGGTGCGTCGATGAGCACTGCAACAACCTCAATAAAACCCGCTATGAAGACCAAAAAATCTCAGGGTAAATATGGTGGAAACGTACTTGTGTACGCGCTTTCCCTAGCAGTGGTAGCACTGACCCTAGGGCCGGTGCTTTATGGGGTACTTGGTGGGTTTCGTACCAATGCGCAGCTAGCCCAAGCGCCCGCGGCACTACCGGAACCATGGGTACTGAGCAATTACACCGGGGTACTAAACAACCCAGAATTCTGGCGTTATGCCCTGAACTCTACGATGATCGCGGTGCTCACCACGGTGATTGTGGTGGTTTTTGGAATCATGGCGGCCTACCCATTGGCGCGGTACCAGTTCAGGCTTCGCGAACCGATCTTCATGGTCTTCGTGCTGGGCCTGCTCTTTCCCGCCACGGTGGCAATCGTTCCGTTATTTATCCTGATCTCCCGAGATTTGAACCTAGGCAATACCTGGTGGGGCGTCGCCTTGCCGCAGGCAGCGTTCGCACTACCGATGACGATAGTCATCCTGCGCCCCTTCTTGATCGCGTTGCCTCAAGAACTAGAAGAAGCGGCCCAGCTGGATGGAACCAGTCGCATCGGTTTTTTCTGGCGCATCTTATTGCCGCTATCTGGCCCGGGCATGGTCACCGTAGGCGTACTCGCCTTCGTGGGCTCGTGGAATGCCTACCTGCTACCGCTGTTGCTACTCCAAGGTGAGATGCGCACCCTCCCGTTGGGCGTCGCAGACTTCTCGACCGAGCACTCTGCAGATACCGCAGGAGTCTTTGCCTTCACCACCTTGGCCATGATCCCCGCGCTGATTTTCTTCCTCGCCATGCAGCGCCGCATTGTCAGCGGCCTGCAAGGAGCAGTCAAAGGCTAAGGCCTCGCGGAAACACTTTTCGGGCTAATGCCCAGTACTAAGGACCAAAATGAACATCGCAGAAAGCACGTGGCGTAACGCTGCACTGTCCATCGCAGAACGAGTCGACGCGCTGATGGGCGAAATGACCATCGAAGAAAAAGTGAGCCAACTTGGTTCCTATTGGATTCGCCCCCAAGAAGACAACGACTCTGGCGAGGGAAACGTTGCACCCATGGAAGACACCTTCGTTGATGGGGTGAGTTTCACCGAAGAAATTCAGGATGGTCTGGGACAGATCACTAGGGCCTTCGGATCGTTTCCAGTGACCCCGGCTGAAGGACGCGACAAGCTGGCACAGATGCAGCGCGAGGTGACCGCAGCCAACCGCTTCGGTATTCCAGCTTTAGCGCATGAAGAATGCCTGACCGGGTTCACCACCATGGCGGCAACTTGTTACCCAGCGTCGATCGCTTGGGGTGCAAGCTTTGACCCGGCTCTAGTGAATAAGATGGCGCATCTTATTGGCCAAGATATGAAAAAAATGGGTGTTCATCTCGGTCTGTCTCCGGTCTTAGACGTGGTCAGGGACTACCGATGGGGCCGTGTGGAGGAAACCATGGGGGAGGACCCACACCTGGTCGCCGAGTTGGGAACTGCCTATGTGCGGGGGCTACAGTCTGGCGGCGTCCATGCGACGCTGAAACATTTTGCCGGATACGCAGCATCCAAAGCCGGTCGCAATCACGCACCGGTTTCCATGGGAGTGCGTGAACAGGAAGACGTTGTCTTTCCACCCTTCGAACGAGCCATCCGAGAAGGAAAAGTTCATTCGGTAATGAACTCCTACTCGGATCTTGATGGCGAAGCGCCGGCAGCGAGTCATCGCTTATTGACGCAGATCCTGCGCGAACGGTGGGGTTTTGAAGGTACTGTAGTTTCCGATTACTGGTCGATCAGCTTCTTGCAGGGAATGCATCAGGTTGCCGAAACCTTGAATGATGCCGGAATCATTTCGCTATCTGCCGGGATGGATGTGGAACTTCCCGAAACCAACGCCTTCCGTAATCTGGGCCGCGCAGTTGCCGAAGGAAAACTAGAGCCCAGCATCCTCGATGAAGCCGTACGTCGAGTACTCACGCAGAAAGCTCAGCTGGGACTGTTGGACTCCGAGTGGTCCCCCGAAGCACAGTGGGCTGGGTCCGACGTTGACTTGGACTCATCAGAGAATCGAGCCCACGCACGAAAAATGGCCGAAGAGTCCATCGTGCTGCTGAAAAACGAGGGAGTTCTTCCCTTGAAAAACCACGCATCGGTAGCCGTCATTGGGCCATCGGCCAGCCAACCGCGAACTCATCTAGGCTGTTACTCCTTTACGAATCATGTGCACTCACGGTATGCCGCAGATGATGATCATGGAATTGCGATGCAATCTATCCTCGAAGCGCTCCGCGACGAACCGGCTCTCAGCGATAGTCGCTTCAACTATGAGCGTGGCGTCGATTTTACGCATCCAGATGTTAGCGGCATCGACGCTGCGGTAGAAGCAGCCCGCGCTGCAGACATTGCGGTAGTGACGGTGGGAGATCTGGCTGGACTCTTTGGCCGGGGAACTTCCGGCGAAGGTTGCGACGTGGTGGATCTAGCTCTGCCCGGCAAACAAGTCGAGCTAGTCGAAGCGGTACTTGCCACCGGAACACCGACGGTACTGGTGCTGGTCACTGGCCGTCCCTATTCCTTAGGGCAGTTCGAGTCTCGGGTTAAGGCCGTCGTGCAGGCATTTATGCCTGGTGTTGAAGGCGGCCCGGCTCTCGCATCTGTACTCAGCGGCGCGGTTAACCCGTCGGGGAAGCTGCCTGTGCAGATACCGGACCACCTCGGTGGCCAGCCCGGAACATATCTCACCGGACAGCTCGGCTGGAATAACGACGGCGTATCGAACCTTGATCCGCGACCGCTCTACCCGTTTGGACATGGAGGTTCATATACGAACTTTGAGCTCAAAGATCTGGAATTATCAACCACCGAAATTTCCTCGGATGCCGCAGTACTCATCAGCGCAACAGTCTCTAACATTGGTGATCGAGATGGTGCCGAAGTAGTGCAGCTTTATCTTGATGACAAGGTGTCACAAGTAGTTCGCCCACGGCTCTGGCTCGCCGGCTTCGCCAAGGTCCGATTGGCTGCCGGGGAATCGAAGCGGGTGGAATTTGAACTACACGCGGAACGTACTTCCTTTACCGGAGTATCCGGGCAGCGTGTGGTGGAACCAGGAGTGTTCGGCGTGCGCGTCGGTTCCAGCAGTGAGGACCTGCCGTTGGCAGCAGAATTCCGAATTACTGGGCCATTGCGCGAGGTCCCCGAAGGTCGAATAATGGATACCCCTGTCAGGGTTAAATAAGAGTACTTCCGCTGTGTCCATTCATACGTGAAGGCCACGTCCCACCCAGTGTCTCTGCGTTGGGTGGAACGTGGCCTTGCTAGTATTTATCGGCTTTCTAAACCGGGACACTTGGGAATCCATGTCAGCGAGATGTTCGAGGAAACTGCACCACCATTTTGGATGCGGTACAGGCTTAGGTGGGCATGAGTCAGGGAAAGATGATCGAGATTGTCTGGGACTACATTTCATGACATAGATACAAGCTGATTCGTGCAGAGATGGCGCAAGAACCAACCTTGCAAGATATTTATTTGATCAGTTTTGTGGCGTACGCATCGGACCAAAACCCGTTTGAACATGTCTGGAACGATGCGAAAAACGTGATCAATAACAGGCAGCGTGATGTTTTTGAGCCCGCTGTTGCACCGTTTGAAGCGCAGGTGCGTTCGACGGTTTTGACTACAAAGTCTGATTTGGTAGCGACTTCTCTTGAAAGTTGGAACCATATCAGAGGTGAAAGAGAGTATTGCCGACAGCTCAATTCGTCTCAAATGAATTCAACTTTTCGCCGGTATAAAGAAAATGTCAGTAAATCTTGACCGTATATATCGGCGTAGCCCGTAGCCGAGCTCCGTGCGCGGTCGTACTGGTGGAGTCTTAGATTTTGAACTTCATAAGAAGTGATTTGACGGTCACCGGCCGAGCGTCTGATTCCGTTAGAAAATATCGATGACGTGATTATTGCTGCTCTTCATCGAGGCAGAGATAACTAAAACGGCGCACCCCTTGAAGCGGCGACAGGCCTGTATCAGGGCGCAGACTCGAATTCTGCAAGGTCAATTGGAGAAGACGACCCTCTGTATCGGGGTATCTCGATACAGAGGGCCAAATTCTCAGTTTCTAATACGGCTTAGATTTTGTGCTTAGTCCTTGGAAGGCTTCGCGTCCTTCGTTGAGCCATTGCCTCCGTCGGCAACCAGTTCAGCGTGAATGTTCGCCACCGATGAGAACTGGAGGTCTGGACGGAATGGGAAGGTATCAACGTCACTGGCCGAGGTAATGCCGGTGTGAACCAGTGCGGTCAACAGGCCTGCTTCCATGCCCGCGATAATGTCGGTATCCATACGGTCACCGATCATCGCAGTGGTTTCCGAATGTGCGTCGATTCGGTTCAACGCCGAACGGAACATCATAGGGTTTGGCTTGCCCACCACATATGGCTCGCGGTTGGTTGCGCGGGTGATTAGTGCGGCCACGGCACCTGTTGCTGGTAAGAGGCCCTCAGCCGAGGGGCCAGTCGCATCCGGGTTGGTGGCGATAAAGCGCGCTCCACCTTCGATTAACCGAATTGCTTTGGTGATGGCCTCGAAGGAGTAGGTGCGAGTTTCACCAAGAACCACGTAGTCCGGCTTCTGGTCCGTCATGATGAACCCGGCGTCGTGCAAGGCGGTGGTCAGTCCGGCTTCACCGATAACGAACGCGCGTCCACCGGGACGCTGGCGAGCAAGGAATTCTGCCGTTGCTAATGCCGAGGTCCAGATGTTCTGCTCCGGAACGTCTAGTCCGGAGGCCAGTAGGCGAGCACGCAGGTCACGTGGGGTGTAGATGGAGTTGTTTGTCAGCACCAAGAAGCGCAAGTCATTATCGCGCCAGTACTTCATGAGCTCGGCGGCACCCTTGATGGCCTGATTTTCGTGGACTAATACGCCGTCCATGTCGGTCAGCCAGGTTTTGATGTCGTGAATAGTGCGTGCGGCACGAGTTACGGTCGTCACGAGGTGTTATTCCTCCTTGGGCAGTGATGGTGGGACGTATCGTCATCGATCAACTTCCCTGATGTTTAAAGCCTACACAGCAAACAACAAGAACGCCGTGAACGTGGACACCTCGCAGAACAACTACCCTTAAAGGGTGAACGAAGAATCTGTTGAACCCATGGTAGACCCAGCAGCTGCACACATCATTGGTGTCGGCCCCTGGGAAGGAGAGCTACCCACCGAAACGCACTACGACCCCGAGCTATTGGCGGAGGGCGATAAGCGCAACGTTGCCGACAAGTACCGGTACTGGTCAATGGACGCGATCATTGCAGATCTTGACGAACGCCGCCACGATTTTCATATCGCTATCGAAAACTGGCAACACGATATGAACATTGGCACCGTGGTGCGCTCGGCTAATGCGTTCCTCGCCAAGGAAGTGCATATTATTGGCCGTCGACGCTGGAACCGCCGCGGAGCGATGGTCACCGATCGTTACCAACACGTACGCCACCATGCCACCGTGGATGAATTTGTAACCTGGGCCGAGGGAGAAGGGCTGACAATTATCGGGATTGACATCTTCCCCGACTCTGTCCCGCTAGAAACCTATGATCTGCCGCGAAACTGCGTTCTGGTCTTCGGTCAAGAAGGTCCAGGGCTTAGCCCCGAGGTGCACGCGGCAGCAAAAGACACACTTTCAATAGAGCAGTTCGGTTCAACTCGTTCGATAAATGCTGCCTCAGCAGCTGGGATAGCTATGCACGCGTGGGTTCGCCGGCACGTCTTTGGGCAACGTATAAGTTAACAAAAGTCTAAACATCTGATTTTTAAGCAGAAGTTTACTCGAGCATCTGGATTAGTTGCCGAATTCAGCTTAGGCTAGGCCTTGGTTATGCATTCGTGATCTGGGAGCGGCTTGTAGTGAAACGGCGACATCAGGTAAACCACGACCTACTACTTATCGGATTACCCCGAAAAAGGAAACGTCTGGTCGTATGGGCTACCTCTGTGGTGGCCGCTATAGGACTCACCGGAGCGCTCGCAATTCCTATCGTTGCGCAGACAGCAGATAACCGTCAGGGCAATATGCCCATTGCAATCGACGCAAACGCCGAACAGGCAAATTTCAGCAATTCGGTTTATGTCAGTCAAGATGCACCTTTGAACGCTTTCGGCGGATCGGGACATGCGCTTGCCATTGATGGTCGCCCGCTAGGCATGGTTGAGGGAGCGGCGGAATCTTCCGAAGAAGCAGAATCCGAAACTGAGACGGCATTGTTGGCCGGAGCCGTAGGCGCCATTGGTCAGCTACCCGGTGGCTTGCAACTCATGCATCCGGTCCCAACCCGCCGTATCTCCAGCCCTTACGGCTGGCGCAGCAACCCTACCGGTGCTGGAAATCAGATCCACATCGGTCAGGACTACCCAATTTCTTGCGGTTCCCCTGTTTACGCCAGTGAAGCCGGACGGGTTATTGTCTCCGGTTGGCACGGGCACTCGGGTATGCGCGTGACCATTGATCACGGAAACAACGTGCAGACCGGCTACAGTCACAACTCAAAGCTAGTCGCCAAGATTGGCCAAGAGGTCAAGCAGGGTGAACTGATCGCGCTCGCCGGTACTACCGGGAACTCGACCGGCTGCCACGTACACTTCGAGGTCATTGTTGATGGCCGTTGGCACGATCCACGTAACTACCTTCCAAATATTGCCGGACAGCCAAACGCAATGATCGATTCGACTCGTCTGACGGTCAACTCGAACAGTGCGCCTAAGGGCAACGGTTCAAACGGTCCACAGTCTCAGGCTCCAAACCGCGACCAGGGCGCGAACCCTGACGTGGTGGTACCAGAGAACGACACCCCAGTGGTGCCAAAGCCTAAACCTAAGCCACGGCCAAGCGATTCGCACTCGCCGTCGCCGACTGAGTCTAAGTCCCCGTCGCCGAGCGATTCGAATACGCCATCGCCTACCGATACCAAGTCGCCTTCGCCGACTGACTCAAAAACTCCGTCACCAACCGATGGCACTAAGGATCCTTCGGCGCCGGAAGGCTCGGAGTCTCAAACGGACGGTACCGATACACCGAAGCCTTCGACGCCGAAGACGGAAGCGCCTGTACCTTCGGCACCTGAGACGGAGAAGACAGCCCCTGAGCCTCCAGTAGCGCCGCCATCAGACTCGAAATCTAGTGGATCTAAGAGCCCTGTAGCTCCAGAATCCACGGGTTCCGCAAGCAATAATGTGCAGACCTCGGAGTCTGAAAGTAAGTAGCAAGTGAGCGTATACCGCGGGTGTTAGCCGGTTTTTAGTCCGGGTAACACCCGCGGTTTGTTCGTTAAATCGCTGGCAACTCGTGTCACGTTCAGAGATCTATGCCACGTCAGGGCCTGCTGCCGATAGGATGGAGTGAGAAACGCCGTCAACGGCGACGCGTCCACCCTCGCTAATCACAAGGAGTGAAGCATGCCTATCGCAACCCCCGATAAGTACAATGCAATGATCGATGCCGCCAAGGCTGGCGGTTACGCCTTCCCGGCGGTCAACGTCACCAGCTCACAGACCCTGAATGCCGCAATCCGCGGCTTCGCAGAAGCTGAGTCAGATGGCATCATCCAGGTTTCCACCGGTGGCGCAGCCTACTGGTCCGGAGCCTCCGTCAAGGACATGGTCACCGGCTCGCTCGGCTTTGCCGCCTTTGCACGTCAGGTAGCTAAGAGCTACGGCGTGAATATTGCGCTACACACCGACCACTGCCCAGCGGACAAGCTGGACAGCTTTGTCCTGCCACTGCTTGCTGCGTCTGAAGCAGAGGTCGCCGCTGGCCGAGATCCTTTCTTCAACTCCCACATGTGGGACGGCTCGGCAGAGACTCTAGAAGAAAACCTACGCATCGCAGCAGAATTGCTACCACGCACCGCTGCTGCCAAGCAGATCCTCGAAGTTGAAATCGGCACCGTAGGTGGCGAAGAAGATGGCGTAGAGAACGAAATCAACGAAAAGCTGTACACCACCGTTGAAGACGCCATGGCAACCATCGAAGCCTTGGGCACCGGCGAAAAGGGTCGTTACATCACGGCCTTGACCTTCGGTAACGTGCACGGCGTGTATAAGCCAGGCGGCGTGAAGCTCCGTCCAGAGATCCTGAAGGACATTCAGGCTCAGATCGGTACGAAGCTGGGCAAGGCTAACCCCTTTGACCTAGTCTTCCACGGTGGTTCGGGCTCCTCCCAGCAGGAAATCGCAGATGCTGTTTCCTACGGCGTGATCAAGATGAACATTGATACCGACACCCAGTACGCGTTCACCCGCCCAGTTGCCGGCCACATGTTCGCTAACTACGACGGCGTGCTGAAGGTTGACGGCGAAGTCGGCAACAAGAAGACCTATGACCCTCGCGTTTGGGGCGCCAAGGCTGAAGAGTCCATGGCTGCTCGCATTGTCGAAGCATCGCGTCAGCTAGGCTCCGCCGGAAAGTCGCTGAAGTAAACATGGTCGGAGAGAACCTACTGGGGATTCCAGAAACACTATTGCCGGAGGAAACCGACGTGCTTGCGCGTCTGGACGCCGGAGACGAAGCTATCGACTTGGCGGCTAAGTTCCCATCGTCATCGCTGGTCTGGGCTCTGCTCGCCAACGAGGCTCATGCCGAGGGTCGCACCGTGGATTCTTACGCGTTCGCTCGCGTGGGTTATCACCGTGGCCTGGATTCGCTGCGAAAGGCTGGATGGCGCGGACAGGGCCCAGTGCCTTGGCGCCATGAGCCAAACCGCGGCTTTCTGCGTTCGCTCTACGCGCTGGGCCGTGCGGCTGCAGCGATTGGTGAAAGCGAAGAAGTGGATCGCATTGAGAAGTTCCTCAACGATTCGGATTCCAGCGCAAAGGCAGCTATCGAAGCCGAGTAACAACTGACAAAAGATGCGGACGAAAACTTACAAGTTTTCGTCCGCATTTTTTGTCCAAAAGCACGCGACCCATAGAGCTGTGCGTGGAAGACTCTCCAATCCTCATGACTTTTCGGCGTTCAGGGCCCACTTGGGGTCGAGCATAAACATCTGACCAACCTGTGTCTCGCTGAGCTTTGAACCATTAACATCAGTGTTCGGACTGTTTAGCGCCGATGATTGAAATATGAGGGCGTTCTCATGAGGTTCTACTTTTAGTTTCATATTGTTTACCTAGAGTTCATTTGAGAGAACAAATCATCACCTCATCACAATGAAGGGAGTCCACCGTGCTTTCGTTCTGGCTGGCTCTAGGTTCAAACATCGTCGGCATCACCATCTTGGTTTACTTCGTGTATTTTCGCAGGCATTTCAGGCGTGATTTGGTATTGGCTTACGTTGCGCTGAGCATGGGTATTTTTGCGGTCACCATGTTGCTTTCAGGCAGTGGAGCGGGGATGGGGCTTGGGCTGGGTCTCTTCGGTATTTTGTCGATTATTCGACTACGTTCCGATACTCTGACGCAAGAAGAAGTCGCTTACTACTTCATCTCTCTTGCCATTGGTCTGGTTAATGGACTGCATCCGGACCCGGCCTGGTTGGCGCCGTCGGCTACCGCCGCCTTGGTGCTCGTAATGTATGTGGCAGACCACCCAAGTTTTGCACCGCGCACCGAACGCCAGACGGTGACTTTAGAGAAAGCTTATGCGCAAAAGCCAGATCTGGTGGCTGCGCTAGAAGATCTGCTCAACGCGAAGGTACTGCGCACCGTGGTTGTTGAACTGGACATGGTCCGTGACCTGACTATTGTGGATGTCCGCTTCCGGACCAATAAGCACATCAAACCACAGCAGCAGCCGGTGGAGTCCGGTGGTACCTATGAGCTAGCAAAAGCCTCGCCAATTTCGGCAACTGAGGCTAAACAGGAGTCGTGGTCGAAATGACCGCGCAAGCGATGGCTTCGCTATCCCGTGAGGTCTTAGAAGATGCTGTTGTAGATCGAGCACCAATCGGACTAGCCGAGGTGATCTCGGAAGCCGCATTGCAAACTCGTGTGGACCGTAAATTTTTGCTGACGCCAGAAGAGTTCACCGCATTGTCTGAACGGCTGGGGGATCAGTTTAAAATCATGGAAATCGACGGACTACGAACCTTTCGTTATGAGTCTGTGTACTTCGATACCGAGGATTTTGAACAGTATCGTGCCCACCGCCAAGGGCGTCGCCGACGCTATAAGGTCCGCTCCCGCACATACGCGGATACCGGACTGTCGATGTTTGAAATAAAAACTAAAGGACTCCGTGGAGCAACGGTGAAACACCGTGTGGAACAAGCGCCAGAGCAAGCCGGTGAACTCAGCGAAGAGAATCGTGAATTCCTAGACCAGGTATTGGCCAGCGAATATGGCGAAGAAGCGCCACCGTTGTCAGCGGTCCTTGATAGCACCTACACCCGAGCGACATTCGTGAATCCCATTGACGGTGAACGAGTCACCTGCGACGTGGAATTGAACTACGCAAACGATGAAAAACAGATCGCAGGACCGGACCTGATAGTGGTGGAAACCAAATCCGCAGACGGCCGTGGGGTCTCCGACCGGGCGCTTGCTGAACTAGGTATTCGTGAGGTCAGCATGTCCAAGTACTGTATCGGGATAGCATTGCTACATCCTCAGCTCCCAGCCAACCGCTGGAGTCGACTCTTGGCCCAACGCTTCGGAACGCGCCATGGCCCGGTGTCACACCCGACGCGCCCCTGGTCGATGGTCCGTAGTTAGATCTCCTAGGCAAGCATTTCCCCGAGAATATCTCGGGGAAATGCTTGTTTAACGCGCGCTAGCTAGGCGGTAGCCCACACCTCGAACGGTTTCGAAGCGTTCCCCGCCAAGTTTGTTTCGTAGGTAGCGCACATACACGTCCACCACATTTGAGCCAGGATCAAAGTCGTAACCCCACACTCTGGAGAGCAGTTGTTCGCGGCTGAGCACCTGGCCTGGGTTGCGCAGGAAGGCTTCGGCCAGCGCAAATTCGCGGGCTGAGAGTTCAATTTCCTTTCCTGCCACGAGTACCCGGCGTCGCAACAAATCCATTTCGAGATCCTCGTGACTGAGCACCGACGCTTCGCTCGCATTATCTTCTGTGCGCAGACGTAACCTCACGCGGGCTAGTAATTCGTCAAAATGGAAAGGCTTGGCCATATAGTCATCGGCGCCATTTTGCAGTCCGGTGACGGTGTCTTCCACGCTGCCTCGCGCGGTCAAAATAATGACTGGGGAATCAATATGTGCCGCACGCATTCGTCGGAGCACCGAGAAACCGTCTTCATCAGGTAGCCCAAGATCCAAGATGATCAGCTCAAAGTCGCCTTCGAGGGCCAAATCAAATCCGTCACGGCCGGTACCGGCCACAGCAGAAGTCAGTCCCGCTGCGCGCAGGCCTTTGGCAACAAATGAACTAATACGTGGCTCATCTTCAATGATCAGGATACGACTCATACTTCGGTACCTCGTTTTGTCAGTGGGATATCGATATAGAAGGTGGAGCCCTTCCCAGGCTCAGCATCTACCCAGACGCTACCGCCATGGGCCGTGGCTATGGCCGAAACAATGTTTAACCCCAGACCGGAACCGTCCGAGCGCACCGAGTTCTTTCCACGCCCAAAGCGCTCAAAGATTCGTTCGATATCTTCGGGCTGGATTCCTACGCCGTTATCCGAGACCCACCAACGCAACAACGTCTCACCGTGTCCGTCTCTCAGTATTTCGTTGCCCAAACCGATGCGAGTGCCAGCGGAGGAAAACTTCATGGCGTTAGCGCAGAGCTGTAACATCGCCTGGGTAATGCGGGTCTGGTCGAGGGTGACGGTAGATTCGCAGCGGTAATCTATGCGCCAGTGCCGGTCACCTAAGCCACGGGCTTTGTCCAAAATCTCATCTAGTAGAGCGCCCACTTCCGTGGGTGCTGGCTGGATGAAGTCAGTCCGGTTTGATTTAGCGAGCATTACTAAGTCGTTAATGAGTAGGGACATGCGACTCATCTCGTCCAAGGCAATGTCTTTGCTCTGCGTGACGTCTTCTGGATCATTTTCATCCATTAGTTCAAGATGTCCACTGACGATGGTTACCGGTGTACGTAGCTCATGTCCAACATCGTCCAGTAGCTGTCGTTGTGACTTGAGCGAGTCTTCTAAACGGTCGAGCATCTCATTGATGGTCACCGTCAACTCGGCGAATTCATCGTTTCCGGTGACTTCAATACGCCGAGACAGGTCACTTTCCGAGATCTGGTGTGCGGTGGTTTGCAGTCGTCGGATCGGTTCCAGTGTCCGGTTGACGACCAACCAAGAGGCGCCCGCCGCCAGCGCCATGACGAGGAACCCTACGGCCGTAAATATCGAGATATTACGGTCATTGGCGCGTGCCTCGGCGTGATAATCATAGGCGAGGACGAAGGCGCTCGATTTGGGGTCTTCCGGAAGCTGCACGGGAACTACCACCGCCCGATAGGTAGTGATTTCGGTGGTGACGGTGCCTAGGTGGATATGGCTATCTGTTTTGCTCTGTTGCGCCCACTGGAGAAATTCAGGGTCATCTTCGAGCCGTAATTCCACTACTTCGGGTGCGGTCCAGCGGACGTCACCATCGGCTAGTCCCAGCATGCCTTGATGCCGGGATGGCAACGTGCGTTGCATGGCGGTGTAGAGCAGATCTTCGGCTTTTTCAAAGCGTTTCAGCGTTCGAGGATCCACCCCGGTTTCGGTGAGCACCCCAAATTCCTGCACGGTGCGTGATAACGAGTCATCGATTCGCTCGTTCAATTCATGACGTTGAACCGCGAAACTGGCGGCCCCCGCGCAGAGCAACGCCAGTCCCACAACCAGCAGCATTCCGGTGAGCACCCGCGCACGGATGGACCATGAGCGTTTAGTCGTCATCATCGCCCTCTAGGTCATCATCGTCATCGTCATCGTCATCGTCATCGTCATCGTAGCTGTTTGCCGATGGTGGCAGTGGGACGACTGGTTTTTTGCTCGGTTTTGGTTTGACTGTAGGGGCCTTGCTCGGCTTGGCCGTAGGCGATTTTTTCACCGGAGGCGCACTAGTTTTCGGGCTTTGAGTTGGTATCGAAGTTTTTGAGGGTTTGTCCGACCGGGTTGTCGAGGGGGTGGGTGATGGTGAGGGGATACCTGGCTCACCGCCCGAAGGAGAGGGGTGCGTGTCCTGGATGATGAAGCCGTTTCCTAAGTCTTTATCCGAAGGATCCGCGACGACCTGCCGGATGCCGAGAATTCCCAAGAGCACCACCACGATCACAATGACCAGAAGTGCGATACGACGCAACGTTTCCAAACCCATACCACCATTGTGTCCGAGGCAAATGAGACGAAGATGAGAACCGGCGCGCGTTGCAAGTTCGGCATTAGCGACTCGCCTCGCTGAACTTGAAGGTTCATCCATTCGGATTGTTTTTCTCCTCGTTACCTTCTCGTAGCAGGTAGTTCAACATGGGCACTCTGAATAGCAAGGTTCGATGGCTACGGTCAACTTGTATCAAGGTTTCCGGGCAAATCTGTCCAACTTTTGCTAGTAATCGCGCACCTAAAACAAGTGCGTCTCTTGAGGAGATCCATTCTTATGAAGTTTCGTTCATTGCTTTCAGCGTCGGTAGTGCTTTCTTTATCTGCAACGCTCGCCGCCTGCTCTGCTGAACCACCGGCAACCGCTGTAGCGGGCAACGGCGTTGATGCGAGCACCGCGACCAGTGCCGCCGACTTTGGTGGGCTCGATGCCCTTGTTTCCGCAGCTCAAGAAGAAGGAGAGCTCAACGTCATCGCTCTACCTGAAGATTGGGCGAACTACGGGGCAATCATCACCGGATTTGAAGACAAATACGACATCACCGTCAACTCGGCCAACCCGAATGCTTCTTCTGCCGAGGAAATTCAGGCAGCCGAAAACCAGGCCGGTCAAGACACCGCCCCGGACGTTTTTGATCTGGGTGCCGCTGTGGCTTTGGCGAATACCGATAAGTTTGCCCCATACAAGGTCAAAACCTGGGACTCGATTCCTGAAGGCAATAAAGACACCGAAGGGCTTTGGGTGAATAACTACACGGGCATTATGTCCGTTGGCTATGACTCCTCACGCATCGAAGAGCCAAAGAAGCTTGATGACCTGCTTGGCGAAATGTACCGCGGGGCCGTGGCCCTGAACGGTGACCCTACCCAAGCTGGCGCGGCATTCGCTGCCGTGGGTAATATCTCGGCACTCTCAGGTGGAAGCGTTGCAGACTTTGGAGCGGGTATTGACTGGATGCAGAAGTTGAAGGATGCAGGAAACTTCCTCACCGTTGACCCAACCCCGGCCACCATCGCGTCGGGTGAAACCCCGGTTGTCTTCGACTGGTCCTTCAACAACATCGCAGCTGCCTCAGGGAAGTCTGATTTTAAGACCACTATCATCCCCGGAGCTGCTTACGTCTCCTTTTACAACGAGGCGATCAGCAATGATGCCCCGCATCCAGCCGCTGCGCGACTGTGGCAGGAATGGATTTTCTCGGACGAAGCCCAGCAGTTGTTCCTCGAGGGCAATTCGGTTCCTGTGCGTGTGGATGCGCTGAAGGAATCGGGCGCCGTTGACCAGGCTCTGCTTGATGGTGCAACCTTCGGCACAACTTCCGCTGATTGGATCACCCCAACCGTGGATGACACCGACGCTGCAAATAAATTGCTGACCGAGCGCTGGTCGGCGCTGACAAAGTAGTCGTTGCCAAACAGAAAAATTCATGGATCCAAGGAGCAATGGTTCTCACTGAAACGAAAATTCGCATGGCTGGGGCTGGCCCCGTTCAGCGTCTACATCCTCGCGTTCCTCGGGTTACCCACGGTCTTGGCGGTGGGTAGCGGGTTTAGAGACGGGCAAGGAAAATTTACGCTCGCCAACTTCTCGGTGTATTCAAACCCTGCCGTCTGGGACACCTTCGGGGCCTCGGCCGGGCTCAGCGCACTAACCGCTGTGGTTGGCGCAGTGGCCGGGGCACTGGTGTGCTGGGCGCTAACCGGGGTGAATCAGGACAGTGCGGTACGCCGGATGGTGGACGCCGCTTCCTCGGTACTGGCCCAGTTTGGCGGTGTGATGCTTGCATTCGCATTCATTGCGACCATGGGTGCGCAAAGCATTCTTCGCCTGTGGATGCAGGAAACATTGAACTTTGATATTTATGCCAACGGTGTCTGGTTATATCAGCTGCCGGGCCTGATTGGTCCGTACCTGTACTTCCAGATTCCTTTGATGGTCATTACCTTCTTTCCAGCTATTGAACGGCTTCGTCCGCAATGGGTGGAGGCGAGCGCCACCTTGGGTGCCAATAAATGCCAATACTGGCGGCACATCGGCTTCCCGGTGCTTGCGCCCTCGTTCTTGGGTGCCCTGTTGCTCTTGTTTGCGAATTCTTTCTCCTCGTATGCCACAGCTGCAGCGCTGATCAGCCAGGGTGCACAAATTGTGCCATTGCAGATCAGGGCAGCCTTGATTGGTGAAACCGGCGCCTCAAACGCAAATTCTGCCGGTGTGCTGGCTTTGGGCATGATCGTCGTCATGGCGGTTGCGATGGTGCTTTACAGCGCGTTGATGAAACGAGCGGCAAGGTGGCAACAATGAGTCGTGTAGCAACTCCACCGCAGAAATGGCTGCGTCGCGTGATTCTCTGGGGCGTCACCCTGATCTTTTTGATTCCGCTGTTTGCCATGACCGAATTTACGCTGCGCTCACCGGGTGGAGGTTATAGCTTTGAGCACTGGCTTGCGTTGGGAGAAATCGGCGATAGCCGTCAGTATCGTGTGCTAGCCAACGGGCTGAGCAATTCAGCGGTGCTCAGTGGGCTCACGTTGGTGTTAGTGCTTGGAGTTTTTGCCCCAACTATTATCTGGGTTCATCTTCGCTTCCCAAAGTTTGAACGAATCCTTGATCTGCTCACGGTGCTACCCATCGCCATTCCGGCGATTGCATTAGTTGTGGGCTTTGCGCCGATTTATCGGCTGTTAGGCAAAAGTTTAGGTTCTGGGGAATGGACGCTGTTTCTTGCCTATGGTGTTTTGGTGTTGCCCTTCACCTATCGGGCGATCATGGCAGATCTGCAGGGAATGGACGCACGGGTACTAAGCGAGGCTGCGAGGTCTTTAGGAGCAACTTGGTTTGCGGTGTTCACCAGAGTACTTATTCCGGGGCTACGCCGTGGTCTACTTTCGGCCTCACTATTGACGATTGCGATCGTGATGGGCGAATTTACGGTGTCTTCGTTGCTTAGCCGGACGACCTTTCAGACGGGGTTGCTCCAGATCTCTCAAACGAACCCGTTCATCGCCGTGCTCGTTTCACTGTTGTCATTGATCATCATGTTCGTTTTGCTCGCTACAGTTTCTGGAGCCGGCTCCAGAATCCGGAACAGTAAAGTACGCACGCCTTCAGCCAAGGAAAAATCTTATGTCGCATAGTTTCGCTGTTCCGAGTCCAACTCCCACGCCGGCAGCTCCCAGTGGTATTGCGCTGTTGCAAGTTCGCAAGGATTACGGGCAGGCAACGGTTCTACACTCGGTAGACCTGAGCTTGAAACCCGGTGAACTAGTTTGTCTCCTAGGGCCTTCGGGTTGTGGGAAAACCACTGCGTTGCGCTGTTTGGCTGGCCTTGAAGACGTCACTTCGGGCAGTGTACTCATTGATGGGCAGGACGTTTCGGGAATTCCGGTCAACAAACGCGATATTGGGATGGTTTTTCAGGCCTACTCTCTATTTCCGCACATGACAGTACAGAAGAATGTGGAGTTTGGTTTACGGATGCGCAAGATTTCGGCGTCCGTTCGCCGACAGCGAGTGGCAGAATCCCTGGAACTTGTGGGGCTGAGCGGTTTTGACGATCGCTTTGCCGCGCAGCTTTCTGGAGGTCAACAACAGCGTGTGGCTCTAGCTCGTGCGCTGGTTACCCGACCTCGCGCGCTATTGCTGGACGAACCGCTGTCCGCGTTGGACGCTAAAGTGCGGGTGCGACTTCGTGAACAAATTCGCGCAATCGTCACCGATCTGGGCATCACCACGGTATTCGTGACTCACGATCAGGAAGAAGCACTCGCGATCTCGGACCGTGTGGCGGTGATGAATCAGGGAAGAATTGAGCAATTCGACACCCCTCAAGAGATTTACCGCCACCCCGTCTCCGCCTTTGTGGCTGACTTTGTGGGAATTTCAAACAAACTTCCGGGTCTAATTGAAGATGACCAGCACGTGCTGGTCCACGGGCAGAGTATTCCGGTTGCCAAGATGGGGAATGCAAAGGTCGGGCAAGCGGTCACCGCCTTTGTACGTCCCGAACATTTGCGAATTCTCCGTGCCGGTGAAAATATCGGACCAGCATTGGACGGTGTGGTGATTTCTTCAGGATTCCTTGGATCCCTTCGGCGCACCCTGGTGCGCCTCGCGGCCCCAAAATCCGAAATTGCAGTACAGCACGAAGCTTCTGAAGAGTTTTTACCCGGTGATCGGGTGGTCGTTAGCGTGCTACCGGTCCCTGTCGCGGTGGGTGCTTAGCTTAAATGCTCAAAGATGATTGCCGTCTGCGTGGAAGAAAAAGCTCGGTTGGCGCCGAGATGCGTCGCCACGAAGGTGCGCAGGTCATCAATGCTGCGGGCGGCAACTCGCACCAAGAGATCCGGTGTACCGCCGAGCACAAAAACATCTTTGACTTCCGTTAGCTCTTGCAGGGTCCGTGCTGAGGCAAGTAGCCGGTCACGTGCCGCCGGAGCAACCACCACAGAGATCATGGCATTGACGGTGACACCGAGAAGCTTTTCGTCGATAAGCGCGGTGTATCCGCGGATGACCCCGGCGCGGTGCAACGCCTTGACTCGACCCAAACAGGTCGAAGGCGCCAGACCAATCTTGGCCGCGAGCACATTATTGGCAATGCGGGCGTCGGTTCGAAGTTCGGAAAGAATCGCCAAATCGATCTCATCGACGCGAATAGGATGCGGTACGGCTTCGCCCTGGACCGACCAAAGTGAACTTTTCACGAAAATATTTCTCATTTCTTGGCTATTCTTCGAAATCAATCGAAGTATTTCGTCACTGATTCTACGATAAGAGATAAGAAGTATTCCTAGAAGAACTGAGAAACCGTGCAAACTGAACTGAGCCGAGCTTCCCTAGCGCAGCTAGATGCCAACGATCCGCTGATCCGGTTCCGTGAGCGCTTTCAACTCCCCGAAGGCGTCATCTACCTGGATGGAAACTCTCTCGGAGCGTTACCGCATGGAGCCGCAGAGCGTGCCGCGCAAGTCGTCACCCAGCAATGGGGCCACGGCCTAATCCGCTCGTGGAACGATGCCGGTTGGTTTGAACTTCCTACGCGTTTAGGCGACAAGCTGGCCCAGCTACTCGGCGCAAATCCGGGTGAAACCGTGGTTACCGATACCACCAGCCTTAACCTCTTTAAGGCTTTAGCCTCGGCACTTCGCATTCAGCAGGTTGATGGCCCAGACCGCCGGGTGCTGATCACCGAACGCGACAACTTCCCCACAGACATTTACATCGCAGAGGGCCTGGCAGACCTGCTCAACTCTGTCGGCGCTGAAACTGGCGTCAGCTACGAAGTGAAACTGATTGATAGCGAAACCGAGCTGCTTGCAGCCTTAGGAGACGACACCGCGCTCGTGTCCCTGTCGCACGTGAACTATCGAACCGGCGCCATGTGGGATATGGCTGCTATTACCGAGGCGGTTCACCAGGCCGGCGGGTTGGCGATTTGGGATCTGGCACATGCTGCCGGTGCAGTGCCCGTTGCGCTGAACGCCGCAAACGCTGACTACGCGGTAGGTTGCACCTATAAATACCTCAACGGTGGCCCCGGATCGCCGGCATTCATTTGGGTCAACGCGCGCCATCACGAACGTTTTTGGCAGCCACTGTCCGGCTGGTGGTCCCACCAGGCGCCATTCGCAATGGCGGAGAGTTACACGCCAGCCAATGACGTGCGTCGCTTCATGTGCGGCACCCAGCCGGTGACCTCAATGGCCATGATTGAGGTTGGTCTAGATATCAGTGTTGAAGCGGAAATGGACAAGGTCCGGGCGAACTCGCTAGAACTGACGGACTTATTTATCGAACTTGTTGAAACCCGCTGTGCCGGGTACGGGCTGGAACTGATCACCCCACGGGATCATGCTCGCCGCGGGAGCCACGTCAGTTTCAGCCATCCCAACGGCTATGAAATTATCGCTGCGCTCATTTCCCGAGGGGTCATCGGTGACTATCGAGAGCCTGCAGTTTTGCGTTTTGGGGTTACGCCGCTCTACCTGAGTCGCACCGATATCTGGGATGCGGTAGAGATCCTGCGTGAAGTTCTGCACACTGGGGCATGGCAGCGCGAGGAGTTTACCGTACGAAATGCCGTGACATAGCGCAAAATTCACTGACCTTTGGGTCAGCGACCCGAGAATCCAGCGATTTTACGCCAGCGTACCCTTAATAACAGCGTGGCATCCATCAATGTCGCGCTGTTCGCATAGGTCTAAGGGAGCATCGTTGGGCAAGCAACCGGTACACGTCACTGATTCCGGGTCGGGTCTAAAGAAGTCATTAACACCGGCCCAGATGTCGATGATCGCCCTGGGTAGCGCGATCGGCACGGGACTGTTTGCCGGCAGCAAATTGGCCATCTCCATGGCCGGCCCATCGGTGATCGTCAGCTACTTGATTGGTGGAGTCGTAGCGCTGCTGGTCATGGGTGCTCTCGCCGAAATGACGGTTAAGCAGCCGGTGGCTGGATCCTTCGGAGTCTATGCCGAACGCTACCTGGGACGGTTCGCTGGGTACCTGACGAAATACCTTTACTGGTCCGCGCTAATCTTCGCGGTGGGTACCGAGGTCAGCGCCGTGGGTGAATACATGCAGTACTGGTTCCCCGAAATTCCCGGACTGCTCTGGGTGATCCTCTTTTCCGTAGTGTTGCTTGCGGTGAACTTCGCCAGCGTGAAAACCTTCGGCACCACCGAATACTGGTTCTCCGCGATCAAGGTCTTCGCCGTGGTCGCTTTCATCATCATTGCTCTGTGGTTGGTCTTCCATGATTCTAATGACCAGTTCGGCTTCCAGAACTACACCGCCGAGGGCGGCTTCTTCGCCAATGGGCTCTCCGGTATGTGGAGTGCGGTGATCGTGGCGATCTTCTCCTACATGGGCATCGAAGCTATCTCGATTGCCGCGGCCGAGGCCCGCAACCCAAAAATTGCGGTGCGCAAGGCCTTCAAAGTTTCCTTCCTGCGCCTGCTGCTCTTCTACGTATTCACCATGGCGTTGATCCTCGCGGTGGCGCCCACCAGTGAACTCATTTCCGGTGGTTCTCCGTTTGTCACCGTGATGTCCCAGGTTGGAATTCCTTTTGCCGACTCGGTGCTGAACTTCGTGCTGATCATTGCCGCACTGTCGGCGATGAACGCGCAGCTCTACGCCGCTACTCGCATGTTGCACTCATTGGCTGACTCCGGTCATGCACCACGCCTAGCCCATAAAACCAGCAGCAACGGTGCCCCGATCCACGCTGTGTGGATGTCTGCTGGCGGAATTGCCGTGGCTGCACTGGTCTACGCCATGGTTCCAGAGGGTGGATTTGGCATCATGATGTCACTGGCTACCTTTGGTGCCTTGGCTACCTGGTTCATGATCTTGGTGACCCATGTGGCTTTCCGCCGCAAGGTGCACAGAGAGCAGGTTGTCTTGGAATACAAACTCCCCGGATACCCGGCCGCCTCACTATTTGGTGCGGTATTACTGGCAGGACTGCTGGTGACCTCGTTCTTCGTACCGGAATTCAAGTACACGTTGATCTTCGGAGTGCCGTTCGTCATCGTCATGTCGGTGCTCTACAAGCTGGTCTTTGCCGGCAAGAAGCAACCTTCGGCCTAGCCTGGGCAAACCGAGGCCCGCGGAGCCAGTTCACTGGAGAATTCTGTTGCGGGCACTAAGATCATAAAGGGCTTGCTAGATAGCAGGCACAGCAACCTTCGAGGAGCAATGGTGGCCAAGCTGTATTTCCGATACGGGGCAATGAACTCGGGCAAATCAACGAGCTTATTGCAGGCTGCCTTCAACTATGAGGAACGCGGCCAGCGGATCTTGTTGGCCAAGCCCGGCGTCGACACCAAGGGGGAGGCCTCGATAGTTTCCCGGTTAGGGCTTGAACGCGAGGTTGACTTCGTGATTAGCCCACAAGGCGATGTGCGTCAGCAGTTCGCTGCGATAGCTTCCGGAGAGGATCCAGAAGCTCTTCTCACCCACGTTGATTCACCCCCGGTCGCTTGCCTGCTAGTCGACGAGGCGCAGTTCTTGACCCGAGAGCAGGTTGATGACCTGCTGCGCATTGCCGTGCTGGACAATGTTCCGGTCCTTGCCTACGGAATCCGCACGGACTTTAGAACCCATGCTTTCCCGGGCTCCGCGCGACTAATGGAGCTTGCGCACTCCTTGGAAGAGCTAAAAACCATTTGCCGTTGCGGACGCAAGGCAATGTTTAACACACGCCGGGTGGGGGACCAGGTTGTTTTTGACGGCGACCAGGTGGCTATCGACGGGGAAGACGTCTGGTACGAGTCTCTGTGTGCCTCGTGCTACCTAGAGGTCTCCGGCGGGCGACTGAGCTAGGTTCTTCTAGTGGGGTTAGTCGCGTGAGAAAAGACCAGAAACTGCGCGCTGCAGTCCCCAATCAAAACCGTCACTTTGTGGTGCATCAACGTCCAACTGCACAAGGTTTTGACGGTAGGCCACCGAACCTAAAATGTGGTTGAGCAGTAGCTGCTGACCAAAACGGGCATCCTCTGTGGACAAACCTGCAGAGTGAAGTAGGTCGCGTAGCTGCAGAACCGGGTTGAGCTGCTCAACTTGCAATGCGCTGGCTACTTCGATCACCTCTGGGCTGTCCTGGATGGGAAGCAGAGCCAAGTACAACTTGCGGCATAGCTGCAAAACAGCGTCGGCGGGTGTTGCAAAATTTTCTGGGATGACACGTAGCTGCTCGGTGTTCAATAATTTTGCGGCAACGGCAGCCAGTAGCTCTTGTTTGTTCTTTACATGCCAGTACAGCGCGCCAACCTGAACTTCGAGTTCTTTGGCTAAACGCCGCATGGAGAGGTCAGCTAACCCAAACTGTTGCAGGATATCGACCGCGGTATCCACGACGGTCAGCTGAGTTAATGCCATGCCTTCTAGTCTAGACGTAGTGTCACCGACTACCCATGCGCGCTGACCTTGCCGGGTTTTCCTAGGCTGCGACGTTGACGACGCTGGCCACAAAGATGGACAGCACGGCGGTCCAGCCGACGATTGCGACTGCCTGCCAGATGAGGATGCGTGCCTTGTTGATGCCGGCGGCAGCGAGCATGGTGGCGGTGAAGTGCGTGGGTAGTAGCAGTGGGCCGAGCAAGCTCACCCCTGGCACGCCGTAGCGTTCGAATGCGCGCTGGAATTTCATGCGGCGGTTGGCTTTGCGTTCGCTGTCCGCGGCTACCGGCGCAATACTTCCGCGGAGCTGTGCGTCTTCGGTGCGGTTGGCACCATTTACTGCGATAGGTTCTTTGGCTCGTTTGCGGTTGACCAGTGCGGTGCGGGCGCCGGAACCCAGTAGTACAAGCAACGCCACACAGATGAAGTTGCCGATGATGGCGGCGATGGCGGCGACCACCGGGTTGATTCCGCCAAGAATGCCGATGGTTGCCGCACCTTCGCCTTCGATGAAGGGCACTGCGCTGGCGAGGGCAACGATCAGTGGCTGTGCGAGTTCTGGGACTTGGGAGATGAGGTCCTGGAAGGATTCGATGAGGTTCATTATTGTTCCTGTCGTGAGTTGTTGGATGTGTGTGTAATACAATTTCATCGCGTTTTCAGCGTCACGGTAAGTGCCTAAATGTCACTTGTGACAGGGAGCTTTGCATGTTTAGGTAATGACAAATGTCATCCCCGTATACTGAAGAAATGAGTGCTCCTTTACCTGCCGATTCGACGGAGAACTTCGGCCCCGGATCGATTGGTTCGCGCAGGCTGAGAACGGGAATCACCGTCACCTGGTGGTACACGGTGGCAGGCTTGCTGGTATTTCAGCTCATGGTCGTATCCCTATGGATCGGGGCGCAAGCCAACCTGGGCAAGAGCCCATCCTCCGTCGTAATCATGGCTATCGGAGGAGTGGTGTGGTGCGCCGCCACCGTGCCGCTGATGGTGCAGTACCGGCGTCGAGATGAAACGGCCGGAGCCGCTGCGCAGTGGCGCGCCATGCTTCTTCCGCTGATTATTTCCGTGGCCTTTGCGCTCACGGCGGGCCTGCTCAGCGGGCTCTGGGTGGTTGGCGCGGTGCCTCTCGTGCAATCTCTGATGCTGCTCAACTGGCCTCGCGGGGTGCGCCTGCGTCTAGTGATCGTGGCGCTGGTGCTGCTAGGCGGACTGTGGTTCATCGACCTGAGAGCGGTGACTTCCGCTGACGGGGGGAGCGGCGAAAGTTGGTGGACCCTGGGATTCCTGTCCATTTTGCTGCCTGCCATGACCGCCAGCTCGCTATGGTGGTGGGACGTGCTGGCCACGCTTGACCGCGCCAGGGCGGCGGAATCACGGTTAGGGGCCACCCAAGAGCGACTGCGGGTTGCCACCGATGTTCATGATTTACAAGGACATCACCTTCAGGTGATCGCGTTACAGCTCGAACTCTCCGAACGGCTGCTGGCGCGTGACCCGGAAGCGGCGCTACAACAGCTGCGGCTGGCCAGGTCCAGTGTCGCCGAAGCCCAGCAGGGCACCCGAGATCTGGCTATGCGCTTCCGTGGTGTTCCGCTGCGCGACGAGATTGATAATGCGGTTGATCTACTCCGCGCCGCCGGCACCTCGGTTAACGCCACGGTGTCTGCCGAGGCGAACCTGGCGCCCGCTGCCACTCTCGGACCGATCATTCGCGAAACAACAACTAACGTACTGCGTCACGGCGCCGGGAAACGCGCGCACCTGTCATTACAACGTGAGGCAGAACAGTGGCGCTACGAGATCACTAATGATCGGGCCGCCGAGACTGCAGGCAACGTTGAGGGGTCCGGTTTACAAGGGATCGGCCGCCGTGTGGCCGAGGCTAATGGTTCGGTTCAGGTACACCGTGGAAAACATGAGTTCTCGATCGTGGTGCTGGTGCCAGCTTTGAACTCTAAGGAAGAACAATAATGATCCGAGTTTTAATCGCAGATGACGAAGTAATGATTCGTTCGGCGGTGGCGGCCCTGTTGTCTTTAGAGGACGACATCGAGGTGGTTGCCGAATGCGCCGACGGTGCGCAAGCTGTTGTCATGGCAGAGAAACTAAAGCCAGATATCTGTCTGCTTGATTTGGAGATGCCAGAACTTGACGGTGTTCAGGTGGCCGACCGGCTGCGCACCACGCTGACCGCCACACGCTGTGTTGTGGTGACCAGGCATGCCCGCCCCGGAGTGTTGCGCAGGGCTCTGGCTTCCGGGGTTAGTGGGTTCTTGCCAAAGTCGCGAAGCGCCAACGAGATAGCCGAGGTTATCCGCCGTGTCATGGCGGGGGCACGCTACGTAGACCCCGAGATTGCCGCCGATGCGCTCAGTGATGAACGAAGCCCGCTGACCGAGCGGGAACTGGACGTATTGCGCGCGGGGAGACGTGGTGAAGCCACAAGCCAAATCGCTCGCTCGCTGAGCCTTGCCCCCGGAACCGTACGCAATTACATCTCCGCAATTCTGGCCAAGTTGAACGTTGCTACCCGCCAACAAGCGGTGTTGCTCGCCGAAGAACGTGGATGGATCTAAAGCAAAAACCGGTGAGCCTGCCCAGCGCCACATGACCACTTTCAAGAGCCGGGCAAGACCAGCGTGCGCTTAGGTTCCGAACACCGTACGACGCAGGTATTCGTTGCGGAACTTGCCCGCAGGATCTAGCCGGTCAGCCAGCGCAATGAAGTTATTAAACTTCGGATACAGGCTGCCGAGCTCGGAAACTTGGGCAGCAAAGAGCTTGCCCCAGTGCGGTCGAGCAGCAAACGACGCCAGGGCTTCTTCGATCTGCGGAAGGATCGCCTCGACAGCTTTCTGTTGCGGCTTCCAGGTAAAGTGCAGGGCGATGCCATCACGGTCGTAGTTTCCACTGAGCCAGAGCTCATCGGCGGCAATGGTACGCACCTCGGAGATCAGCAGTAGGGGCGTGATGACCGGTGAGAGCTTACGAATTGTTTGTATGGCTGCCACCGCGTGTTCGCGCGGAACCAAATATTCGCTCTGTAGTTCATCACCGGCACTGGGCATAAAATCCATGCGGAAATGGGCTAGTCGGTCCGACCAAGGCCCTGTCTCACCCAACTGGATGCTGCAGATCGCCCCATCGGCTCCAGGCAGCGGGTGCACTGCAGCAATTGCCGGCAGGCCATCAAATTTGCCTTGATCAATATCGTCAACCAGTGCATCACCCACGCGTCGCTTGAGCCAGGTCTGTCCTACATGGTCCCCGCTCCAATCGGTGAACAGGCTGACGCTATAGGCCGAAGCCTGGACGGCATCGAAGTCGTTGAGGACCTTGTCCCATGACAAATCCTCAAAGACGGTCTGTTGCACTTCGAAGGCTGGCAGGATATCCAAGGTGAGGTGGGTCAATACGCCCAGCGCACCTAATCCGACAACCATGCCATTGAAATCTTCGTCGCCACGCTGCACGGTCATCAGCGAACCATCGGCCAGTACCAGTTCTACTGCGCTGACGGCGGTCGCGAGGTTACCGTGGGTTTCTCCGGAACCGTGGGTGCCGGTAGACACCGCGCCGGCCACCGAGATATGTGGCAGTGAGGCGAGATTATGCAGGGCGAAACCTGCTTCCTGCAACACGTCGGCCAGCGCGCCATAGGTGATGCCGGCACTGACTCGCACGGACATTGCCTGCGGATCAATTTTGATCTCTGCTGGCATCTTGGCCAGAGAAATCATCAGCTCCCCGGTATCGACGATGTCATTAAAAGAATGACGCGAGCCCAAAACCTTCACAGATTTTGCTACATGCACGTGCTCCCGCAACTGTTCGATGCTGGTGGGGTAGAGCAGTTCCTTGGCCCCGTATGCAAGATTCCCTGCCCAGTTCAGTTCCTTCTCACGTAACTGCACAGTTAGTCCTTACTTATTCAGCCACTGGCTGGAAACCAGTGCGCGGTAGCGTTCAAGTACCTGCGGTGTTGGTTCTAACGCCGCTACCTGGACGGTGTCCTGAGTCCACTTCGGGAATGCTCCGGCCAGTACACCGGCGGCCTGGCGCGCAGCGCCATCTGCCACATATTCGCCTGGGGTCGGAACCATGATGGGCAATCCTAGGACCTGCGAAGCGATCTGCTGCACGGCTCGGGACTGCGCGCCACCACCGATCAGGATGATGCGCTGTGCGCGCACCCCCTGGGCTTCTAAAGCATGCAGGCCGTCGGCCAGTGAGCAGATCACTGCCTCCACGGCACTGCGGGCCAAGTTGGCCGCGGTGTAGTTGGCGCGGGTAATTCCGTGCAAGGAACCTGTGGCCTCTGGCAGGTTGGGGGTGCGCTCGCCGTCAAAGTACGGCAGCAAGGTTAGCCCGTCCGCCCCAGGGCTGGCGGCTAGGGCCAGGTCGTTGACTTCTTCCAGAGTCACCTGCAATAGGTTGGCGGTGGCATCGAAGATGCGGGTGGCATTGAGCGTGCATACCAAAGGTAGGTAGTTTCCGGTGGCATCGGCGAAGCCGGCCACCAGCCCGGAGGCATCTGCCGACGGAGCATCGGTCACGGCGAACACCGTACCGGAGGTGCCCAGCGACATGACTACGTCTCCTAGCTTGGCGCCGACGCCCAGTCCAGCGGCGGCGTTATCGCCAGCGCCCGGGCCGATAAGGGTGCCTGTCTCGGTGCGGCCGATGGAATCTAGTGGTCCCACAACGCTAGGCAGGATTGGGGCGTGGCCCAGATGCTGCTCTAGCGCTTGTTGGTCATAAGTGTTTTCGGTGGCACGGTAGTAACCGGTGCCCGAGGCATCCGAACGGTCGGTGCGCAGGGCGGCCAGACCTTCGGCTCCGCTACCCGGACCGTAACCGGCCAGACGCCAGGACAGCCAATCATGTGGCAGACAGACGGCGGCGACCTTCGCCGCATTTTCTGGTTCGTGATCCTTCAGCCAGCGCAACTTGGTCAGCGTGATGGAGGAGACCGGAACGGTGCCGGTGCGCTGCGCCCAGTATTTGGCGCCCGCTTCCACATCGCCCTGGCCCGCGTCATTAATGATGTTGATAGCCGCCTGCGCGCTGCGGGTATCATTCCACAGCAGCGCAGGACGGATCACGGTGGCAGACTCATCGAGTACCACCATGCCATGCTGTTGCCCACCCACCGAGACCGCCTCCACGTCGTCCAGGCCACCGGCCTGAGCGATCGCTTCTTGCAGTGCGCTGAACCAGAACTCCGGGTCAATTTCGGTGCCCTCGGGGTGTGAGGCGCGTCCAGAGCGGATTAGAGCGCCCGTTGCGGCGTCGCGAATGACCACCTTGCATGATTGAGTGGACGAGTCGATGCCGGCAACGAGCGTCATTATTTTCGGCTGCTTTCTGCGGTGGGTGGGGTGAGTGATTTAGCGGGCGTTGAGCAGGTGCTCGATAGCCAGCTGGTTCAGGCGGATGAACGCGAAGTTACGCTGCGCGGCCGCATTGGCGTCGAAGTCAGCGAAGCTTGCTGCGTCGCTCATCAGCTGCGCCGCGGTTTCGCCAGCGTTCAGGGTGCTCTCGCCCAACTCGAAGACGCCGGAGAGCTTCATAGCTTCCTGGACTTCTGGGTCTGCGCGGAAGGCCTGGGTACGTTCCTTGAGCATCAGGTACATGGACATATTGGCCTTCGCCGAGTCCCACACGCCGTCGTAGCCGTCGGTGCGTGATGGCTTGTAGTCGAAGTGGCGCGGGCCGTCGTACTTCGGGCCACCGGTTGGGAAGCCATTTTCCAGCAGGTCAACGGTGAAGAATGCGCTGGTCAGATCGCCGTGACCGAAGACCAGGTCCTGGTCGTACTTGATGCCACGCTGGCCGTTGAGGTCAATGTGGAACAGTTTGCCTGCCCAGAGTGCCTGAGCGATGCCGTGGGTGAAGTTCAGGCCAGCCATCTGCTCGTGGCCGGTCTCAGGGTTAAGCCCAACGATGTCGCCGTGTTCCAGCTTTTCGATGAAGGCCAGGCCGTGACCGACGGTTGGCAAGAAGATGTCGCCGCGTGGTTCGTTTGGCTTTGGCTCCAACGCGAGACGCATGTTGTAGCCCTTTTCCTTGATGTAGCTAGCAGTGGTGTCTACGCCTTCGCGCATACGATCCAGTGCCGCAGCCAGGTCCTTGGAACCGTCGTACTCGGAACCTTCACGGCCGCCCCACATGACGAAGGTCTCGGCGCCCATCTCTGCAGCCAGATCAATGTTGTGCAACACCTTGGCCAGCGCGAAACGGCGGATCGAGCGGTCGTTCGAGGTGAATCCGCCGTCCTTGAATACCGGGTGGCTGAACAGGTTGGTGGTCACCATGGGGACCTTCAGGCCGGTTTCCTTTAGCGCTGCACGGAAGTCGGTCAAGATTTGCTCGCGCTGGGAAGCGGTGGCGTCAAAAGGAATCAGGTCATTGTCGTGGAAGGTGACGCCGTAGGCGCCGAATTCGGCGAGCCGGTGGACGGCTTCGATTGGATCCAGGTTCTTGCGGGTGGCGACACCGAATGGATCGGCGCCGGTCCATCCCACGGTCCACAGGCCAAAAGTGAAGCGGTCGGCGGCGGTTGGTTGGAGAGTCATTAGATACATCCTTGGATCGAGAGAGTGTGGCTTTCACCATTTAGTTTATATCCTGAACTATATGGTTAGCGATGAGTTAGAGTCAATAGGAAACGGCAACAAGCCGGCCAAGATTTTCTAAGGAGCAGGCATGCGCAAAACAACGGCTGAAGCCCAGCCTGCACCTTCGAATGCGCCCGGAAATGTGGGGGATGTGCGCAAGGCGAACCTGGCAAGGGTTTTAGCGGTCATTGCCGGTGCCCACAGCGAGCATCGACTCTCTCGTGCGGACATTGCAACGCGCAGTAAACTCACCAAGGCCTCAGTCTCCAGTCTGGTCGCTGACCTGCTGGAAAGCGGATTGATCATTGAAATCGGAGTGCACCGAGACGGAGAACGTGGACGGCCCTCGGTGGGCCTGATATTAAACCCCGCACGCTGTGTGATCGGCATGGAAATCAACGTCGACTACATCTCCGCCGGGCTAGTAGATTTATCTGGAAAACTGCTGACACACCAGATTGTTCCGCGCTTGAACCGTGCGGTTAACGCTGAACAAGTCATCGATGCACTGAGTGAGCTAAGCAGCCAAATGCAGCAGGCGGCCGAGGCCCAGGATCTGAAGATCCTTGGCGGTGGGCTCGCAGTGCCAGGTCTGGTCGATGAGAAGAGCTACACTGTGCTCCAGGCGCCAAACCTTGGCTGGGAAGCTCAAACCTTGGACGTCCGAAAACTACTGAGCGAAACGAAGACCCGCTTCCGCCTCTTTAACGAGGCCAACGCCTCGGCGCTGGCCCAGCAACAGCTGATGGAACCAGCCGAACGCGATTTCCTCTTCGTCTCCGGCGAGGTGGGCATTGGCGGCGGTCTGATTATCGATGCCGAACTCTTTGCCGGCCCGCAGGGCCATGCCGGCGAGCTGGGACACGTGGTGGTCCAACCAGAAGGCAAGTCATGCAGCTGCGGTGGCCGCGGATGCCTAGAAACGGTTGCCGGACAGGAAGCCATCCTGACCGCGGCAAACCTTGGGGTGGCTGCCCGTGGCGTCTCGCGTCAGCAGCGCATTGAGCGTCTCTACCAAGCGTTGGAATCCGGGCAGGAGCCGGCCAACATTGCCGTGGCAGACGCCGGTAAGTCACTGGGGGTTGCCGTGGCATCGGCGATGCGCCTATTCAACGTATCCACCGTGGTCTTCGGCGGGCATTTCGCCGCGCTAGAGCGGTGGCTACTGCCGGCTACGACGAGCAGCCTCAGAACCTATGCACCAAGCATTGCCGGCCAAGCAAAGCTGAGATTTTCTCCGCTGGGGCAGACCGGGGCCCTGATCGGTGCCGCGCACAGCGTGGTGGGTGATTTACTAGAATCACCGCACCAGCTGGTTGGCTAAGCTACGCTGACCGGCTGCTGCAGTTCGGTCACCCAATCGCCTTGGTCTTCGGACACAGCACGCACGTAGACTTCGCGGCACGGACCGGTCGGAACCAAGCCGCGGGCCAAGACTTCTTCGTGCACGGCCTGCCAGCTTTCATGGATGCTGTCCATGGCTCCGAGGTGCACCCCGCAGATGGCCTCGGGCACAGCAGGAAGCTCGACGATCTCGACACCGGTCAGGCTCGGAGCGCTCGTGGCGTATCCAGCAATGACCTCTACTCCATCCTCGGTTCCGTTGTACTGCGCAATCGGCGTGGAAAGGCTTTGGCCGTGAAGGGATTGCGCGATTTTGTCGAAGAGCGGGCCGACTCGACCGGCGATTTCAGGTTGCTCGGCCACCGTGAAGCGGCCTGCTGCCAAGCGCACCGCGGGCAGTGGCTTGTGGATGATTTCAATGCGTGACATGAGCTTCTCCTTGGAGATCAGTTGCAGACGCCGCTGCACATCGGCCAAGCGCTGCGTGGCTAGATGGTGCTCGGCCTCAACCTGAGCCTGGCGAATGTGTAGAAGTTCGGCTATTTTTCCTGCGCTTGCTCCCTGATCCAAGATCAAAGAAATTTCTTCGAGCCCGAATCCCAAATCACGCAGCGCAACAATCTGATGCAAGCGCTGAAGCTGGGAGGGGTCATAGGAGCGGTAGCTGCTGAACGGGTCTACATGGGCGGGTCTGAGCAGGCCGGCGGTGTCCCAATGCCGCAGCATGCGGTGGGTTACCTGACCGATCTGTGCAAACGCCCCGATGGATAACATACTTTAGTTCTCCGCTCTCACACTGTGTCAGAGTCAAGTTCTTGGCTGATTTTGGGACAATTATTGCATTGTGAGGGTTCTCCTGGGCGGTTTTTGATGACCGGCAATGTTCAGGAATCTCCGGGCCGCTACGAATAAACCATTGGATGCGGTAGCCGCTGGTTATAGTCTTTGAGGGTGAAGACCCCTCAAATCACCATACGCTATCTCAACCTCGCTCGAATACTGTGGGCACTGGTCACCCTAAGCGCTATCGTGGCGACCTACGCCGACACTGCCTCACGGGGCCCGGTGCTACCGCTGAATTTCTTTGGCTACTTCACCATCCAGTCGAATCTGGTGGTGGTCATTGTCGGGCTCATCGCAGGGTTGCTGGGCCTTGCCAAAGGTGCTTCGACGCCTCGCTGGGTTGTGGGCCTGCGTGCTTTGGCGAGCGTATGCATGGTTGTCGTCGGACTGATCTACATCACCTTGCTGGCCCCCTTAGGCGCTGCAGGAGGGGTGCCCCTTCCATGGGCGAACTGGGTTATGCATATTTTTGGGCCACTGCTAGTTCTGGCCGATTGGCTCTTGGCCAGGGACCGTACTTTTTTGTCTTACCGGGCGGTGCCGCTGCTGCTGATTTATCCAATGCTCTGGACCGGAGTCGTGCTGGTTCGCGGAGCGTCCGATGGATGGGTTCCGTACCCGTTCCTCAATCCGGATCAGGGATACCGAGTCATTGCCCTGTACGTTGTTTCCATTGCCGTGGTCTTCGCCGGAATAGCGTTTCTGGTTGTCGCTTATGGCCTGCGTGGGCGACACCGTGACGTGCAACTCGAGATTCACTAATCGTTTCGGTAAACTTTGGTCGTAAGAGCCCCTAACTCTTACATTGCGCCCTTTGGGCCAAGTGAGAAGTACAGGGGCATATTTTTTGCCCGGCACCGTGCCGGGACGGCGTGAAGAGCGCCGCAACCGCTGCTTTATGCAAGGGGGAGGATCCCATGCCAGCAATCGTGATCGTCGGAGCCCAGTGGGGCGATGAAGGTAAAGGCAAGGCTACCGATCTACTCGGTGGGCAGGTCGACTATGTAGTCAAGCCAAACGGCGGTAACAACGCCGGGCACACCGTGGTTGTCGGCGGTGAGAAGTACGAGCTAAAGCTCCTTCCGGCCGGCATTCTGTCGCCCAACGCCATTCCGATTATCGGTAACGGTTGTGTGGTGAACCTTGAGGCCCTCTTCGAAGAAATCGAAGGGTTGGAAGCTCGCGGCGCCGACACCTCGAAACTGCGCGTCTCGGCTAACGCTCACCTGGTAGCTCCGTACCACCAGACCATGGACAAGGTCACCGAACGTTTCTTGGGTAAGCGTGCCATTGGCACCACCGGACGCGGCATCGGCCCGGCCTACATGGACAAGGTGGGACGCCTAGGCATCCGCGTACAGGACGTCTTTGACGAATCAATCCTGCGCCAGAAGGTTGAAGGTGCACTGCGCCAGAAGAACGAACTACTGGTGAAGATCTACAACCGTCGCACCGTAATCGTCGAGGACATTGTGCAGTACTTCCTGTCCTATGCGGACCGGTTGCGCCCGTTGATGATTGATTCCACCTTCGAACTGAACAACGCCTTGGATGAGGGCAAGGTGGTCCTCATGGAGGGCGGCCAAGCAACCTTCCTGGACGTTGATCACGGCACTTACCCGTTTGTGACTTCCTCGAACCCTACCGCCGGTGGCGCCTCGGTCGGTTCTGGCATTGGCCCGACCCGGATCAGCCGTTCGATCGGTATCATCAAGGCTTACACCACCCGTGTGGGTGCCGGACCGTTCCCTACCGAACTGTTCGACGATATGGGTATCTACCTGCAGACCACCGGCGGAGAATTCGGTGTGAACACCGGACGCCCACGTCGTTGTGGTTGGTACGACGCGGTGCTGGCCCGCCACGCCTCGCGCGTGAACGGTTTCACCGATTACTTCGTAACCAAGCTCGATGTGTTGACCAACATTGAGCAGATCCCAGTGTGCGTGGCCTACGACGTTGACGGTGTGCGCCACGACGAGATGCCGATGACGCAGACCGAGTTCCACCACGCGAAGCCGATCTTCGAGTACTTCCCGGGCTGGACCGAGGATATCTCCGCGGCGCGGACCATGGAAGATTTGCCAGAAAATGCACGTAACTACATTCTGGCTCTCGAGAAGATTAGCGGCACCCGGATCTCCGCCATTGGCGTAGGTCCAGACCGCGATCAGACCATTGTGCGCCACGATCTGATCAACGACTAACTCTTTCGTCCCAGAGAATTTCTGGGAAGAACAATGCAGGCCCGGCGGAATATTTCGCCGGGCCTGCATTGTCTTCTCACCTACGGGTCGAGACTAGTTATTACTTGACGCCTGCTTCGACGCCTTCAACTGCGGCGGTACCTGCGACACGTTGATTCCAATGTTCAATGACCTGCGTGGGGGTGGGCCTGGTGAGCGATGAAATGACAATGAAGGTGACCGCGGAGGCAATGAGACCAAAGTAAATCGGTTCGTTGGCGTACACGCCGTCGAACTTTTGTTCGGCCTGGATCTCTAGAATGATCATGGTGCCCAATGTGACGAGCGTACCGGCGGCCATTGACGCTGCTGCGCCAATGCCATTGCCACGCTTCCACAGCAAGCCGCCAATGATGGCCACCAGCAGGCCACCGACCAAGATGTCATAGGCGATCGTGAGCGCGGCGACCACATCATCAACAAGGATTGCCAGTGATACGGTCACGATTCCAAGTACCAGTACCCAGATGCGGTTCGCCCGCACATCATGTTCTGGGTTCTCATCGGAATTGACGCTGATGGACTTGCCAAACCAGCTGGCAACAAATGGAGTGACATCGGTGCGAGCCACCGTGGCCGCAGCGATCAATGCTCCGGAGGCGGTGGACATCATTGCGGCCACCGCCGCAGCCATCACCAAGCCACCGACGGCTACGGGTAGCAGCTCGGTGGCGACCTCCGCGTAGACGACGTCCTTATTCATATCTGCCCCGATAATGTCTGGCAGTGCGACCTTGGCGGCCATACCGATAACGGCTCCCGCAGCACCATAGATGATGCAGTAAAACCCTGCGGTAGTTCCGCCCCAGCGGGCGACCTTGGGGCTCTTCGCAGTGAATACGCGCTGCCAGATATCCTGACCGATCAGCAGGCCCAGAGTGTAAACGACAAAGTACGTGATGATGGATTGCAGTCCGATGCCGGTGAAGCTGAAGAACTCTGCATCCACGCGCTCACGGATGCCGTCCATGCCACCTGCGGCGTTTAATGCAAAAGGCAGCATGAGGCAGAAGATGCCTACCGTTTTAATGACGAACTGCACCTGATCTGCCAGGGTAATGGACCACATGCCGCCGATGGTGGAATAGACCACCACAATGGCGCCGCCAATAGCGATGGCAAGCCACTTCTCCCAGCCGAAGAGAACCACAAAGATCGTCGCATACGCGCTGGTTGATGTCGCGCAGAGCATCAAGGTGTAAGCGAGCATGACAATGCCCGAAGTGTTGGTGGCGGACTTGCTGCCATAGCGTAGCGTGAGCATTTGCGAAACGGTGAAGACCTTGAGCCGCTGCAAGGTAGGGGCAAAAGCCAGGGACAATAAGATCACTCCGGCCCCGATGGCAACTACTAGCCACATGCCTGAGATGCCCCATTTATATCCCAGCCCTACGCCACCCACTGTCGACGCGCCGCCCAATACTACTGCCGCCATGGTGCCGGTGTAGAGGAACGGGCCGAGCCGGCGTCCGGCGACGAGGTAGTCACTACTGTTTTTGGTGCGGGACTTGCCCCACCACCCGAAGAGCAGCATTGCCGCTAGGTACGCTGCAACGATTACTCCGTTGATGTATTCCATGAATTGGGCTCGTGTTCTATGAGGTCGGAAAGTCGAGGGTTACCGAGAGGAAACATTAGTTGTTCAATAGGCTATTGGCTGGATGGATGTGTCGTCAAACACTTCACGCTCGTTACTGCCTTCATGAAGGGACTTGGTTCCACATGGCCCTGAGGGTGCCACGGAGCGGTAGACCGCGATTGTGGCTGTGATGCAACACACTGACTTATCGGTGGGAAATTTATAGACAATTTGCCCGATGATATGCAGTCCTTCTAAGCAAGATGTCATATTTGCGTAGTAAATGCGTAACTTCGTGCATTGCTCACCGGCCTCTAGTACTGTTTCACGACGACGCAACGTTGCATCTGGTGCCTTGTGGCACCTTTTTTCGTATCTGCGAACCAAGACTTTTATTCGATAGAAAGACGCCAAAAAGATGAGTGAAAATGGTCAGCCGTCGACAAAGAAGTCGGCCGGACATGTCATTGTTGACACCCTTGTAGCCCATGGCGTGGAGCGTGCCTACGTTGTCCCCGGGGAAAGCTACCTAGACGTCCTTGATGGTCTGCATAATTCGACTATTGACACAGTTGTTTGCCGCCACGAAGGCGGAGCCACGTACATGGCCGAGGCAGAAGGAAAAATGCACCAGCGTCCGGGCATCGCGATGGTCACCCGTGGTCCGGGCGCCGCCAATGCCCACGTAGGACTGCACACCGCATGGCAGGACTCCACCCCTTTGGTGCTGTTCGTAGGCCTGATTCCTTTTGAGCACCGCGGCAAGGAAGCCTTCCAGGAGTTTGATCCGCGGGCCTGGTTCGGTACCGGAGCTAAACGTGTGATGGTCTTGGATCACCCAGATCGAGCCTCCGAAGTCGTCGCCGAAGCGATGTTTGCTGCGATGTCCGGCCGCCCTGGTCCGGTAGTTGTTGGTCTGCCCGAAGACATCATCACCCGCGAGGTTTCCGCCACGCTGCACCCGGAAATCCCGGTGGCCACCGGTGGCATGACCGTCACCGATTGGAAGGCGCTGCACGGCGCACTGCAGGAAGCGGATAAGCCACTGTTTATCTTCGGCGGTAATGACTGGACCCACGAAGGTGCCGCTGACTTTACCCGCTGGCTCGAAGAGCATGACCTGCCGGCGGCAGCCGAGTGGCGTTGCGAAGGCACCGTACCGTTTAACTCCCCGTCCTATGTTGGGCCAATTGGGTACGGCCGGCCCAAGCCAACCTACGACCTGCTGGAAGAAACAGACCTATTGATCTTCGTCGGTACCGTGCCGGGAGACGTGATCACCGATGGATTTAACGTCCGTCAAAACTGGGACAAGAAGAACTTCCTGGTCACCATCGACCCTTCACTACGGGGCCGTTCCGGTCCGGTCTCTCATCAGATCGTGGCTAAACCTGACGTCTTCGTTCGTGACCTGTTGCTGATGGACCTGCCGGTGAAAGATTCATGGCGTGAATGGACCGGGCGCATGCGCGGCGAACAAGAAAAGTTTGCCCAGTTGCCTCCAGCAACGCCTACAACAGGCCAAGCAAAGATGGATACCTTGATGGCGAATCTGGTTACCGCGCTTCCCGAAGATGCCATGGTCACCTTCGGCGCCGGCGAACACACCAACTGGGCGCACCGCTATTTCCCCACCAATGGCTACGCCTCGATGCTTTCGGCACGTAACGGCTCGATGGGTTACTCGATCCCTTCGGCGGTGGCCGCGTCATTGTCCTACCCACAGCGCCGCGTGGTGAGTATTGCCGGTGATGGTGAGTTCATGATGAACGGCCAAGAGCTAGCTACCGCAGCCCAGTACGGTGCCACCCCGCTGGTGGTTGTCATGGATAATCAGCAGTACGGCACTATCCGTACCCACCAGGAACGCCAGTACCCGGATCGCGTCTCCGGTACCCAGCTGAAAAACCCGGACTTCGCTTTGATGGCACAGTCCTTTGGTGGCTACGGAGTGCGCGTGGAGAACGATGCTGATGTTCCTGCCGCCGTGGACGCGGCGCTCGCCGCAATCGACAATGACAAGACCTTTGCCCTGATCCACCTGATCGTTGAGCAAGGAGTGAAAGCCTACTAAGTCCTGCTGCGTCGGACTACCGTCGGTCAGTAGCGACTCGCTGTTCGCCGATGGTAGTAGGCCGACCAAGGATAAATCACACCTTGATCGTCTTGGCATGCTCGTTCTGAAGGTTTAAGCTGAATTCTTACCCAAGATGTGAGCATTCCCAAACCTACGCACCAAGGCGGAGAATCTGATGGCACAAATGAGCGAAGAGCTCATTGAGCAGTGGGCTGATGCCACTGCCGAAATTTACAACGAGTCCCTTTCCGGTATTAGTCTGACCCGTATGCCGGCTGCCGTTGCGCAATACATTGATCTCTTTGCGCAAAGTGAAAACCTGACCTTCACTCGTGAAGCGACTCCACTGGACTACTTTGAACGTCACCCTTTTGTGGCAATCAGCGCAATCCTGAACAATGCCGAGGCGCTAGAAGCCCTCGACGAAGATCAGCAAGAAGCACTGGATGAGATGGTTGGCTTCACCGAAGCTTGGTACAACTTCGACCAAGAGCAGGAACCCGAGTTGGGGACTTCCGAGGCCGACGACGCAGAAGACTGGTAAACCCAGTACAACAACTGCATAAGCCAATCGATGCGCGCTCCCGCGCACCGGTTGGCTTTTCTGTTTTTTGGGGCCGAGGGTCAAGCGAGTTGAGCGGTGGTATTCCATTAAATGCATGGGAGTGGGACGATTCGAGTATGAGCCAGTTCAGTGTTTTTGAAAGCACCGTGGTGATTCACTTGCCGGTGCACCGTGTCTGGGAATTGTTGACCGATTGGAGCGCGGCTCCCTTGTGGATGCCGGGTATCGCCACCATGCATTCGGACGACGTGCAGTTGCGCGTTGGCACGAATTTGATCTATCGGGTGGGTGGACACGAGCGACGTTATGAAATCCATGATCTAATCGAAAATCGTTTGCTCGTGGCACATACCTCTGAGAACCCGGATGGCTTGTCCTATCGTTTTGATCTGAAAGACGATGCCGGATACACCGAAGTGGTGCTTCAGGTTGCGGTAATTAACCCGGATTTAGGCGTTCAAGAGTGTGAAGAGCTTGCCAGGTCGGTCCGTGAAGCCGAAGGGGACATGCTTGATCAGCTCAGATTTTATGCCGAGCAGGCCCCTTAGGGATTCGTCTTAAATCGATGGTCGTAGGCCTTTGCTGGCTTAAAGTCAGTTCCGGCAAATAGCTGGTCCACGGTGACCAGGGTGTATCCGGCATCGTGAAGTTTGCTCACTAGTTGCGGCACCGCTTTGACCGAGCTCTCGTGGATGTCATGCATCAAAATAATCGAGCCGGGCTTGGCTTCTTCGAGGGCAATTCTGACGGTCTTTTGTGGGTCGTGGTGTTTCCAATCCAGCGTGTCAACGTCCCACAACACCAGTGGATAGGGGATCAGCCGGTCATAGACGGCGCCGTGGGCGCCATAAGGCGGACGAAGAATTTGCGGTTTCACGCCGGCTGCTTGTTCAATTGCCTCATCGGTCCACTGCACTTCGTGTTCAATGCCCTCGGCGGTTAACTTTGTGATGTCTTTATGGTCAAAGGTGTGGCTGCCTATTTGGTGCCCCTCGTCAACCATGCGCTTAAGCGTCTTGGGGTATTTCTTCACGTTCTTGCCCAGTACAAAGAATGTGGCCGGCGTGTGCTGTTCGGACAATTCATCGAGTAGGCGATTTGTGTACTCTCCGGGGCCATCATCGAAGGTTAGCGCGACGCATTTGGTGGTTGCGCAGTCCACTGCAGGTGGCGTGGCAACGGGCTCGGGCTGTGGTTCGGATGGCTGGGAGGCGCAACCTGCGAGCAGGAGAATGCCAAGAAGCAGTGCGCTGAGCCGAGGGGTGACGCGGGAAGACATGCTCATCTATTCAGCTTCTCGCTCATCCGGTGGCGACGCAAAACTGCCACGCCTTCGCTCAGTGACTTCGTAGCCAGTGCATAGGGAACGCGGTGAGGGTCAAGGCGCTAGCTATAAGCTTGCCTGCGTTTCCGATGTTGAGTGCAACGGATGGTCAATTTCATCGTGAGCAAAACGTCCAGCCCACCAAGCGAGCAGCCCGAAGATTGGCGAGGCGGTCCCTGCGATCACAAAAATACTTTGCAGGCTCAACACATGGCTTAGCGGGCCGGCCACAGCCATGGACAAGGGCATCAATGCCAAGGAAACAAAGAAATCCAGGCTGGAAATACGACCTAATAAATGTTTCGGCACCCGGCGTTGCAATAAGGTTCCCCAGATGACCATTCCGGCCGAATCGGTAATGCCGAAAAGTAAGAGAATCGCGAACAACATCCACGCGGCATCCACGTATCCCACCGCGGCCAGCGGCAATGTGCCTAAACACCAGCAAGCGGTCATTAGAGTCAGGTATCGACGTGGGAACTTCGCCGAGGCGATCAACAACGAACCGATCGCCGAACCGGCCCCGAAGAAGGCCAGCGTGTAGCCAAAGAGTTTTGCATCCCCGCCCAGATGATCGCTGACGATAAATGGCAGCAGCACCTCAAAAGGTCCAATAAAGGTGAATACTGAAATCACCGAAAAGATCAGCGTCCAACGCAACCAGCTGGTACGCATCGTATAGCCCACGCCTTCGCGTAACTGGCGCAGTACGCTGGGCGCTACAACTGTAGAGTCGGCAGGCTCCGGGGCGTCGTATTCTTTGCGGTGCGCTATGCGGCGCAGAACAAAGATAGCGATCACATGACACAGCGCGATTCCGGCAATTGCGTGCGCCGGGGAAATCGCGGCAACAAGAAAACCCGCAACCATCGGTCCCAGAGCCGTGTGCACTACCGGCCGGACCGTACCCTCAAGACCGTTGGCGGCCAGTAGATCCTTCGGGGGCAAGATGCGAGGCAGTAGTGCGGAATATGCCGGGAAGAAGAATGCTGATCCGGCACCGGCGAGGAAGCTGGTGAGCATGAGATGCCATAGGGTGATGGCACCAGTCAGTGCCAATAGGGCTGTCACGCTCATGATGAGCACCAACAGTAGCTGTACCAAGATGACTATTTTTCGACAGGAATATCTGTCGGCCAAAATGCCGCCGAGCAGCACTAAGGCAAGTAGCCCCACAGCGTTTGAGGTGGCCACCACGGACAGCTCTAGGGGCCCGCCGCCTAAGCGACGCACCTGATAGACCATTGCCACCGCCCACATGCCGGCGGCAAAGGTGGAAATAATTAATGCGCTCGCTAAGAGCGCATAGTCCCTGTGGGTGAATGGCTTAACGAGGCGCAGCATTGAGTCATGCAACCTACCCATGAGAAGCTCCTACAACTTGCGCGTAGGATCAATCATCCATCCACTGATTGAATTTTGTCAATCAGTAATCTGGAATTAAAACCAAAGCCCGCGCCTCACCGTTAAAGGTCAAGCGCGGACTTTGCATGAACAAGGTGTTTTACTCCGAGTCGTGGTCAATCTCCAAGATTTTCACCAACTGATCCAGAGCCTCTTCGGCTCCTTCACCCTCGGCGCGCAACACAACCTTGGTGCCGTATTCGGCACCCAAGCCCATGAGCGACAGAATGCTTGAAGCATCCAATGCGTCCTCGGCGGGTTCTGTTTCCAACGCGATGGTGACCTCAACCGGAAGCTCGCCGGCGGCTTCGGCGAAGATTGCAGCCGGACGGGCGTGAAGGCCAACTCGACTTCCAATGATTGCTGTACGTTCTGCCATGACGGCTCCTTTTAACATAGGTGGTAATTCAAAATCCTAAGGCAGATGACCTTGGAGTTGTTAGAGTCCGAAGCGATCCAATTCGGGCAGCTGGGCGCGCACCAGACTTCGGGCTTCCTCTGCTGATGCTGCCCGCAAGGCAAGCTGCGCCAATTTTTGAGCGGTAGCCAAGTCCACGGTGCGCAGCACCGCGGCGACCGGGGAAAGCGCGCGCTTATTCATGGACAAGGTATTGACACCCAGTCCTACCAGCACTACCGCGAGCGCAGGATCTGCCGCGGCTTCGCCGCATACTCCCACCGGTTTAGCGCCGGCGCCTTGTGCCCCGGCACTGGTGGCCGCGATCATGTGCAACACGGCCGGCTGCCAAGGGTCGTTCAGTTCAGCCAATGACCCCAGCTGCCTATCCGCGGCCATCGTGTATTGCGTGAGATCGTTGGTTCCGATAGATACAAAATCGCAGCGTTCCAAGATCCGCTCGGCCATCAGTGCGGCCGAGGGAACCTCAATCATCACTCCAGCGGTTGCGAGGTTCGCCGTGCTCACCAGTGCCGCAAAATCTTGGGCCTCGGCAGGCGTAGAGATCATTGGTGCCATGGTCCAGACCTCGGCCTGGTGGTCAGCGGCGGCCTCGGAGATCGCCGTGAGCTGACGGGCGAGGACTCCGGGGCTAGTGGTGTCCGTGCGGTAGCCGCGAACACCGAGTGCCGGATTTGGCTCCGTCGAATCACTGAGGAACGGCAACGGCTTGTCAGCCCCCGCATCCAGCGTGCGGACCACGACCTTCTTCTGCGCGAAGGCCTCAAAGACCGCACCATAGGCGGCTACCTGTTCCTCATGGGACGGTTCCTTCTCTCGTCCTAAGAAACAGAACTCGGTGCGCAATAGGCCTACACCTTCGGCGCCTGCCTTGGCCGCAGCCTGCGCGTCGGTGCCGCTACCGACATTGGCTAACAGAGGAACGCGGTGACCATCAGCCAGTACTCCACGGCCATCAAATTCCGGAAGCTGCTCACGATTTGCGTAGGTGCGTGCGGTCGCGGACTCAACCTCGGTTGGGTTGCGCACCACGAGGCCGTCGATTCCGTCCACGTAGACTACGTCGCCATCAGCCAGGGCGGTGGTATCACTGGCCGCCACGATAGCTGGCAATCCCAAGGAGCGGGCAATAATCGCGGTGTGGGACTGTGGCCCGCCATCGCTGGTTACCAGGGCCAAGACCTTCGCCGGATCCAGGGTAGCGGTATCTGCCGGGGCCAGGTCAACGGCCACGAGTACAAAGGGGGTTTCCGAATCGGGGATACCCGGGGCAGGAACCCCACGTAGCTCGGCCACGATACGGGCGCGAACATCAAGTACGTCTCCGGCGCGTTCGGCCATGTAGCCACCGAGTGCGGACAGCTGGGTGGCTACCGCATCGGCGGCTTCCCAGAGAGCCGACTCCGCACAGGTGCCCGAGGACACCAGCTTCGTCGCCGACTTCAGTAAGCTTTTGTCGCTGGCCATGAGTGCGGTGGCCTTGAGCACCGCTTGCGCGTCTCCGGTAGCCAGTGCGGCGCGTGCCTTGAGCTGCGCGGCAACCGCTTGGGTGGCCTCGGCCAAACGGGCGGTTTCACTGTCGATAGTGGCACCGGCAGGAAGCGGCGCACCGTCGGCGGGGGCTTGGATCGCATCGGGCATGCGACGTACGGTACCGATGACCCGGCCTGCACTGACGCCTACCCCGGAAAACTTTTCTACCTTGTGCGTACTCATGCTGCAACCTTGACGCTTTCAACATTTGGCGCTGCAGCCTTACGAACAAACTTCTTCAGAATAATCACCAGTGCAGCGGAGATGAGCGTACCAATGACGGTGGCTAACAAGAACATTGGCCAGGTGTTATTCATCGCGAAGAAGACAAAAGCTCCGCCGTGCGGTGCCTGACTGACCACATCAAAGGTCATAATCAACGAACCGGTCACTCCGGCGCCCACCATCGAGGCAGGGATGACACGCAGTGGGTCCGCCGCGGCGAAGGGGATAGCACCTTCGGAGATGAACGCGGCACCGAGCAACCAGGCAGCCTTGCCGTTTTCGCGTTCGGCTCCGGTGAATAGCTTCGGGGAAACCGTCGTAGCCAAGGCCATAGCCAATGGTGGCACCATGCCCGCGGCCATGACAGCTGCCATGATCATCAGTGGGGCAGGATTTTCCGTCAGTGAACCAGCGCCCAGTCCTGCCACCGCGAAGGCGTAGGCGACCTTATTAACCGGACCGCCCAAGTCGATGGCCATCATGAGTCCAAGGATCAAACCAAGAATCGCAGCAGCGGTACCCGACATACCCGAGAGCCATGAATTGAGTGCTTCGGTGAGTTTCGCAATCGGTCCGCCCAAGAAGAGGATCATCAGACCCGAGGCGATGATGGACGCGAGCAGCGGCACGATCACCACTGGCATCAGACCACGCAACCAGCGTGGAACCTTCCAGGAGCTGACCCAGCGAGCGGCCAAACCGGCAATCAAACCACCGACGATACCGCCAAGGAACCCGGCACCCATGAAGCCCGCCACCGCACCTGCGGTGAAGCCCGGGGCAATACCTGGGCGGTCTGCGTACGCATAAGCGATGTAACCGGCCAGAGCGGGAACCAGGAAGCCCATGGAGAGGCCACCGATCTTATATGCGACGGCTCCAAGGTAGGCCATGAGTCCTGCATCTGGCAGGTTGAACAGCGTGTTATCGGTCAAATACTTGTCTGCCACGTCGGTGATCGCGTAACCGCCGAGCAGGAAGCCCAATGCAATCAGCAAGCCGCCGCCGGCCACGAACGGAATCATGTAGGAAACGCCGGTCAGCAGCGCGCGCTTGAGCTGTGCGCCGAAGCCTTGCTTGTCACTGGTCTGTTCCGATTCGGCCGAGGCCGTAGCGGAAGGCACCCGGCGCGCTTGCGGATCACTCGCTGCCGCGATGGCATCCTTGAGAAGCTTCTCAGGCTCGTCGATACCGCGTTTAACCGGAACCTGAATCAACGGCTTGCCGGCAAAACGTGCACGGTCACGCACATCAACGTCGACGGCGAAGATCACCGCGTCGGCAGCTTCAATAATTGCAGGATCCAACGCGGTGGAACCGGAAGAGCCCTGAGTTTCCACCGCAAAATCAATGCCAAGCTCTTCGGCGGTTTGTGCCAACGAGTCGGCTGCCATATAGGTGTGGGCAATGCCGGTGGGGCAGGCGGTGACCGCCACGATCTTGGAGACCCTTGCGCGTGAGGGGTCGGTGGTTGGTGCCGGCGCGGCTACCGTGGCGGCGGCAGGAACCGTTGGATTATCGGAGATAACCGCGGAGACTAACGCGACGATTTCACTGGCGCTGGTTGCCTCGCGAAGTGCTGCGGTGAAGGTCTTCTTCACCAACGCGCGAGCCAATTTGGAGAGCAGCTTCAAATGCTCTTTATCGGCGCCCTCTGGGGCAGCGATAAAGAAGATCAGATCTGCTGGACCATCTTTGGCCCCGAAATCTACCGGGGTAGCCAGTCGTGCCATGGCCAGGGTGGGGGTGGTGACGGCGGCCGAGCGACAGTGCGGAATCGCGATGCCGCCGGGTACTCCCGTGGCGGTTTTTGCTTCACGGGCCAATGCGTGTTCGGCGAGGGCCGATGCATCGGTAGCGCGGGAGGCCTTGGCCACCAGGTTCGCCAGGTGATTGATCACCTCGGTGGTTGAGGTGCCCAAGTGTGCGTCGAGGGTGACGAGCTGGGTGGTGATCAGGTCGCTCATTGCTATGATCCTTGCCTTGGGTTGAGTGAGACGACGGTGACGGCGTCCGCGGTGAGGTCAGATGGTGAGGGGATAGTCGAACCGGGGAGCGAAGTTGCCGCCGCCCCGTAGGCGATGGCTGACTTAAGACATTGTTCTGATGAGCCCTGAGAAATGGCTGCCAACAGGAATCCTGCCAGCGAAGAATCTCCAGCTCCCACGGTGCTCCGGGCGGCGATGGGTTCATGCCAGCCATGCCATGCCCCTTGGCTGGTGGCCAGCACCGCACCGTGGGCTCCGAGCGTTGCCAACACGGCACCGGTCCCGCGCTCAAGCAAAGCTTGGCAGGTCTCTGCGGTCAGCTGCGCGGAAGTTTCAAGCTGTTTTTCACTGAGTCTGGCACCGACAAGATCTGCCAACTCCTCGGCGTTTGGCTTGATGAGGTCTGGGATGTGGTGTGCGGTGTGGGCGTAAAGCTGGCGCAACGGTTCTCCGGAGGTGTCCACTGCGATCTTCGGACATTTGGTGCCCAGCGAATCGCGAAGCGTGGCGGTGAGCTGCGCATAGAAGTCTGCAGGTACTCCTGGGGGCAGGGATCCGGCCATCACCAGCCAAGTGGCTTCGGCGCTTGCCTCAAGTACTAACGCACTCAATGCAGACACTGCCTCGGCGCTCAACGTCGGGCCTAACTCGTTGATTTTGGTGGTGGTGCCATCCGGGTCGGTCAAGGTAATGTTGGTGCGCAACGATTCATCGATGGGCAGTGAAGTGAAATTCAGTCCGTCACCACGTAGCGCGGCGATGAGCGGATCATTAGTTCCGCCGGGTAGCAGCGCGTGAGTCTTGGCTCCAGCCACGGAAAGCGCCCGGCTCACGTTTACTCCTTTGCCGGCGGCCTGAGTATGACTGGTTGCGGCGCGTTGGACAGCTCCGTGAGCCAGAGGCTCTTGTAATTCAATGGTCTTATCCAAGGCCGGGTTGCAGGTCAGTGTGATGATCATGCGACAACTACCTCCACTTCGGCCAGTTCCAAGGCAGCAGCGAGATCGCCTTGCGGTGCACTGTCGGTCACTAGGGTGTCTATGGCATCCAGGCGGGCGAAGCGAACCAGGGTTTCTTGGTCAAATTTTGAGCTGTCGGCGAGGAGCACAACACGGCGTGCGCTCGCGATCAAGGCGGTTTTAACGGCGGCTTCCAAGGGGTCAGGCGTGCTCAAGGCAAAATCGGCATGCAGGGCATTGGTTCCGATAAAAGCAATGTCGGCGCGATAGTTGGAGTATTCCTGCGCAGTGCGTGCACCGCTGGTGGCACCGGTAATTCCGCGAACTCGTCCGCCAATCAGTTCCAAGGCAATCTCTGGGCTTTGCACCAGTGCCGTGGCGATGGGCAGTGCGTGGGTGATCACCACGAGTCCGGACCCTGCATTGGTTTTGACCATGCGTTCGGCGAGGAATTCTGTGGTGGTTCCGGCATCTAAGATGACCGAAGCGTCGGAGACCGGTAGCAGGCTGAGTGCACGTTGCGCGATACGCGCCTTGGCTTCGGCATGGATGGCGGTGCGTGCCATATAGCTTTCTTCGCGGGTGCTTGCCTCACTGATGGAGACCGCTCCACCATGTACACGACGCAAGAGATTTTCAGACTCCAGCTGGGCTAGATCACGGCGAACGGTCTCCGCGGTAATCTCAAAGCGTTCAGCCAGTTGCGCGACGGTTACTTTCCCCTCGGCGGCAAGCTGATCGGTGATTAGCCGATGTCTTTCCTCGGCAAACATCTACGCCTCCATAAAGTCATGACATGCAACACACGAATCTGTGTTTCCATGACTTTATGTCCGATTGTGTGGGGTCGTCAAGCGAATTTGTGAAGAACTTTTGGGTTTATCTGTTTTTGAGTGGGTTTTTTTACGTAAGATGGCGCTGAATGTGTAAAACGCTAGCGCCGAGTGTAGGCGGTTTTGCCGCCAAAATTCGTTCCCTCGAATAGTTCATTGACCGTCACCAAGGTGTAGTTTTCATGTTTGAGCCGCTTGACCAGTTCCGGCACTGCTTTGACCGAGCTGTCATGGATGTCGTGCATCAAGATGATCGACCCGGGGTGTGCCTGCGCCAACGCGAGATCTACGGTTTTCTTCGGATCATGATGCTGCCAATCTAAGGTGTCAACATCCCAGAGCACCATCGGTGTATTCACCAGTTGGTCAACGGCAGAATTATGAGCCCCATACGGCGGGCGTAAAGTATCCGGCGTCAATCCGGTCGCCTTGCGGATGGCCGATTCGGTTGCGGAGATTTCATTCTTGATTTCTTCTGCGGACAAACCGGTCAGACTTCGGTGGTCAAAAGTATGATTGCCCAGCTGGTGTCCCTCGTACGCCATGCGATTTATCGCGCCATGAAAATTGGCAACGTTCTGCCCGAGCATGTAGAAAGTTGCGGGGACGTTTTCCCTGGCCAACATGTCCAGTAATGATGCGGTGTACTTCCCTGGACCATCATCAAAGGTCAAGGCTACGCATTTGGTCTTTTCGCAATTAACGCGAGGTTGTGGTTTGAGCACCATCGCGGTGATAGGAGCCTGGACTGCAGGAACTGCACTGTAATCAGCAACCCGTGCGACCTGCATGGAGCCTTCGCTTCGGGCAGAGGATGTATTGGCAAAGAAACCTGCAACTGCGTGGCCCGCCCGGGAGGCCTGTTGGGTTATTGGAGAACCGCAGCTGGTGAGGAAAAGGACACAGCAAAGTACGGAAATAACCGCGTTGACGCGGGAACGGGAAGGCATGTATTTACCATTTCGCCTTCACCGGCTGAAATCAATTCGACCATCCGATAGGCAGGAAAAATCGGCTGAATCGTTATGTAAAACGTGATTTCACACCCTAGCATCATGTGATGTTTCAGGTCGGGGGATTGGAATGGTGAGGATGCCAGCTCAAATGGCCGGAGCCTGTGGTGAGGTCACCACAGGCTCCGGCGAGAATGAAAAGATGCAGAACTTTATGCCAGTAGCTGGCGCTTAGAGGAGATCACTCCGGTGTTGAACCCGGCAAGACGCAATCCACCATGGAAGCGGGCATGCTCAATCTTGACGCAGCGGTCCATGACCACATTCATCCCGGCAGCCTCGGCGCGCGCGGCAACCTCCTCGTGCCACGAACCAAGCTGCAACCATAGGGTTTTCGCGCCCACGGTCAGCGCTTCATCTAGCACGGTGGGAAGGTCATCATGTTTACGGAAAACCTCGACCAGATCAGGGGTCTCCGGCAGATCAGCCAATGACTTGTAGACCGGCTGCCCGAGAATCTCGTCCAGCACGGGGTTGATGAAATATACCTTGTACTTCGAGGAAGACAAGAGATAAGTGGCAACAAAGTAGCTGGCGCGGGATGGCTTATTTGAGGCACCAACGATAGCAATAGACTTTGTTTCATGCAGAATATTCAGGCGTTCTGCGGCGCCAGGGCCCTGCCAAGTACGTTGCTGAGTGCTCATTAGTTTGCTCCCTTCGAAGCTGCTGGCACGGCGCAGGCAGCGCCGTCATAGGTGGGAGCCTCATCCAGCTTGGCTGCGATTTTCTGGGAAGCAGTCAGTGCCTGATCTAGATCCCAGAGAATATCTTCAACATCTTCCAAACCGACGGAGAGGCGGATCAGATCTTCAGGAACTCCTGCGGCAACCATCTGTTCGGCGTTCAGTTGCTGGTGGGTGGTAGACCCAGGATGTAGTACCAAGGTGCGAGCATCACCGATATTGGCCAAGTGGCTTGCCAGTTGCAAAGCTTCGATGAACTTGGTGCCAGCCTCGCGTCCACCCTTTACTCCGAAACTGAAGACCGAACCAACGCCCATTGGCAGTAACTCGGCGGCACGGGCATATTGTGGGTGGGATTCGAGACCCGCGTAATTGACGTAGGTGACGCGGTCATCGGCTTCGAGCCACGCGGCGACCTGCTTCGCATTGGTCAGGTGGTTATCCATGCGCTGTGGCAGGGTTTCCAAGCCCTGCAACAACTGGAATGCAGACTGCGCAGGCAGGGAGGGGCCAAAGTCTCGTAGCTGTTCGCTACGCAATTTGGTCAGGAATCCGTATTCGCCGAAGTTATCCCACCAGGACACGTTGCCGTAGCTTGGTACGGGTTCAGTCATGGTGGGGAACTTGCCGTTGCCCCAGTTGAACGTGCCAGCCTCGATGACTACACCGCCCAAGGTGGTGCCGTGCCCTCCGATGAACTTGGTGGCTGAGTGGATCACGATGTCCGCGCCATGTTCAATGGGGCGCAACAGATACGGCGGGGTCAGCGTCGAGTCAACCACCAGCGGGATGTTGTGGCGGTGGGCGACCTCTGCCAGACCCTTGAGGTCAGCGATGTCGCCCGAAGGGTTTGCCACGATCTCGGTGTAAACGGCCTTGGTGTTCTCTTGGATTGCTGCTTCAAAATCTGCGGCGTCATTAGAATCGATGAAGGTAGTCTCGATCCCGAAACGGCGCAAGGACACGTCCAGCTGGGTGATGGTGCCTCCATAGAGTTTGGAGGAAGCAACAATGTGGTCCCCGGCCTGAGCCAGTGCCGCGAAGGTGACGAACTCAGCTGCCATGCCTGAGGCGGTAGCTACCGCACCGATGCCGCCTTCGAGTGACGCCATGCGCTCCTCGAAAGCTGCCACCGTGGGGTTACCAATGCGCGAATAAATGTTCCCGTACTTTTGCAGTGCGAAGAGATTAGCCGCGTCATCGGTGTCTTTAAAAACAAATGAAGTGCTCTGGTAGATCGGCACGGCGCGTGCGCCGTGCTCCGCGTCGGGTGTGCCGCCGGCGTGTAGAGCGCGGGTGCGAAATCCAAACTTGTGGTCAGCCATGGTGGCGTACGACTCCTTGTCGATTGATGCTTCGGCAGGAATCCCGGATCAATGTCGCTTAACCCCTGGAATTCAGTGGAAAGCAGCTCCATCGGTTCTGGCGGTAGCACCTAGTCCACCGGCTGTGGCAGGTTGCTGCGGCGTCATCAAACCAGATCTCTCGGCCGCTCGGGATGGTTAGTAACAGTCTGTCAATATGTCCTTGAATGACCCAACTATGAGTCCTAAAGTTTCGGTTCTTGAAGGAGGAAACCGATTCGGGCGTGGTTCAGGGGTTAGCTTATGCTCGAGCTATGGATACAGCGTTAGCTTTGGTCAGGCATGGGCAGACCGATTGGAACCTTGCCGGGCGCATGCAAGGACGCACCGATATCGATTTGAATGACACCGGTCGAGCGCAAGCGCGGGAGCTTGGTAGGGAACTGAACGGCCAGAATTGGGATCTGGTTGTCGCTTCTCCGCTGTCGCGGGCTCAAGAAACAGCCTTGCTGATCGCAGCAGAACTTGACGTTGAACATGCAGCGCCGGTGGCGGACGTGATTGAGCGAGGTTTTGGCCCACTTGAAGGCCGGATTATGGCTGAAGTCAGCGAAGCCGAAGCAGCGACGCTTGCTGCTGAGACTGAAGACAGAGAAACCGTCTTACACCGCATGCTTGGTGCCTTGTCTGTTTTAGTGCAGGAAAACCCTGGACGAAAGATCTTGGTCATTAGTCATGGAGCTGCCATGCGGATTGTGCGTGACGCGCTCGCCGGGGTACGTATCCACGACGGCGTGACTAACGGGGAGCTACTGAAAATTGATCTTGAGCGGATGCATGAACTGCGCGAAGAACTAGGCCTCGTCACCGCTCACTAAAATGCAACGACGTAAAAAGTTTTTGAAATAGTTAGCTCACGCACCTCACATAATGGCCACACGGTACGTTTACCTAGTGACAGCCGCCAACGAGGAGCCACATGAAGCAACCATTCGAACGGGTCGTGCAGACCCATGGGCTCAGTGTCCTGCGAGTGTGCCGCGCGCTACTCGATGAGCATCGCGCTCAAGATGCTTGGTCCGAAACCTTCCTCTCGGCGCTCAAGGCCTATCCGCAGTTAGACCAGGAAGCCAATGTGCAGGCCTGGCTGGTACGCATTGCCCACCGCAAAGCAATCGACGAACTGCGCAAGCATCGACCCGAAACCGTGCAAGCCGAGGTCGAAAATGGCGACGGCGTCCATGCTTCAACTCCGGCACAGAACCTTGAAAATCTGGAACTTTGGCAAGTGGTCAAAACGCTGCCAGAAAAACAACGGCTAGTAATCGCCTACAGGTATCTTGGCGGATTAAGTTATGCGCAAATTGCCGAGGTGCTGTCGGGTACGCCGGAAGCCGCCCGGAGAGCTGCGGCCGACGGCATCAAAAACTTACGAAGCAAGCTGAATGAGGCACAAACCCCGGGAGCCAAAAGATGAATATTGACAAGGTGAATTCCGGCCCCACCACCGAGGAAACAACAATGCTGGCCCAACTGCATTCGCGTCTGGAAACAGAAGCTGATAAGTCACAGCTGACCGACATTTCCTACCGTGTGTTTGATACGCCGATTGGAAAACTGCTGCTGGCGAGCACCGAGGCCGGACTGGTCAGAGTTGCTTTTGAAAGCGAAGGCTATGACCATATCCTTGAAAGTCTTGCGACTAAGGTGAGCCCACGAATCCTTCAAGCACCTGCGAAACTCGATGGGGTAGCGCGTCAGCTTGATGAATACTTTGCTGGCACACGGCACGAATTCCAGCTCCCGCTGGATCTAAGACTATCTACAGAATTTCGCCGAACCGTGCAATTAGAACTGGGACAGATCGGCTACGGGCAGACCCTGAGCTACGCACAGGTGGCAGCGAAGATTGGTAAACCAAAAGCAGTACGCGCGGTGGGCACAGCCTGCGCGACCAATCCACTACCGATTGTCTTGCCATGCCACAGAGTCCTGCGCACCGATGGTGCGCTCGGCGGATACCTTGGCGGATTACCCACCAAGCTGCAGCTACTAGAACTTGAAAACCCGCAACGACAGACGCAGTCGGACCCAGTGCTGTTTTAAGTTGTAGAAACACATAGTTGTGGCTGTCACTCCATGGGGGGTGACAGCCACAACTATGAGCGAAGAAACTAGTTACTTAAGCAGGTCGAACCGGTCAGCATCCATGAGCTTGGCCCAGGCTGCGGCGAAGTCCGTAGCAAATGTCTCCTTCGCATCATCCGCGGCGTAAACCTCGGCCAATGCACGTAGCTCGGAGTTTGAGCCGAAGACCAAGTCCACGCGGCTACCAACCCAGCGGCCGTCGGTGGTTGCATAGGTCTTCTCTTCGGCGTCAGGGGTCCACTCAAGGCCCAGTTCCATCAGGTTCGCGAAGAAGTCATTGGTCAATGCGCCCGGGGTGTCGGTGAAGACACCGTGGTTCGAACCATCCCAGTTGTTGCCTAATACACGTAGACCACCGAGCAATACGGTCATCTCCGGTGCGTTGAGGCCCAACAGGTTAGCGCGGTCAATGAGCAGGTATTCCGGAGGCAAATTCAAGAACTCGGAATCGTAGTTGCGGAAACCGTCGGACACTGGCTCCAACCAAGCGAACTGCTCCACGTCGGTCTGTTCCTGGGTAGCGTCAACGCGACCCGGAGTGAATGGAACCTCAATCTGCTGGCCAGCAGCCAATGCTGCCTGCTCAACACCGACGTTGCCAGCCAAAACTACAACGTCTGCGAAGGAAGCCTTGATGGCAGAAGTAGCGTTAAACTCTTCCACGATCTGCTCAAGGACTGCGATTACTACCTTGAGCTGTTCTGGCTGGTTCACACTCCAGGAGACCTGTGGTTCCAAACGGATACGGCCACCGTTAACGCCACCGCGCTTATCAGAGGAACGGAAGCTTGCAGCTGCCTTCCATGCGGTGGAAACCAACTGCTGTACCGAAAGGCCGGACTGCGCGATGAGGGCCTTCAATGCCGCAACCTCGGTAGCGCCCAAGGTTACTGCAGGGGCTGCCGGTAGGGGATCTTGCCAAGCTAGGTCTTCTGCCGGGATTTCTGGTCCGAAGTAACGGGACTTCGGGCCCATGTCGCGGTGAGTCAGCTTGAACCAAGCGCGGCCGAAAGCGTCCGCAAACTTCTCTGGGTTGTTCTTGAAGTCTTCCGAGATTGGACCGTAAACCGGGTCAAAACGCAGGGCCAGGTCACTGGTCAGCATGCGTGGTTCGCGACGCACGGCTGGGTTGTGAGCCATCGGCACCATATCGGCGCCGGCGCCGTTCTTTGGACGCCACTGCTGTGCGCCGGCCTCGGAGTGGAACAGTTCCCACTCGTACGCGAAGAGGATGTGGAAGAACTCGTTGTCCCAACGGGTTGGGTGGTAGGTCCAGGTCACTTCCAGACCTGAGCCGATGGTGTCATCGCCGTGGCCGGTACCGTGGCCGGACTTCCAGCCCAGTCCCTGCATTTCCAGCGGAGCGGACTCCGGGTCTTCGCCCTTGTGGGTTTCGGCGCTGGCGCCGTGGGTCTTGCCGAAGGTGTGGCCACCGGCGATCAGTGCGACGGTTTCTTCGTCGTTCATGCCCATGCGGCGGAAGGTTTCGCGGATGTCGATGGCCGAGGCCAAAGGATCTGCAACGCCATCTGGACCCTCAGGGTTCACGTAGATCAGGCCCATCTGGACGGCTGCCAGCGGAGCTTCGAGGTTGCGTGCGCCGGTGTAACGTTCGCTTTCCAGCCAGACCTTTTCCGGGCCCCAGTACACGTCATCATCCGCTTCCCAGACGTCCTTGCGGCCGCCACCGTAACCGAAGGTTTCGAATCCCATGTCTTCGAGGGAAACGTTACCGGCCAAGATGATGAGGTCGGCCCAGGACAGCGACTGGCCGTACTTCTTCTTTACTGGCCAGAGCAGACGACGTGCCTTATCCAGGTTCACGTTATCTGGCCAGGAGTTCAGCGGTGCAAAACGCTGTTGACCGGCGCCTGCGCCACCGCGACCGTCGTGGGAGCGGTAGGTGCCTGCCGCGTGCCAGGCCATGCGGATGAAGAATGGACCGTAGTGACCGAAGTCTGCTGGCCACCAGTCGTAGGACTTGGTCATCAGCTCGGCGATATCGGCCTTAACGGCTGCGAAATCCAGTGCTTCGAATGCTGCTGGGTAGTCGAAGTCGGCATCAAGCGGGTTGGTGGCTTCCTGGTTCTTGGATAGAACCTTCAGATTGAGCTTATTTGGCCACCATTCGGTGTTCGCATTGCCCCGGGTAGGGTGAACGCGTCCGGCTCCTACTACTGGGCACTGGCCTGCAGTCGTTTCTGACATATAGTTTTCCTTCTGGTACTGAATTGGGCGTGATTTTTCACGTCCGCAGGGCAATGGCCCGCGAAGATGAAGGTTAGTTCCTTGCGGTACTTCTTTTTAAATAAAATGTTTAGCTGGTTAGGCTGTTTTGGCTGACTGGCACTCTGGGCAGAGCCCCCAGTAGATAACTTCGGCCTCATCGATGCTGAAACCGTGATCATCGGAGGCGTGTAGACACGGGGAGGCTCCAATAGCGCAGTCAACATCGGCCAATGCTCCGCAGCTACGACAGACCACGTGGTGATGGTTATCTCCCACGCGGGCCTCGTAGCGGGCGATATGACCGTGGGGTTGAATCTGACGGAGCAGCCCCAGGGTGGTGAGGAGTTTTAATGAGTCGTACACCGCTTGATGGGAAATCGTAGGGTGTTCTTGGCGGACCGCGTCAATAATTGTCTCGGTATCCGCATGGGGGTGAGCGGTGACCGCTGCAAGCACCGCAACGCGCGGACGAGTGACCCGCATGGATGCTTCGCGTAGCACCTTCTCGATTCCCCCGAATGTAGTCATAACACTAGCTTGCCCTATTTATTTTGAATCGGTCAAGATAAAGCGCGACGTTTGTCCTAAATTTTTCTGCTCAAATTTTTTTGAACTGGGAAAAGAACCTCTGATCTGGTCGGTTTTGCTGACTAATGCAGAAAATCTTGCTTGGCGAGGAAATTCACATGAGCCCACCGTTAACTGTGTCTCACAAGGGACGTAAGTCCTTAGGTTGCATTTAAAACAGCACGTCAAATCCTGCTAGGTTTGACCCTTATTCGCGGTGGGACCATGATGGATAAGGCCTTTGAAGAGGTCAAGGAGCAAATATGTTTCCCCGCTCTACTGAGTTGATTTAGTCAACCTCCGCAGAAGCTGGCACCCGAGGGCTATTATTTCAGCGCCTTCCGCTGTTGAATAAGAAGCCAGTGCACGATGCCCTCAAAGCAATGCTCAACCGAGTCCACGATCTGGCAACCGACCCTTCACCCGGATGCTTGGCCTTGGCGTTTATCGTGTGGGGATTCGTTACTCCCAAAGGGCTAGGCGTCGCTTCTGATGCCGCACTCAACTGGGTGGTAACGAATACCGGCTGGCTATTTGTGATCGCAGCCTCGGTATTTACCGTATTTGTCCTCGTTGTTGCTGCCAAAAATTTCGGTCGCATCCCACTCGGGAAAGACGGTGAGAAGCCACAATTCAGCACCGTCTCTTGGATCTCCATGATGTTTGCTACCGGTATGGGCATCGGGTTGGTGTTCTACGGTGTCGGCGAGCCGCTGTACTTCTACATGTCACCTCCACCAGGAACCGTGGACGGGCAAACTCCTGCTGCATTGAGCACCGCGATGGGCACGACGCTCTTCCACTGGACCTTGTTCCCATGGGCCATGTACGCAATTGTTGGTCTAGGAATGGCTTACGGTAGCTTCCGGCTCGGACGCCCACAGCTGTTCTCCGCGATGTTCTCCTCAATCTTCGGCGAACGGGTCACCCATAGCTGGGGTGGCCGCACCATTAACATCTTGGCCATTTTGGCCACGCTGTTCGGCTCCGCGTGTTCTTTGGGTCTTGGTGCACTGCAGATCGGTGGCGGCATACAGGCCAGCGGTGTAATGGCCAAGGTCGGCTCCGGTGTCTTGGTTATTATCATTGCCATTTTGACTGCGCTGTTCGTCGCCTCGGCCGTATCCGGCATTGAACGCGGAATTCAGTGGCTTTCAAATATCAACATGGTCTTGGCCCTCGTCATTGCATTGATCGTCTTCATCGGCGGACCAACGCTGTTCATTCTTAACGTAATTCCAAATGCCGTGGGCGCCTTCATTGGTGACCTTCCGCAGATGGCATCACGTACCGCCGGTTCCGGCGGCGAAGCAATGTCTGCTTGGCTGTCCTCCTGGACCGTGTTCTACTGGGCATGGTGGGTTTCATGGGCACCATTCGTTGGCTTGTTTATCGCCCGTATTTCGCGTGGTCGCACCATTCGTCAGTTTGTGACCGGTGTGCTGTTGGTACCTTCCAGCGTTACCCTAATCTGGTTCTCGATCTTTGGCGGCGGCGCCATAGGCTTGCAGGAACGTGCCGAGCAGGCTGGGGATACCGGTGCTGCCCTGGTGAACATGGTGGACGGAGTCCCGGACCTCAACTTTGACTTGATCCTCTTTGATCTGCTTGAAGCGCTACCATTGCCGGGTTGGATTGCGGTGCTGCTCATGATCGTGACTGTGTTGCTGATTGCGATCTTCTTCGTCACCGGCGCTGACTCTGCATCCATCGTGATGGGTGCGCTCAGCGAACGCGGAGCCGCGGAACCATCAAAGAAGTCCATTATCTTCTGGGGCGTTGCCGTAGGCGCGGTAGCTGCGGTGATGCTACTTGCCGGTGGCGACAAGCCAGCCGAAGCGTTGAACGGTCTGAAGAATATTACAATCGTTTCCGCGCTGCCGTTTGTCCTAGTGATGCTCCTGCTCTGCGTGGCCATCTGGAAGGATCTGAGTAAGGACCCTCTGGTGCTAAGCGACAAGGTAGCTCGTCAGGTCTTGGAGCAATCGGTCACCGAGGGCGTAGAACGCCACGATGGAAGCCAGTTCAGCTTGATGACCACGGAAATCCCGTTGATAGAGGGCAAAGAATTTGTGCTCAAGACGAAGGCAGCCGATTCGTCCTCCGCGACGGAAGACTCCGGCTCAACTGGGTCGGCCAAGCCTGAGCGTATCGACGAGTAATGATGTAAAACGCTACAAATCTGCCCCGCAGTTCAACGAACTGCGGGGCAGATTTGTAGCTGAAACTGTTTAGCTCCGTGCCCGGCAAATCTCCTCTAGCTCGGCGATGCACGGCTCATTTTGCAAGCTGGTGGTGTCGCCGAGCTTGGTTCCTTCGAAGAGCTGGGTCAGCAGGCGGCGCATGATCTTGCCCGAACGGGTCTTAGGAACATCTGGGACCAATACGATATCGCGTGGTTTAGCGATTGGGCCGATCTGCTCGGTGACCGTTGCGCGCAGGATGGTGATGAACTCTTGCTGACGTGCAAGCGTTTGCGCATCAGGGTTTGCTGAGATCAGTGTCTTATCCAGCGGAACCACAAAGGCGGTGGCCGCGTGGCCGGTCTTCGCATCCGGGGTGGGGCAGACTCCGGCCTCGACGACACCTGCATGGGTCACTAAAGCCGACTCAATCTCAATGGTTGACAGCCGGTGCCCGGAAATATTGATTACGTCATCGGTGCGGCCCAGGATATAGATATCCCCGTCCTCATCAAAGCGGGCACCATCACCGGCAAGGAACCAACCCTGAGCAACATATTGCTCCCAGTAGCTGGTGTAATAACGTTCCGGATTTCCCCAGACCGTCCGGGCCATCGATGGGCCGGTCTGGGTAATTACGATATTTCCTTGTTCGTTTGCAGCCACGGTATTTCCCGCAGCATCAACAATGTCCACCGATACACCCGGTAGGGCGCGCGAGGCACAGCCTGGCTTGAAGTGCGCATCGGTAGGCAACGGCGAAAGTACTGTAGCTCCTGACTCGGACTGCCACCAGGTGTCAACCATCGGGATCCCGTGCTCGGTGTCTCGTCCCACCTGGGCGCGTAGCCAACGCCACGCTTCGGGATTGACCGCTTCGCCCACGGTGCCGCCCACACGAAGTGAGGACAAATCGTAATTGTCCGGAATGCCGTCGGGGAACCAACCCATCAGCGAGCGGACCAGTGTGGGTGCAGTGTAGTAACTGGTGACCTTGTAGCGCTCGATAATTTCAAAGTGGCGTCCGGGATGCGGTGCGTTAGGCACACCCTCGTAGATCACCTGGGTGACACCGTTGGCTAGTGGCCCATAAATTTCATAAGTATGTGCGGTAACCCAAGCCAAATCCGCGGTGCACCAGTGCACGTCATCGGAGCGCTGAGACTCATCAGGATTGCCGAACAAAAGATTGTGGCTATAAGCAGCCTGAGTGAGGTAACCGCCGGTGGTGTGCACCAGCCCCTTAGGCTGTCCGGTAGTTCCCGAGGTGTACATGATGAACAGCGGCGTCTCAGAGTCGAAGGCTTCGGCTTTGTGGTGCGTGGGCTGGTTCTCTACCGTTTCGTGCCACCACAGGTCGCGTCCTTCGGTCCAAGGAATGTCGTCCCCGGTGCGCTGAATAACCAGCACCTTTTCAATGTCATTTTCTCCGGAGACCGCAATATCGGCATTGGTTTTGACGGGAACCGAGCTCCCACGACGGAATTGACCGTCGGTGGTCACCAGCAGCTTCGCTTTGGTGTCTTCCACACGAAATTTGAGTGCCTCCGCGGAGAAACCTCCGAAGACCAGTGAATGGATCGCGCCGATACGGGCGCAGGCCAGGGTGATCACAATTGTTTCGATGAGCACCGGTAGGTAGATGACCACGCGGTCACCCTTGGTAATACCGAGTTCCAATAGCGCGTTGGCCGCTTGGCTAACGCGATCTTGCAGGTTTTGGTAGGTCACCGCAATGCGATCGCCAGGCTCGCCCTCAAAGTAGAGCGCGACCTTGTCGCCATTTCCGGATTCCACGTGGCGGTCCGCGCAGTTCACGGCGGCGTTGAGCTTGCCACCGAGGTACCAAGAGATCTGTGGTCCACGCTTTGCTTGTGGGTCCGCGGCAATGATCTGGCTAGTGGTGTGCCATTTGGTGTCCCAGTCGAGCAAGTTTGCTGCTTCGTCCCAGAACTCCTGACGGTTCTCGGTGCCAGCAGGTGAGGTTGTAGTGGGCAACTTGGTGATAGTCATTGCGTTTCCTTGAAAAGTTTGGGGCTGCTGTTCCTGCGGTGCTTACGTGCGCGTTGTTTAGCTAGCGGGTGTCCAGTTGCTGGCACATCATCGAGCAACTTCTTCGAGTAAGCCAGCTGGGGCAGGGCAATATGAAAACCATGATTCATCTCCATCGTTCCTGGCGGTAGCACCGGCCACACATCTATTTACAGATCGTGTGTGGTGGTTGCTGCGGCGTCACAGAGCCAGATCTCTTGGCCGCTCGGGATGGTTATATGACCATTACAGGCTTTCGAACGAATTCAATGCAAATCCGTCGTAATATGAAAAATATTCGATAACTACGTCACATCATCAAGATGTTTCGATTTTTATTTCATCAACAACGTATTTGGCTGAAAAATCGCGAAACGCTGGGTGTGGCGTTCGACTATGCCGGATAAGTGGAGTCCTTGATGCAATTCAAGGGTCATGCCAGCACGAAGAAATATGACTTGCCGGGTTGAAGGCAACGTAATTCTCAGGCTACAAATGATTACGAACCATCCAGAGCGACCGAGAGATTTGGCTCGAAGACGTCGCAGCAACCACCCACCATTTTTTGGCCCGGGACGGTGCTACAGCCAGAACCGATGGAAAGAATAGAGGACTTTTGATGTCATTTGGCGATTTAGCTGGCGACTTTAATGCGCTTAGCGATCCGTCTGTGGCCGGTAACGCTGCGGAGCTTGATGAGCTGCCTGTAGAGCTACCCACACGACAATTGCTCAAAATAACTCCAGGTTCTGGCGCAGATGAACAGTATGAACGACTTGCAGATATCTTCCGTCCCGTCTTCGCACAGATTGCCGCCGGGTCTAGTGAGCGTGACCGGCAACGGATACTCCCCTTCGAACAGGTCGGGCTGCTTAATCGTGAACGCTTCGGCGCGTTGCGACTATCCATTGCCGAAGGTGGTCATGGCGCACGGCTAAGCGATGTGTTTCGGTTGCTTATTGAGCTAGCCGAAGCTGATTCGCACGTGGCACAACTCTGGAGAGCCCATATTGCCTTCGTAGAAAATGTGGTGCGCTTAGAAGACCAAGTGCTACGCAGCAAGTGGACTACGCGAATCAGCGCCGGCCAGATCGTTGGCAATGCTTATACCGAAGAGGGCGGAAACGCGCTGGGCGTACTGAACACGAAGGTAACTGAGCAAGACTCGCGGTGGTTGGTCAACGGCCGCAAATTTTATTGCACCGGTACCATTTTTGCGGACTGGACCACCGTTGCGGTAGCCCACCCAGAGATCCCTGGTCGCCAGATCGCCGTGGTTTCAACGCAACACAGTGGTGTGAAGATCCTTGATGACTGGGACGGGTTTGGTCAGCAGCTGACCGGTACCGGCAGTACCGAATTCCACAATGTTCCGGTGGATACCTTCATGCCCGAAGATCCCACCGACCCGGAGGCCGCAATCTTCCAGCTGGTACTCATGGCGGTGCAAGCCGGAATTGGTCGGGCCGCACTAAACGACCTGCGATCTTCGGTTCAGGCACGTACCCGCAGCTTCAGTACCGGAACAGGGGTTCCGGTACACCGCGAACCACAGGTACTGCAGCTGGTCGGTGAGGTATCCGCCGAAGTTTTTGCCGCCGACTCCGTGGTCATGGGGGCGGTGCTGGAAGTCGAATCGGCGATGGCCGATGCGAACCTGAACTCCGAGGAACGCTTCGCCGTGTGCGAGCTGGCGGCAAACCGCGCCCAGACCATTGTGCAGCCCTTGGTGATCGGGGCGACGAGCAAACTCTTTGACGGGCTCGGGGCATCGGCTACACGCAACAGCTGCAACATGGACCGGCATTGGCGCAACGCACGCACCATCGCAACGCATAACCCGGCAATTTATAAGGCACGCATCGTAGGGGACTACGAGATCAATGGGGTGCAACCCCAACGGCTCTCGGTCACCGGAACGGTTTCTGGAACACCACAATTTTCTGGAAGCTAAACAAGTTTTTTGAACGCACCGTTAGATTTACAAGATTTCATTTCCATGGATAGGGGTACACCAATGAGCGAGAACAAGCGCGAAATCCTTTTTAACGCCTTCGACATGAACTGCGTGGCTCACCAGTCACCAGGACTGTGGCGTCACCCGGCTGACAAGGCCTCGACCTACAAGACCCTGGGTTACTGGACACACCTGGCCAAGGTGCTGGAAAAGGGCAAGTTCGACGGACTGTTCCTCGCCGATGTGCTGGGCACCTACGACGTGTACAAGGGCTCCAACGAAAGCCCACTACGCACCGGCGCGCAGGCTCCGGTCAACGATCCGATGATGCTGGTTTCAGCGATGGCCGCAGTCACCGAGAACCTCGGTTTTGGTGTCACCGCTGGCACCGCCTATGAGCACCCATATGCTTTCGCCCGCCGTTTGGCCACCCTGGACCACCTGACCGAAGGCCGTGTGGGCTGGAACGTAGTCACCGGTTATCTGCCGTCCGCTGCCCGGAACATGGGCCAGGAAGACCAGATGGAACACGATGAGCGTTACAATCACGCAGACGAGTACCTAGAGGTTGTTTACAAGCTTCTTGAAGGTTCGTGGGAAGACGACGCAGTACAGGCCAACAAGGAAACCGGCGTTTATGCCGACCCGGCTAAGGTGCACTCGATCAACCATGAAGGAAAGTACTTCAAGGTTCCGGGCATCGCCATCACCGAGCCAAGCACCCAGCGTACCCCGGTGATCTACCAGGCCGGTGCTTCTAGCCGCGGCATCAAATTTGCCGCCGGAAACGCCGAATCGGTCTTCGTCACCTGCCCAACCCGTGAGACCCTCAAAGTTGCCGTAGCCAAGATCCGCGATGCGGTCCAGGCAGCCGGTCGTGACCGCTACGACGTGAAGATCTTCGCAATGCAGACCATCATCACCGATGAGACCGCCGAGCTGGCGGAAGCCAAGTACCAGGACTACAAGTCCTACGCGGATATCGAAGGCGCTCAGGTGCTGATGTCTGGCTGGATGGGCATTGACCTCTCCGAATACGGTCCAGATGACGTCATTGGCGAGAACGTAAAGTCCAACGCCATCCAGTCCACCGTGGAGACCTTCCAGAAGGCCAGCGGCGATTCCGGCAAGCCATGGACCATCCGCCAGTTGGCCGAGTGGGTCGGCGTTGGCGGGTTCGGTCCAATCACCGTCGGTTCCGGTGCTGAAGTTGCCGAGAAGCTCATCGACTGGGTGGACTACACCGACGTAGACGGCTTCAACCTGGCCTACGCGGTTACTCCGGCAACTTTTGAAGACATCGTCGAGTACGTGGTCCCAGAGTTGCAGACACGCGGCGCATACAAGACCGAATACACCGAAGGTTCGCTGCGCCACAAGCTGTTCGGCGAGGGCGACCGGGTGAAGGATACCCACCGCGCCGCACAGTACAAGATCTCCAACCGCTTGGTCGCCAAGGCCTAAGGTCTTAAAAATCAAGTAGTGGCGCAAAACCAGCAAGTCCCCGCGAAACGTTGAATTTCGCGGGGACTTGCTGGTTTTAGCGGCTATTTAGCGGGCGTGACCACCATGGCCGAACCACCGCCGCGGCGGCTTGGTTCGGCCGCCGCGATCAGAGACCCATCAGCGGCGATTTCCACCGCCTCAACCGCGCCGATCTCGGCCTGTGGAGTGAAGGAATCACCAGCGGCGGTGAGCTTGTGGCCGAAAGCCTCAAGCGCTGAGCCGTAGGCCTCGATGAATTCGGGTTCTGCCGTCACTGCCGCGGTATTGCGCTGCGAGGCGCGAGGCGCCGCGATTGCCTGGCTGAGGTCCATGCCCAAATCGATGCGGTTCACCAAGGTCTGCAGCACCGTTGTGATGATGGTGGAGCCGCCAGGGGAGCCGATGGCGAGCATCGGTTCGCCGTCGCGCAGCACAATCGTTGGCGCCATCGACGAGCGCGGACGCTTGCCAGGTTCGATACGGTTTGGGTCTTGCGGGTCATACGCCGTGGAGAAGTCGGTCAGCTCGTTATTCAGCAGGAAGCCGCGCTCCGGCACCACCATTCCCGAACCGCCGGTCTGCTCAATGGTTAGTGTGTAGGAAACCACGTTGCCCCAGCGGTCCACCACCGAAAGATGGGTGGTGGAAATATTCTCGGTATCCTGCTCAATCACCGGTTCGCTGGTTGCCGCCGGGCACGTTCCGTCGTAGCCCTCAATGTCGCCCGGCGCTACCGGCTTCACCGCGGCCCGTTCGGGGTTTATCGCGCACGCCCGGTCGACGCCGAACAGCTTGTCGGTCAGGGTTGCGGTGGGAACATCCACAAATGCCGGGTCGCCCACAAACTTGCCACGATCGGCATAAGCCAAGGCCGTCGCTTCAAAGTAGTGGTGAAGCGCGGAGGGCCGCTCCATGCCTGTGAGGTCGAATTCGCCAAGAATGTTCAGCGATTCTCCGATGGTGGTTCCTCCGCTGGACGATGGTGCCATGCCAAAGACATCCAGTCCACGGTAGGTCACCTTGGTTGGCTGCTGCTCCGCAACCTCGTAGTCTGCCAGGTCGGCGGTGCTCACATACCCGGCTGGAACCGGGAGCTCGGTGTCTTCAACCTTGGGTGGAGCTTGCACCGTCTGGGATATTTCCTCGGCCATCTCGCCCTGGTAGAACGCTGAGGGGCCCTGCTTGGCAAGTAACCGGTAGGTTTGGGCAAGATCCGGGTTCTTGAAGATGCTGCCAACCTGGGGTGCATCACCGTTGGGCAGGAAAAGTTCGCTCGTCGAGCTGAAGGCAGCGAAGCGTTCCTTGTTATCAAGGGTCTGTTCACGGAAGGTTTCATCGACGACAAAACCGCGTGAGGCCACCTGGGTGGCCGGGCGCAAAACTTTCTTCAAGCTTTGGGAACCCCAATTATCCAATGCACGCTGCCAGGTGGCTAGAGTTCCCGGTACTCCTACCGCCACGCCGCTAGTCACCAGTTCGGGCGTGAAATTGTAGGGTTTGCCGGTTTCCGGGTCGACAAAGGCATCTTGGGGTATTGCTGCCGGTGCTGTCTCGCGGCCGTCAATGGTGCTGATCTTTCCGGTTTTTGAGTCGTAGTACATGAAATAGCCGCCGCCACCGATACCCGCGCTATAAGGTTCGGTCACGCCCAGCGCTGCCGCGGTTGCGACAGCCGCATCAACTGCGTTGCCGCCTTTGCGTAGGATTTCAATGCCGGCGGCGGTCGCTTCCGGGTCCACGGATGAGACAGCGCCGCCGCTGCCTTTGGCTGTTGGAGTTTTGTCGGTTGCCCTGGGATCGGCGTTGGCCGGAAGGGCGGTGAAAGTACCCAGTCCCAGTGCGAGTGCCGCGACGCTGGCAATAGCTCTCGTACATGCTCGTGGCATTCTTTGATCTCCTGAAAAGGTGGGGATGAAGTATGCGCCAATTTACGGGAGAAACCCCCGAGACGAGTTCCGTGACACGCGTCACTGTGCAAGCTTGTCCGCAATTTCGCGCAGGTCGGGACATACTTTAACTTAGGTTTCGCCAACACGGCCGGGCGCTCTCGGCGCGAATGCGTAGTCATCAAGTTCATCTGATTCGTCGGTTACTGCCACTATCGGAAACCTTTGTAGCCGGCGAGGGCTTTGCGCTTTCCAAGCTGAGGGCGCGTTGCGTTTGCATGGCCGAAGAGGCCAACGGATCACCCCGCGATCGCCATGAGACTGGCTACCCAAGCTCACGCCAACACGGGAACATTCAAACAATCGCCGAGGTCAACAACTGCGGTGGCCGGACTGCGCTTAGGCTAAGAGCATGAGCAACGAACACGCCGCCGAGATGCCACCGCTAGATCTCGCCTCAGCCGCACAGATGTGGGATGACTACCGGCAAAGCTGCGCCAGCGACCCGGGTGACTACGTGGTGGAATACTTCGGAGACAGCCCTGCGCTGGCCGACTCGTTATTGCGAGAAGTAACCCACGGGCAGAAACATGCCACCTCAAGCCTCGAAAACGAGTACCTTGCCGAGAACGAACCCCTCCCGCAGGTCGGCTCGCACTGGATTGCTTGCGACGGCACCGGGACGCCACAAGTTATCCTGCGGACCAGCGAGGTGACGCTGAGATCATTCGACCAGGTGGATGCCGAATTCGCCTATGCCGAGGGCGAGGACGACCGTAGCTTGGCTAGCTGGCGCCGGGAGCACGAGAAGTTCTGGAAGCGGACGCAGCAAGCAGATTTTGCCAAGCAGTGGGAACCGGCAATCACCAGCATCCCCGGTGAACGCATCGTATGCGAAAGCTTCGAGGTAGTCTGGCCGCGCAAGCAGATTTAAGGCTCATAATTTTCTCTACCTTGCTGTTCAGGATTTTTGCCTTGCGCCCTTGAAGGGGATCATCATGGCGTTTGAATTAAGTTCTTAAGTCAAGATGTACGCCTTGCGCCGTCACTCAGCGAAATATGACGAGTGAGTACCGCATTTATGGCCCGTTTTACTGCTAGCTGAGCACCGATGGTGACTACATGACGCATTTATAACGTCATGGTTGTTCATGGAAGCTGCTCGCGGACAGACTGAAACTGTTCGATTCAGACATCGAATGGTAACCATCCAGAGCGACTGAGAGACCTGGCTCGTAGACGTCGCAGCAACCACCCCGAGAGGGGCCGGTGCTACCGCCAGGACCGATGGAGCGGTCCGTAGATACAACACTGTTCTGCAAGATTCCGTAGCTGCCTCACGCCGCTACATTGCGAGTCTGCAGCTCAAACTTGACTCGGGCTCTGCGCGGCGCCAGCACCAGGGAGAACAAATGCAAACAACTTTCTTCGGGCCCTCAAATGATTGAGATCCGTCAGCTACACAAGCACTACGACACGGCCCAGGGTCGGGTACAGGTCCTCAAAGGAATTGATCTGGAGGTCCAAGCGGGCAGCATCACCGCCGTGGTTGGTCCCTCGGGCGCAGGGAAATCCACGCTGTCCCACTGCATCTCCCTCTTGGAGAAGCCCAGCAGTGGGCAGATCTTGGTCGATGGCAAAGACCTTTCGATCCTCTCAGGCAAGGCCTTGCGTGCCGAACGCCGTGCCATTGGCACGATCTTCCAGAATTCGGCTCTGCTGCGCCGCATGACAGTCGCCGAAAATGTGGCGTTGCCGCTGCGCAACCTCGGAGTAGTCCATCATGAGATGGAACATCGAGTTGCCGAGCTTTTAGAACGAGTCGGGTTGGCCGACCGCGCCAATTCCTATCCGGGCGAACTCTCCGGTGGGCAGCGCCAACGCGTGGGTATAGCTAGGGCTCTGGCCCTGCGCCCGCGACTGCTGCTCTCCGACGAGGCAACCTCGGGCCTCGACCCGGAAGCAACTGCGCAGATCCTCGAACTGCTCGCTTCCTTACGTACCGACCTCGGGCTGGCAATCATCTTGATTACCCACGAGATGGATGTGGTACGTCATATCGCCGACCGCGTGGCACAGCTAGATGGTGGCCGAATCGCCGAATACGGCGAACTGCGCGCACTGGTGGCAAACCCGGAATCGGTAACTGGTTCCAAGCTTTTGCCCTTGCACCCAGACCTGGTGCCAGCCGGTTACGACTTTGCCTTGACCGTCGCTTACCGCGGGACGCAGATTGATCCTTCATGGATTTCCAAATTAGGCAGCGAATATGGTGCCACGGTGGCACTGCTTGGCGGATCCGTAGAAGCCCACCAAGAAGGCACGCTGGGCCGCGTTGAAATAGGGCTATCTGGTATCGGCGAAGCACGAGCCATCGAGGTACTCGACGGTTGGGGACTACACGCCACCGCCCATTCGCAGGCGTTGCGCACAGACAAGATCAATGGTGAAACACGAATCGAGGTGACGGTATGAGTCTTCCAACCGAAAGCGTCACTGTGGGTACAGATACCCCGTGGAGTGAGCTGGGTTCCCTGATGCTCCCTGCCTACGCAGAGACCTGGGCCATGGTAGGAATCGTGATGGTCTTAGTGATCATTTTTGGCGGCATCATGGGACTGGCTCTGTTCAACACCGACAGGCGAGGCCTCTTCCCGCACACGCAGAGCCATGCCACATTGAGCTGGATCGTGAATATGGGCCGCTCGCTGCCCTTCCTAGTCTTGATGGCTGCCATTATTCCTTTCACCAAATGGATCACGGGAACTACCATCGGCATCTGGGCTGCCGTTGTACCCATGACTATTGCGGGTATTCCATTCTTCGCCCGTTTAGTACAAAACGCGTTGAACGACCTGCCCATGGAAAACCTTGCAGTCGGTTTGGTGACCGGTGGATCCCCGTTGCAAATCATTGGCTCCACTCAAGTACGCGAGGCGTTGCCAGCACTTGCCTCAGCGATCACACTGAACACCATCTCCATGGTCGAGTACTCGGCGATCGCCGGAACTATCGGAGCCGGTGGTATCGGATATCTTGCGGTGACCTACGGATACCAGCGTTTTGATATGAACGTCATGATTGCGACCATCCTCGCACTGATCGTGACCGTGCAAATAGTCCAATTCCTCGGCGACCGTATCGCCCGTGCGCTGGCACGCCCCTAAGCGCCCTCAAACAAACGAGAAGATCATGACAACTTCACCCAATGGCCACGTTCACGGCTTCACCCTTCGCAAAAACACCGCCAAGTTGCCCTGGACCATCGCCGCTTGCGCGACCATCGTGGCACTCGTACTTGGCGCACTTTTAGTACAGCAACGATCTACGCCCGCACTCGCAGCCAATCAGCCAAGCAAGACAAAGTTCAAGGTCCACTACGAACCAGCGATGGCCGGGGAAGAGCAGATACTGAAATACGTCGCCGAGAACATTGCACCGGACTACGGAATTGAAATTGAAGCCGTTGGGTTGCAGGATTCGATCCAGGCCAACCGCGCCGTGGCCGAGGGGCAATTCGATGCGACCATTTTTGAACACGAGTGGTACATGAAACAGTCTGCAGAGGCCGCCGGTGTTGATCTCACCGCAACCGTAGAGCTCTATCAGTGGGGCTTCGGGTTGTACTCCAGCCGGTATGGCTCGGTCGAGGAACTGCCCAAGGGGGCGACACTGCTACTTCCCAATGACGTCGCGAACCAGGGCCAGGCGCTCTGGCTGCTCGAACGCGAAGGTCTGCTCGGCCTGAACCCAGACATCGAACCACGCACTGCCAAAATGGCTGACGTGGTAGACAATCCGCATGAATTCAAGCTGAAGGAAGCGGAGCTGATGACCATGCCACGCATGCTTGACGACGTGGATGTCGCGATTGGTTATGTCTCACAGTTTGATGCCGGAAAAGTGGGTCGAGATAAAGGACTCCTGTTCCCTGAACCACCGAGGACTTTCGCCTCAAAGCTAATTTTTGGTACCAAATTCTCCAAGACCCCTGACGCTGCAAAACTGATTGAGGTCTTCTCCGACCCGCGGTTGCAGGAGTATCTGGAAAGCACGGAAGATCCCTTAGTGCACGGTGTACTGACTCCGGTATCGGCGAAGTAGCGTATCTGGCAACCAAGCCGAACTGAAAGGTCAGTTCGAACTATCTCGGTTCGAACTGACCTTAACTTTTAAGATTTTTCAGCTGAAATTAACGCGCAGTTTTGGAGTACCGTCAAGGAATAATTTGTAACAGCGTCACGAAGTGACTTATGACGAGATCTTGAGAAGAATGTGACGCGTTTTTCCGTGTCGAGCAGCTCGCAGATGGCTTCGTGACGCGTATATGACGTCATGGTTGGTCACACCATAGCCCCGGGCACAGACTTGAATTATTCGGAAAACACACCGAATGCTAACCATCCAGAGCGACTGAGAGACCTGGCTCGTTGACGTCGCAGCAACCGTCCTTTAGCAGGAGCGGTGCTAAGGCCAGGACCGATGGAGATTGCTAGATTTCGCAACGGTCCACACAGGGGAGAAGTCTGTCTTTTCCCTTCCCGCAACCTTGCGGTAGGGCCAGGATCTAGGCGTAATCCTCGGGAACTTACCGAGAGGAACACCAGAAAATGCGCAATAAGAACCTTGGTCTTAAGACCGTGGCGTTGCTGGCAGCAGTTGGATTAACGTTGACAGCCTGCGGCGGAAGCAACGCAACGGGTCAAAGCTCCGATCCTACGACGGCCGCAGGTAGCGGAACGCCGGTGGAAGGCGGAACCTTTACCTTCGCGGAAGTCACCCCGATCAATAACTGGCAGACCCAGGCCGCACGATTCTATGAGAAGGCCAATGTGCTCAACTCGGTACTGGACCGGTTGACCTACTTTGACGTTGAATCCGGGAAAGTTGTGGGCTGGATTGCCTCGGACTTCACCGCGAATAAGACGCAAACGGAATTCACCTTTACTATCCGCGACGGTGTAACTTTTTCGGACGGCACGGACCTAGACGCCAAAGCAGTGCAAAAGAACCTAGATGCCCTGGGCTTAGGCATTAAATCGGCACAGATTCAGCCCAACGTAGATTTCGCCGCTTACAAAAGCTCCGAAGTTGTAGACAAGAACAAGGTCAAGGTGACGCTGAAGCGCCCGGATGCTAACTTCCTCCGTGCGACGTCTTCGGTCACTGCCGGGCTAGTCTCCCCGGAGACCCTGAAGCTGGATAACGCAGGACAAACAGCGATCGCGAAAATTGTTGGTTCCGGCCCGTTTGTCTTTGAATCCGAAAAAGCCGATGAAGAAGTTGTTTTTACCAGCCGGGATGATTACGCCTGGGCGCCAGAAACCGCAGCAAACCAGGCAGATGCCTACCTGGAAAAGTTGGTGATCAAATACCTGCCCGAGGTGGCCCACCGTGCTGGTGCCGCGCAATCAGGCCAGGTTGATCTGGTCCGCGGGCTGCAACCGGTAGACGAGGATGTGCTCAGCGCTGGCGGTGGCCAGGTATTGGCCGCGCAGGGCGTCGATCTGACAACTAACCACGCAGCGATACGCATCGGCTCAGGCAAGCTGAATGACCCGAAGGTGCGCCAGGCATTGCAGGTAGGTATCGACCGGCAGGCGTTGAAGGACACGGTGCTTTCTGACAGCTATGTCCTCGCCGGTTCGATCCTCAACCATCAGGCTCCAGGTTTTGTGGACCTTTCCGCAGAGCTTGGCTATGACCCGGAAAAATCCAAGTTGTTGCTCGAGGAGGCTGGCTGGAAGGTGGGTACGGATGGGATCCGTGAAAAGGACGGCAAGAAACTTGAAATCACAGTAGCCAGCTCGAATAACTCTGTGGTCATTAAGCCTGCTTTTGAACTGATTGAGCAGCAGTGGCGCCAGATCGGTGTTCAGCTGGTGAACCGTGCTGCAGATAATTCTTTCCTCACTAACGCCATGGTCGATGACCAGATCGAATTCTTCGGAACAAGGCAGTTTGCCTATGGAGGCCTGGGCCCGGTTTATGCACCGGCCACTAATAACCAGACCCTCAATGCAGACAAAGAACTGAACGACCTGTTCACTCGTGAGCAGGCGGCGACCACCGAGGAAGAACACCTGAAACTCGTGGAAGAAGAACAGCGTGAGCTGGTACTCGACAAGGCGCTGACCCTCGTGCTGTGGGATGAAGTGCAGGTATACGGCGCCAATAAGGACGCGCATATCGACTTTACTTCCGGCACCGCACCAATCTTCCAGGGTGCTTGGAAGAGCAACGGTTAAGGAAACACATCATGGGTGGATACATCGCTAAACGCATAGGGCAGGCACTACTGGTGATTTTGTTGGCCTACACCGCAGTATTTCTGGCGGTGCAGGCGTTGCCGAACGACCCGGTGACAATCTTCCTTTCCGCAGACTCCTCTGCCGATCCGGCCACCATCGCACAGATGAAGGCCTACTACGGATATGACCAGCCGCTGATCGTTCAGTATCTCAATCAGCTTGGCGGGCTATTCACCGGGGACTTGGGGTATTCGTTGTCCTCGGGGTCGGCGGTATCCACCCGCATCGGTGAGGTCATCGGCTCTACGTTGATCCTCGCCGGTAGCGCCTTCGCATTGGCCATTGTGCTCGCGGTGCTCTTGACCGCGGCAGCTAGCCTGTCGCGCAACAACACAGTGCGCAAAGCGTTGCTCAACTTGCCACCGTTGATGATTTCGATTCCCGTGTTCTGGCTTGGGTTGGTGCTGTTGCAGATCCTCGCTGTTCAGCTCGGTGTGATGTCCCTATTCCCCGACGGCTCATTGCTCGCGTTGGCGGTGCCGATCATCGTCTTAGCAATTCACCTCAGCGCACCCATAGCGCAGGTGCTGATCAAAAGCGTGCAGGAAGTGAACCGGCAGCCATTCGTTGATGTGCTGCGAGCTAAGGGAGCCAGTGAATCCTGGATCTTCTACCGCCACACCCTGAAAAATGCGGCACCTTCGGCTCTATCCATTGCGGGTATTACGGTCGGCACGCTGCTGGCTGGATCGGTTATCACCGAGACCGTCTTCGCCCGTGCCGGTTTGGGGCAGTTGGTGTTGCAAGCGGTCACCGTACAAGATATTCCGTTGGTGCAAGGGCTGGTCTTGCTCACGGCTGCGGCATTCACCGTGGTGAACCTGCTCGTTGACCTGATTCATCCGAAGCTTGATCCACGCATCATTACCGCCCACGCGGGCTCGCCCCGCGCACTAGTTGTCTAAGGGATGAGGAAACGATCATGAGTCTATTGACCGAACGCACTAACAACGATGTGACCGTGAGTTCCACAGCCACGGCGCCACAACGCCCAGAGCCAACACCGACAACCCGGAGCAAGGTGCGCGCGTGGTTGGGCGCTTGGTGGGTGCTCATTCCACTTGCGGTCCTCGTGGCGTGGGCGTTGCTGCCTGGCCTGTTCACCGGCGCGGACCCGATTACCGGTGTTCCACAGGAGAAACTCTCGGCGCCCTCGACGGCACACCCGTTCGGTACCGATCATCTGGGACGTGACGTTTACGCCCGTGTGGTTCACGGAACCAGCCAAACCCTGATGACGGCCGGCCTTGCCTGTCTCATCGGTAGTGTGGTCGGTAGCTTACTTGGCCTGTTGGCGGCCACCGCCGGACGTTTTGCAGACTCGGTGGCGATGCGCTTTGTCGACGTCGTGCTGGCGATTCCGGCGTTTTTGATTGCACTGATTCTTGTTACCGCAACCGAACCCGGCCCCTTCTCGTTGGGTCTCGGCGTGGGTATTGCCTCGATCGCTGCCTTCGCACGACTAGTACGCACCGAGGTGCTGCGGGTGCGCGCACGTGACTTTGTCCAGGCGGCCTTGATGAGCGGGGGTGGCTACTTCAGCGTATTGCGCCGCCACATCCTTCCGCACGTGATCGGTCCGATCCTCGCCCTCCTGGCGGTAGACCTCGGCGCGGCGATTCTAGCGATTTCCGGGCTGGGCTTTCTGGGTTTCGGTTCGCCACCGCCTACTCCCGAATGGGGGCTGCTGATATCCGAAGGGCGCCAATACCTTACCGTGGCCTGGTGGCTGACCACCCTTCCAGGACTTGTTATTGTTGCTGCCGTCATGCTCACCGCAACGCTTGGCCGGGCCATCAGCAAAACCTTCCGCTTCTAACCCGTGAGGGTATCCATAAACTTGTAAAGGGGGCAGACTATGACTGCCACGCAGCACGCTCACCCGGTAGTGCGCATCGAAGACCTAGCTGTTCGCTATGCGCAGGGAACCCACGCGGTGCAAGGTATCAACTTAGAAATTCCCGCAGGACAAATTGTCGCGATTGTTGGTGAATCTGGTTCCGGAAAATCCACACTTACCAAGGCCCTCATTGGCCTGCTTCCAGATAACGCCAACACCTCAGGCAGCATCCGCTTCGGAGGAACCGAGGTCACCACGCTAGATCTTGGCCAGTGGCGTGAGATTCGTGGAGCCGGCATCGGCTTGGTCCCACAGGATCCGGGGGCCTCTCTCGACCCGGTGCAGACCATCGGATCGCAGCTGATTGAAGTGTTCCGCCTGCATCCGAAACGTTCGGTACCCAAAAAACAGTGGCGTGACAAGGCCATCGAATTGCTGGCAAGCGTAGGAGTCGACAGGGCAGAGCAGCGACTGGGCCAATACCCGCACGAACTATCCGGGGGACTTAAGCAACGAGTGCTGATCGCTATCGCCTTCGCCCTGAATCCGCAGTTGCTCATCGCCGATGAGCCAACCAGCGCACTGGATGTCACGGTGCAACGCACTGTACTTGAAGTGTTTGTCTCCCTTGCGAGGCAGAAGGGAACTACCGTCCTTTTTGTTACCCATGACCTCGCGGTAGCCACAGATATTGCCGACCGAATCCTGGTGATGAACGGCGGCAAGGTGCTCGAAGACCGGTCGGTAAGTGAGCTGATCTCGGCTAGCACCAATGACTACACCAAGGCTCTGCTAGACCAGGCCTACGCAAACAATCAGCGCCGTGAGCTCAGCGAAAACCACGACGTGGTCATCCGGGTTAAGGACCTCGGAAAAGAATTCGGCCGTGGTTCAAATGCTCATAAGGCGGTGAACCACGTCAGCTTTGAAGTAGCTCGCGGAACTACCTTCTCACTCGTAGGAGAATCTGGATCGGGCAAATCCACTACCGCAAAAATCATCATGGGACTACTCGCATCAAGCCAGGGCAGCGTCGAGGTAAACGGCGAAGATGTCTCATCGATCAGCGGTAAACAACGTTACGAGCTCTGGCGTCAGGCACAGCTGGTTTATCAAAACCCCGACTCCGCGTTGGACCCACGCCAAACGGTCCGCGCGATCATCGACGAGCCGATGCGCAATTACAAGCTTGGCGATGCCCCTTGGCGCGAAGCGCGTGTCAACGAGTTGCTGGGGCAAGTAAATCTTGCACCACAACTTGCCGAAAAGCGCTCGCCGGAACTATCGGGCGGTCAACGCCAACGTGTGGCCATTGCTCGTGCGCTGGCGAGCGGGGCAAAGATTCTCGTGCTTGATGAAGCGCTCAGCGCGCTGGATGTGCTGACCCAAGAACAGATCCTCACCCTTCTTGATCGGCTCCAGCACGAACAACAATTGACCTATTTATTTATCTCTCATGACCTACACGTGGTCGAACGCATCAGCCACCACGTTGGGGTAATGCGCCAAGGAGAACTGGTGGAAACAGGAACCGTTGATCAGGTATTTTCCAATCCGACCCACGAATACACGCGTACCTTGCTGGCAGCAAATCCCGGAGAGAAGTTGCGCGAGCTTGAACACCTGCGCCGCGCCTAGAGATCAGAACATCGCTGCGCCGATACAAAATTAGAGAAGAGAAGCCCATGAGTATTAACTTCACGGAAACCTTAAGCCCCGAAGCTACTTATCAACGCCTGATTGACCGGTTTAACCCGGTTTTTGAGCGTATTGCTGAGGGCGCCACACAACGTGAGCAGCAGCGTGTACTTCCCTTTGAACAGGTTGGGTGGCTCAAAGATTCAGGCTTCACTACGCTGCGTGTGCCACACAGCCATGGTGGTGATCCGGTCAGTCACGAACAACTTTTCCGCTTGTTGATTGAACTTGCCGCCGCTGATTCGAACGTTGCCCATCTGCTGCGTAGCCACTTCTCTTTTGTTGAAACTATCGCCTTACAGCCCCAAGAATTTCAGGATCGCTGGTTCCCTCGAGTACTTGCAGGTCAGATCTTCGGCAACGCTGCCACCGAGCGTGGCGGTAACGCGCTAGGAACTACCAATACGCGGTTGAAGGAGACCTCCGCAGGCTGGGTGCTGAACGGCGAAAAGTATTACACGACCGGTTCGATTTTTGCCGACTGGGTGGTGGTCATGGCCTCCACCGACGGAGTCGAAGGACGTCAATATGCAATTGTTGATCGCCATAGCAAGGGTGTGGAGATCCTGGATGACTGGGACGGTTTCGGCCAGCCGTTAACCGGTACCGGGACGGGTATTTTCATCAATGTTCCGGTAGAGGATGCGAATATCCTGCAGCGTAAGGTGGCGTCCACCCTGGAGCCTGCCTTCTTTCAGCTCTGCTTGCTTGCAGTCTTAGTTGGCATCGGAAAAGCTGCACGTGACGAAGCCGCAGGTATCGTGGCAACACGCACCCGAACTTTCAACACCGGATCGGGTGAACTGTTCCGCAACGACCCACAGATACAAGAGTTGGTAGGACGGCTCGCGGCCAACGTTTATGCCGCCGAATCCATCGTGGTCACGGCCGCGCGTGCACTTGACGCGGCCTATGATCCATCATTGAACCTTGATCACGAGACAGCCTATCTGCGTGCGGAACTTGCGGTGCAGCAAGCACACGTTGCGGCACCCAAGCTTGTATTGGATGCAACCAGCGAACTCTTTGATGTTACCGGAGCCTCGGCGGTTTCCACCAGCAAATCGCTGGACCGCTTCTGGCGTAACGCACGCACTGTTGCCACGCACAACCCAGTTGCATTCAAAGCACGCTCGGTGGGCGACTACTTTATCAACGGCACCATCCCTACAGGTCTTAATTCAATTGGCGACGCCACGGGAGCAAAATAAATTGGGTACTTTCGACACTCGTCCTCGTTTCATCCTTTCAGCGTTCCTGATGAACACCTCCAGCCATATTCTTGGCGGAATGTGGCGTCATCCAGACGCGCAACAAGACCGCTTCCACGAACTTGGGCTTTGGGTAGATCTGGCCAAGAAGCTGGAAGACGCTAAATTCGACAACCTCTTTTTTGCTGACGTGGCTGGGCTTTATGGGGATCATGAAGGTGGTTGGGCCTCACTGGCGCGTAAGGGGCTGCAGATTCCTAGCCATGATCCGATGGTTTTGCTTTCGGCTTTGTCCGCTACGACCAAGGATATTGGTCTGGCCATGACTAGTTCTGTGGTGCAATCCCACCCGTTCCAATTTGCGCGGCAGATTTCTACCCTGGACCACCTCTCTCAAGGGCGAGTGGCCTGGAATATCGTGACCAGTGTTCTTGAAAATACGCACCGAAATTTTGGTGCGAAAAGCCTCATGGCACATGATGACCGATATGGATGGGCCGAGGAATATGTGGACGCCGCCTACAAGCTCTGGGAAGGATCCTGGGAAGACGACGCGTTGAAGGCTGATAAAAAAACCGGGATCTACGCCGACCCGGCTCGCATTAACAAGATCAATCACCGTGGTGAAATCTATTCAATTGACGGTCCGCACCAGGCGCTTCCGAGCGCTCAGCGCACACCGTTCCTTTTCCAAGCGGGCTCTTCACCGCGCGGAAGCCAGTTCGCGGCAACCCATGCCGAAGCCACCTTCCTCTTTGCACCGCACCCACAGTATGTGGCGAAGAAAGTTGCCGGCCTGACGCAGAATCTGCAGGCTGCCGGTCGAAGCCGTGAAGACCTTAAAGTCTTCGCGGGCCTGTCCTTCGTGGTGGGTTCTACCGAGGCTGAGGCAAAGGCCTTGGAAGCCGAATACGATCAGTATCTTGATCCACACGCAATCATTGCGCATATCGGGGGTGGCATTGGCGTGGATCTGGGCGGACTGGACTTGGATACGCCGCTCGGCGAAGTTAAAACGGAGGGTGCTCAGGGCGTGTTGGAGGCCGCGTTGGCTTCTACCCCGGGACGTAACCCAACTTTGCGGGACCTCGCACATTACCGGGCGAAGGCGCAGCAGATCGTGGGAACCCCAGAACAGATAACCGAGAAGCTGCTCGAATGGCAGGATGCAGGTATCGACGGATTGAACGTCATCAACCACATCTTGCCTGGATCCTATGACAACTTCATCGAGGGGCTACTTCCCGAATTACAACGTCGCGGATTGGCGCAGACTGAATACGCTCCGGGCAGCCTGCGTCAGAAGGTTTTCGGTAGGGGAGACAGACTGCCAGAAAACCACCCAGCGGCTCAGTATCGTGACGCTTTCGGTGCGCTGTCTGCCGCTCATCTGGAGAAGGATCTACAGCGGGCCCGCTAGCCCGAACGCAGAGCGTTGGGCGGTGATTTGCAGTGAAATCGAGGACCGCGAATTATTGTCCCGTGGTGATCTCGCGAGAATTCTCTGCGAAGCTTTGGTCGTTTGGCCGTGCACGGTAGGGTGACGAGCATGAGTAAGCAACATGTCAACGATCAGGCAATAGTCCGGAGATTATTGACGACACCTGCGCGGTGGGCGGTCGTAGGACTGAGCGCGAATCCGCATCGGGTGGCGCCCTCCATTGCTAGGTATCTCCGCGATGACCTAGGCATGGAAATCATTCCTGTCTCGCTACGTGCCGAAGATGCGCTTGGTGAAAAAGGCTATGCGAGACTCGATGAGATTCCTGGGCAGATCGAAGTGGTGAACTGTTTCGTCAATTCGCAAAAGGTCGGCGATATTGTGGACCAGGCAATCGAGGTCGGTGCAAAAGCTATCTGGATGCAGCTGGGGGTTATCGATGAGGCCGCCGCTGCGCGCGCCAAGGATGCGGGCCTTGAAGTGGTCATGGATACCTGCCCAAAAATTGAGTATCCGCTGCTCTGAACCATTGAACTAGCGGATGCTAGTCAAACCATATTGATACGGTAAAAGAACCAGCTCTGTCTTACCTCTGAAGGATATTTGATGCCAGATGATTCGCTCGGAGTACTTCATGAGCGGTGGCGTGCTCTCTGTCTGGAGTTGCCCGGAGCTTTTGAAGATTTTCCCTTCGGTGAAGGCAGCGCCGTGTTCAAAATTGCCGGTCGTGATCGCGCAAAAGCCAAGATGTTCGGATTGCTGATGGAACGCGACGGTCAGCTGTTACTGAACTTGAAATGCGAACCAGCGATTGCAGATCAGTTGCGGAACGAATATGAGCAGATTATCCCCGGATATCATATGAGCAAAAAGCACTGGAATTCTCTGCTCCCTGGGCTGGAAACCGAGCACGTGAGAGAACTGATTGAAGACTCATATGATCTGGTGATCGAAGGCATGCCCAGGCGTGACCAAGAATTCGTTCGGTTTCAAACCAAAATCTCGGGTGAATCGTTAGACTGACGTATATGTACTTCATTGTCGTTAAATATCAGGTAAAGCCGGAATTTTCCGAGAGCTTCATGTCCCACGTTGCACAGTTCACTGAGGCCACCCGCGCCGAAGCAGGCAACATGTGGTTTGACTGGTCACGCAGTGTTGAAGATGCAAATGAGTACGTTCTAGTCGAAGCATTCCGCGATGACGAAGCTGCTTCGGCTCACGTTAACTCTGAGCACTTCGCTGCTGGACTTGAATCCATGCGTCCATTGCTTGTCCAGACCCCGAAGATCATCTCTCGCAAGATTGATGGCGAAGATTGGGAAGAAATGGGCGAGCTGCAGATCGGCTAGTCCCCAAGACCAAATATCGGCGCGGCCCGTGAATGGAGAAATCTCCACTCACGGGCCGCGTTTTTGTTGTTGCACTGATAAAAGTAGGTTGCATTAGTGCACTACGCGGTGAAGACTCGGTAAGGAAAGCAACCAAACAACTGTGAGGACGCGACTGTGGCTAGAGAACTTGATGTCATCGTTATTGGCTGGGGCAAAGGCGGCAAAACGTTGGCCGGAACGCTGGCACGTGCAGGTTGGCGCGTAGCTATCGTGGAACAGTCGGAAAAGATGTACGGGGGAACGTGCATCAATATTGCCTGCGTGCCAACGAAGATCTTAATTCACGACGCCGAACAGCACCGCGGCAATGGCGCAGATGCCGACTACTTTAATACCGCGGTTGAACGCCGCGATGAGCTCACCGCCAAAATGCGCCAAAAGAACTTCTCCATGCTTGACGACCTGGATTCCGTCTTGGTGCTTACCGGACGGGCCAGCTTCACCGGAGCACACAGCATCAAGGTGGAAGGTGGCGATGAAGTTGTCGAGCTGAGCGCGCCAAAAATCGTAGTCAATACCGGTGCAGTGCCGGCTATTCCACCGATCAAGGGTGCGGAAATTAGCGGGCGCATCCATGATTCAACTACCCTGCAACATGCCGAACTTCCGAAAAAACTCGTGGTGGTCGGCGGCGGTTACGCGGGCCTCGAATTCGCTTCGATGTTCGCTCAGTTCGGATCTGAAGTCAGTGTCTTGGACCGTGGAGAACGAGCGCTGAAACAAGAAGACGAAGATATCGCTGCTGAAGTAGTCTCGGCGTTGAACGACGCCGGAGTCACCATCATTACTTCGGCCAGCGTCACCAGTCTGAGCCAAGATGCACACAGCGCCACGGTCACCTATGACCGAAATGGAGAAGAGCACCAATTGCACGCAGATGCAGTGTTGCTGGCTCTGGGCCGAACCCCAAACACCGCGCCACTAAAACTTGAGAACACTGCCGTGCAGCTCGGTGACAAGGGTGAAATCAAGGTGGATAAATACCTGGCGACGGATGCGGAAGGGATCTACGCACTTGGCGACGTCATTGGTGGAGCCCAATTCACCTACACCTCGTTGGATGACAACCGGATACTCAAAGACAAATTTTTAGGCGAAGGTAAACGAAACCTCGAAGATCGTGTTGCGGTACCGAGCACCATGTTTGTCACACCACCCTTGGCCCGCGTGGGATTGAATGAAGATCAAGCTCGTGCACAAGGACTAGACATCAAGGTCGCGACGAAAAAGGTTGCAGATATCGCGGCGATGCCGCGTCCCAAAATTGTGGGTGATCCGCGGGGCATCATCAAATTTGTCGTGGAGCGCAAGACCGACCAAATTCTTGGCGCCGCGTTAATGCACGTAGATTCGCAAGAGGTCATCAACCTAGTTGCGATGGCCATGCGTGCAGGGATCAACGCGAGCACTTTGCGTGATTCGATCTTCACTCATCCCTCTTCTACTGAAGCACTCAATGATGTCTTGGGTAGCTTTAAATAGTTCCAAAAGGATTTAAAGGATTATGGCACCCCGGAAAATTCCGAGGTGCCATAATTCTTAGCGTTATTTAGTGGGAGTTCTTCTTGCGACTGCGAATCAGCAACAAGATAATCCCGGCCACGATTACTACGCCAGCGGCAATTCCAATCCAGCTTGCGGAGAAACCGGTGTCAGCCAAAGAATCCTTGTCCCGAGGCTGTTTGCTCGGAGACTCGTTGGTGTCATTTGATGGGGAAACGCTTGGCGACTGCGAAGGGCTTTGCGTCGCCTCGGCCGATGCCGATGGGCTCTGCGATGGCTCTTCGGTTGGTTCATCGCTTGGAGTCGGAGCGACTGCCCCTTCGATCACGGTGAAGTCCACCGAGATGCCTTCGCGCTGAATCTGCGAGACGACCAGTGAATTTTCACCCAGGGTTGCATCGGAAGGAACGGCAAGTTCGAAGGAAGTATTGCCTTCAGCGTCTGCGGCTGGGATGTCCTCAACGACAAGAGCACCATCGAAGGCCGTTGCGCTGAGCTCTGCACCCTGTTCCAAACCGGAAACTGAAACCTGAGCGCTTTCGCCGACAACTACCTGTGTTGGGTCAATTTCCACGGTGGCCCAGTCGGTGCCAGCCAGTGAGGCGCGGCCTAATGGTGCTGGCGAAACTAGATCGTGTGATTTGAAGTAGTTGACCGTTGCATCCAGATCAATTTGACCACTATCGGTGTGACCGGTTCCGGAGGCAAAGGCTGAGAAGTTATCGCCGCCGGTAGCCAAGAATGCGTTAGCAGCTACCTTGAAGGTGGCGCTTTCGTTGAGTGGCTCTGCGTTGAAGGTGATGTCTTTGATGTGCTTACCAAAAGCTGCATCTTCGACGTAGGTGTATTCCAAGCCGTTGGAGATTCCCAGGTGCAATTTGGCACGCTCGGAGCCTTCTGGCTGCCACTGCTGCTCTAGCGCTTCACGGATCTGCTTACCGGTCATGTCGAAGGTGATCAGTGTGTTTGCAAATGGCTGGACATCCGCGGCAGCCTTGTAGGTCACCGTTCCGTCCTCGCCATAGAGCAAGTCAGCGCGCAATCCGCCAGGGTTCATGAATGCAATTTCTGCTGGCTCACCAGCAAAATCTTTATTAGACGTGGCCCATAGATGAATGTCTGCCACGGTATTGCCAAGGGTTGATTCGACACCGCGGTCAGAACCTGGCTCCTCGCCGCCACGCAGGATGTCTTCGGAAATCTGGCCGACCGGTTCACTGCCGACTACCTCTGAATCTTCCACAGCCTGATCCACGATGCTCCGCACCTCGGCATTGGCCTCGAACAACGGCGACCAGTCACCATTGGCGTCTTCTTCGGCCAGTGGAATCAATGCGCTGGTACTCTTCGCGACCTCAAAAGTGGCCGGGTTAATTTCGAGGGAAATCTGGCCAAGAGTTGTTCCGTACTGGTGCGACTGGATGACCGGACGTCCGTCAATATCGCAGTTATATGCTTGGTGGGTGTGGCCGGAGAAAATTGCGTCGACACTGTCATCTACGTCGCGGATCAGTGTTCCGTAATCAGTTTTTTCGCCGGCGATCGCGCCGCAGTCGGTGCTGTCTGAACCGTTGTGAGTCAGCAAGACCAATACGTCTGCTTCGCCGTTTGCGGGATCCTCGTCAGAGAGTTGCTTGGCGACACGGTTTGCGGCTTCCAGCTCGCTGCCGAAGTCTAGGTTTTTGATACCTTCTGGGCTCACCAATGATGGAACATCTGCGGTGACCGTGCCGATGAAGCCCACCTTGATGCCAGCTACATCACGGATTGCATATTCGCGTAAAGCAGGCTCCTTGGTGCCCTTCTCGTAGACGTTTGCTCCGAGGGCAAAGTCAGCACCGTCTTCTCCAGCTTTATCGCCGAAACGTGGGATGACCCGTTCGGTGAGGTCAGCGAACCCGCGATCAAACTCGTGGTTGCCAACGACCGAAACATCTAATCCGCCGGCGGCGAGTGCATCGATGGTCGGGTTGTCTTCTTGCGAGGCGGAAGCGAAAGTGGAAGCGCCGATATTATCGCCGGAAGAGACAAATAGCGTGTTCGGGTTTTCGGCTCGTTGCGCATCAACTGCGCCGGCGAGTACCGCAGCGCCTGCCGAATCGCCATCGGCCGCGATGCGGCCGTGAAAATCATTGATTCCCAGCAGGTTGAGGGTGACGTTTTCGTCCGCCGCTGGTGTTGCGGTGGTTGTTGCCTGAGCGGCGAATGCGCCCGTAGTGAGCAGGGACAAAGTGGCTAGTGATGCTAGCCCAGTGTTCCTTATCTGCCTGATTGCAGACATAGGTCCTCCTAGTAGTGTGCGAGTGACATGCATCATGTCTATCGCAAGAAGGTGAACCTGTCGATGTTTTCTTATGAAATTTGTCCATCGTTCGGTAAATTTTTAGGCGGACACACGGTGGGACGCTGTGTTGGCTGTTGATTCGATGGCCTTGGTAAACTACAGCCCATGAGTGAAACTTTGCCGCCGTGCCCAGAATGCGCCAGCGAATACACCTACGCCATGGACACGTTGTTGGTTTGCCCTGAATGTGCCCACGAATGGAATGCGGCTCCCACAGCCGATCAATCGAGCGATGAAGCAAGCGCTGAGATTAAAGATGCCGTTGGTAATGTTTTGCAGGACGGCGATTCGGTCACCATCGTGAAGACCATGAAGGTCAAAGGCGCGCAGAGTGCACTAAAATCTGGAACTAAGGTTCGCAATATCCGACTCACGCCAGGTAGCGGAGACCACGATATTTTTGCCAAAGTTGATGGTTTTGGATCAATGGAATTGAAGTCTTCGATCGTGAAGAAAATCTAGTCTGTTAAACCTATTGGCGATGTGGATCGCCGGCGGTGACGTTTGAACGGTCAAGGGTGCCGGTCACTAGGATCATTGCTGCAGCGATGAACATCAATGAGGACGTTACCCAGCAGGTCGTCGCAATTTCACGTTGCCCAATGTTCAAAGCGAGCAGGAAGACGCAGACGCTGACGGCCAAGATTGATGAGCCGAGCAGTCGTGTCTTCATGGTGCACCAGTTTCTGTAGAAAATCATCGGTCGCGCCCAAGTACATACGCGAAACGCTGGACTAATAGAATTCTGCCACAGTTTGTCTGCTTTGAATATAAAACTTTTGGTGCAACTTTGACCTATTGCCCTCATCCTTTTGTAGGATGCCTACCTCCGAGTGCGGCTTAGAGGCAAGATTTTAGGATCGTGCTGATCGCCGCATGCTCCGCGTTAGTCATCCAAGCATCGTACTTTGCTTTGACCTGCGTCTGCCGCGAAACGTAGGCGCAACGGAACTGTTTGTTCGGCGGTAGCCACGTTGCCGCGTCCTTGTCACCCTTGGAAGCATTGGCAGAACCATCCGAGGCCATTAGATTCAGCGGGTCATTCGCGAATTCGAGCCGAGTCTGCGGATCCCATTTTTGAGCTCCCTTTTGCCAGGCGTCCGATAGTGCGACTACGTGATCGATTTGAACCTTCGAGCTGGTTGTCTGACCGCGCTGAAAATCGATTGATTCTCCGGTATAAGGATCGTGGAAAACACCACTGAGAACTACGCAGTTCACCCGGGCCTGCTTGAACACTACATTTACCAGATCGCGTGCCAAGACATCATTGCGGGCGTCGCAGCCGTTTCGGTCCGGATCCTTCCATCCCTTGCCGAACTGGTCACGCGTGTAGCCTGTTTTTGGGGCGCGACCTTTAATCCTGATGGTCTCTAATTGTTTGAGCGAACTCGTGAATTCTTCCGGATTGCCCAGCGTGGGAGCTGTAACTGGCGTAGTGCTTTCGGCCTGAAAATCAGAAAATTCGATAGATCCCAGCGAAGCGCAACCACCCAATGCGAGGGTGCTGGCAAGTAGTGCAATAGATAAAGTGCGACGCAACAAGCGCATGCTCGGGTGGTTCTCCTGCTCAAATTAAATTTCGTGGAGATACGCCCCACCCTTTGCACTATATTTTGAGCAACCGACGAAAAGACGCATTCGAAGGCGTGTGGCATTGTGAGATGGCTCCGTTAGCGCGTGCGCAATTCAAACTTCGCACCAGATTGAGCGTCGTAATGCGAATCAAACATTCTGACTCCTATTGTTTAACTTCATCCGATGAAATAATCTTTTCTAGAGCGAGGTCAGGGTGGCTAATTGAGGAGCGATACCGTTGAGAAGAATGCTATCTGTATTGGTTGCATCGATGATGGCCTTGACCGCTTGTACCGGCACTCCAGCCTCCGTGCTGGAGAAGCAAGCAGGCTTAGAAGAGCTCCAGATACGACATGAACAACAGCTCAGTGCCTGGGAAGAGGAGCAGGTTGCAATCGAGACAGGCACCTATGTAGAACCGAAGGTTCCTCTGGAAGAGGTGTTTAACGCGGTCAGGGAGGTTGATCTGATTGACGATGAGTCGCTGGATAATGATGGGGTCACGATGGGCCTCAGCAACGCAGGGTATTTTACCGTCGATACCGAATACGGGGCCATGGGGGATGCCCTCGAATTATCGGGTGAACATAAACCAGGAACCTATGGGGTCTTGTTAGCTTGCTCGGGTGAAGGTCAAGTTGAAATCTCGGCTTTCGCTGACGACAAACGGCTCATGACGACGTCACTCCTTTGCGAACAGCCGCTATCCACGGTCAAAAAGAGTTTTGAACTAAAGACAACGGCTGAGTCGCTACGTGTAAATATCGACCCAGAACCAAGCGTCCGAGGCCGGTATGAAATCCATCTTCACGGATAGCCCGCAGTGTTCGTGGGTGAGCTGCGTACCCGAAACTACTGCGGTTGGGTTCTTGGACGCTTAGTTCGCAAGGTCCAGTAGGAGGAGACATGAACGTCTCGCTTGTTAAGCTCCCATCTGTTGGCCATATGCGAAATTGTCTTTGCTGTGGAGCGCTCGGCATGCACCATCACGCTAGTGCTGGTGTTAGGCGGCGCGAGCAAGGAGAAGGCATTAACGAGCACGTCACTGGTTCCAGGATGGAGCCCATTACGATGTACCCAGCGCAACTCAATTCCCGACGGATGGTCAATATCAAATTCACTCTCCGGACCATCAACTTCAAGAAGTGCAACACCCTTGGCATCGCTTCGGAGCATCCCCATGGCCACAGAGACTGCTGGTATCCCGGCCTCGTCTGCGGCGAACACGTAGTTATCGACCCTGCCGCTTAGACTAAATTTCCCGCGCGATTCAGAGATGACCAATGGATCTCCTGGCTTAGCAGTCGCGGCCCATGCGCTGCCAGGACCACCATCACCGTGCAATACGAAGTCGATGGCTAGTTCCTCTGCCTCCTGATCGATCCATCGGATCGTATAAGAACGGGTGCAAGGAACCTGTTCGCGCGGCAGTGAGCGGCGCAAGGTTTTGAGGTCGTACGGTGCGTTGAGGGCAAGTGCCGGATCGGCAAAGAAAACCTTGACGTACTGGTCTGCTTTGCCATTCGGTCGGTATCCAGCAAGTTGTTTGGCGCCAGCGATAACGCGAATCATTTCTGGGCTTAGATTTTCAACACGTTTAACGACGAGCACATGCTGGCCGAATCCGTTGTTAGTAGACGGCGTTCTTTCCCGCTCAGACCGAAGAGATGTATCGCCGATATCGATAACTTGGGGAATCGGTTCCTTTGAGCGCAGGGATTTTCCCAAAACGCGACGTGCCGCGGCTATCGCAGCAGCGGCTCCTGCTTGTTGTGCGGCAAGGAGTAGCTCATCGGTTTGCAGGGCGTTGAGTTCGGCACCGCTACCGCGAGCATTTTTCAGCGCCCGCTTGGCAATTTTAGCCCCAGCTTTGGCACCAGATTTTTCTGCCTGGTTCAGCACCTGCAAGGTGAAATGTTCTGGCGCCTCGACGACGAGCTGAGGACCGTACCTACTATGTTTATGGTGTTTAGACATGACCGGTGCCCCCGCTGCTTTTATTTTCCGACAATGCTCTTTCCTTGAGTGTCCGTCACGTCACGCAAGCTGACAAGCCCATGGCTCTTGATGTCTACGGTTATGCGAACCGATAGCGTCAAATCTTGAACTTTGGCCACCTTAGGAAAAGTAGAACAAGCATGATGGTTTTGCTGAGTCCCGGCTGAAAGGTCGCTGAGATTGCTAGCCAGAATGAGATCACGTGCCTAGGCTGTAAAAAGGGCGAAAGGAGCATTCCGTGAAAAAAATTCTCATGGTTCTAACTAGCGTTTCCGAAATTGAAGAGACCGGAGAGAAGACCGGGTACAATGTGGCCGAGGCTGCGCACCCATGGAAAGTCTTCAAAGATTCCGGGCATTTTGTTGACTTTGCTTCCATCAAGGGAGGTCAGCCGCCACAAGATACCGTCGATAAAGATGATCCAATCCAGGTGGCTTTCACGCAGGACGAGACTACGCGGGCAGGTTTGTATAACACCGCCCGAATCGACGTTGTCGATCCGGAACAGTACGACGGTGTGTATCTCGTCGGTGGGCACGGCACCATGTGGGACTTCCCAGACAACGAGGGGCTGCAGAAGCTAGTGGGCAGCATCTACGACTCAGGTGGACTGGTTGGAGCCGTTTGCCATGGTCCAGCAGGACTGGTCAACGTGGAACTGAAGAACGGTCTGCGGCTCGTCGAGGGGCGCACCGTCGCAGCATTCACGAATGACGAAGAAGTAGCTGTTGGTAAAGAGAAGATCGTTCCATTCCTCTTGCAGGACAAGCTCGTTGAGCAGGGCGCGACTCATGAGGCAGCCGAGAACTTTGAAGAAAAAGTTGTTGTCGACGAGCGCCTAGTCACAGGTCAAAACCCTGCGTCGGCCGGTGGTGTGGCGAAAGAGATGGAGAAGCTTTTTGCCGAAGCCATTCATCAGGAAAAGGCCGCTGAGCAGCATGACTCCGAGGATCTGCGCGCGGCCCATGACGCCAAGAAATCCTCATCGCATAAGGAACGCGAGGGACACTAACCTCCCGTTTCGTGAGAACTAGCTTCGCGCTTCTCACTTCAGAAGAACCTAGAATATGGTTCGGGGTGGCAGATAATATTTATCTGCCACCCCGAACCATTTTGCATTAATTAGTTGTCATTGGAATCTACGTCTTCGCGGGGGAGCACCATTGACCTGTTTTACGAGACCAAATGTCGTGGTGGTTTCCGACAACAGTTAGGTGCGCGCCCGTTAGAAAGAGGTGGCCGCAAAGGCGTCAAACTGCAATCCAGCCGTGCTGGTATGACCCCAACGCGCGTCGTTACAGTTGAAGCACTGTTCGTGCAGGCTCCTGAGGAGGAAACCATGCGACCTCAACGGATTTCTCAACTGCCCATAGCGTTCGGGCTCGGAATACTTTTCCTTGCTGCCGGTTGCAGCGCAAACGATGGTGAAGGCATGACCGAAAGCTCTGCGCCTCCAGCCGCTACCCAGAGCTCAACTCCGTTACAAGATTCCCCAGCTCCCGTCAGTTCTGCCCCAGCCGGTGCGAGAAGCTCGACGTCGGCGACGAGTGCCAGCCTGACGCTGTTTTACGTAGCGGTAGGCGACGCGGGTAAATCAGGACCCGAAATTGGCTGTGGTGACTCGATAGTTGCTACCGAAACCGGGCCGAAAGAATTCACTAACCAGGTCGAGGCGTCGGTAGCGGCACTGCTTGCGAACGATGCCGAGGAGCTTGGAAGTTCTGGTCTACGCAATGCATTGACCGCCTCGGACCTCGAATACGTGTCGTCCATGGTGGACGGTGATGTGGTGACGGTCCAGCTAAACGGTACCGTCAGTTCAAGTGGTACTTGTGATGATCCGCGTATTGTCGAACAGCTCAAATACACGGCGATGACCGCAGCGGGTACCGGGGAAGCCGAAATCTTGGTGGAGGGCGAGAAAATTGAAGAGGCGCTCAGTTCCAAATGACCGGTATGCAAAAAACGGTGGTCTTCCTCAAATTGAGGAAGACCACCGTTTCAGAGCAGTAACTATGGCTTAGCCAAAGTACTTGACCATGGTGCCTTCGTGCGCTTCGCGTAGGTCCTCGACAGACACGGTGAATTCACCTTGTACTTCAAGAGACTTTGACTGCGCATCGACGATACCTAAACGTGCCACGGTAACTCCGCGGGCGCTGGTCATGTCGTTGAATCGAACTTCTTCGCTGCGTGGAACTGCAACCACTGCACGTGACTGTGACTCGGAGAACAAGGTGGTGAAGGAATCCAGTCCGTCACGCTTCTTGATGTCATCCAAGGCCACACGGGCGCCGACGCCGTAGCGCAGAACCATTTCTGACAAGGCAGCTGCAAGGCCACCTTCAGACAGGTCGTGCGCCGCGTCGATCATGCCGTCGCGGCTGGCGTTGATCAGGATCTCACCGAGTTCCTTCTCAACTTCCAGGTCAACCTTCGGAGGCAGACCGCCCAGGTGCCCACGCAGGTTGGCGAATTCCGACCCGTCTAGCTCATCGAAGGTCTTACCAATAAGGTAGATTGCCTGTCCGTCTGCATCCTCGCGCCAGCCCGAAGGGGTGCGACGTGCTACGTCATCAAGCTTGCCCAGAGTCGCAACCACCGGGGTTGGGTGGATCGCAGTGGTGCCGGTCTGGTTGTACAGGGACACGTTACCGCCGGTGACCGGAACGCCGAGCACCTGGCAGGCATCGGACAGTCCGCGGATACCTTCTGCCAGCTGCCACATCACATCAGGATCCTCGGGGGATCCATAGTTCAGGCAGTCGGAGACGGCAATCGGGATCGCACCGGAGGTAGCGACGTTACGGTAGGACTCGGCCAACGCCAGCTGGGCCCCTAGGTAAGGGTCCAGGTAGGTGTAGCGGCCGTTAGCATCGGTAGCGATGGCTACGCCTAGGCCGGTTTCCTCATCGATACGGACAACGCCAGCATCATCCGGGGAAGACAACGCGGTGTTACCGCCGACGTAACGGTCATACTGGCGGGTAATCCACGATTTGTCGCACATGTTCGGGCTAGCGATGAGTTCAAGCACCGCAGCCTTGATCTCATCCCCGGAAGCTGGCAAGTTCTTGCCGGCATTCGAAGCCTTGAAGGTGTCGGCCTGCAGCGCGTCCTGCCACTGTGGGCGTGCGTAGGGGCGGTCATATTCCGGACCGTCTACTGCCACGGTGCTTGGGTCAACGTCTACGATGACCTCACCGTTCCAGGTGATGGTCAGACGGTTATCGTCGGTGACCTCGCCTAGCCAGGAGTATTCCACGGCGTACTTATCCATCACGGCTTCAAAAGCCTTGACGTTATCCGGGGTCACCACAGCCATCATGCGTTCCTGGGACTCTGACATCAGGATTTCGCCTGGGGTCAGGGTTGGATCGCGCAGTAGGACGCTGGTCAGTTCGACGTTCATGCCGCCGTCGCCGTTGGCTGCCAATTCACTGGTGGCGCAGGAGATGCCTGCGGCGCCCAGATCCTGGATACCTTCAACCAGCGAAGCCTTGAACAGTTCCAGGCAGCACTCGATGAGTACCTTCTCGGCAAACGGGTCGCCAACCTGTACCGCTGGGCGCTTGGATGGCTTGGTGTCATCAAATGATTCCGAAGCCAGCACCGAGGCGCCACCAATGCCATCGCCACCGGTGCGTGCACCGAAGAGCACGACCTTGTTGCCCACGCCGGAGGCGTTAGCCAGGCGTAGATCTTCGTGGCGCAGTGCGCCTACGGCTAGTGCGTTCACCAGTGGGTTGCCCTGGTAAATAGGGTCGAAGACAGTTTCGCCGCCGATGTTCGGCAGACCCAGTGAGTTGCCGTAGCTACCGATACCGGAAACCACGCCGTGCACCACACGCTGGGAATCCGGGTGGTCAATTGCGCCGAAACGCAATGGATCCATCACTGCAATGGGGCGTGCGCCCATGGAGATGATGTCGCGCACGATACCGCCGATGCCGGTAGCAGCACCCTGGTGCGGCTCAACAAACGAAGGGGAGTTGTGCGATTCGATCTTGAAGGTGACGGCCCAGCCATCGCCCAAGTTGGTGACACCGGCGTTTTCGCCCATGCCGACCATCAGGTCCTTCTTCATCTCCGGGGTGACCTTCTGGCCAAACTGGCGCAGGTGGTTCTTGGTGGACTTATACGAGCAGTGCTCGGACCACATCACCGAATACATGGCCAGTTCCGCCGCCGTTGGACGGCGTCCCAAGATCTTGACGATCTCGGCAAACTCATTGTCCTTCAGGCCAAGCTCGGCCCAAGGCAGTTCCACCTTTGGGGTAGCTGCGGCGTTCTCGACGGTGTCGATGTTAAATTCTTTGGTGGCTTCTAGGCTCATTTTTTGCCTCCAACAAGGTGGGTCAAAACACTGGTGAAGAACGTCAGCCCGTCGGTACCACGGTGATCTGGACCGAAACCGGCTTCGATGGCGTGCTCTGGGTGCGGCATCAGGCCGACCACGTTGCCCGCTTCGTTGCTGATGCCGGCGATCGAACGGCGCGAGCCGTTAGGGTTCCAGCCCACGTAGCTAAATGCCACGCGGTTTTCGGCTTCGAGCATGTCCAGGGTCTTCTCGTCAGCCACGTACTGGCCGTCCTGGTTCTTCAGCACGATGGTGATCTCCTGGCCGGCTTCGTAGCCGTTGGTCCAGGCGGTCTGATTGTTCTCAACGCGCAACAGCTGGTCACGGCAGAGGAACTTCAGGTGATCATTTTTAATCATCGAACCGGGTAGCAGATGCGACTCGGTGAGGATCTGGAAACCATTGCAGATACCCAGAACCGGAAGCTTCGCCTCCGAATTTGCGGCATCAACAATCTTGTCCATCATGGGTGCGAAGCGGGAGATCGCTCCGGCGCGCAGGTAATCGCCATAGGAGAATCCGCCGGGGATCACCACGGCGTCGACATCCTGCAAATCGGTGTCGGCGTGCCACAAGGACACCGCTTCGGCACCGGCAGCGCGAACCGCACGAGCGGCGTCACGGTCATCGAGGGTGCCCGGGAAGGTCACCACACCGATGCGTGCACCAGACAGTTGCGTAGTTGGCGTTGAGTAGTCGCCAATTAAAGGAAGTTCGGTGCTCATTAGTCTGCGACGACCTCGACGTTGACAACGTCTTCGATAACCGGGTTAGAAAGCAGAGTTTCTGCAGCTTCGCGCGCCTGGGCGAGAATTTCGTCGGTCACCTCGCCATCGACAAAGAGTTCGAAACGCTTGCCCTGGCGGACAGCTTCGAAGGAGGTGAAGCCTAAGCGGGGAAGTGCTCCCGCGATGGCCTTGCCCTGAGGGTCAAGGATTTCTGGCTTGAGCATGACATCTACAACGATGCGGGGCATCCGGCATATCTCCTGTTGGCGAGGTTAAGTTAAATGCCACACGGAGATGCCGTCTCACACCAGGGGGATTTGGCGCTCCGCGAGCTTGCTTAATCAGTCTACCGGGTAAGCGAGAGGTAAAACGCATAGGTGTGTATAAGCACAGTTCTAGCCCGTTATAAGTCATGTGATCTTCGGCTCGTGGGCCGGGCCACCGTAGCTCCCAAGTAAACTAAATACGTGCAAAACTCCAAGGAAACCCGTTGTCCCTGCCGTGAGCTCGACGCCGAACAGCGCAGATATTTAGACTGCTGCCAACGTTTTCATGACGGGCGTGCCAACGGAGAAAATCTGCCACAGACCGCCCAAGAATTAATGCGCTCACGCTATAGCGCCTTTGTGCTGGGGAAAACGCAGTATTTACTTGATACCTGGCACGAAACCACACGTCCTAAGGAACTTGAACTAGATGCCGGTATGCGCTGGTTGGGCTTGGAAATTCATCAAACCCGAGCTGGAGGTCCGGACGCTACACGAGGGGTCGTGGACTTTGAGGCGCATTACGCCCATGGACGTGGACAAGCTAGCCAACGTGAAGTGAGCTCATTCGTGCGCGAAAATGGTGCTTGGTTTTACGTCGATGCCCTATAACGCGCTGGAGGCTACTTGCTTGAAGTGCGAAGAGTTGACAGCATCTGGGTGAGATTACGCTTCTCTGCCAAATCAAATGCGTTGGACCCCGACGGGTCGCTCAGGTGTGGATTGGCTCCGGCTGCTAAGAGCAAACGGACGATTGACAGCGAACTATTTGATCCTTGCCCCAAGGCGATAGCCACATGCAACGCGCTCCAGCCAAGGTCATTAACCTTGTCCAATGGAACGTCATGCTGTAACAAGATCCGTACCGACTCGACCTGGCCTTCTTCACTAGCTAAGAAGAGGGCGGTACTGCCGAGGCGGTCCACACTGTTCACATTCGCTCCGTGGGACAGAGCCGAACGCAGAACTTCTTCTAAGCCCAAAGCACTGGCCTTTAAGAAGGGTGAATCTTGGGAAGAATTTTTTGCATCAGGTAGGGCACCAGCGTTTATCAAGGTCTTTGCGACCTTCTGATCGCGATTGAGTACCGCACGCATCAGCGGAGTGTTCCCCCGTGAATCCTGTGCTTCCAGCTCGGCGCCGGCTTTTAAGGCCTTGCGTGCGGCCTTCGGATTCCGGTCGGCAACCGCCGCATAAAGAGCAGTGGTAGAAGCCGAAAGTGCTGGAGTGCTTCCGGGAAGTTGCTTGAAGCTAGCCGAACCAGAACCGGAGGCCGCGGCGCTGGACAGCGGGGTCACGTCTCCCTGCGTAGCGGAGGTTGTCGGTGATGTTGTTGGCTTAGACCGGTTGTTGGTGACAGTCTTAGTTGCCGCGCTGGCTGGGGCACTAGAAGCTGTGGCTTTTTTAGGTTGAGTGGCAGAAGGCGCTGCAGCTGGGCTTTGAACCGGCAGGCTTGCTGGAGCGCTGGAAGAGGCAGTCGACGGGACGGGCGCAGCTTGAGGAACTGAGGAAGAGCAACTCGTGCATGCTCCGATTACGGCTGCCAAGGGGAGCGCTAGTAATGCATAACCACGCATTTGAGTGGAATGCCCGTGTCGAAGTGCCATCTTTCCTTTCGAAAATCGGAAGTTTCTGGGTAGTCACCGTAGTTCATACCTAATATCGATCTGCTAGTGAGCATATCGGGGAAAGCTGAAGATTTGCGGTCAATAACCGTCGAAATTGCTTTGTGCCGAACGTTCAGAGAACTTCGGTAAAATCGAAGACACCATGGAATGCCTTTACTTCTCCGCCGACCGTTGCCACTCCTGCACGCAAATGACGGTGCCATACGCTGATCAGCTCCAAGCCAAAGTCGATCACTGCGCCACCTCGCTGGCGCAGTTCCCCGATCTACAATTTTTGCCGCCACAGGCCAGCTCGGAATCAGGATTCCGCAACAAGGCGAAAATGGTGATCTCCGGAACTACCGACAATCCCACCATCGGTATTCTCGACGCCGATGGACACGGCGTTGACCTACGTAACTGCGGGGTATGCGCCCCCGAGTTGCGCGCGCTGTTCCCCGTGATCGAGCGCTTCATCAAGGAACTGAAAATGATTCCTTACAGCGTGCCGAAGCGTAAGGGCGAGCTCAAACACGTCATTCTCACGCTGTCAGATACCGGTGCTGTGATGGTGCGTTGGGTACTACGCACTAAAAAACATTTTGTTGCGCTGCGTGATTCATTACCGCAGTTTTTGGAGCTGCTGCCACGGTATAGCGTTGTCTCGGTGAACTTCCTGCCCGAGCACAAAGCCGTATTGGAAGGCGAGGAAGAAATTATCCTCACTCGTCGCACTACCCTGGAATTCGGTCTTAATGGGGTGCCGATGCACCTACGCCCACAGGGCTTCTTCCAAACAAATACCGAAATCGCCGCGGCGTTGTACCGTCAGGCGCGACAGTGGATTAACGACGCGAACCCGGCCAGCGTTTGGGATCTATATTGCGGTGTCGGTGGTTTTGCGCTGCACTGTGCCGAAGGCGATCGTCGGGTTCAAGGAATTGAAACCAGTACCGAGTCGGTTGCGGCGGCTAATCTTGCGGCCGAAGAACTGGGTCAAGAAAATACGACCTTTACAGCCATGGACGCCACCGAGTTCGCATTAGCTGCAGAGCAAGCGCCGGACGCCGTAGTACTTAACCCTCCGCGCCGCGGCATCTCTGCTGAGCTGGCTCAATGGCTGAATGCTTCCAGCGTGCAACATCTGGTGTATTCCAGTTGCAACACTAATTCTCTGGCTCGCGACTTGGAGCGCCTTGATGGCTTTAGCGCCAAACAAGCGCGGGTGATGGATATGTTCCCACAGACAAATCACTATGAGGTCATTGTTCGTCTGGAACGCATCGCGAGCTAGACGCCGATTTAGCGATCCAAGGTCGCGGTGCGCCTATCAATGCGCAGCATGATCTCGTCAACCATGTGCGGATCGACGCCCGGTTCACGCCTGGCCTGAAGCAGCTCATCACGAGCTGCTGCTAGCGCGGTGGACTGAATCGCGTCTGCCTTGGTGATTACCGCGCGCAACTGTGTGTACTTCTCATCGGTGATCGCATCGTGGGTATCAGGATCCGACAGCAGGATGTTGTGTAGATCGTGCATGCGTCGGGTGACTACATGTCGGTAGTTTTCCGGTAGATCATGCAAATCCATATTTGTCTTCAACGTCTTTACCGCTACATCTTCGGCACGTCGGGCCAACGCCCGGCGTGCCTTTTTGGTCGCTTGGTCATTGTCCCGCAATTTGAGCACGCGCATCAGTACCGGAAGCGTTAAACCGGGAACCACCAGGGTCGCTAGCAACACCGTGCACGCTGCGACGACTACGAAGTTTCTTCCCTCGATAGGTGTGCCATCCGCGGTGACCTTCGGCAACGCCAAGGCTAGCGCCAGCGTCGCCAAACCGCGCATGCCACACCACGTGAGCACCAAGGAGTCTTTTGCCGCGGAGACTTTGTTCATTCCCCGCAAGGTATTTGGCAAGTGATAGGTCCCGAACATCCATAGCGTGCGCACCAAAATCACCACCACACAGATCGCCGCGACGCCGGGGATGAAACGGATTAGGTTGCTGCCTTCTTCTTGGATGACCGAGTTCATTTCCAAACCCATCATTCCGAAGGCCAGACCGGTGGCTAACATTTCGAGTACTTCCCAGAACGCGCGTCGAGTTAGACGCTCCTGGGAGTCCTGTGGGCGGTCGCGCCGCCCAAGTTCTAGGGCCAAAACTACGACGGCGACCACGCCCGAGGCATGGATTTCTTCAGCCAGCATGTACACCGCGTAGGGTGCCACCAAGGTTGCGGCACAACGTGCTGCAAGGTTAGGCACGAAGCGGTTCAATGCACCGACGATCCAGGCCATGATGAAGCCCACGAGTATGGCAAGTGCTGCACCGATCAAGAAGCTTGGGACAAGATTAAATCCAACCTCGGTGCCGTTTAGCATTGCGGTGACCGCAAGCTGGAAGAGCACGATAGCCATCGCGTCGTTAAAGAGACCCTCAGTTTCCAATAATGAGGTGAGCCTGCGTGGCATCTTCACCTTGGTTGCGATGGCATCAACGGAGACCGGGTCAGGTGGTGCCACGATCGCTCCGAGAGCGATAGCTAAAGGAATAGAAAGGAACGGTGCGAAGACGAGCGAGGTAGCCGCGACTGCACCGGCAGTCACCACGATTAACACCACTGCCAGTCGGATCAGTGCTTTCCAGCGCAGCCGGAACACCGACCAAGAGCTTCGTTGCGCTGTGGCGAAGAGCAATGGGGGCAGGAAAATTGGGAGGATCAATTCCGGTTCTATATGCAGTTCGGGGATGAACGGCAAGAACCCTGCCAAGGTCGCCACGATCAACATCAAAATCGGATAGGGCAGCTTGATGCGTTCACCCAGTCCGACAATCAATATAGTGGCGAATAACAGCGCAATGATCAGCAGGAAGAACTCCATAGTCTTCCTATTCTAGTCGCGGCATCTATAACTCAAGGTATTTGCGAGGAAAAATAACTCGTTACCGCAGTCCTTCGCCTAGCAACGGAGCCAGCGAATCCCAGATGCTGATGGCGCAACCATTGTGTCGGTCAAAGTTTGCTTGGACAGGCTGATCCCCAATTTCTCCTTTAACTTTCGCGGTGACCGGTCCACCATAGATTTCGGTGCAAGTTTGTTGTGCGGAGGGTTTGCTGGTGAGTAATTCGGGATTTTTCACCAGTAATTCGCAGGCATCATTGGCGTTCGGAAGTGTGCTGGATTCGGTCGCTCGGGCGCCACGGCACTGAAGATGATATTCGTTGTCCACAGATTTACCATCAAAACTAATGCTGATCTTTAGATCCGCTGATGTGCTAGCGGGAGCGGAAGCCGATTGGGGATTCGACGTCGCACAACCGGCGAGCAACAGCCCGGCCAAAAGCGGTGTTAGACACGCTAAAGCAGAGGTGCTGAGCTGATCTTTGAGTCGTCCCATAAGCTCATTGTGCTCGGCCAACATGGGAGTTTGCTAGTGTTTTGGGGCAATTGGCAGGCTAAGTGCTACCTGCAATAGTTTGGAACGAAGCACATCCGCACGCTGTGCAAACTCTTTTTGCAACCTCACGTACTGCGCCTTGCCCTCGGGAGTTTCGATCCGGATGGGAGCATGACCCCACTTGGCCAAATCATAGGGGGAAGCTTGCATGTCCATGGTACGAATGTCCCATGCAAGCTCAAAGCAGTCCATGACTAAATCGGTCGGTACCGCAGGGCTCAACTTATAGGCCCATTTATAGAGGTCCATATTTCCATGAAGGCATCCGGGCTGTTCAAGGTCCACCTGTGTGTCCCGCGTTGGCTGCAATTCGTTGAGCGGCACCGCTTGAGGGGTGTAAAACCTGAACGCATCAAAGTGGGTGCAGCGAATCTTATGGTTTTCAACCACCTGATCGGTTCCGCTGGCGCCCAAGCGTAATGGCAAGTATTCATGACGGATACCGTTGAGCTCAGATTTGTAGGCCATTGCCCACTCATGTAATCCAAAACAGGAAAAGTTCGCTGGCCGCTTTGCGGTATTGCGCAACAGGATGCGAGCAAATTCGGTGACACGTGTTCGCGACTCGGAGAACTTCTGTATATCAAGTTCTACGCCAGGGCCCTCAGGTGTTTGTACCGCGCGATAAAACTTCCAATCGACACGTTCTTGAGCTTCTTCGCCGAGTAAGGCCACACCAATTCCGGGGTGCCAACGGTAAAGCTGGCCCGGCTTCTGCGTGTAATAGGTGAAGAGAAAATCTTCGATGGGATGTTTGGCTCCGGTCATTCGCCGTTGCACAAATGGTTCGCCAAAGGTCCGCGCGCGTTCTTCATGCGCGGCGGCGCGTGCTAACCACTGCGGGGCTTCCAAAGTGGTTACGGTCGGGAGCATACTTCTAATTATTCAGTTCATTAGCTGACGAAACCAGTTTGGTACGTCAACTCACATCTCGGATAAAGGAGTGCAACATGGAAAACTTTCCCCCGTGGGAACCGCCAATGGGTGGAACCGAGCAAGTGCACCTGCTTGGCATGCTCGACCGGTTGCGAGTCACCTTCAGATATAAGGCCGACGGACTGGACATTAAGCAGTTGACGTTCAAACTACCCAGCAGTGAGTTGAGCCTTGGCGGATTACTGCAACATCTTGCGGCCGTTGAGGATGAAAAGTTCACTTACTTCATCGCTCGTGAACGTCCAGAGGTTCTTCTTGAACTCACCGCGGAAGGACGTGACCAGTTTGCGGTAAACCCAAAAGATGACCCCTCGGCGCTTTACCAGCGCTACGACACCATGGTCGCTAAAAGTCGGAGAATACAAGCCGGAGTGGTCGCTGCCGGGGGACTCGATGCACCGTCGGCATTGGAGTTTGAAGGCAGGCACGCCAGTGTACGTCGGGTGATCTGTGATCTGATCGAGGAATATGGCCGGCATACCGGACATGCGGACTTACTGCGTGAGGCGATCGACGGACGAGTCGGCGAGGATGCACCTTTCGACTATCTTCCGGCTTGGTATGCCTGAATCTAGATGTCAATGAATGCACGATAGAGAAAATTTGGGGGCAAGACAGGCGCCCGGTCCGACGTAGTATTGCCCCATGACACACCAGCGTTCAAGCGAAATTCAAGCACCCCCTGCCGAGGTTTTTGCGTGGTTTTCCCGCCCCGGAGCAATTCGCAGACTCCTGCCGCCCTGGCTTCCGCTGAAGGTAGTAGCCGAAGCCGAGTCGTTACGTGACGGAACGGCGGTGCTGGGATTGCCAGGCGGTCTGCGTTGGTTCGCCCAGCACCAGCCAGATGGTTATATTCCAGAACGAAAATTTGTCGACGAAGTAGAACCGCAAGGTTTGCGAGCCATCGCCACACGGGCGGTGAACTGGAAGCATGAGCACCTCTTCGAACCTGCCGACGGAGATGCGACGACGGTTATCGACCGTATCAATTCGAATCTTCCTGCCCGCCAGACTGCGCGCATGCTTGCCTATCGTCATCGTCAGCTCGGCGCAGACTTTGCCGCCCACCAGCGAGCCGCCGCCGCAGGGCTGAAGCCATTGACCATCGCGGTGACCGGTTCAAGCGGAATGGTCGGGGAAGCATTGTGTGCGTTCTTATCCACCGGCGGGCATCGCGTCATCAAGCTAGTGCGCGGCACCCCGAAGTCTGCCAATGAGCGACGTTGGGATTCGATGGCGCCGGCGGATGACTTGCTTGACGGGTGCGACGCGGTGATTCACCTCGCTGGAGCTAGCATCTTTGGCAGGTTTAGCGACAAACACCGTCAGGCGATTGAATCCAGTCGTATTGAGCCGACACAGGCCCTGGCCGAACTTGCTGCCCGAGCAAACGTGTCAACGTTCGTCAGCGCCTCTGCCGTGGGAATATATGGTGCACAGAGCGGGCCCGCCCCGGTTGATGAAAAGTCGATCCCGCAACCCGTTGGCTCAGATTTTTTAGCCGACGTTGTTCAGCGCTGGGAACAAGCAGCCGGTGCCGGAGTATCCTCGATGCGCCGAGTGCAAATCCGTACAGGTATTGTGCTCAGCCCCCGCGGTGGCATGCTTGCGGTGCTTCGGCCAATCTTCACCGCCGGACTCGGCGGCCGACTAGGTACTGGTACCCAATGCCTGTCGTGGATCGGTCTTGACGATCTAGTAGATATTTACCACCGGGCTTTGTGGGACACACAGCTTGATGGTCCGGTCAATGCTGTGGCACCTCACCCGGTGAACAATATCGAATTCACCAAGGCTCTGGCCAAAGCAGTGCGCCGTCCAGCCATCATTCCTGTGCCCGCGGCGGCACCGAAGCTGCTGCTCGGTACGGAAGGTACCCAGTTGTTGGCCTTGGCGGACCAGCGGGTAGTCCCGCAGAAGCTGTTGGATACTGGACATGAATTTCGGCATGAACACATTGAACTGGAACTGGCCCACTGCCTTGGCGGGAACTAGCTGAGTTCTACTGTTTAAACACTAAGCTCCGCGTCATTGGGCATTTCTGCCCAATGACGCGGAGCTTAGCTGACGACGGACCAGTAGGTCCTTGGGTTTTAGCCCATGTGGATCGCGCCGAAGAGCACGCCCGAAGCGAGCATGACCAGGCTTACCACTGCCGCACGCCACAGCACCTTCTTGTGGTGATCGCCCAAATCCACACGAGAGAGCGAGACCAGCAAGAGAATTGCCGGGACGAGCGGAGATTGCATGTGCACCGGTTGTCCGGTGATGGAGGCGCGAGCCATATCCACCGCTGGAACTCCGAAGTGCGCGCCGGCCTCGGTGAGGACCGGAAGAATACCAAAGTAGAAAGCGTCGTTACTCATCAAGAACGTTGCCGGGATTGAAATCAAGCCGGTGATGACCGCCATGTATTGGCCCAGCGAGTCAGGGATAATATCGACCAGCCATAGACTCATCGCGTCAACCATGCCGGTTCCGGAGAGTACACCGGTGAGCACCGCGGCGCCGAGCACCATGGAAACTACGGCGATGATTTCGCTTGAGTGTGCGGCGATCATCTTCACCTGGTCATTGACCTTCGGGAAGTTCACTACCAAAGCGATCGCGGTACCGATCATGAACAGGTAAGACAGTGGCAACACGTCAACAATGAGCAACACCATGATCGCTACGGTGAGCGCCAGGTTGAAGTAGAACATCTTCGGGCGCAGGGTATCGCGATGTGGATCGAGCACCGTGCCGTCCATGGTGGCCGCTTCCGAGCCATCACCCTTGCGGGCCACCGATTCAAGCACGGACACGGACGAGCCCGAAGGCGAGGCGTCGGTGCCGCCCTGACCGCCCTGGGGGCCGGTCAGATTTCCGCCACCGAAGCCGGTGCCCCAGATCTCTGGGCGGTCGCGTTGCAACCGGCGGCGCTCAGCCAGACCCAGCTGCCAGGCGAAGATTGCGATCACGATCAAGGCAATACCCAAGGACGGGAGCATTGGTACGAAGATGTCTGCCGCGTCAACGCCCAAGGCGGCCGCAGCGCGGGCGGTGGGGCCACCCCAAGGAACGATGTTCAGGGTTCCGTTGGTCAAGCCGGCCACACAGGTCAATACGACCGGGCTCATGCCCAGACGCTGGTAGATCGGCAGCAGTGCGGCGGTGACCACGATGAAGGTCGTTGAGCCGTCGCCGTCCAGTGAGATGACGGCAGTGAGCAGGGCGGTGCCGATGACTACCTTTGCCGGGTCGTTGCCCACAAGCTTCTGGATTCCCGAGACCAGACGATCGAAGAGCCCCACGTCGATCATGATGCCGAAGTACATGATGGCGAACATAAGTAGAGCCGCGGTGCCCGACATGTCCTTGACCGCGTCCATGATCATGTCGCCCAGGCCAAAGCCTGCGCCGGTGAAAAGGCCAAAAATGGTGGGAACAAGAATGAGCGCCAACAGTGGCGTCATTTTTTTGGTCATGATCAGCACCATGAAGGTGATGATCATGAGGAATCCGAGAGCAACTAACATTGCGCCGACCTCCTGAAGTGTGTGGCATGTGATGATGCCAGCGGGGGTGCGGGCACTGAACTAAACTACGTGGCGGTGCTCACGTTAGGCGGGTTGAAAGTCTTGTGATCCCTTTAGGTTTTTAGAATCTTTTTGCTCATTAAAATCGCTGACGGTTTATGCTGGACAAATGCCCCAGACAATAGCCACCCGCCACTTCGCCTCGCGCATCATGCGCCTGCAGTTTGTGGTCCTTGGCGTGCTCATTGTGCTGGTCACCGCGGCGACGCTGGTTAATAGCTACAATCAGGTTTTTGACCGGGCCGAAGATACCTCGCTGGGTATCGCCCGTTCGGTCGCCTCACTGCCACAGGTCATCGAGGAAGTGTCGGTATATTCCGCGCAAGACAAGCTTGCGCTAGAAAAACTGCGTCACGGACCATTGCAACAGTTGGCCGAATCGGTGCGCACCGGTGGGCAGGCCGCCTTTGTGGTGATCACCGAGGACCGCGGACTGCGCTTGAGCCACCCAAACCCGGCCGAGATCGGCCAACTGGTCTCCACCGATCCGGTGGCGCTGACCGGCGTTGAAAGTGTGGCCCGGGAACACGGAACGTTGGGCGAATCGGTGCGCGCCAAGGTGCCGATCCGCACCGCAAATGGCGAGGTGATCGGCGAGGTATCTGTCGGTGTAGCCACCGAATCGTTGACCGGTGCGTTGGCGGCGTCCTTTGGCTGGATTGTGCTCTTCGCCTTGCTGGCTGCCCTGTTGGCAACCTTGGCAGGGCGATTCACCGTGCGTACGCTCAAACGCCAAACCCTAGGTCTGGAACCAGCCGAAATCGCCCAGTTGGTCCGCGACCAGCAGGCGGTGCTCTACGGCGTTAGCGAGGGCGTGATTGGTTTGAGCCCCGATGGCATCATCACCGTGCGCAATAAGGCCGCCCGCCAGCTTCTGGGACTTCCGCACCGTACCGAACTGGCAGATATTATCGGCCGGCACTACGAGTCGGCGGGACTGGATTCGCGGTTGGTGAAAGCGATTAAAGAGCATGAACGTGCCCCGATCAGGCTGGAAGCCAACTCGAATGCCATCGTTGCGCGCGTCTCCGATGTGGTGCGTGACGGGGTGGAGCTGGGCCAGGTAATTTTGCTCCACGACGTGAGTACCGTCGAGGCGCTGGGCACCAAACTTGATGCGGTCCAGGATATGGCCGATGCCTTGCGCGCCCAACGCCACGAATTTGCCAACCGGATGCACGCGGTGCTCGGTCTGATTACGCTAGGCAAAACGGATCAAGCCGAAGAATACCTGCGTGAAGTTATGGATTCGGGGCCGATAATTGCCCCGGTTCCCGGATTGGAACTAGTCCAGGACGCTTACCTGTCGGCATTTCTCTCGGCTAAGGGGGTACGCGCCCACGAGCTGGGCATCGAGTTGCGCGTCTCGCCACAATCAATGCTTTTTGAACAGGTCGCCTCGGCCTCCGACGCGCAAGATGTTACCGCGGTGCTTGGGAATCTCTTGGATAATGCCTTCACCGCCAGCCTGTGTGGGAGCAACGACCCGTGGGTTGAGGTGGATTTGCTTTCCGAGGGAAGCACCTTGCATCTCGCGGTGGCCGACTCGGGCGCCGGGATAGCGACCGATGACGATATTTTCTCTCCCGGAGTGAGTACCGGATCTTCGCTAGGTGGAGGTCATGGATCCGGCGTGGGGTTACCCTTGATCCGCCGGCTGGCGCGCTCGCGCAGTGGTGAGGTCTGGATTGCCGATGCCGGAGGCGAACATGGTGGCGCGGTGATTGCCGCGAGGCTACCGGCGGTTTTGGCCGAACCGAAGAACTAGCAATCACGATAAGGGGAGCAGCAATGATGCAGAGCACCGCCGCGGGAGATTACCGGGTATTGATAGTAGACGACGACTTTCGGGTTGGTCAGTTGCATGCCGACATGGTTAATGAAATTCCCGGATTCCAGGCTCTGGACCCGGTGCAGGACCCTCGGACGGTTCCGCAGCTGGTCGCCAGCTTGCAACCGGACCTTGTGCTGCTGGACCTTTATCTGCCGCATGTCAGTGGCGTGGAATTGCTGCGCGAGCTGCACGTGGACGCGATCATGATCTCCGCAGCCACCGAGCCGAAAAATGTGGCGGCGGCCTTGCAAGCCGGGGCGCTGGCTTTCATTATCAAACCGTTTGGTGCCAAAACCCTGGCGGCCAAACTTAAGGGCTGGGCCCGGTACCGCCGACAGCTGGCGGCAGCCACCGATTTTGATCAGCAAGGCGTGGATCGGCTATATCGCACCGTGCAGGGTGCGGAGGATACCGCGGCCACGACCAGCACCGCTCCCACCGAACAAGCGGTCTTAGCCTGTGTACGCCAGTCGCGTGAACCGATGAATGTGGCAGAGGTTGCCGAGGCTGTAGGTGTTGCAAGGGCGACGGCCCAACGCTATCTCGCCGCTCTGGTAGCCAGCGAATCCCTTGACCTGCAGCTGGGATACGGCACGAGAGGCCGCCCGGAACACCGGTACCTCGCGAGGTAACCAGCAAACCGAGCCACCCCGAACCTGCGTTGCCCACGCGTCCTCCGCGCGGTTCCAGATTTTTTGCCTGGCATGCTGGTACTGCGGTAGCGTCGGTAGCAAGCTCATCTCAGGAGGACAAATGAGACAGTTGCACGCTAAATATTCGGTGGGATTTTTTATCGCCTTTCTGATTTCAATGAGCCTCGCGTGGAATTCGCGCATCGCTGACCCCTGGGGTTTGTACCTGGTCTTGTTGAGCGTGGCCGGATTTGTGATCTCCGTAGTGAGTTTGGCAATCCGCACGGCCCGTGAGGAATCAAAAGCTAGCTAGGTTTAAGCCCCGATTCTTAGTGCAGAGTTTAGTTTGCAGTTCATAAGACTGCCATCAAGTGGAAAACTTGAGACGAAATACTGGCGAGCATGACACAAATATCTCGACGAAATCTGCTCACCGGTGCACTCGGAGTCGGCGCTCTGAGCCTGGTGACCCCGGCCGGCACTGCGCTGGCAGCTAACAGCCCACGGCTGGTGCGTTCCAGACTCGGGTTAACCAGCGGTTTTTCCATGGGAGATGTCTCCACCAATAACGCGGTGTTTTGGGCGCGTACTACCGGGGAGGGCCGCTTACGCGCACAGCTGCGCGCCATCGATCAGGCAGGTCAGGTCATTCGCGGACGGGGTTCCTTTGCACGAACCCTGCGCGGAGCCCAAGCCAGCGCACAAACCGACTACACCGCCAAAATCGCCGCCTCCAATCTTCCTGCAGGCACCCGCTTCGCGGTGAGTATCGGCTTCGAAGATGAAAATGGCACGTTGGGGGAGACGACTAGCGGATCCTTTGTCACCGCCGCTTCAGGTACCGGCCGACGCAATCACGAAGCTTCGATGTCGCAGAGCTTCGTCTGGTCTGGCGATACCGTGGGACAAGGCTGGGGAATCAACGAAGAAATCGGTGGCATGCGTGCCTATGCCGCGATGCATGCCACCAAACCGGATTTCTTCGTACACAGCGGTGACACCATTTACGCCGATGGTCCAATCTCCGCCGAGGTAGTGGAATCTGACGGCCAAATTTGGCGCAACCTGGTCACCGAGGAAGTCTCCAAGGTTGCCGAAACCTTAGCGGAGTTCCGTGGCCGGCATCGCTACAACCTCATGGACGCCAACGTGCGTGCCATGTACTCCGAAGTGCCAGTGATTGCCCAGTGGGATGACCACGAAACCCACAACAACTGGTGGGCCGGGGAAACTATCGAAGATGAACGTTACACGGTGCGAGATATCAATACCTTGGCCGTCAGGGGGCGCCGCGCCTGGCAGGAATACCAGCCAATTGCCGACCCTCGTGCCATGCGAGGAGGAACCGGTTTTGAACCCACACGAATTTACCGCAAGATTTCTCGCGGCCCAGCACTAGACCTCTTCGCATTGGATATGCGGAGCCACAAATCGGAGAACACCGACGGGTTGGAAAGCCACGAGACGGCGATCCTCGGCGAAGAACAACTGCAGTGGTTGCTCGATGGGCTGCACAAGTCGAAAGCCACGTGGAAGGTCATTCTCAACGATCTGCCGCTGGGAATTATCGTTCCCGACGGTAAAGCTCAGGAATCCATTGCCAACGCCGACCACGGTGCACCGTTGGGCCGTGAGTTGGAACTGGCTCGATTGCTGAAAGCCATCAAGGACCGTGGCGTGAAAAACGTGGTCTTCTTAACCGCGGATGTGCATTACTGCGCCGCTCACCACTACTCACCGGAACGCGCCGCCTTCAGTGATTTTAACGAGTTCTGGGAGTTTGTAGCAGGTCCGGTCAACGCAGGATCCTTTGGTCCCAATAAGATGGATGGCACCTTCGGAGCTCAGGTGGAATTCGCGCTCGCCGGGACCAGTAACCAATCACCACGTGATGGTAAAGGACAGTTCTTCGGACACGTTGACCTCGACGAATCTCAAAGGTTTACAGTTTCGCTGCGTAACGGCCTCGGCGAAAGTGTCTACAGTAAAACCCTAGAGCCGGTGCGCTAACCGCACGGCTAGTGCAAACAGCATAAAAGTAGCGGCGCAGATCCCAAAGATCTGCGCCGCTACTTTTACTTGAGAGACTTAGCGTCCGGTGCCGCCGTACACGGTGGCTTCCACATCGGTATCGAGATTGAATGCGGTGTGGATGGCTCGAACCGCATCATTGAGCTTGTCGGCGTCGGTGACCACGGAGATGCGAATCTCCGAGGTGGAGATCATGTCCACGTTGATCCCGGCCTGGTGCAGGGCTTCGAAGAAGGTGAATGAGACGCCCGGGTTCGAACGCATGCCGGCGCCAATCAGTGAAAGCTTACCGACCTCGTCGTTATGCTCAATGTCTTCAAATCCAATTTCACCGCGTGCGGTTTCCAGCGCAGCGAGAACGCGCTTGGTCTCGGTCATTGGCAAGGTGAAGGAGATGTCGGTGGCACCCGAGCCCTTGGTCGAGATGTTCTGTACGATCATGTCGATATTGGCTTGCGCGGCCGCGATAACCCCGAAAATCTGTGCTGCCTTACCCGGAATATCCGGTACACCGATGATGGTGACCTTTGCTTCGGAATGGTCGTGGGCAACACCGGAGATGATTGGCTGTTCCAAGGGTTCTCCCTCTTGAATCTTGATCTTGTCGTTGGGGTCCGGGAGCACCCAGGTGCCCTCGTTAGTGCTGAATGAGGAACGCACATGCAGTGGCACACCAAAGCGGCGAGCATACTCCACACAGCGTAGGTGCAGGATCTTGGAGCCACTGGCTGCCATCTCCAACATTTCCTCGCTTGAAATCGTGTCGATCTTCTTTGCTGCGTGAACCACTCGTGGGTCGGCGGTGTAGATGCCGTCCACATCGGTGTAGATTTCGCAGACATCGGCACCCAGCGCAGCGGCAAGTGCCACCGCGGTGGTGTCCGAACCACCACGGCCCATGGTGGTGATGTTCTTTGATTCCTTGCTCATGCCTTGGAAGCCGGCGACGATGGCAATGAAACCGCGGTCGATGGCACGGCGGATGCGCTGCGGCGAAACTTCCATGATGCGCGCCATGCCGTGAGTCGAGTCAGTGATTAGGCCGGCCTGTGAGCCGGTGAAGGATACTGCGCTTTCGCCGAATTGGTCGATGGCCATGGCGAGCAAGGACATGGAAATGCGCTCGCCTGCCGAGAGGAGCATATCCATCTCGCGAGCCGGGGCGTCATCGGTGAGTTGCGCGGCGAGGTCAAGGAGTTCGTCGGTGGAATCTCCCATGGCCGAGACAACAACAACAACCTCATGACCCTGCGCCTTGGTGTCAATAATTCGGCGCGCGACACGTTTGATGCCTTCGGCATCGGATACGGACGAACCGCCAAATTTTTGAACTATTAGGCCCATGGGCGCACACTCCAACTGATGAAAGTTGTTGATGCACATCGTGTTGTGAGAACAGATGCGACATATCTACCACTAATAATTGTGGCAGTACCAAGGGTGCATCACCTAGTTGTGACGGTAACCATTGGTCATATTGCCTAATATCTGCCACTTTGAATGCCTAGAACGGCCGGTCAACTGCGTATCGTAGCTAATATTTGTCGCCAAAATGACTTCCAGCCCTCCAGATCCTGAGGGTTGGCAAGCTTTGCGTGATCAGCGCTTACGCTTGCCTTGTTACCCTTCATGGTGATGTTCACGCTCACGCGGCTATGGCTCTCGCAGTTCAAAAGCGGTTCTGAAAACCCATTGATCACGGCGCGTTAAAC
>NZ_BMKX01000006.1:238283-267027 GCF_014644555.1 Glutamicibacter ardleyensis | reverse complement strand
GAAGCCGGCGGAACCAAAAGGTTCCGCCGGCTTCCCGGTTTTAGTTCGGGTAGTCAGTTACCGCTGGTGCTGCGGGGCAGCTCCCAGCCTCAATGCCTTGGAAACTAACCAAAGGGCCGCGGTCAAGCCAAGGGTGAGCAAGAGCTGCGTGCGGGCTACCGCATCAGTCATCGCGATACCCACAATGACAACCATCATGGCAATGGTGGCCAAGGATAAGTAGGGGAAGCCCCAGAGCTTCAACGGCAAGTGCGTTCCTTCACGTTCTGCACGACGGCGCAGAATGTATTGCGTGAGAGCAATAAAGCACCAGATCACGATGATCGTTGAGCCGACCACGTTGAGCAGGATCGGCATGACTGCATCTGGCCAGATCCAGTTCAATCCCACCGCGATGAAGGAGAACGCTACCGAGCCGAGTACCGCGTTGGCTGGAACTCCCTTACCGGTGACGTGAGTGACCGCACGTGGAGCCATCTTGCGGGTGCCGAGCGAATACAGCATGCGTGAGGCACCATAGATGTTCGCATTCATTGCGGAAAGCAGTGCGATAACTACCACGGCACTCATGACCAGTTCAACGCCAGGTACGTTCAGCACGCCTAAGACCGCGGAGAATGGACCGTCGACAATGGCGGGGTTATTCCAAGGAAGTACTGCAACGATCACGATGACCGAGCCGAGGTAGAAGAACATAATACGCATCATCACGGACTTGATGGTCCGTTTGATATTGCCCTGTGGGTCATCGGATTCGGCTGCAGCGATGGAGACTACTTCGGTACCGCCGAAGGAGAAGATCACGATTAATAGGGCCGCCGCAATACCGGTCAAACCGGCCGGAGCGAATCCGCCGTGGGCGGCAAGGTTCGCCAAACCAACTGGCTCGTCGGTAGGAATAATCCCAAGCAGAACTAGTGCGCCGACGGCCAAGAAGGCAACAATCGCCGCGACTTTAATGAACGCGAACCAGAACTCGAACTTTCCGTAGTTTCCTACGCCCAGTAAGTTTGCCCCGGTAAACAGGACCACAAAGCCTAGGACCCAAGCCCATTGCGGGAAGTTGGGGAACCACGCGGCAACAATCGCGGCCGCACCGGTTGCTTCGGCCGCAATGACCACAACGAGCTGGATCCAATAAAGCCAGCCAACGGTACTGCCGGTACTGCTACCCATCGCTTTATGAGCGAAGGTACTGAATGCTCCGGAGGAGGGGTCTGCCGCAACCATTTCGGCGAGCATCGACATGATCACAATAACCACGGTGCCGGCGATCAAGTAGGACAGAAGGACGGCTGGGCCAGCGATGGAGATTGCTTGGCCTGAGCCTACGAAGAGGCCAGCACCAATAGCACCGCCAAGACCCATCATGGAGATCTGACGTTGAGTTAGCCCAGCGTGGAGCTTGGGGGCATCCTCAGTTTTCTGGATGTCGGTCTTCGTACTCATAGGCTAGTTACCAGTACTTTGTTGTTCAATGCTGCCAAGACGCGGTCAACGTCGTGGGGATTGCCAGAGGAAATACGCAGACCCTCGCCTGCAAAGGCACGAGCCACGACATTTCCTTCGTTTAAGGTGGCCTCCAACTGCGCGGTGTCTTCACCGGCAGCGACCCACACGAAATTGGCTTGTGAGGGAACCGCTGGATAACCGGCGGCGAGTAGTCCTTCGAGCATGCGATCGCGTTGCTCTACTACTTCTTCGATGCGGACGTTGAGTTCCTCGGCGGCTTCAAGCGAAGCCACGGCTGCACGCTGAGCAAGGTCGGTAACGCCGAAAGGCACTGCGACCTTGCGCAGGTTCTGTGCAACCTGAAGTGGGCTGATGGCATATCCAATACGCAGCCCGGCTAAGCCGTAAGCCTTGGAGAAGGTATGCAAAACTGCAACGTGTGGGTACTTGCGAAAGAGCTTGAGTCCGTCGGCGCGAATATCTGAGCGGTCAAAGTGCACATAAGCTTCGTCAATAACTACCAGGATGTTTTCGGGGACTGCTGCCACGAACTCTTCCAATGCCTCGGCGGCAACGACGGTTCCGGTGGGGTTATTTGGGTTGCAAATAAAGATGAGCCGGGTGCGCTCGGTAATCGCAGCGAGCATGGCAGGCAGGTCGTGCTTGAACTCGGAGTCTAGCGGGACCTCAACTGGAACGGCTCCAGCGATACGAACCAGCGATGGATAAGCCTCAAATGAACGCCAAGCGAACATCACCTCGTCACCTTCGCCGGCCACAGCATGAATGAGTTGGGAGGCTACTTCAACGGAACCTGCACCTAATGAAATCTGCTCCGGATCCAAGTCATACTCTTTAGCTAACGCGCTAATGAGTTCTGGAGCGGCCATATTCGGGTAGCGATGTATGCTCTCTAAACCCTGCGCGATGCTTTGAATCACCGAAGGCAACGGCGCGTGTGGCGATTCATTGGACGAGAGCTTCGAGGCGCCCGGCGCAGCAGATTTCCCCTGGCGGTAGGCCGGAACTGCGGCGAGGGAGGGGCGTTGATTGATGTTCATTGATTCCTCTCTAAAAGTCATGAATCGCCGTAGACAAAACGGTGAAGTGCGGTCTGCCGAGAATTTGATACCCAGGACACAAACCTAGGTGAAGCGAGTCACAAGAAAAGACTGTAGGTGTGAGTGTGTGTACGGCGCAATCGGGTCATAAAAGGCTATGCATGCTGTATACCGTTTGGGCCGTAGCTGCAGAATTTACTGATCGATTTGTATAGTCTTCTCATCGGGTGGCGAATTTTTTGCATAGGCTTTAACCAGTGGGAGGGTCCGCCCTTGAAAATGCTCACGGAGCGCCAGTGATGACGAGGTGCGAGCCACCCCGGGTACCAGATTGATCCGGTCGAAAATTGCTTGAAGGTCGCCGGCGTTTCTTGCCACGACCCGCAACTGTAGATCAGAGGTTCCGGTGACCGTATACATGTCCACAATTTCGGGGATGGAATCGGCTAAGCCGGTGGCTACTGGTTCATGACCAAATTTTTGGATGATTTCCACCGAGCAGAAGGCGACCAATTGATAATCGAATCCGGCAGGCTGTACTTGCGGAACGATTGCCTTGATCACCCCACCTTCATGTAAGCGTGCCAAGCGGCTAGTCACCGTGCCGCGCGCCACGCCAAGGCGCCTGGCGCATTCCATCACGGGGAGCATGGGGGATTCGGTGAGGAGCTCGATTAAATCGGCGTCGAGGCGGTCGATATGCACTGCGTAAGTCCTCTGCTGGAGGTAAACATCGGATGCGGTGGTCAAGGTGGTCGAAACTATGGGCCACCGCGCACCACTGTTCAAGAGTATCGCGAACGACTTGAGGTGCTGGGGATCAAATGATGGCAGGACGCCATGGACTAGGGGATCGACGCGCTATCACCCTTCGCGATGTAACGCGCCTCACGTTGTAGGGTAAGTTTCACTTGGCCATTATCGGCTTAACTATGGGAGGAAATCGATGAGTGAGAGCGCACGCTTAGAATCGGTGGCAGGTCTGACAGTTCTGGTTACCGGAGCAGCTCAAGGAATGGGTGCACTGTTTGCTCGTATGGCTTGTCTGGAAGGTGCTCAGCGTCTGATCCTTTGGGATGTCAGCAGTGAGCAACTCAGTGCGCGTGCCGAAGAACTCGTAGAGTTAAACCCTGCATGTAAGATTCAGACTCAGGTCGTGGACCTGCGTAATCAGTCGGCAATCACGGCGGCGGCAGACCAGGTCCTAGCCGGTGGGAGCGTCGATGTGCTGGTGAATAATGCCGGAGTGGTCACCGGCACGAGCTTTGCAAAACATCGTACGGCGCAAATCACGGACACCATGGCGGTCAATTCCCTCGCCCCGATGTATTTGACGCATGCACTGCTAGAACAGATGGGCAGGCAGGGACGCCCTGGCCGAGTTCTGACAATTGCCTCAGCAGCCGCGTTGGTATCCAACCCAAATATGAGTGTTTATGCAGCCTCTAAAGCCGCGGCCATGAGTTGGAGTGACTCGCTACGTTTGGAACTTGAGCAAGAAGCCGAACGGAACATTAAGGTCACCACTTTTTGTCCCACTTATGTTTCCACCGGGATGTTCACCGGGGCGAAAAGCATGTTGCTGACTCCCATCATGGAACCTGAGCAGGTAACGGCTAAAGCCTGGAACGCGATGCTTCGCGGAACACCGTTAGTGTTGTTGCCTTGGACCAGCAAGCTTGGGCAAGCTTTGCGCGGTATTTTGCCCCGCGCAGCGTGGGATCTGGTAGCAGACAAGGTCTTCAGAATCTATGGATCCATGAACGAGTTCACCGGTCGTCAAAGATCATCAGAAGTCGACGAAACAGTGTCCTAACGAAGGGCTTGGTTAGCACCATATTTACTGCCAACCTATTTACCTCAAGCTGCAGCCAGAGTAGCGTAACTGAGGTAACCGGCGTGTAGCTTCTGGCCCTTCAGAAGCTGTTGCGTAGACACCGTAGCCGGTTTTTTAGCTTCAGGAGTGAGTGAGCGTGCAAAAGTTCATCCCCAACCTCTGGTTTGCTGGAAATGCCGAAGAAGGCGGGCAGTTCTATAGCTCCATCTTCCCGGATACCACTTCTGCAGTGGAATCTCGGTATCCCACCGAAGGCTTGCTCGATTTTCAGGAGCCATTAGCAGGTCAACCACTGACCGTGACGGTAAATATCGCTGGAACTCAACTCACCCTGGTGAACGCCGGCAATGACTTCACTCCCAACCCGTCAATTTCATTTATGCTCAGCTTTGACCCGGAAAACTATCGGGGCTCCGCAGAAGCTACAGGTAAAGCCCTTGCCGCAACCTGGGACAAGCTTCGTGAGGGCGGAAGCGTATTGATGGAATTAGAAAAATACCCCTTTAGCGAGCTCTACGGGTGGGTACAAGACCGCTACGGAATTAGTTGGCAATTGCTTCAAACAAACAATGGGCAGAGTGAATCTTTCGTGACCCCGTCGTTGATGTTTGGAGGAGCCGCCCAGAACATGGCAGTACCGGCGGTTGATTTTTATGTTGACGTTTTTTCGGATGCGGAGCTAGGTAGCCGGTTCCCATATCCTGAGCCTACCGAAGTCACCACGGCCGGCGCCGTAATGTTTAGTGATTTCAAAATGGCAGGACAAAACTTTGCCGCCATGGATTCTGCCGTCGAACAACCATTCAGCTTTACCCCGGGCATATCTATTGAGGTTCAATGTGAAGATCAAGCCGAAATCGACAGGCTATGGACGGCGCTGTCGGCGGTACCCGAGGCCGAACAATGTGGTTGGCTGCAAGATCAATACGGAGTGAGCTGGCAAATAGTTCCAAGTAACATGGGCGAGCTCATGTCTCGTCCCGGAGCCTTCGAAAACATGCTTAAAATGAAGAAATTAGTGATCGCAGATTTCTAGTGTTTCAGTCATCTCCGGCACCGGTGATGACGTGACACCAAGCTGAGGTTCAAGCAGAAGTGTGTGAACGGAGAACACAGGTGTCAGCACGTCGCGCAGTACTCGCCGGGGCGTCCGGATTTATAGGGGAACGTCTGCGAAGTGAGCTGTTAGCCCAAGGTTACGAGTTGTCGATTATTGGACGGGGTGGACCCATCCGTTGGGATGAGCCCAGCGCGGTCGAGCACGCCGTCAACGGCGCGGAGCTACTAATTAACTTGGCTGGAAAGAACGTGGGTTGCCGCTATAACACCAAAGCGCGCAATGAAATCCTAAATTCACGGGTTCAGACAACTCGTATATTGCACGATGCGGTTTCCAAAGCCACGACACCACCAAAATTATGGCTAAACGCCTCCACCGCGACCATCTACCGGCACTCCATGGACCATCCCAATACTGAAAGTACCGGGCGACTCGGTGATGGATTCTCCGTGGACGTCGCCAGGAACTGGGAGCGGGAGTTTTTGCGCGGCGAACTTCCGAGTACTCGGCGAGTAGCTCTTCGCATGGCCATTGTGCTCGGTGATGGACCGGCATCGCAAAAACTCCTGGCGCTAGCCAAATGGGCAGTGGGTGGTCCGCAAATTGACGGTTGGTGGCCATCGCATACGCGGTACCGTGGCATTGGACCAGACCCCACCGGGCCTCAACGAAGCAGTTTTTACCGCACGCGGGGCCAGCAACGGTTTAGCTGGATCCACCTTCAGGATGTGATCGGGGCGATTAGGCATATTCAGGATCATCCAGAAATTTCCGGCCCAGTAAATCTCGGCTCACCTCAACCAGTGACTAATATCGAACTTATGGCGGGCTTGCGACGAGTCGCTGGCCGAAGCTTCGGCTTACCGGCGTATCGTTGGATGCTTGAACCTGCGATGTTCGTGCTCCGGGTTGAACCGGAAATGCTGTTGAAGTCTCGGTGGGTACTGCCCGAGGTCCTTCTAGAGTCGGGCTATAAGTTTAGCTGGCCTGAGCTCTACCCAGCGCTGGCAGACATCGCAGACTAAAAGACGTGCATCGTTGGTGAACATCACCGGGTGCTTGTGAAAGGAACCTAGGCATGGCCCGTGGAAAGACAATCGGGGCTGCCCCGCGTATCAGAGACTTCCAACTACCTGACCTTGAGGTAGGAACGATTGAAGACCTGTTGGGTGGTGGATACGTTGAGGTACTTCATTTCACCGGCTTTGATCAGTCCCTACTAGATTTGACCGATGGCCGGCTCGAAGATTGCCTGTTCTCAGAGATGAATATCGGCGAGCTGTCCATGCGTAATGCGCGGTACATTCAATGCGAATTTAAACAGCTCAGTGCACCGATTCTTGATGGGGCGGGTGCAACGCTCAACGATGTGCGCGTGTCTCATAGTCGTTTCGGATCCGCAGATCTCTCAGACTCATCGATTGACTCGGTGGTCTTTGAGCATTGCAAATTTGGCTGGGTAAACCTTCGCACGGCACAAGTGCGCGATGTTGTTTTTCGTGATTGCAGTTTTGACGAAATAGATCTTCAACTAGTTAAGGCACAGCGCGTCAAATTTGAGAATTGCCGTACCGGAGCATTAAATGTTGAACGCGCCGGCCTTGGTGCAGTTGATTTGACCGGCCTTGAAATTGTGCAAGTCCAAGGCATCGAGGGGTTACGTGGTGCGATGATCAGTGAACAGCAACTGATGTCACTATCTCACGAGTTTGCCGCTCACCTTGGGATAAAAGTTATGGGCTGAGTTAGCCACTGACCTGCAAACTAGTGATTCGCGATTGCCGTGAGGCGAGCTGGCTAGCGGTGTGAAGAATGATTTCCTGCATGGCCGCTGCCGCGCGAGTTAAGCTGACGTCCTTGCGATGGGCCAGCCCAATGGTTCGCGTCAATCGTGGATTTTGAAGCGCGACAGCGGTCAGCCCGGGACGGTCCACAAGTACCGTGGCTGGCACAATTGCCACCCCTAGCCCAACCTCAACAAAACGTAGCACCGCATCCATTTCGCCGCCCTCTAGTACCACGTTCGGCACGAGATTTCGTGAACGGTAGGCATCCATGGTGCTTGCTCGTAGGTCATAACTTTGCGAAAAAACGATCTGCGGTAGTTGTGACAGGGATTTTAGATCAATGGATTCTTTCCCTAGAAGCCGTGGGTTGTTGCTGGAGTCGATGACAACTAATTCTTCGGTGAGTAACGGCAGGCTTTCCAAGTTTTTCTGTGCGACTGCGTGTTCCGAAGTGACGATCAGTGCAAGATCCAGTTGCCCTCCGTCTAGCTCATCTAACAGGTTTTTTGAGCCTGCTTCGCTCAAATGAAGTTCAATGCCGGGGTACCGGCGATGAAATACGCCAAACACTTCGGCTACCAGCGACACACACAAAGTAGGCGGAGCGCCTAGTCGCACACGACCCTTGCGCAGACCGGCTAATTCAGCCATTTCCAAACGGACGTTTTCTTCATCTGCAAGCATTCGCCGTGCTAGTGGTAGTAACGCTTCGCCGGCTGCGGTCAGCGAGATATTCCCTCGTGCTCGATGGAAGAGTTCTGATCCGAGATCCTGTTCGAGGCTCGCAATCTGGCGACTTAGGGAGGGTTGCGCCAGGTGCAATTCTTCGGCTGCGCGCGTGAAGTGCCCCACTTCGGCGATAGTAGTGAAGCCACGCAATTGCTCTAGATTCATACTGCATAGCGTACTGCTATCGAAACGATGATAATAATTCATTGGACGCATGATACTTTCGCGCGGAAGCTTGAAAGCATGAACACATACACCAGCAAAGAACAGCAGATTTCGACCACAGTCTTGGTTATCGGCACCGGCGGATCCGGGTTACGTGCAGCCATCGAATTAGCCGAGCTCGGCGTGGATGTGCTGGCAGTGGGAAAACGTCCGCGAAATGATGCCCACACCTCCCTGGCCGCAGGCGGAATCAACGCCGCATTAGGCACCATGGATGACGAGGACAGCTGGCAGCAGCACGCGGCTGACACCATCAAGGAAAGTTATTTCCTCGCAGATCCTCGCACCGTGCAAACGGTAGCCCAAGGAGCACAGCGAGGCATCGAAGATCTAGAGCGCTACGGCATGAACTTTGCCAGAGAAGAAGACGGTAGAATTTCTCAGCGCTTCTTTGGTGCGCATAAATTCCGGCGCACCGCTTTTGCCGGCGATTACACCGGCTTAGAAATCCAACGCACCCTCATCCGGCGGGCCGAGCAACTCGACATCCCCATCTTGGACACCGTATACATCACCAGATTGCTGGTCAAAGACAACCAAATTTTCGGCGCCTACGGGTTCGACCTCAACAACGGAACCCGATACCTCATCCATGCAGACTCGGTGATCTTGGCCGCCGGCGGGCACAACCGGATTTGGCGTCGCAGCTCCTCGCGCCGAGACGAAAACACCGGCGATTCATTCCGCTTGGCCGTTGAAGCCGGCGCCCGCCTACGCGATCCGGAATTGGTCCAATTTCATCCCTCGGGCATCATCGAACCAGAATCGGTCGCCGGAACATTGATCTCCGAGGCGGCTCGCGGCGAAGGGGGCATCTTGCGTAACGCCTTGGGCGAACGCTTCATGGAAAACTACGATCCGCAACGTATGGAACTATCCACTCGTGACAGGGTGGCATTGGCCGCCTATACAGAGATCCGCGAAGGCAGAGGAACTGCTAAGGGTGGTGTTTGGCTCGATGTTTCTCATCTGCCACGAGCTGTGATTATGGACCGTTTACCGAGGATCTACCAAACAATGCTCGAAGAACAGATGCTCGATATTACCCGTGAACCCATTGAAATCGCACCTACCGCGCACTACTCAATGGGTGGGGTCTGGGTTGACCCCTATGATCATTCAAGCGAAGTGCAAGGATTGTATGCCATTGGCGAGGCTTCTAGCGGGCTACACGGAGCCAACCGGCTAGGTGGTAACTCCTTGATTGAACTCTTAGTCTTTGGACGCATAGTGGGCCAAGCTGCCGCGAAGTACTCGCAGTCCCTAGAATCTCAGCCTCGAAGTCGTGAAGCTATCGATACCGCACGAGCGGACATTGATCAGCTGCTTGCCAGTGACGGAGTGGAAAACGTCCGCGCTTTACAGCGTGCCATCCGCGATCTGATGACTGAGCACGCTGGGGTAGTTCGTGACGAACAAGGCCTGCTCAGCGGCCTGAAAAAACTTGACGAGGTGGAAGCGCGCATGGCCAACGTAGGCATACATCCCGATATCGCCGGTTTTCAAGATCTTGCGCACGCATTCGATTTGAAGTCCTCAGCGCTTTCGGCTCGGGCCACTTTGGAAGCAGCCTTGGAACGACGTGAAACTCGTGGATGCCATAACCGAAGCGACTTCCCAAACATGGATCCAGAATTGCAGGTCAATCTTGTTTGGTCAGCGAAGTCGGGAATAACTCGGGAACCCATCGTAGAAGTCCCTGAGGAAATCGCCGAGCTCATCGAAGAGGTTTCCAGCGCCGGCAAACTGGTTGAATGATCGATCCGCTTAAACAGTCGCCCACGAATACCTGGAAGGTATTCGTGGGCGACTGTTTTACGGGACCAACTAGTGGTGAACTAGCGATCTCGTTCTACACGCTTTTCGTCCCATACCGGAGTATCGGACTCGTAGACCTTGCCGTCGGAACCGAAGACGAGGAAGCGGTCGAAGGATCTCGCAAACCAGCGATCGTGTGTCACCGCGAGCACGGTGCCCTCAAATGAGTCGATGGCACGCTCCAGTGCCTCACCAGAGTGCAGGTCCAAGTTATCGGTCGGTTCATCGAGCAACAGTAAGGTCGCTCCGGAGAGTTGCAAGAGCAAAATCTGGAAGCGTGCCTGCTGTCCACCAGAGAGTGACTCAAATTTCTGCTCGGCTTGGCCAGCTAATCCATAACCATCCAACGCCCCCGAGGCAGCCTCACGGGCCATACCGGAACGGTGTTCGTCACCGCGATGCAAGATCTCCAGCAACGTGCGGCCAAAGAGATCAGGACGGGTATGAGTCTGAGCGAAATAGCCAGGGCGGATGCGAGCCCCAAGTTTGACCGAACCTTCATGGGGTACCTCGGCTAGTTCGACGTCCGAAACGGGAAGGTGTTCGCGTTCCGGATCGGTACCGCCGGCCGCTAAGAGGCGCAGGAAGTGTGATTTTCCTGAACCGTTGGACCCCAGCACCCCCACACGGTCACCGAACCAGATTTCATTGCTAAAGGGTTTCATCAAGCCGGTGAGTCCGAGCTTTTCGGCGACTACCGCGCGCTTGGCGGTACGGCCACCCTTCAAGCGCATCTGTACATTTTGTTCCAGTGGGATAGCTTGGGGTGGACCAGCCTCTAGGAATCTGTCCAACCGTGTTTGCGCAGCATGGTAACGGTTGGCCATGTCGGAGCGGAATGCGGCTTTGGTCTTGTACATGATGACCAATTCCTTGAGCTTGGAATGTTCTTCATCCCAGCGCTTGCGCAGTTCTTCGAAGCGCTCATTACGTTCCTTACGTGCCTCGACGTAAGATCCGAATGAACCGCCATGGATCCACGCAGTGGCACCTCCATGACCTGGTTCTAAGGTAACTATTCGGGTGGCCGCGTTGTTCAGCAACTCGCGATCGTGGCTAATGAAGAGGACCGTTTTGGGGGAGCGAGCCATCATCGCTTCAAGCCAACGCTTGCCCGGGACGTCGAGGTAGTTGTCAGGCTCATCAAGGAGTAGCAAGTCGTCGTTGCCTTCAAAGAGGGCTTCTAAGACGAGACGTTTTTGTTCGCCGCCGGATAAGGTGCGTGCCAAGCGTTCTTCTGCCTTATCAAAAGGTATGCCAAGCGCTGCCATGCAGACTTTGTCCCACGTGGTTTCGAGCTCGTAACCACCGGCATCACCCCAGGCAATGATCGCTTCGGCGTAGCGCATATGAACTTTTTCATCATCGCTCACCAGCATCTTGGCTTCACAAGCCGAGACCTTGGCAGCAGCAGCGGCTAGCTCCGGAGCGGCCGTTGAAAGTAGTAGATCCTTGACCGTAGATTCATCGCGGACCTGCCCGACGAACTGACGCATGATGCCCATCGAGCCCGAGCGGTTGATGGCACCTTCATCGGCCTTCAGATCACCGGAAATGATCTTGATCAAGGTAGTTTTGCCCGTGCCATTAGGACCGATCAACGCGGTTTTGGAACCCGCACTGACCTTGAAAGTGACTCCGCCCAGCAACTGTGTGCCATCGGAGAGGAAGTATTGGATTTCGGTAACGTCGATATGTGCCACCAAGCCATCCTAACCGTGATTGGCTTTGAGACTCATTTGAGCACAGCGGACAGGCTAAGCGGAGGCTGGAAGTTTTGGCTATATCCCGCTTGCCCTTCAGGCACTAGATTGAGTACATGCAGATCAAGGCAAATATCGATGGCTGGGCTCACGCCTGTTGCGGTCCGGCGTTTAGTACTGGAGACACCGTTGAATGGGTGATGGCGCAGCTGCGTTCGCCGCGGGGCGAGGTGAGCTTCGAACTAGATGATCATGACCAGCTCAGCGATTCGGGTGTCCCGGTTAGCTCGGTGACAGCCCGAATTGTGTCCATTGAGCTTGTAGATAGACACTACGTCGCGGCCATCGGCGATCCGCGTCAAATGATTGCATCCGAGGAGCCTGCCCGGATCACGGAAGTTATCCATATCCCCGCGGGAACGGACTTTGACCACGATTCGATCATCGTCTGCTTAGACGTTCTAGATCCTGCTTCGCTTCCACCGGTTCATGAATGGGACCCGCAAATGGAGTTCGAAGTTCCCGACGAAATTGAGCAGCAGCGTTCCGCTCGAACCGCCAGTTACCAGGAGTCCGAACTTCGAGAACAATTTGCCAAACTTCTCGAGCGGTTAACAAAAACCTATGAAACTGTGGCCTCCGTACGCTTTGATCAGCTAGGTAACGCCTCGTTGGTCCCCACCAATGAAGAAGCCGCATCTGTTCACTGGATTCTGGAATTTGCGACGGACAAGCCGCGGATCATCGCAGACATCGCGCAAGCCGAATGGGAATTTGAACTCGATGAACAACACATTGACCTGCTCGGGCAGATCATCGAGGCAGCAGCCAGAGGGCAGATTACCGACCGCCGTCGTGGATGGCGGATGAAGGCGATGTTCATGGAAATGGTGATCGAACTTGATTCGGGTCAGAAGCTTAAACAGCACCAGAAAATCGAAGGCTACTTCGGCAAGGGAAACTTCGGCATCGTCGGGTCGATGGGAGATCGTATGGAACGTGGAAATCATCGGTATGCGCCCTGGCGGTAGGACATAGGTGGAGGACATCGGTACCCCGATTCGCTTTGCACATGTTCGTCTCGGTTAACTTCGAATTCATCAGCTGGTAGCTATGGTTTGCCAATCTTAGGAGGGCATTGCAAGCAAACACTAAGCATTATGGGGGAACAACTCACGTGAATCGAGCTGCAAGAAAATCAGTGGGCGTCCTCGCCGCCGCGATTGTGGTCGGTGCTGCCGGTATTGCACCATTAACTTTGGCGGACACTGCAACCGCGGAGTCAGGAAACTACTTTGAGCGCATCTCCACCTATCCGGTTTACCAGAACCATCCGGAGGGCGTAGCGGCTGAAACTGCCTCGGAAATTTCCACCGTCTCCGAGGACGGGAAAACGCTGATCTACTCGGACGCGCTGTCGCGTCAGGTTGGATTTCTGGATATTTCTGATCCGTCCAACCCCCAAGGGCTGGGAACACTTGCACTACACCAGCTCGGTAGCCCGGAAGACGAACCCACCAGTGTTGCCGCGTACGGTGACTTCGTTTTTGTCGTAGTAAATACCTCGGAAAGCTATGCGAACCCTTCGGGGCGGGTTGACGTTGTGCGCATCGCCGATCGTAGTCTGGTCCGCAGCATCGAGCTTGTAGGGCAGCCGGACTCGATCGCAATTTCTAAAGACGGCGCCTACGCCGCGATAGCCATTGAAAACGAACGTGATGAGGATGCTGGCGACGGCGGCCTGCCCCAGGCTCCAGCTGGATCCGTCCAGATTCTTGACTTGGTCGGTGCCGAACCCGACGGGTGGAACATTCGCGAAGTAGCACTCACCTCAGGAACCCCAGAAAAGCCCGACGCATTGCCGATCCTTACCGAAGCCGGAATTGACACCCCACAAGATCCGGAACCCGAGTACGTCACCATTAATGCCAACAACCAATTGGCGGTAACCCTCCAAGAAAACAACGGCGTGGTCTTGATCGACCTGCCCAGCGGCAAAATAACCAAGGCTTTTAGCGCCGGCAGCGTTGATCTCAAAGATATTGACATTGAAGAAGACGGAAAACTAGATCCTACCGGGTCACTGCAGGACGTGCCGCGCGAACCAGACGCCATCGGCTGGATCCAGGACCGCTACCTAGCCACCGCCAACGAAGGGGATTGGAAAGGTGGAAGTCGCGGTTTCACAATTTTTGATTCCCACACCGGAAAAGTTGCCTGGGATGCGGGAAACAGCTTCGAGCACCTTGCACTTTCTCAAGGTCTGTTCCCGGAGAAGCGTGCAGGCAAGAAGGGGACCGAGCCAGAAGGCCTAGCCGTCGAGACCTTCAACGGCGTCGACTACCTATTTGTTGCCTCCGAGCGCGGCAACTTTGTGGCCGTCTACGAACTGAGCGATCCCACCAGCCCCAAGTATCTCCAGAGCCTGCCAACTACCAATGGGCCAGAAGGAATCCTCCCGATTCCCGGTCGTGATCTGCTGGCGATAGCCTCGGAAACCGATGAAGCCGACAAGGGTGTGCGTTCTGCGATGACACTATTCAAATTCGGGGCCACCGGCGCTCAGTTCCCAACCATCGAATCCGACATTGAAAATCTGGTGCCTTTCGGCGCATTGAGCGGCCTGAGTGCCAACCCAGCACAGCCGCACAAGCTTTTCGCGGTCAGCGACAGCGCGTATGAACCTCGTATTTACTCAATCGATACCCAGAAGTCTCCCGCGTTGATCGAAAGCTCCATACCCGTCACCCAGGATGGAGCTCCCGCCAGCCTCGATCTGGAAGGTATTGCAGCCCGCGCCGACGGTGGATTCTGGGCTGCCCACGAGGGTAAGGAAGGCACAGAAAACGCGCTGATTCGGATCGATGAAGCAGGTGCGGTCATCGACGAAGTGTCACTGCCAGAAGATGCGGTTGCTCAGCTAGAAGGCCAAGGACTCGAAGGAGTGAGTGTTCAGGGCAGCGGTGAACAAGAAGAAGTCATCTTTGCTCTGCAACGAGAAGTTCCGGGCGAGGACTTCGTTCGGATCGGCAAGTACACCCCAGCTAGCGCAGAGTTCGTCTGGTACGGATATCAGCTTGAACCTGCGGGTGAAGATGATTCGTGGAATGGACTCTCAGAAATCACTGGATTACCTGACGGGAAATTCGCTGTAATCGAGCGTGACAAACGCATCGGCGAAGATGCGCAATTGAAGGCCATCTATCAGTTCGAGCTCCCCGAAGTAGCTTCCGACGAGGTGACCATTCTGGACAAGTCCTTGGCAAAAGACGTCCTGCCGGTGCTCGAAGCAACGCACGGCCGCACTCAAGAGAAGCTTGAGGGGCTAACAATTTCCGGTGCTGGTGATGTTTTTGTTGTTACCGACAATGATGCCGTGGATGACGCGAGCGGTGAGACAGTATTTGCTAATTTGGGTTCCGTAAACGAGGTGTTCGGAACATCCGAGCAGCCAACCGAATCGGAGTCCCCATCGGAGTCCCCACGGCAGAGCGAGTCTCCGCAGCAAAGCGAGACTCCAGAAGGTAGCGAGCAGCCGACACCGTCGCCGGTGCCGTCTTCTTCCCTTGAAGCTACGCAGAGTCCGGAAGTTGTGGACAGCGAAAGCGAGTCGCCGCCAGCTGGAAGCTCGCAGCCAGAGCCGAGCTCGACTCCCACGGATGAGCCAGCGAAACCGGAGAGCGAGCGTCTAGCCGACACCGGCGTCAACAGCTTGTGGCTGATTCCTGTCGGATTGGTGATGGCAGGCCTTGGAGTGGCCGCTGCCATGAAGACTTCGCGGGCACGCCGGCAACGGTAGGTAGAAACTCAACAACTATCAGGGTTACTCAGGATCATCCTGAGTAGCCCTGATAGTTGGCGCTGGTGTACCGCAAGAGAGCCGCTGCGCTACGCTGATCGCGTGAGCATTTTTCTCGTGGGTGGCGGCGTACCTGATACGCCTGTATATGAGCCAATCTTGGACGCATTTGTCCAGGATGTTCTCGAGAACAGAACGCATGAGGGTGAGCCAATTCTGGCTCTGGCCCTTTTTGACTATGAGGGCAGTGGTCAACATTTTCTTCCTGCCTACTCGACACCCATAGAAGAACGTATCCCTTGTCAGATCCGGCCAGTATATCTGCGTCTCGGTAGGCCTACCGACCCTGCGAGCTTCGAGAATGTGGATGGAATTATTGTCTGTGGCGGCCCCACACCAGAGTATCTAGCCAGTTTGCGCACTTGCGCGGAGACTATTCGAGGAGCCGTAAATCGGGGGATTCCGTATATGGGGTTCTCTGCCGGCGCGATGATCGCTCCCAGAAATGCACTGATTGGCGGATATTTTTCTGACGGGATTGAAATCTGCTCGGAAGAATCCTCAGAGAACCTGAAGGAGATCACATTTGCGGACGGGCTTGGGCTGACCCCGTTTACCGTCGAGGTGCACGCGGCCCAAGCGGGGACACTGGGACGAGCCATAGCTACCGTTGAAAGAAATCTTACCGAGATGACCATGGCGATTGATGAAGACACCGCGGTTGTTGTCGAGTCGGCGAATCCATCGAATCTCAAAGTTTTGGGCGCTGGGCATGTCTGGGTTGTGACACGCAATGCGGAATCAATAAATGTGGAGCTACGCACCAGCAACTGAGCTGGTACGGAATTCAGAGCTTAAGACGTACTCGACACGAAGCGTTCAGCGGCGGCGGGCGTTGAACGCAAAAACCGTGGCCCTGAAAATCAGAACCACGGTTTTTGCGACGTTTAGGTCATGCAGACATTGTTAGTGCGCGGCACTCTTCTTGGTGCTCGCAACTACTACAGCGATGATAGCGGCAACAATGGTGCCCACTAGCAGAAGCTTGCCACTCTTGCATGAAGACTTTTGTGGAGCACCCAGTTTCTGCTGTGCGGTCTTCACTGCGCTTTCAACCGATGAACGGGTGCGCTTCGCGGCCTTTGAATTGCCGGTGACGTTTTCGATCAGGCTGGCGCCTGCGTTGCCGATAGCTTCACCGTTGACTCCGGAGATGGCGTTATTCCAAGTCTCGCGAAGATCCTTCGGGAGTTCTGCCTTGGCTGACTTCGCTAGTTTATTCAGCGATTTCTCAACTTCTTTGAAACTCTTAGCAGTCTTTGACATCTTAAACCTACTCTCGTCGAGGATCCCGGGGTTGTTACTTGTGGTAACTCGGGCCACTCAATCTACCCTAGCCAGCCTAAAGATAACTCTCAATAGCATAGGGTTTAGCTCACCGCGAACTCACAGGAAAGTGGAGCCAGCAGCGTAGCCCTGACACCTCGGTTTTTGACCAAGCCGGTGCTGATCGCAAGCCAATAGACTAGAGATAGAGTAGGTGCGTGACTGAGCAGATAAGCAAACCAAATCATTGGGTCCGGAACGCTATTGCATTGCTTGACGCGGATGCCAATCGTAGCGCCGATACCCACCTTCACGTTTTTCCCCTACCTAAAGAGTGGGGGATAGACCTCTATCTCAAAGACGAGTCGGTACATCCCACCGGGTCCCTTAAACACCGTTTAGCTCGTTCGTTGTTGCTCTATGGTTTGGTCAACGGAAGAATTGGTGAACACACCACGCTGGTGGAAGCATCCAGCGGATCTACCGCGGTTTCTGAAGCCTATTTCGCTCGCATGCTTGGGCTGCCGTTTATTGCTGTGGTCCCCAGAAGCACCAGTAGCGAGAAAATCGAACTTATCGAGTTCTACGGGGGACGCTGCCATCTGGTTGAAAAAGCAGGCGAAGTAGATCTTGCCGCTCGCCGACTGGCTGAAGAATCTGAAGGTTACTACTTAGACCAGTTCACCTATGCCGAGCGAGCAACTGATTGGCGCGGAAACAACAACATCGCGGAGTCGGTCTTCTCGCAGCTTTCCGCCGAGCGGCACCCGATCCCATCATGGATTGTCGTTGGTGCAGGTACCGGAGGCACCTCGGCAACCTTTGGCAGATATGTGCGTTACCGCCAACATGATACCCAAGTGGCCGTGGCCGACCCGGAAAACTCGTCTTTTTATGAAGGATGGCGTACCGGAAATATGAGCCACTCAACCGGCCTTGGCTCACGCATCGAGGGAATTGGGCGACCAAGCGTCGAACCCTCTTTTGTGCCCGGAGTCATCGACCATATGATCCAGGTACCTGATGCAGGATCGCTCGCTGCCATGTACCTGCTGCGGGCACATACCCGACACTGGACCGGTGGGTCCACCGGAACGAACCTCTACGCGGTCTTCCAAATTATTGCTGGCATGCTCGAACGCGGTGAGCAAGGAAGTATTGTCACGCTCATTTGTGACTCCGGCGAGCGCTATGCGAACACCTATTACAACCAGCAATGGTTGGATGAGCAAGGACTAGATCTTGCCCCGCACCGGGTGAAGCTTGAACATTTTCTGGAAACTGGACGTTTCGAGGCTTAGTCGTTCTTTGTTCGCAGCGTAGGCATAAGACCGAGCGTCTTCTTGCGCTGGTGAACCGAGAAGTATTTAAGTCCGTGTACGCCTGCCACGAAGTGTCTCCGGGAACGCGCCGGAAGGTAGAGCACGTCACCGAGATTTAAGGAGATTGAATCTATTTCGGTGTGTAAGGTGCCGGTGCCTTCAAACACGTGGATGAGCACATCAAGGTCTGGTCCGCGGTGTTCGCCGATTTCCTGGTTTGGCTGCAGCGCGATGATATTCGCGTCGAGGTCTCTGGCATCGGGTTCGAGTTTCCAGATGGCTCCGTCGAGCGTGTTTTCTTGTTCCCCTAGCCATGCGGTGTTTGTCATGATTCGTGGAGCCGGGGTGCTGGCGAGTTTGGTAATGATGATTTCCCAGTCCCCACCGATTCGTTCGGTGGCTTGCCAAGTGTAGGTGCCAGGCAGATTCCGTTCGAACTCTTTGTGCAGGTTTACCGGCTCATGATCGTTGAGCAGGCTCAGGTAGCCGCCGGCCGGTAGGGCGTTGTAAGCTGCCATGATTTTTGGGTGGCGTTCTGCTTTCGGGATGTTTCGCACATCCACTACTTGCCCGCCGGTCTGCTCGTCCATCGATACCTCCAAAGTGCTGTGTCTGAGTAGATGCTCGTCTCCAGCCTAGTAGCTCATCAGCCTTATCTGCCTAGGGGTATTACGATGAAGTGAGATTTGGAATTTTCGTCGTTAGTACTAGGAGCAGTATCTTCATGAGCCAACCAGCCTCGAATTCAAGCGCAGCGAGTTCGGCTAGTACCGTCGAGGACTTCAAAGCTAACCTCGCATCCATTCGCGAGCGGATCGCCGCAGCTGAGCTGGCCGCCGGGCGAGCGACAGGTAGTGTGCGCTTGCTGCCGGTGACCAAAACGGTACCGGAGGACCGTCTGCGTCTGGCCATTGAAGCTGGTGTGGAATGGTTGGGTGAAAACAAGGTGCAGGAAGCCGCCCGGAAAGCCGAAAATCTGGCCGATATCTCCGGACTCAAATATTCGGTAATTGGGCATCTGCAGACCAACAAAGCCAAGGACGTGGCCCGTTTTGCTCACGAGTTCCAAGCCTTGGACAACCTGCGCCAGGCTACCGCTTTGCAACGGCGTCTTGAACTAGAAGATCGCAGCTTAGACGTTTTTGTTCAAGTGAACACCTCTGGTGAAGAAACAAAATTTGGTCTGGAGCCCACGGCGGTATCAACATTCCTCAAATCCTTACCCGGGCTTGACCGTTTGCGAGTCAAGGGACTGATGACTCTGGCGATCTTCTCCACTGATCATCAGGCGGTACGCACCTGCTTCACCATGTTGCGTGAGCTACGTGATCAGGTGCGACAAGATGCGCCCGAAGGAATTGGTCTGGACGAATTGTCCATGGGCATGAGTGGAGATTTTGAGCTGGCAATTGCCGAAGGGTCCACGGTGGTTCGTGTGGGGCAAGGAATCTTTGGTGCTCGCGCGCTACCTGATTCGCATTACTGGCCAGGGTTTGCCGGATAGTCGCTAGCCAGCGAGGCGTTTTTTCTCGTAGGCTGGCGATACCAACCGGTAGAAGCCGGCCCCTTGTTTGCAGGAGGAAATTAATGCCTACCGTCGCCGAACACTTGATCGATCAGTTCTACACCCAGGGTGTTAAACGTATTTACGGAGTCCCGGGGGATTCACTCAATGGGCTGACCGACGCACTGCGGGAAAATGGGCAGATTGAATGGGTTCATCATCGCCATGAGGAAGGTGCGGCCTTCGCGGCTGCTGCCGAGGCCGAAATTACCGGAGAGCTCACCGTATGTGTGGGCTCCTGCGGACCAGGAAACCTGCACCTGATCAATGGGCTCTACGATGCCCAGCGCTCTCGGGTCCCGGTACTGGCCATCGCGGCACAGATACCCACCGAAGAAATCGGGTCGAACTATTTCCAGGAAACTCATCCGGTAGAAATTTTCCGTGGTTGTTCCGTATATGCCGAGCAGGTCTCGGATGCTAAGCAACTTCCGCGGATGCTACGTATTGCGATGCGTGAAGCAATTGAAAAGCGTGGTGTTGCGGTACTCGTCATTTCCGGTGATGTGGCCCTGTCCCAAATGGACCGTGTTCTCACCCAAGAAATCATCAAAACAAATCCGCGAGTGGTGCCCAACGAGGTGGAACTTGAACGGGCCGCGCAGCTCTTGCAGTCCTCGGCGAAGGTCACCATTCTTGCCGGAGCCGGGACCGCCGGGGCGCACGCCGAAGTCATGGAGTTGGCTGACAAGCTCGCCGCTCCTATCGTGCATTCGATGCGCGGTAAAGAACATATCGAATACGAGAACCCCTTCGATGTAGGAATGACCGGGTTGTTAGGTTTTGCCTCTGGCTTCCGAGCTATCGATGAGTGCGAGGTGCTATTGATGCTTGGCACCGACTTTCCGTATCAACAGTTCTACCCGCAGAACGCGAGCATCATTCAGGTCGATGTGCGCGGAGAGCAGCTTGGCCGCCGTACCAAGGTCGATGTCCCCTTGGTGGGTACGGTCAAAGACACGGCAGCCGCGCTCGCCGCCGTTCTGCCGCGACAGAAGAAACGTAAGCACCTAGATGACGCGTTGGCGCACTATGCAAAAACTCGCATTAAACTCGACGAGCTAGCCACCCCATCCAAGGGCAAGGCGGCCATCCACCCGCAATATTTGGCGCGGCTGATCGATCAGGCGGCGGACCCCGACGCGATCTTCACCGCAGACGTTGGTTCCCCAGTCATTTGGGCTGCCCGTTATGTGGCGATGACCGAGCAACGCCGGCTGTTAGGTTCCTTCAACCATGGGTCGATGGCCAATGCGCTCTGCCATGCGCTGGGTGCTCAGGCTATCGACCGCAACCGGCAGGTGATCGCGTTTGCCGGCGACGGGGGACTGGCGATGATGCTCGGCGAGTTGCTCACCGCGACGCAAAATAAGTTGCCTATCAAGATTGTCGTGTTTAACAACTCCTCGCTGAACTTCGTAGAACTTGAAATGAAGGCCGCAGGATTTGTCACCTACGCGACAGATCTAGAAAACCCCGACTTCGGTGCGGTCGCCAACGCCGCCGGGCTCAAGGGATACCGGGTGGAAGACTCGAATCTGCTAGAAGCCACGGTTGCTGAATTCCTTGCCTTTGATGGGCCCGCCCTCCTTGACGTGGTCACCGACAGGCAAGAAATGTCCATGCCGCCTAGCATCAAGGTGGAACAAGCTAAGGGATTCGCGCTCTACGCCATCCGAACGGTGCTTTCCGGGCGTGGCGACGAACTCTTTGACCTTGCCAAGACGAATTGGCGTCAAATGTTCTAGAACGTGAACTATGCCTATGCTTAAAGCCGGACTCGAGCTCTCGAGGCCGGCTTTTTGCAGGTAGTTTCACCAAACTGAAAGAGGCATAGGCGTTTTATGACTTCGCAACCGGCCGCAGCACAGGCGGTAACCACCGAGGATTTCTCCCGGAACTTGGCAACTGTGAATCAGAAAATCGCCGAGGCCGCATCGCGCAGTGGCCGTCAGGCCAGCGCCGTGCGACTGCTACCGGTGACCAAAACCATTGAACCTGAACGGCTGCGCCTGGCCATCGAAGCCGGTGTGCAGACGCTGGGGGAGAACAAGGTTCAAGAAGCGCTAGCTAAATCCGAGGAGTTCGCTTCCGAATATCCGACGCTACGCTACGCGGTTATTGGGCCGCTGCAAGCAAATAAGGCAAAGTTCGTGGCACGCTTTGCCCACGAATTTCACGCTCTGGATTCGCTGAAACTTGCCCAGACCCTGCAACGCCGCCTTGAGCTTGAAGAGCGCACCCTAGAAGTTTTTATCCAGGTCAATACCTCCGGTGAGGACAGCAAATCAGGTATTGCCGCCGGCGAGGTGGCCGAGTTGCTCGAAGCTATCGCACCGCTGGACCGCCTGGTCCCGCGCGGATTGATGACTATGGCTGCTAACACCACCGACGAATCAACTATTCGTGCAAGCTTCGCGTTGCTTCGCACTACCTTAGAAGAGTTGAGGGATTCCGGTGCACCGGAAGGATTTGATCAGCTCTCCATGGGCATGAGTGGTGACTTCGAACTGGCTATTGAAGAAGGAGCCACCGTAGTGCGAGTAGGCCAGGGAATCTTCGGAGCCCGCAGCTACCCCCAGGCATCGGCGTGAGCGGCTTCGAACTAGATGCTCGCCCCGTAGCCGCCGTGGTGCTCAGCTCTCAGCTAGCCTATGGCGCCGTGGGAAATAACGTCATCGCACGGATGATCGAGCGAGCAGGCCACCGAACAGTGGCGGTACCTACCGTGCTCTTAAGCAACCTGCCGCATTACCCGACGGTTTCCGGTGGTGCAATCAGTGACCAGTGGCTCTCCGGCATCTTGACTGACCTGCTGGACCGCGAGGCCTTAGCTCAAGCAAGCTACGTTGTGGTCGGCTATCTTGGGTCGCCGAGCCAAGCACGGATCATTGCCGAATGGTTCCTTGCTGCGCGCGGCCGCTACCCGCAGCTTCGGCTGATCCTGGATACCGCATTTGGGGATTCGGATGTTGGTCTTTATGCCAGTGAGGAAGTCGCTGCCAGTTACGGAGAATATCTGATTGAGCATGCGTGGCTGATGACTCCGAATGCCTTCGAACTGGAGCTGCTCACCGAGTCAAAAATCCATGATGAGCAAGACGCTGCTAACGCGGCCTTGGATTTGATGGATGCCGGACCCGACCACGTGATCGTAACCTCCGCTCCCACCGAGGACGCCGATTTTATCGGTTGCCTGTTAGTTATCGATGAGGAGAACCTAGAACAGTTCGACACTGGCCGAGTCCAGACCGAGGCAAAGGGGGCAGGAGACTGCTTCCTGGGCATGCTTACCGGTGCCTTGCTCAGTGACGTCTCACTGATCGATGCAGTGGCCCAATCGGTCGCCGGGACTTCCGAAGCCCTGTCCGGGGTACACCCTGCCTTCACTGTGACTTGCGCCGAATAGGTGTTACCCACAAATCGTGTTTTACCGCGCCAAATGTCGGAAGGTGGGCGGACACTACATGTAGGGCACAAGAAATGTGGTCCGTCTAGACAGACGAAGCTGAACACGCCGAGGAACATCTCACATGAAGAATTTTTAAACCACATTGACCATTCCCAAGGTTGTGGACAAGTTTTGGTCGTCCGCGGGAAATCGCGGTTTAAATGACGGTTAATATCCACAGCTCCTGTGGACTGGCCGGTGGATGAATGACATACTTGTAATACATCATCTAGTGGCTACTTGACCGACCAAACACAAGATGTAGTATTGAACCCGTTGGTGAGTGAAACACCGAAAACACCCCAGAGACGATATTTTGGGGCATCCGCGAGGATGGCCGGGAGCGCCGAAAATGGTGCAGTCCGAGCCAAAACAAGGACTTTTAATAAGGGGAAACAGGCAAATGGCAATCACCGTTTACACGAAGCCGTCCTGCGTGCAGTGCAACGCTACATACCGCGCTTTGGACAAGCAGGGCATCGAGTACAACAAGGTAGACATCTCGCAGGATGCCGCCGCCCTGGAGCACGTACGCGGCCTTGGCTACCAGCAGGCTCCGGTTGTTATCACCGACAACGATCACTGGTCGGGCTTCCGCCCAGACAAGATCGCTACCTTGGCAGTAGCCAACTAGTCGGCAGTCGGACCCCTTGCGGGTCCAAAGAATTATCTCGTCGAGCATCTCGCGGAGGCGAAAAAATGCCACCAGCAGCAGTTGCCGATTATCGGCAGAACGCTGAGGCGAACGAGGCCACGGTGACCACCGATACCACGTTGATCTATTTCTCCTCGGTATCGGAGAACACCCGGCGCTTTGTTGAAAAATTGAATGTCAGTGCGGCTCGCATTCCGGTTTTTCCAACTGAGCCGCAACTGATCGCCACAGCACCGTATGTGTTGCTAATACCAACCTACGGTGGTGAACGTGGAAAGCGTTCGATCCTTCCCCAGATCATGAAATTTCTGGGTCATGAAGCAAACCGCGCAAACTTGCGCGGAGTGATCGGCGCAGGGAATACGAACTTCGGCGAGTACTACTGCATCGCAGCTAAGAAAATTGCGGCCAAATGCAACGTACCCGTTTTATACACATTCGAACTTATGGGAACGCCAGAAGATGTTCTCAACGTCAATGAAGGGCTTGAAACCTTTTGGGCACCAGCGTCGCACAAGAAGAAGTAAAGATGACCGAGACTAAAGAGCTCCCCGCAAATATGCAGGGTCTGAGCTACAACGATCTGAACGCCATGCTGAACCTTTACGGTCCAGACGGCAAGATCCAATTCGAGGTGGACCGCTACGCAGCCCGCCAGTACTTCTTGGATCACGTTAATAACAACACCGTCTTCTTCCATGACCTGGATGAGAAGCTCGAATACCTGGTGAAGCACGAATACTACGAGCGTGAAACTCTCGATCAGTACTCGATGAACTTCATCCGAGATCTGTTCAAGCGCGCCTTCGCTAAGAAGTTCCGCTTCGAGACTTTCCTCGGTGCCTTCAAGTTCTACACCTCGTACACGCTGAAGACTTTCGACGGCAAGCGTTACCTGGAACGATACGAAGACCGCGTCTGCATGGTGGCTCTTCACCTGGCACGTGGCGACGAGCAGTTGGCTACGAGCCTGGTTGATGAAATCATCGGCGGCCGCTTCCAGCCTGCAACCCCTACCTTCCTTAACGCCGGTAAGGCGCAGCGTGGCGAGCTTGTCTCCTGCTTCCTGTTGCGCATCGAAGACAACATGGAGTCCATCGCTCGTGCGGTGAACTCCTCGCTGCAGCTGTCCAAGCGTGGCGGCGGCGTCGCACTGTCGCTGACCAACCTGCGTGAGCACGGCGCACCGATCAAGCAGATCGAGAACCAGTCCTCCGGTGTCATCCCAGTGATGAAGCTTCTCGAAGACTCCTTCTCCTACGCTAACCAGCTCGGTGCACGCCAGGGCGCCGGTGCGGTGTACTTGAACGCCCACCACCCAGACATTCACCGCTTCTTGGATACTAAGCGTGAAAATGCCGACGAGAAGATCCGCATTAAGACCCTCTCCCTTGGCGTGGTCATCCCCGACATCACCTTCGAGCTTGCCCGCAAGAACGAAGACATGTACCTCTTCAGCCCATACGACGTGCAACGCGTCTACGGCGTGCCATTCAGCGAAATCTCCGTTACCGAAAAGTACGAGGAGATGGTCGATGATTCGCGCATCAAGAAGACGAAGATCAGTGCCCGCGAGTTCTTCCAGACTCTGGCCGAGATCCAGTTCGAATCCGGTTACCCGTACATCATGTTCGAAGACACCGTAAACCGTGAGAACCCAATTGAGGGTCGCATCACGATGTCGAACCTCTGCTCGGAGATCTTGCAGGTATCTTCGGCTTCCGAGTTCGCAGATGACTTGAGCTACTCAAAGGTTGGCAAGGACATCTCTTGCAACCTTGGCTCGATGAACATTGCCAAGGCTATGGATGGCAAGGACCTTGAGGGTTCAGTCGATATCGCCATTCGCGCATTGAGCGCCGTCTCGGACATGTCCTACATCGGTTCGGTGCCATCGATTGCTGACGGAAACAAGAAGTCGCACGCCATCGGCTTGGGCCAGATGAACTTGCACGGCTTCCTGGCCCGCGAGCACATCTACTACGGCTCCGAAGAAGGCATCGACTTCACCAACATCTACTTCTACACGATCCTGTTCCACGCATTGACTGCGTCGAACAAGATTGCCATGGAGCGCGGCGAAACCTTCGACAACTTCGAAAACTCGAAGTACGCATCCGGTGAATTCTTCGACAAGTACACCACTCAGCAGTGGGCTCCGGCCACCGCGCGAGTGAGCGAACTCTTCGACGGAATCCACATTCCTACCCAGGAAGACTGGAGTGCGCTGAAGGATTCGGTCATGAAGCACGGAATCTACAACCAGAACCTGCAGGCTGTGCCGCCAACCGGTTCGATCTCGTACATCAACAACTCGACCTCCTCGATCCACCCGGTCGCAGCGAAGATCGAGATCCGCAAGGAAGGTAAGATCGGCCGCGTGTACTACCCGGCTCCTTACATGAACAACGAGAATATCGACTTCTACGAAGACGCTTACGAAATCGGCTACGAGAAGATCATCGACACCTACGCCGCTGCAACCCAGCACGTAGATCAGGGCCTGTCCCTGACGCTGTTCTTCAAGGACACCGTGACCACTCGTGACATCAATAAGGCGCAGATCTACGCATGGCGCAAGGGCATCAAGAGCCTGTACTACATCCGCCTACGCCAGCTTGCGCTGGAAGGCACCGAGGTTGAAGGCTGCGTCTCCTGCGCACTGTAATACCTCAAGTTTGTGACCGGTTAGCTGGTCATTAACATCACGCAACAGCTGCCGCTTGGTCTGACCAAACGGCAGCTGTTGCGTATGAAATACCACGTCAGAGCGTCACAGATTTGACAATAACTTTATGCTTGGCTGCATCTGTAGAGTTCGAAAGAACGGTAGAGTTGTAAGCAAAGTTCTTAACACGATTTAGCGTTTCGATGAGGGGCAATGACCGAGAAGATTAAGCTCGCCAACAAGGTTGAGGCAATCAACTGGAACCGCATCCAGGATGATAAAGACGTAGAGGTTTGGAACCGTCTCGTTAACAACTTCTGGCTACCGGAGAAGATTCCACTGTCCAACGACATTCAGTCGTGGGGGACTCTGACCGAGGCCGAGAAGCTGCTCACCATGCGCGTCTTCACTGGCTTGACCCTGCTCGATACCCTGCAGGGCACCGTCGGCGCGGTCTCGCTGATCCCGGATGCGCTGACCCCTCACGAAGAAGCCGTGTACACCAACATCGCCTTCATGGAATCGGTGCACGCAAAGAGCTACTCTTCGATCTTCTCTACCTTGGCTTCCACCAAGGAGATCGACGAAGCTTTCCGCTGGTCCACGGAGAACGTGAACCTGCAGAAGAAGGCTCAGATCATTGAGAGCTACTACCACGGTGAAGATCCACTCAAGCGCAAGATTGCTTCGACTTTGCTCGAGTCCTTCTTGTTCTACTCGGGTTTCTACCTGCCAATGCACTGGTCCTCGCACGCGAAGCTGACCAACACCGCAGACCTGATCCGTCTGATCATCCGTGATGAAGCCGTTCACGGTTACTACATCGGCTACAAGTTCCAGAAGGGACTTGAAGGAGCCAGCGAAGAGCGCAAGCAGGAGCTGAAGGACTACACCTTCGAGCTCATGTACGAGCTGTATGAAAACGAAGTGCAGTACACCCATGATCTCTACGATCCGGTTGGCCTGTCCGAGGACGTTAAGAAGTTCTTGCACTACAACGCCAACAAGGCTCTGATGAACCTGGGCTACGAGGCAATGTTCCCGGCAACAGTCACCGACGTTTCGCCGGCGATCCTTGCGGCGCTGAGCCCGAATGCCGACGAGAACCACGACTTCTTCTCCGGCTCCGGTTCCTCCTACGTCATCGGTAAGGCAGTAAACACCGAAGATGAGGACTGGGACTTCTAGTCACCAGCTAAAAATGGCTCCGTTATCCAACGGGGCATGTGGGATTTCAAACTTGTAGTCGTTAGGGCTGCCTAACTTAGCCATCGAGAATGTGCAGCACAAGGCACGCTTATTAAGAACGCAACTTGTAGTAGTAAGGGTCCGGCTCCTGAACTGCTCCCCAGAAGTTGGACTGAGAAATCAGTAACCAACATCTGGGGAGCTTTTCAATGCGCGCAAGAAGCACATTAACCGAGCAACAACGAGAACAACTAGTCGACCTCTTCGAAGAAGGCTTAGGCTATACAGCTGCCTCATCCGAACTACGAGTTAAGCAAGCACCCGTTCGCCGTCTTTATCGAAGCTGGCGGCTTCATGGCAGGCTATGTCTTATGGAAAAACGCACGAAAGCCGTCTATTCATTTGAGCTCAAGAAGGAAATCGTTGACCGACATGCGACCGGCGAAACGACGATGGATCTTGCGAAAGAGTTTAATCTCAGCTCACACAAGTTGGTTGAGAGATGGGCTAAGCAACATCGTGAGGGCGGCGATGAAGCGCTGATGCTCAAACCTAAGGGCAGGCCCAAAAGCTCCGAAAAACCAGTGGCCTTGACTGAAGAAGACAAGCTACGTCGCGAGCTCAAGCGTGTTCAAGCGGAAAACGCATACCTAAAAAAATTGCGGGACTTGAGGAACCAGGGGCACGCCTGAAAACGCTGGCGATCGCAATCCTCAAGCCTGACCACGATCTAGCTGACCTGCTCAAAGCAGCAGGGCTGGCCAGATCAACGTATTTCTACCATGCGCAACGACTCACCAAACCTGACAAACACCAGAAGCTCAAAGAAGACATCCAAACAATCTTCGCCAAAAGCAAACGTCGGTTCGGTTATCGCCGAGTGCGAGTCGAGCTGGTGAAGATGGGTTGGAAGGTGTCCAAGAAATTGGTCTGGAAGCTGATGGATCAGCTGAACCTGAAATCCAAGGTCCGGATACGACGCAAGTACTCCTCCTACAAAGGGAAAACTAGTCACATCGCGGAGAACCTACTCAAACGCCAGTTCCAAACCAACACGGCGAACACCAAGTGGGTCAGCGACGTGACCGAGTTCCGGGTG
>NZ_BMKX01000006.1:0-238273 GCF_014644555.1 Glutamicibacter ardleyensis | reverse complement strand
TGATCACTGCATCATCAGCCATACGATCTCGACTTCGCCGACAACAGCATTTACCAGTGCAAGCCTGGCCGAGGCCTTCGAATCGCAGAAACCGGCATCTGGATTGCTAGTGCACACGGACCAAGGATTTCAATATCAGCATTCGTCGTGGTGTCACCTGCTCACGAAGCACGGTGCGGTGCAATCCATGTCTCGCAAGGGAAATTGTTTCGATAACTCGGTGATGGAAAATTTCTTTGGCCACCTGAAATCGGAGATGTATGACGGTGAATACTTTGCCACCGTTGCCGATCTGACCAGGGAAATCAATGAGTATATTGACTGGTATAACAACGTCCGGTGCCAAGAACGACTGCAGGGTATGGCACCGATTGAATATCGGTGCCATACCCTGGCAGCTTGACCCGTCTAGACTTTAATTATGTAGTCCAACTTTCGGGGACCAGTTCATCCAAATGAAGTCGGACCCTTACTATGTCGTCGGTGTATACCGATCCAAACCAGCGGTCACAGAGAGTGTTGGACTTTGTTGGAAACAAAAGATTTCGAGAACTATTACGGCACGGTATTCGAGGGCACCGAGCTAGCCCAGCAGTGGCAGATCACCCTGGCCACGAAAATGGACACCTACTTCTGCGACCTGCACTCGCCCTGGCGTCGTAGAACCAGCGAGAATACCAACGGGCTGCTACGCCAGTACTTTCCCAAAGGCACAGATTTGTCCGTGTATTAACCGAAGCAGCTGCTGGAAGTCACAACCGAGCTTAACAGCCGGCCCCGCAAGGTCCAGGGTGGAATCGCCCCCCGCCCAAGTCATGGAACGGCTGCCATCGGAACCAAGAAAACCCCTGGTGCGCGACCACGTGAATTCGCCATTCCCGATAGGACGCCCACGGACTTAGATTGAAAGTTGTACGGAGGACTTCGGTCACTAGTGCTGGCGACTTAGAGAAAATGACATTCGAAACTCTTAGATTCTAACCTCACAAATAGAAGTTGGTCATCGAGAATGTGGGGTGGATTCGTGGTTGGTTAGCGGCTGGGGCATGTTCGGGGCAGTATGTTGGACTAGAACGAGCAACGTCAGCTTGAGGGCCAGTTCCTTGACCAGGTATTCACGGATCGCGCCTCGGGCATGGTCACCCGGTGGCCGAGGCTCGAGGAGCTGATCCACTTCGTCCGTGCCGGGGACACTGCGGTGGCGCACTCGATGGACCGGTTGGCCAGGAACCTGGATGACCTGCGGTCGCTGGTGCAGACCCTGACCGGCAAGGGTGCCCGGGTGGAGTTCATGAAGGAAGGCTTGGTGTTCATGGGGGAGGATTCCCCGATGGCGAAGCTAATGCTCTCGGTTATGGGGCGTTCGCCGAGTTCGAGCGATCCCCGATCAGGGAACGCCAACGCGAGGGCATCGCCCTGGCGAAAACCCGCGGGGTCTACAAGGGTCGCAGACTTGCGCTGGGACCGGAGAAAGTTATCGAACTGGTCGCCCAGGGTGACCGCCGGGATTCCCAAGGCCCAGCTCGCCAGGGACTACGGGCTAAGCCGGGCAACGGTTTACCAGTACCTCCGGCGCAGCCAAGCCACGGAGAAATCTGGAGTGGATGAATAGCTTTGCCTGCCGGTGTGAGCCCCGGAGCCCAGATTTCCGGGGCTCACCTGACAAATGCGCCGTTTTCGACATAGGTGCTGTCAGTCGCAAGCGAATCTAGGCTGCTGCTTCTGTGTTTAGCCGGCTGCATCATCCCTATCTCTAGCGCTGGGCTTGCTGGAAAGATCGCATTTACGGCAAGTCGTGTCCTCAATTTGATTCTTGGAGGAACACCAGCGACAGGACCAATACTTCGGTTGTGGGTCTACAACTTCAATCGCGCCCGCTGCATACCTAACTGACAAATCGTCATCAATCAGCGCGGTTTCCCAATATTGCTCCAGCTCGGCTTCATGAAATTTTCTGAGATAAAAGGCCGCGGCGGTGCGTTGCGGCGGATCATCGGTTGCAAGTAGGTCTCGGACATCGGCTGAAGGAAGGTCAGCGTTGGTGCATAGAACCACGCTACTGAGCCAACGAGCGGTTGGTGTCAGTTTCTTGTCGCTGCTACGGATGGCATCTGCTAGGCGAGCGTGCTTCTGGCCTATCAATAGGTTGGCAGCGCTTCGTGAGATCCAGTCAGAATGCGAGAGCAGGGCGGGCACAACTGCTAAGGACTGTTCATGGCTGAGCTGTCGGGATCGCAGCACGATTCTTTCAAGACGAGGTTCATCAATCAAGTCAGTGACAGCGTCGGTTTCCGCATGCTCTGCCAGTTTAAGGAGTGAGCGTGCCTGCACGACGATGGCTGCTCTGTCGATCGAACCGGCGGTTGAGATCGCGTCTATCCAATGAACGATGACCTTATGATCTTCTGTCGCTGCACGGCTGAAGCCTGGAATGGACGCATTTGTATAGTCCAGAGCATCAATCAGATCGGCAAGTGCACGCCACCTCCAGCGGTCACCGCTGTCGTCAGGGCTATCTTCGTCCGGGAGCGAAGCGACCGTTCTGACGAGCCACCCCCACCCGCCTAGGTCTGCTCGCTGTCTCTGAAACTCTTCGAACATCGTGCCAAGTTCCCAGGGAGCTGGATCAGGGTGCCCTGCTAACCGGAGAGCCTCGGTAATGGCCTCGGACTTTCCATGTGGGAGCGCCTTCGCCAAAGCATAGAGGGTGGCCGGCATGTCCTTTTGGAACAGTTCTATTCGTGCTGCAGCCCCAGCTGCCACATCGGCTGTTCCAGTAATCGGGTGGAAGGATTGCGCATACAAGGTGAGAGGTTGGCCCGGGACTTTAGGCGGCAATAGCTGTGGTGGGATGGGGATCTTGAGGATCTCGCGGATTTTCTCCACATCCGATTCTGTGAGAGGTGCCTGCCCATCGAAGTCCGAATCCGACAGGGAAGCCAAAGCTTCCACAAGCTTGAGGCGCGCGTCGTCGAGCTGCAATGTCCCAATAACCGAGTCGCGGCAAACGCGATTGGGCGGTGTCGTTGGGAAAGTGGCAAGTCGGTAAGTGAAAACCCAACCATCTCCGTCGGCCTCATGCTGGGCGGCATGAACCGAATCAAATAGTTCCTTAAGCAACCCGCTTCTTTCGCTCGCGTCGTCGAACTGCATTCCTTCCTTCGCGGCATTCCCCAGGAGCTTGAAAAGGCGTCGAGTGGAAACATCGTCAAGGGTGACTGAACGATCTCGAGATAAGTCACTCATCCATGAAAGCGCTCTGCACCGTGCGTCGGCGTCGGGATTGTTCTCAGCTTGATCGAGCAAGTCCTGTGCCATGTGGGCATCTGTTATAGCGGCGATCTTTACTGCTTCTCGTTTGGAAGAGCTGTTTAGGGCAGTTGTCAGCCAGCTACTCCTACGGGTACTCGCGCAGGCCCAGTAAGCATCTCCCAGTTCGGCGAACTGGCGGCTTCGTGCCTGCACCTGACCGTTGACTTCGATGAATATGCCCACAGAATTGTCCCAGAACCACAAGATCTGGCGTGCCAACTCCTCGGTGAGAGGTTCTGAGAACCCCCAGCGGGAGATCCCATCCACGATGATTTTTTCGGCTTCACGGATGGGTAAAGGGCCGTGACTATTGAGCGCGTGTCCGATGGCTGCGAAGCCGTCAATTAACATTTCTGGCCGGAGTTCTCGGTCGTTTCCGCCCGGAGGTGAGGATTTTCGACGGTATTCCCATTTCTTGACGCTGTCTTGAATGACCTGATTGAGAAGAGAGGCCGCGTTGGGTGATGAATAATCGCCATCGGCAGCACGGAAGGTCGTGAGAGTAGCCAGGAGCGGAACCTCCCAGATGTCTTTGTGGTGATTCATCGACTTTTCTAGCCACGCGACCTTACCTGCCAACCATTGCTGAGGCCGGTTGGGATCCTTGATTGGACTCATGGCTTCCAGCAACGTTCGAAGCGACTCGAAGAGATTCTCTGGTGTGACCAGCTCAACCTGCGTAAGCCCGGTTTGCTGGGCAGCAACTAGAGCATTGGAACGAGTAGTAAGAATGAAGCCGCACTTCGGATGAAGTCGGGGCAGCAAGTCTGCCAGTCCCGCGGCTGTGATCGTCGCTTTATCCAGGGTCTCGTCAAGGCCGTCAACGAGGAAAATGACGTTCCCACGAACGACTTCGGCATGCAACGCGGCTTCGAGGGTGGTCGGATCGGTTTCAACTCCCAGCTTGCTTGCCTGGCTCATGAGCCGTGGAACGTTGATGTCGCTTGGTGTATGGATCTGTTGCCCGATTCCTTTGAGATCGAGGAGAACCGGCACGGGTGCGGCATCGTCAGACGCCAATGCCGCCGCAATTTGTACGAGGGCGGATGATTTTCCCATGCCTGGTAGACCTGTGACGATGAACCGGTCGTTTCGGCGGATTGTTGTATAGAGGTTTGCCGTGCGGGCTTTCTTGGATCCTTGCTGCCAGCTGATCTGATAGTTGCTAGCCAAGCCTTCAATGTGCACCTCCGGTACACTATCTAAAAGCAGCGACAGGTCAAGACGATCCAGTCGGCGACGCCACGCATCACGATATTCACGAAGTGCCAGAACCCTCGCCCGTTCACGTGAACCTGTAACTCCCTTCGCATCGGCGAAAACTTCTATGTCGTCTGCATTGAGCGCCTGGATCCAATCCTGTGGCGATGTTCGCCTCCGGTCCGCAGCCGCTGCCTGAAAGTAGGCACGAAGCGAACGGAAGGCTGAGCGTCCAGTCCCGATGGCCACCAATGCCCCATCGAGCATGGCCGCGGCGTGGGCAAAAGATGCATCAGTTTCGCGCTCAACGGGGCATTGGAGAAGCCGTACAGAACGAAACAATTGCTGGCCCCGTCCGGGAGCTATTGCTTCGAGCTCCGTGAGCAGTAAAGTTCGGCCCTTTTCCTCAAGGGGATTCAGTATTGCGTTCGGATCCATTGAAAGCCGATCCAAGGCAGGCTGTAGTTTGCTGAGATCGCCTTTGAAGGTGGATGCCGCGAGGACTAGGGAATCTTTTTCCTTGACCGGTTGCTTTGACCACTGTTCGATCGTTGAGCGTAGTGCTTTGTCGAAACCGACGTTTCTCTTGGCTTGGATAAACCAAGTTGATCCGTCGCTCATTCCGCAGGCGATGTCGTCAGTGGCATCGAGGGTCTCAAGTCGGATTTCGACAGGAACCTTTCCGGGAAGGGTCGACACTGGTTGATTCAACAATCCGTGTACCGCCAACACCGCGGCTACTCCGGCGCGGTGCAAACTTCCCGATTCATTGGAGGACCCTCCTGCTGATCCTTTTCCGTATGACACTTGATTCATATCAGTTGATTCTCCTCCTCAAAACATTCCTCGGCACATTCCCACGCTCGAGTCGCTGCCTCTGACATGCCATAAATGCCTGGACTGTTCGAAAGCCGACAGGCGACGTAGCAGGGTCGATTAATGAATGGAGGCTCTGGAGTCATTCTAACGTATCATTCTTGTACACGCATTTAATGCGTGTACAGTGAAGAGATGAAATATTCGACCCTGGGCGTCCTACTTCGTAAGGCCCGCGAAGCCAACGGGCTAGATCAAAGCGATGTCGCGCGCCAAGTCGGCCTGCGACAGCAAGCAATTAGCACATGGGAACGCGGTCAATCGCGCCCACGCGCCAATCAGCTTCCTCAGCTCTGTGAAATCCTTGACCTGGACCTTTCCACGGTTCGCGCAGCGGGAGATTATGACCCGATTTTGAGCCCCGCGGGCCAGCCGCGGCTTCGGATGCTGCCATTCGAACAGCTCAGTGATGAAGCTTTCGAGGCCTTCGTCCGTGACATGTACCGCGGGTTGAACCCTAGTTGGGAAGTTACGCGCAACGGCTCGACAGGATACAAACAATATGGCGTTGATGTGTTCGCAACCAAGGGAATTGAGCGAGTCGGGATTCAGTGCAAACACGAAAAGAGCTTCGGACCAGCCGACGTTAAGAAAGTGGTGAAAGAGGTTCTGCCAATTGCTGGAACCACTGCCGGCATTATTGCGCTCAGCCGTCCGACCGCCAGTCCCGATGCTCGGCTTGAGCTGCACAAACACCCAGGTTGGTCACTATGGGACGGCGAGGATCTGACGACGCGTGTCCGAGATCTTCCGATGGAGATGCAACTCGGGTTGATCGATGCCTACTTCCCTCGGCTGCGTGAGTCTTTCCTCGGCATAACTGCTCCATCACCTTGGATGCCCGTCGCCGAGTACGAACCTCCGCTGGCCGGTCGGCTCGGATACGACAAGCAATTCGGTCTCGTAGGACGTGACGACGAGCTGGAGCGGCTCGCCCAACTGGCCGCCGACCATCAGTCCATCGTCCTCGTGGTTGGGCGCGGCGGCATCGGTAAAACTCGACTTCTCACGGAATTCGCACACGCCGAATCTGCTCGGGAAGTGCGATTCGCGTCGAAGGGGCCGATCACACCCGAGATGTTTGATCTCCTGCCTGACGGCGCACCGGTAGTCGTTCTGGACGATGCCCTCAGCCTCGGCAGCACGGCGGTGTCCCTCGTTGCTGGGATTCGCACCGCACGACCTGACGCCACGATCGTCCTCTCGGTACGCCCGAGATTCGAGCCGGAGTTACTTTCAACATTATCGATTGCGTCTACCTCTGCCAGCGAAATCAGGATCGAAGTTACCGATCTACTAATTCCCCAAGCCGAGGAGCTTGCTCGTGAAGCGCTCGGTGATACAGCCGAATCGGAGACGGTAGAACTGTTGGGGCACCTCGGATATGACTGCCCGCTACTCATTGTTATCGGCGCGCACCTCATCAGGGAAGGACATCTCACTCCCGAACTGCTTGTCGGGAACGCGGACCTCCGCGAGGAAATTCTGACCCATTTTGCCGATGTCGTTACTCGAGGTGCGAACGGAGACGAGAGACGCGCTGTACTTGACGCGATTGCCTCTGTGCAGCCCGCTCAACTTGATAACACGGAATCCCTCAACGCTCTATCAGCGTTGAGCGAGCAGCCTGAACACCTTGTTCTGCGAATCGTCGACGAATTGGAAGACCTCGGGGTCATTATGCGCCGGGCACAGTCCGTGCGAGTCGTGCCGGACCTTCTCGGAGAAGCAGTATTGGAACGTGCGCTGGTGTCCCGTAGCGGGCTAGACACTAGATGGTCGGCTCGAATCGCCCAACTTGTTCGCGGCGACTCGCTAGCACACGCGATTCGCAATGTCAGCCTCATCGACTGGTACCGGCGTGGGAATGGGGATTCCCATCTAGGCGAAACGTTGTGGTCAAGCTTGTCACAATCAATTCTTGATATGAGCAACTCAGAGCGCAAAAATATCGTCAGAAGCATCGAACCAGTGGCAGCTGTCTACGCTGAACGAGCCATGGACCTAGCACGGAAAATTGTCGATAATCCGGCTCCCGACCAGAAGCAGACCCTGGTTGGAATCTGGGGTGGAGACCCATATATCACGGCGGTTTCGACAAACCGTGCTCTAACAGGTCTCATTCGCAATGCTTCATACGACCCAGACCAGCTCGAACGAGCCATGGCGCTTCTGTTTGAAATCGGAAGAAACGACAATCGACCGGAAAATCAAAATCCCGAGCACGCGATGCGCATTCTTCGAGAGATTGGCGAATTTCACCCCAAGCGTCCGGTGAGTTTCAACGTGCTGTACATCGAAATCATCGGCCGCTGGCTGCACAGCCGCGAGCGAACCAGCGACCGACCAACAGTACTGGCATTCCTAAAACCTGCACTTTCTTACGAAGTCACCACCACTCGATTTAGAGGTATGTCGCTCGAATGGACACGCCGGGACATCAATATGGAGACCGTCGAACCGCTGCGACTTCAAACGGTGGCACTCGCTGGAGAACAACTACGCTCTGAACCTCGCACGGCACTCGCTGCGCTGGATGTCATAGAGGAAGCTGTCAGGACATCAGGTAACGACGCCACGATGACTGCCGAGATGACGCTTATTTTCGACCTCATCGGAGCCGTACTTGCAGATCCGACAGTGCCGGCGAGCGTTCGCCTTTCGGCGTTTCGCGCCTTGAGCTGGCCAGCAAACTACGGCTCTGGCGAACGTCGCGAACAGGCACGCGCAGCGCGTCTGCGACTAGTCGAAGACGCGGACTACCTGGTCACGAGATTGTTGCGTTCCGGTTGGGCACTCGATGACGAAGATGAAGACGAAGTCGATAACCCAACGACGTCGAAATACCACCGCTCCTTGGATTCGTCTGAGCGCAAGATCGACGAAGTATTCAATTCTTGGTCGATGGCCAAGACCGATCGGGAAGTCCTCGATCATTTTCACGAACTCATGCGAGATGAACAGTCGGCTTCCGGAAATTTTCTTTCGCCGGACAATTTGCTGAGCCGCCTATTTGACGCGCGTCCGGGGGTTGCACGCGCTGCACTATCTACCCTTTCACTGGGTGACGATGCGGTGATGGCCACGCAGAGAGTAGCGATGATGTCGCTGTTTTCCCGTGAAGATCAGTTGGCTAGTGATGCTGCTTCAACTCTCATGAGTCTTGGTGCGGTTGGAGTGCAACTCGTTACAGCCGCAGTTGCGAACCCACGTGGAGAGGTAATCGGGGGTGACCGCAAGCGCATCGTTCTGGAATTAGCGGCCCGGGACGACGAAACAATCACGGCACGGCTTCTAGGATCCGCACGTTGGTGGCAGCCGGAGGACCATGATTTGGTGCTGGAGATCATCATGGGTGCACCAGTCGACCGCGACTCCAAGCTTGCCGAAGAGGTGGCCGAACTTCTTACCGATGGAAGAATCGTGAGTTGGTCGGAATTGCGTGGAATCGACCGGCGCATGTTGCTTGAACGTTTCGTGCAGACGCCGTCGCTAGACGGCTATGATTTCGCCCGACTATTGAACACGCAGATCAGCGACGATCCCGCGTCAGTGCTTCACCTCCTGCAAAGTCGAGTGGATGCATCCGTCGATAGGGATCAAACGTATCAGGCGCTGCCTCACAGATGGGGAAAGCCTATGGAATTCCGCTCGTCGGGCTACTTTCCGAACGCGCTGAACGAGCTAGTTGATTGGCTTTTGGTCGGCGACAGTCGGCAACGATCCCTGCAGGGCGTAAAACTCTTCCAACAAGTTTCGGGTCACTTCGATGTAGAGGTATTTAGTGTTCTTCTTGGTCTGATTCGCACAAAGGAAGATCACCGAATTCGGCTCGCTGAAGACCTGCTGCAGCATGCGTCTTGGCAGTTTGTCCTCGAGAACACGGCATTCGTCGAAGAGGCGATCAAGATCGCACAAGATCTGGCTCCCGAGAGTAAACGGCGGTTGATCCATGGTCTTCATGCTCCGGCGCTCTACGGATCGGGTTCCCGGACGGTCGGGGAGGACAATCCTAGAGAGACAGCGCTCCGAGATGGAGCGATCGCGATAGCCAAGCGCCATCCGGATGGATCACCTGTTCGATCCTTCTACGAAAACGTCGCTCAATGGGCCTCGACTCGAATTGTCGAGGAGCGGACACGAGATTATCAGTCCCATTTGGAAACGCGCCGCTGGTAGCAAGATATGAGCAAGGGAGCAGAATGATGGCAAAAAACAAGCGGCCGACGCTTCGGGTGGTGTTGAACAACGATGAGGGCGTAGCTGTCTTTCTGTCCAATATGGAAGCGACCGCAGAAGGGCTCGTACCTACGGAGTCTTGGGAAGATCTAGAACAGCAGGTCCCTGCAATCCTCGATCACTGTGTACGAGCTATTCAAGCAGAACTCGCGGCAGGTGTGGACTTGTGGGATGTCTTGGAAGTCGTGCGCCAAATGACTGCACCAGGGGATCTCGGCGAATTCAAGGAGAGCTTGAACACGAGCCTGCCGGTCGTTGTCGAAATCGTAGCGCTCATCGGCACATCCATCGATTTCCAGAGAATCGAAACTGTCCAGGGAGAAGGGAGAACGGGTCCATCCATAGAGAACGTCATTGCTGCAGCTGAACAGATCGCGAAGTTGGCACAGGTGGTCGCTTTTGCCTCCTCGAGCAATGAGCATCTGGGCAAAGCAGCACAACTAACAGGGCTCCTTCGCACGTTCGAAGTTTCCGTGCGAGGAAGGAACTACCTCTCAGTTTCCAGGGATGTTGCTCAACAAATATTCGCCCCGAAACCAATTCACGATCTTGTGCAGACCAACGTGGGTTTCACGCCAGATGACGTAGCCCAAGTGTGGGCTGCATTCCAAACCCAACGAAGCGAGTCTTTAGCCTCCAAGTTTGAGCGATTCGAAGAACTACGAGCGATCACGATCAGCGGTCAAGCACTCTCCGAAAAGCAAATTACGGAGGGTCGCCAACTGGCCGCTGGGATATTCATCGAGCCGGGAAACGGACTTTCCTTCACCGTCAGCGACTTGGTGGAGCAACCTGGCCTCCCAGAAGCAACGGTCAAGGCGGTGCTGTCTGCATTCTGTTTCGAATCAACAGGGGTAACCGCGTTCGAGGCCTGCGAAAAGTTCGTCAACGGAGAAAACCTGCTTTCCGGAAAGGGACTGCTGCATCGTAACGACAGGTACTTCGCCTTCGGGGATCCCCTTCCTCATGACTATGTGCGGCCAATCCTTGAATCCAGATTGAAGGCCCATCAGAAACCTTGGATGCGATACCAACGCCATCGTGATAGCTGGACCGAGGAAAAAGCGGGGAGGCTCCTGGCCCAATTGTTGGGCGTTGACAAGCCCACGTACTCTTCGTTGGAATATAGGGCTCCCAAACCGGAAGCATTGACATGGGACCTCTCCAAGGGATCTCATGACCCCCTAGAAGGCACCCTGGAAACAGAGGCGGATGCCCTGTTCATTATTGATGACGTCGCAATCTGCGTGGAAGTAAAGGCCGGCTCGATTACGGATAAGGCCCGTGCAGGCAATGTCCAGCGAGTTGAAACAGACTTGCGGAAGACGATCGGTGAGGCATCATCCCAGGCAGCCCGCTTGGAGTCACTCATCGCCGAGCAAAAGGGTCTTTGGACGCCGAAAGGGCGTTGGATCGATTTGCCGTCAGTTCAAGAAGTCCACACAGTGGTTGTGTGCTTAGACGACTGGGGGCCGCTCGCTATCGCCACGGATGAGTTGGTCAAAGCCGAAGTTCTGACGGGGCCGTCCGTTCCTTGGCTCATTTCACTTCACGACCTGATGGTCATTGCAGCAATCATGCAGAGTCCTTCGGACTTCCTTGCTTTCCTTCGACGACGCACAGATCCATCTACCTCGCGCCTGCTCAGAGCGAGTGATGAGCTAGATCTTGTCATGTGGTTTATGGATGGTGGCCTTTACTTTGAGCCTGATCCTTTCCCGCTTTACGAAAAGTACCCAACCAGTACACGACCGCGGCAGGCGGAACGAGATATATTCAAAGACAGTAATGTTCTAACGCAGGTACTGACCCATACTGATCCACTGGATGCCTGGATGTACTTCGAAGAAGGGCAGACGGCTATCGCGGCTCCACAGCCGATCCGCAAGCATGAAACAACGGTGGCTTCGGTCATCGGCTATCTTGAGGAAAGCAAGAGCCATGGCTGGTTGAGAACTGGCGCCGATTTTGCTGGGGTTTCAAATGAGTCAGCTGAAGTTTTTTCGGAGTACCTTAACCGAGTCGTTCGGCGAACCACTGTGGATAGGCGTTTCCACAAGTCGATAATGACGTTTGTGACTCCGTGGGGGTACCTCGGAATATTTGTCGGCTCAGGGCCGGTTGACGGCGGTATGGCGGACTACGCTGAAAAGCTTCAGAAGTATGCGCAGCTGAAAAAATATCAGCTGCGCTTGGATCGTTCGTTTGCTCTTCTGGTTGACACTTCTGGGCGCATTATTTGGAGCGAATATAACAATTTGCCCAACTCATTTGATGCGCAGCTGGAGCAGCAACTCGCAATTAGCGGTCTCATGACCAATGCTCAAATGAGGGAAGGCACTTACACACCCCCTGAAACACGGCGGGGAAAGAAGCCCAAGAAGACAAAAAATCGACGTCGATGATACTAGTACCTGCATCTGGGAAGCCGATCCCTGACCGGGAATCATGCTACACATGCAACGGAGGCATGATTCCCGGGATGGTTCGCCGTCATTCCAAAAAAGATGACAACAGGTTAGGAAAATTCGGAGGATTCTTGTCGGGCAGTATCCGCGTGAATTGGGGTGACAAGTATCTTGGAATCTCATCAGGGCCATTGTCATACCCGAAGAAACTCGCACCGGCCACCTGCATATCGTGGATACTTGGACAATAACGGATCCACGATGAGCGAACACGGGGGTGAATGTGCAGATCGAATCAGCATCCAATGATCTCGGCACATTAGATGAGCAGCAAGTGCAACGGATTCGACGAAAATCGATTTCGGTACTTGTAGCCGGCCAGATCCTTGGAGGACTAGGCGGCGGAGCTACTCTGACCCTGGGATCCTTGCTGATTGTCAGCATCTCGGGCTTGGACTCACTTGCAGGTATGGCCGCCACGATGAATACGCTGGGCGCGGCGCTTATGGCGATTCCGCTGGCATTGATGGCCCAGAAACACGGCCGACGAATATCTCTCTCGAGCGGTGCCCTGCTGGCGGCAAGCGGCGTTGTTGTCATTATTGCCGCCGCATTCCTCAACTTCTGGCCGCTATTAATGCTGGGTATGTTGGTCCTTGGTACGGGGGCCGCAATGAACCTCCAATCGCGTTTCGCCGCCACGGATCTTTCCACAAAGGCAACTCGCGGACGTGATCTTTCGGTAGTCGTCTGGTCAACGACCATAGGTGCAGTCATTGGTCCGAATCTCTTTGAACCCGGTGAAGTTATCGCCAAATACATCGACTTGCCGCCCTATACCGGCGGTTTCCTTATCGCCATGTGTGCTCAGCTAGCCGGCGCATTGGTTTACTGGATTGGGCTACGGCCCGACCCGCTGCGGATAGCGCAGCGTCAGGCTTTGGGTCGACCCGGTTCCGGCCAGCCTCGCCGTGGTGGATGGCACATATTGCGTAGCTCTGTGCCATCCCGTCGTGCAGTCCTCACCGTCGCCTTGTCGCACATGTATATGGTGTCGATGATGTCGATGACCCCGATCCATATGCAGCATCATGGAGCAACGCTCACCTTAATTGGTTTCACCATATCCATGCACGTGGCAGGAATGTACGCGCTGTCACCGGTCTTTGGATGGCTGACCGATAAATGCGGCTCACGTGTGATCATTCTGGCAGGACAGGCGCTCCTCATCACCGCCAGCATTTTGGTATGGACCAACTCCGCGGATCATGTGGTTACTACCATAGCTTTGCTTTCTTTGGGCCTGGGCTGGTCCGCCTCAACGGTAGCGGGGTCAACCATGATTTCCGGTGCGGTGGGAATCAACGAGCGCCCACAGTTGCAAGGAACTTCAGACCTTTGCATGAGCTTAGCTGGCGTCTTAGGCGGGCTCTGCGCGGGACCGATTCTTGCCACGATCGGGTTCCAAGGATTAGCGCTAGTCCTATTGGCTCTCGCTGTCATCATGATCATGCTAAATATCAAAAGCTCAACGTCCGAGACTATCCATGAATAATAATTAGTGCCAAGCTGAAATTCAGAGACAATCGCTGAAGGGATAGCTCTCATGGAACCTGGAACTCGGTGCATCGTCGTTGGCGGAGGCCCGGCCGGTATGGTGGCGGGACTTTTGCTGGCACGTAGTGGAGTCTCGGTGGCCGTATTCGAGAAACATAAGGATTTTCTTCGTGACTTCCGTGGAGATACCATTCACCCTTCGACGTTGCAGCTACTTGACGAACTCGGACTGATGGAAGAGTTTAACAAGATCAATTACAGCAAAGTGACGCAGGCAGAAGTGCCAGCACGAGATGGGATCCGCACCACGATACTGGATCTGTCGCTGGTCAACCATCCCTATCCGTTCATCGCGATGGCTCCACAGTGGGACTTCCTCGATCTATTGGCTCGCGCCGGAGAGGACGAAGAGAATTTTGACCTTCGGATGAATTGCGAAGTAACCGAGCTGCTTACTGTGGAGGATCGCGTCGTGGGTGTGCGCTATTCGGGTGCCGAAGGAATCGGCGAGATGCGTGCGCTTTTGACCATAGCCGCAGATGGCAGATGGTCAAACATCCGGAATGCCGCTGGGATAGCCATTAAAGAGTTTGCGGTGCCCCTAGATGTCTGGTGGTTCAAGATCTCCGGTGAACTGAATATAAAGAATGTTCTGTCTCCGGCTTTCGCCAGGAACCGATCATTTGTGCTTATTCCAAGGCATGGGTACGTTCAAACCGCCATGCTTTTACCGAAGGGGAAAGACACAGAGCTTCGTGCTGAGGGTATTGAATCTTGGCACCGGGCAATTATTGAAGCTGCGCCCGAACTCAAAGATGGAGTATCGGCACTGACCTTCGAGGACGCTAAATTGCTGGATGTGAAACTTAACCGCGCGATACGGTGGTGGCGTCGCGGCCTGCTATGCATCGGCGATTCGGCACATGCCATGAGCCCGGTAGGGGGAGTGGGCGTGAACCTAGCGGTTCAGGATGCAGTCGCGGCGGCCCGAATACTTGCCGAACCGCTCAAAGCTGGACTAATTTCAGATCGAGACGTGGCTGCTGTCCAGAACCGACGCATCCTCCCAATCATATTGGTTCAGAGCGCTCAGCGGATTATGCATTTAGGGTTACAACGGTTGATGAAAACGAGCAATGATGTTCTCTTGCCGGTACCTATTGCGAAAATCTTACGTGCGTTTCCCAAGTTAGCTGCGATTCCGGCCCGGCTTCTAGGCGTGGGTATCCTGCGTGAACGACCGCCAGAAGCTGCAAAGCGAAGTTCAACGGAACGATAAAGACCCCTAGAAACACCAATGGTGCAGTACCATCCGAAATGGACGGTACTGCACCAGAAGTTTGGCAGTTGCTAAAGCTTAGCGAGCCTGGATGTTGGTTGCCTGTGGGCCCTTTGGACCGGCTTCCAAGGTGTATTCTACGTTCTGGCCCTCTTCGAGGCTACGGAAACCGAAGCTCTGGATTGCGGAGTAGTGTGCGAACACATCTGCCGATCCATCAGAAGGAGCGATGAAGCCGAAGCCCTTTTCAGCGTTGAACCATTTAACAGTGCCAGTAGCCATGTTTTTATTTCCTTATTTATTCATTGGCCACTACGTGACCTTGTTGCCGAGTCGAAATCCGAAACGGAAAATTAGTGGTTACCTCGAACAGTACTATCTTGGGCGAATTCCATGCCGTCGGTATCAGCTATCGAATGCTGATTTTGCCGATACCGGCCAAAACGGAGGTCGCTACGCACGCTAAATGTCCTTGCGGTCCATAGACATGACTGTGGAAATGCCAGAGTCAGTGGAGTAGAATGTGGAAGCCGCATCGTGGAAACGCTGAGAAGCGTCTGGACGAGCTGTAAGCGGTGAAGAAGAGAAGATGAAAATTCGTTTCGATAGGAGTTCGCTAATTCCGAAGAATCGTTGAACCGATTTGCTGCACAGAGGATTTGCTTGTCTTACTACAAATCTAACTGCTAACACTTGCTGGCGGATGACTCACACCTGCAAACGTCGAGGTAACAAATTAAGCGTACCATCATTTTTGCCTCGGTGCATACTGGCGGCCTCTAGAAGCGAGGCCACCAGTAAAATTCGGACGTAGCTGACTACATGTTGGTATACCAGTGAGCGAATGGATTAGTAGCTCCATCGGCGTAGTCTTCGTCCTCAATATTGGCTTCATAGTCGACGAACGATTCGTCGATCATTCCGCCCTGATAGGCCAAAGAACCCCCGGAATATCCGGATTTTTCGTTGAGTTGAACAAAGAAAGGACCGACGGGCAGCACTGCCTGATTGAACATCTCATGATGAACATGTTGGGTCATTTTCTTCCACTGTCCGACACCAAGTGCCGAGAATCCATGGCCAGTAAAAGCCATCCCAGAATCCATAAAATTAATTTTGATGAGATCTGTGCGGCCCGTGAAATGAACACTTTCCTCTAATCCAGCATGCATTCGGAAGGGTCCCTCGCTCGGATCGTCGGTGGTCTCAATCCAGTACCAGATCTGCTGCTTCAGCGTTTCGCTAGCGTTCTGTGGCAGAAGTCTTTCCGCCAGCTCTTGGGTCGTGTGTTTGAGATTGCCAACGGTTCGCGACGCAAGTCTGATCGAAATGCTAAGTAGGGTGCGTTTCGGTCCACTCGTTTTCTCTTGTCCTCTAATATGCGGCGGGGATGGCCGTAAGCAGCCGCTGACCCTAGGAGGCATCGGATATATACAGTCCATGATGATCCTTGTTGATTGCATCGCGGCAAATTGTGAAAGATCATCCTCGGCGCCCAGCCTTGCCGCCAACACGCTGTAGGTTTCGAGATCCTTCATGATGCGCTCGTGCAGTGAGCCTTGCTTGCTTCTAAGGATAGATTCAAACGTGTCATCGTCGACGTCATCGACGATGACACGTTTAATTCCTGCCAAAGTGAGGCCGAGTCCTTGATACTCGCGAACCTGCATCATAATTTCGAACTGGCTCGAATCGTATTTCCGGTATCCAGTCAGCTGATCGACTCGTGCCGGCTTGAGCAGCCCGATCTTTTCATAGTGGTGAAGCGCCTTCACCGTCACGTTCATCAACGTGGCAAATTCCCCAATGCTGTACTCCATATTGTTATCGTATGGTCTGCCCCTAGGGGAGAGTTCAAGGGCGAGACTAGTTTTGTTCCATTTTTTTCTTGACCGTCTCCATAGCGAGTTCGGCATTGATGAAAGCTCCGGCCATGGTTCCTGCTGCAGCCGATGCACCAATCATCGCGCCGACGTTTGCAATATTTCCTGCAGCATAAACGCCAGGGATTTTTGTGGCTCCCATTTGTTCTACCGAGATGAACGTGCCCATCGGATTTTCGTCAAGTTCCCCACCCAGCTCCAAATAAAGTGAGGCGTTTGCCGTAACTTGGCTCGCTACAACTACGGCTTGAACGTCTAAGGTAGAGCCGTCTTCCAAGCTGAGCGACCGAACCTGTCCACTATCACTGACCTCAAGTGTGGTCACTGGTGAATCAAGCACCTCGATTTCGAGGGCGCTAAGCAGTGCACGATTCTCCGCACTGAGTTTTTGCGGGGCGTGGTTGATGAAAGTGACTTTGTCGCTGAGATGGCTGAAAAGCAGAGCCTGATGAGTGCTCATTTCGCTGACTCCGAGGATTGCGATTTGTTGATCGCGTACTTCCCAGCCGTGGCAGTACGGGCAATGCAGTGCAGAGACACCCCAGGCTTGTTGAAGTCCTGGGATTTCAGGCAAGACATCGCGGGCTCCGGTTGCTAGAACGATGCGGCGGGCGGTCCATTGTGAAGAGTTAGTGGAAATTTCGAACCCCTCTTCAAGTGAGCCACGCACCGACTGAATGTGCGCAGAAACAAATTCGACGCCGTAGCTAACGGCCTCAGCGCGGCCCAACGCGATCAAGTCCTGCGGACTGATTCCCTCGTGTCCAAGAACATTGTGAGCATGTGCTGAGACGGCATTGCGGGGATTTCCCTCATCGACCACGAGTACTTTTCGCCGTGAACGACCTAGTGCTATGGAGGCAGCCAGTCCGGCACTGCCTCCGCCGATGATGATTGCGTCAAAATTTTCCATAGTGCTCTCCTTGTGGGGTGAATAGTTGTTCATGCTCCAAACTATCGACTTCTTGCATAAATCGTGTATCTTTTTGCGTATGACGCAAGAATTGGATTTAGACTCAGTAATTCGACAACGCATACGCGCATTGCGTCAGGGCAATGGGTGGTCTTTGGAATCTCTGGCCAAGAGGGCAAACCTCAGCGTATCTACGCTGAGCAGGATCGAAACCGGAAACCGACGAATATCCCTAGATCAATTAGTGCCTATTGCTAAATCGCTGGGCACTACCTTGGATGAGCTAGTGGCCCCAGCCGATGGAAAAGGCGTAATTATCGGCCCGGAACCCATCACAGTTCCAGGCATGACCCTCTGGAAACTTTCCGATGACGACGCGGTCAACGGGGTGGTCGTCACGAAGATCCGTTTTGATCCACAGCAACATACTGCACCGAACGAGGCCCGGGTACATCCGGGTAAGGAATGGTTCACCGTGCTCTCGGGCGAAATTCAGCTCACCTTGGGAGACCGGGTATTCCATGTGAAGGCCGGTCAGGCGGCGCAATTCGACACCATGACACCACATGTTATTCACGCCATCGGAGGCATCGCCGAGGTATTGAGCATGATGGACAGTGCCGGTACCCGTGCGCACCACGACGACGGCCATGCCGGCTAGGACACTTCCCTGCTCAAGTTTCGTTAGGCTGTGATCTAGAACCCATAAGCTTGTAGATCGGGAGATCAATTCATGACACACCAGCTCGAAGATGAACTGGACAAGATTCTTGCCACCGGTGATTTCTATTTCGAAGCATTGGGGGAGGGCCGATATCGTTCGTCGTGGCATACCCAAGGCGCTTGGAACGCGCACGAGCAGCATATGGCTCCAGCCTCGGGGATCCTGACCCACGCTTTAGAGAACTTCCAGCCACGAGACGATATGCGTATCGCCCGGTTAAGCTTTGAAATTCATGGCCTGATTCACGCAGGTGAATTCGAAATCACGACCCGAATGATCCGTCCGGGGCGCACCATAGAACTGATCGAAGCGGAGATGACTGCTAAGGGGCGCACCAGTATCGTGGCCCGAGCATGGCGAGTCATCACCGCTGACTCCACCGCGGTCGCGGGAATCGAAGACGCCACGGTACCTGGGCCTGAGGAAAGCGAAGTGCAGAATATTTCTGCGCAGTGGCCCGGTGGCTACATTCGCTCCATTGAAATGCGTGCCGTACGCGGCCGTCGCCCCGGCAAGGGAATCGCCTGGCTGCGCACCCCATATGCTTTGGTCGACGGTGTACACGCTTCGCGTTTGGCCAGTTTGATCGGACTGGCAGATACCGCCAATGGTGTGGTGCCACGTGCCGAGCCTGGAGACGGAAACTGGATGTTCCCGAACTTGGATCTACAAATCCACATGTACCGGGCGCCCCAAGGCCAGTGGCTGGGACTGGAAGTCCAGCAAAGCTATGGAACCGACGGCATTGGGTTGACCTCCACCGTGCTGCACGACGTTGCAGGACCCTTCGGGCGTGCCGAGCAGATTCTGACCGTACGCCAGCTCTAATGAGCCGTTTCCGCTAGCTGCGCTAGGAGCTTCTTCAACTGTGCCTTAGGCATGATGATGAACCCCTTGGCGCGGTAGGTCTCACGATCGGCTCCGTGGGCGCGGAATAATGCATAGCCGCGCTTGAGCAAAAACAGGACCGGTTTGCGTCGTTGGGAGACATCGCGGATAAAACGCCGGATCGAGGTCAAAAGTGCCGGCTCATCCACATAGTAGGCCTGAACATTGATGCCTTTTGCCTGCAATGGTTCCAGCAGCTCGGAGAGGAAAATGCCCTCGGCAATAATGGGACCACCGGTTCCGCGTACTTCGCGGTGACCGGTATAGCTAGAGGTAGCGATCGAATAGTTCGGCACCATTGTGTGGCCCTGGGTTAAGAGCTCGTCAACCGCGTTCAGTGCTGCCGGCATATTCCAAGTGTCCGGATGATCCCAGTCGATCTCTCCGTACCCGGTGCGTGGGAACTGTTCGGGGTGCCCATCTTCACTGATCTGTCGATAAAACTCATCGAGTGGGAGATGCGGGTTGCCGAACCGGTTGGCAAGGTAGGACTTGCCCGAGCCGGAAGGCCCGCCGACGAGGATCACGGGGGTGGAAGAAAGAGGCACCAGATTATTATCACGCAGAACCTCGGCTAACTCGAATCCTATCCCTCACCTCATGGCTGCCATAGGCCGAGCCAAGGCGCGGTGGGCCGGTGTGCACGAGCGAACTGAATTAGACTCTGAACATGACCCTTTGGAATCCCGAATCGAGCGAGCCGCTGTCCTACCAGTTTGAGGAAGCCAGCGGGGATCCCGAAGCTGACTTGGAACGTGGTGTGCAGTTACTGCGAGAAGTTCAGGCCGGGACCAGGGGTCCATTGTTACGTTTTTATCGACCCGATCCAACGCTGGCTTTTGGCCAGCGCGATATCCGCCTGCCTGGCTTTGAACGTGCCGCCCAAGCGGCCCAGTCTGCCGGATTCGCGCCGCTGGTACGCAAGGCAGGAGGGCGTGCGGCCGCTTACCATCGCGGTACGTTGATCGTGGATCATATCGAACCGCACTCCGAAGCGATTATCGGGCAGCAGCAACGCTTTAAAGTATTCGCAGATCTTTACGCCCGAGCTTTTCGAAAGCTGCACGTTGATGCCCATGTGGGACCGATTGATGGCGAGTACTGCCCGGGGGACTACTCGGTACACGGGGTTCCGGCAGCGGATTCGAAGGCAGTCTCTGCGGTAAAACTTATCGGTACCGCCCAACGGGTGATCTCTGGTGCGTGGCTGTTCAGCAGCGTGTTTGTCATCGAAGACTCCGACCCGCTGCGTTCGGTACTTGACGCGGTCTACCGTGCGATGGAAATCCCTATGGATCCAGCTACCGTCGGCGCCGCGGATGATCTGGTCTCCGGGGTTACCGTGGAGGGTTTCGTTCAGGCATTGCTCGCGGTCTACCGCGAGCACACGCAGCTGCTGGAGGCCTAGCGGCTGCGCTAGGATCTACGCAAAGAAGCCTGGTCCCGATGGGTCGGTACCAGGCTTCAAAAGTTACCAGCAGTCGTCGGTGAGAAGATTAGGCGCCTACGCGCTGAACAACTTCTTCGATTCGCGGGTTAGTAGCCGCGGTGCCATCCGGGAAAATCAGCGTCGGCACGGTCTGGTTTCCGCCATTGACGGACTCCACGATCTCAGCGGTGCCCTCAACCTCTTCGATATTCACCTCGGTGTACGCCACGCCCTTCTGATCCATCAGACGCTTGAGGTTACGGCAGTAACCGCACCAGCTAGTGGTGAACATGGTGACCCCGCCAGCAGCAGGAACATACTTTTCAAGATTTAATTCGTTGCTCATACTTCATGTAACCATGTGAGCTTGCTGTTTGTTCCGTTTTTCCCGGTTCGAACCAAGTGATTTTTCCCGTTTAACAAAGCAGCGCGCCAACATTTGTCACGCGGACTACACTGGTGCCCAATGGCAAGGCCGACAGGGAGACAAAACATGTGTGGACGTTATGTGATGGCCAAGGCCATCGGTGATTTGGTCGCGGAGGCTGAAGCCGAAGCGGATGACAATCTGCAACTGCGCCACTCATGGAATATTGCGCCCACCACCGATGTGCCGATTGTGCTCGAAAGGCTCATCGATGATCAGCTGCACCGCGAAATCCACGTAGCGCGGTGGGGCCTAGTGCCTGGATGGGCTAAAGAACTCTCGGTGGGTGTACGCGCCTTCAACGCACGCAGTGAAACCGCTGCCAGCAAACCAACTTTTCGTGCGGCCGTCAAAAAGCGCAGGGCCGCCGTGCCCATGCAGGGATACTACGAGTGGAAGAAGGAAGGCAGCAAAAAACGGCCGTTTTTCGTTCACCGTGAAGACGGCAAGCTCATGTTCTTCGCCGGGCTCTACGAATGGTGGAAAGACGAGAACGGCGACTGGATCTTATCGACCTCGATCCTCACCATGGAGTCGCCCTCCGCCGAAGAACCCGGTGTTTTAGGTGAACTTGCCGGACTGCACGACAGACTACCGATCCCGTTGGATAAGGCAATGATGTCCCGCTGGCTGAACCCGGATGAAGAGGATGGCGAAGGACTGATCGAAGAAGTCCGCGCTCAAGCCTATGACGTGGCGTCCACCTGGACCATGTATGAGGTCGACTCGGCCGTGGGTAACGTGCGAAATAATTCAGCTGAACTCATCGAAGAGCACACTAACGCGCTCTTCTAAGCCAGGCGCTCGCCGGTTCGGTCACGCCGGCCCCAAGCTAGGCCGCCAGCAACACCCAACCCAAGAAAACCAAGTCCCAAAGCGATCTTTCCAAAAATTGGGACTGCGCTCGCCGATAATTCTCCTCGAAGCTCAGCATTGCTCAACGGTGCGTAAGCAAACCAGCCGAACTCCTTGACCTGGTAACTATCCCACCACAGCAGGCCAACTCCGAGAAGCAATAACAGCATGCCGAGCCCGATGATCAACGCAGGGGAAATCTGCCGAATTTGTGCTCGGTTGGAGTAGCTGAAACCGGCGGCTACACCGCACGCTGCGATTCCGAGCCCGATCATCAGTTGGCCCAGGATCATGGCGAGGCTGGGTCCGAAATAGAACGTGTCCTCACGTAGTGAGACGTAAGAGCCAGTGTAAAGCGTGACCATTTGCCTGCTATCCCACCACACCAGCATGATGCCTGCGAGCAATAATAAAATTCCGAAGCTAAAAGCACTGCGCGGTATTCTTCGCGAAGGCTGGCTAATACGTTCTGACATGGGAACTATCTTGCCACGTATTTATCAGATGAGGGTGAGAAGGAGGAAAAAACTGCCGGTCAACTCTCAAAGAGTTAACCGGCAGTTAGAAGAGCAACAGCGGGGTTAGTGCCCGCGCTTGATCCATTCATCTAAATTAGGTGCCTCGGCACCAATAGTGGTCGCATCGCCGTGACCGGTGTGCACCACTGTCGCTTCTGGCAAGACCAGTAACTTGGTACGAATCGACTCGACGATCGTCTCGAAGCTCGAGTAGCTGCGCCCGGTGGCACCTGGGCCACCATTGAACAGCGTATCGCCACTGAACAGCACGCCGAGGTCCGGAGCATAGAAGCAGGTCGAACCTGGAGAGTGCCCTGGGGTGTGGATTGCGGTCAGGGTAGTGTCACCGATGGTGAAGGTGTCGCCTTCCTGAATTTCTGCATCGACCTTGCGCTCGGGGTAGATGGCGTCCCAGAGCATTAAATCGTCAGGGTTCAGGTACAACGGTGCTTCGACCTCGTCAGAGAACTCTGCAGCCGCGCGAATGTGGTCATCATGCCCGTGGGTGAGCAGCACTGCCATCACTTCGCGGTCACCGACGACCTCAAGGATCTTTGCCACATCGTGGGCCGGGTCGATAACCATAACCTCGGAATCATCACCGATGACCCAGACGTTATTATCAACATCCCAAGTGCCACCGTCTAGGGAGAAAGTCCCCGAGGTGACGACGTTTTCAATCTTCACAGTCATTAGAGCTCCACTACTGATCGCAGTACGGTGCCTTCATGCATCTTGTCGAAGGCTGCTTCAATTTCGTCCAGTTTGATGCGCTCGGTGACAAACGCATCCAAGTCCAGGTTTCCCTGCTTGTACTGCTCAACGAGCATTGGGAAGTCGCGGCTTGGCAGGCAATCGCCGTACCACGAAGACTTCAGCGAACCGCCATGTCCGAAAACATCCAGCAACGGCAGTTCCAGCTTCATTTCTGGAGTTGGCACACCTACTAGAACTACGCGACCTGCAAGGTCGCGTGCGTAGAAGGCCTGTTTGTAGGTTTCCGGGCGGCCTACCGCGTCAATGACGACGTCCGCGCCGAAGCCACCGGTCAGCTCCTTGATGGCTTCCACCGGATCGCCCTTCGAAGAATCAATGGTGTGGGTAGCGCCCAGCTGCTTGGCGGTTTCCAGCTTTTCCGGGTTCAGATCCACTGCAATGATGGTGGTTGCGCCGGCCAGCTTGGCGCCGGCGATTGCTGCCACACCCACACCGCCGCAGCCGATAACTGCTACGGATTCGCCACGCTTGACTTCACCGGTGTTGATTGCCGCGCCGATGCCTGCCATGACACCACAGCCGAGTAGGCCTACTGCCGCGGCATCTGCTTCCTCGTCCACCTTGGTGCACTGTCCGGCGGCCACGAGGGTCTTCTCCGCGAAGGAACCAATGCCCAGCGCGGGGGAGAGCTCGGTGCCGTCTTCCAGAGTCATCTTCTGGGTGGCGTTAGCGGTATTGAAGCAGTACTGGGCCTGGCCCTTCGCACAGGCGCGGCACTGGCCACACACTGCACGCCAGTTCAGGATCACTCGGTCGCCGACGGCTACGTTGGTTACGTTCTCGCCGATCTGGCTGACTACCGCGGTGGACTCGTGGCCCAACAGGTATGGGTAGTCGTTGCCGATGCCGCCGAGCTTGTAGTGAAGATCGGTGTGGCAAACGCCAGCGGTCAGTACATCGACGATGACTTCTCCCGGACCTGGATCCGGGACGATAATGTTCACGACCTCTACCGGTGCGTCTTTGGCACGGGAAATAACGGCTTTGACCTTATGCGGCATTGATCTACTCCTGAGTTTATTTGTACGTATGTCTCGATGCTATCGGTGTGTTCCAAGCTAATCGAGTATTAGAGACACCGTGACGTAAGAATTTTCGCGCAGAGCCAATTTGGGGGTGTGCTTGGTAGCTCTTCTTGAGGTCGAACCTGACGGTTTAGATGTTCTGCTAAAGAGGAGGGCACCGACGCCCAGGGCTTTTAAGAGATTTGACTCTACGCACGCTAATCCCTGACCTCTTATAAAATTAGGGACGCAGAGGAGACGTCGTGGTTCTGCGGCGGTATAGCAGCACTTGGCCGCTCACCTCTTATTTTTCGGGCCATGCCAGGGCCCGTCTAGGTCCTGAGTTCGCCCACCCCTTTATGAGGATGGACGGTTTTCTGTGTTAAACCCAATCTGCATTGAATTCGATGAACGTCATTGTTATCTCTGCCTGAGTGCTACTAAAACACAGCGAAGTTACAGAATTGAATCAGAGCCGACCCGTGGGTACCCGAGGCATCCGCCGATGATTGCCACTATTAGTCCGAAGATGGCGAGGCCTGCTAAGGCTGTGTTTTCGCGTTCATCTAAAACTCAAATTTTGTGATGCGCGATGCATGGCGGCGGTTGGTTCATGGTCCGGGATGCTTCATGCTGTTTCGGAGGTTGATGAAATGGAGCGTTAAACCACACAGCGAACCCGGTTACATCCCTTATGGACGCTGTAAATTCGCGGAGGAAGTAGCTGAGGGGTTGGTGTCTATCCATCGATCGGCAGGTTGATGGTGTCCTCATTGACACTGTAGGCGGCATAGAACAGCGTAAGGAAAGGTCGTCTCCCTTTATGCCGTTCCTATAGCTGGTTAGTTCGCAAGGACGAAGTCTGCTCGCTTCGACTCAGCAACAGTAAGTACATGGAAGTTTCCTTCGCCCTCCACTGGAGCGGTGGCTGGGGCGTCCTTCTGGGAGATCTGGGTGACACGTCCTGCGCTGATCTGTAGGAGTTTTGCGACTTCGCGGACTGATAACCCGGTGCGATTGCGCAACTCGTTTACAGCATCGAAGCTGGCTTTGGAGGCGGCTGCTAGTTGCTTCTGGGCTTCGCGCATTTGAGACACTGCCTCTTTGACGGTGTTGGCGATTTCATCGTCTAGGACGACTTTGACTTCGACTTCCACGGTTTCGGGCTTGATTTCGAGTACGTCTACGACCAGTGAGCGGGCCATATTTTCGATTTCGGTAAGGCGTTTGGCTTGGGTCATGAATCCAACCTCTGGGACCTCGATGGCCCACCAACCCTCGGACTGGGTTGCAATGGCGGTAATTTTCATTTGGTGACCTCTGGGGTTTCTTCTTCTAATTTTTTTTGGTGTGGCTAGCTACGGCTTCTTCAGCGGTCTTGAGGATACCCTTTGCCGTGAGTTCATTTATCTCGCGGTGGCGGGGAACGACGATTTTTTTGCCGCCTAGCTCGTAGATGGTGTGGTTGCCACCTTCGCGCTTCAACTCAAACGACAGGTCGACTTCTTTGGCCATCTTGCGAACCCTTTTTACCAGGTCTGCCTGTTTCATCATAATACTAGTTTATAGCCCTAAACGCAATCAGTATATACCCCTAAACAGTTTTGAGTACTAGATAAAGTTTGCGTGTGAGTACTGCTTATTTCTGTAGTCGCAGGCGCAAATGCGTACTGCAGATTTTTAGCGGGATCCAAGCCGACACATTGGGTATCACCTGTTGACTCTCATGCCTTTTACGTATTACGCCCCGCTTGCCGAATTTGCGAAATTTTGGTTCGAGGTTGACCGGCAGTGCGTCAAATGGCGTTAGTCTGTGCCATCATCGCCGTCTACCTAAACTGTCCGTCGGCCTGACTAGCGTAACTGTTGTTCGAATACGTATTCGAATATAATGGTTTTAGCGGGACGAAGGAGCTACACATGGGCATGTTTACCGAATCGGTTCAGGTTTCCTGTTCTCCGAGTGGGGTGCCATTGCGGATTTCTTGGGATGGGTGCGACTACCGGCTGGTTGCCGAGCCTCAGCGCTGGTTCGAGCGCCGCAAGTGGTGGGATGAAAACCTGCGCATTCCTCGTGGAATTGGCGCCGGACTGGTGGATTATGAAATCTGGCGGCTTGAAATCACACCCGCCACGAGCCGTGGGCCGATGCGGAGCGTAGATGTTAGTTTTGATCCGCAATCGACTCGCTGGCGCCTGATTCGCGTTAATCAAGAGATGCCCATTGGCGCCTGAGTAGTACTAAATGCTTAACTTTCGAAACTTTGTTCTAATAGTATTCCACGTAGTTTCGAAGGACCCCGACCATGAGCTTTACCCACCTAAACGTCACCTCCTCCTATAGTGCACACTATGGGGTCTCTAGCCCCTCACAGCTAGCGGCGACTGCTCGTGCGCAAGGAGCAGATGCGTTAGCGCTCACCGACCGTGATGGGTTGTTCGGCGCGGTGAAGCATGTCGGAGCATGCCTGGCCGAAGGGATCCGGCCAATCCTCGGAGTCAACCTAGCGGTACTTGATGATGCGGGAAAACCTAACGGTCGCATCATCCTGTTAGCTCGCGGAAATGCACAAGGTCACGGGTATGCGGCCCTGTGCCGCGCGGTATCTGCTGCCCACCAAAATCCGCGCGGAATCATCGGACTGAGTCGAACAGAGTTAGCAACGCGACTTGCCGGTGGCCAGCTCATGCTATTAGTCGGTGCCGAATCCGATGTCTCGCGAGCCATCGAACGGCACAAATATAGCCACGCTAGAAACTTGCTGGCAGGCTGGAAAAAGCTTGCAGGATCTGCCCTACGCGCTGAAATCACTACCCACCTTTCCGAGCCGGGTAAACGTTACAGCCTAGGCTTCGCCAGCAAATTACTGCGCTTTGCCGCGGAGCTGAACATTACTCCGGTGCTGAGCAACGCAGTACGTTACGCCGATCCCGATGGGGCAGTCACCGCGGACATCTTGGATTCTGCGCGGGTGCTACACAGTTTGAAGGCATTAGACGAGCTGCAGCCTACGGGGCAAGGCTGGCTCAAACCTTCGGCTCAAATGCACCAACTAGCCCAAGACCTCTCCCGAGTGACCTCACGCTCTTGGTCACGCAAACTCCTACACAACACCGAACAGCTCGCCAATTGGGCGGCCTTGGACGCACACGCCGACTTGGGCTGGAAACAACCGGTTATCCCCGAAGCTAAGGTTATTGGCCTATACCGCCCAGCCCAGCAAGAGCTGACCGAAAGAGTCTTCTCCGCCGTTCCACGACTGCTACCAGATGCCAATCACAGTGCCGTTGAAAAACAGCTCGCACTAGAACTTGGTGTCATCGACAGGCTGGGCTTCGCCGGTTACTTCCTGACCGTCGCACAAACCGTGAAGCTGATTACCGATATGGGGGTGCGCGTCGCCGCCCGTGGCTCAGGGGCCTCCTCGCTGGTGAACTTCCTGCTAGGCATCAGCCAGGTCAACCCGCTACAACACGACCTGGTCTTCGAACGCTTCCTCTCCGATACGCGAACCACCTTGCCCGACATTGACATTGACGTGGAATCAGCACGCCGTCACGAGATTTACCACAAGATCTTCGACACCTACGGCTTAGAACGAGTGAGCCTGATGAGCATGCAAAATGCTTATCGTGCACGTGGGGCAGTCCGTGACGCCGGAGCAGCGCTCGGAATTGAACAGGAACAGGTAGATGAGATTGCCAAACAACTCTGGCGTTTCTCCGCCTCATCCTTCCGCGAAGCTTTAGAGCAGAAACCAGAACTCGCACCCTTAGCCAAACGCATTACCCAAGACGGGCAGTTAGACGTACTCATTGACGCTACCGAGCGCCTAGACCGGTTGCCCCGGCACATTTCTATGCACCCGTGTGGGGTGATCCTCTCCGACGCGAGCCTGCTGGACCGCACTCCGGTTCAGCCTTCCGGCATGGGATTGCAGATGAGCCAGTACGACAAACACGACATGGATGTCATGGGGCTCATCAAGCTCGACGTGCTGGGGGTACGCATGCAATCGGCGATCGCCTACACGCTAGAGGAAATCAAGCGCCTGCACCCTACCGCTCAAGGCGTTGCACGAGCCGGCGGACACCAGAACACGAAATACATCGAAGAAGACGGACATATCGATTTTTCCAAGGTGCCGCTAGACGATGCGATCACCTATGAGCTGATCCGCTCCACCCACACCCTGGGCTGCTTCCAAATCGAATCTCCAGGACAACGCGAACTGGTCGGCAAACTCGCACCACGCGAATTTAACGACCTTATTATTGACATCTCACTCTTCCGCCCAGGACCCATGCAATCCAATATGGTCAAGCCCTACCTAGAGCACCGCCACGGCTTCGCCCCCGAACAATATCTGCACCCAGACCTGAAACCTGCGCTCGCCGAAACCCACGGGGTTACCGTCTTCCACGAGCAGGTACTACGCATGCTCAACGTGATGACAGGCTGCAGCCTTGGCATGGCAGACGTATACCGCCGCCACCTAGGAAACCCAGAGAAAGAAGCAGCCCTTGCCAGCTTCTTCCGTACCAGCGCGACCGCTCGCGGTTATAGCCAAGAAACTATCGACAGGGTCTGGGAAGTGCTCTCCGGCTTCGGCTCCTTCGGCTTCTGCAAAGCCCACGGGGCAGCCTTTGCCGTACCCACCTATCATTCGGCCTGGCTCAAAGCCCATCACCCGGAAGCATTCCTTGCAGGCATCTGGGAGCATGACCCGGGAATGTATCCCAAGCGCTTACTGGTCTCCGAAGCCAGGCGCATGAACATTCCTATCCTTGGCTTAGACATCAACCGCTCCACGGGTCACTACCGAGTAGAACGCGTATTCGAATCAGCTGTACGCCCAGCGCCGGTGATTCCACGCGCCGCCGGAACTATTCGCCCCGGCCAATACGGCATCCGCCTCGCTTTCCGCGACATTCACCAGCTGAGCGAACGCGAAGTTAACCGTCTAGTCGCCGGACAGCCCTATGAATCCCTCGCGGATGTCCGCCAACGCGCTGGCCTGTCCAGACGCAGCTACCAAAACCTCGCGGCCCTAGGAGTCTTCGACTCACTGCTGACCGGAACCTCTAGAGCAGACACCATCGCCCATACCCAATCTATGGCGCATACCCACTTGCCAGCCAAATACCGCCCCGGTCCTGGACAACTCGCCCTACCCCTAGGAGAGATCGAACCGATCAAGGTCACCGGAGCACAGCTAAGCACCGAAGAAGTAGTACGCACAGAACTAGACCTACTGCACCTAGACGTTAGCGAACACCTGATCACCTCATACCGTCAACGGCTGGCACATCTACCCATCACCCAAGCGGCCGAACTGCTCCACCTACGCAACGGCACCGAGGTCCTTGTCGCGGGGGTACGTATTGCTACACAAACCCCGCCCATGCGCGGAGGTAAACGTGTCGTGTTCATTTCACTAGATGACGGCAGCGGCTGCATCGACGCCACCTTCTTTGACGACACCCAGCAACGCACCGGGCCGCTACTGTTCTCCACCCGCATGTTGCTCATTCACGGGGTAACCCGACGCACCGGACCACGCGGTATCTCGTTACAAGCGCTACATGCTTGGGACCTGCACCAACCAGAGACGCTGCCGACCGCCGGATACCTGGACGACACAAACCGACCACAACCCACCTATAGACCCAAACTTGGCCAAGCAGTCAGCGTCGCAGACCTCGCCAAGCGCATGAACGCCGAAGGACTAGATCAGCGTGGAGCCTAGCTACACCGAGGAGACTCGACCATCGGCTTCAATCACAAACGTCGGGTTATGCACAAAATCCCAACGAAACCCGTCAGGATCAGCCACACACGCACTCATCCCGCCCCAGGACTGCCTCGTCGGTTCATTGACCGAACTAGCACCGGCATCCAGCGCTCGCCGGTAGTAGATTTCAACTTCCTCATCGCTTCGCACATTGTGTCCGAGCGAGATCGGGGGATCGAGCCTCGAATGGCCAACTTCGCCATATTCACTGGGCATCTGGGCTACATCCCAGAGTGCGAGCATCAGCCCGTGTCCAGCGCGGACAAAAGCGATCTCGGGATGTGCCGGTTGCACCAGCTCGAATCCGATGCCCTCGGTATAGAACTTGAGCGAAACGCCGACATCACGCACGCCGAGGGTGATTGCGTTCAATGCTGGTGGGGCTGGCTTACTCATGGCTCTAGCGTAGAAGTCCCTGAGCGGGAAAGCTACAGGTAAATCCATTGCCCGTTGTTCAGCGTAGAGCGTTGGGTTTCGATGGTTCTGCGACTGCCTTCAGCGCTATTGAAAGTGGAACGGAAATAGCGAGCTTTACTGCTGAAAACTTGGCGTAATAGCAAAGGTTTGTTTAGCGACGGGCGGCTCTGTTCTGGTGTCGATTTCATTTCTGGTTCTCCTTATTAACTTGGTCAACTAACGCGCTGGACTCTGAGTCTCGGGAGGTTTTTGAATCGGAAATTTCACTCTTGGCGGGTTCTTCAAGCCAATGATCGGGATGCGGAATGCCGCGAACCTGCGGTGATAGCCAAGCTGACAGCATGGCCAATACGACCAATGATCCAAAGAACATCAGCGTCGGGCCCATGCCGAACCATTCCAGCCCGAAGCCGGTGGCTAATGGTGCCAATGGCATGGCCGCCAACGCCATAAACGTGATCAGTGAGTTGGCCCGGCCAGCCATTTCCTGCGGGACGATAGCCATGAAGTAGCCGCCGATAGCCGCGTTAAGCGCAGGGACGCTAAGGAAACTGATCAAAAGCATGACACCCATCCAGAGCAGGTGCGTGTTCAAACCGATGAGAATCATTGCGCCGCCCAGCACGCTCAGGCAAATGCAGGCCAGTAGGCCGGTGCGGAATTTATCGATCAGTGACGTTGCCACCAGTGAACCGATCAGCATTCCTGCGCCCATGAATGTTGAAACCAATCCAATGACCCAGGCATCTTCTCCGCGCTGCTGCAATCCGTAAATCAAGGTTGTCATCAATCCGCTAACTCCAATGTTGACGGCCATGATCAAGAGCAGCAGTGCGCGTAGTCGTGGTCGCGAAAAACACCAACGCATGCCGGCAAGAATTCCATGGTCCACCGTCTGGCCTGCACTGGAAGGATCCTCGCGGCGTTTCTGGGTGGTTTCTTCGGCCGCACGCAAGGGTTTGCGTAATGCAAAACCGGTAAATGAGGCAACAAGATTCAAGATGCTTACCACCAGCAGGGCAACCCCGCCACCCAAGCCAAGTAATAATCCGCCCAAGGGAGCGGAGCCGAGCATCAGCACGGAATCACGGCCTTGGTTCGCAGCGAGCGCTCGCCCCAACTGCTTCGGATGAACGATGTCTTTCAGGGCAGCATTTGTTGTGGAGCCAAAATATCCTCCGCGCAGTTCCATCAAGATATGTGCGACGCAAAGAACTGTGGCGGAAAGTGAACCCGTATTGCTACCCAGTGCTAAAGCTGCGGTGAAGAGTGCTCCGCAAAGCCCGCCGATGAGCATCATTCGAGCTCTGTCGGATCGATCGGCCATGGCGCCACCTGCCAAGGTGACACCAGCTCGGGCGGCTAATCCTAAGGCTGCCAAGGTCCCGGCCAGGACTGGAGAATTGGTCGTTGCCAGCAAAATGAGGGGGAGGACGAACCCGTAGATACCGCCGGCGAGCAACGCCGAGGAATCTGCCAGCCACCAAATCCGGTAGTTGCGTTGGGCGTGAAGCGCCGGCAACTGCGTGACTGAATTGGTGCCGGAGGCTGGCGAGCCTTTGGGCTGGGTGGTGTTCATGAGAACAACTGTAAACCCGCAACTAAAATTGCGCAATAGAATTTGCGCAATTAAAACTGTGGGATTGTTATGCTGAGCTTATGACCCAAGCGAAGCCACAAGTCACATTCACCTCGCCGATGCTCAAAGCTATAGCTAATCCGTTGCGTAGGCAGATTTTTGATGCACTCGGGGCCATGGGAACGGGTCGTGCAGCTGATCTGGGGGAGTTGCTGGGGATTGCACCTAATAAGGTGAGTTTCCACCTGCGTGAGCTTGCCAAGGCAGAGTTGATTGAAGAAGCTCCCGAATTGGCCCGCGACAAACGTGACCGGGTCTGGAAACCTACGGCCGGCGGATTCACTACTGGAGAACCCAGTGAGCGTGCTGGGGATGAATCGCCCAGTGCCATTAATGCCTATCTGGCTCAGGCCGTCCACGAGGAGCAACTGCGACTCTCGGCGATGCTTGCGCATGCTCAGTACTGGTACGCGAAGGGTGAAGACCCTAATAACTTAGCTTCGCTGAGCACCAGTAATTTACTGCTCACCGATGATGAGCAAGCGGAGTTACTACGCCGTTTCGCGCAGGTCGTCCCGGAATTCAGGGAGGATCAAAAGAACGGAAAAATCGAATCTTCACAACCGGCCTCCGAGCGGAAGCTGTGGCATTACGCCGGATTACTCTCAGCCGAAGAGCTGTTGAATTTGCCACACCCGGGCGATGAATCTTCGTAAAACCAGTAGTAGACAACGACTTGCACGCCTCGCTGAACTAAACTGGACTCTGGCTGGCTGTGGCCAAGGTATGCCACAAGCTATGAAGCCATCACAGATTGAAAGGCAGAACCCGATCTTATGAGCGAGCAGCGCACTCTCACCATCGACGGCGAGCAGGTCCAGGTCGACGCGGGAACCACCGGTTTGCAGTTTTACGCCAAGGATAAAGACGTGGTTGTTATGCACGTCGACGGCGTACTTCGCGACTTGGCCCGTGAACTTGAAGAAGGCACCACCGTCACCCGTGTAACCATCAGCGATCCGGAAGGTCTGGAGGTGCTGCGCCACTCAACAGCCCACGTGATGGCTCAGGCTGTGCAACAGTTACGCCCGGATTCTAAGCTTGGAATCGGCCCATACATCACCGACGGTTTCTACTTCGACTTCGATGTTGAAGAACCGTTCACTCCGGAAGACCTCAAGCAGCTGGAAAAGATGATGCAGAAAATCATCAACCAGAATCAGCTCTTTGCCCGTCGCGAAGTAACCCCAGATGAGGCCAAGGCCGAAATGGCCGACGAGCCATACAAATGTGAGCTACTAGCCAAGGCTGACTCCGATGACACCTCAGGCGAGGGAGTCAATGTTGAGGTCGCCGCCGGCGAAACCACCATCTATGACAACGTTGATCGCAAGAGTGGCGACACCGTCTGGAAGGACCTGTGCCGCGGCCCGCACCTGCCAAACACCAAGCTGATCAAGAACGCCTTCGCGTTGACCCGTTCGGCCGCCGCCTACTGGTTGGGCAGTGAGAAGAACAAGCAGCTGCAGCGTATCTACGGCACCGCATGGCCAACCAAAGAAGACCTCAAGGCCTACCAGGAGCGTTTGGCCGAGGCTGAGCGTCGCGACCACCGCAAGCTCGGTGCCGAACTTGACCTCTTCTCCTTCCCGGACGAGTTGGGCTCCGGTCTGCCTGTGTTCCACCCTAAGGGCGGCATCATCAAGCGTGAGATGGAAGACTACGTGCGCGACCGTCACGTCGAAGAGGGCTTCCAGTATGTAGGTACCCCGCACATCTCCAAGGACGGGCTCTTCCACACTTCAGGTCACCTGCCGTACTACGCGGACACCATGTTCCCGGCGCTACACATCGATGAAGAGCGCGACGAAGACGGCAACATCACCAAGCAGGGCCAGGAATACCGGCTGAAGGCAATGAACTGCCCGATGCACAACCTGATCTTCCGCGGTCGTGGGCGCTCTTACCGCGAACTGCCATTGCGCCTCTTCGAATTCGGTCACGTATACCGCTATGAGAAGTCCGGCGTGGTTCACGGTCTGACTCGTGTACGCGGGTTCGCCCAGGATGACTCACACTCCTACGTCACCAAGGAACAGGCACCAGCCGAAGTTGAGCACCTGCTGAACTTCATGCTTTCCCTGCTCAAGGACTTCGGTATGGATGACTTCTACTTGGAGCTGTCTACTCGCGATGAGTCTGACAAGTTCATCGGTTCGAACGAACAGTGGGACGAGGCCACCGCGGTACTCGAGCGCGTAGCTACTGAATCCGGTGTTGAGCTTGTCGCCGATCCGGGTGGCGCAGCCTTCTATGGCCCGAAGATCTCCGTTCAGGCCAAGGATGCTATCGGCCGTACCTGGCAGATGGGCACCGTGCAGTACGACTTCAACCAGCCTGCCCGCTTCGGTCTGGAGTACCAGGCAGCCGACGGAACCCGTCAGGAGCCGGTGATGATTCACGCGGCCAAATTCGGTTCCATCGAACGCTTCTTGGGCGTGCTTACTGAGCACTATGCCGGCGCTTTCCCAGCGTGGTTGTCCCCAGTTCAGGTTCGTGCAATTCCAGTGGCCGAGGCCTTCAACGATTACCTCGCCGAGGTCGTCGCGAAGCTCAAGGCACAGGGCGTACGCGTAGAACTAGATGACTCCTCGGACCGTTTCCCGAAGAAGATCCGCAACGCGTCCAAGGATAAGATCCCGTTCACCCTCATCGCCGGTGGTGAAGATGCCGACGCAAATGCGGTCTCCTTCCGCTTCCGCGATGGTAGCCAGGAAAATCAGGTTCCGGTTGACGACGCGGTAGCCCGCATCGTTGAAGCTATCAAGAGCCGCAACAACAACAACTAGGTCCGCCGGAAAATAGGAGTCCACCAACATGCAATATTCGCAGGACGAAAACGTCACCGACGACTTTGAACTCGCCGGTGTGCCCGATTCGTTCCAACGTTTGTGGACCCCTTACCGGATGGCCTACATCAAGGGCGGTCAGACGCAGGTGACGGACGAGGCAAGTTGCCCCTTCTGCGCCGGGCCTAACCGCACCGATGAAGAGGCTCTGCTGGTACATCGCGGTAAAACTTGCTACGTGATCCTGAACTTGTTCCCATACAACCCAGGCCACCTGCTTGTTTGCCCGTACCGGCACGTGCCGAACTACACGGATATTACGGTGGAGGAAACCGCAGAGATGGCTGCGCTCGCGCAGCAATCGATGCGGGTACTGCGCAAGGTATCTAACGCCTCCGGCTTCAACTTGGGCATGAACCAGGGCGAAGCCGGGGGAGCGGGTATTGCCGCGCACCTTCATCAGCACATTGTGCCGCGCTGGAACGGGGATGGAAACTTCTTCCCCATCATCGCGCAGACTAAGGCGATCCCGCAGACCCTCTCAGAGGTGCGTCAATCGATCGCCGAGGCGTGGGATAGCGAGAATCCGAGATAGATTCATCAATGCTTATGTCAGGGTGGTAGGAACATTTAGTTGTTCTACCACCCTGACTGCTTTAACCCGAACTATCTCTAAATCTCATATAGTGATTTTCTGGCTCAAATTCTTATGTGACATGGCTAGACTAAGGCTAAATATCTAATACTTACACGATTCTACGGAGGAACCGTGACAGGAAGCGTTGGTTATGGCTTCAAGGCCCTTTCCTTGTCTGCTGCTTTGACGTTACTGCTTGGTGCGTGCTCAGCACCCGGGACTTCGCAAGCGCAACCCACTCACTCTGAGGTAGCGGCAAGCTCCTCGGTGGCGGTCAGCCCCAGCGCCACGCCAACTCCTGAGGAAACAAAAAGCGTGGCACCCACCAAGCCAACTCCCACCGTGACAAAATCTAGCAAACCTGCCCAGCCATCCTGTGGACCAAAGTTAACGTCTGGTGCATTGACTCAACTTGCGACCAAGCTGCCGGCACCAAAGATTTCCACCGGAGAGATCATGGATTGGAAATGGGACGCTGAATACGCAGATCCGTCTACTTATGATGAATGTGCCGCATTATCGTGGGTTACCTTTCCCATTGAGGGCGCCACCGGCTCATCGCCCTACATCATTGCCCTCTTCCACAAGGGGAAGTACCTCGGTGTCGCCACACGGACCACGTTCGGTTTCTTCCCACAGGTTGTACGCGTTGACGATGCGCAACTGAAGGTGACTTATACCTATGCCAAAGATGGGGATTCCAACGCGGGAGCCTCAGGCCGAGCGGTCTCCACTTACTCTTGGGACTTGAATACTCAGTCCGTCAAGCATCATGGCGCATTCCCACCGGGCTACGCACAGTGAATCCGATCGGAACCCTGGACGAAATCCGCGACTGGATTATCAGCGGAACCGAGCACGAAATCCGTTTCGCTATTGAGGGTGCGGCACGATATTCGATTGGCATGATCAATCAGATGCTCGAAGAGCTGAGCTACGAGCACGATGAGAACTGTGATGTGTTCCTGCGCGGTTGGCTGGGTAGCCTTAGCCCGCTGGAACGTCTTGCCGCGGCCGAAGCCACAGAATCCCACTATCAATTGGGCCTGGTGGGAAGGCCGCAGGCCGAGGACAGGGCGCTGCTACAGGTGATGGAGTCGGTCAAGCCCGCCATCGAGCTGGTGGCGGAAATCTTCGAGTTTACCCATGGTCGTGCCAACGATCCGGATCCTTCCTATACCAAGCGCTTCACCCCACGGCTGTTGGCATATGCCGAGCAGCTGCGTTCGGTGGCCGAAGACATCAGTAATGACGTGCCATTGGTGCAGTTCATGTCCGCTGAGGTGAAGCGCATCGAGGCTGATAACCCCGAAGGTTACGGCCAGCCGGCAAAATATCAAGTGGCGGACGCTTTAACGCAGAACCTTAAGTTCCCAGCTAAAAAGTCGGATGACTAGTGAATTCATTGAGATTGACTATGTTACGCACTAACCCTTGACTGAGGGATAAATCCACTATCGGTCGATTGTGACGCAACACCGGAGGTAATAAAGTAAAGCGCTCCTACGATTACTGGCAGAGCACCACTGTGCTTGCCAGTGTTTGAAAGGAATAATACCCAACATGTCTTCTGCAGATCAGCGTCAGGACAACGTCGTCGGCTCCGAGCGCGTTAAGCGCGGTATGGCCGAAATGCTCAAGGGCGGCGTCATCATGGACGTTGTCACTCCGGAACAAGCCCGCATCGCTGAAGATGCCGGCGCCGTAGCCGTCATGGCTCTCGAGCGCGTACCAGCCGATATTCGTGCCCAGGGCGGCGTCTCGCGCATGAGCGATCCGGACATGATTGATAGCATCATCGCCGAAGTCTCCATCCCAGTGATGGCCAAGGCTCGCATCGGTCACTTCGTCGAGGCGCAGATCCTGCAGTCACTTGGTGTGGACTACATCGACGAGTCCGAGGTACTTTCCCCAGCAGACTACGAGAACCACATCGATAAGTGGCCATTCACCGTGCCATTCGTTTGCGGTGCCACCAACCTAGGTGAGGCGCTACGCCGCATCAACGAAGGTGCAGCGATGATCCGTTCCAAGGGTGAAGCAGGAACCGGTGACGTTTCCAACGCGACCGGACACATGCGTAAGATCCGTGCCGAAATCGCCAAGTTGGCTGCGCTTCCAAAGGACGAGCTGTACGTGGCTGCCAAGGAACTTCAGGCTCCATACGAGCTGGTCAAGGAGATCGCTGCGACCGGTAAGCTTCCGGTCGTGCTGTTCACCGCCGGTGGCATTGCCACCCCGGCAGATGCCGCGATGATGATGCAGCTGGGCGCCGACGGCGTATTCGTCGGCTCGGGCATCTTCAAGTCCGGCAACCCGGTTCAGCGTGCCGAAGCCATCGTGAAGGCCACCACCTTCTTCGACAACCCGGATGAATTGGCTAAGATCTCCCGCGGTTTGGGTGAAGCAATGGTTGGCATCAACGTCAACGAGTTGCCAGAACCGCACCGCCTCTCCGAGCGCGGCTGGTAAATATTTTTGCAATGTCCCCGGTGCCGAAGTCTGGCACTGGGGACATTTTTATGGGTTACGGCGTGAGCCTTTTGCCTTCGCGTCCTTCCCCAGAGGCAAGCTAGTTGTTTGCTCATACGCAGCAGGTCTACCGTGGGGGATTACCGGTGCCTTTGCCGTGGGGAATGAGGAACCATGTGTCGTTGGCTTGCCTATCTAGGCTCACCGGTAGAGATCGCAGATATTCTGGTGCGACCAAATCATTCGCTGATCGATCAAAGCCTGCACGCCAGAGAACTGTTTCTGCCAAATGACCCGCTTGCCGCGCAATTCGCGCACCACGCATTTCCAACCAATGGAGATGGCTTTGGCATGGCGTGGGCAGGACGAGCCGGCACCTTGGGGCAATACCGGCAACTTGGAACAGCCTGGGATAGCCAAAACCTCAAGCACCTGGCGCAACAACTTGAATCAGGCTGCTTCCTTGCCCATGTGCGTGCCGCGCCGGGCGGCACGATCGCGGAACAGAACTGTCATCCTTTTGTGGATCACGGCTGGATGTTTCAGCACAACGGGTCGATACCCAACTTTCGTGAAATCAAACGCGAGCTGACCTTCGATGTGGACCCACAGCTCTACCCGGGTATTCTCGGCAACTCGGATACCGAGCTCTGCTTCTATCTGGCCTTGACCTACGGGCTTGAACACGATCCGGTGACGGCGCTTTCCCGCATGGTCGCCCGGGTCGAACGTGCCCGGCACGAGCAGCAGATTCAGGCTTCCTTTCGAGCGACCGTGTGCGCCTCGGACGGCAAGCATCTGGTGGTGCTGCGATGGGTCAGCCCTCAAAGATCAAACGAGCTGGCGCCGAGTTTGTATCACGCGGCGGGATCAACCATCTTGCACGGTATTGAGGGTGAAAAACTCTCCCTGCCAACCGATGCCCAGTTAGTCGTCTCCGAGCCGCTTTCCCTGCACTGGAGCAGGCATACATGGGTCGAGATCCCGCCCGGAACCATTAGTGTCTTTGAACAAGGCCGGCCACCACATATTGAACCGGTAAATTTGGGGTTGTGAAAGGGGAATTTGGCTACGAGAAAGCGACTAATGAGAATTCTGGGAGGAAGCATTCCGCGCGCTCAGATGCACCATCGCCGCCTGCGGTTGGTTTGTGGAAGATGATGCGCGCGCTGCCATGGCGAGGTCCTGCGCGCATGATTCTCGAACATCTGGCCGGAGAGCCAGCATCCAAGTAATACTTGACGATCGCTCCGCGGCTTTGAGGCTCATAAATCACGGGCAATCGGAAGCCCAGCAAATTTGAGACTACGCGCATCAACCGGTGGAACTTGTCGCCGCCTCGATGGCAAACTTGAGCCATGAGTGAAATCATCTTCGACGCGGCAGTGACGCTAAATGGCTTTCTGGCCGATGAGAACCATAGCCTGCAATGGCTTTTTGACGTACCAGGCGCCGAAAAACCGGACCCGGAACTGCTGCCGAAGAACATCGGGGTACACGTTGAAGGAGCAAACACCTACCAGTGGATGCTGGAGCATGAAAACCTCATCGACGAACCGGAAAAGTGGCAACAGTTCTACCCGAACATCACCACCTTTGTCTTCACCCATCGCAACCTGCCGGTACCGGAAGGCGCCGACGTACGCTTCGTTTCCGGTGCGCTGCGCGATCATCTGCCAACGATCCGTGAAGTCGCCGGAGACAAGAATATCTGGGTGCTCGGAGGTGGGGAGCTGCTTGGCCAATTCCTCGACATCAATGCACTAGACAGGCTCGCGTTGACCATCGCCCCGGCCGCCTTGGCCAGCGGAGCGCCACTATTGCCGCGCACCCTAGGCAGCGAGAGACTGGAACTTATCGAAGCACGCCAAGCGGGGCCCTTTGCCCGTCTGGTCTACCAGGTTTTGACCGCGCACTAGCGTTAATAGTGGTTAAACATTGGTGGCGGGAGCCGCCGACATGCATCGGGGTCCCGCCACCATCGTTGGGTGAAGCCTAGCTCCAGGAACGCAGAATCATATGCCGCCCGCGTCCGAGCAACCGCAGCCCATTGGCGCTGAAGAAGTCCGCACTGCTCGGCGGGGACGCCGCGAGCAGTTCCTGGGTTGCATCCTCATCCGGTGGATCCAGTGGATTAATCAGTGACCGGGACAGCCCGTGCAGCAACGCGGTGCCGACACCCTGACGGCGGTGACCTTTACCCACCGCCAGCGAGTGCACCATCGCCTGGCCATTCAGGCCCTGCTGCACAAAACCACGACCGACGATGTCGCCTTCCTCGGTGCGTGCCAGTGCATGCTCTACCCGGCGCAATGCCGGGTGACCGCTGGAAAGCTGCGAAGAAGGATCACGCCACAGATTTGTCACCTTCAGTTCGGCGGCATCCGCTCCGGTGGCTTCTGGAACATTGTTGCCCAGACGGATCTTTCCCTCCCAACGTTCCATCGGGATCGCAAGTCGTCCTGCATGCCAGGCGATCTGCGCATTGTCGGTAAAACCTGCGTCTTTGAGTCCTGCGGCATCGGATCCCGAATTCACCCAGGCTTCCACACGGCGCGCGCCCAAGCGCATACCCTCGGCAAACGCCGGGCGTAGGCCCGCGGAATCTGCATGCTCCGGAAAGAGCAGGATCAGGCGCTTACGTACCGGCTGCCAAGCCCAGGAGCATCCGTGGGTGGTAAAGATCTTGCCACCTGTAGCTACCGCGAGGGCCTGCTGCCAATGGCTAAGAGCTTCTTGCGCGGAGGCAATTGTCGTCATTATTCTGCGTTCACCAATCCTCGACGGCGCAGCAACGGTTCAACCCGTGCGCTGCGTCCGCGGAACATTTCGTAAGACTCTAGTGGATCGCGCGTATTTCCGCGCGAGAGCAGTTCCTGACGGAACCGCATTCCATTTTCTCGCATTAAGCCGCCATTTTCCTCGAACCACTGCACAGTGTCGGCATCTAGCACCTCACTCCAGATGTAGGAGTAGTAGCCGGCAGAGTAGCCATTGGCGAAAATATGCTGGAAGTACGCGGTTCGGTACCGTGGAGGGATCAGCCCGGGGGTGAAGCCAAAGTTGGTTAAGGTCTCACGTTCAAATGATTCCGGGTCCTCGATGCTGGTTCCCGGCTCGATGGTATGCCAGGCCCAATCCAGCACACTGGCCGCCAAATATTCGGTGGTCGCAAAGCCCTGACCCCACAGCTCCGCCGCACGGATCTTCTCGATGGTTTCCTCGGGGAGCGTCTGCCCGGTTTCATAGTGTTTGGCATAACCGCCAACCACATCCGGGTGCAATACCCACATTTCGTTGACCTGCGAAGGGAACTCGACAAAGTCTCGTGGTACCGACGTTCCCGAGAGGGTCGCATATTCTCCGTTGGACAGTAGCCCGTGCAACGCATGGCCAAACTCGTGGAACAACGTGTTCGTCTCATCTAAGGTCAGTAAGATCGGTTGCCCCTCACCCGGAGCCGCGATATTTAGCGTATTTGTCACGATGGGACGTTCATCTAGATCAGCGGCTGAATCGCGCATGGACGTCATCCAAGCGCCGCCCTTTTTCGTTTCGCGCGCCAAAAAATCGCCACTGTATAGACCCATGGCCGAGCCATCCGCGTCAAAAACTTCCCACACACGCACCGCTGGGTGGTACGTCGGAAGGTCAAAACGTTCGGTGAAGCTGAGGCCATAAAGGGTCTGTGCGGTGGCAAAAACACCGTCGTGCAGCACCGAATCCAGCTCAAAGTAGGGGCGCAGTGCTGCGGAGTCCACAGCAAAACGCTCGCGCAACACCTGGTTGGAGTAGTAAGACCAATCCCAAGCATTTAGCTCACCGCCGGCCAACTCGCGCAGTGTGTCCGCCTCAGCATGTGCGTTACGAACCGCGGCTTCGGTCAGTTCCTTCAACCGGGTGGCTACCGCTTCGGTTGAAGGAGCTGTCGCGTCGGCTAAAACAGTTTCGGCGTGGTTCGCAAATCCAAGCAATGCCGCCCGATCCGCACGCAGTGCCGCCATCTGCGCGGCTAACGGTAGTGTGGAATTCTCGCTGGACCCACGACTCAACGAAGCTTCAAAAACCTTGCGCCGCGACGCGGAACGCGTCAAGGAGGCGAGTACCGGTTGCCCGGTAGGGGAGACCAGCGGAAGCAGGTAGCCGGTGTTGTGCCCGGCGGTTTCAGCGGCCGCCCGTGCCGAAGCAATGCGTGCCTCGTCTAGGCCTTCGAGCTGAGCTTCGTCAGTAAAAAGCACCGCGTGTGCATTCTGATTTTCTAAGGCTTTGGTGGAGAACTGCGTGGACAGCTCGGAAAGCTGTGCGTTCAGCGCCTTCAGCTTCTTTTTAGCGCCTGCATCCAAGCGGGCGCCGGCAAGCTCAAAAGTTTTTAGTGTCTCGCTAGCTAGCCGGGCGTCTTCGCCTGCTAACTTACTCAGATCCACCTCGCGCAGCCGTGCATAAAGCTCCGGATTTAGCCGAATCTCGTCACTCTGCGCGGTCAGGATACCGCTGAGCTCGGACTGGATCTCACGCAATTGATCGGTGCCGTGTGCGGACAGCACGCTGAAATAGGCCATCAGCGTGCGGCGCAACAGTTGACCACTGCGTTCGAGCGCGAGAAAGGTGTTCGCAAAAGTCGCCGGCGTTGCATCGGCCACGATGGTGGCGATCTGCGCAAGATGCTCCTGCGCGCCCGTACGGGCTGCCTGCAGGTAATCATCGGCGGTGATGTGGGCGAAATCTGGCCACTGGTAGGGCAGTTCGCTGGGTTTCAGAAGCGGGTTTGGCATAGTGCCAGATAACCACAGGACACGTGATTTTGCTTGCATTAACACGAGGTATCAGCCGATAGGGTGGAACCCATGAAGTCACGTGCGCTGCCCGCGGTCCTCGCATTAATACTGCTCGCAGGATGTTCTGCGGCCCCGCAGGAGGCTACGGCGGAAGTTACGCCCAACCCAGTGCAGACCCAGCAGGACTCACTAAGTCCTAGCCCTACACCGAGCGAAACGCCGACGCCAAAGGAACTCTCCTTAATGGCCACCGGCGATGTGCTGTTGCACCCACAACTGCTCGCCGAAGCGAAAACTTCCACGGGCTACGAATTCCAGCCGTTGTTGAATGGGCTTAAACCCTATGTGCAGGACGCCGACGTGGCCTTGTGCAATTTGGAAACACCGATCGGCGTCCCACCCTACTCCGGATACCCAACCTTCAGCGTGCCGGCCCAGATCGTCGCGGACCTGGCAAGCATCGGCTACGACGGTTGCACCACCGCCACCAACCACACCGTGGATATTGGCACCGCCGGGGTCAAGCGCACGCTGGACACGCTAGAAAAATACAAACTCTTTGCCACCGGGTCCTACCGCACGCAGACCGAAGCACAAGCCCCACCGCTGCTTCAGGCCGAGGGTATCAAACTCGGGATCATCGCCAGCACCTATTCGCTCAACGGTATGCGCGCCGATACCGACTGGCGGGTAGATACCGGGGTGGACGCGAAAAAACTGATCACCCGCGCCAAGGTCGCACGGAAATCCGGTGCGGAAATAGTGGTCGCGGCCATCCACGACGGCACCGAATATAGTACCCGTCCCAGCGACGCACAGCGCAAGCTCGGCCAAACCCTGGCCGAATCCGGCGCCTTCGATTTCATCTACATGCATCACACCCACTCGGTACTGCCCATTGAAAAGCATGAAGGCACCTGGATCGTCTACGGTCTGGGTAACTCGGTAGCCAAGCACGCCACACCGACGATCCTGAACCGTGAGGGAATCAGTATCAAGGCCACCTTCACCCGCACCGGAAAAGATCAGTGGAAGGTGGGGGAGCTGGTCTGGGTTCCACATCAGTTGAGCTCCTCACCGGTCAGGTGGTGTCAGGTATTCACCGCCGATGCCTGCCTGCCTGCGGCCGATGCCAAAGCCTCGCTGGCACGCACCAGCAAAACCGTCAACGCCTATGGTGCCTTCGACGATGGGCTGAAACCTTGGGAACTGGACTAGGCCCCGCGCAATGGCCACGGCGCCCACGCACCATCGGCCGGAAGCATGGCTCGCGCCCTGACCAAACGCTCCGGTGAAATCTCCTCCACGCCATCGGAGATTTCGCGACCTGCTATTCCGTCCGAATCAAAACGGTGCGTCAGCAGGCCGGCTCCGGATTCATCAAGTATTTCGGTGAAATGCCCGTTCACGACCGTTGTGATCTGTTCCTCTAAATCGTCCAAAAGTTCGTCGACAGAATCGTCGCAAGCATCACAACCGCAGATCGGAAAGTGCCACTGGTATAGCGCACCAACCGATAAGAGCACCCCGGGAAAATCAGTGAACACTAAACCCAATGGCGCACAGGCACGATCAACCGGAATTAGCCGTACCGACTCAACCACCGGCTGCATTGCATAACCCAGCTCGGCGGCTAAGCCCGAGTCTTGAAAACAGCGCACCTCAAAGCGTGCAAGCAACCAATCCACTAGCGCCTGCGACACGACATGCAATGGTGCAAAACGCTGCGGGTGGATAGTCACCGAATAGCTTTCCTCCGCAGGCTCCCCGGGCCACCGCTGACCATAGGAGATGAGTGCAGCTTGGTCATCAAAGTAATCTTGCCCGGCGATGACGGGGCGCCGGTAACCTTCTAACTGCATGCGATGTTCCTTCCATCCGCCGGGATAACCGCCGGCTAGTGCCCGAACTCGTCCGAGTCGGTAAATGGTCCGGCGCCGGTATCCAGCGCCTCGATTTGCGCCATCTGCGCCGTACTGATCTCGAAGTCGAAGATATCTAGGTTCTCGGCCTGCCGCAGGGGGTTTGCCGATTTCGGCGCGGCCGCCCGCCCGGACTGTACATGCCAACGCAAGGTCACCTGCGCAGGCGTCTTAGCGTGCGCCGCGGCAATCTGCACCAGTGCCGGATGCTGTAAAAATTCAGATTTCCCCCGCCCCAATGGTGAATAGGCTTCGGTGAGCACCCCGTGTTCGGTGTTAAACGCCTGCCACGGTGCACTGCGTCGCTCGGGGTCCAGCTGAATCTGATTAACCGCCGGGGTGAGTCCCGCATCAAGCAAAACCTGTAATTGTGCGGGCTTAAAGTTTGAGACGCCCGCTGCGCGAATCACCCCTTCGTCCACAAGCTTTTGCATCTCGGTGAAGGCTTGAACAAAGGTGCCCTGCTCCGGGTTGGGCCAGTGAATAAGGAATAGGTCCAGGTAGTCCAGGCCTAAACGATTCAGGGAATTTTGCAACGCTTGGCGCACCCCGGTGGCCGAATGCCACTGCTTGTTGAACTTTGTGGTCACAAAAACTTCGTCGCGCGGCACCCCACTATTTCGAAGTCCCAGACCCACCGCTTGCTCGTTTTGATAGTTTTCTGCCGTGTCGATCCGGCGGTAACCAATGTTGAGGGCCGAGGTGACCGCGTCACTGGCTTCGGACTCGCGCATCGGCCAGGTTCCTAAGCCGATCGCGGGCATCAAGAAATCACCGGGCAATTTAAAGGACGAAATATCTGCACTCATAGGCCTGAACCTATCAAGTCCGGCAAACTTCTGGCGACACACCGAGAAATAAAACGGTGCAGTGTGGCCTGCCGGCATTAACGTTATTTCGGCGCTTCCTGCGCCAACTACCCACAAACTGTGAAGGCTCAACATGAGCGAATTTGGTGTGCTCGCATTACAGGGCGACTTCCGTGAGCACCTTGCCGCGCTCGACGGCTTGGGAGTCAAGGCTCGCATGGTGCGCACGCTCGATGAGCTGAAAGCCGTGGATGCGCTGGTCATTCCCGGTGGGGAGTCTTCTGTGATCGACCGGCTCACCCGCAACTACGGTCTGGCGCAACCAATCAAGGAGCGCATCACGGCTGGCATGCCCACTTATGGGTCCTGTGCCGGAATGATCATGTTGGCGGACCGGCTAGAAAACCCTGCGGTCACCAGTACCGGGGAGCAACAGCAAACGCTGGGCGGAATCGATATGTTGGTACGCCGCAATGCCTTCGGGAGACAGGTCGATTCCTTCGAGCACACGCTCAAATTTGCCGACCACGACCTCACCGCGGTGTTCATTCGAGCTCCCGAAGCAGTTCAAGTAGGCCCCGACGTGGCTGTGCTCAGTACGGTGCCTGCGCCCGATAGCCGTGCACAAGGTAGAATCGTTGCAGTACGTCAGGGAAATTTGTTGGCCACTAGCTTTCATCCGGAAGTTACCGGAAGCAGGGCCATCCACGAATTTTTTGTTAATCTCACGCGAGGAGACGCTTAAAGCATGTCAGGCCACTCCAAATGGGCAACCACCAAGCATAAGAAGGCAGCCATTGACGCCAAGCGCGCCAAGGCCTTCGCTAAATACATCAAGGGCATCGAAGTTGCCGCTCGCGCCGGCGGCGCCGACCTGGCCGGTAATCCGGCACTGGAACTCGCCGTCAGCAAGGCGAAGAAGAACTCCGTGCCCATCAACAACATCGATCGTGCGGTTAAGCGCGGCGCCGGACTTGACGGCGAAGTTGTTGACTACACCGAGATTATCTATGAGGCCCGCGGCCCGCAGGGTTCGGCACTGCTCATCGAGTGCCTGACCGATAACAAGAACCGCGCAGCTTCCGAGGTCCGCGTGGGCATCACCCGCAACGGTGGCACCGTCGCCGATCCGGGCTCCGTGTCCTACCTCTTCGCCCGCCAGGGTGTTGTACGTCTGCCCAAGGGCGAGCTGACCGAGGATGACCTGTTGATGGTTGTGCTCGATGCCGGCGCCGATGAAATCGTCGACGAAGGCGAAACCTTCGCTATTGTCTGCGATCCGTCGGATCTGCGTGCTGTAGCTGCCGCGCTGGATGAAGCGGAAATCGCCTACGAAACCGATGAAATGGAATTCATTCCGTCGATGAAGGTTGATTTGGACGTTGAGGGTGCACGTAAGTTCTTGCACTTGTACGACGCGCTGGAAGAACTCGACGATGTGCAGGGCATTTACACCAACGCCGATCTGTCCGACGAGGTCCGTGCGGCCCTCGACGATGAGCAGTAGGACTTGGCCCTACGTGTCGTAGGCGTCGACCCCGGACTGACCCGCTGTGGTTTGTCCGTGGTCGACGTCGCAGCCAACCGCAAGGTTGAGCTGATTGATGTCACCGTCGCCGGCACCCCGCCGGGCACCCCGCTAGACGCGCGGCTGCTCACCATCGCCGACGCAATCGATGCCTGGCTTGATAAACATCAGCCCGACGTACTCGCCCTAGAGCGGGTTTTCGCCTCGGCCAACGTTTCTACCGTCATCGGTACCGCCCAGGTCACCGGCGTCATTATTCTTGCAGCCGCCCGGCGCAATATTCCGGTGGCGCTACATACCCCCACCGAGGTCAAAGCCGCGGTGACCGGCAGTGGACAGGCTACCAAGGCAGCCATCGGCAAGATGGTCGCCAAGATTTGCCGGCTCGATGAGCCACCTAAACCCGCAGATGCCGCCGATGCGGTGGCCCTGGCCATCGCCCACGGGTGGCGTGGTGCGGCCGTTGGCTCCAACGCTTCGGCCTCAGAATCCGCCGCACGCACCGGTTCCCAACAGCTGACCGCCGCGCAACAGGCATGGATTGCCGCCGAAGCTTCCTCAAAACATCGTGCGGCTCGTCGTTAATCGCCATTCGTAACTATCTTCGATAAGCTAGAATTGTTCGAACATACTTTTGAGGAGTGGCATGATCAGCTCACTGACCGGCACGGTCCAGGCAGTAACCCTAAACACCGCGGTTATCAACGTCAACGGCTTCGGCATGCTTATCCAAGCTACCCCCGGCACGCTATCCACCTTGCACGTAGGCCGTGAAGCTACCGTGCATACCTCGATGGTGGTGCGCGAAGATTCGATGACGCTGTTTGGCTTTGCTACCCCCGACGAACGTGAGGTGTTCGAAGTAGTTATCGGCGTCTCGGGTGTTGGCCCCCGCACGGGTCTGGCGATCTTGGCGGTACACACCCCCGAAGAGGTCCGCATTGCGGCGAACACCAAAGACACCACCGCCTTCACCAAGGTCTCCGGCATCGGCCCTAAGGGTGCCAGCCGGATCGTGCTGGAGCTCAACGGCAAGCTGATCCCCACCGGCGTAGACACCGCTACAGCACGTCCGGGCACCGGCTCGGTCTGGGAGCCACAGGTCATCGAGGCGCTAACCGGTCTAGGCTGGACCGAAAAGGACGCGCAATCAACGCTGAAGGCACTGGGCAAGGCGAACCCTGAAGTTGTCGAAACCGGCAACGTCTCCGAAATTCTGCGTGCGGCGCTACGTAGCATGTCCACCGGCACACGTGCCCGATAGGATAACCCTGTGAACGATTCCTCGCAGCTGACCAACGCCGGCAGTGAACCCGAAGAGCGGGTGATTGAAGCAGCCCTGCGTCCACGCAACCTGGACGACTTCGTCGGTCAGGGCCGTGTGCGCCAACAGCTCTCACTCATGCTTGAGGCAGCGAAGATCCGCGAGCGCACCGCCGACCACGTACTGCTCTCGGGACCTCCCGGATTGGGAAAAACGACACTCTCGATGATTATCGCCGCGGAAATGAACGCCCCGCTACGCATCTCCTCGGGCCCTGCCATCCAGCACGCGGGAGACTTGGCCGCCATTCTCTCCTCGCTCACCGAGGGGGAAGTGCTCTTCTTGGACGAGATTCACCGGATGTCCCGGCCAGCGGAAGAAATGCTCTACATGGCCATGGAAGATTTCCGCGTCGACATTATTGTCGGTAAGGGCGCCGGGGCCACCGCCATCCCGTTGGAACTTCCGCCATTTACTTTGGTGGGGGCGACCACTCGTGCCGGGCTGCTTCCGGGGCCGCTACGCGACCGCTTTGGGTTCACCGGACATCTAGAATTTTATGCAGTTGAAGAACTCGAACTGGTACTTCGCCGTTCGGCGATGATGCTTGATTTACGCGTGACTTCCTCCGCCTTCAGTGAAATCGCCGGACGCTCGCGTGGCACCCCACGTATCGCGAACCGCTTGCTTCGTCGCGTGCGGGACTGGGCGCTGGTGAACAAACTTGAAGAGATCGATCACGGCGCTGCCGCTGCAGCACTTGAGATGTACGAGGTTGACCCCAAGGGGCTAGACCGTCTGGACCGCTCGGTACTCGAAGCACTGTGCCTTAAGTTTGGTGGGGGACCGGTAGGACTGTCGACGCTGGCCATCGCGGTGGGCGAAGAAAGCGAAACCGTAGAGACCGTCGCCGAGCCCTTCTTAGTTCGTGAAGGGCTCATGGGACGCACCCCGCGCGGACGTATCGCGATGCCAGCTGCTTGGGAGCATTTGGGCCTCGCGGTGCCTAAGGATGCGATCTTTGCCGGAACCCAAAGCTATGAATCCGATGAGGATTAGATGAATACCTCTACTCTGCCCGCGTAAATGGCTTGGTGCTTTGCTTCTAGCCATTAGACTAGAGACGCCCGACACACGCCCTGACTTTGGCGTGCCCGGGCGTCTTCGCTCTTTAAACGAATCGTTAGCAGGTATTACAAGTGAATTCCCTCGTCCTTGCACAGGGAGCCGGTGGCGGCTTCAATCCATCCATGATTCTGATGGTCGCACTCTTCGCAGTGCTGATCATCATGATGATCCGTGGCCGCAAGAAGGTTTCCAAGCAGCAAGAAGCACTGAAGACCAAGTCGGTTCCAGGCGCCAAGGTGATGACCAACTCGGGCATCTTCGGTACCATCATTTCCATCGATGAGCAGGATCGTGTGCTTGTCGAGGTCGCCAACGGCGTTGTGCTCACCTTGCACCGCCAGGCTATCTCCACCTTCTTGGACCCAGCAGTAACCGAGGCTCCCGCCGAAGAAGCCGCTGACACTCCTGCCGTCGCCGAATCCCCAGAAGAGAGCCTTCGTCGTTTGAACGACCAGGGCAAGGACGACCGCAACGCCTAAGGCAGGCACCATCGTGGTGGCTGTCTAGCACGCCACCAGTTCAAGAAAGCACAATAGATGTCATCAATTGGACCTGTAAAACAGGCACGCAAGGCGTTGCTGTGGTTACTGGTCGTCGTCATCATTGCAACCGGTGTTCTGGTTGCTGGTGTGTCGACGGGCAAGACCGGCGCGGCCCCAAAGCTGGCGCTCGACCTCGAAGGCGGCACCCAGATGATCCTGGCGCCTCGGGTTAAAGGCAATGAGACGATCAGCCAGGAACAGCTTGATCAAGCGGTGGAGATCATTCGCCAGCGTGTAGCCGGTTCCGGTGTTTCGGAAACCGAAATCACCACCCAGTCTGGACGTAACGTCGTCGTGTCGATGCCCGGTACCCCGGACGCTGAAACTCGCCAGCTGATCCAAGCCTCGGCGAATATGGAATTCCGTCCGGTGCTCATTACCGGTTCCTACGAGGCAACTCCAAAGGAACAGCGCACAGCTGACAAGGACATTCCAGCGCCAACGGCTAAGCCGGAGAATCCTTCGGATACCAGCTGGATCACCAAAAAGCTTTATAAAGAGTTCGAGGCCTACGACTGCCCCATCGAGCTCGAGAAGCGTGAAACCACCGATCACGATCCAAAGACCGCGATGATCTCCTGCGACCCTCGCCAAGGAGTGAAGTACATCCTCGGCCCGCAGGAAATTCCAGGTGACCAAATTTCTGATGCCTATGCCAACTTGGCACGCGGTGTGCAGGGTGCGGTTACCGGCGAGTGGGTCGTGGTGATCGAGTTCAACAAGCAGGGCGCCGCAACCTTTGCGGAAACGACTCAGCGCCTCATCGCGTTGCAGGGTTCGCAGAACCAGTTCGCCATCGTGCTTGACGGAACCGTCATCTCAGCTCCAACCACCAATGCGGTGATCTCCGATGGTCGCCCACAGATTTCTGGTGGCTTCACCGAGGAATCCGCTCAGGCGCTGGCCCAACAGCTCAAATACGGCGCACTGCCGATCAGCTTTGAGATTCAGTCTGAACAGCAGGTTTCGGCGACCTTGGGTGGTGACCAGCTTGAAGCCGGTCTCATTGCCGGCGTCATCGGCCTGATCTTGGTGTTCATCTATTCGCTCTTCCAGTACCGCGCGCTGGGTCTCGTCACGATTGCTTCATTGCTAGCATCCGGTGTACTGACCTACCTCGCGATCGTCTTACTTGGCTGGGCGATGAATTATCGCCTATCCCTGGCAGGTGTGGCAGGTCTGATCGTGGCCATCGGTTTGATCGCTGACTCCTTCATCGTGTACTTCGAACGTGTCCGCGATGAGTTGCGCGATGGCCGGTCATTGGCCAGCGCCGTCGATGTAGGTTGGTCGCGCGCTAAGCGCACCATTCTTGCTTCGAAGGCAGTGAACGTGCTGGCCGCTATCGTGCTCTATCTGGTAGCAGTGGGCAACGTGCGAGGGTTCGCCTTCACGCTGGGCTTGACCGCAATCATCGACCTCATCGTCGTGTACGGTCTGACCCACCCAACCTTGATGCTGCTGGCACGCACGAAGTTCTTCGCCGACGGACACCGCCTCTCCGGTCTGGATCCATCGCTGCTTGGCGCGGTGCCGCTATACCGCGGTGCCGGCAAGGTGCGCAGCTTTAATGAAAATGCGCAGGAGAACCGCGGCAAGAAGAACTCTAAGGCGAGCGGTGAGGCTGCCAAGCGGCTGACCATCGCCGAACGTCGTCGCGCCGAAGCAAACCGGGAGGAGAACAATGAATAAGCTCGCAGAGTGGGGCAATCAGCTCTACACCGGGAAGCGCTCCTACCCGTTCACGCAAAAGCACCGCTTGTGGTTCCTGATCGCAGGGATCCTGATGATCGCCGCGATCCTGGTCCCAGTGGCTAAGGGTGGGTTCAACCTCGGAATCGATTTCCGTGGCGGTTCGGAATTTATGGTCTCTGGTGTCCAGAACACCCAGGTCAGCGTCGGCGAAGACGTAGTCAAGAACGCCGCAGACGGCGCCGAAGCCACAGTCACGAATATCGCTCCGGGCACCATGCGCGTGCAGACCGATCGACTCAGCGATGATCAGACGATCAGCGTTGCCGGGGAACTGGCCCAAGCCTACGAGGTGGAAGCTAGCGAGGTGACCAGTAACTTCATTGGTCCAACCTGGGGGCAGGACGTTTCGCGCCAGGCGCTGTTAGGCCTCTTGGTCTTCATCGTGCTGGTGGGTCTGCTGATGGCAGCGTACTTCCGCACCTGGAAGATGTCCGCCGCAGCCATCATTGGTCTACTGGTGGTGATCATCATTACCGCCGGAATTTATTCACTCTCCGGTTTTGAGATCACGCCCAGTGCGATTATCGGCTTCCTAACGATTCTCAGTTACTGTCTGTACGACACCGTGGTGGTCTTCGACAAGGTTCGAGAGAACACCAAGAACTTTGATCAACAGACCAAGCGAACTTTCCAGCAGCAGGTGAACCTCGCGGTGAACCAGACGTTGGTGCGTTCGATCAACACCTCGGTGGTTGCAGTGCTGCCAGTGGCTTCGATCTTGTTCATCGGTTCCTACCTGCTCGGTGCCGGTACGCTCAAGGACCTGTCGCTGGCGTTGTTCGTCGGTATTATCGTCTCGGCACTATCGACCCTCTTCGTTCAAGCGCCGCTGTATTACCAGCTGCGTCACGGCGATGAGGACGTGCAAAAGCACAATAAGAAGATGGAAGCGCTGGACGCCTAAGCACTAAAAACCTTCTTGGCATCAAGCCACGAGCGAAGTGCCCCGGATCAACCGATCCGGGGCACTTTTTTATAGTAGTGTCGAACGGGTAATTAGTTGTCATTGCGCGAATGTGCTATAACGAATGAACTAAAACATTGCACGGCGCCGGCATCGCTAGCTTGGCACCTAGCACCGTTAGGACCGGCAACGGTGGGAAGGAGCGAGGCATGGCTAACACGCCGACCCCGAACAATTCGAAGCGACGCTCTATCTCACGTCTAGTACGCTTTGCGGGCCGAGGAAGCACCCCCAGCACCTCGCCAACTTTGGAACCGCTGCTGCGCACGGTCAAATCCAAACACCCCAAGGCTGATCTGGATCTGCTGATCCACGCCTACGAGGTGGCAGAAAAGTACCACGAGGGTCAAAAACGCAAAAGTGGCGACCCCTACATCACCCACCCGGTGGCCGTGGCGACGATCCTTGCAGAAATGGGTATGACAGGTTCGATCCTGGCTGCCGCGTTGTTGCATGACACCGTGGAAGACACCGACTACTCGCTGGAATCGGTCACCAAGGAATTTTCCGAAGAGATCGCGATGCTCGTCGATGGGGTGACCAAACTCGACAAGGTCACCTACGGGGATGCCGCCCCGGCGGAAACCGTGCGCAAAATGGTCGTCGCGATGTCCCGCGATATCCGCGTGCTGCTCATCAAATTGGCTGACCGTCTACACAACGCGCGCACCTGGCGCTATGTCTCCCCGGAGTCCAGCTCGCGCAAGGCGAAGGAGACCTTAGAGATCTTCGCTCCGCTGGCGCACCGGCTGGGTATGAACGCGGTTAAATGGGAACTGGAAGACCTTTCCTTCGCAGCCCTGCACCCACTGGTGTACCAAGAGATTGTTCGCATGGTGGGGGACCGCACCCCGGAACGCGAAAAATACCTCGCCGGCATCCGCGAACAGCTGAACAATAAACTTAACGAACTCAACGTCCATGCCCAAGTCTCCGGCCGACCGAAGCACTACTACTCGATCTACCAGAAGATGATCGTGCGCGGTAAAGACTTCGACGACATTCACGACCTGATGGGCGTGCGGATCACCGTGGACTCGGTGAAGGATTGTTATGGCGCACTGGGTGTAGTGCACTCCGAATGGAATCCGCTGCCCGGACGTTTCAAAGACTACATCGCCCTGCCTAAGCTAAACCTTTATCAGTCTTTGCACACCACCGTGATGGGCCCAGAGGGCAAGCCGGTGGAAATTCAGATCCGCACCCATGAGATGCACCTGCATGCCGAAAACGGGGTGGCAGCACACTTCCAGTACAAGCACGGCGACCGGTCAGATGCGATGCTCTCGCCGGAGAAGAACATGGAGTGGCTACGCTCCTTAATGGAGTGGCAGGAAGACACCACCGACTCCGAGGAATTCCTCGACGGGCTGCGCTACACCATCAACTCCGCCGAAGTTTACGTGTTCACCCCCAAAGGTGACATCATGTCGCTGCCGGTGGGTGCTACACCGATCGACTTCGCCTACTCCATCCACACCGACGTCGGCCACCGCACCATCGGCTCCCGGGTGAATGGCAAGCTCGTTCCGCTGCATACCGAGTTGAAGCAGGGCGACGTGGTGGAGGTCTTCACCTCCAAGGCCGAAGACGCCGGCCCTTCGCAGGACTGGCAGAACTTCGTCAAATCCCCGCGGGCCAAGGCTAAAATTCGCGCGTACTTCTCTAAGGAACGCCGCGAGGAAGCGATTGAAAAGGGCAAGGAGCTGCTCACCAAGGAGCTGCGCCGCAATCAGCTGCCACTGCAGCGATTGATGACCCATGAGTTGCTGACCACCGTGGCCACCAACCTGCACCACGTGGATATTTCAGCGCTCTACCAGTCGGTGGGTGATGGGCACACCAGTGCACAGAACGTTATCGAACATCTGGTCTCGCTCACCGGCCCTCCGGCGGGCGAACAGGTTGATGAAGAAGCCGTCGTCAGTACGAGCCTGTCCAAGCCCACCACGGGCAACGACGCCGGCGTCATCGTTCAGGGTGTCGGCGACGTGCTGGTCAAGCTCGCTCGTTGCTGTACTCCGGTCCCACCGGATGAGATCCAGGGCTTCGTCACCCGCGGCGCCGGAGTATCGGTGCACCGCACCGACTGCCTCAACCTCGCACAGCTTGCCCAACAACCTGAGCGGCTGGTTCAGGTATCTTGGGCGGAAAAGCACCACGGGGTGTTCCTGGTGGAAATCCAAGTGGAGGCGTTGGACCGCAAGTCACTGCTTTCCGATGTCACCCGGATCTTGTCCGAAAGCCACCTGAACATTCTCTCGGCCAGCGTGCAAACCAGCCGCGAACGAGTGGCGATCTCACGGTTCTCCTTCGAAATGGGCGATCCAAAGTTCCTGAGCCATGTGCTCAACCAGGTCCGCCGCATCGACGGGGTCTACGACGTCTACCGCACCACCGCAGGAAGCCGGCGCTAAACGCTAAACCCTGCCGGTTTAGGCAGCACGCGCCTCATAGGACTGCACCAACCGTAGTGCGCGCGCCACCGGGGCACTAGCCTCCAGTTGGGCCAGGCTTTCGCCCACGGCATCCAGATTCAAAAACGGATCACCGAGGCGTTGCACTTGATTAAACACCGAGGTGGCGATCGGCAACGGGTCATAACAGGCCACATCGCATACCGTGCGCAATGAACTGCTCAGCCTGACCCGCTTGCGATTGACCACATCCTCATCGTCAATCGGCAGCTGCACAAATTCAAAGTTCAGCCCGTTGCCCGGCCGGTAAGGCCGGTGATAGAGGTCCGATGAAATACAGACGGTGTTCACATGTGGCAGTAAGCCGTGAATCCACGCTGCGGTCTGCTGGCAGAAAATATCAGTTCTGCCAAAGTGCCGACCGGCAAGAAACGCGGCTATTTGCGCCCGCGCGGTCGAGTCATAACGAAACCTGCTCTCCACAAAACACCCGCCAATGGATTCGCGCAGCAACCCATGGGTAGCCATGGCGCCGAGCTCATTGCGGGTAAAAGGTTCGCCGACGATAAACAGGTCTTCGGGGATACGCAACGCGGCGACGCGCTGTCCGGTAACTTTTTCCATAAAGCTACTGAACCAGCAAGCGCCGCCGCGTAGGGGGTGTTTGTGCGATCTGTGGATTCTAGTCGAGATCCGCCGCAGACTTCTCCAGGGTGTTCAACCACATCTGGCGAGCCTCCAGGGCCTCCTGAGCCTTCGCGATCCGCTTGGCATTACCCTGCTTTTTCGCTGCTTCAAGATCGTCTTCCAAAGCTGCAATGGTGTCCTGCAACTGCGAAAGCATCGAGTTCGACCGAGCCTTGGTCTCCGGATTTGACCGGCGCCACTGCTCTTCTTCGGCACCCTTGACGGCCTCTTCAACCTGACGCAATGCCGATTCCACTCGCTGGAGGTCCGCGCGTGGCACCTTGCCAGCTACTTCCCAACGGCTACGAATTGAATCGAGTTTCTGCTTGGTGATGGAAAGATCCTTCACCGGTACCAGGGCACGAGCCTCTTCAAGCAGCGCCTCCTTGACGATCAGGTTTTCACCGTATTCGGCGTCGACCTTCGCATTTTCCGCGGCGCGAGCCTGGAAGAATACATCCTGCGAGGCACGGAAGCGGCTCCACAGTGCGTCGTCATCCTTACGCGAAGCACGGCGGGATTTTTTCCACTCGTCCATCAGTTTGCGGTACTCGGCGGCGGTGCCTGCCCAGTCGGTGGAGCTTTGCAACGCCTCGGCGCGGCTGATCAGCTCCTCCTTGGCAGACTTCGCCTGCGCGTTGGTGGCATCGAGCTGTGAGAAGTATGCCCGGCGGTGCCGGTCAAAGGTGGTGCGCGCGGCACGGAAACGTTTCCAGAGCGCATCTTCGGTGGCACGCGGCAAGCGTACGGCCGAACGCTGAGTTCCCTTCCACGTTTCGAACAGTTCGTTCATTGCGGTGGAAGCGGTCTTCCACTGGATCTGCTCGGGGCGCTTCTCAGCCAATGCTTCGGCTTGCTCCACTAAGGCTTCGCGGACCTTGAGCTGTTCGGCGCGGGCGGCCTCGGTGACCTGACGCTGTTCGCCAGCCAGAGCACTCACCGCGGTACGTGCAGCGGCGATCCGTGCTTCGAGCTTAGGAATATCGCCGACCAGATGACGTTCGGCCACGGTGGCGGCCAAGGTATCCAAGGTCTTCGGCATATCGCCGCTTGGTGCCTTGGCACTCACGCGCTGTTCGAGCAGCATCAACTGGGACAGGACATCGTCGTACTTGCGCACAAAGTAGGCCAAAGCCTCATCCTTTGTGGCATCCGGGTACTGTCCGACCGGGTGCTCGGCGCCGTCAATGATGACAAATACATGCCCATCGTCGGTGACGCGGGCAAATTTTGCCGCTTCTTCAAGGGGGGTACTGTGGTCGACGGGCTGAGCCACAACCTGCTTTGCCACTGGCTTATGCGCCTGTGGCAAGGGGATGTTCGGGCTGTCGTCGGATTTCTGACTGGTGGTCACCGCTGAAACTCTTTCGCTTTACTGTTCGCTTGCTTTGGCTAACTCTACCTGTGAGCTGCACTTCTTAGTAAGCCGACGTGCACAGTATTGCTAGCTGTTGCGTCGTAAGATGGATAGGCAACCATTTTGTATGAAGGAGTTTCATGGCACGCAAGGCCTCATTATCAGGTTTCCCCGAATGGCTTCCCGCCGAGCGGGTCGTCGAACAACATGTGTTGGACACCTTGCGTCGCACCTTTGAACTGCATGGTTTTGCCAACATTGAAACGCGCGCGGTAGAAACCCGCGGGCAGCTACTGCGCAAGGGCGAGATCGACAAGGAAGTTTACGGCCTCTCCCGGCTGGCGGCTGAAAATGAAGATAAGCACGATCCCAACGCACTAGCCCTGCACTTTGATCTGACGGTGCCTTTCGCCCGCTACGTGGTAGAAAATGCCGGACACTTGGCTTTCCCCTTCCGCCGCTACCAGATGCAGAAGGTGTGGCGCGGCGAGCGTCCGCAAGACGGCCGCTTCCGCGAATTCACCCAAGCAGATATCGACGTCGTTGGCGAGGGCACCCTCGCCTTTAGCTACGACGTGGAGCTGGCACTAACCATTGCCGATGCGCTGTCCGCACTGCCGATCGGCGACTTCCGTTTGCGCGTGAACAACCGCAAGCTGGCCGAAGGCTTCTACCGTGGTCTGGGCCTAGAAGATCCGGACGCGGTGTTGCGCGCCATCGACAAGCTGGAAAAGATCGGCAACGAGGCGGTCGCTACGATCCTCATCGACGAGGTCGGCGCCACCCGTGAACAGGCCGACGCCGCGCTGGCCCTGGCTGCCATCCGCACCCTGGATACCAGCTTCGTGGAGCAGGTGCGCGCGCTCGGCGTAGAACACGAACTCTTAGACACCGGGCTCGATGAACTCTTCCAGGTCATCGACGCCGCCTCCAAGCGCGCCCCGGGCAAGGTGATGGCGGACCTGTCCATCGCCCGCGGCCTCGATTATTACACCGGCACCGTGTACGAGACCGTGCTGGTGGGTCACGAATCCTTGGGTTCGATCTGCTCCGGCGGACGCTACGAATCGTTGGCTTCCAAGGGGAAGAAAAATTATCCGGGCGTGGGCCTGTCCATTGGAGTCACTCGTTTGGTCTCGCGGATCCTTGCCGAAGAGCTGGTGAGCGCCGCGCGCACCGTGCCGTCGGTGGTATATGTCACCTTGGCTGATGACGATTCCTGGCACCAAGCCCAAGACGTTGCAGCTTCGCTGCGTGGCCGGGGGATCGCCTGCGAGGTCGCCTCGAGCGCCGAAAAGTTCGGTAAGCAGATCAAGTTCGCAGACCGACGCGGGATTCCGTTCGTTTGGTTCACCCAGGAAGACGGCACCCACGAGGTGAAAGATATCCGCACCGGTGAGCAAATCACCGCCGATCCAAGCAGCTGGACCCCACCGGCAGAAGATCTGTACAACACCGTCAACTAGTTGCGGTGCACTAAACTCGTCAACGAGAAGAACTGAAGAGATTTCTAGTCTCAACCGACCGAAAGGATCGTAGTGCTACGCACTCATCAGCTGGGCGAACTTCGCGCCGAGCACATTTCACAGCAGGTCACCCTCACCGGTTGGGTTGCGCGTCGCCGCGACCACGGTGGCGTGGCGTTCCTCGATCTGCGCGATGCCTCTGGGTTCGCCCAGGTAGTCGTACGTGATGAAGAGGACTTCCACCCGCTGCGCAATGAATTCGTGTTGCAGATTAAGGGCACCGTTGAGCGTCGCCCGGCGGGCAACGAAAACCCGAACCTGCCGACCGGCGAGATCGAGGTGATCGCCGATGAGGTGATCGTGCTGAACACCGCAGCCCCGCTTCCTTTCCAGATCGATGAGCACGTTGAGGTCGGCGAGGAGGCGCGTCTGCGTCACCGCTACCTTGACCTGCGCCGTCCGACCCCGACCCGCAACCTGCGTTTGCGCTCCGAGGTCAACCGTGCCGCGCGTAACCTGCTGCACGATGAGGGCTTCGTCGAAATCGAAACCCCAACGCTGACCCGTTCCACCCCGGAAGGCGCCCGCGACTTCGTCGTGCCGGCACGCCTTTCCCCGGGCTCCTGGTACGCCTTGCCACAGTCCCCACAGCTGTTCAAGCAGCTGTTGCAGGTCGGTGGCTTTGAAAAGTACTACCAGATCGCTCGTTGCTACCGCGATGAGGACTTCCGCGCGGACCGCCAGCCAGAATTCACCCAGCTGGATATCGAAGCCTCGTTCGTTGAGGAAGACGACATCATCGAGCTCGGTGAGAAGCTGGTCAAGGAAATCTGGTCGTTGATCGACGTGCAGGTCCCCACCCCGATCCGCCGCATGGCGTACTCCGAGGCGATGGCCAAGTACGGCAGCGACAAGCCAGATCTGCGCTTCGGTCTGGAATTGACCGAAATGACCGAATACTTCTCGAACACTTCCTTCAAGGTGTTCCAGTCCGCGTATGTCGGTTCCGTGGTCATGCCAGGTGGCGCATCCCAGCCACGACGCACCCTAGATGCTTGGCAGGAATTTGCTAAGCAGCGCGGTGCCAAGGGTCTTGCCTACGTCCTACTCAAGGAAGATGGCGAGCTGGCTGGTCCAGTGGCGAAGAACCTGTCCGACGAGGAGAAGGCCGGCTTGGCCGAGGCGACCGGCGCGAAGCCCGGCGACTGCATCTTCTTCTCCGCGGGAGACAAAACCGAATCGCGTGCACTGCTTGGCGCGGTCCGCGTGGAAATCGGTCACCGCACCGGTCTGATCAAGGACGGCGACTGGGCTTTCGTCTGGATCGTTGACGCACCAATGTTCGAGCCAGCTTCCGCCGCCGTAGCCTCCGGCGACGTGGCAGTGGGTGCCGGCGCATGGACCGCCGTGCACCACGCGTTCACCAGCCCGAAGCCCGAGTTCATGGACACCTTCGACACCGATCCGGGTTCGGCCCTGTCCTACGCGTATGACATCGTCTGCAACGGTAATGAAATCGGTGGCGGTTCGATCCGTATCCACCAGCGTGACGTACAGGAACGTGTCTTCAAGCTGATGGGCGTGTCCGACGAGCAGGCGCAGACCCAGTTCGGCTTCCTGCTGGAGGGCTTCAAGTTCGGCGCCCCTCCACACGGCGGCATTGCCCTGGGCTGGGACCGCGTACTGCAGTTGCTTACCGGTTCCGAGTCGATCCGCGACGTCATCGCCTTCCCGAAGACCGGCGGCGGTTTTGATCCGCTGACCGCTGCTCCTGCGCCGATCACCCCGGCACAGCGCAAGGAAGCCGGCATCGACTTCAAGCCAGAGAAGAAGGTCGAAGAGACCGTCAAGGCCGAAGCTAAGTAGCCTTCGGTCGCTTCAAGAAGCCGGATGGAACGCACTTTCGCGTTCCATCCGGCTTCTTTTTTGCATCAAAGTCGGTCAAGAGATGGATTAATGATGATTTTAATACTAGGTTATTTTTCAACCTAGATATTTCGATCCAAGGAGACCGTTTGGCCTCGGCAGAACCGGACGGCATCATCGAGCGATACCCGGAAAGCGACCGCGCATGGGCGCAGGACTTCGGCCTGGCCATGTGGCTGAATGACCTGACTGATTCGCAGAGCGATCAAGAACTGGAAAATGCGTTGGCTGCCATCCGAGATAGCGGCCAAGGTGCAGAAGATCTCTTTGGCGATCCAAGCGAATACGGCGAAGTCCGGTCCTACGCGCGATTGACGCCGCAACAGCTCGCGGATTCGGAGATGTCGATCAACAGCAGTGTGTTGCTACTGGCTGGTTTTGGCCTTGTGGTTGGCCTACTGTGCGCCGGTTTTGGAACTTGGGTCGGATTCCGTGATGGATGGGCTTCGAATTCGTGGCACTATTGGCAGCTAGCCGCCTTGAGCGCAGGCACAGGAATCGCATTATCCGGGCACCTGTGGTGGCTCTACCGGTTGAAAGGCAGGTTCGCCCGATCATGGACGCTGGGTTTGGCAGGAATAGTGGTTTCCATCGCAGCGGCTGCGATCATCGCAGTACTCGGCGGTGAAGAAGCCATGCAACTGCCCAACTGGCTAGCGCCGATCCTCGGGATCGCACTGGCCGTCGGTGTCTTTTGGCTACCATTCAATAAAGAACCTGCAGCACCGCGTAACTGCGCCTCAGCTTTCACCGATCCAGAGACCTGGTTTGCCGAATCCACACGTTTGTTGCGCGGACGCTACGGAATGCGGGGTAAAGAAGCGGCATCTGCATTGGAGCCTGCCCGCGAGCACTGGTCGAATATGAGCGTGGAAGGCGGTGAGGCAACAATTGTCGAAGAATTCGGTACGCCGGGCGAATTCACCATAGGACTCGGAGTCAACACCGCAAATGCGCTGAAGCGACGCTGGTTGATGCGCCGCTTGCTGCCACTGGCATTAGTAGTTTTATACGGCACAAGCCTCCTGCCGGAGGTGCTTGCCCCGGACCGCAGTGGCTGGGATATTTTCTTCGGAGTTTGCATTCTGATTTATGCAGTAATTACGCTCTACGAGTTACGCTCCGCAAATCGCGCGGAATACGTGCAATCGAAACTTGCCGAAAGGCGCGCCCACGCCCGCGGTCTGGAAGAAGGCCGCGATGAGTAAGGATTCACCATTTCCCGGCAGCTGGCAACGAGCCATGCTACCGATGCTTTTGTTGGCTGAATTATCTACGGGGCACGCCCACGGTTACGCCCTGTCCAAATCCCTGCAGGACCGCGGTTTTGGGCCGATCAAGGGCGCAACGCTCTATCCCGCATTAGCGAAGTTGGAAGCATCGGGACTCGTGGAAACCCGATGGGAAGAAGGGCAAGGCGGGCCGGGGCGGAAGGTCTACGAACTCTCGGATTCCGGCTATGCCGAGCTAGAAAGCCATCGCGCAAACTTCGATATGCTCGCGCAGCTGGTGAGAACTACCGGACGCTAAGCCAGCTCCGCCGAATCAACGATCACGGTGAACGGGCCGGTGTTTGTCAGCGACACGTTCATCATCGCGCCAAATTTTCCGGTCGCAACCGTGGCTCCCAACTCACGCAGGTAGCGCACGAAGTACTCGTAGAGCGGCTCGCTGATCGGGCCGGGTGCCGCATTTGACCATGAGGGCCGCCGCCCCTTGCGCACCGAACCGTAGAGCGTGAATTGGCTGATCACCAGCAACGGTGAATCAGTTCCGGCCGCCGAGGTTTCATCTTCTAAAATGCGCAACTGCCAGATTTTCTCCGCAACCTTGCGCGCGGTGTCCTGGTCATCGTCGTGCGTCACGCCCAAAAGAATAACCAGCCCCGGGGCATCTAATTTGCCGACAACTTCCCCTTCGACCTCGACGTGGGCGTTGCTGGCAACCTGGATGACGGCGCGCATAGGGCAGGGTCCTTTCAAAAGGTGGTGGGTGGTGGCGGTGAAGTGTTGAGCTGCACCGCGCAACTATCAGAATATCGGTAGGCTGGGTCTGTGAACGATTTGCTGGATGCCCTGGATGACGGTTCGATCAAGCGGCCGCGCCCACCCCTTGCGGTACGTATGCGCCCCAAGACGCTAGATGAACTGGTCGGCCAAGGCCACCTGCTGGGCCCCGGCTCGCCGTTGCGGCAACTCGCCGAACATCCCGAAACCGGTTTGGCCGGGCCTGCCAGTGTGATCTTGTACGGCCCGCCAGGTATCGGCAAGACCACCATCGCCCACGTGATTGCGCGTGCCACGGACCGTAAATTTGTGGAGCTTTCGGCAATTACCGCCGGGGTGAAAGATGTCCGCCGAGTGATCGAGCAGGCCAAGGATGACCGCGATCTACGCGGGGTGACCACGGTGCTTTTCCTCGATGAGATTCACCGCTTTAACAAGGCCCAGCAGGACGCATTGCTTCCCGGGGTCGAAAATCGGGTGGTGGTGCTGGTCGCTGCCACCACCGAAAACCCCTCCTTTTCGGTGATTTCTCCGCTACTCTCGCGCTCCTTACTGCTGACTCTGCGACCGCTGACCGATGCGGATCTCGCGCAGCTCCTTGACCGTGCGGTGGCGGACGAGCGAGGTTTTGACGCGCAGGTAATCCTTCCCGAAACGCAGCGAGACGCGATCGTTCGGCTGGCCCAAGGCGACGCCCGGCGTTCCTTGACGGTGCTGGAAGCCGCCGGGGCGGTGGCCTGGAACGCGTCCGGGACAAAGCCGGAACCGCCGATCGAAATCCAAGACGAACACGTCCAGCTCGCCATGGATCAAGCGGTGCAACGTTATGACAAGGACGGGGACCAGCACTACGACATCATCTCCGCGTTCATCAAATCCATTCGCGGCTCCGACGTAGATGCCGCCCTGCACTATTTGGCGCGCATGCTCTCCGCGGGGGAGGACCCGCGGTTTATCGCCCGCCGGCTGATGATCAGTGCCAGCGAGGACATCGGCATGGCCGACTCCAGCGCACTGCCGCTGGCCGTAGCCGCCGCCCAATCGGTAGCGCTGATCGGCATGCCCGAGGCGCGGCTGATCCTTGGGCACGCCACCGTGCACCTGGCCACCGCGCCGAAATCAAACGCCGCCTACACCGCGATCAACGAGGCCATCGCCGACGTGAACGCAGGCAAGGGCTCGCTGGTCCCAGACCACCTGCGCGACGCCCACTATCCGGGAGCTAAGCAGTTGGGCCACGGGGTCGGCTACATTTATTCGCACGATGCCCCGCATTCGATCGCCAGCCAGCAGTATCTGCCCGACGATCTGCTCGGCACCAACTACTACCGTCCCACGGCCAACGGCACCGAACGCACGTTGAGTGATCGACTGGCAAAGCTACGGGAGATCATTCGCCGTAAAGACAAGAAGAAACGATAGCGAGCTACGTTACAACGGGCCTGGCTGGCCCCTGCATTCGTGTAGACTTGATCTTTGGCTGGCAAGCTAAGTTGCGCCCGCGAGTAATCGCAGGGGTAACAAGGTTGCAGTGGTTCAGGGGCGCGACGCCCCAACACTCTCCGTCCCGGAGGCCAGTAGATCCCGTCGCTAAAACGAAAAGGACACACTTATGGCTAACGCCCGTGCCCGCCGTACCGTGCGCCTCTCGCGCGCACTCGGCCTTGCCCTGACTCCAAAAGCTGAAAAGTACATGGAGCGTCGTCCCTACGGTCCCGGCCAGCATGGTCGCGCCCGCAAGAAGCAGGACAGCGATTACGCGGTACGTCTGCGCGAAAAGCAGCGTCTTCGTGCCCAGTACGGCATCCGCGAAGTTCAGATGCTTAACGCTTTTAAGGAAGCAAAGCGCCTCGGCGGCCAGACCGGTGACAACCTGTTGGCACTGCTCGAGTCCCGTCTAGACGCTCTGGTTCTGCGTGCAGGCTTCGCCCGCACCATCCAGCAGGCTCGTCAGCTAGTTGTGCACCGCCACATCCTAGTTAACGGCCAGCGCGTGGACCGCCCATCGTTCAAGGTGCAGCCGGGTCAGCTGATCCACGTGCACGAAAAGAGCGAGAAGATGGTTCCTTTCCAGATGGCAGCAGCCGGAGAGCACGCTACCGTGCTTCCAGCAGCTCCTGCTTACCTGGACGTGAAGCTGGAAGCCTTGCAGGCTACCTACCTGCGCGCTCCTGAGCGTGCAGAGATCCCAGTGACCTGCGAAGAGAACCTCGTGGTCGAGTACTACGCACGCTAAACTTAGTGTGTGTTTGGTGGCCCGCAACCGACTCGGTTGCGGGCCACTGGCTTAACTACCTTTAATCGCCTCCGGTTCGATAAGGTGGACTGGCAGCAAGCACCCAAAGCAGAAGAGGAAGCACATGTCGGGTTCGGATATTGCAGGGCTCATCGCGGCCGGCGTCTTTGCCATCTTGGTGGCACTGTTGGCCGTACCAATTATCAAGTTGGGCAAGGTGTTTGATGAGCTTCGCAACTCGATCAAGGACCTCTCCGACGGGACCACTCCGCTGATCGGCGAGGTTGTTAACACGGTGGCCACGACCAATGACCAGCTCAAGAAGGTCGACGCGATCACCTCAAACGTCTCCGATGCGAGCGCCAACGTCTCCGCGCTGTCCTCCTTGGTGGCAGCCACGGTGGGCAAGCCACTGATCAAGGTCGCAGCTTTCACCTCGGGTGTGAAGGCAGCGATGAACGCGAATGCCAGCGGCAAGGGCCGCCGTAGCCGTTAGGGGAGACTAGAATGAAGAAGCTTTTGTGGGTTGTTATTGGCGTGGGCGTCGGAGTCCTCGCCACCAAAAAATACACCGAAGTATCCTCCGGGGCGGCGCTAAACCGTCAGGTCGGTAAGTATGCCGATCGCATCTCGGAGGTAGTGGGAGCATTCCGTGAGGGAATGAACTCCCGCGAAGTAGAACTACGTTCCGCCTTAGGCGTGGACACCGCTAAGTGAAGGGACCATCCGTAACACGATGAAAACGCAGGAAATTGCACGCCGCTGGGTAGACTTCTTCGTCTCCAAGGGGCACACGGCGGTACCCAGCGCGTCGCTGGTCTCATCTGACCCTTCGCTGCTCTTTACGGTGGCCGGCATGGTCCCGTTCATCCCTTACCTCACCGCGCAGGAAGAGCCGCCCTACACGCGCGCTACCTCGGTGCAGAAGTGCATTCGCACCGGTGACATCGAAGAGGTCGGTAAGACCTCACGTCACGGCACCTTCTTCCAGATGTGCGGCAACTTTTCCTTCGGCGATTACTTCAAGCGCGAAGCGATCCACTTCGCCTGGGAACTGCTCACCGGTTCGATCGAAGACGGTGGCTACGGGCTAGATAAGGCTCGTCTCTGGGTCACCGTCTACGAGGACGGCGACGAAAAAGACACCGAAGCTCGCAGCATCTGGGAAGACGAGATCGGCATGCCTTCCGAACGCGTAGTCGGCACCGGCAAGGAAGATAACTACTGGAACACCGGCCAGCCCGGCCCCGGTGGCCCCTGCTCGGAAATCTACTACGACCGCGGCCCGGAATACGGTGTGGATGGTGGCCCGGCCGTCGACGAAACCCGTTTTGTCGAAATCTGGAACCTCGTCTTCATGCAGTACCGGCTTTCCGCGGTACGCTCCAAAACCGACTTTGATGTTGCCGGCGAACTGCCCAAGCGCAATATCGATACCGGTCTGGGTCTGGAACGTCTGGCAATGATCTTGCAGGGCGTGGAGAACATGTACGAGACCGATCAGCTGCGTCCGGTGCTCGACAAGGCCGCGGAACTCGCCGGCATCGTATACACCTCCACCGAGGACCCGGCAGACCCGAACCACGCCAACGACGTGCGCCTGCGCATGATCGCTGACCACACTCGCTCCTCGCTGATGCTCATCTCCGATGGTGTCACCCCGGGTAACGAAGGCCGCGGCTACGTACTGCGCCGACTGATCCGCCGTGCCGTGCGCGCGCTGCGCCTGATGGGCGTGGACACCGCGGTTCTGCCAGAGCTGCTGCCGGTCTCGCGCGACGCGATGAAGGGTGTCTACCCAATCGTCGCCGAAGACTTCGAACGTATCGCACGCATCGCCTACGCAGAGGAGCGCGCCTTTAGCCGCACCATCGCCTCGGGCACCATCCGACTGGACGACGCGCTGAAATCCGCTCAGGCCGAAGGACACAACCTCTCCGGAGATGACGCCTTCACCCTGCATGACACCTTCGGATTCCCAATCGACCTGACCTTGGAAATCGCTTCCGAGGCGGGGCTTGCGGTAGATGAGAAGCGCTTCCGCGAACTGATGACCGAACAGCGCACCCGCGCCCAGAAGGACGCCAAGTCCAAAAAGGGTGGGCACGCTGATCTGAGCGTATTTAACCAGTTGGCGCTGGCCGGCAAGGTCAACTTCACCGGTTATGACACGCTCGTGGGTGAATCGAAGATCCGCGGTATCGTTTCCAACGGTGCGGTGGTGAACTACGCCGAGCAGGGTCAAGAAATTGAACTGGTGCTCGACGAGACCCCGTTCTACGCCGAATCTGGCGGCCAAGCCGGCGATATCGGCTTGATCACCGGCGACGGCTTTGTCCTTGAGGTCACCGACGTGCAGGCTCCGGTGAAGGGGCTGAACGTGCACAAGGTGATCGTGCGCGAGGGTGAACTTCCCGCCGACGCGCTGGTGCGCACCCAGGTAGATGCAATCCGTCGCCACTCCGGTGAGCAGGCCCACTCGGCCACCCACCTGGTGCATGCCGCGTTGCGTCAGTTACTTGGCGACACCGCCACCCAGGCCGGTTCTTTCAACAAGGCTGGCTACCTGCGCTTTGACTTCTCCTGGACCGAGGCACTCTCGGCCCAGGCACGTACCGAGGTTGAGGAGGTCGTGAACCTCGCGATCGCCGCCAACCACCAGGTGGTCACCAACGAGATGGCTTTGGCCGAAGCGCAGCAGCTGGGCGCGATGAGCCTGTTCGGTGAAAAGTACGGCAGCGCGGTGCGCGTCGTTGAGATGAACGGCGCCTGGTCCCGCGAGCTCTGCGGTGGCACGCACGTGCCAACCACCTCACGCATCGGCCAGCTCACCTTGCTCTCCGAAGCCTCGGTCGGTTCGGGCAACCGCCGCGTCGAAGCACTGGTAGGCATGGAGGCGTTCCGTCACGGAGCGGCCGAACGTGCCCTAGTTTCCGAGCTGTCAGGCCTCTTCCGGGTGCCTTCAAATCAGGTTTCCGAGCGGGTCAATGACACCGTGGCGAAGTTGAAGGCAGCGGAGAAGCAGATCGCCGAGCTGAAGAGCCAGGCGATGCTCGCACAGTCGGCAAAGCTGTTGGAGAAGGTCGAAACCATCGGCCAAACCCGGCTCTTGGCGCACAATGCCGGGACCATCGATTCGGCCGATGCGCTACGCACCATGGCGTTGGATCTGCGTGGCAAACTTGGTAGCGAAGCGGCTGTCATCGTGCTGATCGGCGAGTCAAGCTCCCGTCCGCTGGTGCTCGCAGTGACTAACGATGAGGCCCGCAGCAACGGCTTTAAGGCCGGCGCGCTGGTTCGCACCGCAACCGGGGTACTCGGAGGAGGAGGCGGCGGCAAGGACGATATGGCTCAGGGCGGCGGCCAGGACGTGTCAAAGATCGATGACGCGCTGGCAGCAATTCGGGCGGCACTTGCCAATGGCTAATATTGCGTTCGGCGTCGACGTGGGCCTGGCCCGCGTCGGCGTCGCCGTGTCCGATCCCTCCGGAATCCTCGCCACCCCGGTGATGACACTGCGCAGGGACCTGAAGAAAAACTCTGATCGACGCATGTTATTACGCATGATCGTTGACCGGGGCGTGTCCGAGGTATTCATCGGCGAACCGAAATCACTGGCCGGAAACTCAACCGAATCCACAAGAATGGCTCGTGACTACGCGATTGCCTTGGCGGAAGAGGCAAATGAGGCTAAAATCGAGGTTGGAATTTTTTTGGTCGATGAGCGTTTGAGCACGGTCAGTGCCCATCGTTCATTGCATGCCTCAGGTCGCCGCATGCAAGATCACCGCCAGGTCGTTGACCAGGTGGCAGCCGTCGAAATCCTGCAACAGGTGCTTGAAATGCGTCGCAACTCCGTGCGTGTGCAAGCCAGCCGTATCGTGTTGAAATAACGGCGCGACGCGAGAAACCACTTGGGAGAATTAATGCGAGATGAAGCCCGCCGCAAACGGCAGCGTGAAACCCACTCCGAGCTTTACGCACGTTTTGCTGCCGGGCAACGCTCGGTTTTACCCGAGGCTTCGAGCCCGGAACTGACCGGCGGAGGAGTGTATCTTGACGCCGACGCTGGCGCGCCAGAGCACTCTGCACCGGAATCCGCGCCGGTCGCACAGGATTTCTCGCAGCCCGAACCCGAGTACCACGACGAGCCCGGCACACAACAGGCGTTGCGTGCCGGCTCGGCCGGCCACGGTGGCAAGGCGCGCAAAAAGCGTAGCAAACGCCGCCGTAACTTGGTGATGCTGGCAACTTTCCTGATCTTTGCCGTGGTTGTCGCCGGATCTTTCTACTTCATTCGCTCGCTGTACAAGCAGTTTAACCCCGATGATTACCCGGGTCCTGGCGGCCAAGCGGTGGAATTCACCGTGGAAGACGGCTGGGGTCCGGCCCTCATTTCGCGCAAGCTTGATGACCTAGACGTCGTGGCCAGTGACAAGCTGTTCATGTCGGCCATCGACAATTCGGATGCCAAAAGCAAACTCATCCACCCCGGCACCTACCTGCTCAAGACGCAGATGTCCGCCGCGGCAGCCGCGGACGAGCTGATCGACAAGCGACCGGATAAGGTCTTTTACGTCGGGCTGAAGGCAAATATGCGCCTGAGCGCTACGTTGGAAGAGATTGCCAAGGGTTCGGGCCTGAAGCTTGAAACCCTTCGTAAACTGGCTGATCAGCCAGAAAAATTCGGGCTACCCAGCGAATCAACAAACCTTGAAGGCTGGCTGCACCCCGGAGAATACCGCTTCCCGTTGGACACCAAGGCCGACGAGGTACTGACAACCATGGTTGACTCCACCAAAAAAGCGTTGACCGATGCCGGCGTCAGTGACCTGAGCGAAGGCTATCAGGCGCTAAAGATCGCCTCCATTTTGCAGGCCGAAGCCACCCCGAAGGATTACGAGGTCGTTTCCGGAGCCATCCAGAACCGGCTGGACCCAAATAATAACGAAACTCATGGGCTGCTGCAGACCGACTCCACCGTGATTTATGGGCTGAACCGCTATTCGCTGCAGTTCACCAAAGCGGAGAAGAAGGACGCTAGCAACAAGTACAACACCTACGTACACACCGGCCTGCCGCCGACTCCGATCGGATCCCCGGCCACCTCGGCGATCAACGCCGCGGTGAACCCACAGGATAACGGCTTCTACTATTGGGTCACCGTGAACACCCAAACCGGTGAGACGAAATTTGCCTCCACCTATGCGGAACATCAGGTGAACCACGCAAAGTTCAGCGCCTGGTGCGACGCAAACCCTGAGGTATGCAAATGATGCGAGCGGCGGTGCTCGGCCAGCCGATTAGCCATTCCAAATCGCCGATCCTGCACCGGGCCGCCTATGCGTTGCTCGGCGCAGACATTAACTACGAGGCGATCGAGCTGACTCCCGCCGACGCTGGAGAATTCGCGCAACAGCTGCGTGCCAACCAGTGGGCCGGCTGTTCGGTGACGATGCCGCTCAAAGATGTCTTCGTGCCACTGATGGACGAGGTGTCGGACCGCGTGGCCCGGCTCGGTGCGTTGAACACCATTGTGGTATGCCGCGATGGAAGACTCTACGGAGAAAATACGGATGTTGATGGGATCGTGTTGGCCTTGGCCGACGCGGGCGTGCGGCACAGTAGCCAGGCCACCATACTTGGCGCGGGAAATACCGCGCTGGCAGCTATTGAGGCGGCCGCCGAACTGGGCACTACCGAGCTGAAACTTGTGGTCCGTGACCCGGCCCGCGCTAGCCTCGCCATCTCCTTGGCCCAAGAGCTTGGAATGCGCGTTGAGCTCGTCGAAGTTAATTCGTTTGACGAGCTCGGAATTATCGCCGATCCACTGGTCATCAGCACCTTGCCGCCGCGTGCGGCGGACAGTTGGGTGGCGCCATTAGGCGCCGGGCGAGGCATCCTGCTGGACGTCGCTTATGACCCTTGGCCCAGCGAGCTGGCGCAGAACTGGGCTGGAACGGTGATTTCCGGGCTTCATATGCTGGTGCATCAAGCGGTGGAACAAGCCCGTTATTTCAGCGCTTTACCCTTTGATGAGCTAACCCGTGAACGCGTCACAAATGCGATGTATCACTCACTTGGGCTTCATCGACGCGGTTAAAGAAGCCACGTCATGGCAAAATAGAATCCATGTTGCGTTGGTTGACGGCGGGCGAATCACACGGCCCGGCACTCGTTGGAATTCTTGAAGGTCTACCCGCCGGAGTCTCGGTGGACAGTGAAGTGGTGCGCGATGCGCTCGCTCGGCGACGTCTTGGCTACGGCCGAGGCGCGCGAATGAAATTTGAAAAGGATCAGGTCAGCTTCCTCGGTGGCGTGCGCCATGGCAAAACCCAGGGCGGCCCGATCGCCATTGAAATCGGGAATACCGAATGGCCCAAGTGGGAGCGCGTGATGAACGCGGACCCGGTAGACCTCGACGAACTGGCCTCGATGGCGCGTAACGCCCCATTAACCCGGCCACGTCCGGGCCATGCCGATTTCACCGGAATGCAAAAGTACGGGTTCGACGATGCACGTCCGGTCCTCGAGCGTGCTAGCGCGCGAGAGACCGCTGCCCGCGTCGCCCTCGGCTCGGTAGCCCAAGCCTTCCTGGCCGGCCTTGGCATCGAACTTGTTTCACACACCACCGCTATTGGTGCGGTCGCCGCTCCGGTTGATGCGCCGCTGCCAACCTTGGCCGACGTGGACGCACTGGACGCCGATCCACTGCGTTGCTTCCATGGCGAAACCAGCGCGGCAATGGTTCTTGAGGTCGATGACGCGCATAAGGCAGGGGAGACCCTCGGCGGTGTGGTTGAGGTGCTCGCCTACAACCTGCCTCCGGGCATCGGCTCCTACGTGCACTGGGATCGCCGCTTAGACTCGCGTCTGGCCGGAGCCCTGATGGGTATTCAGGCCATCAAGGGTGTTGAGGTCGGCGACGGTTTCCTTACCGCAGCGCGACGCGGTTCGGCCGCGCACGATGCAATTATCCCCGCCGAATCCGGCGGAATCAAGCGTGAAACCAATCGTGCCGGCGGCATCGAAGGCGGCATGAGCATCGGCGAGGTACTGCGTGTACGCGCCGCCATGAAGCCGATCGCCACAGTGCCCCGCGCGCTAGCCACCATCGACACCGCCACCGGTGAAGAAACCACCGCGCACCATCAGCGTTCGGACGTCTGTGCGGTTCCGGCCGCCGGAGTGGTCGCCGAGGCGATGGTCGCACTGGTACTGGCGCAGTCGTTGCTAGAAAAGTTCGGCGGCGACTCGCTGAATGAAACTAAGCGCAATATCGACAGCTACCTGGCGAATATTCCTGCCTCGCTGGGCTCGACCGGGGTCTAAATGATTTACCTGATTGGTCCGATGGCCAGCGGCAAGTCCACCGTGGGCAGGTCGCTGGCTAAGGCCTTGGGCACTAGTTTTGCCGATTCCGACGTGCATATTGTCGCCCAGCATGGGTCGATCGCACAGATTTTTGCCGAGCACGATGAGGCCTACTTCCGTGACCTTGAGGTGGCGGCTCTGGCGCAATTACGTGCCGGGGTGATCGCCACCGGTGGAGGCGCGGTATTGCGCGAAGAGAATCAACAAGTGTTACGCGGCGGCACGGTCATCTACTTAGCGATGACTTTAGAGACCGCTAAGCGTCGCCTCGCGGGGGATACGCACCGCCCACTGCTCGCTGGTGACCAAACCCTCACCACCTGGTCCCGGCTCTACGAGACCCGCCAAGAAATTTACGAAAACCTTGCTGATCTGACCTTACAGGTTGATAATTTGAGTCTCGCGCAGCTCGTTGAGGCGATCGAGTCGCATGTGATTCACGCCACGAGATAGCAAAACCTACAGCGCTCCCGCGTACGCTGGATAGATCAGCACCATCAGGAGGAACGTCAAGGATGCCACTCGCACCAACCACACTTCAGGTCACCGGAACCACCCCAGCGGAGTCATATCCGGTCATGGTCGGTAACGGCTTACTGGGAGAATTGCCCGAACTTTTGGGTCCGGCAGTTAAGAAGGTTCTGGTCATCCATCCTCGCGCCCTGCGCGCTACCAGTGACGTCGTTCGCGACGACCTGGAAAAAGCCGGGCTTACCTCGCTGACCGCTGAAATTCCCGATGCCGAAGAGGGCAAGCACATTCAAGTTGCCTCCTTCTGTTGGGAAGTACTGGGCAAGAACGACTTCACCCGCAGCGACGCAATTGTCGCCGTGGGCGGCGGAGCGGTCACCGACCTTGCAGGCTTTGTGGCCGCCACCTGGCTGCGTGGAGTGAAGGTGATCCACGTGCCAACCTCGCTGTTGGGTATGGTCGACGCCGCCGTGGGCGGCAAAACCGGTATCAACACCGCCGAGGGTAAAAACCTCGTCGGTTCCTTCCACCCGCCGGCGGGTGTGCTGGCGGATCTTGATGCGCTAGCCACGCTGCCTAAGCACGAACTGGTTACCGGCCTCGCCGAAGCAGTGAAGTGCGGGTTCATCGCCGATGAGCGCATCTTGGAACTGATCGAAGAAGATCCCGAAGATGCGATCCGCGCCGACAGCGACCGGTTACGCGAAATTATCGAACGCACCATCGCGGTGAAGGTCGAGGTGGTTTCACGCGACCTGAAGGAAGCGGGGGACCGCGAGTTCCTGAACTATGGCCACACCCTGGCCCACGCGATCGAATTGTCCGAGCGTTACAACATCCGCCACGGCGCGGCAGTGTCCATCGGGCTGTGCTTCGCCGCAGAGCTGGGCCGTTCGGTGGGGCACACCCCCGACGCGGTCACCGAACGGCACTTCAGCATCCTGAAGTCCTTGGGCTTGCCGACCAGCTACCGCAACGACAAGTGGATGGCGCTGCTAGACGGCATGAAGCGCGATAAGAAGACCCGTGGTGATCAACTACGTTTTGTAGTGCTCGACGCCATCGGCAAACCACGTATTTACGAGGTGCCGGATAACTCGCTGTTATTCGCCGCCTACCAGGAAATCGGAGAGTAAGCATGAGCGAATTCACCGCATACGCCATTGACGTCGCATCGGTAAACCACGAAGGCGTGGGCACCTCCATCGACGGAGTATTGATTGACCCGAACACTCTGCGTCCCTTCATCAACGATGAACAGGCCGCCGATCGTTCGATGGCCAACGGCACGCCTACCGACCAAGTGGTGATCCACATGGCTCGTGGCGAGCTCGCGCTGGCCGGTAATCTGATTGCCGAATCACGTTTTGAAGACCCAACCAATGCGCACTTACGCGTGTTGGACACCGAGCTGACCCGCTTGCAAGGTGATTTCGATCGCGCTATCAACCGCTTGCGCAAGCTGGTGGATGAATTTTCGGGCACCTACTACGAGCCGCTGATGCAGCACCACCTGGGCATGTCATTCTTCGCAAAGGGTGACTACAAGGCAGCGGTAACCCGGTTCCGCACCGCATTGGAGCAGCGCCAGCAGATGGGTTCTTCGCAGCATTTGCTCAACGCGTCGGCCGGTTGTTTACGACTGGCCGAGGAACGTGCACAAAATTAGTCATTAGCGCAGTTTGCTATAGTGATAAATGGATTTTTGATAATGCCGGTGTATGCCGGCAAAAAATAGAGGATTGAGGACCCGTGGCGGATACAACTGACATCAAAAATGGTCAGGTCATCAAGATTGACGGCCAGCTTTTTACCATCATCGACTTCCAGCACGTTAAGCCAGGCAAGGGCGGCGCTTTCGTCCGTACCAAGATGCGCAACGTGATGTCCGGAAAGGTCTTGGATAAGACCTACAACGCCGGCACCAAAATTGAGCTGGCCACCGTTGACCGCCGCGATTACCAGTACCTCTACCAGGATGGCGAAGACTACGTCTTCATGAACCTGGAAGACTACGACCAGATCACCGTTTCCGGAGTCACCGTGGGAGACGCAGCAGGCTACCTGCTGGAGAACCAGGAGCTGACCATCGCAATGTACGACGGCAGCCCACTGTACCTGGAACTGCCAGCATCCGTCGTTCTGGAAATCACCTACACCGAGCCGGGCCTGCAGGGCGACCGCTCGTCGGCTGGTACCAAAAACGCAACCCTGGAGACCGGTCTGGAAATCCAGGTTCCATTGTTTGTTGAGCAGAACACCAAGGTGAAGGTTGATACCCGCACCGGCGATTACCTGGGACGTGTCTCCTAGTGAGGGCCCGCGCTAAGGCGCGACGTCGTGCACTTGAGTTTCTTTTTGAAGCCGAGGCCCGCGACGTTGATGCGCTTAGTGTAGCGATCGGCCGCCGCGACAATTCTGACATCGTGCTTAACGAGTACTCGCTGACAATCCTTGAGGGCGTTATGGCCCACCTGGACCGCATCGACGAGGTGCTTGAAAGCTACGTTAAGGGCTGGACCATCGAGCGTATGCCGGGCGTTGACCGCATGGCGCTGCGCATCGGTGTCTGGGAAATCCTGTACAACGACGACGTTCCGGACGCGGTTGCCGTGGCCGAAGCGGTCGTGAACGTACGTGAACTATCCACCGACGAATCTCCGGAATTCGTCAACGGTGTGCTCGGACGCATTCAGAGCGTCAAGGACACCCTGATCGACTAATCCTCGACTTCATAATCTACCGAGAGCCGGAACCTGCTGGGTTCCGGCTCTCGGTATTTAAATACGCTTAACGCAGCACGAAGAAGATGAAACTCACAAAGGCTTCACGGTCCTTTAAATTCTCCGGAACCAGTTCATCCGGTGCGTCCTTGGAGTAGGGCGGCTCGCTGATCAGCTCGATGCTGAATCCGGCCCTCGCAAAGGCGTCGGACATTGCATGCAGCGGACGGTGCCAGTAGGTCAGGCTGCCTTGCTGACCGTCAAATTCGAGCTCATCGGTGTACCTGGTGGTCTTAAAGTACTGGACACCCTGATGAGTCAGCGGGTACAGCAATGGGTGGTTCACCGAGATTAGCAAGCGTCCGCCAGGTTTGAGCACACGCCGCAGCTCGGCCAGTGGAGCGCTCCAGTCTTGCAGATAGTGCAAGACCAAGGAGGCGCAGGCATCGTCAAAACTATTCTCGGCGTAGGGCAGAGGCTCGCTTAGGTCCGCGCACTTCAGCTGGGCCTGCGCGCCGAGCCTGCGTCGGGCGATATCGAGCATGGCTTGACTGGCATCGAACCCGTGGACCGTGGCCCCACGTCGGAGCAATTCTTCGCTGAGCACCCCGCCGCCGCAGCCGACATCAAGAATCGTTTTACCTCGCACTTGCCCGGCGAGCTTGAGCATCGCCGGGCGCTCATAGTAGGCGTTGAGCAGGCTGGTTTCATTTTCGGCGTTATACGCCTCGGCGAAGGTGTCGTAGTTGGTGTCTTGACTCATGTGGGCAAACCGATCCATTTCCTCGCAGGTCGCTGATTCTCCGAGGCTAACAGCCATGCCGGTGCGTGAGCTTCGAAAATCTTGCCGGTCAGCTGGTAGTTCTCACGTAGTTCTGGTTTTGTTACGTGAGTGTGTGTCCGGCGTGAGCGGGAAACCTTGAGGAGCTACATCACACTATGGCGTACCTGCTTACCCCTGCCAGTGTGCTCAAAGCGACAGGTAGATGGTCATCGAGCGTGACAAAGAGCGCGAATTAGCGCACTTTGCGGGGGATCGTGAGAGCGCGCGGATCACACTGTGAAAGAAGTCATAGGTCATTCACGGGTATGCATAGGTTTCCGCTAGGGAATGATGGCCGGATCGTGATAATTTGAACTAGCAATATTCCTTTAAATCCCGTCCCGTGAGGCGGAGAAGGGAGAGGTGCACACCGATGAATGAAAATTCACAGCACGATGTGGCTCGCACGGTTTTGACCGGCGAAGACATCGAACGTGTACTGACCCGTGTGGCCTTCGAAATTATCGAAGCCAACAAGGGCACCGAAGATCTGGTGCTGCTAGGCATTCCGAGCCGCGGTTATCCGCTGGCCCAACGCCTAGCACAACGCATCGCCGCTTCGACGCCGAACCAGCTGGACCCCGCGTCGCTGGTCGGACAGCTGGACATCACCATGTACCGTGACGATCTGCGTCACTCCACCACCCGCACCCCGGCGCCTACGCGCCTGCCTGCCGGTGGCATCGACGGCAAGGTCGTCGTACTGGTGGACGATGTACTTTATTCCGGACGCACCATTCGCGCCGCGCTGGACGCGCTCTCGGACTGGGGACGGCCGCGCATTGTGCGACTGGCTGTGCTCATTGACCGCGGGCACCGCGAGTTGCCGATTCGTGCGGACCACGTAGGCAAAAACCTGCCCACAGCAAAAAGCGAAAAGGTGCGCGTGCACCTGGCCGAAATCGACGGAAGCAACGAAGTCATCATCGAGGCCAGCGCATGAAACACCTGCTATCCACCGCGGACTTGAGCCGCGAAGAAGCCATCGCGATCCTGGACATCGCCGAAGAAATGCGCGAAACCGGCACCCGGCAGGTCAAAAAGCTTCCGGCGTTACGCGGACGCACCGTGGTGAACCTGTTTTTTGAGGACTCCACCCGCACCCGCATCTCCTTCGAAGCTGCCGCCAAGCGCTTGAGCGCGGATGTGATCAACTTTTCGGCCAAGGGCTCCAGCGTGTCCAAGGGCGAATCGTTGAAGGACACCGCACAGACGCTGCTGGCCATCGGCGCGGACGCGGTAGTGATCCGCCACCCTGACTCCGGGGCTCCGGCACGCCTGGCGGCCACCGACTGGATCGGACTGCCGATCGTCAACGCCGGGGATGGTACCCACGAACACCCCACCCAGGCGTTGCTCGACGCGTTTACGCTGCGCCGCCAGCTGGCGCTGCGCGAGGGCGTCTCTCCGCTAGGCCGGGGACTGGACGGGCTGAAGATCGCGATCGTCGGTGACATCCTGCACAGCCGGGTGGCCCGCTCAAATTTGTGGCTGCTGAACACGCTCGGCGCATCGGTGACCATGGTCGCCCCGCCGACGCTGCTGCCGGTCGGCGCGAGCGCTTGGCCGTGCAAAATTAGTTACTCGCTGGACGCGGTGATCGAATCCGGGGTGGATGCGGTGATGATGCTGCGTGTGCAAGGCGAGCGCATGCGGGCAGCGTTCTTCCCGAACCCACGCGAATACTCGCGCTACTGGGGGCTGGATGACACCCGGCTCAAAGCGCTTGAAGCCAAGGGGCACGACACGCTGATCTTGCACCCTGGCCCGATGAACCGCGGTCTTGAAATATCCTCGGCTGCCGCCGATTCGCCAGCGTCGATGGTCCTGGAACAGGTCACCAACGGCGTTGCGGTCCGCATGGCAAGCCTCTACATGCTGCTTTCCGGCGACCTGATCTAAGGAACCTAAGATGAAGTATTTGATTCGACAGGCCGCCGTTCTCGGCGGTCAAGCTACCGACGTGCTAATCATTGACGGCAAGATCGCACAGCTCGGCGAGCTCAGCGACGCCGAGGCTACGGTGATCGAAGCCGCCGGGCTGGTATTGCTGCCGGGGCTCGTTGACCCGCATACGCACCTGCGCGAACCGGGCCGTGAAGATGCCGAAACCGTGGAAACCGGTTCCCAGGCCGCGGCTCGCGGCGGTTACACCGCGGTGCACGCGATGGCCAATTCCACCCCGGTGGCAGATAACGCCGGCGTCGTCGAGCAGGTTTACGAGCTGGGCCGCAAGGCTGGCTGGGTGGATGTTCGCCCGGTCGGTGCGGTGACCGTAGGACTGGGCGGGCAGCAGCTCTCCGAAATCGGCGCGATGGCAGATTCCCGCGCGAAAGTGCGGATGTTCTCAGATGACGGGATCTGTGTCTCCGATCCGCTGCTGATGCGCCGTGCGCTGGAATATGTGAAGGCCTTCGACGGGGTGATCGCCCAGCACGCCCAAGAACCACGGCTCACCGAGGGCGCCCAAATGAACGAGGGCGAGGTGTCCGCGGTGCTCGGCATGACCGGCTGGCCGGCAGTCGCCGAAGAATCGATCATCGCCCGCGACGTGCTGCTGGCAGAACATGTCGGCGCACGCTTGCACGTGTGCCACGTGTCAACCGCCGGATCGGTGGAGATTATCCGCTGGGCCAAGGCGCGCGGCATCGCCGTCACCGCCGAGGTCACCCCACACCACCTGTTGCTGACCGACGAAAAGGTGAAAACCTTTGATCCGGTGTACAAGGTCAACCCGCCGCTGCGCCGCGAAGAAGATGTGCTGGCGCTGCGCGCGGGCGTCGCCGATGGCACCATCGACGTGATCGGCACCGACCACGCCCCGCACCCGAGCGAAGCGAAGGACTGCGAATGGGGTGTCGCGGCCATGGGCATGACCGGGTTGGAAACCGCGCTGTCCATCGTGCAGCACACGCTGGTTCAGACCGGGCTGCTTTCCTGGGCCGACGTGGCGCGGATTACCTCGTTCACCCCGGCGAAGATCGGCAGCCTAGCAGATCAGGGCCGCCCGATCGCCGTAGGTGAACCGGCCAACCTGACCTTAGTGGACCCGGCGGCACGCTGGATCGTGGACCCGTTCACGATGGCCACCAAGGGGCGCAACTCACCGTTTGCCGGGATGGAGCTGCCAGGTGCGGTGCGCGCCACCTTCTTCCACGGTCACCCCACCGTGCTCGACGGTGCGCTGGCTACCCCGCGGGTGGCTAATGACTAGCGGGGAGCTCACCAGCGTGCTGGTCACCATCGGGATCGTGGTACTTTTTTGTGCGCTGATCCTGATCGGCTGGCGCAATATGAAACGACGACAGTCGGGCATTCCGGCGCCTTATGCCGGGTTCGACGATGAGCCTGAACACCAGTTCACCGGCATGTACGTGGCCACCACCCGGTATGAAGACTGGTTGGATCGGATCGCCGTCCATCAGCTCGGAGTGCGTTCGAACGCCACCTTGGAACTGGGTAGCGGCGGGGTGCATCTGCTCCGTCCGGGCACCACCGACCTGCACATTCCGTGGAACGCGTTTGTGAAGGTGGCCCGGTCCGCCGGCATGGTCGGCAAGTTCGTCGAACGTGACGGGCTGATCGTGATCACCTGGACGAAGGATGATTTCACCTTCGATACCGGATTCCGTCCTCGCTACCACGAGGACACCGCAAAGATTTATCAGTTGCTGGCGTCGCACCAAGCCGACGCGGCCGAGCAGGAGACAAACTAAGTGAATTCCCTGAGCAACCTACCAGCAGTGTTGGTACTCGAAGATGGCCGCATCTTCCGTGGACGTAGCTACGGCGCCGTAGGCACAAGCCTTGGCGAAGCAGTGTTCACCACCGGAATGACCGGGTACCAGGAAACATTGACCGACCCTTCCTACGCGCACCAGATCGTCGTGCAGACCTTCCCACACGTGGGAAACACCGGCGTGAACAGCGAAGACCCGGAGTCCACTCGGATGTGGCCGGCCGGCTATGTGGTGCGCGACGCGGCCCGACGCCCCAGCAACTGGCGCAGCGAACGCACCTTGGATGAAGACCTGGTCGAATACGGCATCGTCGGTATCCGCAACGTGGATACCCGCGCGCTGACCCGTCACCTGCGCGACGCCGGGGCAATGAAGTCCGGCATCTTCTCCGGTGAGGCCGCCGCACAGCCCGAGACCGAACTGATCGCCGCCGTCAAGGCGCAGCCAGCCATGGCCGGACGGAACATCTCCGCCGAGGTTTCGGTAGCTACCGCGTATACCGTGGAACCGGCCGATCACGGATTTAGTGGCGCACCACTGCACACCGTGGCCGCCGTGGACCTGGGCATGAAGTCGATGACCCCGCACCGTCTGGCCGAGCGTGGCCTGCGCGTACACGTTTTGCCGTACAACGCGACACTGGAAGAAATTAAGGCCACCGGCGCCACCGGAGTGTTCTTCTCCAACGGCCCCGGTGACCCGGCGGCAGCTACCGCACAGGTGGAACTGGTTCGCGAGGTACTCGACGCCGGCATGCCATACTTCGGCATCTGCTTCGGCAACCAGATCCTAGGCCGCGCACTGGGTTTTGACACCTACAAGCTGCGCTTCGGACACCGTGGAATCAACCAGCCGGTCATGGACAAGTCCACCGGCCGGGTGGAGATCACCAGCCAGAACCACGGCTTCGCCGTCGACGCACCGCTTGAAGGCGCCGTCACCGCACCGGTGGAACGCTTCGGCAAGGTGGAAGTCTCGCACTTCTCGCTGAACGACCACGTGGTGGAGGGCCTGTCCTGCCTGGACATCCCGGCCTTCTCCGTGCAGTACCACCCGGAGGCAGCATCGGGTCCCCACGATGCCGCCTACCTCTTTGACCGTTTCGTTTCCGCGATGGATTCCGCCGCAGATAAGGACAGCAAGTAATGCCTAAGCGCACCGATCTCACCTCAGTACTCGTCATCGGTTCGGGCCCGATCGTCATCGGCCAGGCGGCCGAATTTGATTACTCCGGCACCCAGGCACTGCGGGTGCTCAAGGAGGAGGGCCTGCGGGTCATCCTGGTGAATTCCAACCCGGCCACCATCATGACCGACCCGGAATTCGCCGATGCCACCTACATCGAGCCGATCACCCCGGAGGTCGTGGAGAAGATCATCGCCAAGGAACGCCCCGACGCGATCCTGCCGACCCTGGGCGGGCAGACCGCACTGAACACCGCCATCGCACTGGACAAGGCAGGCGTGCTTGAAAAGTACAACGTCGAGCTGATCGGCGCGAATATCGAGGCCATCGAGCTGGGCGAGGACCGCGAGAAGTTCAAGGGCGTCGTGGAGCGCTGTGGCGCCGAATCGGCGAAGTCACAGATCGTGCACACGCTGGAGGAGGCTTTTGCCGCCGTCGAGATTCTGAACTACCCGGTGGTAGTGCGCCCTTCGTTCACCATGGGTGGACTTGGCTCGGGCATGGCTTATGACGCCGAGGATCTGCGCCGTATCGCCGGAGCGGGCCTGCAGTACTCGCCGACCACCGAGGTGCTCCTGGAGGAGTCCATCCTGGGGTGGAAGGAATACGAGCTGGAAATGATGCGCGACAAGAACGACAACGTCGTCGTCGTGTGTTCGATCGAAAACTTCGACCCGGTCGGCGTGCACACCGGCGACTCGATCACCGTCGCCCCGGCGATGACGCTGACCGACCGCGAATACCAGAACCTGCGTGACATCTCCATCGCGGTCATCCGCGAGGTGGGCGTGGACACCGGCGGCTGTAACATTCAGTTCGCGATCGAACCGGACACCGGACGAGTGGTTGTCATCGAGATGAACCCACGCGTCTCGCGTTCCTCGGCGCTGGCCTCCAAGGCCACCGGCTTTGCGATCGCGAAGATCGCCACCAAGCTCTCGCTGGGTTACACCCTGGACGAGATTCCAAACGACATCACGCAGAAGACCCCGGCCTCCTTCGAACCGGCGCTGGACTATGTGGTCGTCAAGGTCCCACGCTTTGCCTTCGAGAAGTTCCCGGCAGCCGATAAGACGCTGACCACCACCATGAAGTCCGTGGGCGAGGCGATGGCGCTGGGCCGCAACTTCACCGAGGCCCTGCAGAAGGCGTTGCGTTCGCTCGAGCAGAAGGGCTCGGAGCTTTCCTTCGAGCCGATTCCGGAAGAAGAGCATGAGGCGGTGCTGGCCTCGATCGTGAAGGGCTCCACCGAGCGCCTCTCGCTAGTGCAGCGTCTGCTGTTCTCCGGGGTCTCCATCGAAAAGCTCTTTGAAACCACCGCGATCGACCCGTGGTACCTGGATCAGCTGGCCCTGATCAACGAGACCGCACAAATGATTGCGGCGAATAAGGACCTGTCCGAAGAGGTCTTGCGCGAAGCGAAGCGCCACGGTTTCTCCGACGCGCAGATCGCGGCGCTGACCGGTAAGCCTGAAGCGGTCATCCGCGGAATCCGTCACGCGTTGGGTGTGCGCCCGGTCTTCAAGACCGTGGACACCTGCGCGGCCGAGTTCGAGGCGTTCACCCCGTACATGTACTCGACCTACGACGAAGAGACCGAGGTTGTCGCCCACGAGAAGCCCTCGGTAATCATCCTGGGTTCCGGCCCAAACCGGATCGGCCAGGGCATCGAATTTGATTACTCCTGCGTGCACGCGGTGATGGCCTTGCGAGAAGCAGGCCACGACACCGTGATGATCAACTGCAACCCGGAAACCGTGTCTACCGACTATGACATTTCCGATCGTCTCTACTTTGAGCCGCTGACCTTGGAAGACGTGCTGGAAATCATCCACGCGGAAGAAGCGACCGGCGGAGTACTCGGGGTGTTCGTGCAGCTTGGCGGTCAGACCCCGCTGAAGCTCGCAGCCGAGTTGAAGGCAGCCGGCGTGCCAATCCTGGGTACCTCCCCGGAGGCCATCGACCTCGCCGAGCACCGTGGCGCCTTCCAGCAGGTGTTGGATAACGCCGGGCTGATCGCCCCGAAGAACGGCACCGCGGTGTCCTTCGCCGACGCGAAGAAGATCGCCGACTCGATCGGCTACCCGGTCTTGGTGCGCCCTTCCTACGTGCTGGGCGGACGCGGTATGGAGATCGTCTACGACGAGGCGCACCTGGAACGCTACATCGCCAACGCCACCGAAATCACCGTGGACCACCCGGTGCTAGTGGACCGCTTCCTGGAAGACGCCATCGAGATCGACGTGGACGCCCTGTTCGACGGCACCGACCTGTACGTCGGCGGCATCATGGAGCACATCGAGGAGGCCGGCATTCACTCCGGCGACTCGGCCTGCACCTTGCCTCCGATCACCCTGGGCCCAGACGTGCGTGACCGCGTGGCAGCCGCCACGCGCGCCATCGCCGACGGTGTGGGCGTCCGCGGTCTGATCAACATCCAGTTCGCGCTCGCCTCAGATATTCTCTACGTGATCGAAGCGAACCCACGCGCCAGCCGCACCGTGCCATTCACCTCGAAGGCTACCGGCGTACAGCTGGCCAAGGTTGCGGCATTGATCGGCGTGGGACACACCATCGCCGAGCTGCGCGGCAGCTCCCTGCCGGCTACCGGAGATGGCACTCACCTGCCAGATTCGGCGCCGATCGCGGTGAAGGAAGCGGTGCTTCCCTTCGCTCGCTTCCGCACCCCGGAGGGCAAGGTCGTCGACTCGCTGCTCGGCCCAGAGATGCGCTCCACCGGTGAGGTCATGGGTATCGACAAGTACTTTGATACCGCCTTCGCCAAGTCCCAGGCGGCGGCGAACAACCCGCTGCCTACCGGCGGCAAGGTATTTGTTTCGGTGACCAACCGTGACAAGCGCTCCATCGTGATCCCGGTCAAGCACCTGGCGGACAACGGATTTGAGATCCTGTCCACCGGTGGTACCGCAGAGGTACTGCGCCGCAATGGCATCCCGACCCAGGTGGTCGGCAAGGTCCATGAGGGCGGCGAGTCCATCGTTGATCTGATCAACGCCGGGCAGATCGGCCTGATCTTGAACACCCCAACCGGCTCCGAGGCACGCGGGGACGGCTACGAGATCCGCGCCGCCGCGGTGTCGGTGGGCACCCCAATTATCACTACCGTCGCCGAGTTTGGTGCCTGCGTGCAGGCCATCGACGCGCTACGTGAGTACGAGTGGGATGTCACCAGCTTGCAGGTGCACGATCAGAACCTGCGCGGTGCGCGTAATGCCTAACTTCGGAACCCGTCTTCGGGCGGCGATGGAGGCCTCCGGGCCGCTGTGTGTGGGAATTGACCCGCACCCGGCGTTGCTTCAAGCGTGGGGGCTGGAAAACAGCCCCGCTGGGGTGCGATCTTTCTCACTGACCGTGGTGGAAGCCATGGTTGGTGTGGCAGCAATTTTGAAGCCTCAGGTCGCGTTGTATGAGCGCTTCGGGTCCGCAGGATTTGCGGTTTTGGAGGAAACTCTCAGCTTGGCAAAATCTGCGGGAATATTAACCCTCGCAGATGCTAAGCGTGGCGACATTGGTTCGACCATGGCGGCCTATGCCACGGCGTGGTTGGACGATGCTTCACCGCTGGCTTCGGACGCGGTGACGCTCAGTCCGTACCTCGGTTATGAGTCGCTTCGTCCGGCCATTGATCTGGCCGCGCAGACCGGTCGTGGAGTGTTCGTTTTGGGGCTCACCTCGAACCCTGAAGGGCCCTCTGTGCAGCACGTTGGCGGTGAAAAGTCGGTTGCAAAATCGATTATTGACCAAGTCACCGCAGAAAATGCGGGCGCTGAAGATATGGGCCACGTGGGTCTGGTGGTAGGCGCAACCATTGGCGATGCACCGGCGAAACTGGGCATCGATCTGAGTGCAACGAAGGCGCCATTGCTCACCCCTGGGCTCGGTGCCCAAGGGGCCACGGCACGTGATATCGCCGCCGCATTTGCCGGTAGCTATTCACAAGTACTGGGTACCAGCAGCCGGGACATCCTCAAGGTGGGGCCAAGTGTAAACGCCTTGCGGGCGAAAGCAGCGCAAGTTCGTGATGAATTATTGGCCGCGGGCTAAATAACTAGCGCAATCGCGTTGTGGCTACTACAGTTTCTGGTAGCCACAACGCGATTACTCTTGCAAAATGCGCGTTTGATCGCTATGTTCACTCTCATAGCCTTAGTCCACTACACATGAAGGATGGCTGAACGATGGTACTGCGAGAACTCTCAGACGAAGACCGTATTCGGGCTCGTGCCAAGGCATTGGCAGCTCGCACACGCCGTGCAGAACTTAAAGCCCAGTTCAGTACCGGCAAGATCTCCATCACGGAGGTACTAGACTTGGTATACGAAGACGAGGCTGTGGGACGCATGCGTGTCATGGACCTTCTGGAATCGGTGCCGGGTGTTGGCGAAGTTCGTGCAGCAAACCTGCTGGAACGTCTTGGCATTTCCCCTTCGCGTCGCTTGCGCGGTTTAGGCCGCAAGCAGCGCACGGCGATCACCGAACACTTCAAGCAATCGCCACCAAAAACGAAAGTGTAGTCAATGACCGCTGCGTCGGTAACTGTTCTAGCCGGCCCCACGGCCGTAGGTAAGGGCACCGTCTCCACCTACATCCGAGATAACTATCCTGATGTCTGGCTTTCGGTCTCGGCTACAACCCGAGACCCACGGCCAGGCGAAGAGGATGGGGTTCATTACTTCTTCGTCGGGCCTGAAAAGTTCCATCAACTGGTCGATGGCGGTGACATGTTGGAATGGGCTGTGGTGCACGGGCAGAATAGCTACGGGACCATTCGTTCCACGGTTGACGACGCGGTGGCCAATGGCAAGAAGGTCCTGCTGGAGATCGATCTGCAGGGTGCACGACAGGTTAAAGAGACGTTGCCTGAGGCAAAGTTTGTCTTTTTGGCCCCGCCAACGTGGGATGAATTGGTGCGCCGACTGATCGGTCGTGGGACCGAAACGGCCCAGGAGCAGCAGCGTCGCCTAGAAACCGCTAAACTAGAACTTGCGGCGGAATCAGAATTCGATGTCACCATCGTTAACGATGATGTTTCACGCGCCGCCGAAGAGCTTGTGGCCCTTATGGGCCTGAAGAATGACTAAAGGGAGTCCTGTGTCCAATCTAGAGGGAATCATTAACCCATCGATCGACTCGTTGCTTGAGACCAACGACTCGAAGTACGCGCTGGTGCTCAACGCATCAAAGCGCGCACGTCAGATCAACGCTTACTACGCGCAGCTAAATGAAGGCCTGTTCGAGTATGTTGGTCCATTGGTTGAGACCAAGTTGAACGAAAAGCCACTGACCATCGCATTGCGCGAACTGGACAGCCAGCTGCTCAAGGTCACTCGGGCTGAAGTTACCGAAGACTAATATGAGAGATGGCGCCCCGATCGGGCGCCATCTTTTTTCTTTAACCACCAGGTAATAAATCACCAAAGGATATTTCGCGTGTTGCGTATCGTTTTGGGCGTCTCGGCTGGGATCGCCGCCTACAAGTCCGTGTTGTTGCTGCGCCTGCTCAAAGAGGCCGGGCATCACGTCGACGTCATCCCGACTGCGAAGGTCGAAAACTTCGTTGGCAACGCCACCTGGGAAGCCCTGTCGGGCAATCGCGTGACCTCCAACGTTTTTGACGCGGTCGAATCGGTGAACCACGTGCGCTTAGGTCAGCAAGCCGACCTGGTGCTGATCGTGCCAGCGACGGCGGACCTGATGGCCAAGGCGGCGGCGGGGATCGCCGATGATTTGTTGACCGGCACGCTGCTAGCGACCCGGGCCCCGGTAGTGATGGCCCCGGCAATGCACACCGAAATGTGGCAACACGAGGCCACCCGCGCCAACGTGGCCACCTTGCGCTCACGTGGGGTGACCATCATCGAACCGGCTAGCGGGCGGTTGACCGGAAAAGACTCCGGACCGGGACGACTTCCAGAACCCGAAGATATTTTTGCGCAGATTACCCCGTTGCTCAGCACCCCGATCCTGGCCGGCCAGCGAGTGTTGATCACCGCTGGTGGTACTCGCGAGCCTTTGGACCCGGTGCGCTTCTTGGGTAACCGTTCCTCCGGCCGCCAAGGCGTGGCACTGGCGCAGGCCGCCCGTGATGCTGGCGCCGAGGTGACGTTGCTGGCCACTCACCTCGAAGTTGCCCCACCGGCTGGGGTGCGTCTGGTGCATGCATCGAGCGCGTTAGAGCTGCGCGCGGCGGTGTTCGCCGAGGCTCCAGGTCACGATGTGCTGATCATGAACGCCGCGGTGGCCGACTTCCGCCCGGCAAACATCGAAAATTCGAAGATTAAAAAGCGCGACGAACACTCCGCTCCGGTGATCACCTTGGTGCGCAATCCAGACATTCTGGCCGAGATTGTGCAGGCACGTGCCCAGGATGCGACGCTGCCCTCACTGATCGTCGGGTTCGCCGCCGAAACCGGTGACGAGCAGGGCAGCGTGCTGGACTACGGGCGCTCGAAGTTGGCGCGTAAGGGCTGCGAAATGCTCGTGGTCAACGAGGTGGGCGCGCAGCTTGCCTTTGGACAAGACACCAACAGCATTCAGGTGCTGTTTGCCTCGCAGGCTCCGAGTGTGCAGGCTACGGGAAGCAAACTCGAGGTGGCCCGGGTGGTCATAGAGCAGATCGCCAGCGCAATAATCGGACATCCGCACGTCACAAAGTGAGCCGCACCATATGGTGTTTGGTCACGTAACGTCGCAACTAAAGCCAATCGGTCGGTCAGACCAGATAGAGTAAAAAGGTGACTTCAACTACCCCCGAACTTCGTCTTTTCACCTCGGAATCCGTTACCGAGGGACACCCAGACAAAATTTGCGACCAGATCTCGGATGCGATCCTCGATGCCATGCTGGCGCAGGACCCGAACTCTAAGGTCGCCGTCGAAACGCTGACCACCACCGGACTGGTGCATGTGGCCGGCGAGGTGACCACCAACGGCTACGTAGAGATCCCCGAGATCGTGCGCAGTACCATCCTGGACATCGGCTACGACTCCTCGGCCAACGGCTTTGACGGGGCGCGCTGTGGTGTGTCGGTCTCGATCGGACAGCAGTCCCAGGAAATCCACGACGGCGTATTCAACTCGCTGGAAGCGCGTGAAGGTACCGCCAAGGACCCCCGCGATATGCAGGGCGCCGGCGACCAGGGCCTGATGTTTGGCTACGCCTCGGATGAAACCGATTCGCTGATGCCTACCCCGATCTTCTTGGCTCACCGTCTGTCCGAGCGACTGACCCAGGTGCGCAAGAATGGACGCATGCCGCTGCTGCGTCCGGACGGCAAGACTCAGGTCACTATCGGTTATGACGGGGACACTCCGGTCTCCATCGACACCGTGGTCGTTTCCAGCCAGCACGCCTCGGAATACGAGTTGGCGACCTTGAAGGCAGACCTGCTCGAAGAGGTTGTCACCCCGATTCTTGAGCGTTCCAATCTGGACACCTCAGCCACCAACGTGATCCTGAACCCTTCGGGTCCTTTTGTGATCGGCGGACCGGTAGGCGATGCCGGGCTCACCGGACGCAAAATCATCGTGGACACCTACGGCGGCTTCGCCCGCCACGGTGGCGGCGCGTTCTCCGGCAAGGACCCTTCCAAGGTTGACCGTTCGGCCGCCTACGCGATGCGTTGGGTAGCGAAGAATGTGGTCGCCGCGGGGCTTGCTCGCCGCGCCGAGGTTCAGGTTGCCTACGCCATCGGCGTGGCTCGCCCGGTGGGTCTGTATGTGGAGACCTTCGGCACCGAAACCGTAGAACCGGCCAAAATCACCCGCGCCATCAACGAAATCTTTGACCTGCGCCCACTGGGCATCATCGAAGACCTGGATTTGTTGCGTCCGATCTACCGTAAAACCGCCGCGCACGGCCACTTCGGACGTGACGACACCGACTTCACCTGGGAGCGTACCGACCGCGTGGATGCGCTGCGCAGCTGGTTTAACGCCTAGGACCTAGCGTGCAGCAAGACGCCCTCATATCAGCACCCGTGCCGGCCCGTATCAAGCGGGTTGCTCGGGTGCTGATTGATTCTTCCCTGCCACATCTGGACCGGCTCTTCGACTATCAGGTGCCCGAGTCAATGCTGTCCACCGCGGTGGCCGGCACACGCGTGAAGGTGCCTTTTGGGGCGCAACAACTGCCTGGCTTTATCACCGAGGTGCTTGAAGACTACGCCTCGCCGATCAAGCTCAAGACACTGTCTAAACTGGTCAGCGACAAGGTGGTGCTGCACCGCGAGGTTTATGAAGTCGCCGAACTAGTAGCACAGCGTTATGCCGGCACCGTCTGGGATGTGGTACGCCTAGCCGTCCCGGCACGCGCGGCCAAGGCCGAAAAGGAAGAACTGCAAGAGGTAGCCCCCACGCTGCCTGAGCATCCAAATCAGCTCGAACATTACGAGCTGGGTCCCGAGGCGCTCCAAGCCTGGGCCAACGGGGATACGCTGCGCGCGGTAGCCACCTGGGTGCCGAACTTTTATGGCTCGTGGCCCGGATTTTTGCTTGATGCCTGCCGTCCGGTGTTGGCCCGCGGGCAGCGCGTGCTCCTGCTGGTGCCCGACGCCAGTGATCTGGCTCGACTGGCCGAACACTTAGACGAGCACTTCGGTAAAGACAGTTATGCGCGGCTGCAGGCCGACGATGGGCCGACCCCACGGTACCGAAATTTCCTGCGCGCCATCGGCGGGCAGGTGCAGATCGTCATCGGCACCCGATCCGCCGCGCAGTGCCACATACCGCAGTTGGGGCTGATCGTGCTCTGGCAAGATGCAGATCAATCCCACCGCGAACAGCGCGCGCCGTACCAGCATGCGCGTGAGGTGGCGTTGTTGCGCAGCACCCATAGCGATTGCTCGCTGCTCATTGCCTCACCTTCGCGTTCGGTCGAAGCCCAGCGCCTGGTGGCTACCGGATGGGCCACGGAGCTCAAGGTGCCCCGGGCGGTGCTGCGCGCGCAGACCCCGCGCGTGGTGGCTACCACCAATGACTTTGAAATGGAACGTGACCCGGTGCTTGCCCGTGCTCGGATCCCGTCGCTCGCCTGGCGTGAAGCAAGCAAGGCACTGGAAACCGGGCCGGTGCTGGTGCAAGTGGCGCGCACCGGTTTTATGCCCGCGCTGGCCTGTCAGGACTGCCGAACGTTGGCCCGCTGCCCGGCCTGTCAGGGTCCGTTACAACTTGGCGGGTCAACCCACCATATTTCCTGCAAATGGTGTGGCGAACAGTATCGCGAATACCGTTGTGCCGAATGTAATTCGCCACGGATCCGCGCGGCAAGCATTGGCGCGGATCGTACCGCGGACGAGTTGGGTCAGGCGTTTGCCAAGGTGCCGGTCATCTCTTCTACCGGGGCCAAACCGGTGCGCCGGCTGGAGCGCAAACCCGCGCTGGTGGTAGCAACCCCCGGGGTGGAGCCGGTGGTGGACGGAGGATACAGTGCCGTGCTGCTACTGGACGCGGACAAAATGATGGCCCATGACTCGCTTCGTAATACCGAGGAGGTGCTCAGCCGCTGGTTTAGCGCCGCCTCGTTGGCCTCGCACGATGGGGTAGTGGTGCTGACCGGCACGCCGAGCCCGGCCGGCGCGGCACTGGTGCGTTATGACCCGGCAAGTTTTGCCGAGCGTGAACTGGGAGAGCGTCGTGAACTGGGACTGCCTCCGGCGGTACGAAGCGCCGTGGTCTCCGGTCCCGGGGCCGAACGGTTAATCGCTGCCATGGCACCGCAACTGCGTGAAAAGCTGGCGGTGCACGGTCCGACGATTATTGATGGCCCGCCGATCGAACACCGCTACGTGCTGTTCTTTTCCTACGCCGACGGCCACCTAGTTACCACCTCGCTGCGAGCTTTGCGGGCGCGGATGTCCGCGGCTAAAGATCCGGTAGTGAACATCGCGGTGGATCCCGACGGGGTGCTTTAGCCCAAGATTAGTCCGGCAATTGCTGCAGAAATTTGTCGATCGCCGCCGCGGTGTCGCCGGCCTTTTCGTAGTGAATCAGGTGTCCGACGTTCTCCAGCATGACTAGCCGCGCGTCGCCAAAGCTTGCACGGAGCTTCTCTTGGGTTTCCGGGGTGCCTAACTCGTCGAGCATGCCGCCGACCAGGAGTACCGGAATGTGAATATCTGCGCTGTATTCGCCCACGGTGTGCGCGATAGATGCCTGATATGCCTGCGCAAGGGTTACTCGTGAATGAAAGCCACCAAAGTAGGCGCGGTGCTGTTCGCGCACATACTGGCGCATGGCGCGGTCTTTACTCTTGGTCATCACCACGCTCATTGCGTCGGAGAATAACTCCGAGCGCAGAACCGCAGAACCGAGGCGTTCGGGAAGTTTTGCGCAGACCTCGTAGTAAAATCCGGTGAGTTTGGCCATCAGTGCCTGCGAGGAATCCAACGCCAGCTCGGAGATCGGGTTCAGCAGCACAAGCCTGGAAAAGTCGCGTTCGGTAGCCAGTTTGGCGGCCACCAGCGAGCCAAAAGAATGTCCGAGCAAGATGGCGTTGGAAGGCAGGGCGAACTCGTCGGCCAACGTGGACAAGGCCGTCGCGTATCCGTCGACGTCATGGGGTAGGTCCATTGAGCTGGAGGAGCCGAAACCAGGTAGATCGGGCACGATGATGGTGTATTGCGACAGCTGGTCCACGATGCGTTGCAGCCCATGATGATCGCCACGAAAACCGTGGATCGCAAAAATCGTTCCGGCGCTTGGCTGCCCGCTGGCCGGGTAACTGTAGACCTTGGTGGTGGATCCGTGCAGGGTATGGGTGGTGACCAGTTGGGTGCGTGGCGTCATGTATTTAACCCTACCCGTCGAGCAACGCCAGCGCGGTGCCCTCGTCGATGACCAGCTCGGTGATCAGCTTGCCATTCAGTGCCCCGCGGACGGCTTGTAATTTGCCGCGTCCCGAGACCACACAGAAGCGCCTTGGGACCTTGCGTAGTTCTGCCAAGGTGGGGCCGGTGGCTCGAGCGTTGATTTCAATGTGCGCGTCGTCGCCGTTTTTGTCGAAAAAGACCGTCGCCACGTCGCCTACTACACCCATCTCACTGAGCTGTCTTGTCTCGGCCTTACTGAGGTAACCGCCGCGGTACACCTGCGAGGCGAGGTTTGAGTTGGCCGCTCCCAGGGAGAAGACCGCCAAATTCATTTCGCGTTGGATATTCAGCACACGATGTATGGAGGTTTCCTGCCACATCGCCTCGCGGGTGCTGGCCTTGTCGAAAAATGCCGGGACCGGGAACTGTTCGGTGCGGGCGGTAAAGGCTTGGCCGAAGCGGGTCAGGATTTCGCTGGCGTAGCGCACCCCGCTGGAGACCGGGTTGGCCGCCCCGTTTAGTTGCACGACCACCGAGTCGTGGGTGGGGTGGCCGGTCAGTGCCGCGGAGACGGCCTGCATGGTTTGGCCCCAGGCGACACCGATGGTCATTGAGGAGGACACGATCGTGCCCAGCAGATAGGCGGCATGTGCCGAGACACGTTGGAGCAGTTCGGTGTCATCCATCGACCCGTCGGTGGGTACTAGATGCACGTTGATCCCGTATTTTTCGGCTAACTGGTTACTGACTAATGCCGACAGGTTAGCCGAGGGGTTGATCTTCACCGAGACCATTCCGGTGCGTTTGGCGTGGGCGAGCAGGCGAGAGACCGTGGATCGGGAAACGCCAAGTTCACGGGCGATCACTTCCATCTTGATGTCCTGCAGGTAATACAACTGTGCGGCGCGTAAGGCGTCCTTGGCTTTGGGGTTCGTATGCACGGATGTGTCAGGATTTGGCAGTTTATAGGGACCGTTCCCGGGGGATATCTGCATCAATCAGACCATTTCTGCACGTTTGTGCATTTCGTTTGACCGTTTTGTTCCATGGTGACAAGACTAACTGTTGACAGACACCAACAGTCAAAAAAGGGGCATGCAATCGTGAATCGGGACCAGCTAGAGCAACTACGTGCACGGCCAAAGGCGCGGGTGCTCGTTGTCGGCGGTGGCATCAACGGTGTGGCGACTTTCCGCTACCTCGCGATGCAGGGAATCGATGTGGCACTGGTGGAGCGCGGCGACTACTGCCAAGGAGCCTCCGGGGCAAGCTCACATATGATCCACGGTGGGATCCGTTACCTCGAAAACGGTGAATTTCGCCTCGTCCACGAATCGGTCCAGGAACGCAACTCGTTGCTGGAGATCGCTCCACACTACGTGAAGCCATTGCAGACCACGATCCCGATTTTTTCCACGTTCTCCGGCATGCTCAGCGCGCCGATGCGTTTCTTAACTCACAAGTCCGGCAAGCCGACCGAGCGCGGTGCGGCGCTCATTAAAGCCGGATTGATCATGTACGACGTGTTCGCCGGCATCGGCGGACGCAACACCCCATGGCACAATTTTAAAGGCACCAAGGCGGCCCGCAAGGATCTGCCCGAACTGCGCGAGGACGTCAAATACACCGCCACCTACTTCGACGCGTCGGTGCACAATCCCGAACGCCTAACCCTCGACGTACTGCGCGACGGTCTGGGTGCCAGCGATCAGGCGCGCGCTAGCAACTACGTGGAGCTAACCACCGTCACCGACGGCACCGCGACGCTACGCGACGTCCTGACCGGCGAACAGTTCGACTTTGAAGCCGAGGTCATCATCAACGCCACCGGCGCCTGGGTGGATCTGACCAACGCCGAGCTTGGTAAAAACACCAAATGGACCGGTGGCACCAAGGGCTCACACATCGTGCTTGATCACCCAGAGCTGCTGGCGGCGACCGGAGGACGTGAAATCTTCTTCGAAAACGAAGACGGTCGCATCGTACTGATCTACCCAATGCTTGGCCGGGTACTGGTGGGAACCACCGACCTGGAACACGACATGCGTGAACCAGCGGTGTGCACCGACGAGGAAGTCGCGTACTTCTTCGATTTGATCGGCCAGGTGTTCCCGCGGATTTCCGTGAGTGAAGAGCAGATCGTCTACAAGTTCTCCGGTGTGCGTCCACTACCGAACCACGACGACACCGCCCCGGGCTTCGTCTCCCGTGATTACCAGGTGAAGGAAACCCGGCTGACCGATTCCACCATGATGCTTTCACTGATCGGTGGCAAATGGACCACCTTCCGCGCGCTGGCTGAAAACCTCGGAGGCAAGGCATTGGCCTTCCTTGGCGAGAGTGAAAAGCACAGCACGCAAGGTGTGGCTATTGGCGGCGGCAAAAACTTCCCCACCAATGAGGGCCAGCTGGCCGCCTGGTACGCGGCCCGTGAGGATCGTGCTCCGCATGCGCGGCTACGCGTCCTGCTCGAGCGTTATGGCACCGGAGCGGATCGGGTGCTTGCTGAAGTTGGCGAGCACGAAGAGCTGCTGACGCACAGCAGCGAACTGTCCGTTCAGGAACTTTCCTACCTGGTCGCGCACGAACAGGTCGGCCGCTTGATCGACGTGTTTATTCGCCGCACCAACCTCGCCTTCCGCGGGTTGGTCACCAAAGATTTGGTCACCGAGGTCGCCTCGCACCTCGCGGAACCAATGGGCTGGGATCAGACCCAGACCGCAGCCGAGATCGACCATTCGCTCTCGGTCCTTGCAGAAAGCCATGGGGTCATCCTCGCGTAACCTGCACCGGCCGGCGGTAGGTTGCCGCCGGCTTTCGAAACCACTAAGAGGTCAATGTTGTCCACTCACGTGTTTCTTGCCGAATTAGCCGGCACTTTCATTCTCATCCTCATGGGCTCGGGCGTATGCGCCAACGTAGCACTCAAGGGAACCCTTGGTAGCGCCGCCGGTTGGCTGGCGATCAGCTTCGGCTGGGGCCTTGGTGTTTACTGCGGTGTCTGGATCGCCGGTATTTCCGGTGCGCACCTGAACCCTGCGGTCACCCTTGGGTTGCTGATCAACCCGGACGCCGCCGAATATGCCCCCGGTGTTGCCAAAACATTCGCCAACACCATGCTTTATTTCCTAGCTCAGCTTGTGGGTGCGTTCCTCGGTGCCGTTGGTACCTGGTTGGCTTACAAAAAGCACCTCGACGACAAGCAGAACGCCGGTAACCAGTTGGGCGTATTCGCCACCGGTCCTGCGATCCGCTCCTACGGCTGGAATGTGGTCTCCGAAATCTTCGGTACCTTCGTGCTCGTCTTTGTGATTGCCGGTTTCGGTAAGACACCACATGAGCTTGGCCCGCTAGCGGTCGCGTTGCTCGTGGTGGCCATCGGTCTATCCCTTGGTGGAGCGACCGGTTATGCAATCAACCCAACACGTGACCTCGGTCCACGACTGGCACACGCTATCCTTCCTATCAAGGGCAAGGGATCATCGGACTGGGCCTACGCCTGGGTTCCGATCGTTGGTCCTGTCATTGGTGGTCTACTTGGCGGCGTCGGCGCCGGCTTGCTGTTCTAGAAAGAGAGATGTGAATCATGAGTGAAAAATATGTTATCGCCATCGACCAGGGGACGACTAGTTCCCGAGCCATCGTCTTCGATCACGCCGGCGAGGTAGTCTCGGTCGGTCAGCTCGAGCACGAGCAGATCTTCCCGGCCGCCGGCTGGGTTGAGCATGATGCAGCTGAAATCTGGAACAACATCCGCGAAGTTATCGGCCAGGCGCTATCCAAGGCGAACCTGACCCGACACGACATCGAAGTAGTTGGCATCACTAACCAGCGTGAAACCGCCGTGGTGTGGGATAAGAACACCGGCGAACCGGTGTACAACGCGATTGTTTGGCAGGATACCCGTACCCAAGAGATCGTTGACGAACTGGCTGCCAATGGCGGAGTAGATCGTTACAAGGACCGGGTAGGACTGCCTCTGGCAACCTACTTCTCCGGAACTAAGATCAAGTGGATTCTGGACAACGTTGAAGGTGCACGCGAACGCGCCGAAGCTGGAGATTTGATCTTCGGCACCACCGATAGCTGGGTGCTATGGAACCTGACCGGTGGCATCGACGGCGGCGTGCATGTCACCGACGTAACCAATGCCTCGCGCACCTTGTTCATGGACCTGAAGACCCTGGCCTGGGATGAAGAAATCCTTGCCGACTTTGGTGTGCCGGTATCGATGATGCCGCAGATCCGTTCCTCCTCCGAGGTGTATGGCACCGTGGCTGGCAACCAGTTGCTGCGAGAAGTGCCTGTGGCCGGCATTTTAGGTGACCAGCAGGCAGCCACCTTCGGACAGGCCGCGTTCACCGCGGGTACCGCGAAAAACACCTATGGCACCGGCTGCTTCTTGATCTTCAACACCGGCACCGAGATCGTGCATTCGTCCAACGGGCTGCTGACCACGATGGCCTACAAGCTGGGCGACGCCGCTCCGGTCTACGCGCTGGAAGGCTCTATCGCGGTAGCCGGTTCGCTGGTGCAGTGGCTACGAGACAATATCGGCATGATCGCTACCGCTCCAGAGATTGAAGAGCTGGCAGCCAAGGTCGATAACAACGGTGGCGTGTACATCGTGCCTGCTTTCTCCGGTCTCTTCGCACCTTATTGGCGGGCCGAAGCACGTGGCGCGATAGTGGGTTTGACCCGCTTTGCGAACAAAAACCACATCGCCCGTGCCGCCTTGGAAGCTACCGCATTCCAGACCCGCGAGGTGCTGGACGCAGTCAACGCCGACGCCGAGGTACCGCTGACCGAGTTGAAGGTCGACGGTGGCATGGTGGCCAACGAGGCATTGATGCAGTTCCAGGCCGACATTCTTGGGGTGCCTGTGGTTCGTCCAAAGGTCACCGAAACCACCGCACTGGGTGCCGCCTATGCGGCCGGGCTCGCGGTGGGCTTCTGGAAGGACCTTGGCGAACTGGAATCGAACTGGTCTGAGGACAAGCGGTGGGAGCCGGCGATGGAGGACGCAGAGCGCGAACGCAGCCTGCGCCTGTGGAAGAAAGCCGTGACTCGCACCTTTGACTGGGTGGACGAAGACACCAAAGCTTAGTCAGCCTCACCACGCACAAACGCAGACCTCGAACCCATGAGCGATGGGTTCGGGGTCTGCGTTTTTTCGGTGCCGGCCGGTGGGGGATTGGGGGTCGGCGGGCACGGTCTGCTGGTTAACTTTCCTCGGGTGAACCGGGTGAACCGGGTGGATCAGTTGAACCAGGTGGATCGGGTGGAGCTACAGGTGCGGCCTCATGATCGGGCGCATCTCCTAATTGCAGGGCTCCCCAATAGGTGTTGCGCCGAGGTTTTTGCTCAGGATCAAGATGCGCTGGCAGGATCACGTGGGGGAGGCCATCGACGTCGACGATTCTAATTTGATCCACGTGGCGACTGTGGTGCCCATCGGGACACAATCCTGCCCCGGACTGCACGCTGGTAGTACCACCGTCGGCCCACGAGCGTTGATAGTGATCAATTTCTACGTGATCTGGCGGTGTAGTGCAGTCGGGCACGATGCAGCCGCGATCTCGGGCTAACACTGCCGCCCTGACGTACCCCTCGTGATAGCGCCTGGATCGACCTAGATCTAGTGGTTGGCTGTTGCCGCCTAGGACAACCGGAATGATGTTGGCTTCGGCTAACGTTCGTCGAAGTTCTCCAGGCGGTAAGTGCACCCCATTTGAGGTGACGGCGTGGGCTTCGGCGAGATTCTGTAGGTCACTTAGCCACATGTAAACAAAGATGCGTGGAATGACTGGTTTGATTTTGCCTCCGCTGGCAGGTGAGGTGAGGATGGCCATGAAGGCGTTAAGTGCGCGCAGCTCGGAAGTCACCGTCTCTTCGTGATTGCCCGTTGGTTCGGGCTTCGTGGTGCAGTTCGGGGTGCCATCGGCTTCAGATTGCTTGTCCGCCGGCTTAGCCCATGCGGGCATCGGGGTCTCGGGCTGTAACCATGTTGGGGTGCTGGGCGTTGCCGCGGGATGCGCAACTGGCTGCTGCGCTTTGGTTGCTGGCGACGGATCAGGAACGAAAGCGGCAGGCTCTGCGGTTGCGTGACGTGCGGCCTTGCCCGCTTGGGTGCGCCAGTCTGCGGATTGCACGCGGATCGAACGGATTACCTGAGCGTGGGCGGCCAAGGTGCGCAGGGTGAATTCATGAACGCCGTCGATGACCGGGCCGATGAATAGGCCCAGCGCCGGTGGTTGTTTTTCGCAGTGCAGTTCCTTGTAGATCCCGATCCGGGTACTGATCTCCTTGCGGGCGGCATTGGGACCAAGCTGCGCTAAGGCGCGTGCGGCGTGGGTCTCTAAGAGTTGCCCGTCGGTGTCCCTGGCGGTGAGCTGCGCCGGTGTGCCGTCGAAGGTGGTGTCTTTGGGTTCGAGTTTTTCAAGTCTGCGGGCGGTGACCGTGATGCTGCGTCGGTTTGCGCCGCAGTCGGCATAGAGCCTGGCCAGCTGGGGCATGCGTGGTTCACAAGACTCGCCCTGGGCGGTGCGCCGGCCGATGAGCAGGTGGGCGTCGTCGATGCGCCGTTGTGCCTCGAAATAGTTCAGTCCTAACCATGCGGCCAGCAAGTCCCCGGCAGATTTGTAACAGGTTCGGCCCACAGCGAGTTGCGGTTCACCCTCCAGAATGCAGGTGCCGGCGCGCAACTGATCGAAGCTTTCAAGGCTCAGCGCGTGTGCGCCGCTGAGCTCCGCATCAAGCGCGGTGGCCAGTTGTTCGTGGTGGATCTGCTGGGCGAATTTTTCCACGAGGTCGCAGTAGGCAAGCACGAGGCGTGGATCGCGATGCTGATGCACTAGCTGGCCAATGGCGGTGAACAGGGCCAGGGTCAGGGAGCCTAAACGCAGCATCATGTCACCGGTGAGCTGCGTCCCGAGCTGAAGCGGGGCGGCGCACAGGGTGTGCAAGGTGGCGATGAGCGCTGGCGTGTTCATGAAGCTATTCTTGACCCGGTAGCGAGGTGTGGCGCCATGGTGGGTGCCGGCTGTGGATAAGCGTGCGCGAATTCATCGGACACCGGCGCGAGGGTTGTGAGCGATGACATTGGCCTGGTGGTGGAGCGAGCATTTCACGGATGCGCCGTTGCGAGTTGAACTGCGATAGAATCGGCGTATGCATTTTCAGCGCAACCTAGGCTAAGCACGGCCACTGGCCGTACCCCCGAGTGGTGATTTGGGGGCTTTTGTTGTGTCTGGACCCGAACCAAGTTTTCCGTCAGGAAATTTTTCCGCAAGTGTGTGAGAAGAGCTCAGTGACATCATCGACGAACGAACCCAGAACCTACGATTTTAAGGACCTCGAGTCCAAGTGGCTACCGGTATGGGATGAACTTGAAGTGTTCAAGCCCGCCGATGACGGCAGCCGCGAGCGTCGCTATGTGCTGGATATGTTCCCGTACCCCTCCGGTGACCTGCACATGGGTCACGCCGAGGCTTTTGCTATGGGCGATGTGGTGTCGCGTTACTGGCGGTTGCGTGGCTATGACGTGATGCATCCGATCGGCTGGGATTCCTTCGGCCTGCCGGCGGAAAACGCCGCTATTAAGCGCAATGCGCACCCGGCGGAGTGGACCTACAAAAACATTGACACCCAGGCGGAGAGCTTCAAGCGTTACGCGATCTCCGCCGACTGGGATCGCCGGTTGCACACCTCGGATCCGGAATACTACCGCTGGACCCAGTGGCTGTTTAATAAGTTTTACGAAAAGGGCTTGGCCTACCGCAAGGACCACCCGGTGAACTGGTGCCCGACGGACCAGACCGTGTTGGCTAATGAGCAGGTAGTTAACGGTGCCTGTGAGCGTTGTGGCACCGCGGTGACCAAGAAGAGCCTGAACCAGTGGTACTTCAAGATCACCGATTACGCGGATCGTCTGCTGGAAGATATGGACGGGCTCAAGGGTCACTGGCCTGAGCGCGTGTTGCTGATGCAGAAGAACTGGATCGGCCGTTCCGAGGGCGCCCAGGTGACCTTCGGCATCACCGCGCAGGATCAGTTGGAAGAAGTGAAGATCCCGGTCTTCACCACCCGTCCGGACACCTTGTACGGTGCGACCTTCATGGTTGTTGCCGCCGACGCCGCGCTGGCCGGCGAGCTGGTCACCGATGAGCACCGCGCCGCCCTGGAAGAATACCAGGAGCAGGTTAAAGCGCTCTCCGAGATCGAACGTCAGTCTTCGGAACGTGAGAAGACCGGCGTGTTCTTGGGTCGTTACGCGATCAATCCACTCTCTGGCGAGAAGCTGCCGGTCTGGGCGGCGGACTATGTGCTGGCCGATTACGGTACCGGTGCAATTATGGCCGTGCCCGCGCACGACCAGCGTGACTTGGACTTTGCTCGCACCTTTGAGCTGCCGGTGCGCGTGGTCGTCGAAACCGGTGAAGAGGATCCGGCAGTTTCCGGAACCGCGACCACCGGCGAGGGCCAACTGATCAACTCCGGTGAGCTCTCCGGTTTGACCAAGACCGAGGCCGTCGCGAAGGCGATCGAGATTGTTGAGGCCGCTGGCACCGGTGAGCACACGATCAACTACCGGCTACGCGACTGGCTGCTCTCCCGCCAGCGCTTCTGGGGTACCCCGATCCCGATCATTCACTGCGCCGACTGCGGTGAGGTCCCGGTTCCCGATGACCAGCTACCGGTACGCCTGCCAGATAACCTGCGCGGCGAGCAGCTCGCTCCGAAGGGCACCAGTCCGCTGGCTGCCGTCGAAGAGTGGGTCAACGTGGACTGCCCGAAGTGTGGTGGCGCCGCCAAGCGTGACACCGACACCATGGATACCTTTGTCGATTCCTCCTGGTACTTCCTGCGTTTTGTTTCCCCGCACTACACCGAGGGTCCTTTTGACCCGCAGGCCGTGCGCGATTGGATGCCGGTAGGCCAGTACGTCGGCGGCGTGGAGCACGCGATTTTGCACCTGCTCTACTCGCGCTTCTTCACCAAGGTCATTTTTGATCTGGGCTTGATCGACGTGGACGAACCATTTAGCGCGCTGCTGAACCAGGGCCAGGTGCTCAACGGTGGCAAGGCGATGAGCAAGTCGCTGGGCAACGGTGTTGACTTGGGCGAGCAGCTGGACAAGTTTGGTGTGGACGCGGTGCGTCTGACGATGATCTTCGCCTCCCCGCCGGAGGACGACGTGGACTGGGCCGATGTGTCCCCATCGGGCTCGCAGAAGTTCTTGGCGCGCGCCTGGCGTATCGCCCAGGACGTGCAAAGCGCACAGGGCGTGGATTACACCACCGGCGAGAAGTCCTTGCGTCAGGTCACTCACCGCACCGTGCACGAGGCCGCTCAGCTGCTGGACTCGGGCAAGTTTAACGTGGTGATCGCCAAGACCATGGAATTGGTCAACGCGGCGCGTAAAACCATCGATTCCGGTGCCGGCGCAAGTGACCCTGCGGTACGCGAGGCGGCGACGGTCACCGCGCAGCTGCTGAGCATGTTTGCGCCATACACCGCCGAAGATATGTGGTCCCAGCTGGGCTACGAGCCAAGCGTCGTAAATAGCGCCTGGCCGCAGGTTGACGAGTCGTTGCTGGTTGATGACACCGTCACCGCCGTGGTGCAGATCAAGGGCAAGGTCCGCGCGCGCTTAGAAGTTCCGCTGGACATTTCCGAGGACGATCTGCGTGCGCAGGCTCTGGCTCACGAAACGGTGATCCGCATGCTCGATGGCAAGGAGCCGCTGAAAGTGATCGTCCGTGCGCCGAAGCTCGTGAATGTGGTTCCGGCACCGTAGGCTCAACCCATGAGCGAACGCACAAAGAGTCCACGCGCGGGCTGGCTGCCTAAATGGCTGGCCCCGCGTGGGCTTTCGCGTACCCGGATCGGCGTGGTCACCGACTCCGCCGCCTGCCTGCCTAGTAGTTTGCTGCAAAGCGCCGACTTCGCCTGCGTGAATATCCCCATTATCGTCGACAACCATGTGCACGGTGATGATCTGAACGCGCTGATGATGGGCCTGGCAATGGGCAAATCGGTGAAGACCTCACGCCCAGCACCGGGGGAATTCACCCGGGTTTACCGGCAGTTGCAGGATGCTGGTTGTGAGTCAATTATCTCTATTCACATGTCCGGTCAGCTTTCGGGCACGGTGGACGCCGCCCGGCTGGCAGCAAATGATGTTCAGCTGCCGGTAACGGTGGTCGATACGCGTACCGTAGCGATGCCCCAAGGTTTTGCCGTCGCCGATGTGCTGGCCGCCCGGCAGGCCGGTGCGCCGCTCGAAATGTTGGCCCAGATCGCGCGTTCGGCCACACAAAATTCTGTCTATTTTGCGGTGCCCAGCCTAGAGCAGTTACGCCGTGGTGGGCGGATCAGCACGATGTCCTCGGTGCTTGGTAATCTGCTCAACGTTAAACCAATCCTGCACATCGATGATGGGCTGATTCAACCCATTGAAAAGCCGCGTTCTTTTGCTCGAGCCCAGGCTCGTCTCGTAGCGCTGGGTACCGACGCGGCCAGCAAGGCTGCCGGGCCGGTGCGCATCGGAGTGATGCATTTTGGGGCCGCGGAACTGGCCACCGAGGTGGCCAACGAGCTGGCTTCGCTGAGCGAGGAGCCGGTGCAGATCGAATCCTTACCCGCAGTGCTTGCCGCGCATACCGGGATTGGGGTCCTTGCGGTGGCCGTCGGGCCACTGAATCCACAGCCCGACACCGCGCAGCGCACCAACGACTAACTTTGGCGCAAACTGTGGCTCATGGGGCGCCACGACTTCTTCTCTAAATTTGCGCCACGGCCGACCCGTTTGCGCTTCGCCGTGTCGCGCGTGGCCGCGCTCGTATTGGTGCTTGTGGTGCTGGTTTGGGTCGCCTTCTCCATTATTTTTGCTCCACCACCGGCAGCCGAAGAATTAGAAGCAATCCCGCTGGTCGCCGATCCGCAACATCCTGCCGCGACCCAAGCGGTCAACATGATTACCGTGCATGTGGTCGGTGCGGTCAAAAAACCCGGAGTGTATGAACTAGCCGAGGGCTCGCGCATCATCGACGCCATTAATAAGGCCGGTGGGATGAGCAAAAAGGCTGCTCCCGAACTTCTCAATCTGGCGGCCAAACTCACCGACGGGCAACAAATCATCTTGCCCGGTGCCAGCAGCAGCTCTCCGGCCGAAGCTACGAAAGCCCCCGGCGCCGGCGCGAAGATCTCCTTGAACCAAGCCGACGAGCAAACGCTGATGACCTTGCCCGGGATCGGTCCGGCGTTAGCCAAACGCATCATCGACTTCCGCACCAAGAACGGCCCCTTTACCAGCGTGGAGCAACTAGACGCCGTCTCCGGTATCGGGCCGGTACTACTGGGTGAACTAACCGAGCTGGTGGTCCCATGAAAACGGATTTTCGGGGTCTGTGGGTGCTCGCAGGGGCGTGGCTGACCGCGTATTTGAAACCGGCCTTGCCAGTAATGCTGGTGGTGCTGGTGGTCTTCTTCGTGATTCTGGCATTTTTACTGCGCCAGCGTCACGACTCCCCCTCGTCGGCCCCCTGGTTTACCGGGCCGCTCTTATTGCTTTTAGCCGCGATCAGCGTCAGCGCGCTCGGCTCTGAGAACAATGAATGTTTATTGCCCGGCGAAGCCGAACAGCAACGCAAGGTGATCATCGCCTTCGACGGGCAACCCAGACTTGGCGCAGACGAGGTCAGCCAAGGAGCTGCGCAGATACTCAAATACTGGCACGAAGAACAATGGGTTAGCTGTCCTATTGAGGTGTATCTGAGCGTGCCCTACAGTCTCGAAGTCACCGCCGATAACTTTGAAACAATCCTTGCTCTGCAAGCCACCGATTCAAACGGCTCGTTTGCCTGGTGGGCTCGAGCGCAGAGTCAGCCGGTAGTTCTCAGTTCGCAAGATCCTAACGCCGCCGATTACCTAAAAACACGGTTTGCATCCAGCTTGCAAGGTCTAAGCCATGAAGCTCAGGGGCTACTGCCTGGAATGCTTTATGGGGATCGCTCGGGGCAGAGCGAAGAGCTTTCGACAGCTATGAAAAATAGTGGCTTGAGCCATCTGACCGCGGTCAGCGGTTCAAATGTGGCGTTGCTCGGGGCGATGGTGTTGGTGCTCCTGCGACTTTTTACCGTTCCCAGAATCCCTGCGGCCATCTTGAGTATCGCTTTTTTGGGGTTGTTTATTTGGTTTGTGGGGCCAGATCCCAGCGTACTTCGGGCCGGACTGATGGGAATGATCGCCACCATTTCGTTGATGCTCGGCCGTGGCAGGGGATCGCTGGGCATCCTAAGCTTGTCCGCGACGATCTTGCTACATCTGGATTCCTCGCTCGCGGTAGATCCGGCATTCGCATTATCGGTGCTGGCTACACTAGGTATTATCGTGCTGACTCCGGCGCTCACCGAGATTTTCTCGCGTATTTTCCCGCCATGGTTTGCACAGCTCACCGCAATTTGCTGTGCCGCCCAGTTCACCTGCCTTCCGGTGATTATCGCGTTGAACTCAAACTTTAGTTTGTACTCATTGCCAGCGAACCTCGTAGTTGCCCCATTATTGCCGCTGATCACCACCGTCGGGGTGCTTTGTTTATTGCTGTGTACCGCTTTGCCGGGTCTAATACAGGTGCTGGTGTGGGTGCCTGGGCTACCGGCCGGGTGGATCGGGAAAATAGCGTTATGGGTGGTCGAGTTACCTGGTGCTTCGCGCCCGTGGCCAGCGGGCGTTGCCGGTATCAGTCTGGCTATTGGATTCTCTGTCGTCTTCACCGTATTACTTGTGACCGGCCGTGAAAGTGAACATCTGGCCGTGCACCGAGTCGCTGCCGGAGGCTTGACCGTAGCACTGGTGGCGATGTCTGCGATTGTTGTGCCGGCGACCTTGTTCTATCGTCCTGATCTTGGCGGAGAATGGAACGTTGCAATGTGTGATGTCGGGCAGGGGGACGCTTTTATGATCCATACCGGTCCAGGAGAAGCCTGGCTGCTGGATTCGGGCCCGCCCGATGGGCACGTGGAATCTTGCGTGAAACGATTAGGAATCACGAAGCTGTCCAAGGTGTTTATTACCCACGAGCATGCCGATCATTTTGGCGGAATACCTGAAATTGAGGCTTCCGGAATCGAGATCGGCGAGCGACTAGTGTCCTCTGGTTTTGGTCCGGATCTCTGGCAAGGTGCGCAAGCTATCGCACCGGGGGATAGCGGGGGCAGCGACGTGGTGCGGTATCGGGTGATCGGCCCTGATGAGGTCAGTGCGCGCTATGCAGAGCCCAATGACACTTCTTTGGTGATCGTCTTCGACTTTATTTTGGATGGGGGAGTAGTCAGCTTCTTTACTGCCGGAGACTTAGAAGAAGCTGCGATGCACCAGTTGCTGGCGAGCCAACCACAACCACCGGTACAAGTGCTCAAAGCATCGCATCATGGGGCTAAAAACGGTGGAGTCGAAGTCATCGAGAAGCTCAAGCCTCAAGTGATTTTGGTATCCGTGGGCGAAGACAACTCATACGGTCATCCGCATCAAAAAATTCTTGACGCAGCAAAACACGTTGGCTCAAAAGTTATCAGGACGGATCAGGAAGGTAGTGTTCTGCTCACATTCGAAGCGGACAAGGTGCTGGCCAAGGCGATTGGAGCTGTAGTTCGGTAGGATCAAGGTACCGCACGACGCATAAAGGAGCTCGATGGCACGCGCGCAAGCATCCCCGGGAATATCGTGGAGGGATTTAACTCCTCAACCACTGATCCTACTGACCGGATCCGAGCAATATCTGGCTTCCCGGGCGTTCGAACTATTGCGTAGCCAAGCGGCAACACGCGAAGACATTCAACATACGCGGCTCAACGCGGCCACCTATGAGCCCGGAGAACTATTGCTTGCAACGAGCTCCTCGTTGTTCTCTAGCGCCAATCTGGTCGAAGTCCATGACCTCGCCAGCATGAATGAGTACTTCCTCAAAGACGCCTTGAACTACCTCAAAGATCAGGCCCCAGAGAACGTGCTGATTCTGCATTATTCAGGTGGCACTCGAGGCAAAAAATTATTGGAGGCCATCAAGGCTGCCGGAGCGCTGATCGTCAATTGCCAACCGATCAAACGAGACGCTGAAAAAATCGATTTTGTGCAGGCCGAGTTTAAGGCCGCCAAACGCCGAATCACTAATGATGCGGTGAAGTCGTTGGTTGCAGCGGTGGGTAATTCGCTGGCAGAGCTTGGCTCGAGCTGTCATCAACTAATTCAAGACACCACTGGGACCATCGACCAAGAAGTAGTGGATCGCTATTACGGCGGACGTATTGAAGCGACAGCCTTCAAAGTGGCTGATGCGGCGCTGGCAGGAAATGCGCAGCTCGCCTTAACTACCCTGCGTCATTCGCTGGATACCGGAACTGATCCAATCCCAATTGTTGCAACGTTGGCGATGAAAATTCGTCAATTGGCTAAGGTGCTGGGAGTCAATGAGCCTGCGGCATCGTTAGCTTCAGAACTTGGTATGGCGTCGTGGCAGGTGCAGGCTGCACAGCAGCAAGCCCGCGGGTGGAAGCGTGCGGATGTTGCCTTGTGCATTGAAAATATTGCGCAAACGGATCGCATGGTTAAAGGTGGTGGCCGTTCTCCAGGTTATGCCTTAGAACGTGCCATCTTGTTCATTGCGTCCAAGGCCCCACAACGTTAGTTCGCCTGCTTGGCGTCTGCGGCTAATTTCTCGTAAAAGGACCAAAAGTCTGTCATTGGACGAGGTGTCCCGCAGAGTAGATCTTCTAGATACTGCAGGTGTGCCTGCCATCCGGTCAGATAATTAGTGGCTTGATCCGACAGCTGACTGTGTACGAGTGATAACTTGGTACCCGTTGAGTTGCCGGTGAGTCGTAATTCCAGCATTGAAAGGTTCTCGTCGGGGAACTTCCGAGTCATGATCAAAAGTTTCCCTGGTTCGCACCGTTGGATTAGACAAGTGCACCAGTAGTCTAGGGCGTGTTGAATTTCCACAACCTGTCCGACTTCGAAGTTAGCCAAGCGAGGTTCGCCAAGCCACTTGCTTAGCTGGGCACCTTGAGTCCATGCGTGCCATACCTGGTCAGTCGTGACCGGAAACTGCCAGTGATGGATGACCGAGGAGTTCTCGGATCCGATCCAGCTATTGAGTTGAGGCATGCTCACAGGCTAGCGCACGGATGAAAATGGCGGTTAAAACGCAAGATCCCCGAATCCCAAAGGATTCGAGGATCTTGCTGAAGTTTAGCGGTGCTTAGAGGGCGTTAACCTTCTTGGCGATTGCCGACTTACGGTTAGCAGCGTTCTTCTTGTGAAGAACACCCTTGCTAACTGCCTTGTCGAGCTTCTTGCTAGCCAAACGCAGTGCGTCAGTTGCCTTCTCCTTGTCAGCGGTGGCGACTGCCTCGCTGACGTTACGGATAAGGGTCTTGACCTCCGAGCGGACTGCTACGTTACGTAGACGAGCCTTTTCGTTGGTAAGGTTACGCTTCTTCTGGGACTTGATGTTTGCCACTTTAATAAACTCTCTCGTTTATCGTCAAATACGGTCGGTAGAGGGTTCATCCTTCGAGCCATCGACTGAGCGGTGTGGGGCACCTATGGCGACCCAAAGGGGGCGTGTCACCCAACCTGCGTGACACACAAGAATTAACTCTAGCAGAATGGCCGTCTAACAACTAACGCTTAGCGCTGCTTGTTTAGGGTGTTCACCACATTGTTAAAACGCTGCTCATCAAGGAATGCACCCTCACGACGCACCGAACTTTGGCTGAGTCGAATAATTCGATCTAGCTTGACCTCGCTGGGCCGCCGTTCCCGATCCCAATCACCGGTACCGATATCCATGTAGTCCGAATTTCGGTGGCCCTCAAAATTCTTGTCCTTGCTGGTCAGCATCAAGCCTAGGAGCCACTTTCCATCGCGTCCGATAATCAATACCGGGCGGTCCTTGCCTTGGCTGTGATCTTCCTCGTAAGGAACCCAGCCCCAGACAACCTCACCGGGATCTGCTTGGCCGTCAAGATTCGGGTTGTACTCGTAGTGCACGGTGCCTCGAAAGTCTCCGGGATATGCAGAACCGGGCTGAGTAGCTGAGCCGTTGGATGCTGCTTGCGGATGCCGAGATCGGCTTGGTGCCTGAGTTGGCTGACGGGTAGTAGTTGTGCCGGTTGCTCCGTTGCTACGTGAGGAGTTAAAAAGTTTAACCGCACGCAGTGCAAGGGAAAGAATCTTCTGTGCATTCAAAGCCATGATCGACAAACTATCAGGGCGCGCGCTTCCAAATAGGTAGTGACGCGTAAATCATGACAGAATGGAGCCTAATTCCGCGTAAATTCTTAGTTAGTAAATGAGGTCTGTTTAGGTGTCTCCATTGGCCCGCACCGCCCAGGTGCCAGCCGCGACCGATCCGTCGCTCATCCGTAACTTCTGCATTATTGCCCACATCGACCACGGTAAATCAACCTTGGCCGACCGCATGCTGCAGTCCACCGGCGTGGTTTCTTCGCGCGATATGAAGGCCCAGTATCTGGACCGCATGGATATTGAGCGCGAGCGCGGTATCACCATTAAATCGCAGGCAGTGCGCATGCCGTGGGAAGTCGACGGCGTGACCTATGCGCTGAATATGATCGACACGCCAGGACACGTTGACTTCACCTACGAGGTTTCGCGCTCCTTGGCAGCCTGCGAAGGCGCCATTTTGTTGGTTGACGCGGCCCAAGGCATCGAAGCGCAGACCCTGGCTAACCTTTACTTGGCTATCGAGAGTGATCTGAACATCATTCCGGTGCTAAACAAGATCGATTTGCCTAACGCCCAGCCGGAAAAGTATGCCTTAGAATTGGCTAACTTGATCGGTTGCGAAGTTGAAGACGTGCTGAAGGTCTCGGGTAAAACCGGTGAAGGCGTAGAAGACTTGTTAGACGAAGTAATCAAGCAGCTGCCTGCGCCTAAGGGCGTGGCTGACGCTCCGGCTCGAGCAATGATTTTCGACTCGGTGTATGACACCTATCGTGGTGTGGTTACCTATGTTCGTGTGGTTGACGGCATGCTTCGTCCGCGCGAGCGTATTCAGATGATGTCCACCGGCACTACTCACGAACTACTTGAAATCGGCGTTTCAGCACCTAACCCGGTTCCGAGTAAAGGCTTGGGTGTGGGTGAAGTAGGCTACCTGATCACCGGCGTGAAGGACGTCCGCCAGTCCAAGGTTGGCGATACGATCACCAATAGCATCAAGCCTGCCACCGAATCTTTGGGCGGCTATGAGGACCCGAAGCCAATGGTCTTCTCGGGCTTGTATCCGATGGATGGCAGTGACTACCCGGCGCTGCGTGATGCGTTGGATAAGCTCCAGCTCAACGACGCTGCACTGGTTTATGAACCAGAAACGTCGGTAGCACTAGGCTTCGGCTTCCGTGTTGGTTTCTTGGGCCTTTTGCACTTGGAAATCACCCGTGAACGCTTGGAAGCCGAGTTTAATCTCGATCTGATTTCCACCGCTCCAAACGTGGTGTACGAGGTCATGCGTGAAGACAAGGTCATGATCACCGTGACCAACCCATCGGAGTTCCCAGAAGGCAAGATTCTTGAGGTTCATGAACCTCTGGTTTCTGCGACTATCCTTGCACCAGCTGAATTTATTGGTTCGGTGATGGAACTGTGCCAGGGCCGTCGTGGCACGTTGCGCGGTATGGACTACCTCAGCGAGGAGCGCGTAGAAATGCGCTACACCTTGCCACTGGCGGAGATCGTGTTCGACTTCTTCGATCACCTCAAGTCCCGCACCCGCGGATATGCCTCCTTGGATTGGAAGGCCGACGGCCAGCAAATTGCTGACCTAGTCAAGGTCGATATCTTGTTGCAAGGTGAGCAGGTCGACGCTTTCAGTGCGATCACCCACCGCGACAAGGCCTACGCATACGGTGTCATGATGACCGGAAAGCTGCGTGAACTGATCCCGCGCCAACAGTTTGAGGTGCCAATTCAGGCAGCTATCGGCTCACGCATTATTGCTCGTGAATCCATTCGAGCTATTCGCAAGGACGTGCTAGCCAAGTGCTACGGTGGCGATATTAGCCGTAAGCGCAAGCTGCTTGAAAAGCAGAAGGCCGGTAAGAAGCGTATGAAGATGGTCGGTCGTGTGGAGGTTCCGCAGGAAGCCTTCATCGCCGCCCTATCCACTGGTGAAGAGAAAAAGAAGTAAATGCCCTCAGTTTTGCCTGACGGCGATCCGGCTCCGGCCGATGGTCTGCTCCCCGCATTATGCTCGCACAATGCGCAGGAGCGGACCATGTCCTTCTACGTGCATATTCCGTTTTGCACTGTGCGTTGCGGTTATTGCGACTTCAACACCTATACAGCGAAGGAACTTGGTTCTGGCTCCAGCCAGGCCAGCTATGCTGCCACGGTCAGCCAGGAAATCAGTTTCGCCCGCGGCGTGATGGACAAGTCTGACATTGCGCATCGCGAGATTGAAACCGTATTTTTCGGGGGTGGCACCCCGACCTTGCTACCCGCTAGTGACCTTGTTTCGGTATTAGGACGCATTAGCAGTGAATTCGGGCTCAAACCCGGTGCCGAGGTCACCACCGAGGCGAACCCCGATTCGGTGACCCGTGAAAGTCTTCAAGAGCTTAAAGATGGCGGATTTACTCGAGTCTCCTTTGGGATGCAGTCTGCAGTTCCCCATGTGTTGGCGGTCCTAGAACGTACCCATGACCCCAAGCGCGTTCCACAGGTAGTTCAGTGGGCACGCGAGGTGGGCTTGGACGTGAGCGTGGATTTGATCTATGGAACGCCGGGGGAGTCGGTGGAGGACTGGCGTGCCAGTATCGAGGCGGCGCTATCCTACGAACCTGATCATATTTCTGCCTACGCGCTCATTATCGAAGAGGGAACTAAACTGGCGGCGCAAATTCGGCGCGGGCAGGTTCCTAATATTGATGATGATGATCATGCCGAAAAGTATCAGCTAGCCGATGAGATGTTCGCTGCAGCCGGTTACCAATGGTACGAAGTCAGCAACTGGGCCAAGGGTGACGAGCATGCTTGTCGCCATAACGTTGCGTACTGGCAAGGTGGTGACTGGTGGGGCGCAGGCCCTGGAGCGCACTCGCACGTGGGCGGATTGCGCTGGTGGAATGTGAAGCATCCTGCCGCTTACCAACAGCGTATCGACGGTGGCATCTCTCCGGGACACGGTCGCGAGTTCCCTGACGCCGAAGCAGTCCAGTTAGAGCGAACGATGCTCCTGACCCGACTCAGCAGCGGAATGCTTATCGCAGAGCTCGATGAGCATGGCCGGAAGGCTGTGGCAGGTTTAATCGCCGATGAGTTGATTGATCCGAAAGCTGCTTTTGCTGGATCTGTGGTGTTAACGCAACGAGGCCGGCTCTTGGCCGACCTGGTTGTTCGTGAGTTGTTAGATTTCTAAAGCATAGAAAAGTTAGTTACTTCATCAACCGCAGGTTAATGAGGTAACGGTATGGGCGTCCCTTGTTGACCTGAATGGCGGCATGGGCGCCCATTAGCGTCATGTAGACCCACAGTGCCACGGTGAGTACAGCGAAGATCCAACCGATGCCCGGGATCAGGGTGAGCACGTTCAGAATGATTGCCAAGATAGTCAACGGGAACGTGAAGTTGAACGCTTCCTTTGACTCCTGAGAAGTGAAGGGCCCGCGGTCGCGGTACACCGCAAAGATGATGGCCGCTGGGATGCAACCTAGTATGGCGCCGAAGTGCGACATCATTGCCCATTGGCGGTCCTCGGAAGGAGACAAGGGTAAAGCTGAGACCTTGGAACCTTCGAAACGTGAATTCTCCGGCGGTACGGTCTTGCGTGTTGTCACGTGGCTCTTCCTTGTCTCGATAGGGTGATACTCCAATTCTATCGAGGTTCTAGCGATGTAAAGGCCAACCCGCCCTGAAACTCCAACTATTAGTCAATCGTTAGGAAACCGTAATCTTCACTGGTGAGGAAATCGATCAGCTCCTCAACCTTGCCTAACAGCTGTGGTTCTAGCTGAGAATAGTGGTCAACGTGGGAAAGGATGCGTTGCCAGCCCAGACCAATATCCTCTGCTGTGGAGTGTGGCCAACCGAACTCCCGTAATATTCCGGTTTTCCAGTCGGTGCCGCGCGCAATGACCGGCCATTTCGTAATATTAAGCGCCGAGGGTTTAACCGCCTGCCAGACATCGACGTACGGATGGCCCAGGATCAGCACATGTTGCGCTGCTCCGGGGACCCGCATTGCTTCCTTGACGATGTGTTCTTCTTTGGTTCCAGAAATAAGGTGATCCACTAGGATCCCCAAGCGCCGTTCCGGTGAAGGATTAAACGCTCGGATTGCTCCGGCAAGATCATCAACTCCGTGTAAGGGCTCCACCACAATGCCTTCAACGCGCAGGTCATGGCCCCAGACTTTTTCGACCAACTCTGCGTCGTGTTTACCTTCGACCCAAATACGACTGGCCCGGGCGGTACGAGCTTTCAGGTCAGTGACCGCACGAGAACCGGATGCCGAAACTAACTTCTTAGGTGCTGCCGCTTTAGGCTGCGGTTCTACGATCTCGACCGGTTCTCCTTCGAGCAGGAATCCGAACCCGGCCTGGAATGAACGTGTCTTGCCGCGACGGTCCTCCAACACGATGACACGCATTCCTCCGGACTTTTCGGTGCGAACCACTTCACCGACCCATCCGCTGTCCACGTCTTCCAATAACAAACCGACGGACACCGGAATTTGACGCAGTTTTTTGGGTGCTGGTGCACTGAGGTCTTGCGCTCCCCAGGAGTAATTGGACACGTACTGCCTTTCGCTGTGATCGAATACGCTCGAAATCCAATGCTAGCAACCGATGAACGTATTAGACTTGGCACTTGATAGGTTCGAGTGCCAAAACCTTGCGTGGTTTCATAGGAGGTGTTGAGGTGAGTGAGTTTCGACGGCTAGACGTCTTGCGCGCCATTGTGGAGGACTACGTCCAGTCGCATGAACCAGTTGGGTCCAAGGCATTGCTCGATCGTCATAACCTCGGAGTCTCCGCGGCGACGATCCGTAACGACATGGCATTGCTGGAAGAAGAAGGGCTGATCGCGGCTCCGCACACCTCTTCAGGGCGTATTCCCACGGAGAAGGGCTACCGCCGTTTTGTTGATCAGATAGGTGAGCTGAAGCCGCTGTCTAGGGCCGAACGCGAAGCGATCAATAAGATCTTAGATAGCTCCCAAGATCTCGACGAGGTACTCCATAGCACCGTTCGATTGTTGGCACGCCTGACAAACCAAGTCGCCCTAATTCAAGTGCCACACTATGACACGGCGTCGTTACGAAATTTGGATCTTGTGGGATTAGGCTCCGCGCAGGTGTTGATGGTGATGATTGCCTCTAATGGGACCGTAGATCAGCGAATGATCTCGACCGCGAGAGCTTATAGCGACGAGGAACTGCACGCGCTGAAGCTGACTTTGCTTAACGCTCTGGGCGGAAGGCAACTTGCTGAGCTCGTGGGAAGCCTAAAGTTGGACACAGTCCCGCCACAGCTTCACGAAGATCCTTTGTTCGAATCGATCGTCGATAGCTTGCAGGAAATGGCACGAGCCGCGAATGCACAGCGCATCGTGATGGCCGGTACTGCTAATCTGGCGCGTTCCTCGGGTGACTTCCCGCTGACGCTGACCCCAGTTCTGGAAGCCTTAGAAGAGCAGGTAGTTTTGCTTAAGCTATTTTCCGAGCTGGAAGCTGACTCACGTGGTGTAGCGGTGACCATTGGTACCGAACATCATTACGGACAGTTATCCGATGCAACGGTGATTGCCACAACCTATGGTTCGGACGCACGTAGCAAACTGGGCGTACTTGGACCGACCAGAATGAATTACCCTTCATCGATGGCATCGGTACGCGCGGTAGCGCGCTACCTATCGAAGATTTTGACGAATTAGTTTTCGTCGCCACTAAAATTTTTATTTTTACGAAAGGACACGGCGAATATCGTGAGCTCGCATTACGAGACGCTGGGTGTTGCTAAGGATGCGACCCCGCAGGAAATCAAGAGTGCCTACCGCAAACTGGCACGCAAGTTGCACCCCGATGTGAACCCCAGTGAAGGTGCTGCTGAGCAATTTAAGCTGGTCACCCGCGCCTACGAGGTCCTTTCAGATGAAAAGAAGCGCGCCAACTTTGACGCGACCGGGGACCTCAATGGCAACGGTCAGCAAGGTTTCGGTGGTGGCGGCGGTCAGAACTTCGGTGGTTTTGGCGATATCTTCGAACAGTTCTTTGGCGGGGGACAAGCCCAGGGGCCGGCCTCACGTACGCAGGCTGGCCGCGACGCGCTGATCACCATCACCATTGATTTGGAAGACGCGGTCAAGGGCACCGTCTACCCGCTGGAAATGGAAACCGCTGTTACCTGTAAGGCCTGTGACGGTTCATGCTGCCGCCCAGGCACCAGCCCGGTCACCTGTGAAACCTGCCATGGTGCGGGTCAGATCCAGCGGCCGGTGCGTTCCTTCCTCGGACAGATGATGACCGTTGAAACTTGCCCTGCCTGCCGCGGGTTCGGTACCACTATCCCTGATCCATGTAATGAATGTAATGGTGAAGGCCGCGTGCGCGAGCACGTGTCGAAGTCGCTGAATATTCCTGCTGGTGTTGATTCGGGAACCCGAATTCAGCTCCGCGGTCAGGGCGAAGCCGGTCCTGGTGGGGGACCGAACGGTAACCTCTTCGTTGAGGTTGATGTTCGTCGCCACAAGGTGTTTGAGCGCGCACAAACCGATCTGCATGCGAAGATGACCATTCCTATGACCGCTGCCGCCTTGGGCTGTGAACTGAAGCTTGAAACCTTCGATGGCGAGCAGCAGATCAATGTCGAGTCCGGTGCCCAAGATGGGGATACCATGACGCTTCCAGGCCTTGGTGTACCACGCCTACGCGGTGGCAAGCGTGGTGACGTAATCGTGCACTTGCAGGTGGAAACCCCAACCAAGTTGGACGCTGCACAGCGTGAGCTGCTTGAACAGCTCGCAGAACTTCGTGGGGAAAAGCTCACCTCGGGTCGCGTTGAGCAGTCCGGCGGGATGTTCTCCCGGTTGCGCGATAAGTTGAACCAGCGCTAACCATGAGCAATCACAGCTTTGTGATCTCCGCGGAGCAAGGTGCACTAGCCCTGGTGGGGGAAACTCTAGAACTCACCGGTGCTGAAGCCCATCATGCGGTGGCCGTGAAACGTGTGTCTTCCGGCGAAGAGCTTGATCTGCTCGATGGTACCGGTTTGCGTTTGCGCGTTAAAGTGTTGGACGCGTCCAAGGAGTTGTTGCGCGTCATCGTGCTTGAACGTTTACAGGAAGTTCCTCCGGCACACCGAATTGGACTGGTTCAGGCTTTAGCTAAGGGTGACCGTGACCTGCAGGCCGTGGAGTCAGCCGTGGAGCTCGGTGTGTTTACGGTCCGTCCGTGGCAGGCAGATCGGTCCATCGTGCGATGGAGCGGAAGTAAGACCGAGAAGGCAATGGCTAAGTGGCGTTCGCTAGTGCGTTCGGCGCAGAAGCAATCACGTCGTGCTTTTGAACCGGAAGTCTTGGAACCGGTTAATACCAAGACTCTGAGTACCCAGATTCGCCACCTGTGCGAATCCGGTGAGTTAGTTTTGATTCTTCATGAGGCAGCGCAACTATCTGTCGCGCAAGAAACGCAGAACTGGCTAAGCCAGGCGTCCAAGCAGGCCGGTGTCACCTTGGTGGTCGGACCCGAAGGCGGTATAAGTCACGCTGAGCTTGAACAGTTTGTTGCTGCTGGTGCCCGCCCAGCCTTGCTAGGGCAGCATGTCTTGCGTGCTTCGACCGCAGGACCTGCAGCCTTGGTCCTGGTTCGGCACCTGCTGGGAGAGTTATAAACCGTTAAACAAAAAATGTTCAGCATAACCAAGTGGTTGTGCTGAACATTTTTGTGGCTCAACGAGCCGAAATTTACTTGATGGTGAACTCACTGGACACCGAAGCGATTTTCTTCGTGGACCCGTTTTCCTGTCCCCAGAAGGTCAGCTTGTAGGAGCCCACTCCTAGTTGAGTGGTGAAGCTGAATGAGCCATCTTGTTTGATCGACGATGCTTCGATAGCCTCAGCAGCGGTCAACACGGTCAGCTTGCCTGTTTTGTCCTTGCTTTCCAGACTGTAGTAGACGCCGTCGGTAAAGTCGGCGGTTCGCCCGGAGAATTTGATTTGCCCGGCCTTATTCGTGGCGCCAAATTGCGGATCGATAATCCAAATTGGCGCCATGAAGCTTGCATCTCGTTCGTATGAATCTGCGAGTCGTAAGTCTCCGAAAACCGTTGCATTAGCTTGACCGTCAACCAGGATTTTTACCTTCGGAGGCAATGTGCCAATGAACAGACCCGCGTTAGAAGCGGCAGCGGTTGAAGTGAAGACTAGTTGCTGAATGCTGCGCTCGGACAGTCCGCGGTCGAGTTTAGCGCTGAAGACCTTAGCCGGAAGATCAAGGGTAATGACGTTTTCCTTGTTCATGGACACGCCAACTTCGCTTGATGGTTTCAGATGTGTGTACCACTCAGGATTTACTGACTTTTCATTAAGCAGGTAGGAGATGGAATCTCCAATGGGCTCACCAGTCATATTTTTTGCAGCGTATTCACGGTAGAGATATACGCCAAGATCCGTGTTTTCTAGCCAATAGATAGGCAACCGGTCAATTGATGAATGATGTTCAACCGAGTCGCTTGCAGCGGGTAGGGACAGCGACGTGGCGGTCGAGCTAATCGGCATCTGGTGTGATTCCTCGCGCGAAGCAAGACCACAGCCGGCTGCCGCGACGAGACTTAGGCTGACTCCAATAACGGCAACCCGCTTTGAAACCATTCTCGTGAATCTACCCTGCACTACTTACCAATCCGTTGATCAATCGTTTAACGTCGGGGCATTAAATGCCCTGACGCTCAAATAGTTTGGCACACGAAGCTGAGCAAAAAAGCGGAAATCTGGCGTTTCGACGCATTCTTAACCAAATCTATACCTTGGCCACCAGTGATACTTAAGAAACACTTCAGATGCATTGAGCCCTTGCTCATGGCGAAAATCTTCCCGAAGGCTGACCGTCATGGATAGACTGTAAGGTACGAGAACGAACCATCGCCAAGCTTTATAAAAGGGGCACTAAGCACTGCATGCAGGTTGAACATAATAAGATACCGGCCGAGTCAGACTCCGCGTCCATGACCATCACCTTCGAGACTCCCGAACTTATGGTCGCGACGCTAGGTCCTAGTGATGAATTATTGCGCATCCTGACAGGTGCTTATCCCTTGGTGCAGTTCCGCCCTAGCGGTGCCACCTTGACCTTGATCGGCGAACCTATCCAGGTACGTAAAGCGCAGCGGGTTACCGAAGAAGCACGGGCCTTAGCCAGCCGCGGTTCGCGGATGAGCGCAGATACGATCGAGCAAATCATTAAGATGCTCTCTGCCGGCGGTGGTGATACACCCACCGACGTGCTGGGTCTGAAGATCCTTTCTGGACGTGGCCGATCGATTCGACCTAAGACGCTGAATCAAAAAGGTTATGTCGACGCGATCGAGGACAACACCATCACCTTTGGTGTGGGTCCAGCCGGTACCGGTAAAACTTTCCTTGCGATGGCCATGGCGGTGGCAGCCTTGCAAGCCAAGGAAGTGAGTCGAATTATCTTGACGCGCCCGGCGGTAGAAGCGGGGGAGAAGCTAGGCTTCCTTCCCGGAAGCTTGACCGAAAAAATTGACCCGTACCTGCGTCCGCTTTACGACGCTTTGCACGAGATGATCGACCCGGAGACCATTCCGCGTCTTATCGAAGCTGGAACGATTGAGGTGGCCCCGCTCGCTTACATGCGCGGGCGCACACTCAATGATGCATTTGTCATTCTGGACGAGGCGCAGAACACCACCAGCGAGCAAATGAAAATGTTCCTCACTCGTTTGGGCTTCGGATCCAAAATGGTGATCACTGGGGACGTGACTCAAGTGGATCTGCCAGGAAACGCGGTCTCCGGATTAGCCATGGTCATCGAAGTGCTCGAAGATATTGATGACATCAAGCTGTGCCGGCTGGATGCCGGGGACGTGGTGCGTCATCGACTGATCGCAGACATTGTCACGGCTTATGACCGTTGGGATACCAAAAAACGTGAACAACACTCTCGGGGACGGACCAAGTAATGAGCGTGGAAGTAAACAACGAAACCGACTATGAGGTGGACCTGCACGATGTGCAGAAACTCGCCGACTCGATTACCGAGGCGATGTTCATCCACCCGGAAACCGAAGTTTCTATCGTCTTCATTGATGAAGATGCGATGAGCGAATTGCACGTGGAGTGGATGGACCTAGAAGGTCCCACCGACGTGATGAGCTTCCCCATGGATGAACTTCGGCCAGGTTCCGAAACCGCTCCGTCGGAAAGCGGGATCTTAGGCGACATCGTGATCTGCCCAACCATCGCCGAGGCTCAGGCGAAGGCTGGCGGGCATGCGGTCCATGATGAGATTTTGCTGCTCACCACTCACGGCATGTTGCACCTGATGGGCTTCGACCACGAAGAACCAGAGGAAAAGGCCGAAATGTTCACCCTGCAGCGCCGACTACTCGAAGGCTACACCGGCCGCCCAGCACCGAAAGAAACGGTGGAATAGCCGGTGGGCGCAGTACTACTCATTTTGGCATTGGTCTTCATGGCCAGCGCCGCAATTTTAACGGCCGCCGACTCAGCTTTCTACGCATTGTCGCGTAATGCGGCCGAGCGGTTGCGCAGCGAATCAGACTCAAAGTCGCTGAGTCGCATCCTTGACGACACCGAGTCCCACGCCCAAGCAATCCGCTTCTGGCGTATCTGGTTTGAAACCGCCTCCGCGGTGGCGGTAGCCCTACTGGCGGCCCGCTGGATCGAAAACCTCTGGCTAGCCGGACTACTGGCCACCGTGGTGATGGCGGCCATCGGTTTTGTGCTGGTGAGCGTGTCACCTCGGCGTTATGGACGTTCCAATGCTCGCAACGTGGTTCGTACGACGGCACCAATGGTGCGCCTGTTGCGTCTTTTATTGGGTCCGATCACCAATTGGCTGGCCAGCATCGGTACCGCGATGAGCCCGGGAACGGGTAACGACGAAGACGGTTACCTTGGCAAAGAACGCCTCCGCGACATGGTGGATCGCGCCAGCGAAGGCGAAGACCTTGATGAAGAATCTGCCGAACTAATCTCCTCGGTAATGGATCTGGAAGAAACCAACGTGCGTGCGGTCATGGTGCCGCGTACCGACATGGTGGTGCTCACCGGGGAACACACCATTAACAGTGCGTTGGAACTGTTTATGGCCTCCGGCTATTCACGGATCCCACTGATCGGCGAAGATACCGACGACATTCAAGGCATCATCTACCTCAAGGACGTGATCTCCGAGATCCACGGCCTGCAGCAGGCGGAGCGTCTGGAAGATTTGGCCCGGCCGGTACGCTTTGTGCCCGAATCAAAAAATGCTGCAGACCTTCTTCAAGAACTGCAGCAAGAAGCCATTCACCTCGCGGTGGTGATTGATGAGTATGGTGGCACCGCCGGGTTGGTCACACTTGAAGATCTGATCGAAGAGATCGTCGGCGAAATTGACGACGAATATGACCGTTCACGTAACGAGATCATCGAGAATCCAGACGGTTCGCTGTTCGCCATGGCCTCGGTGTCCATCGATGATGTGGCAGATCACTTCGACGTGCTGATCGATGATGAAGATGTTGACACCGTCGGTGGGTTACTCTCGAAGGTGCTGGAATCCGTTCCAGTACTCGGCTCCACCGCCGATGTTCACGGACTGCGGCTGACCGTGGTGGCCCTCGCGGGTCGCCGAAACCGTATTGGCAAAATCCATGTAGAGCGTCTGGAAACGGACGCATCCGACCATAATGAGAACAACGAGGTATCCGCCGATGAGCGATAACGAGAAAATGATGCCCACCAGTGGCTGGCCCGAGAACTTCCGTTCGGGTTTCACCTCTTTTGTGGGACGCCCGAATGCCGGCAAATCGACGCTAACCAACGCGCTAGTCGGCCAGAAAGTCGCGATCACCTCGGCTAAGCCGCAGACCACGCGGCACACCATCCGCGGTATCGTGCACCGCGAAGACGCCCAGCTGATCCTGGTTGATACCCCCGGCTTGCACCGTCCGCGCACCTTGCTAGGTCAGCGCCTCAACGACTTGGTCGCACAGACGCTATCTGAGGTGGATGCCATTGGTTTCTGCTTGCCGGCCAATGAGAAGATCGGCCCCGGTGACCGCTTTATCGCCACCCAGTTGGCGCAATTGCAGCGCAAGCCAATCATCGCCCTAGTCACTAAGGCGGACCTGGTTGACCGTGAACAGCTCGCCGCGCAGCTAATGTCGGTGGCCGAACTGGGTGTGGAACAGTTTGGCGAAGATGGTTTTGCAGCCATCATCCCGGTTTCCGCAGTGAAGGAATTCCAGGTTCAAGAGGTCGCAAACGTGCTCGTGGAGCACCTGCCGAAGGGCCCACCACTGTACCCGGACGGTGAACTCACCGACGAGCCTGAGCTGAAGATGGTCGCCGAACTTATTCGTGAGGCTGCCCTTGAAGGTGTACACGACGAGCTGCCACACTCTTTGGCTGTAGTGGTCGAAGAAATGATCCCACGCGAGGGACGCAGCGAAGACAAGCAGTTGATCGACATTCACGTCTCGTTGTTTGTGGAACGTTCAAGCCAGAAGGCGATCATCATCGGCAAGGGCGGATCACGCTTGCGCGAGGTGGGATCCAACGCGCGCCAAGGCATTGAAAAGCTTTTGGGCACCAAGGTCTTCTTGGACCTGCACGTGAAGGTTGCCAAGGACTGGCAGCGCGACCCGAAGCAGCTAGGGCGCTTGGGCTTCTAAGCACAGCCTGGCATGACCCGCCGGCCCCCGGATCACCTCAGCTCGAGGAGATCCGGGGGCCGGTTTTTTAGCTTGCAGCGGGTGGCGGATACCGCAAAAAACCATAACCTGACTGGGCTTCGTGTGCCGGTGTGTGGCGAGCTGGGCGCACGTCCCGTTGTTTCACCGTGTTTAAGCAGCGCGCCAAGACGCAACTGCGTAGCCTGGCTCGGAGTGCTTACCCGCGTGCATCAGTGTCTCGTCTGTGCGAGCCGCTAGCGCAATCGCTTGAGCATGAGACGACGTGGTTTGACGAACCTCTGGTGGATCCGATCGCGCCACGGCGTTGCGACGGCATCACGCCACGCATCATTGCCGTGCACGTCTTCACCGCTCAAGTCATAGCCGGCGAGATATCGCGGGGAGCCATCGGTCCGGTAGCGGGCTGCGTGCGCGGTACCCGTGACCGCGGCCAGGCGCGGCAGGTGCTCGCGATCGAACCACTGGTTGAACTCGTCTTCGTCATCTACCGGGATGTCCGTTTGTGACGTGTAGTGCCAGGGTTGGAGCCCGCCCTGTGCTGCGTCCCCGATCGAGAGCAGAGCCTGTAGACGGCGAAGACGGAACGCCTGGGTGGCATTGTCGCTGGTCCCCAGGAGCCTGGCCAGGAACGCCGCCGGGTCACCCGGGGTGCCCAAATCACTCACCTGTTGCCGGGAAACGTAGATCCACGTTTCGTGCTCCGAGATGGCGGTGAGGATATCGACTGGCACCTCTGGTACCGCTTGCCGCGCCCGACGCGCGTCTGCCTCGGTCCACCGTAGCCCCGGGATCTCAAATAGCAGGGTTTGTTCGGCGGGGTCCGGCGCTCCGGTTTGGTTCAGGTCCAAGGGAATTTCCTTTCTAGGATGGGTTACTGTCTGCGATGACATCCTGTTCACCCTATTGAGTGAGCCTCCTGGATTGTCCGAGGTGGTTCAGGCGCCTTCGGCGAGGTGGCGGATTACGTCGGCGGCGGAGCCTGTCAGGGCGTTGCGCCATCTGGGTGCAGATCGGTGAACCCTTTGCGTAGCGATCGGGCCGGCCGCCACAAGCCCGGCAATTCCTGCCCTGATGATGATCGTCTTCATCCGTTGCCTTCCTCAGCCTGGTTGCCCCGGCCGGTGTGCAATTCGCCCTGAGCTCCTATTGTTCGCGCATTTCACCCGAAGTGTCCATGGATATCGAGCCGATCCCGAGGATCGCTTCCCCGCCTGATGTCCACTATTTGACACAATTGAGTAGCAAATCACGGTGCTCAACAAACCGGTGTTATGCTCAAAATGTGCATTTCGAGCTTCTACTTCTAATCTGCCGCTGCGAGGATCCAAGAGACCGTTAGTGGTCAATTCGGCCGACCTTCTCGCCGCGGAGTAGCTCACGTCTGGCCCCACACAACTAAGCACCAACATTGTCTAGGGGATAACCGAAATGCAGAACATGCAAAAATCTTCGAACATGCCAGTCCACAAGTATGTTCCATTCCAGGATCAGATCGAAGTCAACCTTCCAGATCGCACCTGGCCAGATAAGTACATTACGAAGGCTCCACGCTGGTGCGCGGTTGACCTGCGTGATGGAAACCAGGCGCTCATCGACCCGATGAGTCCAGAGCGCAAGCACAAGATGTTTGACCTGTTGGTCCAAATGGGTTTCAAGGAAATCGAAGTCGGTTTCCCTTCCGCTTCGCAGACCGACTTTGACTTTGTCCGTCAGCTGATCGAACGCGGCATCCCTGATGACGTCACCATCCAGGTGTTGACCCAATCCCGCGAGCACCTGATCGAGCGCACCTATGAGGCGCTCGAGGGCGCCAAGCAGGCAATCGTTCACCTGTACAATTCCACCTCGATCCTGCAGCGCGAAGTTGTCTTCCGCCAAGACGAGGATGGCATCGTTGATATCGCGGTACAGGGTGCACGCCTGTGCAAGAAGTACGAAGAGCAGCTGACCGGTACCAAGATCACCTATGAGTACTCACCAGAGTCCTACACTGGCACCGAACTGGCATTCGCCAAGCGAATTTCCGAGGCTGTAGCCGAAGTTTTGGAAGCCAGCCCGGAGAACAAGATGATCTTGAATCTGCCGGCCACCGTAGAAATGGCTACCCCGAACGTGTACGCGGATTCGATCGAGTGGATGCACCGCAACTTGGCGAACCGTGACTCGATTATCTTGTCGCTGCACCCACACAATGACCGTGGAACCGGTGTTGCTGCCGCCGAGCTGGGTTACCTGGCTGGCGCGGATCGCATCGAAGGCTGCTTGTTCGGCAATGGCGAGCGCACCGGCAACGTCGACCTGGTGACCCTGGGAATGAATATGTTCGGTCAGGGCGTGGACCCAGAAATCGACTTCTCCGATATGGACCACATTCGCCGCACCGTCGAATACTGCAACCAGTTGCCAGTCCCAGAACGCAGCCCTTACGGTGGCGACCTGGTCTTCACCGCGTTCTCCGGTTCCCACCAGGATGCGATCAAGAAGGGCTTGGAGGCGATGGGCGCAAAGGCCACCGCTGCGGGCAAGGATCTGAACGACATCCTCTGGGCGGTCCCGTACCTGCCGATCGATCCGAAGGACATTGGCCGCTCCTATGAGGCAGTGATCCGCGTGAACTCACAGTCCGGCAAGGGTGGCGTGGCCTACCTGCTGAAAAATGATTACAACTTGGATCTGCCGCGCCGTGCGCAAATCGAGTTCTCCGGAGTAATCCAGAAGAAGACCGAAACCGAAGGTGGCGAGGTTTCCTCCTCCACCATTTGGAACGTCTTCCAGGACGAGTACCTGCCGGCCAGCGAAGGCTCCGGATTGGATGCCTGGGGTTACTACCAGATTGCGTCGGCGACCGCTGCTTCGGCCGAAGACGGAAGCTTCCAGCTGGACGTGAAGCTGATCATCGATGGGGTAGCGCATGAGCGTAGCGCTCAGGGCAACGGCCCGGTGTCTGCTTTGGTCAAGATGCTCAACGATGATGGAGTAGACCTGCGCGTCTTGGACTACACCGAGCATGCAATGAGCGAGGGTGGCAACGCGCGTGCGGCCTCATTTGTTGAATGTGCCGTCGGTGATCGTATCCTCTGGGGCGTTGGGATGGACACCAATACCAACATCTCGGCTCTGAAGGCAGTGGTTTCTGCCGTCAACCGCGCGATTCGCGACGCTGCTTAGCTACCTACCGCAAGCATCAAAATGCCAGGAACCCTTTGGTTCCTGGCATTTTTGTTTTCCGCTGACGCGAAAGAGAGCCACGAGCCCTTTAGTTCACCTCTGCGCTCGAGAACGATCAGGATGAGGAACAGACCGACAGCCGTCATAAAGTTCCATGGGGTTGGTGACTGGCGAAGCCAACCATCCGGCACCTGGTTGCGTGCGAGAAATACCCGGCGTGGACTCCGACGTAGCCACTGGCAGCGCTGAGCGAAGGATCCACGGTGGTGAATTGCGATTTTTCCAGTTTCAAGTGGGAGAATTGAAGACGTGTCACGTTCCGGCTTTGCTTCACGCAGTTACCACACCCGTGGGTTAGTGCTGCGTACCCATAAACTGGGCGAAGCAGATCGCATCATCACCCTGATCACTCCCAAGGGACTGGTACGGGCGGTGGCCAAGGGCGTGCGCCGCACTTCATCGCGGCTCGGCGCCACCTTGGAACCATTTATGGAAGTTGACGCGCTGATCGTGATGGGGCGAAATCTTGATGTCGTCTCGCAGGCTCAGCTACGCCATCCTTATGGGCAACAGCTAGTGAGCGACTACACGAGTTATACGGTGGGTACGGCGATGGTTGAAATTGCCGAGAGACTGCTCGAAGCCGATGCGGATTCCACCGGCAAACAGTACTTGCTGCTTCATGGTGCTATCGCGCTGTTGTCAAAACATCGGGTTGATTCCGGAGCAGTCCTTGACTCCTACATTCTCCGGGCGCTTTCTATTGCTGGTTGGGCTCCGTCATTTACCGACTGTGTTAAGTGTGGGAAGCCTGGTCCGCACGAAGCTTTGCACGTCCAGTTGGGCGGAGTGGTGTGTGCCGACTGCCGGCCTCCGGGATCTTTGGCACCCCATCCGATTACCCTTGGTTACCTACAGGCGTTACTCACCGGCGACTGGGACTCGGTGGCTGAAGCCGGACCGCGAGCCAAAAAACAGGCAGCCGACATTGTTGCCAATTACCTGCAGTGGCACCTGGAGCGTGCCGTGAAATCGCTGAAACACGTGGAGAGAACATGAGCAAGCTTCGCCCGATTACCGGCCGACCTGGTCCAGTCAAGCCTTACCCGCACCCGGATAACCCGGTGATGCCCAGCATCCCCGCAGCCTTAGTGCCTGAGCATGTAGCGATCGTTATGGACGGCAACGGACGTTGGGCCAATCAGCGCGGATTGCCTCGCACCGAGGGACACCGGGCCGGCGAAGCTGCGCTGCTGGATGTGATGGCCGGAGCGGTGGAACTGGGAATCAAGCATGTCTCCGTCTACGCCTTCTCCACCGAGAACTGGAAACGAAGCCCCGAGGAAGTACGTTTTCTGATGGGATTCTCACGAGACGTGCTGCGGCGCCAGCGCGATACGCTCAACTCGTGGGGAGTGCGAATTCGCTGGTCCGGTCGCGAACCTCGATTGTGGAAGTCGGTGATTAACGAGCTGCGAGCCGCCGAAGAACTGACAAAAGATAATCTCGGCTGCCAGCTGACCATGTGTGTCAACTATGGTGGGCGAGCCGAAATTGGTGATGCGATGTCAGCGATCGCGGCAGATGTTGCCGCCGGCAGGTTGAAGGCTTCCTCGGTAGGAGAGAAGACTTTGGGCAAGTACCTCTACGCGCCGGAACTGCCAGATGTAGATCTTTTCTTGCGTACCAGCGGCGAGCAGCGTACGAGTAATTTCCTGCTGTGGCAGTCAGCGTACGCAGAAATGGTGTTCCTTGACCAGCTGTGGCCCGATGTAGACCGTACTACGCTGTTTACCGCCGTACAGCAGTATGCACAACGCGATCGCCGCTACGGCGGAGCCGTAGACAAGCCGAAGAGCTAGCGCTTGCGCTGGAACATCTTCAGCCACAATGCGAGATCTCGATAAGCTGCGGCCCTGGTTGGTTCTGCAGAGGTGAACACGTCGTGCATGGCCCCAGGGATTTGTGACAGAGTGACAAAACTGCCCAGTTTGATGGCCCGCAAGCGGGTCTGCTGCACATCGATCACGGAGTCAGAGTTCTGCATAATGGGGGAGTAGTTGGTACTCAGATGCGACGCATTTGAACTGAGCACCAGAATTGGTTGGGATAGATCCAAGCCTTTGGCGACGAGGGCGTGCCCATCGAGGATGGTTTTCATCCAGGCGGTAGTTGGTTGGAATGCGTAGCGCGGCCGCCACAGCCGGTGGATGTCCCACTCGCCGACTCCTTGATCACTCAATGAATGCCAGTAGTGATCGCGTTCGGGCAGCACGAGTTTGCGCCGCCCGTTATTACGACCAATAGCTTCCAGGATCCCGTGCATGGGAACGCGTAAAAATGCAGTTCCTTGGAATTCCAGCCAGGGGGCATTGAGCACTAAAGCTTGGACACGGGCTGCGGTACGAGCTAACCACAGGGTGAGGATCAGTCCGCCCTGGGAATGTCCTTGAGCGATGATCGGGAGATCTGGATGTGCTGCGCCGAGTAGCACCATGGAGGCGTCGAGCTCTTCGTCATACACTGCCAGGTCATCGACGTAACCTGGTATTTCATGCTCTGCGCGGAGGCTGCGCCCGTAACGACGTAGATCAAGCGCGTAGAAATGATAACCGCGAGCTTCCCAAAATTCTGCAAGCTCCCGGTTGTAGAAATAGTCGCTCCACCCATGCAGACTCAACACCACTCCGTTGTAGCGACGCGGCAGCAAGGTGCGCCAGCCCAGGGGCTTATAACGGACTAAGGTGCCGACGGCCGGGCCTTCATCATCAACACCGAAGTCCAAGGTCGTGTATTCGAATCCTTCACCTAATGGATCCGCGACCCATTGACCGGGTTCTGTGGTGTCGGTGAAATCCGGCCATTGCCCGCTGGATGAGTACGTTGAGCCCTTCATGTCTTGAAGCATACCGATCTCAAGTTGTCTGTTTGGGGATCTTCGCGGGAAACTATTAACCATGCGCATTTATCCTCTGGTCTTCAAGCATGTTTTCACCAAGATGGATCCTGAAAAGGCCCACTATTTTGCTTTTGACGCCATCAAGCTCGCGCAACGCGTGGGTTTGACCAAGGCAGTCCGAAAGTTTTTTGCCCCTGACCCCAAGCTTCGTCGTACCGTGATGGGGATTGATTTTCCTTCGCCGTTTGGTCTGGCGGCAGGGTTTGATAAAGGTGCCACCGGAATTTTGGCGCTCAGTGACATCGGGTTCGGACATGTGGAGATCGGTACCGTCACCGGTCAAGCCCAGCCGGGCAATGAGTTGCCTCGGCTATTCCGCTTGGTCGAAGACCGCGCAGTCATTAACCGCATGGGCTTTAACAATGAAGGCGCCGAAACCGTAGCCGCACGCGTTGCTACTGCACGCCAGCACCTGAAGGCCGACTACACCGGAACTCGCCCGGTAATCGGTGTGAATATTGGTAAAACCAAACTGGTTGAACTTGAAGATGCCATCGGCGACTACCTTGAATCGACCCGCCAGCTGGCAAACCATGCAGATTACCTAGTTGTTAATGTCTCCAGTCCCAACACCCCGGGCTTGCGGCTGTTGCAGAGTGTTGAGTCATTGCGTCCGCTGCTGCGTGAAGTGGGAGAGCTGGCCGATCAAGTCGCCGGACGTCACCTGCCATTGCTGGTGAAAATAGCTCCCGACTTGAGCGACGAAGATGTTGCCGATGTTGCGAAATTGGCAACCGAGCTCAATTTGGACGGAATTATTGCCACCAATACGACTATTACGCGCGACGGTCTAAGCATTGACTCTGCACGAGTGGAAGAAATCGGTGCCGGTGGGCTCTCCGGAGCACCGCTAAAACGTCGTTCATTGCAGGTATTGCGCCAACTACGTGAGTTGGTTCCTGCCCAGATGACGTTGATTGCCGTTGGTGGCGTGGAGAATGCTGCCGACGTAAAGGCGAGTCTGGAGGCGGGCGCAGACTTGGTTCAGGGTTACACCGCCTTCCTCTATGAAGGTCCTTTCTGGGCTCGTGCGATTAATAAGGAACTTGCCCGCAGCCTGTAGGGCAGCACCGTGGAAATAAACGATCCCCTGAAACTTGGTTTCAGGGGATCAGTCGTTTAACCGGCTAGTCGTTGCCGGGGGAGAAACAAAACGCCTAATGGACGCGGTGAGCCGATGTGGTGGGACGATCGTGGCACCAGATTAAATCCTTGTAGGCGCTGCATTGGACCTTGTATCTCGCATTACAAAGGAATTCAGTACGTACAGGGAAGGCATCAAAACATAAATATTTTAAACCTTGTGAAGACAAATACAAATCTATAACATTGTGTAGAAGACTACTGGTTAATGCCCATTGCGTTTTCGAGCATTAAGAAGGGCGGACCCGTTGGGGTCCGCCCTAGAAGATTTGGACTGCGAGACTAGTCGATATTTGCGCCGCGCTTAACCTGCGGCTTAGGAAGACGTAGCTTGCGGAACTGCATTCCGCGCATTGCTGCATACATGCGTAGTCCACGGTCCATCGACCCGAACTTGGCGACCAATCGACGCTTGAGCAGTATCGTGGTCACAATCAGTTCGATGATCACCAGAGCGATAACGACCCAGAGTGCACCCTGGACGTACATTTGCACGCCGAGATTCTGGTTGAAAGTCAGTGACAAGATCAAGAAAGCGAAGATCACGAACATCATGAATTCACTGAACATCCAGCGGGAATCGATGAAGTTGCGGGCGTAACGCTTCTGCGCGCCCTGATCACGTGGCATGAGGTAGCGCTCGTCGCCAGTTTCGTTAGCGATACGCAAACGATTCTGCGCTTCGATACGACGCTGGCGATCGGCTTCTTTCGCGGCCTTGCGATCGGTGGGCACCAGCGGACGCTGGCGGCTAGCCTGCTGTGCGCTGCGCTTCGGGGTCGGGCCGGTCTTGCGGCCGTCCGTTGTTTCAGGAGCCGAGTCTGCCGGCTCTACATTTGCGGGGGATTGAGAGTCATCTTTTTTACGTCCAAACACGCCCCTATCCTACCGGGTTGTTGGCTACCTAGTGACATTGGCAACCGCGGTCATTGCTAGGCTGAATGCATGACAATCAATTCTCCAGTCGACAGCTCAAACCATGGCGTCGATGTTACTGCCCTAAAAAGTCATGTCGAGAAGAACTTTGAGAAGATCCTCGAAGAGCTCAGCTCACTGGTCGCCATTCCCGGCGTTGCTTGGGAATCATTTGATCCAGCGAACCTTGAACGGAGCGCCGAAGCTGTCGCCGCTCTGGCCCGCGATGCTGGCATGGACACCGTCGAAATTCTGCGTGAAGCAGACGATAACGGCATCATGGGTGCCCCCGCGGTAGTTGCCCGCCGCAAGGCCGCCCCCGGCAAGCCAACGATTCTGCTCTATGCACATCACGACGTGCAGCCTCCGGGAAATGACGAAGACTGGAACACTCCAGCATTTGAAGCAACCCGCGTAGGGGAGCGGCTCTATGGCCGTGGCGCCGCAGATGACAAGGCCGGCATCATGGTTCATATTGCGTCGTTGCGCGCGGTACTGGAGTCCGTGGCGGACTTCGGCGTGGGCGTCAGCTACTTCTTCGAAGGCGAGGAGGAAGCTGGCTCACCATCCTTCCGGAACTTCCTCGAGGCGCATCAGGAAAAGCTCGCAGCCGACGTGATCATCGTGGCCGATTCATCGAACTGGGCGGTGGGGACCCCCGCGCTGACAAGTTCGCTTCGCGGCATGGCTGCCGCAGAAATCACCGTCCGCTCCCTGGGGCACGCAGTGCACTCGGGCATGTTTGGCGGCCCGGTGCTCGACGCTCCGATCCTTGCGGCCAAGCTCATCGCTTCCTTCCATGACGAAAACGGTTCCGTTGCTGTATCAGGTCTCGTGGCCAACGACAGCGCCGAAGTCGACTTCGATGAGGCCGAATTCCGCCGCGATAGTTCCGTGCTTGACTCGGTGCAACTGGCAGGCACCGGAAAGATCACCGACCGTTTATGGAATAAACCAGCACTGAGCGTCATTGGAATGGATATGCCTAGTGTTGATCGCTCGTCAAATACCTTAATTCCGCAGATGCGCTTTAAGGTGTCAATGCGATTGGCGCCAGGACAAGAGCCGCAACAGGCACTGGCTGCGTTGGAAGCACACGTGAAGTCGGTGGATCTGCGCGGTGCCGAGGTCCAGTTTGTCGCCACCGAAGGCGGAAACGCCTACCAGGCAGATCTTGAAGCTTCGGCGAACGACACTGCACGCTGGGCACTCGAGCAGTCGTGGGGAGTAGAGCCGGTCAGCATGGGGCTGGGAGGATCCATTCCTTTTATCGCCGACCTGCTCGAAGTATTCCCGCAGGCGCAGATCTTGGTTACCGGAGTGGAAGATCCTGATTCGAGAGCGCACTCGGCTAACGAGTCGCTTCATATTGGGGACTTCCAGAAAGCAATTGTTGCCGAAGCATTGCTTTTGGCACGGATTAACTCGACGGGACTATGAACCGCGTCATATGACGAGAAGATCAAAGAGCATTTTTGATCCTCGCGACGTAGTATTGAATCAAGAAAAGATGCCGTTTAGCCCGATGCACTTCGGGATGAGGGCGTCACATCAAACAGTATGGGAGGAAAATCATGACTGTAGCCGTTGACCAGACCGCGGGTGACTCTACCGAGGTGCCAACCCACGAGGTGGCAATTTCCGACGTAGCTGCGCAGAAGGTACGTTCACTTCTTGAGCAGGAAGGCCGCGATGACCTTCGTTTGCGTATCGCCGTTCAGCCCGGTGGCTGCTCTGGCCTGATTTACCAGCTCTACTTCGATGAGCGCATGCTTGAAGGCGATCACGTACGCGATTTTGATGGCGTAGAAGTGGTTGTCGACAAGATGAGCGTGCCGTACCTGTCTGGCGCTTCGATCGATTTCGAAGACACGATTTCCAAGCAGGGGTTCACCATTGACAACCCTGCCGCATCCGGATCTTGTGCCTGCGGAGATTCCTTCCACTAGGCCACAAGGAACTAACGCCGCTGTTTAAACGTTGAAGAAATTTCTCGTTCAAACAGCGGCGTTTTTCGGTATTCCGGGGTCTAAGAGGGTAAGCTCTACAGAGAGTAGTAAAACTATGTTTCCCTTCGTGAGCCACCTCACCGTGCAACTCGTTTAACCGCGAGGTGACTTATGAAGACCACATTCTGCACCAACAAAGAGGAAGGGCCGTCTGTGAGTTCGCAATACCGAACCGGCAGTCGCGGATCTGCCAAAGCTAAAGTTATTGCTTTGGTCGGCGCCGGCGCATTGCTGCTGACGGGATGTACAGCGGAGGCTAAACGCGGTTGGCTCCCTAACGTGGAGCGCGACACCACGAACCACACTGGAGCAATCCAGGATCTATGGGTTCACTCCTGGATCGCCGTGATCATTATCGGTGTGATGACTTGGGGCCTGATGCTTTGGTGCGTCGTGGCTTACCGTCGCCGCAAGACCGATACCGGCTACCCGCGTCAGCTCAGCTACAACCTGCCATTGGAGATCTTCTACACGGCCATTCCGTTGGTCCTTGTTTTGGTCTTCTTTAGCTTCAATAACACCATTGAGAAGTCAATCAAGGCACCTGTAGATTCCGAGGTCGTCATTGACGTCCGCGCGAAGCAGTGGTCGTGGGACTTCAACTACAACTACGAGGGCCAGAAGAAGTACTTCGCTGGCGAACAGGCTCACCTGAACACGGATGGCTCGGCAGGCGTTGAAGAAACTTTGCCTACCCTGTACCTGCCTGCAGGCAAGTCGGTAACTCTCGAGCTCAACAGCCGAGACGTTATCCACTCGTTCTGGGTTCCAGCATTCCTTCAGAAGCTGGATATGATCCCCGGCAAGACCAACTACATTTACCTGACTCCACAGGTTGAAGGTACCTTCGCTGGTAAGTGCGCCGAGCTTTGCGGCGAGTACCACTCGGAAATGCTCTTCAACGTCAAGGTCGTCAACGACGCAGAGTTCAAGGCCCAGCTTGCCAAGATGGAAGATGGCCAGCTTGGCGAAGAATACGACCGTCAGCCCAACAAGGTTAACTCCGTTGTTGTGGAGCACGGCAAAGAAGAGGGAGGAAAGTAGTCACTATGACAACGTTTGAATACGCTACCGACGACGTCAAGACGATTGCCCCATCTGTCGTGCCGAGGTCAAAGGGTCGCATCTTCGTCGACTACATCACGACGACTGACCACAAGAAGATCGGATACATGTATCTGATCACCTCGTTCATCATGTTCTGCATTGGTGGCGTCATGGCGCTGCTGATCCGTGCTGAGCTGTTCGAACCTGGCATGCAGATCCTGCAGACCAAGGAACAGTACAACCAACTATTCACGATGCACGGCACCGTCATGCTTCTGATGTTCGCAACTCCGCTCTTCGCGGGTTTCGCCAACGTCATGATGCCTCTGCAAATCGGTTCCCCAGATGTGTCCTTCCCTCGTCTCAACGCGTTGGCCTTCTGGTTCTTCTCACTGGGTTCGACCATTGCACTCGCTGGCTACCTCACTCCTCAGGGTGCTGCTAGCTTCGGTTGGTTCGCTTACGCGCCACTGTCGAACACCACCTTCTCGCCGGGCGTCGGCGGAGACCTCTGGGTCTTCGGCCTTGCCCTGTCCGGCTTCGGTACCATTCTTGGCGCCGTCAACTTCATCACCACGATCATCTGCTTGCGCGCACCTGGTATGACGATGTGGCGTATGCCGATCTTCACCTGGAACATCTTGATCACCTCGATCTTGGTTCTCATGGCTTTCCCACCGCTAGCAGCTGCGCTGTTCGCACTGGGTGCCGACCGGCGCTTTGGGGCACATATATTCGACCCAGAAAATGGCGGTGCGATCCTGTGGCAGCACCTGTTCTGGTTCTTCGGTCACCCTGAGGTCTACATCATTGCGCTGCCGTTCTTCGGTATCGTCTCTGAAATCTTCCCGGTCTTCAGCCGCAAGCCGATCTTCGGTTACAAGGGTCTGGTCTTCGCGACCATATCCATTGCTGCACTTTCGGTTTCCGTCTGGGCTCACCACATGTACGTGACCGGCTCGGTGATGTTGCCATTCTTCGGCTTCATGACGATGCTGATCGCAGTGCCAACTGGTGTGAAGTTCTTCAACTGGATCGGTACTCTGTGGCGAGGTTCGATTACCTTCGAAACCCCAATGCTGTGGAGCATCGGCTTCATGATCACCTTCCTGTTCGGTGGCCTCACCGGTATTATCCTGTCGGCTCCGTCGCTTGACTTCCACGTTTCGGATACCTACTTCGTGGTTGCTCACTTCCACTACGTGGTCTTCGGTACCGTGGTGTTCGCCATGTTTGCCGGATTCTACTTCTGGTGGCCAAAGTGGACCGGCAAGATGCTCAACGAGCGTTTGGGCAAGATCCACTTCTGGCTGCTGTTTATCGGCTTCCACGGAACCTTCCTCATCCAGCACTGGTTGGGTGTTATGGGAATGCCACGTCGTTACGCTGACTACATGCCCGAAGATGGCTTCACCGGGATGAACCAGGTTTCGACCGTGTTCGCGTTCATCTTGGGGATGTCGATGATTCCGTTCTTCTGGAACGTCTGGACTACTCACCGCAATGGCAAGATGGTTGAAGTTGATGATCCATGGGGCTTCGGTGCATCGCTGGAGTGGGCAACTTCTTGCCCACCACCACGTCACAACTTCCACTCGATTCCACGAATCCGTTCCGAGCGCCCAGCGCTTGATCTGCACCACCCAGAACTGAGTGGCCGTGCTACTCCTACTGCTGGTGCTGCGAAGATCTTCGGACCGGCTGACCAGAAGGACCTGTAAAGATGAAAGTTGAATCCTGGATCTTCCTGGGTGGAATCTTCTTCTTCGCCCCTATCGCGCTCGTCTACGGTTACATGACTAACTGGGATGAATGGGTTGGCCTGTTAGCACTGCTCATGCTGGTTGGCTTGTCGGCCATGGTTGGCGGCTACCTGTACTTCACCGCAAAACGTATTGGCCCTCGTCCAGAGGATCGCCTTGACGGTGAAATCCACGAGAACGCCGGCGATGTCGGGCTGTTCGCACCGTGGAGTTGGTGGCCGCTGGTTCTTGCCAGTGCCGCAGCAATCGGCTTCCTTGGCTTAGCCCTTGGATGGTGGGTTATGTTCATCGGTCTGGGACTGTGCGTTATCGGTCTTGTCGGCTGGGTTTACGAATACAGCCGCGGCGATCACGCTCACTAAGAAGTTCTCCTAACGGGGTGACAAGTTTTCACTTGTCACCCCGTTAGCATTTTAACTAGCACTTCTGTGTCCTAGGAGACCAACATGCGCTACTCACCGACACCACCGGTCACCGGCACGCTCGATGCCCAAAGCAAGACCAGTAAGTACCGGCAGATCCGTCACATCCTCAAAACGCACGCTCGCGAAGCGTGCAAGCCAGGGTACAAACTCCCGCCAGAACGCGAACTGGCCACGCACTTCGGAGTGGCCCGGAAAACTATCCGGCAGGCCATTGACGCATTGGTAGACGAGCAGGTACTTAAGCGCGTGGTGGGCATTGGCACGTTCGTCGTTCCAGAAAAAATGGATCTGCGTGTGCGTCTGCACTCATATTCAGAAGACATGATGCGCCGTGGCATGGTTCCGGACGCTCGCGTCCTCGAATTCGACGAGGTCAAGGCTTCGCCCTACCTCAGCGCCCAACTCATGGTCGAAGAGGGAGCTGGAGTAGTCCGCTTCAAGCGCCTGCTGCTTGCCGACGGCACACCTATGAGCTTGGATGAAAACTACATGCCAGCGGACCTGGTACCCGGCTTCGTTGACGGACCGCCACCATCCAAGCTTTACCAGGCGCTCCACGAGCGATACAGCATCCTCTTGGAATGGGGCGAAGATCAGGTGGAAAGTACAGCCGCCAGCAGTGCACAAGCCTTACTGCTGGGCGTTGAGCAGGGTTTCCCGCTCCTGCAGATCACTCGCTATGCGTATATCGGCGAACGCCTGGCCGACTACTCGGTTTCGCTGTACCGGTCGGATCGCTACAAGCTCTTTGTACCGCTCCAACGGCTTGGAACGCGCACTCCACGCTATACAGACAATTTCTAGCCTTAGAAGCGATCCTGTCCTGTGCCAGTGAGGCCAGAGCCTGCGCTCAGGCGCTAGATAACAGCGAAGACGATGTTGTTGGCACGGGAAGCCTGCCGCGAAGCGGATACTGCCGGGCAAACCGAGACCAACGAACTGACCTCAAGCGGTGACTGAATTCTGATTCTGCCGCTGACTTGATGTCCTCTCGCTAAAGACTAAAGACCACATGCTGGCTAATTCCCCTTGCTAACTCCGCTATCCGAGATCAGCGCAGCAGACCACTCGATCCGGCAGCCGTCGAGCGACCCGACGAGAATCCATCATGGCCGCCATCGACCAGTAGCAGACCAATGTGGGGTCGGCGCAGAAAACGGAAAAATCGTACGCTTAGGCTTTCTCTATCGATACAGCGATACTTCTTCGACCACTAAAGCCCACAATTTTCGAAGTAAGCACTCATCGTGGGTCTGAACTTAGACCTGATCTTCTGGCTTTTCGTGCTTCTACTTAGAGGGCAGAGGGTGGTTGTGATTGATTACTTGCACTCTTTCAGCAGCAAATCCCGGCGATATACTCACGCAGACCGGGGATGGAAGATCGAGTTAGAGGCCTCCAGAATTGTTGGCTAAATCCGAGAAAGGGCACGTCTAGGATTACACGGATCAATTTCTCATGCCAGCTGTCCCGCGGCAGGTTCCTGCTACGGGGTCCGTTTGGTGTGGAGGTGATGAAGGCATAGCGGCCGAGCATGTTGACGTGTTGATCGCCGTGCGGGGACAGCCGGGCGGTATCCGCGTCATTCACGAGGTTGCCGGCCTCACGCAATGCATTAATGGATGCATCGGTGCGATGGGAGTTCCAGAGCATGATCGCGTTCAGGGGCAGGCCGAGTGCACTGACCTGGTCTTCCTGGCCTTCTTAGTGGCGCTGGTAGATTTGCCCGTGCCGTGTCTGGAAGGTCGCGCGTACCGGGTCCACGTACCGCAGACCATCGACGGAGGTTGGCAACGCTGTTGAACCGAAGGGGAGTAGCTGGCATGAAGCCTGCTTAACCCAGAAGAGGGACACACCAGTAGGTGTGTCCCTCTTTCTGTGACTAGTGCGAGTCGATGCTACTTCTCGATCGAGTCTTGCTTTTCGCCTTCGACCTCATGGTGGCCGTGGGCTGCGTGCGCAGCTTCGAGCTCCGATGGGGTCACTGGGGCAACACGATCCTCGAAGAAGAACTTCGACAATGCTGCGCGGCGCTTCTCCGAACCGGAGACGTGCCCTGCAGCATCCGGCTGAGCCGGGATGTACTTGTTGTCGTTGTAGCTGGTGAGCAAGAAGCGCTTGTACACGTCAACTTCCTCGTGCTTCTCCGAGAAGCCACCTTCAGGCGACATCTGGATAATGCCAGCTTCACGGCCGTGCAGCACGATCTCGCGATCCTTACGCTGCAGCGACAAGCAAATACGGCGGGTAATCCAGAAGGCGAAGATCGGGCCCAGGAAGAAGAGGATGCGCAGCCAGTAGGTTACGTCATTCAATGCCACATGGAAGTGGGTCGCAATCAGGTCCGAGGAGGCTGCTGCCCACATGACACAGTAGAAGACGACACCAGCAGCACCCATTGCGGTACGGAATGGAGCGTTACGCGGGCGGTCCAACAGGTGGTGCTCGCGGTTGTCCTTGGTCACCCAACGCTCGATCCATGGCCATGCGAACATCACCATGAACAGTACGCCGGCAGGAACCAGGGCAGGCAGTAGAACGCTCAACACCAAGGTGTTATCGCCCCATGGGAACGGGATGATCCATTCGAAGCTGAAGTTACCAAGGTAACCAGGCATCAAACGCAACGCGCCGTCAACGAATCCGATGTACCAGTCCGGCTGAGTACCAGCAGAAACAGGTGATGGATCGTATGGACCGTAGTTCCAGATCGGGTTGATCTGGAAGAGACCCGAAATGAATGCCACGATACCGAAGACGATGAAGAAGAATCCACCGGCCTTCGCTGCGTACACAGGACCAACTGGGAAGCCAACAACGTTGTCGTTGGTCCGGCCTGGGCCAGGGTACTGGGTGTGCTTGTGAGTGACAACCATGAACAAGTGGATGACCAGCAGCAAGATGATTACTGCCGGAACGATCATGATGTGCAACGAGTACAAGCGGGGAATGACGTGTACGCCAGGGAACTCGCCACCGAAGAAGAACATCGACAGGTAAGTGCCAACAATCGGCAGAGCCTTCATGACGCCGTCGATAATGCGCAGACCGTTACCGGAAAGCAGATCATCGGGCAGTGAATAGCCGGTGAAACCAGCAGCTAGACCCATGATCAGCAGCACGCCGCCGACAACCCAGTTCAGTTCACGTGGGCGGCGGAAAGCGCCGGTGAAGAACACGCGCAGCATGTGCACGGACAGCGATGCTACGAACAGCAGTGCCGACCAGTGGTGCACCTGGCGCATGAACAAGCCACCGCGGACATCAAAGGAGATGTCCATGGTCGAAGCCATAGCCGCCGACATGCCGATGCCCTTCAACGGGACGTAAGAACCGTTGTAGGTGATGTGGGTCATCGATGGATCGAAGAAGAAAGTCAAGAAAGTACCGGAGAGCAGCAGCAGTACGAAGGTGTACAGCGCTACTTCACCGAACATGAATGACCAGTGGTCAGGGAAGATCTTACGACCAAATTCCTTGACCATGCCCGAGGCACCGACGCGGGAGTCTACGAAATTCGCTAGACGACCGGTGGTAGTTGACGGGGTGTATTCATTGGTTGTTGCCATGATTATCCACGCTCCCAGTAGCTTGGGCCTACAGGTTCGTGGAAGTCGCTCTGAGCTACGAGGTAGCCGTCGGCGTCCACGGTAATAGGCAGCTGTGGAAGTGCGTGACCTGCCGGGCCGAAGATAACCTTGCACTCATTGGCGAGGTCGAAGGTCGACTGGTGGCATGGGCAAAGCAAGTGGTGCGTGTGCTGCTCGTACAAGGCGATCGGGCATCCCACGTGGGTGCAGATCTTCGAGTAGGCAACAATGCCATCTACGTGCCAGTCTTCACGGCCCTCGGAAATATTCATTTCCTGCGGGTCCATGCGCATGAGCAGTACAACTGCCTTAGCCTTTTCGTTCAGCATGTTCTCTGCATTTTCCAGACCCTCAGGGATCACGTGGAAAGCGGAGCCAAGCTGAACATCCGAGGCCTTGATCGGAGTACCCGATGGGTCGCGGGTCAGACGAACGCCGGTGTCCCACAAAGTGTGGCGCATCTGCTCGATCATCTGATGTGCGGTCTTACCGGTGCGGTCAAGGTCGCGGAACATGAAGATTGCTGGAATCGGTGCCAAAGCGATGGCACCAATCAAAGTGTTGCGGATCAGCGGACGGCGCTTGATACCGGTTTCTTCGATCACTGTGTCGATGATATCGACTGCATCCTGGCGATCTTTTTCGGAGCTGATTTCGTGACGTTGCTCAACGAGTTCATGGTCCGGCATCAGAGTCTTAGCCCAGTGAACGATACCCACACCAATGCCGAGCATCGCGAATGCGGTGCCCAAGCCCAGTGCAGCGTTCTGCACACGCAGTTCAGCGAAGGTCATTTCGCCCAGGCGACCCAGGACGAAGTAAGCCACGAAGAAGAACAGCGTGCCAATGATGGAGATGGTAAATAGCAGCGCAACTTGGCGCTCGTGTCGCTTGGCTGCGCGCGGATCGCGATCTGCGAGACGCGGACGATGTGGGGGGAGTCCTGGATCCGGGAACCGGTCCTGAGCTACATCGTCAGCCTTAGCAACGGTGCCCGATTCTTCGGGACTGCCGTGACTATGGTCGCCCATGTTTCTCTCTCATCCTTCTGTTAGGAATTTATGTACGTAGTGATGTTTGCGGTTTTCACCGCGAAAGCCTTAGGAAGGACGCGAGGTCAACCAAATGGTGAAGGCGATGATGATGCCCAAACCGGCGGTCCAAACGAAGAGACCCTCAGCCACTGGGCCAAGGTTTCCAAGAGCAGCGCCACCGGCAGAACCATTAGCTTCAATGGTCTTCAAGAAGGTGATCACATCGCGCTTATCATCCGGGGTGATGTTCGAGTCGTTGAACACTGGCATGTTCTGCGGACCGGTAGCCATCGCTTCGTAAATGTGCTTCTCTGAGACGCCGGCTAGCGTCGGAGCAAACTTACCGCGGGTCAACGCGCCACCACCGGCAGCAGCGTTGTGGCACATTGCGCAGTTCACGCGGAAGATGGTACCACCTTGGGCGGCATCGCCCTGAGTGGTATCCAGCACATCTTCGCCAGGAATTGCTGGACCTGCACCGAGGCTCGCAACGTAGGCCGACAGTTGAGAGATCTGCTCATCGTCAAACTGTACTGGCTTAGCCTGAGCCTGAGGCCCCTGCATCTGCATCGGCATACGGCCGGTGCCTACCTGGAAGTCAACTGCTGCTGCGCCGACGCCGATCAACGATGGGCCGTCTGCGGTGCCTTCGGCGCTCATGCCGTGGCAGGTGGCGCAGTTGGCTACGAAAAGCTTCTGTCCTTCTTCCACATCGGTAACCGATGCAGAAGTCGTATCCGCTGCCTTCGCTTCGCTTATGCTGCCTGCTGCAGTGTAGAGACTGCCGGTGACCAGCAATCCGAACAACAGCAGGGCCACAGCGGCGAGCGGGTGGCGGCGCTTCTTCGAAAGAGCCTTCACTTGCTGGTTCCTCACTTAGTTTCTTGGTGTGGTGTTGCCATACTTCCGTGGAGGCAACTGATGGATATTAGTTACCTATTGTAGGAAGTAGATGATCGCAAACAGCGCGATCCACACTACGTCAACGAAGTGCCAGTAATAAGACACAACGATGGCACCGGTCGCTTCGAAGTGACCAAACTTCTTAGCAAGCATTGCTCTACCTATGATCAGCAAGAATGCGATCAGGCCACCAAGCACGTGAATGCCGTGGAAGCCAGTAGTGATGTAGAACGATGAAGCGTACGAGTTCGAGTTTATTGCAACGCCTTCGCTCACGAGCACAGCGTATTCATAGGCCTGAACAGAGACGAAGATCGAGCCGAGAATGAAAGTGAGGATGAACCATTCAATCATTCCCCATTCCTTGAAATTAAAAATTCCGCCGGAACGGCGAGGCTTGAACTCTTCGGCTTTGAACACGCCAATCTGGCAGGAGAACGAGCTGGACACCAGAATCAAGGTGTTAACCAGCGCGAACGGTACGTTCAGCTTTGGAGTTTCGGTCGCCCAAAGCTCGGGCGCGGCAGCCCGGAGGCTGAAATACATGGCGAAGAGGGCGGCGAAGAACATGAGCTCGCTGGAGAGCCACACCATCGTTCCCACCGACACCATGTTTGGGCGGTTCGGCGCATGAGGCGCCGTCGTATTTGGGGCATGAGTCGCAGTTGTCACCCTGTCATTATGTCTCTAAACAGCCCCCAGATACCAATGCAAACCATGGTTATTTAGGGTTTGCTACGCCACACCATGAGAACAACCGCGGAAACATGCGGAAGTAGCCGAGAAACTCTTTCTACAATTTGTAGAGCATGAGTCGGCGCGTCGCACGAAACAATCGTTTAGACAACACAAACGTTCGCTAATTGAGGGCATTTTTGACCCGAAAACAGACTTTTGACCGCGTATCACGTGACGACATGAACTAGCAGAGAGGGGGACCCGTGGATAGGCTTGTATACGTGTCAACGAGCCTTGCAAATGAAAAGTTCCCAACGTGGCCAGATCTTTTGGCCTCCCTAATTAGCGGCCAGAATCTGAGCCGTGAAGATGCCGCCTGGGCCATGAATCAAATCATGACCGGTGAAGCCAGCGATGTGCAGATCGCAGGCTTCCTTGTCGCGCTGCGCGCCAAGGGGGAGACAGTGGCAGAGCTTACCGGCCTTGTTGACTCCATGGTGGGCAATGCTCGCGAACTTGTCATCGATGCACAAACATTAGACATTGTGGGGACCGGCGGCGATCGACACAACACCGTAAATATCTCTACGATGTCGACTCTGGTATGCGCCGGCGCCGGCGTGAAGATCGTAAAGCATGGAAACCGTGCCTCGTCTTCATCTTCGGGGTCTGCGGATGTCCTGGAAGCCTTGGGCGTCCACCTGGACGTACCAATCGACCGCCTTGTAGAGGTCTACGAAAAGGTCGGCATTGCCTTTTGCTTCGCCAATATCTTCCACCCCTCCATGCGCCACGTCGCCGGAGCACGTCGCGGGCTGCGCGTACCTACTGCCTTCAACTTCATGGGTCCGCTGACTAACCCAGCGCTTCCCAGCGCTTCGGCGATTGGTTGCTCGGATCTACGCATGGCTCCGATTATGGCTGGCGTGCTTGCGAGCCGAGGCGTACGTGGCCTGGTATTCCGCGGTAATGATGGGCTTGACGAAATGACCACTACCGCCCCGAATATGGTCTGGGAGGTGCGAGACGGAAAAGTTGAGGAATTTGCCTTCGACGCTCAGCAAGTAGGCATTGGCCGAGCTACGCTCGATGATTTGCGCGGGGCTGATGCCGCCTACAACGCCAGTGTCGTGCGGGATATCGTCTCCGGAGCCACGGGTCCGGTGCGTGACGCCGTGGTGCTCAATTCAGCGGCCGGAATGGTCGCATTTGATCAGGATGCCGAGGGTAGCTTTATTGACAGGATGCGGGCAGCAATGCGTCGCGCCGAAGAATCCTTGGATTCCGGTGCTGCAGCCAAGGTCCTGGATGCATGGTCTTCGACAACCTCATCGATTGTCGGAAAGTAGCCTGGTTTCACAACGAAGGGAGCTTGCCTGAGGTGTTCAATCACCTCGGACAAGCTCCCTTCGTTGTACTCTGAGAGCTAGTCGTCCAAACCCAGTGAAAAGGCAGCTTCTAGGTCATGGGCCGAATAGGCTCGAAATGCAATGTGAGTCTGTGTCTGGCGAATACCAGGAATCTTCGATAGACGATTCGCAATAACTTCCGCCAGATCTTCATGCTTATGGACGCGAGCCACAGCGATCAAATCCCAGTCTCCGGCGACGGAGTAGACCTCGCTGATTCCTTCGATTTCTGAAATCTGCTGCGCCGACTCGGGAATACTGTCGGTTGCTGTCTGAATCATGACGAATGCGGTGACCATGAAAGCCTCTCAACGTTGAATAGTTCCCCCATATACAGGGATTGCTTCACTAAATAACTGTAGTGCACCTGCAGTCTGACTCCCATGCGTAAGACGAAGATCATCGTTCCATTAAACAGGACTTAAAGTTTGTTTAAGTAATTACAATACTTTAGGCTTGTACTATGATCGTTATGACAATCGACCAACGACGCTCTCGCCAGGGAGAAGATAAAGTCGAGGCGCTGATTAATCAGGCCAATAATACAGTGACCCACGTGCGTCCGTTCCAGCGCACTGCCGGCGATGAAGTGCAGGCAGTATTTGACGACTCCATGGAGGCCATCCACCTTGCCGTCATGATGGCCGCCTCGGGGGACTGGAGCGTAGGACTTGGATACGGAGAAGTGGAACTACCCCTGCCCAAGGAAACCCGTGCCGGACGCGGGCCTGCGTTCGTTTTTGCACGCGAAGCGGTAGAACGGGCAAAAAACACTAACGCTCACCTGGCGGTAGCCGGACCCACGGAAGAAGCCAGTCGCCTAGAAGCCGAGCTTCAGCTCACTGCTTGCATCGTATCCAAGCGACGCGCTACGGCTTGGGAGGCCGGAACGCTCGCTGACCAAGGTCTGACTCAGCAGCAAATTGCCACGCGTCTTGGTATCACGCAGCAAGCGGTGTCTTCGAGGCTCTCAGCTGCCCTATGGTTTGAAGCTAACCGAATGATGGAAGAGGCGACTAAGTCCTTGTCCAAACAACTACGTAAGTTGGGGGAGTGAACGTGGCTTGGACGGCGTGGTCGCTCCTGGTGCTGGCGGTGCTTATTTCCAGCTCCGCAATTTTCCTCGCTGGATCGAACGGTAGTAGGGCGAAAGTTCGTAATCTTCTCACCATTGGTGCCGGTTTAGTTTCCTTGGGGGCGTTGATCCTTGGCCTACTAGCCAAGTCCTCAGACCTACCGCCTGCAGTTCCCGACGTATTGATCATCGCTGTGAGCGTACTCTTTGCGGTGAGTTTCGGTGGTCCACTGACCGAATTGATCTTCCACCTGGCATGGCGCCATGATCAAAGGCAGGATCGACAAAAGACCGACCCATCACCACTCCGTGGTGGCTTATGGATCGGTCTGCTAGAGCGAACGGCTATCGTTGCGACACTTTGGGCTGATTGGCCCGAGGGTATCGCGGTAGTGCTCGCGGTGAAGGGGCTAGGTCGTTTTTCGGAACTGAAAAACCATCAGGCAGCCGAGCAGTTTATCCTCGGCACCTTCGCTAGTTGCCTTATTGCTGCCGGCGGATACGGACTAGGCGTTTTGTTGCTTCGCTGATCGTTTGGAAAGCAACGAGCAGATCAATCTGCGACCTAAAAGGAACACGCCTAGGACGAGGATCGTGACGATGACAAATGCAATGGCTGCAGTTGAACCCATCGCAATTCTTAGCGCCATTCCCACGGCTACGGTTCCGAGCCAAACGAGTAAACCTGTAGGCCAGACCCGGTTGATCGTCAGCCATGGTCGAGATATCAAAGTCATCACTATGTAGGCGGCCAAGAACGGAACAGCCGTTTCGAAAATGCCGCCGATATCTAATGCATGTTCGTGTTCACGCCGGCCTAAGATGGCAAAGAGAATGATCAGTGCGAGGTCAATAACGGTCCAGAGCGGCCAATTGCGAATACGTTCTTTCATGTCTCCATCATATGTACCACGATCCTCTGCGATCCTATTCAGCCGGCAAGTGTATGTTGAATCACTTACTGAGTTGACGTACCAAGGTTCGAGACCGCTCGTATCGAACTGGCCTCCATTAGCATTAGCTACATGAGAATTTGGCCAGGGGCGTCCTGGATGCAACGACATCAGATTGTTCTGTACCTGATCGCCATCGTGTTCGGCGCAGTTCTTGGGCTCCAGGTCTCCAGTGTTCGGCCATCGCTCGAAGCCTCAATCAATCCGTTTCTTGGCCTCCTGCTTTACGCAACGTTCTTAAGTTTGCCGCTGACAAAACTACTCGTATCGTTCCGCGATCTGAGATTTATGGCGGTCCTGGGTTTGGTCAATTTTGTCCTGGTACCCGCCATCGTTTTTATATTGACAAGGTTCATCGCCGATGATCAGGCCTTGCTCTACGGTGTGCTCTTAGTATTGCTAGCGCCGTGCATCGATTACGTGATTGTGTTTGCAGGAATTGCTGGGGGAGATAGTACAAGGTTATTGGCGGCTACACCGCTTCTCTTGTTATTACAGGTTCTTCTAGTCCCTGCCTACATGTTCCTTATAGCGGGTTCCGATACCCTGGCATTGATTGACCCGAAACCCTTTTTGCGCGCTCTACTCGGGCTGATTGTGGTCCCGTTTATCGCCGCATTCTTAACGCAGCTGTTAATGAAGAGGTTTGCATTCGCCGTCAGAATCGGCTCGTGGGCTGATTATCTGATGGTGCCTTTGATGATGGGTACGTTACTTAGCGTGGTTGGTTCCCAGATCAATGCCGTAGCAAGCCAGTTTCAAAACCTGGCTACGGCCATCGCGCTCTTCGTCGTATTTGTGGCCGTTATGGCAGCAATATCAACCGCGGTTGGAAAACTGTTTCATTTGGAAACCGCCCCGCTGCGTGCGGTGACTTTTAGCGGGGTGACCAGAAATTCCTTGGTTGTCCTGCCACTTGCGCTGGCGCTGCCACCAGAGCTTTCACTGGCTTCCGCGGTAGTGGTATCACAAACCTTAGTTGAGTTAGTTGGCATGCTGGTCTTGATCCAGCTAGTCCCCAGATTCGTCACCGCTAAAAGCGGCATAAATGATCACAAAGGTTTGATTTGATCGGTACTCAGCATCAACGAAGGACTTGACTCCGCCCTCAGGCCAATTTTGCGGAGCGAGTTCAATCCTCTTCAGTTCCTAGCTACGACCACCGGGAGGGCCTAGGAATAGCATGGTGGAGAACACAGCGACAATTGCTACGAACAACAGGGCAGCAGTTAATACCGGCCGGGCAACAAGCCAACGCATTGTTGCATCAGTCCATTTTCTATCACCAGGGTGATCAGAAGCTGCAGTACGCCAGTCGCCGACAAGTTTTCCGTTCTTTTCCAACCACTTGTCGAACGGGATGGTCAGGTACGGAATGACCGAGGTAGCTGCGGCGCCAACAATCAATCGCTTACTCCAACGCTGATTCATTCCGACAAGTATCGACATGACTACGTAGGACAAAAATACAAAGCCGTGAATAAATCCAGCGACAGACACTGGCCAGTCTCCAACTTTCACACCGTATTTTAGAATCATCGCAATGATGAGCAATGTCCAGGTGACGGCTTCGGCCCGGGCTACGGTCCGATACATAACGCTTGGCGACATAAGCTGTTTTCAGTCCTTGCTGTGGTGGGGGAGAGGTGCGCCCAAAAGGGATCCTTGGATCAAGCTTATCGGTTCAACCACAATCAGACTGAACAGCTTTCTTAGGCCGCTGTTCAAAGTTGCTAACGGAAGAAGGCTCACCGTTGGTCAATCTTGATAAAAGTTGCTTACTTTTTGCACCGGGGGAGCAGAAGGTGCTGGATACGAGCTCACTGTTGAAGTGGACGTCGTCAGCTAGTGATGTTCATTGCGCTGGGCTGCACGAGCATCAATTCCCGCAAGTTTCTCGATAAGCGACAGTCCTGTGGCGTTTCCCGGCCAATGCCGGTGAAGTAAGTGGACACCCGCAGAACGGATAACTGAGCGTAGGACGAGGGCCACAATTATGACATCGTCGGCTTGTCCAATAATTGGAATGAAATCTGGGACAAGATCAACAGGGGACAGCAAGTAGACCAGCAGTAAGGCGAGTTTGATCTTCACCGAACGTGGCGCAGTTTTATCCGCAGCCATCCTTCGAATGACTCTGATGAGATCAGGCAGCAGACGAAACGCTTCAGCTATGCTAACTGTTTCCGGATGGCGTCTGGCATATAACCAGAGGGCGATTAAAAGTATGAGATAGAAAGCCAATAGCCCCGCAAGCATTCCTGCAATTGCTTCCCACATGAAATCCACGCTAAGCCCGGCAGCTCTGATTTTTCTTTGAAGCCAGCACCAGAATAACGTGGGCAGGTGAGCTGGTAGACATTCGTTCAGGTCCAAATGTATGACTCAGAGGCTGGAAGCAAGACCGGCCATTAGCTGGCATGTTGGGGGTCACTGGATTTCAACTACTTGACATAATGTAGATTATCGGCTCAATATCAAGCTGGCTGAAAGTGGCAGAAGTTGGCCAATAATCAGAACTGCACGCACTGACATCTAGCTGCTGCGAATCTGGCTCACAGGCTCATCCTGGTTGCTGACGGCAAGGCGATACTCGGCAAAATCTAGCACTTGGCCAATGAACTGCTTGAGGCGCTCGTCTTGCATCGAGTAAATTACATGACGACCAGATTTGCGTGTTTGCAGAACGCCAGTCGTCCTGAGCCTGGCGAGCAGCTGTCCAGCGACCGTTGGGCTGACCCCAACATATTGCGCAAGCTCAGACAATGAATGCTCGGCTTTGCTTAGCGCCCACAACATTTGCAGCCGAGCGGGATCTGACAGGGTCTTGAGAATCGTCATTGACATGTCCAGTAAATCATTGGAGATGATTTCTTCACGTGTTGGCGATCCAGCATATTCACTGGTCATCTTCCTCGACTCCTCTGGCTCAGCGATAATTCGGACTCAGTGCTCCCAACGCCTCGCTGCACTTACAGCCCTCGGTGCAACCATTATGGACACGCTTAGCCCCAAAGCGATAGTAAAGATCAGAAGTTGCCAATACCAAGTGCGCATGTGTTGGTGAGATTAGTACTACTCCCCCTATGATGCTTGATAATTCAACTTATATTATTCTCGGTCTATCTGTGTGTTGTTAGCGTGATTTCGATTCTTTCTCAGGCCGTTGGCATCGAAATCATGTAGCAATTTACGCTGCGTACAGCCAAGTAAATTGGCAGTCAGTCCGGCTAGTGGGAAGATTTGTATATGCCTTCACCACTATTGCCCTCTGGACTGTTGCGCGCCCGTGGCGCCGCAAAGCGTAGGCGCCGAGTAGTTTCCCACCTTCAGGGACAAGGGCTTATTCTCGATGATCGCCAGAACGACCTCATAGGCTTACTGATCCGAAATCTTGCACACCTCAGTGAACAAGAGCAGCGTGGAACGTATATTTATGGTCCGCCAGGCCGCGGAAAATCCATGCTTATAGATGCCATCTGCGCGGATTTAGATCAGAAGTCGACGGCACGTTTTCATTTTCATGAGTTCTTTCAAACGATCAATAATCCAAGCAAACGTAGGAGTGACCAAAGCTCGGGTTCGGTATTTACCGAAGGCCTCCAGCGCGAACTGCAGGGTTTGAAGGTTCTGTTCTTTGATGAGTTCCACTGCGTCGAACCAGGGGACGCAATGTTTATGGCTAAGATGGTGAACTACTGCGAAGAGGCTGGAATCTTCATCATCACGACGTCAAATTATGCCCCAGAAAAATTACTGGATGACGAATATTTCCATCATCTGATCGAGCCAACCATTGCGAAAATTCGATCGTCCTTCGAAGTATTTGAACTCGACGCTGCGGTTGATTACCGCATGCTGGAGACGCCAGAACAAATGCGACTCAGTGGCTACCGTTCGGGCACGCTAAACCCCGGATACTCCCCCATTGATGAAACTGACTTCACTGAGCAGCTCCCCGTTGGCTATGACCATATAGGCCCTGTCCGGCTAACCGGAACGAGCATTGAAATATCATTTAGCCAGCTTTGCCGTACACGACGCAATACCGCTGATTACCTTGAGCTAGCGTCTCGTTTCAATTGCTGGCATATAACTTCCGTACCCTCCAGCGAGCACATGCCGATGGACGAGGAACGCCGATTCGCCAACCTCATAGATGTTTTCTATGACAAGGACATCGAAATTCACTTATACACCCAAGACCGGCTGGAATTTCTTGGGCACCAATTACATGACACAGAGCGCGCACGGCTGAAATCTAGGTTGGCGCAGTTAGCAAACACCTTGAATACAACTGATCGGATTATGAAGTGAATTCACCTCAGCAGCTAACCTCCGAGGATCTGACCGACCTAGTAGTGACCATTCTGTCCCAGGCCGAGGATCAGGTTGTGCCGATCGTCCAGCTGGGTCATCCAGTGCTTCGACAGCAAGCACAACGCTATACAGATCAGCTACCCAAAGAACTACTTGAAGAACTGTTGGATGTCATGCGAGCCACCATGTACGCGGCTCCTGGCGTCGGGCTTGCGGCACCACAGATTGGGATTCCGCTAAAGATCGCTGTTTTGGAGGATCTGTATCCCACCGATCCAGAAACAGCGCAGCTACGCGAACGAGCACCGTTAGAGTACCTAGAAATCTTCAATCCCACCTATCGTGCCGTCAGCGATCGACAGGCGACTTTCTATGAAGGATGCTTGTCCTTCGATAACTTCCAAGCTGTCGTGATCCGTCCGGCAGATATCGCCGCCGACTTCGAAGACCGTGAGGGAAACAAACTCAGCCAAGAGTTTTCTGGCTGGCAAGCTCGCATCGTGCAACACGAAACCGACCATCTTGCTGGCACCGTCTATATCGACAAAGCCATTACTCGGTCGCTGATTGGGCAGGACGAGTTATATCGCTACCCGGGTCTTGAGATTGCACAAGCCCGAGAGGAGCTGAACTTCTAATGGACATTAGCACTACGGCTCAATGCCCTGTCTGCGAACAGAACCTCGGCCTCACCACGCAGCCGCGGCGTAGTCTGAGTTGCCCTGAGGGACACCGCTTTGACGCAGCTAAACAGGGATATTTCAATTTCCTCACCGGACGTGGAACAAATTTCCTCGAAGATACCGGACCAATGGTTCTCGCCCGCGAAGAATTCCAAAACGCCGGGCATTACGAACCACTGGCTGAATTGCTCAGTGAATCTATCAGCGGGCATCATCCAGAAGATTCACTAGACCTATTGGACGCAGGAGCCGGCACCGGTTACTACCTGAACAAGATCATCGAGTCCCTGCCCGGATCCAAAGTTGATGCACTCGCCCTAGATATTTCACGCTACGCCATGCGACGAGCCGCTAAGGTTCCCCATACGCTTGCAATGGTATGGGACGTTTGGCGCCGGCTACCGTCGGCCAATAATTCCCGCGATGTAGTGCTCAACTGCTTTGCACCGCATAACCCGGAGGAGTTTCATCGCGTCTTACGGGCTAATGGTGTCTGCATAGTTGTCACCGCGGCAGCCGATCATCTCCAAGAGGTCCGTGAACCGCTGGACATGCTCGGCATCGCGGAGAACAAAGAATCCTCGTTGATCGAAAAATTTGCGGCTCATAGCCTTCTGCACCAGCACAGCCGTCAGTTGAAGTACCCGATGGAACTGAGCACCAACGACTTGTTCAATCTTGTATTCATGGGTCCGGCAGGGCACCACCTCTCCCCCGAAACCTTGCGCGCCAAAACCGAATCCCTCGGGGCGCAAAGTGTCAACGCATCCTTTGGCGTACATACATTCGTCCGTAAGGGCTAGAAAATACCCCAAAATGACTACCGCTTTTATTCACGCCTTACGGCAGAATAGAGAAAAGGCCACTCGCAATTGGCCCTTGCTCATTTGAACAGAGGTGGATGCCATGACAACGGCAGAATGGATTGTCAGCAACGCGTGGGTCATTTGGCTCGCGCTATTTCTGCTGTTGGCCATCATTGAGATGATTTCGTTAGATCTGTACTTCATCATGCTCGGTGTTGGTTCGCTAGGCGGAGTCGCCGTCGCATTACTTGACGGCCCCGTTTGGCTACAGGTAGTTATTTTTTGCCTGCTGTCGCTTCTGATGATTTTCTTAGTCCGGCCTATCGCCATTAAACATCTAAAAAAATCGCCCGAAGGATTTAGGACGAATATTGAACGGCTTATCGGCCAAGACGCGCTGATTCTGGAGCCCACCTCACGCCTGTCTGGTTCCGCCAAGATCGCCGGTGAAATCTGGACCGCCCGTGCTGAAGCTAATGCTGCGACGATGTTGCCAGGTTCCTACGCGGTGGTTAGCCGCATTCAAGGGGCTACCGCATATTTGAATCCAGCGCCGCCTACAGAGTCCAAGTAGTTTCAAAGACTTTTTACCTCATTACTACGCACATGGAAAGAGAGTACACACCATGGAAAACGGCTTTGGCCTGACCATCGTACTTGTCGTCCTGGCGATCTTCGTGATCGTCGTACTGTTGCGCAGTGTTCGAATCGTGCCACAAGCACGAGCCGGCATTGTGGAGCGCCTCGGCAAGTACAATAAGACCCTAAACCCAGGGCTTACGATCCTCATCCCATTTGTGGATCGACTTTTGCCACTTCTCGATCTTCGTGAGCAGGTTGTTTCTTTCCCGCCACAGCCGGTGATTACCGAAGATAACCTCGTGGTTTCGATCGATACCGTGATTTACTTCCAGATCACCGAAGCACGCGCAGCGACCTACGAAATCGCTAACTACATTCAGGCAGTCGAGCAGCTGACCACCACTACGCTTCGTAACGTCGTCGGTGGTTTGAACTTGGAACAGGCTCTGACCAGTCGCGACCAGATCAACGGTCAGCTTCGCGGAGTATTGGACGAGGCTACCGGCAAGTGGGGCATTCGTGTTTCACGCGTCGAGCTCAAGGCTATCGATCCTCCGGTCTCGATTCAGGATTCAATGGAGAAGCAAATGCGTGCCGACCGAGATCGCCGTGCGGCGATCTTGACCGCAGAAGGCGTTAAGCAGTCCTCGATCCTGACCGCAGAAGGCGCACGCCAGTCCTCCATCTTGAAGGCCGAAGGTGATGCTCAGGCATCGATCTTGCGCGCTGATGGTGAAGCTCAAGCGATCCAGAAGGTCTTTGATGCAATTCACGCCGGTAAGCCGGATTCTGAATTGCTTGCTTACCAGTACCTGCAGACCTTGCCTAAGCTGGCCGAGGGTACAAGCAACACCCTATGGGTCATTCCAAGTGAACTGACCGAAGCGCTTAAGGGAATCGGTAGTGCTTTTAGCAACACCGAAAACCCAGCTACCGGTTCGGTTCAGCCACCACAAAGTGGTTCGGGAATCTAATTTCCACTCTTTAGGGTGAAACACATCAGCTCGATGGCGAGGTGCGCATGACGTACCCCGCCATTGACGCGTATAATGGATGTTTTGGTGTCCAAATTATTCCTTGGGAATTATCTTGTGCCATCAATCGTTGATACGTTTGTAGCGAATTCTTTTTAACATCGCGGAGGGAAAACATGAGCGATCGCAGCCTACGAGGCATGCGCCTGGGTGCACAGAGCATGGAATCTGAGGCAGGTGTGGAGCCGGCTGCCCGTCAGCGTGTGGAGTACCGTACCGAAGAGGGTGAACGTATATTCATCGTCTTTGCAGCCGAAGCCGAAATCCCTGCTACTTGGCTCACCAAGAACGGCAAGGAGGCGAAGCTCGTCCACGGCGAAGCTAAGGCCCCTGAAGCAACAAACGAGAAGCCAGTACGTACCCACTGGGACATGCTGCTGGAACGTCGTAGCGTAGAAGAACTTGAGAAAATCTTAGGTGACCGTCTGACCCAGCTGCGCACTGCGCGCGGCGAGGCCGTCTAGGTTTCTAAGCTTTAAAAAAGAGTGGTGGTTTCCAACCCTAGGGTTGGAAACCACCACTCTTTTGTTTTGCCTCGGTGAGGTCACTTCTTTGAGGTCAGCTTCTTCCAGCGAGCACTCATGCCCCAACGGGTCACATTCCACATTGCTTCAAAGACAATGTTTCCACTCATCTTTGAATCACCGAGTTCGCGCTCCACGAAGGTCACCGGAACTTCTACGATCTTCTTACGTAGCATCGCTACACGGAAGGTCATATCGACCTGGAAACCGTAACCGCGTGACTCTACGGCATCAAAATCGATGGCTTCGAGAGTAGAACGCTTGAAGGCGCGGTAGCCTGCGGTGATATCGCGTAATCCCAAACCGAGCATGGTGCGAGCGTAGAAGCTGCCACCTCGGGAAATCAGCTTACGATGTAGCGGCCAGTTGACGACTTCGCCGCCCTTGACCCAACGTGAACCAATGACTAGGTCAGCGCCTGCTGCGCTGGCTTCTAGCAAGCGTGGCAGTTGTTCTGGCATGTGTGAACCGTCGGCGTCCATTTCTACGAGGACGTCATAGTCGCGCTCGAGCGCCCAGCGGAAACCAGCAATGTACGCGGCTCCAAGCCCGTCCTTGCCGGTGCGGTGTAGAACGTGGATCGATGAGTCCTCGGCTGCGAACTTGTCGGCAAGCTCACCGGTGCCGTCCGGGGAGTTATCGTCCACGATCAGAACATCCGAATCCGGAACGGCCTGGCGAAGACGCCCCACTGTCAGCGGGAGCGACTCCAATTCGTTATAGGTCGGAATGATCGTAATGACGCGCACGCGGCGGCACCTTTCTAGATATACAACAGAAGTTCCACCCGGCGAACCGGGCGGAGAGTCAAGCCAAGCTTAAATTATAGACACCCCTGAATCGGGCGACACTATCAGACACAGCAATCCCCGGTGACTTCGGCCCAATCTCACATCTTTGAAGAACGCGAAATGTTATCTAATGTCACCGGGGATCGCTATCGTGCTGCGTCGTTTCGAACGCAATGCTACTGCATCACGATGAGGCGCTATCCCCCAGCCTAACCGTTTACCCACCCCGATTGTCAACCATAAGATGACTACAATCTTCATCAAATATTTACACGTCAAAGGCTAGATTCGTGATACTGAGGAACTTCTAAGAAGGACGATTACGCTGTCGGCTCATTTAGTTGATCCAGCTGATCGAACAGCAAAACACCGGCGCGTACGGTACGCAAGCAGGTAGGGATCTCCTGATCAACCACCGGCAACATCGGAGTTCCGGCTCGCGCATCTGTACTCCACGAACTAATCCGCTCATCGGGAGTTTGAATGGCCAGTTCGGAGGCACTCCAGATCGCAAATGTTGCCGGAGCACCAATTAACAACTGTCCAGCGAAGGGATTCATCTCCCCCATTGCGCGGTAGGTCGAACGGGTTTGACCCATAAACCCAGCTCGAGCCGAAATTCGACCGGATTCGTTGCTCATGCTCATGGCGGCGCGCACCACGGCCCAACCGTTGACTTCGGTCACCGGAGCGTCTGATCCGAGAACCAGTGGAACGCCGCTGGAGAGCATCGCGGAGAGATTGTTCATCGTTGCCGCGCGTTCACCCAGGCGTTGCTCGTACATGCCTTCAGGCCCGCCCCAGAGTGCATCAAAGCCAGGTTGCATGGAAACGGTAATCGAATAGCTGAGCAAGCGCGCACGCGTCGCCTCGTCAACCATCTCGGCATGTTCTAAACGGTGACGGGCAGCTTGCAGCTTAGCGACGCCAACCTGTTCGGCTGCCGCATCAAATCCCTCAAGCAACAAGTCCAATGCTGCATCACCAATGACATGGAAGGCTGCTTGGATTCCCTTGCTCGAGCAGGCGACCAAATGAGCGGTGATTTCTTCGATGCTCAAGTAAGCCAGTCCGCGGTTGCCGGCATCATCGGCATAATCTTCGCGTAGCAGTGCCGTCCGAGACCCGATCGAACCGTCAACACATAGATCTCCACCCAAGCCAAGGACCCGGCCCTGTGGGAAGGAACGAATTAGTTGCTCAGCGGCGGTCTCTTCCTGCACTAGCTCACCCCAGTAGGCATATACCTGAGGAAGGTCCGCTTGATCAGCGGCTAACAGCTGGTCCAACGCTTCGCGTCCCTCAAGGTGTGGTGCTGCCATTTCCACGACCGTCGCAAAACCGCGGGCTGCGTAGTGTTCTAAAGCCACGCGCTGGAATTCTTCAACCCCAGGGCCTTCGGCCAGCAGTGCTTGGCGCACCTGATCATGTTCGGCACCGCGCACCACGCCGGAGGCAATTGAGCCCAAACCTAAGCGGTCTAATAGTTCACGGTTAACCAGGGCACTGTGTACATCACGGCGTGCAAGGTAATACGGTCGGCCGCCGGCAGCGGAACTCAAATCGGTTTCGCTCGGCAGGCTCGAATCCACCCAGCTGGTTTCATCCCAGCCCTGGGCGATGATTACCGACTCGGCACCTTTGGCTCGGGCCGAGAGCAGTTCAAGCAATTGACTGCCAGAGGAGGCTGCCCCCAGGTCCGCTCCCCCAAGGTTTCGGCCCAAGGCGGCTAGGTGCGTGTGAGATTCAACGAATGCTGGGGTGATCAGCGCACCGGCAAGGTCAATGACTTCGTCTGCCTTCTCTACATACCGCTCGGCAGCTTCTTCACCGCCAAGCCACGCGACGGTGTCCGAATCAATGAGTAGCGCCGTTGCGAAGGGGTCAGCGGCCGAATAGATAGTTCCATTGCGGTACAAGGTAGTTGCCACGAGTTATTTCCTTTACTCTCTGAACATTGCGGTTGATCAGAGGACGTTGGAGTAGGCGACGACGCCACGTTTGACGAGGTCCACTGCTTGACGAGCGGACTTCACCAGCTGGACCGGGAGGTCCGTGTTCTTGCCAAATTGATCTAAGGTGTCAATGACCTGCTTAGCCCAGCGCACAAAATCGCCAGGGGCCATATCTGAACCGCGTAGCGAGCTGTTCAGCGAGGACCCACGGGACCACTTATACATGGGCCAGATCAGGCCAGCTTCCGGCGGCGCGGTTTGGTTCAGCGACATAGCTTCTTCGGCGTCCGAGAGTTTGCCCCAGATATTAATTGTCTGAGTCCAAATATCGCCAACACGTACCGTCGGCATCTTGGGATCTGGACGGTCATAGTCACGCCGGCCCTGATAGACCAACGCGGCGACCACTGCACAGAGTTCTTCGGGATTAAGACCGTTAAGTTTACCGGTTTCTAGCACCTGGCTGGTGAGCAGATCACGTTCACCATAGATCCGGCGCAGGCGACGGCCGGAGTCGGTAATGTCGTAATCTTCACCATCATTGCTCGGCACTAGGTACTCAAATAACTCGAGCACCTTACAAACTTTATCGAATTCTGTGGCGATGGTATTGGTGCGTCCACGAATGGCCCGACGGGACTTATCCGTATCCTTCTTCAGCTTCCAATACCTATCGGCCCAACGCATATGTGCGTCACGGTCAGAACAGGCATGGCAAGGGTGCTCTTTCATCGCCTCACGTAGCGCAGCAATTTCCCGTTCGAAGGAGTCTGCCCCCTCAAAATTGAAGCTTGGCGCATCCTGTCGTGGTGGACGCTGCTCCTCAATCGCAGAACGTAAAGAGGCTGCCAGCGCACGGCGCTCCTTAGGGCTGTTACCGGTGAACCCCTTCGGGATGCGGATGCGGGAAACGATTTCCAGCGGTCCGTTCAGGTCTTCCACCGAGATTCGGCGCAACTGGCCTTCTTCGGTGAGCACGGTCTGCCGGGGATTGTAGAGTGACTCGTCCAATGCAACGATCACGCCGCGTCCAAAGCGTCGCGCGCCTGGCAGGTCGATGACATCTCCGCGAATTACCGACTGCAACGAAGTTTCAGCCGCCGAGCGACGCAGCGTCTTGCGATCTTTGGCCGACCGCTTTTCCGCTTCGGAAATGTTGCGCTGTAGTTGAAGGTATTCGCGGAAGTCCCCCAGGTGGCATTCCATGGATTTTTCGTATCCAGCCAGCGATTCTTCGCGCGAACGAACCTGGCGCGCCATGCCAACTACCGAGCGGTCCGCTTGGTACTGCGCAAAGGACGATTCAAGAATCTGCCGTGTTTGCTCACGTCCAAACTGAGCGAGCAGGTTGGTAGACATGTTGTAGGTCGGGCGGAAGGACGAGTTCAGCGGATAGGTACGTCGCGAGGCCAGTCCGGCTAACGCCTCTGGCTCAATGTCGGGGTTCCACAGCACAATGGAGTGGCCCTCTACGTCGATTCCTCGCCGTCCGGCACGCCCGGTGAGTTGGGTGTACTCCCCCGAAGTGATCTGAACATGGGATTCGCCGTTAAACTTCACAAGTTTTTCAAGCACCACAGAGCGCGCTGGCATGTTAACACCCAAGGCGAGCGTCTCGGTAGCAAAAACCACCTTGATCAGATTTCGTGCGAATAGATCTTCCACGATTTCTTTGAAGATTGGCAACAGACCTGCATGGTGACTAGCAAAACCACGTACTAAACCGTCACGCCACGACCAGAATTCTAAGACGTCGAGGTCTTCACTGGGGATTCGATGGGCCAGTTCGTCGAGCACCTCAGCGATCTGGCCAGCTTCTTCGTTAGAAGTCAGCCGCAAGTCTGCCATGGCGCACTGTTGGACCGCCATATCGCAGCCCTTACGCGAAAAGATAAAGAAAATTGCAGGAAGAAGTTCGGCTTTTTCCAACCGCGAAATGACATCGCGGCGACTCACCCTTAGGCTTTGCCCTGGGCCCTGAGCCCGACCTCGTTGTGGTCCTCTTCCGCCTCGGTGTGAGCGTCCTGTGGGGCGGTGTCCGCGCACGAGTTTGCGCAGTTCCGGATTTACGCTGATTTTCGCGTCATCATCGGCGGCCTGCTCAAAAGCTACGTCTTCGGCAAACAAATCAACGAGCTGCGGACCAACCATGACATGTTGGAAAAGTGGCACAGGGCGATGCTCAGAGACGACAATGTCGGTTTGTCCGCGGACAGTATCTAGCCATCCACCAAATTCTTCGGCGTTCGATACGGTGGCTGAAAGCGATATGGTCTGCACGTTGGACGGCAGATGGATGATGACTTCTTCCCAGACCGCACCGCGGAACTTATCGGCCAGATAGTGCACCTCATCCATGATCACGTAGCCCAAGCCGTCCAGGGTTCGCGAGTCAGCGTAGAGCATATTGCGTAGCACCTCGGTGGTCATCACGACCACCTGGGCCTCGCTGTTGATCGAGGTGTCGCCGGTGAGTAGACCCACTGTTTCCGGTCCGTAGCGTTTAACCAATTCGGAGTACTTCTGATTACTCAACGCCTTAATTGGCGTCGTATAGAAGGCCTTGCGGTTCTCCTGTATTGCTTGGTAAATGGCGAATTCGCCTACTACGGTTTTACCGGCTCCGGTGGGCGCCGCCACGAGGACACTATGGCCCTTCGCCACTGAATGGCAGGCTTGGGACTGGAACTCGTCGAGAGTAAACGACATGCTGGCGCGGAAGTCAGGCAAATAGGTGCCGTTCTCGACCTGTCGCGCCTTGGAATTCGCGTATCGTTCCGCGGGTGAAGTCACTATCGGCCGTTCACTTTCTGGAACGGGGTTGCCGTTCCGAAACACATATTTAGAGGGGCGCTAGACCTCGGTGCTAGGGGTATCGATCGAGGAGGCTGACCCAGCTGCCATGTTTTCGTTGGCAGCGTCTTGTTCCGCCTGTTTCTTTGCGCGTTTTTTATCGTTGATGTAGCAGAACAGTGTGGCTGCCGCAAAGGTCAGGAACAGCGGTCCGGCTAGGGCGAACATGGTGATTGCATCGCCGCCTGGAGCTGCCATGGCTGCCACCAGAGCGATGATGAACACCGTGATGCGCCAGTTTTTGAGAATCAGCTTGGAGGAGAGTACTCCAACCATGTTTAGCCCGACCATCAGTACTGGTACCAACATGGCTAGGCCGAAGGCGAGCAGCAAGCGGAAGATGAAGGGCAGGTAGGTATCGATGGTGAAGAGTGTTTCGGAGTTTGCCGCAGCAAGGCTCACGAAGAATTGCAAAGCAAAGGGCAACACGAAGTACGCCATAGCTATGCCAAAGAGGAAGAGTGGTACGGCTACCGCGGCGAAGGAGTAGCTGAGCCGGCGTTCCTTCTTTTTGAGTCCCGGGATGATGAACGCCCAGATTTGATAGATCCACACCGGGGACGATGCGACCACACCAACAAAAATCGCGACCTTAAGCATGATGTCAAAAGGTGACATCACGGAGGTGTAGGTAATGGACCCACCTGCGGCACGAACCGGTTCGATGAGCAACGCCAAGAGCTCGTCGTAGAGGAAGAACCCGGCTACGGTGCCTATCACCAGGGCGATCAACGACTTAAAGAGTCGGTTGCGAGCCTCAATCAGGTGAGCTTTGAGGGACATCCGCCCCTCAGCGTCTTTGGACCGCGACTTCTTTTTAGTGCGCGGTTCTTTATCTTTGCTATTTACCACTGAAGAGGTCTACGAGTTGTTCTTTTCATTGGGATTAGGTTCGTTGACGGTACCGTCAACGGTTTCAGGCTTGTCGTCGTCTTTCATCTGACGAACCTCAGACTTAAAAATACGTAGCGACTGACCCAAAGACCGAGCCATGCCTGGAAGCTTTGGAGCGCCGAAAAGTAGTAATGCTAAAACGATAATGATAGCTAAGTGCCATCCCTGTAAACCAAACATGTGGTTCCCCTTCTCTCAAACTTAAGTCTACGTCAGAACAGATTCAGATCGCGCATGTTTTGCGCCTGACCCCGGTTACTGCGACGGGCCACACGTTTGACGCGACGTGCCTCAATTCGCTCAGCCTTACCGAGGTGGCGTAACTCGGAAATTTCTTCCCGCTCGCCATGCGTTGCATCGGTTCCGTGCGGGTAACGCCGAACCACCGGTTCATAAGCTACCACTGTTCCAGGTTGAGCAAATTCCCCGCTGATATGGTCCGCCGCGTCAGAGGCGCCGTCGAGCACGGACATGGCTCGACGGAACAGGCGGAACCCGGCAAGCACCGCTAAGAGCAGTGTCGCGAGAATCAGCACGGTCCATAAGAGAACCCAAAACCACCAAGGAAGCATCTATCAATCCTCATACATTCTGATAGCGTCGTCCAACCATTTCTCAACGCGTTCGCGTGTAGCATCAGGGCCGACAACAACAATTTTACCGCCGTGGCGTGCAACCCATGGAGCAGCTACCAGATGGTCTGAAAGTCGAACTTTTGCCAAGTGACCTGATTCAACCTTGGATTGAGACCATGCTATCGGGTTGAAAGCCTCGATAACTGCCACGGCTTCGGCAGCTACATAAAATTCAACTTCTAGATCATCACTGTTTGCCGAATAGCTGAAATCAAGCTTCTCATAGTCTTGATGACGTTCGCCAAGAACAAATGGTTCCTCGGTGAGTTTCACATCAAGAACCCGATCAACGCGGAAGGTGAGGATGGCCTGGCGCTTGCGACACCAAGCGCGCAAGTACTGCACTGGCCCGTCCTCGATCAGCCTAATCGGTTCAATCTCACGTCGTTGGTGAGTTTGGGAATTCGCCGAGTAGTAATCTATATCGGCGACAACTTTGGTGCGTAGCGCCTGAATGAGCTGGGCGGGAGTGTCATGCTCACGTACCTGAGTCAGCGCAAAACCCAGCGCTCCGTTCCACCCATCAAACCGTGCCACGGCCGCATTGATTTTTTGCAGCGCGCTACGCAAGACCTCGCGGTGTTCAAAGGCGGGGATGCTATCTAAGGCGTTCAGGCCACCAAGCACTGCCACTGCTTCCAAGGGAGCGAGTTTTTGCGGTTCGGCAAGAAACGCTGCGTTAGTGATGGTAACTTCATCCGAGTCGAGGTCACCATCGTTGACGTTGATCAGTTCATCGTGCTGCCCATTGGGCACTCCACACATCATGATCATCGCCAGTTCATCGCGAACTTTGGCTTGGGTCATCGAATAACGTTCACATAGCTCGCCAATCGTCACCGAGCCCTGCGCGACAACGTACTGGATCATGTCGATATTACGCATGACCTGTTGGGCCGTCGAGCTACGTCCGAGGGCGCGATGCGGTTTAAACTTGACGTCTTTCAGCGCTGAAAGCTGTGCAATATCGTGCTGAGCTGCCCGGGCATCTTTGAGGGTATTGGCCACCTGTAACGCCAGTTCGCGCGGTTGCATGACTTTGACTGCCGGGCCAAAACTGGCCAATTCTGCGGCGAAAGAGTGCTGGTCTGCATAACCAATATTCAACGTTGCTGAGCTACGAGTTCCGTTGATAGCTCGAGCGCGCAACGGAGTGGCCGAGTCGTCGAGCAGTTCTACAACTGCCAGGTGACCGGGATTTCGCAGATCAAAATCTTGGAGCACCTCTGTCATGGAAAAATCTTGCGGACGAGGATGATAATCGGTGTTGGAAGCGCCTTCTCGCCGGACCTGAATGGTGAAGTGACCTTGCAACCGGTTGAGCCGGAACACGCGTTGGGCCTCGCGGTGATGATCCCATCCGGTGAAGTACCAATTGCCGAAGCGCTGTCCGATCCCCCACATATCGACGACCCGTTTAGTGGTATTTCCTTGGGCATCTTCATAATCAAACTTCAGTGTTTTCTTATTAAAGACCGCAAGTGCGCACGCTTTAAAGTTTGGATCGTCCACCGAGAGCCGTGGCAGCATGGCCCCGGTGTAGGGGGCAATACTCGCATCGTTACTTTGGTTGCCGGTAATTCGGGCTGCGGCGCTCAATGCCAGAGCCTGGACTTTTGAGTCTTTCCAGAGGCTGGCGGCCAAGGCGATCATGGAAGATTCTGCCACGGAGAAGTCGATGGCAGGTAGGAACCAGTCACTGGTATCGATCCGGTAATACGGGATATCGTCAATGACCTCGGTGATCAGCCGCAGACCGAACTCGTTGCGGATGTCGTCCTTGAGCCGCTCGATGGCCTTTTCGCGCGCTTCGGCATTCCCTGTTGGGTTGAGGTAGTCTCCGATACGCTCAGCACTAAACCGTCGTTCGGTGGTTGCCAAGGCATAGATGAGGCTTGTTAGGCGTTCGGCCTTGCTCGGTCCGTCAGTCTGCTTTATTCTCACGTGCCTACCCTAACGAACTTCCGCACTGATCTATGACTTTGAAGACAAGGAAAGCCCCAAGATTTGCCAAATTGCAATCTTGGGGCTTTCATCAAGGTCTTACTTGGTGCCCATCAGGTCAACCACGAAGATCAATGCCTCGTTAGGTGCGATAGCACCAGGCGCACCGCGCTCACCATAGGCAAGCTCGGAAGGGATCTCCAGGCGACGGCGTCCGCCGACCTTCATTCCCAAGAGTCCCTGGTCCCAGCCCTGGATGACCATGCCGACGCCCACTGGGAAGTCGAGGGTCGAGCCACGGCCCCATGAAGAGTCGAACTCTTCGCCGGTGGACCATGAAACGCCCACGTAATGAGCCTGCACGGTGGTGCCCGGGGTGACTTCTGCGCCGTCGCCCTCGATCAGATCGTTGATGACCAATTCGGTAGGTGCATCGGTGCCTGGGAAATCAATTTCAGGCTTGGTGCGCTCGTAATTACGTTCTCCAAAAGACATGTTTACGGCCTTTCTGTTACTTGCTGGTAGTTACCTTGTCTAATTCTACGTAAAAGACCAGTGGTCCTTCAGGCTGACCCGGCTGTGGGTTCTTGCCGTAGGCCATATCGGCAGGAATGCTTAGCAAGACCTTGCTGCCTTCCTTCAAGCCTTTTAGACCTTCAAGCCAGCCCTTGATGACGCCGCCGGACATCTTCATTTCAAAACCCTCATCCGAGCCGAAGTTACCATCAAACTTCTTGCCGTCTTCCCAACGCACACCGTGGTAGTGAACGCTGGCGCTAGAAGTATCGGAGGTCGCCGGTCCGGTGCCTTCTTCAAGAACATCAACCGCTAGACCTGCAGGGGCCTCAGTGTCCTTAGGGATGGTGATCGCTGGATCGCCCTTACCGGTCTTTACGGTAGGTAGCTTACCCTCGTCCTTCAGCTTCTTGACCTCATCCTGGCTCAACGGCTTGCTGGCGCTCACTGAATCGGCGATCTTGATGACAATCAGGCGCTCGGCGCGGGAACCAGCTTCTGGCTCCTTCATGGTTCCGTCCGCCTGCTGAACACCATCGATGGCAGCGTAAGCAATCCAGTCACCAACCTGGGACTTGAGCAGAGTCTCGTAAAGTGCCGGCATCTGTGTCTTAAGCGATTCATCTACCGGCATCGGGGTGGTGTCACCGGTGAAGTTCTCATTTGTCAAGTGACCGTCAATGGTTTTGTAGAGGCCTGACTGAATGTCGATAGTGTCGCCATCTTTGATGTCCGCACCATCACCTTCGACCACGGTGACCGCTTCTTCTTTATCGGTCAACAATGGGGCATCGAAGCTGACCTCTGGTGCGGTCTGCTCGTCAGCCGCCGGCTTTACATCAACTTTGCTGAGTGAGGTGGTTCCTGACCCACAAGCGGTCAGGGCCAAAACGGACGCGGTTACGCAAACTGCCAAAACTTTTCGCACGAATCTTCTTTCCGATAAGAACTATTGGTTCTACTACACGCACCGGGACGGGACCCGGTCGCAACGATCTGCATCTAGCTTAGGGGTATTTACTGTGTAAATACTTGTTTTCAGCTGGTCATACGGGGCGGCGCATCATTTCAATTAGCTCATCAACCGCCGAATTTGTGGTGGCAAAGGGGTCCTTGCACAATACAACCCCGCCTTCACCTTCTTCATATTTCATGTGCACCCAGTCGGTGGAATACCGTCGACCCGTCTCTCTGGCGGCCCTGATGAATTTACTGCGGATCGCCGCACGCGTGGTGGCTGGCGGGTTTTCTACGGCATCTGCAATTGCCTGCGGGTCGAGAACCGAGCTAGCAAGTCCGCGCCGACGCAGTAAGTGGAAGAGACCACGTGTCGGGTCAATGTCATGGTAGGTCAAATTCAACTGCGCAATGCGGTGGGAATCTAGGCCCAGATTGTTCTTGGCAGCGTAACCAGTGATCAGTTTGTGCTTAATTGCCCAGTCAATATCTTGGTCGATTAACGAGAAGTTCTGACTCTCAACGGCTACCAAAACGCGTTCCCATAGTTCAAGCACCCGTTCCACCTGATCGTGGTGCGCGCCATGACGGGCCACAAATCCCTTTACCAGCTCAAGGATTTTCCACTGCAATTGCAAGGCGGTTGGTTCATCTCCGGACATCAACCGCACCACGGTTTGCCCTGTAAAAGCATGAGAGATACTGCGAATTGAACGAATCGGGTTCTCCAGACGCAGATCATGATAGATCTCTCCGGATTCAATCAGTCGCAAGACCAGATCGGTCGCACCGATCTTCAGCAGTTGCGTGGTCTCACTCATCGACGAGTCCCCCACGATCACGTGCAGACGACGATGATACTGGGCATCCGCATGCGGCTCGTCACGAGTGTTGATAATTGGACGAGACCGTGTGGTCGCTGAGGAAACGCCTTCCCACATGTGGTCCGCGCGTTGGGAGAAGACAAACTTTGTTTCATCTTCAATCTGAACCAGATGACCGGCACCGCACAGCAGCTGACGAGTCACCAAGAACGGGATGAGCATATCCGCGAGTCGCTTAAATTCGACTTTGCGCGGGATCAAGTAGTTTTCGTGACATCCATAAGAATTACCAGCGGAATCAACATTGTTCTTGAACAAGAACAATCGGCCTTCGTGACCTTCTTCGAGTAGCTGTTCTTCGGCCTGTTCAACCAGGTCCAGCATCACCGTTTCACCGGCGCGGTCATGAGCAATCAGTTGAAGCAACTGATCACATTCCGCGGTAGCGTATTCAGGGTGGGAACCAACATCAAGGTAAAGCCGTGAACCGTTGTTCAAGAAAACGTTGGAGCTTCGTCCCCACGCGACAACGGGACGAAAAAGATGCCGGGCTGCGTCTTCTGGAGTGAGCCGTCGCCCATCAGATGGCACATAGTTCAGTCCAAATTCGGTCTCTAAACCGAAAATCCTGCGATCCACCGGAAGCTACTTCCCCTCATTGGTGTTGCCAGAGTAAACCAGCAACATGTTGGTCATGCCCGTGACTGCAACTAAGTTACTGGCCACCCTTTTGAATGAAGCCACGCACGAATTCTTCGGCATTCGATTCAAGTACTGAATCGATCTCATCCAACAAATCGTCAACGCCGGCACTGGTACCGGTGGTATTTACCTGTACCTGCTCGGTTTCTACCGGCTGGGCTTGATTCTCACGGCGAGCCGAGAAGTTTTCCTGGGTCATTTCTTGCTCCTCAAATCTTTGGCGGCAGGTGATGCACGCCTAGTTCTCATTCTGCGCTGTTTAGCGATGCCGCGCCAACTGATCGATGAACTCATTGATCTCCAGTTGCGCATCAAAGAGTTCTCCAACCTGCGCACGACTACCCGTCAATGGTTCGGGCATGTGGAACCTGTTGATTTTCCTTGCTCCTGGTACCGAGAATGACAGCGCATCCCAGTTGGCAGCTACCACGTAGGGTGCGTAGCGTTGCAGCGTCATTCCTCGCAGGTAGGCGCGGGTATCGTGGGGTGGGTTGTCCACCGCGGCATTAATTTCTTCCTGGCTGAAGATGGTTTCCATCAGGCCTCGCGCGGCGATCCGATAATACAATCCTTTGTCCAGGCGCAGGTCAGCCCATTGCAAGTCCATCAGTGCAATGCGCGGATCATCAAGCCCAACGTTGTGGCGTTCGGTAAATGACTTCATTAGCGAATATTTGGCGATCCAGTCGACCTGGCCGGCCGCCTGCATAGGATCTTGTTCCAGGGTGTCCAAGATGGCACGCCAACGGTTAAGAATTTCAGTGGTGTCGGGGTCGGTGACCTCGCGCTGTGCACAATAGGTTTCGGCCGCTTCCAGATAGCTGCGCTGGATCTCGATAGCGGTCATTCGACGCCCACCGCGCAGCGCCACGGATGCCTGCAGAGTGGGGTCGTGGCTGATCTGCTGAAGGGCGGATACCGGATCTGCTAGCTCAAGCTTCGGAGACATTCCTGCTTCGATCAGGCTGAGCACCAAGTTTGTGGTGCCAACTCTTAACAGTGTGGAGATCTGACCAAGGTTTGCATCTCCGATGATCACATGTAACCGGCGGTACTTATCCCAATTGGCATGTGGCTCGTCTCGAGTATTAATGATCGGACGGTTGACCGTGGTTTCCAGACCAACTTCTGCCTCAAAAAAATCGGCACGCTGGGAGATTTGGAATTCGGCTCCGCGCCCGAGCATTCCGCGCCCCACTCGTCCTGCCCCACAAAAAATCTGCCGGGTGACAAAAAATGCGGTCAACCCGTCGACTAACCGGGAGAACTCCACATCGCGCGGGATCAGATAGTTTTCGTGCGACCCATAAGACACCGACTTATTGTCGGTGTTGTTCTTGTATAACAGCAGTTCACCACTGCCCAAACTGGCGGCCGAGGCTGCGGCCCGGCGCATTACCTGATCGCCCGCTTGATCCCAGAGCACCGCATCACGCGGGCTGGTCACTTCCGGACCGGAGTATTCGGGATGCGCATGGTCCACATAGAGTCGGGCACCGTTACCGAGCACCATATTCATTACTACGTCGGTGGTGTCATTTTCCTGATACAACGTGGCACCAACGCGTGCGTCATTTCCGTCTAAGGCAATAGATTCGGCGGTCCACACCTGATTTTCGGCTTCTAAGGTGGGTTCAGAATCTGTGAGTTGACTCGGATGTGCTTCCTCGCGGGACACCGAATGACCCCGAGCATCATTGAGCGGAGACTCATCAGCATAATCCCAGCGTGCGGCGCGAGTTGCGGAGTCGCTATCGCGTACTAATTGCGCGTATCCGTCCACAATTTGCGCGGAGAGCACCGTGGAGTTCGCTTTGGGCATGGACGGCCGAATGATTCCGTACTCAGTTTCCAGGCCCACTAGCCGACGAGCGCTCATTTGCTGCCCTTCTGATTAACCAGCGAGCGAATATGGCTGATCCGTTCCCCCTTGCGCCCGGAGATACGCGCCCAATCATCGGGATTGGTGGTGTTTGGCATATCCTCGTGCTCGGCGAACTCTTCACGCACTGCACGCAACAGGTATTCCATTTTCAGTCCGCGTTCACCGGTAGTGATCAACGACTTAATTGCATGCTTTTTTGCTCGGTCCACCACATTGTGAATGACCGCCCCGGAGGCGAAGTCCTTAAAATAGAGCACCTCTACTTGACCGTTGACGTAAGTGACTTCCAAGAATTCGTTGATCCGTTCGGTGGAATACATCGCTTCCACGGTGTCGCTGATCATTCTTGCTACGGTCTTCTGGCGCTCTCCCCCATCGGCGGTGACCTCGTCCTCATGCAGGGGTAGGTCTGTGGTGAGATACTTACCAAAAATTTCTGCGGCGCCCACTGCGTCGGGGCGACGAATTTTGATCTTCACGTCCAAACGTCCCGGACGCAAAATGGCCGGGTCAATCATGTCTTCTCGGTTTGAGGCACCAATAACGATGACGTTATCCAAGCGCTCCACACCGTCAATTTCGGCAAGCAACTGTGGCACTATGGTCGTCTCAACGTCGGAAGAAACACCTGTGCCACGGGTTCGGAAGAGCGATTCCATCTCGTCGAAGAACACCACGACTGGGTCGCCATGCAACGCCTTTTCGCGGGCTCGTGCGAAGATCAGGCGAATATGCCGTTCGGTCTCACCGACATACTTGTCCAGTAGTTCTGGGCCCTTGATGTTCAGGAAGTAGCTTCTGGATTGGGTATTACCGTTTCGTGCTGCTGCGCGCTGGGCTAGTGAATTTGCCACGGCCTTGGCGATCAAGGTCTTACCGCAGCCCGGAGGGCCGTAAAGCAGAATGCCCTTGGGGGCGCTCAGTCCGTGTTCTCGATAAAGCTCTGGGTGCGCGAAGGGCAACTCGACCGAGTCTTGGATGGCTTCAATTTGTGAGTTCAGTCCACCGATATCCGAGTAATCGATATCCGGTACTTCCTCGAGCACTAGCGACTGCATGTCGGTGAGCTGTACCCGGTTGATCGCTAACCCGGTACGCGAATCAATGGTTAGTTGATCTCCCACGCGCAGATGTTCACCGCGCAGTGGCTCAGCAAATTCGATGACTCGCTGGTCATCGCCGCGGGTCATCACTACTGCTTGGTGGTGCTCCAGGATTTCCTTGATCGTCACTAGGTCGCCGGTTTGTTCATAGCCTAGGCCTGCCACGACAACGAGAGCCTCATTGAGGAGTACCTGTTGGCCAATGTGGAATTTGTCGAAATCCAGCAGTGGGCTTATGGATACACGCATTTTTCGTCCGGAGTAAATCACGTCGACAGCCTGTACCGCGGTGGTTTCGATTCCGGTGCCTGGTTCCGGGTGTTTACGCGGGTGTTTTGCCACGATGGTTCCGTAGCTAAATGGCGTATCACCGTCTTTTTCAAGCGCAGATTTGAGGTTGATAATTTGTTCGCGAGTCTGTTCTAGCAAGGACACTAGGCGCTGGTTGTTGCCACTGATCCCGGCTAGCTGCTTATCTAGGTTGCGATTTTTATCGCGAAGCAGGTTGACCTGACGTTCGGTTACCTGAAGACGCTCGGCGACGCGTTGTGCCTCGTTGTTTTCGCTCACGGTTATTCTCCCAACCTTTACACTTCTCCTCGCGCGGCCACCAGAGGTGGCTATCTTGCGAGGCACTCTGATTCCATCTTAGGAAGCTAAAGCCCCGGGAATGAATTTCCCAGGGCTTTAGTTCACATATTGAAACGTTAGTTCTCGATATCCGAGACGTTTTCACCTTCGCGGACACGGTTAGGACGGTTGGCGTCCTTGGCGGCGCGGCGAAGTTTCTTGGGCGAAATGCCACGTTCTCCGAGTGCGGATTCGGTCCACTGCTCGGCGTCGTGTTCCCGGGTCCACGCGTTCAGATCCTCGGCCGAGTAACCGTGCTCTTTCATCCGCTTAGCTTTCGGGATGCCCTCCTGCGCGTCGGCCAACCGGCGAGTGGTGATCAAGAACGCCGTGTGCGCCACCATGCGGTGATCCGGGCGAACCGCTAAACCGTCAACATGCCAACCGCGCACCATGGTTTCAAAGCAATCGGGCTCGGTGAACTGGCCCGATGCGCGAATTGCTTCCACCACGCGGGACATTTGGGTCACCGTGGCCACGTAGTTTGTCCAAACTCCGCCAGGTGCCAGCACCGTGGCTACAGCGTCCAGGCATTCCCACGGCGAGAGCATATCGAGCACTACGCGGTCTACGCTGCCTGGTTCCTCAATTTCCAGTACCTTCTCTTGGAAATCACCAATTGAAAGGTTCCAGGCAGGGTGCTCGCCACCAAATACCGTAGCGATGTTGCCTCGCGCAATGTCTGCGAACTCTTCACGACGCTCATAGGAGTGCAGGTACCCCTGGTCTCCTACCGCACGCAGCAGTGAAATCGACAGCGCTCCGGACCCAACGCCGGCCTCAACTACACGTGCACCAGGGAAAATATCGCCAAACTGAATAATTTGGGCGGCATCCTTGGGGTAAACCACTGCAGCACCTCGAGGCATGGACAGAACAAAGTCCTTCGCCAGCGGACGCAGCATCTGATAGCGCACGCCTTCAACGTTTTCCACCACCGAGCCTTCGGAGGTACCAATGATCAGATCATGGCTCAACACGCCCTGGTGCGTGTGGAACTCTCCACCGGCTTCAAGGGTGATGGTGTTGATGCGACGCTTTTCGTCGGTCAGCTGGACACGGTCGCCGACGCGGAAGGGGCCGCGACGGGCGTTCGCGCCATGCGGCGCTGCGGTGTTCTGAGCACTCACTGAGTTTTCCTTTGTTGTAGAACTTTTTAGGCTTTGCGGCCGGTGACGGCCGAAATAATTTTGCGTTGGTGCAATAACCCGACCACGGCCCCACGGGCGTCGATCACCGCATATTCTGCGCTAGCCACAGTGGCCAGATAATCGATCAGTTGCCTGCCATCAGCCTCAGCAGCGACCACCGCTCCGCGGCCCAAAGCCCGCGAAACAGCTAAGGCGGAGACTTCGGAAGCTGCCTCAACAGCTACCCGGCTCAGCGCTTGTTCATCTACCACACCGCAAGGCATGCCCTGCGGGTCAATCAAAATGATCGATCCCCCACGGTTCCGTTTGCGGGTGTGCACGTCAGCTACTGTGGCTACGGACATCATGGCACTGGCTGGTGACATCAGGTCCCCGGCAATGACCTTGGGTAGGTTCAGCATCATTTTTGCGTGATTGATCAACTGTGTAGTCGCCTGCCACATGAAGACCGCCACCATCACGCCAACCACCATGGTGATCAGTTGTGGCTGTTGGCCCTTAAAATATGGAAGCACCACAAACCAGAAGACCACGCCGATGACGATAATGCGGCCCACCCAGGATGCGGCGATGGTGCCTTTAAACTGTGAACCGGTTAGTTTCCACACCGCAGATTCAACGAGGCGCCCACCGTCTAGGGGAAGTCCTGGCAGTGCATTAAACGCACCGAGCAGCAGGTTTGCGTAGACGAAGAAATTCAGCAGCAGTCCCGGATATAACCCGAGGCTTGGAATTTGCATAGCCAGCCAGGCTAGGCCGGCGAGCACAAAGTTCGATAGCGGACCGGCCATAGCCACAGCTAAAGAGGCTCCGGGCTTGGCTTTAAAGGAACCGAACTGTGTGTGTCCGCCCATCAGGGTGAGCACAATGTGGGCATCTGGCCATTTGAAGGCGCGCGCCGTGAGCGCGTGCGCTACCTCGTGCACGAGAACAGCTAGGGCAATCACCACGGCGCAGGCAAACCCCAAGAGGTAAGCGACAACAGGTGGGATCAGCGCGTTATTGGATAATTGCATGCCGATGGCTACGGTGATGACCGCGGTAATAATGAACCACGAGCTAGACAGGTACACCGGCACTCCGCCGATACGCCCCAGCTTCAGCCCTGGGGCCTTTTCAGTTACTTCGCTCACGCGTTAACCTGCACCAACCAATCGGTCATGGTTTCTACTTCCACATCAACTAGTGACGTGATCCGTCGCCAGTTCCCCACTCCGGGATCGGTGGCGTTTGGGACTAATACTGCGTGTAGCTCGGCGGCCGAGGCAGAATGAATGCCGGGTTTTGAATCTTCGAAGCCAATGCAGCGGGCGGCTTCAAATTCTCGGCCCAACTTTTCACTCAGTAAGGTTAGTCCGCGTCGGTAGGGTTCGGGATCTGGTTTGCCGTGGGTGACTTCCTCACCGGTGACGCTGACGGTGAAGATACCTTCGGGTAGTACTTCCATGAGCTTATCCACGATGCTACGTTCACTCATCGTGACCAACGCTTGGGGAATACCTGCCGCATGCACGGCAGTGAGCAGTTCCAGAGCTCCGGGGCGCCATGGTACTTCGTGGCTCAACCCGGCAATAACCTTGCTCGATAAGTGGTCAATGATCTCGCGGATGCTGAGATTAACTCCGGCTTCCTGAAGGATTTTGGCACCGTTAGGCAGCGCTTGTCCGACGAGGTTAAATGCTTGTTCCTCACTCCAGGTACCACCATGGGCTTTGACGAGTTCCATCTCGGCATTGATCCAATAGGGTTCGGTGTCGATGAGGGTCCCATCCATATCCCACAGCACCGCTTGCGGGCCGTGGGATGAAACTTTTGTATCGAACGCTGATCTGGTGCTTGGCATGACTCCATTCTAGATGGAAGAGTGGGGCTAAACCGCTTCGGTGGATACGTCGGGTCGGTGAAGTGGCAGGAAAGAGGTTTGTGATGAGCGAGGAATACCAAGCACCAACGCTGAATGGCTTCGTTGGGCAAACCGAACATGAGATGCGTCCCACCATCTTAATTTCGGCGTTTGAGGGCTGGAATGATGCTGGCTCGGCCGCTAGTGATGCGGTCCGGCGCATTTTGAATAGCACCTCGCCCGAACATGTCGCCACCGTGGGCTCAGATGATTACTACGACTACCAGTTCACTCGCCCGCATTCTCGGCTCACAGAGACTGGACGGGTGATCGAATGGCCGGTCACCGATGTTTATCGCATCAACCTCGAGCAAGCCCCAGCAGATCTGCTGATTGTTGTGGGCGTGGAGCCCACGTTTAAGTGGCAATCCTTTTGTGCTCAGGTCGTGCGGGCCGCCCAAACCCACAATGTTCACGCGGTACTTTCCGTGGGTGCACTGTTGGCTGATGTGCCGCATACCCGCCCGGTGCCTACGGTGCTGAACAGCGATCATCCTAAGCTGCAGGAGTTCTTTAATATCTCCGCATCACGCTATGAGGGTCCAACAGGAATTCCTTCGGTCTTAAGCGCGGAATTCGACAAGCATGGAATTGCGACTATGTCGCTTTGGGCCCAGTTATCCCACTATGTAGCCCAAGCACCGAGCCCACGGGTGGAATTAGCGCTGGTTGAAATGCTCGAGGAGTTGATCCCGATGAGCGTGACCTCGGAAAAGTTGCGTGAAGACGCGGTCGCGTGGAAACGCGGGGTCGATGAGCTTTTGGCGGCGGATCCGGATGTCTCAAAATATGTGCAGCAACTCGAGCGGGCTTCGGACGCTAGCGAATTACCTGAAGCAAGTGGCGAGTCCATTGCGCGCGAGTTTGAACGCTACCTGCGCAGGCGTGGCCGCTCGCGGGGAGACGGGCAAGGTCCGGACTTCGAAATCTAAGCTGAGGGTACAAAAAATCTCCATGCGAAGAAATTCGCATGGAGATTCTTTTCTAACTTAGAGCTTCAGGCCTAGGAGAGCATCAAAGCCACGGGTTAGCAGTTCGCTACCTTCGCCGCTGCCTTCAGCCTCGGTGGCCGCCCACTGGTCGATGGCTTCCAGCGCTGCTGGAGCGTCCAGATCATCGGCCATGCGCGAGCGAATGCGGGTGAGCAGTGCGGTAGCTTCGGCCAAGCCACTAGCGGTTATCCGTTCCCGCCAGGTGGCTATGCGCTGCTGTGCCAGCTGCAACAGGTCATCGGTCCAAGACCAGTTGGTCCGGTAGTGCTGGGAGAGCAGCACCGCGCGAATCGCCACCGGCTCCACCCCGGCCTCACGCAGTTTGGAGACCAACACCAGGTTGCCTAGGGACTTGCTCATCTTTTCGCCGTCCAGGCCAACCATGCCGGTGTGCACGTAGTTCTGCGCCAATTCGAGCTGATCATCGGCGGCAGCGTGTGCGGCAGAGAATTCGTGGTGCGGGAAGATCAGGTCTGAGCCGCCACCCTGAACGGTAAACGGTGCAGGCAGTGTCTTTCGGGCAATCACCGAACATTCGATGTGCCAGCCCGGACGTCCGGTGCCCAGTTCTCCACCATCCCACGAAGGTTCTCCTTCGCGAGCCATTCGCCAGAGCAGTGGATCTAGCGGGTCGCGCTTACCTGCACGCTGCGGGTCTCCGCCGCGTTCGGCGAAAAAGCCGAGCATCGTTTCACGGTCGTAGTTTGATACCTGACCGAGCTTCCACGCATCATTCTGCGAGGCCATGGTGTCAAAGTAAATGTCACCATCCACCCCGTCTTCACCCGCCGGCACTCGGTATGCCAAGTCTGCGGCCAGCAGTCGTTCGACTACTGGCACCAGCCAGCTCACGGACTCGACGGCACCGATGTAGTTATGTGGGGCGATGACATTCAACGCTTCCATGTCGGTGCGGAACAGCTGAATCTGGCTCTCGGCCAGATCGCGCCAATCAACACCCGTCGCGGTGGCACGCTCGAGCAACGGATCATCCACGTCGGTGATGTTCTGCGTGTAGCTCACCTTACGGCCGTTATCCAACCAGGTACGGTGCAGTAGGTCAAAGGTGACATAGGTAGCCGCGTGACCCATGTGTGTGGCGTCATATGGGGTGATGCCACAGACGTACATGCTGGCTGGACTGTTGGCTTTATCGGCCGGCGCGGTGGCCCGCTTGGTTCCGCTGGAGGTATCAAAAATCTCCAAGATGGGTGCGGATCCGACAACATGCGGTACTTCCGGGGACTTCCACGCGAGCACTGAGTACATCCTTTCGCAGATGTATAGACGATCTTCTCTTAAGAGCAAGTCAACGAGAACTTAGTTTATTCCCGTTGACTCTCTTGTCTTGTTAGGCGCTGATCACACCGAGGCCAAGAAACACGAACAGTCCTAGGCCCAAGAGCAAGCGGTACCAGACGAAGAATCGGTAGGAGTGGGTGGAAACAAACTTTAGGAACCAGCCCACGATAAAGAATCCGACCACGAAGGCCACCAAGGTGGCCACACCGGTTTGCGCCAACGTGTATACGCCAGGCTCGGCGAAAGACTTGTAAAGCTTGTACAGTCCCGAGGCGTAAACCGCGGGAATGGCGAGTAAGAACGAGTATCTTGCCGCAGCTTCACGGGTGTAGCCCATCAGCAAGCCGGCGGTAATGGTGCCGCCAGAGCGTGAGACACCGGGAATCAAAGCCATAGCCTGAGCCAAACCGTAAAAGATACCGTGTTTCACGGTCAGCGTTTGCAAGGTGCGTTCTTGTTTGCCGTAGTAGTCAGCGATCGCAAGGAATACGCCAAATACCACCAGTGTGGTGGCCACTATCCAGAGCGAACGGAAGTTCGTATCGATGTAGCTTTCGAGCAATAAGCCCAAAAATGCGATAGGGATCGAGCCGACAATAATCAGCCAACCCATTTTGGCGTCCGGATCCGAATGCGGAATTTTGCCGGTGATCGCCTTAAACCAGGCTCCGATTATTCGCACAATATCGCGCCAGAAAAAAACGATGACCGCGGTTTCAGTACCCAGTTGGGTAATGGCGGTAAATGCCGCACCGGGATCTTGCGCGTTGGGCAAAAGTTCGCCCACAATGCGCAGATGCGCCGATGAGGAGACGGGCAAGAACTCTGTCAGGCCCTGTATTAATCCGAGAAAAGCTGCTTCAAACCAATTCACCCCTTGACACTACGTCACGTGGGCGGGAGACACGGTGATTAACGGGCGTTTGAAAGAAAATTCAATCCGTGGTCGTACTCACTCGTCATCGTCGTCATCCGTGGGTATGGTGAACGGAAGTAGTTCGGAATATTGGTCGTAGAGGGCATCCTCATAAGTCTGGAACGCGTCGGCTAAAGATCCAAAAGCCGCGTCAACGGCTGCGTCGGCCGATCCCCGACTCTGGGAAACCACCGTCAGGTGCTGCTCAAGTCGTGAGATCAGCTGTTGTAGCGCGTAGCTCGGTTCGATGCTCATGAGACACACGCTACAACCGAATGCCATCTTTCGATAGAGGTGAAATGCTTCAGGAACTTATCAAGGCCCCGCTGCACTTGAATAATGATGACCGGTACGAATATTTGGTGATCACTTCTTTCCCCACGGAATCCAAACACGTAGCCCGAGCAGCCTTGCGAGAACACTCGGATAACGGAAAATGGGAGCATGTTCGCACCCTGCGCTATGAGGGTGGAGCCAGCAAATATTGGATGCGGCGCAAGGTGATCCGCGTTGTCAGTACGCTTGATCGCTCAGGACTCTAGTGGGCCCACCAGCCAACTAGCCACGGTGTTTTCCGCCGAGGCAGCATTTGAGGGGTGATACCAGCTGGCCTGCACATCTCGGTAGAGGCGTTCAAATTCACTGCCTCGGAAGTATCCGCCACCACCAAGCAATTGGCCGGCAGTTTCCACGTTCTCTCGCGCGGTTTGTCCGGCCAGAGTTCGTAGCGTCACTAGCCGCGGGAACCAACCCTCGCCATGATCAACGCGTGATTCCAGGTCGCTGGCTACCGCGTGTTGCAGTGCGTCTAGGCTCAGCATCCGCATCCCTGACTGGGCTAGTAGACCACGAGCTCGAACGTCTTGGGTGTAACTACTACCGTCTTGATGGGTGCGTTTGTTCAGCGCGTTTTGGCTCAGCTCTACCGCACGTTCAGCCATCCCGACATACACGCTGGCGGTGAGCGTTAAGAAGGACGCAAAGATTGCGAAGATCAGCGGATCCGCGTTGGGTCCGACCGGCAATCTGGAATGCACCCAGGCCGCCGGCGCCACCGCGCCTTCTAATTTGGTGGTGTGCGACTGGCTCGCCCGCATTCCTAAGGTGTTCCAGTCCCCCAGCGAGCGGACTTTTTCTCCGCGTGCCACAAAGCCATGAACTAACTCCCCGGTCTGCTCATCCTTGCCAAAGATTCCCAGTCGAGTAAAAGCCGGAGAAAGTGAGGTGAAGATCTTGGTTCCGGTGAAGGCCACCGAACCATCGGCCGCGGTGTCCGCCACGGTATTTGAATCAAAAAGCACTGAATCATTACCAGGTTCCGAAATCCCGAAGGCCATCACTTCTCCGTCTGTGATCCAGTCGGTAACCATGTTCAGCCGCATATCTCCGCGTGCCGCAAGCAAGTATGCGACCCCGGCCCAGACCTGATGCATATTGATCGCCAACGCGGTGCCCGGAGCCGCCGTCGCCAGTCGACGTTGAGCAAGCACCAGCTGTTCGAAGCTCCAGCCCAGACCACCGGCGGATTCGGGCACCAGCGCCTTTAAGTACCCTAAGCCGACCAACTCTTCGAAGTCTTCGGTGGCGAAGCTGTTCTCCGCGTCGTATTCCGCGGCTCGTGCGCGGATCCGTTCAAGTAGTTGATCGCTTAGTAGTTCTTCAATTGTCACGCGGGAGGCTCCTAATAGTTTCTAAGTAGACGGTCAAGCACACGGGTTCCGAACTTCAGGGCCGAGATCGGCACCCGCTCATCCACGCCATGGAACATGCCAGTAAAGTCGAGGTCTTTAGGCAGCTGCAACGGAGCAAATCCGTACCCAGTGATACCAAGCTTTGCTAACGCTTTGTTGTCGGTACCACCGGAGAGCATGTAGGGCAGCACCACGGCCTGCGGATCTTCGGATTTTAACGCCGCAACCATGGATTCCACTAGTTCGCCGCTGAAGGGTACTTCCAAAGACTGCTGGTCTTGGAGCAGGCTGACCTCAACATGCTCCCCCGCCAGTTCCCGCAATGTCGCCAGTGTCGATTCATGTTCCATCGGCAAGGTTCGGCAATCGATAAGCGCCTCAGCGTAACCAGGCAGCACATTGTGTTTATACCCGGCCTTGAGTACCGACGGGTTTGAGGTGTTCTGCAAGGTGGCGCCAACAAAGCGGCTGGTGTTCCCCAACGCTTCGAGCAGCGGCTCGGGATGATCTTCGTCGAACTCAATCCCGGAGATTTCAGAGAGTTCTTCAAATAGCGCTCTGGTGGTTTTCGTGTAAGAAAGCGGCCACTGATACTCGCCAATGCGCGCAACTGCCGACGCCAAGCGAGTTACCGCGTTCTCCTCATTTAGCTGTGAACCGTGGCCAGCCACGCCATGAGCTGCAAGTTTGATCCAAGCGATGCCCTTCTCAGCGGTTTGTACCAGATATGCGCGTTGCCCTGCGATTTCGGTAGAAAAACCACCCACTTCGCTGATCGCCTCGCCCGCTCCGGCGAAGAGTTCTGGATGCTGCTCAACCATCCACAGGGAGCCATAATCACTACCGGCTTCTTCATCCGCGAAAAATGCAATGATCAGGTCTCGACGCGGGCTGATCTTCTCCCGCATCAGGTGTCTGATCACGGCGACGATCATCGCGTCCATGTCTTTCATATCGACGGCGCCACGACCCCAGATCATGTCATCAATAATTTGCGCTCCGAAGGGATCCACGGACCAGTCCTCGGCGATAGCGGGCACTACATCTAGATGTCCGTGAACCACCAGCGCGGGCAAGCTCCGGTGACTGCCTGGAATGCGGGTGAGCAGATTGGCTCGTCCCGGTGCTGATTCGTAGATGGTCGAGTCCAACCCGACCTCGCTCAGTAGGCGCGCAATGTAGTCTGCTGCTTCGCGCTCTCCACGACTGTTGTTATCGCCGAAGTTTGTGGTGTCAATGGTGATCAGCTTGCGGCAAATCTCTACGACTTCTTCTTGCATCAATTCATAGGAGTGCGTTTTTGGCATATTTACAAACCTCTATTCGTGCCCGGCCTGGGAGCGGATTATCCATGGAGCCTGCGGTATGCGGCTTGCGCCGCCGGGTGCAATGGCTGGCCGCCGGTTGAGATCAGTGTATCTGGGGTCAAATATTGTATTCCCGCACTGTTACGTGGAATGAGTTCGCGCGCATGGTTGACCAAGAGTTCAACTACCGCCGAGACCACCGAATCGGGCAAGGACACGTTAGCCATCAAGAGGTTGGCCACTCCGACGGTATCGACCTGTGCTACCCCGGCATAAGTGTCTTGCGGGATTATCACCGGCTCGTAGAGCCGCGGGTATTCTTCGCGCAAGCGCGGGAGTACCGAGGACATACTGATCAGCCGAAGTGGTAAACGTTGTTCCAACTCGGTAATCGAACTTACAGGGATCCCGCCGAAAAGGAAAAGAGCATCGATGCTGCCTTCTTCCAGCGCTTTCAGCCCGCCAACGTAGCCGAGCTGGCGTTCACGAGGGCTACGCATAGCGGTATCGAGTCCCGTGGCATTAAGGATGCGCTGCCCGGTGACCCAAGTACCTGACCCGGGGGCTCCGGTGCCGAGCCTGCGCCCGGAGAGGTCTGCCAAGGTGCGGATGCTGCTTTCTCGCGGCACCAGACAGTGGTAATAATTTTGGTACACACGCCCCAAGGCAACTAAAGAACTCTCCGCAGGCCTCAGTTGGGCCACAGTATCGGCCAGTGCCAGCGAAAGTCCTGCTGTCCCATTCTTCAAAAGTTTCAGATTCTCGACGCTGGCCTCGGTGATCAACGCCTCGGAGTTTTCGGCGATCTTGTATTTGACCAGTGCCTCGCACAATAAGGTCGCGAATTCAAAATACATGCCGCCGTTTTCACCCCCGGCGACATCCAGCCGCGGAATCAACGGCCCGGCGGAACAAGCGGCCAGCCCGGCACCCATCAGCGAGAGTCCACCCCAGCGAAGTAGCTGTCTGCGTCCGATAGTTCGCGCGCCAATAGCCGGTGATTTACCCAAGGTGCACCCCCTGTCTCGGTGCAGCGCTGCGTAGCAGAAGAAGTCTCATCTGCAGTCCGCCACCAACGCCGGCCTCTACGATCAGTTCGCCGCCATTAGCTTGGGCCAGACGTTCCACAATCGCCATGCCCAAACCAGTTCCGGGGCTTGCCCCGGTGGGATCCGCCCGCCAGAAACGCTCGGTGACCAAGGCTAAGTCCTTGGTGCGCAGCCCCGGTCCGTGATCTCTGATGATGATTTCGACGATTTGTTCCGTGGCGGTAAGGCTCGTAAGCACCGGTGCTCCCGGAGCATATTTCAGGCAGTTCTCGTAGAGTTCGGCGATCATTTGCTGCAGCTCGAATTCGTTGCAACTTACCCAGAATTCAGTTTCTTGGCCCGAGTTGAACAATAACTCCGTGCCGGTGTTGCGGGCGCTCTCGGTCCGCCGCTCAATTTCTTCGATGAGCAAATCACGTACCGGGACCGGCGCGGAGTCGGCAACGCCCGTGGCCAGCGTAGTGCCAGCGGTGAGCTCAGAGAGTCGGTGGTCGGCGCTGGCCAAACGCAGCACCGCGTCCAACAGGGTTTCGACTCTTCGCAGTTCTTTCTCCACCGCCCGCACCCCTTGCGGATCCGCCTCGTCGCCGAGCCGCATTTTCAGAAGATCCACGCGTAGTCGCAAGGCGGCGACCGGGTTGCGCAACTGATGTGAGGTTTCGGCGATAAGTTCGCGCTGCTGCGCCAAACTAGCGGTCATCACCTGAGCCATGGTGCTAAAAGAACGTGCCAATTCCCGTAGTTCCGGCGGGCCGGCAGCTTCTAAAGGCGCCGCGGTTTTTGTTGCAGCTAGGGCCTTGGTCGCCTCGTTGAGCCGGTGGATAGGTCGTAATACCCAGGTGGTGACTCGATCTGCCAGAAGCAATAAGGCTGAGCCTGCGGTCAGGCTGACTAACACCACCAGCACCCAGCGTTGCAAAACCAGTTCTCGGGCAGAATCGAGATTTACCTGCATAATTACCGCGCCCAGCACCTGGGTGGAATTGCCATAAGGCCGAGCGATGAGCGACTTGTCGTTGGATAAAGGGTTGATGGTGTCAATATCGGTGTGTCCTAGATTCAGTTCGGTGTTCTCAACCACCTGTTGAACCTGCGGGTCACGCGGATCGATACTCCCAGAGGTGAAGGTCTGCTGATCCATCCGTATCAGCAGCCCCTCGTTGTAGAGCTGTGAGTAGGTATCCATTTCTTGTTGCAATTTGCCATGATCCGCATCCAGGGAAGCCGCCAGCTGAACAAAACGGTTCAGCGACGCGGCACGGGTCAGCCGCAGTTGCTGGGTGGCATCAACGCTCGCATTTTGCATCAGCACGCCGGAAACGATGATCACTAACAACGCCAGCAAGGAACCCAAGATGAGAATGACGCGGCGTCTCACGGGGCCTCGATGCGGTAGCCGACTCCGCGCACGTTGATGATCATTCCCGGACTGTCCAGCTTGGCGCGCAGCCCCGTCAGATGTACGTCCAAGGAACGGGAAACCGCTATGAAAGCGTCTCCCCACAGCGCGTCGAGTATTTGTTCGCGGGTCACGACCGAGCCTGCATGTTGTGCCAGCAAGGAGAGCAAATCAAACTCTTTCGCTGTCAGATTCAGTGACCGCTCCCCCAACCCGGCGGTTCGCTTATCTAAATCGATACGCAGTTCACCAACCTGCAATTCGCTACTGGAACTCGAGCTGAGCTGCGAACGCCTGGCCACAGCCTCAATGCGTGCCAGAAGCACCGTCAGTCCAATGGGTTTAACCAAATAGTCATCGGCGCCTTGGCGCAGTCCTCGAACGACGCTGCGTTCATCATCGCGGGCGCTGAGGATGACTATCGGACTACTGGTGATAAGTCGCAGCTTGCGCAGAACCTCGAGCCCATCCATGTCCGGTAGGCCCAAATCGAGCAGGATCATCTGCGCTTCGCGGTGCCGCAGCAGCGCATCGGCCCCTCGGGCCACGCAGATTGCCGTATGTCCGGCAGCTGCCACGGCGTCGACCAGGGCCGTCGCGACGGCGTCGTCATCCTCGACGATAAGCAGCTGCAAGGTCATGTCCCTTCGATCTCTGGTGCACCACGCACCCAGATGCACTTTATCAGCTGGGCTAAACGAATAACTGACCGAACGGTTTCCTAAGACAGTCTTAAGATTTGGCGCACATGTTGGATATGGGCTGGCTCACCCATACATTAGATCTGTCTCTCATGTTGGCGTGATGAAAATCAATGTAGCTTTTACCTCACGTAAACCGATCACGGACACCGGTACTCGCACCGGAAACGAGCAAAAACTTTTAAGGATTATATTCATGGCCGAACAGCAGCAGCCGGGCGCTTCAGACGCCGCGGTTCAGGGCGACCGCGACGGTGGCGGTCCACCAAAATGGAAGATTGTCGGACCGGGTCTGGTTGTTGCGGCAACCGGTGTAGGCGCAGCCGATATGGTCGCCACCTTGGTTGCGGGTAGCCAGTACGGCTACGCCCTACTTTGGGCAGTGATTTTGGGTGTCATCCTCAAAATCGTTTTGGTCGAAGGCGCCGGACGTTACACACTGGCCACCGGAAAGACCATCTTTGAGGGTTGGAAGACCCTTGGTAAGTGGACCACCTGGTACTTCGGTCCGTACATCATCATTTGGGGCTTCGTTTACGGCGCCACCGCGATGAGTTCTGCGGCCATGCCGTTGGCAGCACTCTTCCCGGCCGTGGATTTGAAAATTTGGGCAGTCCTGATGGGCCTGGCCGGTTTTGCGATGGTCTGGTTCGGCAAGTACTCCTTCTTTGAGAAGGTCACCGCGGTTCTGGTGGGCATCATGTTCATTACCGTAGTTGGCTTGGCAGTCATTGCTGCGCCGAACTTCCCGGAGATGATCAAGGGACTTGTTCCAATGATTCCGTCCGGCGGCGTGGTCTACACCCTGGCACTAGCCGGCGGTGTCGGCGGCACTATTACCCTGGCTGCTTACGGATACTGGCTGCGTGAAAAGGGCTGGTACACCCCAAAGTGGATGCGTGTGATGCGTATCGACAACTCGATGGCTTACGTCATGACCGGCATCTTCGTGATTGCCATGCTGATTGTGGGCGCCGAAGTAGTTCAGGCTGCTGGCGTTTCCTTGTCCGCAGGCGACCGCGGTCTGCTGGACTTGGGTGATGTGCTCAACGAACGTTACGGCACCTTTGTAGGCACCGGATTCCTTGTGGGCTTCTGGGCCGCTTCCTTCTCCTCGATCATCGGTGTATGGAACGGTGTTTCGCTGATGTTCGCTGACTTCTGGGGCCACATGCGCAAGAAGCCAGCTGGCCACCCAGACACCATGACCGGTGGCAAGTACTTCAAGTTCTACGTACTCTGGCTGACCTTCCCGCCAATGGTCTTGTTCTTGCTGGACAAGCCAATCGCGCTAATCTTGGCCTACGGCGTGCTCGGCTCGCTGTTCATGCCATTCTTGGCGATCACCTTGCTTGGCCTGCTTAACGGCAAGCGAATCCCTAAGGGCTGGGCCAACCGTTGGCACACCAACACTGCTCTGGCTATTACCGCGATACTGTTCATTGCGCTGGGCATCCAGCAACTGATCAAGAACCTCGCACCGCTCTTCGGCGGTTAGCGAGTTGCGTCCAAAGAGGCCTTCATCCCGAGCAATACGGGATGAAGGCCTCTTTTCGTTCGTGAGTTAGGCGGCAGCGACTACGCTGAAGGCAATGACTACCCAGGATAAGAATTTGAGTCCCCTTCAGGAAGATACGGCGCCTTTCACCAACCGCATTGGCATCTTAGGCGCTGGGCGAGCCGGCACCGCTTTGGCGCGTGCAGCGGCGACTGTCGGGATTCCAGTGAACATCGCCTCTTCGCGATCACCGAGCCAGATGAAATATCATCTAGCTCAATATGCCCCAAAGGCCACCGCAGTACCAGCCAAAGACATTAGCACCGACGTTTCCTTAGTCGTGCTCATGGTGCCGCAAGACGATCTCGATGATGTGGACCGTGAATCCTTGGCCGGACTAACACTCATCGATGCAACAAACCGTTGGGAAGACATGCCCCTGCCCAGCTGGCTGGAAGACGGACAGGCCGCTGGGCTTTCTAGCTCCGAAGTTATTGCGCAACATTTTGCTAGCTCACGAATCGTCAAGGCGTTGAATCACATCAGCCATTGGGACCTGGATTCGGACAGTTCCACTCGACAAGCTCAGCAGCGCGCCTTAGCCGTCGCATCGGATCATGAAGCTGATGCGGTTCTTGTAGCCCGACTAGTCAGAACCCTAGGTTTCACTCCGGTTCTAGTTGGGGAGCTACCCAAAGGCAGTTTGCTGGAGCCTGAGGGGGAAATTTTCAATCAAGTACTTAGCCCGGCACAGTTGCGCGCACTATTGCACAAAAGCTAATACCCGCGTGGATACGCATTTGGTCGATACGCACAGAATTTGCCTGTGACCCTTGACACGGATTGCGTCATTTCGCTTTCGAAAGCACTACTCAACTGCGATTTATCCGCAAGATTCCGGGAAAATCAAGCCTCCGAGGACCCGAGCTTGCCGAATTGGAGTTCATGAATATCTGGTGGTAGAGTTTTACTTCGTTGCCAGCGGTAATAACGCAGACAACGCATGACCTGCGCGGGTGGCGGAATAGGTAGACGCGCTAGCTTGAGGTGCTAGTCCTCGCAAGGGGGTGGGGGTTCAAGTCCCCTTTCGCGCACAGGTAGAAACCCCGGTTGACTTCGGTCGATCGGGGTTTTCTTTTACCCATGTTGACAGGAACGCCAAATCTGGGTTAAGTCCCAAAATGTGTGTATGGAACTCAAGTCATAAAGATGTCATCTGCTGACAAGCATTGACAAGCACCCCGCGCAAGGCATTCGCGAGCCGGCGCGACTCATCACCAGATTCCCCAGATCACTTCACTGCCCCAACTTAGTTCCAATCTAAGTACTGCGGTAGGACATGGCACATAGGCCAGATCGCCTGGGTTCCGGCAGATTCCTCCAACGCAGAAAATTTTCGAGCGAAGCTCAGCAATGTTGATTCAGGTCTTGATTAGGTCGTTCACTCCCCTGAGTAATGCTTCGAGTCCCAGGCATTGCCTCTCGCTAACCTGGCCGAAATACTGTGATTTTGGTCCCTGTAACGCAAGCAACACATGTCGCTTTTCGGGCAACTCTCCATAATTAGGTATTTTATGTTTACAACCATGAAACCTCAGCTGACTTGGATAGTCATGTGATTATTTAGGCTCAGTCCAGGATCAAACTTCACTATCCAATTCGCGGGAAACTAATCCAACGACGCGAATTTACCGGTCGGTTGGACCCAACAACAGGAGCTACACAGTTCTTGATTAGTAATCACTGCTACTCATCGGTAATGTTCTGCGAGTGCATCTCAGTCCAGATGCTGAACGAAGTCACTTATAACTTGAAAGAGGAATAGTCATGGGTTTCATTGGTTGGATTGTTTTGGGTCTTATTGCCGGTGCGATTGCAAAGGCAATCAAGCCAGGTAAGCAGGGTGGCGGCTGGATCGCTACGTTGGTACTTGGCGTTGTTGGCGCCGTTGTTGGCGGCTGGATCGGCTCCGCGTTGTTCAACGCGGACATTAGCTCGTTCTGGTCGTTGTCGACTTGGCTGTTGGCAATCGGCGGCTCGTTGATTGTTCTCATTATCTGGGGATTCTTGACTCGCAAGAAGGCGTAATCACGCATATAGAAACGGCCTCGCTCCTCGGAGCGAGGCCATCTTCGCGTTTAACCCGTCATTTCCGGCTCATAGGCCAATACTTAGCTCTTTGCGGCGCATTCGACAGAGACAGAGTGTCCGATCTCGTTGGTTGTGGTACTAAATACAGCACTGACTTTCTACGCTCATGCACCGATGGCTGAGCAGCTGCCTAACCAGTCACCGCTCTACCTACATTGAAGATATTTTCAGTTAGATTAAGTTCGTTGTTATTCGCCGAATGCGACTCCGTGCGTCATGCCCGTTCGTCGATTTGCTCGATGGTCACGGCGTTCTCCGCTCAGCATTTATCTCGAAACACCACGGAGGACGTGTTCAATCGCTTCGACCTGCACACATTTGGAGATATTCAGTTTTCTTTGAAGCGCGGGATGGTTGGGTCCAAGGTTCCCGTAAACCTCGTGGGAATGCGTGGGAGTGTGTAATTTGACCGCTGGGAGACTAATAACTGTTTTTTGCGTCGCCTGTTGGTCGAACCTCTACTATTGGACTAGCAAGGCTCATGTTCAGTAAATCTGGCAAAAGTTTTTTTCTTAGTTATTTTTCGAGCCATTAACTTTCATGCCACGTTAATTTTCTGCTACTGATTTCACGTGCATTCTGGTACATAAATTACGCGGGAACTTGAACTTAAAACCTTTAAATTGCCTTTACCCATGGGGTTCGTCAAACTAATAATTAGTATTCACTCGCAACCCTCCAGAAGGATCAATGGACCACTTTCCTAGCCCCATCGCGCCCGATCGACCCGTCAAACAGAAGAAGCCTGGAATGGGGAAACTAGGCTGGATCATCCTGGCCGTAGTCATCGTAGCTGCTTTCGCATTGATGATCGCTCAACCAGAGCTAGTCTTCGCCCTGAGCATTCTTGGCATCATCGCGGCAATAATCGGCATCATTATCGGACGTCTCCCCTGGCTACGCGATCGTAAACGAAGCGCCGGGTTCGGTGGAGTAATGGTCTTGCTGTTCGTCGCGTCCGCCATCACCGGCTCATCCCAGTATGCCGCTGACAATCCGGCGCCTGCTGTTGCGGATCCTATGGTGATTAGCAGTGAGTCGCCAAGCCCTACACCGTCAGAGTCCCCGTCCTCTACAGCCATTGCTGATTTCGTCGGACAGGAGTGCGAGGGTGAAGAATTGCTCATGGAGCAGGGAGCGGAGAAGCTCTACTGCGACGAAAGCACAGCTGGTGTTTTGCTTTGGGCTAACCAAGATGACCATGACAAAACTATTTTGGCGGCCAAGGAAGTAGCTGAAGAAAAAGCAGCGAAAGGAGAGGCTGCCGCGAAAAAGAAAGCCATTGAGAAAGCCGCCGCTGACAAGAAAGTAGCGGAAAAGAAAGCCGCAGAAATGGCCGTAGCTAAAAAGGCCGAGCAGAAGGCTGAAGAAAAACGCATCGCGCAACGGGAAGAAGCCGCTCGTATCGCTGAACGAGAGGCCATCGAAGAAGCTTATGAAGCACCTGCACCGGTTTCCACTTACTACCAGAACTGCAGTGCTGTGAAAGCCGCTGGCGCCGCGCCAATTTACCGTGGCGATCCAGGCTATTCAGGCAAACTCGATAGAGATGGGGATGGCGTCGCTTGCGAAAGCTAGTCAACACCCTAGGGGTGACTTTGGTTTCAGCGTTACTGGCCGGATGTGGCGCCCAGGCCGGTAGCGCCGAACCGTCACCTGGTGCAATCTCGCCGAACATACCGGCTGAGATAGTCATTCGTACCGAAGCACCACCGATCCTTATCAGCACGGAAGAGCCCACTGCTACACCGGAATCACTAACAGTAGAACCTAAAGAGTTCGGCACACCTGAACCCACTATGTCCACGGCACCGAAGGCGAAGAAAACTGGCCAAGCTACTGGCACGCTCTCACTGTTAGCGGAAATTCCGGTCAAGGGACGTGCACCGAAAACAGGTTATGACCGCGACCTGTTCGGTAGCGGGTGGGGCGATCCGGACAGAAACGGGTGCGACGCCCGTAACGATATCCTTGACCGCGACCTAGATGTGCACACCTATAAGCCGGGCACACACGAATGCGTTGTTCTTACCGGTACTTTGCTTGATCCTTTTACTGGCCAGACGATTGAATTCCAACGTGGACAAGGCACTAGCAACGCCGTCCAGATTGACCATGTCGTAGCGCTCTCAGATGCTTGGCAGAAAGGAGCACAAAAGCTATCAGCCGAACGTAGAGTGTCATTCTCAAACGACCCCCTCAACCTCCTCGCAGTGGATGGTCCAACCAACGCATCAAAAGGTGACTCCGATGCCGCATCCTGGCTACCACCGAACCGCGGCTACTGGTGCGAATACACCACGCGACAGGTTGAGGTCAAGCACAAATACGGCCTCTGGATGACCGAAGCCGAACACGATATTAGCGGTCGCATCCTAAAGGAACGATGCGCATAGTAAGGCCAAATCTCATCTACTGGTTGGCTAGGGAAATGCGGCCAAAATCGGGACAAACGGGGAAACTATAATGCTTGCCTAACTTTCAGCCGTTTACCCAAAATACTTTTCAAGGGCTTCACCCGAAATTTCGTTATTGGGATTCAACAACCTGGTCAGCAGTGACCGCGGTTGCAACAATCTCCTAAGCGCTATTCGCATTGACTGCTCGGGTGAACTGCCGAAACGCTCTTCAAACATCCAACATAGAAAGCGCTGCCGCAAGGAAGTCCTCCTTATCCTTCATGGATACCCAGAAATGTTCTGAGGAAATAACACTACAACGGTCCAACTGCCTTGGCAGTTGAAAGCTACAGAAAACTCCCCAGCGTTCCTATCTGATGTATCAATAGAAACGTTGGGGAGTTTTTGAAAATGTTGAATTACTCTCTCATCTCAGTATTTCATTAATGCAAAATCTAGAGATGTCGAGCACCTATATATCTGATGTGCAGCGTCATGGCGCCAAAATTAACCAATAACTTCAGAATGCTGCTACTTGATTCCGAAGTCGAAACCACCCTGCTGATGGTGTCCAAACCGTTCCCTCAAGAAGTTACCGGTACTGGTCAAATCTGTTGATGTCTGGCTGTGTCGAGTTGAATGCAACGTTTCAGCCTGCCTAAACAACAGCTGGAGCTGTTCAACGAACTCATCATTTGGAGTTCGTCCATTCGGCTGGGTGTTCTCTACCATGTTCGGAGGTATAGCAAGGAATCCTTGAAGTACGGAAGGCAGATATTCTTTCGAAACAGCGTCTAGTTCATATTCAAACCTGGCATCGCCTGATGGCTGACGATTTTCAGCATCAATTACGGAATCGAGCAGCTGGCAAGTCTCCAATATCGTTACGTAGGCTCCATTAGGAAGCCTGTGCTTATTCTGTTTCGCTTGTGAACTAACCCACGTCAGCGCCGCTGACCTTTCATCTGGCGCCTGAGGGTTCCGGATTACCGCAGGCGTTTGGTACTGCGGAGATGGATTGGCCACAACTGGACGGGCCCTCTCCTGAACTGGGATAACCGTACCCCTACGTGGAAGCCATAGATCCCGTAAGAAATAGGATCGAATGGCAGAAGCCACCATTGATCCCACCCCAGCAAAAGCAGCAATTCCGAAAATCGGTGATGATGAAGGTACAGCGAACGCCGAGACGAAGGCAGCCGCGTAAATTGCTCCCTCAATAATTACATTCTTGCGCTTAGCGAATATTCCAATAACAAGCACCAAAAAGGAAACAAACAACCAGAACAGAAAAGCTAGTACAACTTTTACAACATTGCCTCCAGTTAACCGTTTCATCAGTACCCCTTCGTTACGCTGGTGTTCGTGTTGTCTGACAGGTGACTTCGCTCAAGTTGATGCCTTGCCTGTTCCACCTGTCCTTCAAGGACCTGCACAGTCTGTTTCATGGATTTGTTTGCTTCAATCTTGAATCTGTCAATTTCATCCATGGCTTGGAACACGTTGTTGAAGGCCTGCTGTAGTTTCGCCGGATCGATCGTCGCTTGTGTGGCATTTTTATGGATTGCAGTGCCCTGCGACCGAAGAAGTTCCGACGTGGAAACGATAATGTCTGCCGTGGTCGAATTCAGTGCATCGATCTGCGCTAAAACGATCTTTTGCTGTGCAAGAGCCTGCGCAACAATTACCGCTACGCGAAGAGCAGATAGGGTCGTATCAAGCGCTCGATCAACTCCCTTGATCAATTCCAGATTGTTCTTCTTCACGACATCAAGCGCAAGATAACCTTGGACAGAAACAGCCATTTGGGTGAGTAGGTCTTGGTGGCGTTGGCGGACGTAGAAGAGAGCCTCAACTTCAAGCGTTGTGGCATCATCCGAGTTACCCGCATTCTGCAACCCCTCGATTTTTCGTTCTAAACCGTCGGCGAGATGGTTCGCCAGGACTGCATAATTGGCTAGTTGTCCCATTGCCGCCCAGAGCGCATCACGTTCTGTCTGAATGGCCGCGTTGTCTTGACGCAAGTCGTCCTGACCACCTTTCAGCGCTTTTGTAATCGCATCAAGTTGCGTTTGCGCCGATTCATACTTCAAGAAGTATCGCTGTATGGCGTTCCCACCCGGCAAGAACTTGAAGATTCTTTTCGCACCAGTCAAATCATGACGTTGCGGATCTAACTCGGTCACAATCTGGCGTAGCTCTACCAAACTATTTCCGGTACGTGACGCAGGGTCGGCACCGGTCGCAGCCAATGCGGCTGCGGGCCTCTTCAGCATGCGATTGGAGGCGGTACCCGCTAGCTGCATAGTCCCTTCACCAAGACGTGTGAGCTGTGCCAGCTTTGCCTGAAACTCTGGACTTTGTAATGGAGTGCTCAAAAGATCATCCACAAAGCTATTTGCAGTTAACGCATGTTTCTCTTGCGCATCTACGTCGACCAGAATCATGCCACCTACTTTTTCTGGCGAGTGAATCGTCACTTCCGGCACAGGCTGAGGCGGTTCCAATTTAAGCGGGCTTACTGCCGGTGAAGACGAATTACCATCCAGATCGAGAGGGTTAAACATGCCGTACTCCTTAAAGACTTTGCTATTGAGATAAGTCTACGTTGATTCACTTGAAGATTACCCCAAATAGCGGACACAATAGGGCGAGCAAATACTAGTTTTTGCTTCCCAGAGTGACATTAAACGTGCTTCTCATATGTACTCGCTACGTAGTTCCAATCGTTTAGTAGGTATTGACTTTTCGCACCAAATTTTCTCATCGCACTCGCACGATGTGACTTGAAGTAAGCACAATCAACAATGTTTAAATCTTTGCATGAACCGCTAAACCAATATCAAAATTTCGTTTTCTAGAGCCTGCCATTATAAAAATCCCTTTACCATCCATCTGGCTTGGCATGTAATAGATTTCATTCGACAGAGAGATCCAATTTTTGGAGTCAGGTGGTTATCTAAGATGCTCCGACAATTCGCTTCGTTCGAAAAGAGGTATTTAAAGGATCGTGCGTTGGAAGATAACGACGTTTTCGCAATATCTCCCGAACTCGCCCTTAATCATTTTTCGATGAGCGACATCTTCAAATTTCCTCACTAACCGGGATCAGCCTCTACAGCCGAACAACAATTACATGCTTCGGCAGTGCACTAACAACAGTCGTGAGGCATGGATACAAGCCCCTTGATACGCTGTCGCATCCAAGTTGATATGATCGAATATGGCTGCTCGCTAGGTGGCGCGGCCCGCTATCCGCTCATCATCTTGGAGACCCAATGCGAATCGCCATGCTTTCCCTGCACACCTCGCCCATGGAACAACCCGGGTCCGGCGACGCGGGTGGCATGAATGTATACATTCGAAACCTCTCCTTAGCCCTCGGGGCGCTGGGCCATGAGGTGCATATGTTCACTCGTACCGCTGATGAATCAACGTCGAGCGAAGTGAGCCCGGCCGTCTTCATGCATCAGGTGCAGATACGTCCTGGGGCTCAGTTGTCCAAAGAAGAACTGCCGGACATCATCGATGAAGCCGCTTCCCTGCTCAAGGAACATATGGCTGGCCTGAACATCGACATCATCCACGGTCATTACTGGCTCTCTGGGATGGTCGGTTTACAACTAGCCGAAGCATGGAAAATTCCCCTAGTTGTTTCGCTTCATACCTCCGCTGCCGCCAAAGAGTTTGAGTCTGGTATTCCCGAGCCCGAAGAGCGCAAGGAAGCCGAGCGCCGTCTCCTCGCCGGAGCAACTCGCATCATCGCAAACACTCCGGTCGAGGCCAGGCAGCTTTCCCGGTTCTACAGCGTAGATAAAGAAAAGCTCGATGTGGTGCTGCCGGGGGTTGACCACAAGGTTTTCCACCCCGACCAGAACAAACTCCGCCGCCCGTTAGGTGCCGATGATCTCCATCTGGTTTACGCTGGTAGGCTACAGCGGCTCAAGGGTGCCCATGTACTGATCGAGGCGATCGCCCTCGCCCGCGCCGAGGACCCGACACTGAAAATCACCGCGTCATTGTTCGGTGCGAATTCTGGTTCCGCCGATTACGACCTGCCAGCTCTTGCCGAGAAACACTCAGTCGCCGATGTATTGAGCTTCTTCGGTCCGCTACAGCCCGCACAGCTTGCCGCAGTCTTCGCCAACGCCGACGTGGTGGCAGTACCCTCGCTATCAGAAACCTTCGGGTTGGTAGCTGCTGAGGCACAGGCCTGCGGCACCCCGGTTCTCGCAAACCATGTGGGCGGATTGGCTTATGCGGTCAACGACGGTGAATCGGGCTGGTTGATGGAAGATTGTTCTCCCCATCTTTGGGCACAACAGCTACTGACACTCGCGCGCAATCCTGCGATGGTCACCCAGGCTGGGCACGCAGCGCTTGAACATAGTGGTGAGTTCACTTGGGAACGGGCAGCTGTGACTTCGCTAGCCAGCTATCGCATGGCGAGCACCCCGGCCCCGACACCATCGCAACAGCTCTAAGGATCACATGCGTACCCCTTTCTTCTGGCTGGCACATCGTTTCCCACTAGAACGTCGCTCACTTCGTATCGCATCACTTGCTGCGCTGATTGCAGCGATCTTGATCATTCTTGGCGGCGGTGTAGTCCGCGTTACTGGCTCGGGGCTCGGTTGCCCTGACTGGCCCACCTGCGCGGGCGGGTCAGTAGCACCGAGTGCGCAGATGGGATTGCATGCCATTATCGAGTTCGTCAATCGACTGCTGACCGTTGGATTATGCGTCGTGGTGGGCTGGGTAATTATTACCGCTCGCTTGCAACGCAGGCAGGCTCCGGAGGTGACCCGTTGGGCTTGGATGCAGTTCTGGTTTGTGGTTTTGAACGCCGTCATCGGTGGCATCACCGTCTGGGTCGATCTGAATGCGTATGTGGTGTCTGGGCACTTCCTGGCGGCTACCGGGCTGCTCACTGCCGCGGCCATCACCTGGCAGAAAAGTCAGAACCTCGATAAGCCGCAGCTGCCCGCCGGTTCGCGGAATTCACGCGTGCTCGCCCGCTGGCTTCTGGCCATGACCGCGGTGCTGGTCATTCTGGGAACCGTGGTTACCGGTACAGGCCCTCACGCCGGCGATTCGGCCAACGTTCCGCGCATGCCGTTCTCCTGGATTTGGGTCACCCTGATCCATGGTGTCGCGGCGCTGGCGGCGTTCAGCTTGGCAGTCGGCTTATGGTGCCGTGCGAAGCGGGCCGGCGAGAAGCTCCTCGCAGACAAGACCTTGCTTTTTATTCTCGTTTTTCTAGGCCAAGGAGCTCTGGGAATCATTCAGTCCCTAACTCACCTGCCCGAGCTGATGGTCGTTTTGCATCTAGTCGGTTCGGCATTGGTCTGGATTGGCGCCGTCCGCGTACTTTTGGCGGCCGAAGGAAGCCATCACGCTACAACACGAATCCCCGCAATGGCCGTATAAATTTAGTGGTCCGTAGCTAATTGCTACGGACCACTAAATTTTAGTCTTTGCGGGTCAGGTCCAGCTCAAAGTGTGGTTTGAGCTTGCGCGGGTTCCACCCTTGCACTTTGTACCCCTGGCTGGTCGCTTCAAATCCCAGATCTACGGTGGCCGGCAGTAGCACCGGAGTTTTAAATTCAATGCGCCACGAATAGTTTCCGCTAGCCGGTTCAATTCCTGCCAGCGCGCGAGCCGCCAAATAAATACCGTGGGCAATGGCCCGAGGCATTCCTAGGGCCTTCGCGCTGAGTGCACTGAGGTGAATCGGGTTGTAGTCCCCGGCCACGGAAGCCCATGCCCGTCCAGCACCTGCTCCCAGTTTCCATTGTGCGGTGCGCTGCGGCGCACTAAACTCACTATGCTCCACACTCGGCGGCGTTTGGCCATCAATTTTGACGCCTTTAGCCAGGAAGGTGCTGCGCAACAACATTCGGGTTTGCCCGTCCACCACAATCTTTACCAGCAGATCGCAGCAGACCCCCTTGGGGTGTGCCACTAAGTTCTCGGCGTTCACTTCCACGTCAAATAACTCGGCGTCCCCCAGCGGCTCGGCGACGTCCACCTGGTTGGTTAGGTGAATCATGCCCAGCAACGGCAGCGGAAAATCTTCGCGTAGCATCAAGGACATCGCCAGCGGGAACGCCAGCGAATGTACGTAGAGGCTAGGCAGTTTACCGTTGGCCGGCGCTTTGACCGCGCGGCGGAATTCTCCGAGTTTTTCCCGGTCGGCTTGAGCCCCTTGGAAGACCAGCGTCACCTCGGGCAACACCGGGTTCTTACTCTTACGGTTCAGCGTTTTGACCGCCCGCGCATAAACCGATCCCATCGAGGGGATCGCGGAAACTACTTCGGCACCCATTTAGGCACCCACTAGCGACTGACCGCAGACACGCAGTGTCTGGCCGTTGAGGCCGGCGGCAGCGTCAGAGCCAAGGAATCCAATCGCCTCGGCGACATCTACCGGCAAGCCACCCTGCATGAGCGAAGGCAACACCAAGCGTGCCACGGTTCGAGTGCCCAGCGGGATCTTTGCGGTCATCTCGGTTTCGATAAAGCCCGGTGCCACGGCGGTGATCGAGCCACCGCTTTCGGCGAATAGTGCGGCGCTGGCCCGTACCATGCCGATGACCCCGCCCTTGCTGGCGGCGTAATTTGTCTGGCCGCGGTTACCGGCAATGCCGGAGGTCGAGGCCAGGCTGACGACGCGTAGCCCGGGTAGTTTTGCGGCCAGGAAGACCTCATTCATGCGCAGCTGCGAGGCGATATTAACAGCGATCACCGAATCCCAGCGGGCGGCATCCATATTTGCCAGTAGCTTGTCCCGGGTGATTCCGGCGTTGTGCACTACCAAATCCAGCGAGCCGTGCCGAGTGAGCGCGTGGTCCATGATGCGTGCGCCAGCATCCTTGGCGGTGACATCTAGCTGCAGCGTAGTGCCACCGACCTGATTTGCCACCTTTGCGAGCGCGTCGCCCGCCTGCGGCATGTCAACTAAGACCACCTTGGCACCGTCACGGGCCAGGGTGCGGGCAATCTCCGCGCCGATACCACGGGCGGCGCCGGTGACGACTGCGACCTTACCGGCCAGTGGTGCCCGGAAGTCATCGGGAAGTTCTCCAGCTTCGGTGCGGACGGTCAAAAATTGACCATCCACGTATGCGCTGCGCCCGGAGAAGAAGAAGCGTAGCGCTCCCAGTGCGCTCGGGCTGACAATGCTGGTGTCACCAGCTAAGACGATGCCGTTGGCGGTGGCTCCACCGCGCATTTCGCGTCCCAAGGAACGCATCGCGCCATCAATGCCTTGGCGGACCGCGGCGACCGCAGGCTCATCGTTAGCCAACGCCGGCTTGGAGACGGAAACCACCCGGGCTCCGGGCACTAGTTTGCGCAAGGCAGCACCGGTGGCAAGCATCAGGGCGGAGAGCTGTTCGGGATGGCTCAGCTCATCGAGTAGCAACACCAGCCCACCTAGTTTGCTCTGCCCCGCATCGTGGCGGCGCACATCCAATCCCCAAGAGACCATGACGTCGCTGAGTTCCTGGGCACGGGCGGAGGTGCCTAAGACCAATACCGGACCGGGAAGCAGCGGGGTGTCTACCCCGTAGCGGCGCAGGCGCGGTGGGCGTGGAAGTCCAAGCAGCTTCGCAAGCTTCTTGGTCATCCCACTGTTCACTAGTTCTAGGTACTTATCAGCCATTTACTTTCGTGCCTCCAAGATTGCAACAACACCCTGACCACCGGCGGCACACACGGAGATCAGTGCGCGGCCCGAACCCTTTTCATGCAACATTTTTGCGGTGCTGGCGATCAGTCGTCCGCCGGTGGCGGCGAATGGGTGGCCAGCGGCCAGCGAGGAACCATTCACGTTGAGCTTGGCGCGGTCCACGGTGCCTAGTGGTTCGTCTAGTCCCAGCTTTTCGCGGCAGAACTCTTCGGACTCCCACGCCTTCAGCGTGGCTAGCACGGTGCCGGCAAAGGCCTCGTGGATCTCGAAGAAGTCAAAATCTTCGAAGCTGAGGTTATTGCGCTTGAGCAGTCGGGCGGTGGCGTAGGCAGGAGCCATCAGTAGTCCTTCGCTACCGTGGACAAAGTCCACCGCGGCAGCTTCGAAGTCTACAAAGTTCGCCAACATCGGCAGATCGTTTTCCTGAGCGTAAGCCTCGCTACCCAAAAGCACTGCCGAGGCGCCATCGGTCAGCGGGGTGGAGTTCGCAGCGGTCATCGTGGCCTGCTCCCCCAGCGACTTGCCGAAGGCTGGCTTAAGCTTTGCCAGCTTGTCCATGGAGGAATCGGCGCGCAGGTTATTATCCTTGGCTAGCCCGTTAAACGCGGTGATCAAATCATCGAAGAAACCACGGTCATAGGCGGCTGCAAGATTTTTGTGGCTGGCCAACGCTAGTTCGTCTTGGGCTTCGCGGGTGATGCCCCAGGCATGGGTGGTGATGGCTTGGTGTTCACCCATTGACATCCCGGTGCGTGGTTCACCGGTGCCCGGAGCGCTGGGTGCTAGGTGTGCCGGGCGGATCTTCGCCAAGGCGCTGAGCTTGGCCTTGGTGCTGCGCGCCCGCGAAAGTTCCAGCAGGATAGCGCGCAATGGCTCGGAGACCACAATTGGCGCGTCACTGGTGGTATCCACGCCACCGCCGATGGCCGAGTCGAGCTGGCCGAGCTTGATCTTATTTGCCAGCGAACCGATGGCTTCCATGCCGGTGGCGCAAGCCATCTGTACGTCGTACGCCGGAGTAGCCGCGTCCAATGAGCTACCCAGTACGCACTCGCGCATCAGGTTAAAGTCCTTGGAGTGTTTGAGTACCGCGCCGCCGGAGACCGCGCCGATGCGCTGTCCCTGCAGGCCAAAGCGGGCTACCAGGCCTTCCAGCGCGGCGGTGAACATGTCCTGATTGGAGACGTTCACGTAGGCGGTGTTTGACCGGGCAAAGGGAATACGGTTGCCACCGATGATTACCGCGTGGCGCACTGGCTGATCGGCCATGGAAGAACTCCTAGGGTTGTGAGAAGTATTACTGTAACCAACAGTACATGATACTCTGAGTTACGTGAACAAAATCACCCAAGATAACGATGCGGTCACCGATGGTCGTTCGGCCCGCTGGCAGGCGCATCGCAGCCAACGCCATACCGAGCTGCTCAAGCTCGCCCGCAAAGCGGTACATAAGCTGGGCCCGCAGGTGTCCATGGAAGACATCGCCGCGCACGCCAAAACCTCCAAACCGGTCTACTACCGCTATTTCGGAGATAAGGAAGGGTTGCGCCAAGCGCTCGGCGCGGTGGTTATCACAGACTTCCGCGATTCGATCATCGCCGCGGGCCTGGCCGAGGGAGACGAAGCCGGGGCGCTACGCGCAATGGTTACCGCCTACCTGGAGCTAGCCAAGGGCAGTCCGAACCTTTACTTTTTTGTCACCGCCCAAGCCCCGGACGTGCTCACCGCACCAGATCGCACGGCAACCGGCTCCCTGGGAGTACTCAATGCCTTCTTCGACGAGGTCACCGCATTGATGAATGAGCGGCTAACCGCACATCTGGCCGGCAATACGCACAGTGCCTCCAAGGCCACCGGATTGTGGCCACGCGCGGCCCTCGGGATGATCCGCTCCGCCGGAGAAATCTGGTTGCGCCAGCCCGAAGGCGAAGACAAAGCAACTTTGAATGAAATGGCCCAGGCCCTCAGCTCTTGGCTCACCCACGGCATCTCCACCACCCAACGCAGCGCATGAAAGGCAAACAAATGAACAGCATCAACGTTAAAGCCCTGGCCGAACAGCTCCTTGGCCCCTACGCAGAAATCCGCAAGGCTTCGCGTGCTCGCGCCGCCGACCCGCAGTTGCAGCGTGACCCTGCGTGGTCCATGGATGAACACCGCGAACAGGTGCTGCGCCAGCTGAAGGTCTTAGTTGATCAAAAAGCGGTACAGCGCGCATTCCCGAAGAAGTTTGGGGGGCTCGATGACCACGGAAGCTCCATCGCCGCGTTCGTGGAACTTGTCGCCGCGGACCCTTCGCTGCAGATCAAAGCCGGCGTGCAGTGGGGTCTTTTTGCCGGTGCCATCATGCACCTAGGCACCGAAGAACACCACGCCAAGTGGCTGCCGGGCGCAATGAACCTGGATGTACCTGGCGCGTTTGCCATGACCGAGATCGGCCACGGCTCCGACGTGGCTGCGGTAGCGACCACCGCCACCTATGACCCGGAAACCGAAGAGTTTGTCATCCACACGCCCTTCGCCGCTGCCTGGAAAGAATTCTTGGGCAACGCCGCGTTGCACGGCACCGCAGCGACGGTCTTCGCGCAGCTGATCACCAACGGGGTAAACCACGGCGTGCACTGTTTCTACGTGCCGATCCGCAATGAAGACGGTAGCTTCGTTGAAGGTGTCGGAGGCGAGGATGACGGGCTTAAGGGCGGACTGAACGGTATCGACAACGGCCGTTTGCACTTCACCAACGTGCGCATCCCACGCACCAACCTGCTCAACCGCTACGGCGATGTGGCCGCCGATGGCAGCTACAGCTCCCCGATCTCCTCCCCCGGCCGACGCTTCTTCACGATGCTCGGCACCCTGGTCCAGGGTCGAGTCTCACTCGACGGCGCAGCAACTGGCGCCTCGAAGATGGCCCTGCAGATCGCCGTAACTTACGGCAACCAGCGTCGCCAGTTCAACAGCGTCTCAGATACCGAAGAAACCACGATCTTGGATTACCAGCGTCATCAGCGTCGGCTGATCACCCGGATGGCACGCACCTACGCCGCGTCCTTTGCACACGATGAACTGCTCTCGAAGTTTGACGCGGTCTTCTCCGGCCGCGAAGACACCGACGAGGATCGTCAAGATCTAGAAACCCTGGCCGCGGCGTTGAAGCCGTTGAGCACCTGGGACGCGTTAGACACCATCCAAGAATCACGCGAAGCCTGCGGCGGTTCGGGTTACATCGCCAAGAATCGCTTCACCCAGCTCTACCAGGATCTGGATGTGTACGTGACCTTCGAAGGGGATAACAATGTGCTCTTGCAGCTGGTGGGCAAGCGCCTGCTCACCGATTACGCGGCGGAGTTCCGCAAGCTAGATACCGGGGCGATGGCCCGTTACGTGGCCAAGCAGGTCGGTACCACAGCGCTCTACCGTTCGGGGTTGCGCAGCGTGGGCCAGGCCTTCGTCGATGTCTCCGATGAGCGTAAGAGCGCAAACTTCTTCAAGGATCCGGCGAACCAGCGCGAGCTGTTGACCGACCGGGTCAACGCCAAAGTTGCAGAGGTGGCAAACGCTTTACGCGCGGCAGGCAAGGATAAAGTCAAGGGCGCCAAGGCTTTCAACGAGAATCAAGACCTGCTGATCTCGGCCGCTCGTGATCACGGGCAGCTGTTGCGCTGGGAAGCTTTCACCGCGGCGCTGACCAAGGTTGAGGATCCAACTACCGCCGAGGTGTTGACCTGGTTGCGTGATGTCTTCGCACTGAGCTTGATCGAAGATGATCTGGGCTGGTTCTTGGCCCACGGCCGACTGTCCATGCAGCGTGCGCGCACCCTCCCGGGTTACCTCAATCGTCTGCTAGACCGCCTGCGCCCCCATGCTCAGGATCTGGTTGACGCGTTTGGCTACACTCAGGAGCATCTGCGCGCGGAGATCTCCACCGGTATCGAGGCCACCCGCCAAGATGAGGCCATGGAGTACTTCCGCAAGCTACGGGCCAGTGACAATGCTCCGGTCAGCGAGAAGTCGTTGAAGAAGTCCAAGGCGTAAGTTCGCTTCAGGGCCGCGGCTACCTACTTGGTGGTCGCGGCCTTGGTCGTCTCAAGTAGTCGATAAGCGTTGATGAGCGCACAAATCTGGCTGGCCGTGGCTACGTCCGGCATCGAGATGATCTGCTGTTGGTAGTAGCCCATATCGATGACGACGGCCGGCCCATTGCCGGTCAAAAACCCCTTATGCGAGATGTCCGAGCGGTAGCCCCACCCACCGTATTCCAAGGCCCTTACGTCTTTCACGTGCACGGCTTTGATATCCGAGTACTGAAGCTTCATGACCTTAAAGCATCTGGAAGCCACAATCCGTGTGCCTTGTCCGTCGACTTCAAAAGCTCCAGCAAAGAAGAACCAGTAGCACAGGCCGCCGGCCAGCGCGCCGAAAATCACCACGAATTGGTCGGCGTACCAACCGATCAGCATCAGTAGTATCGCAACTGCGGCAATCAACCAGCGCATCCCGGGCACTGTCAGCGTCACCTGCGATACCTCGTCGAGCTGCGCGCGCTGTGCCTGGCTAAGCGTCACAGCAGAGGCTGGGTCGTTAGCTTCCAAATCCGCGGCGATGATCTCGTGTGATTGTTCGTGCATCACCTCCCGCGGACGGTAGGCGAAGAATACTAATAGGCCCAACAGTGCGGATCCGGTCAAAGATACAGCAAGTGTCAGCCCGTGCACGGAAGCGAACTGGGCAGAGCCCATCCCCAATTGGCCCACGACCAAAGCAAGGCTCAAACCATTGATCATTAGTCCAAGCACCACCGCGAATCCGAGACCAATCCGGGCCAGCATGATCGACTGAGCGCGGGTCATGATCGCCGCGCATCCGATAGCCCCGACAACAAACACAGAGAAAAAGGTCATCGTCAGCACGTGACCTAAGAGGGAATCATAACCGTCTACCTCGCCGCGGCCATTCCAGTGCGTCGCGAGTTCCGCCGGCAGCTGGTCCTTGACCATAACCATCCAGGCGCCTGCCAACAGGGCAAGAATCAGCAATCCACTGATAATGCCGATGATCCAATTGCGGTTATATCTCTGGTCCTCTTCGGACACGACACCCTCTCGTGAAAGTTCCCAAATGTGGCATAAAATTTCTACCTACCTGATTTAAGCTTACCAAATCAGAGTTGTTCTATTTAATTATTATTGAGATCACGTGCAAGGATTTCGATCCTATTGCCAAACGGGTCACGGCAGTGGAACCGCTGGTAACCCTCAAAGCTATGCCGCTCCACCCAAGACAGTTCATGCCCACCCGATTCAATCCGCCGGGCCATCGCTTCCAATGTGGCAATATTCTTGACTAGAAATGCCGGATGCGCCTTGCCGCTCGGGACAAAGTTTTGATCAACACCAAGATGCACTTCAGCGACCACCTGTTCGCCTTCGAACGCTCGAAACCAGCACCCGCCGCGCTGCTGTAGCGACGGCGGTTTGGGCACCTCGGTGAGGCCTAAGGCCCCTACGTAAAAGCTGCGAGCAAGCGTTTCTTTTCCTGATCCCATCGAAAGCTGTACATGATGCAAAAACATTTTACGTACCATCCTGTCAATTGATGATTTACGCCAAATTTACCAGGCAGATTTTTCGTGATCACCCGGCTGACCTGAGTATAAAAAGAATATACCCACTTATCCACAAACGGTTCCTGCGAGCCTAAAACGTCGGTACAACGGCGTAAAGTGAAACTATGTACGAAGAAGAAGCTAGTCCTGACAAGGAGTTCGAAGCTCCGCCGCCAACGAGACCACCTACATCCGTGGCGCTCGATTACACCGAGCTCAGCGAGCAAGCTATAGATGACGGCATCGACGATGCCATCGCTCTTCATGATAATTCTTTACTCGCCCAGTATATTAACGAGACTGAACGTCGCAAGGCCAGCTTTAGTGCCAAGCAAGCCAGAATGGCTTACTTTTACGAGAAGCAAGTTGTCCGTGAAAATGAGGACCGCGGGGTGCACATATACCAAAGTGAACGTGGCGCCGCAGCGGCTATTGCCATCAATCGTCGGCAAAGCACCAATGGGGCCTGTAGTTACCTAAGAGCCTGCCGGATCCTCCTCGAAGACACCCCGAACCTCTTCGATTGTTTTGCCCATGGGCATCTGACCGAGCGCCAGATCAAAGCCATTACCGAACCACTTGAAGAAGTTGACGCGAATGGCCGTCGTGAATTTGATGCGATTTTCGCTGATCACACGGATATGTTTGAGAATCTTGGGGTGCGGGCCATCAGCGACCTCGTTCGAAAATTCACCGAGCGATTTCAAAGCAGTGAAAAGGCCGTCAAGATTGAAGATGAAGCCGCGAAACGTTATGTCCGCTTCCGCAAGAGCAAGGACTGTGTGATGCTCAGTGCGAAGCTGCCCTTGGCCGAAGGCATAGCCTTAGCCAAGTCCATCAAAAAACGCGCCAAGGCAATCTTCCGCATGGGCAACGACCCACGCACCAAGCAACAGCTCCAGGCAGACATGCTCATCTGCAGTCAATTGGAAGGTTTTCCGCCGAAGGTTCCGCTGTTCTTGGACGTCAAACTCATCATGACCGATAAGACACTGTTTGCAGGCAGCCATGAGCCGGCAAACCTGCCGGGCTACGGAATCATACCGGCGCAGTATGCTCGTGAGTTAGTCGCTGGAGCGAAGGTGGACCTCGAAGATCCATTCCACCTGACGCTGAAAGACGATGAATTGAACCGCAGAATTTTCACTTTCCCGGAAATTCAAAGGATCTACACCGCACCCGGTAATCAAGACCTCATCGCTATGGATTCAAAGGCTCGTGAATTCCCTGAGTCGCTAAAAGAGTTCATCCGAATTCGAGATTCCCATTGCATGACGCCTTACTGTGACGGTGTTCCTGAAGAAATTGACCACGTGGTGCAACGCCATCTGAACGGACCAACCTCGGTACATAATTCGTCCTACAGATGTCGCTTTTGCAACTTGGCCAAAGAGTTGCCGGGTTGGTACGAAAAAGTAGATTATTCCATTCCGCATTCCATCGTGATCAACACGGGAGATGGACGAACGTATCGTTCACTGGCTCCACCTGCCACGGGCATTGTGCGCGAGGCTGACCCGCAGGCGAATGAACAGCCCCGCAAGTAGGAAAACACTACTGAATGTTAATCCGTCGGTTGTTGTCGAGCCTGGAGTTCTTCAAATCGTCCCTTGGGAAGTGCCACGACGTAAATGATCGAGGCAAGAATAAAGACGATTACGAACGACAAAAGCCCCAAGCCCACGCTTTGGGAACTGGTGCCGTTTGATTCCACACCCAGGGTGCTCAGAACCGAGCCCAGCCCAACACCGAGCACTGCATAGGCGAAAGCTTCAACGCTAATCACGATGGCCTTTTCTACCTGGTACCAGTGGCCCGCGACTAAAAATCCTCGCGCTGTTATTCCGCCAACAACAAAAGCCACCGCGGCGATAACTGCGCAAACCATCAGCATGCGGAATGCGGATCCATAGCCGACACCATCGGGTCCCATGTGGATTGCAACGTGTCCAGGGATAAAAGGTCTGGCCAACCAATAGCCCATAAAGGTCAATACAAGGGCCAAGACTGGAGCAACAAGAAAAAGACGACGAGTACCAGCAGGGCAACTTAACTTTTCATTTGCGCTACTTGGCATTTTTTCTCCCTTCCTCTTGTTCTTCAGATGAAACCATAAACTCGATCAAACACCACGCTTTAGACTACCTGAGTGAAAAAGAGTTTGCTAGCAAATCCGCGATTCTATAAATCTTGCATCCATCTGACGGGTTTAAAGCGGATTGCCTGAGAGATGATTTTGCTCCTGGGGCCGTGCAGCTTCGCGCATGCGATAGTTGCGTGAGTGAACGCCACCATATCTAGCGCCCCCTATTTCGGGGCAACGATCGAGATAACTGGTCGTGTAAAACCTGTCCAAAAAGCGTGAACATTTTGGTGCCTGCCACTTCAGCTGCAGTCGACACTTCGTCTAGGCTCAAGAACCCATGCACTAGGCCCTCATGGTCTAGTAATTGAACGTCTACTCCAAGCAGGTTCAGTTTCTTGGCTAACTCTGCCCCTTCATCATGTAGCGGATCATGTTCTGCAATCGCAATCATTGTTGTGGGTAGCGCTCTTAGTTCTACGTGCAGTGGACTATATTTCTCTAGCGTTTCTGGTTCCAGATCCTGAACCCACTGTTGGATGAACCACCGCAAGTCTGCACTGCTAAGACCCCAACCCTGTCCTTTGGTCCGTATGCTGGGACTGCTCAACGTTAGGTCAGTATTCGGGCAGGCAAGTAGCACTGCGGATACATGGCCCCCGGTTGAAATGTACTCATTCGCTGCTAAGGCGGCAATGAGTCCACCAGAGCTATCGCCGGCAAGAGCCACCGGTATGGTTGGCTGATTTATCTGACTTTGCTCATTTGATGCCCAACGCAAAACATCAACCACGTCTTCAATTGCTGCAGGGGCAGGATGCTCGGGTGCCAACCTAAAATCTACTGCCATCACGTTGACATCACCGTGTACTGCTAGTCGCCGACATGTTCGGTCGTGCGATTCGAGATCACCAAAAGTAAATGCACCGCCATGAACATAAACCACCAATGGCCGCGACTGCTCCCTCGTCTGGTAATACCGAACCGGAATTGTCTTTTGGCTCGGGATTTGAAAGTTCCGCACGGAATACAGATCGGGACCTGGCCCGCGTGAACGCGGCAACCGTAAACTTTCCAAGTCTGGGGACGTTGCAGTTTCAGGTACCGAGCGCACCGTGGACAGCCATTGCTGAAGTCCCGTGTCTGCCACATGGCCATTTCGGGTTGCTGCCTTGGTCAATTGCTCTTCGGGATATCTTTCCATTGGATCAGAAGCTTACCTCGTGAAGAAAACGCAACACTTCACTCAATTCTCTAATGACACCGCTATGTGCCAGAATCCAAATTAGAAGTATTCCTCTCGCCTGGAGACGTCGGGAATAGTGTCGGAGAAACCAAAGGAAGTGCTCTCAACCGCATCTTTCGCGTGACCTTGGATCTGAAGGGACTTGACGGTTTACTCGAGCTAATAGGCGGCGGGCTTTTGTTGCTGGTTCCACCGAACCAAATTGGCACCTTTGTCCGGATTCTCACCCAGCACGAACTTTCTGAGGATCCTCAAGACCTTGTAGCCAACGCTCTAATTATCGCGGCTCACGGACTGACACTCTCAGCTTCCTTGTTTGGTGCTATCTACTTGCTTCTGCATGGGTTCGTGAAAGTTGTTTTGGCTTGGGCGGTGCTTCGAAATTTCCTCTGGGCGTACCCATGGATGATGGCATTCTTACTAATTTTTATTGGCTATCAGGTCTATCAGCTTGCCGTAAAATTTAGCCTAGGCATGGCGCTTCTAACCGTCTTTGACCTGTTGATCCTCTGGCTGACTTGGTATGAGTACAGGATGCACAAATCTCGGAAGCCAATCGCAGGAAAATAGCCGTTCAACCCACGGATCAGCTGGGATCAATGGCCTGCCAAGCAAACCACCAACTATTCGTGATTACCGGTTTGCCAATTCCTTCAGAATTCTTTCCGTTGATGTGACTCTTGCGAAGTCCCCACGTGCAAGATTTATTGCACTGATACGGGCGAGTGATGCAGCGTCCACCATCTTTCCGTCAGCGTCTTTCAAACTGAATGTATGGCAAGCATCAAATGCCACTGTGGTGTGAAACCCAAGATTTCCGGACATACGCGCGGTCGTTTCGACGCACATATTTGTTTGAATTCCGCACAGTACGACCTGCCGAATATTCTCCTTTTCGAGCCACTCGGCTAGGTCGGGTGTTCCATAAAACGCAGAGTTCACCGTCTTGGTGATCGAAATAGTTGGTTGCACGGAATCGAGAAATCCTTTCAGTTTTGAACTGTCATGAACCGGATGAAAAGTTGATTCGAGACGATTTGAACTATGGGTAACCATGACTATTGGCATGTTCAGTTGTTCCCACTTCTGGATAAGTTCCTGAATATGCTCTTCAGCATGCGGGTTGTCCCGGATGCCCCAAAATAATTCATCATCGAAAGTTCGTTGTACATCGATGATGATTAACGCAGCGTCGGGGCAGCTGCTCTGCGAAAATTTCTCGGAGGAAAACGACGTAGACGTCGCCTGAAAAAAGTCTGTGTTGTCCATGTTTAATACTTTGCCTGACATGGTCGGTGCACAGTGAGTGACAGTTTTGACAATGTCCGATGGTTTATCGCCATATACTTTGCTTATGATCGATGTCGCGCTTTTGCTCATGCCCGGAACTCGACTCTTCGATGTCTCAATTGTGACCGAGACCTGGGCGGCAAAGCGTTTATCGTCGCCTGACTTGAACGTCGATCTCCGCCGGTGTGCGATAAACAAAGGGATGGTAGAACTGACCGACTCGTCGCAGGCTATGGCTGATGAGACTCTGGAATGGGCCCAAAATGCAGATCTGATCTTGATCCCCGGGCTTGGAGACTTCACAGCCACACCACCCAATCAGTATCTGGAAACGATACGTGAAGCTCATCAACGCGGAGCAGTGGTGGCCTCACTTTGTTCGGGCGCTTTTGTATTGGCCCAGACCGGATTATTGGATGGTCTTACCGCTACCACTCATTGGGCCTTAACCGATGAGCTAGCGAGTCGCTTCCTAGAAATCAATGTCGACCCCGCAGTGTTATTTGTTGGGGAAAGCAGAGTCTGGACTTCCGCTGGTGTGGCGGCCGGAATCGATTTAAGCATTCACCTGATAGGTCAGTTCTGCGGATCGTCGGTTGCCTCTACTATCGCTCGCTCCATGGTGATGGCCCCACATCGTACGGGTGGTCAGGCACAATTTCTCACGACACCGGTTGCGGTGAAGCACGGTGATGGTCAAGCGATGATGACAGTTCGCACTCTAATGATGAAAGACCCGACAAGAACTCTTACGCTTAGCGATTTTGCCGGTGAGGCGTGTATGTCGGAGCGAACCTTTCTCCGCCACTTCCTGGCCGAAACGGGCAGTACACCACACCAATGGGCGATGAGCTGGCGTATTGATGAAGCGTGCAAGCTCCTTGAGGAAAGTCACGGATCCATTGCTGAGGTCTCGGCGGCTGTGGGTTTTGGAACGCCTGTGACTTTCCGCCAACGATTCCGTGTTCTCAAAGGTGTCTCCCCGATGGAGTATCGCCAGGCTTTTCGCAAGCCTGAATAATGCATTAAAGCACTGGTTGAAACCGCGGCGGCACACCGCGCAATTTTTGATGCGGTGCGCGCCAAAGACATCGATGCCGCGCGCCTGTTACTCGCAGATCATTTCCAAGGAATCCGCCAGCTACTCGCCGTAATGCGCGGCCGGGTAAATTAATTTTCGTCTAGCTCAGCATTATCAAACATTCATTTCACAGCTAAGCTGTAAGGGTGGACACATTAGAACGCTATGCACCCAATGAGAACCTTCGACGCGATGAGGCCGCTTGGCGTGCCGCGAACATCAGCTGGCACTATGCAGCCGTAGAGCTTGATCTGAGCAACGCCACCCAAGCGCAGGAAACTTCCTACACCGCGATCACAACACTGAATTTCTCTTCAAAGTCACCGCAAACCTTCATTGACTACATTCATGAGTCGATTGAAAGCATCGTGGTTAATGGAGCCGAAATCTCCGTCGCGGACGCGGTACTCGACGCCCGCATCTACCTCGATGGTTTGCGCACGGACGCGGCAAATACCGTGCGCATTACCGGACGCTCCAGCTACTCACGTTCCGGCGAGGGACTGCACCGCTTCGTGGACCCACAAGATGGCCAGACCTACCTCTACACACAGTTTGAGCCCTCGGAAGCACGCCGTGTTTTTGCCTGCTTTGAACAGCCGGATCTCAAAACCAGCTACCAATTCACCTTGACTGGCCCGGAAGACTGGCATCTGGCCAGCAACCAGCAGATCATCGACGAGATGAATCATGGTGACGGCACCAAAACCGTCGCCTGCGCACCAACCGGCCCGATCTCCACCTATATCACCGCGGTCCTTGCCGGCCCATACCATGTGGTGCGCGGTACCCACGTGCAAAAGCTTGCAGAAGGCGAATCGCTAGACATTGAAATGGCAGCCACCTGCCGCGCCTCGTTGGCCGAACACTTTGACGGCGAAGAAATTCTCAAGCTCACCAGCCAAGGCCTGGATTATTTCCACGAGCTCTTTGACTACCCCTACCCATGGGGCAAATACGACTCGGCGTTTGTTCCGGAATATAACCTCGGTGCCATGGAAAATCCTGGCCTCGTCACCTTCACCGAACGTTATGTATTTACCTCCCAGGCCACCGAAGCCCAGTATGAGCAGCGTGCTAATACGCTCATGCACGAAATGGCGCACATGTGGTTTGGCGACCTGGTGACCATGGCCTGGTGGGACGATCTGTGGTTGAAGGAATCCTTTGCGGACTATATCGGAACGCTTGCTAACGATGAAGCCACAGAATTCACCACCGCATGGACCACCTTTGCCGCGCGTCGTAAGGCGTGGGCCTACGTGGCAGATCAGATGCCAACCACCCACCCGATCGTGGCCGATATTCCAGATCTGCTGGCTGCAGACCAGAACTTCGATGGCATCACCTACGCCAAGGGCGCTAGCGTGCTCAAGCAGTTGGCCGCCTTTGTCGGGGCAGAAGCCTTCCGCGACGCGGCTCGTGCGTACTTCCGTCAACACGAATACGCCAACACCTCCTTGGAAGACTTCCTGCAGGCACTAGAAAAAGCCAGCGGACGCGATATGCGCAGCTGGGCCGATGCCTGGCTGAAGACTAGTGGCGTGCCCAAACTCGCGGTGAACTACACCGTGGATGACGCCGGGATCCTGACCGCTGCGAATCTTGAACAGCACGGCATAGATCCGATTAGTGGCCAAGCAATTGTGCGACCCCATGTGCTCACCGTCGGCGCCTACACGCTGACCGATGGCGTGCTCACGCGCACCGCAACACAGCGTGTTGAACTTTCCGGAGATAGCGTCGCACTAGATTTCCTCGTCGGTCAGCCGCTACCCGATCTGATCTTGCCCAACGTGGGCGATGAAACCTACGCGCTCATTGAGTTTGATGAAAATTCACTGAAAACCTTGCTGGGAAATCTTGGATCGTTGCAGGAATCTTTGCCACGCGCCACCAGTTGGGCCTCCTTATGGGACGGCGTACGTCAGTCAAAGCTAGCTTCTCAGACCTATGTCAACGCCATTTTGGAACATGCGCACACGGTGACCGATTCCGGTGTCTTTGCGATGCTGCTTGATCAGCTGGTCACTTCAATCTCGAAATATGTTGCCCCGGAACTGCGAGTCTCGATCCGCGAACGTGCTGCCGAAGTTCTCACCGGCTGGCTGGCGAATTTCGAAGCTGGTAGCGACCAGCAGACCACTACCGCGCGCACGCTAGCTCGCTTGGCGCGCTCCGGTGTGGCGCGCGAGGTGATTGATTCCTTCCTTGCCGAGGAAGAGAATCCTTACCGGGTCACAGTTGACGAACAACTTCGCTGGGCAAGCTACATTGCTTTGGCGGCCGCGGGCGGCTTGGACGCGCAGGCCGAAGCGCGGATGCATCAGGCTGCGAAGCGCAATCCTACGAGCGTGGCACAAAACGCGGTCCGCACCGCGTTGGCTGCCCGTCCGGATACGGACGTGAAAGAAGCTGCTTTTGATACCGTGTTGATGGGCCACGATGAACACGGTCCATTATCAAACGATGCACTTTCGGCTATCGCCGATGGTTTTGCGATGGGCTCGGCTAGCCTGCTAGCTGGTTTCCAGTCGCGTTACTGGGCTGCAATCCTGCCGGTCTTTGAAACGATGAGCATGGAATTTGCCACTCGCGTCATCGAGGGCCTTTACCCGGGTTCGCAGGATCTCACCGGCGAACCGGAAGAAAATCCAACCTTGCAGGCCGGAAACGTCTGGCTGGAACATCACCAGGGCGCTCCGGCAGCACTGCTACGCATTCTCATCGAACAGCGCGCAGAGCTTGAACGAAGCCTCAACGCGCAGCAGCACAGCCGCGCTAGCCAGTAGTTTACGGAACGCGAGCCGTCCAGGCCTCGGTATCAAACTTAGTTTGAGCCAGGTCTTGGGCGGCTTTTCGCGTTATGTCATCTAACTCAACAACGGTGGCGTTGGTACGAGCTGCAAAGGTATCCATCATGGTGGAAATGATTTGCGCTCGATCTTCGCTGGTCTGTGATTTCAGCGGATCCACTCGCTTAACGGCCGAGGTAATGCCTTTATCCGAGATTTTCTCGCGCCCAATACGCAACACCTGCACCATCTTCTGTGCATCGATGTCGTAGCTCATGGTGACGTGGTGCAACAGGGCGCCCTTAGCCAGACGTTTCTGCGCCGCTCCCCCGATCTTTCCACTCGGCGTGGCGATATCGTTCAGTGGCTTGTAATAGGCATTAATGCCCAGTGATTTCAGCGCCTGCATGACCCACGCGTCAAGGAATGGGTAGGAATCGGCAAAGCTCATTCCGTCCACCAAGGAATCTGGGGCGTACAGGGAATAGGTAATGCAGTTTCCGGCTTCCATGAACATTGCCCCGCCACCTGAAATGCGGCGCACCACTTTAATGCCGTGGTGTGTGGCTTGTTCCATGTCCACTTCGTTTTTTAAGGATTGGAAGGAGCCGATAACGACCGCGGATTCGTCCCAGTCCCAAAAACGGATCGTAGGCTTTCGCTCACCGGTTCCGATTTGCCGGGTGAGCACCTCGTCGAGGGCTACCTGTTCGGCTACGGGAATGATTTCTGGGCCGAGAATTTCCCACTGGTGATCTTCCCATTTGGTGGCGTGACCCAGGCTTCGGCGGACCGCGCGCGCCACTGCGTCGGCATCAAAACCGAACATCACCGCGCCTTCGCGCAAATTGTTGTTGACCGCGTCGCGGATGGTGCCATGGCTAGCGCCGGTAGGCAGACCGTTCAATGCCGCGTTGAGGTCTTCGAGTGCCTCATCCGGTTCGAGGAAAAAGTCGCCGTTAAGTGAAGCGTTAACGATCACCCCGTTGTCACTATCGAGATCAACGACGACTAATTTGCCGCCGACCACCTTGTATTCGCCATGATGCATCATAAGTCGATTCTATCGTCTTGTCACCTGTGCTTAAACGCAAACGGCACGATTCCAGTTGAACTGGAATCGTGCCGTAAAAAGCTTGCGAGGGGCGAAGAATTACTTCTTGCCGCCGAAGCCCTTGAAGCGGGCGTTGAAGCGCTCGACACGGCCAGCGGTGTCCATGATGCGCTGCTTACCGGTGTAGAACGGGTGCGATGCAGCCGAGATTTCGACGTCGATCACTGGGTAGGTGTTGCCATCTGCCCACTCAACGGTCTTGTCCGACGAACGGGTCGAACGGGTCAGGAACTGCTCGCCGGATGCCAGGTCGTTGAAGACAACTGGACCGTACTTTGGATGAATATCAGCCTTCATAGCTATACACCTTTATGTTGATAGGCCACTGGATTTTGCCAGCAACCACTTGCTCGGAAATTTTACTGCGTCTTCGACCCTAAGGCCGAGACACAGACATTCCATCCTATCTCATGCAAGCATGCTGCGTGAAACTCATTTAGGTGTCGAAGAGCACAGTTCCCAGAAGGCGATGGCGCTAGCCGCCCCAACATTGAGTGAGGACACCTCGCGGTGCATCGGGATCAACACCGCCTGGTCCACCAGGCTCAGGGTTTCTTCGGTCACTCCCCTGCCTTCGTTGCCCAGGATCATCGCGAACTTTTTACCCTCAGTCATTTCAACCTCGGCCAAGGACACTGCGTCCTCGGTGAGCTCCATGGCCAGCATCGTGTAGCCATGAGCCTTAAGAATGTTGATGTCCTGGGGCCATGAGGTGAGCCTGACCCAGGGAAGGTCAAAGACGGTGCCCATTGAGACGCGTGCGCTTCGGCGATACCAGGGGTCCACACACTTGGGGGTAATCAGTACCGCGTCCACGCCCAATCCTGAGGCCGAACGCATAATCGCGCCTAAGTTTGTATGATCGGCGATGTCTTCGAGGATAGCGATCCGCGAGCTCCGCTCAAGCACTTCACTCAAATTCAGCGGTTCGGGACGGTTCATCGAGGCCATCGCCCCGCGGTGCAGGTGGAAACCTACCAGGTCTTGAAGTTGCTCATCACTACCGACAAAAATTGGGACGTCCGGGAAACGCGCAAATTCTTGCGCCAGCTGATCCAGATGCTTTTCCGCTAGCAAGAAGCTGCGTGGAACGTGCCCGGCATTGATTGCGCGGGAAACCACCGTGGTGCTCTCGGCAATATACAGACCGTTTTCCACGTCACTGCGCATCCTTAGGTGCGCTTCGGAGAGTCGCAGGTACTCGTCGAGGCGCGCATCTTGCAGGTCTGCAATATGCAAAATGCGCTCGGGATTAACGATCTCAGGCACCAGCGACCAACTTGTACACCATATTCACTAGCGCGATACCGCCAAGAATAACGATGATGACTCGAAGCCAGCCGGGAGAAAGTTTGCGCCCTACCTTGGCACCAATAAATCCACCGATCAACGAACCCACGGCGATGAGCAGCACCACAATCCAGTGAATGCGTTCCGGGGCGATCAGCAGGTACATGGCGGCTGCCACGATGTTGACCATCAGCGAAAGAATGACCTTGATCGCATTGGACTGTTGCAAGGAAGCCTGCAGGAATACCCCGAAGACAGCCATAAGCAAGACACCCTGGGCGGCGGTGAAGTAGCCACCGTACACGCCGATAACAAAGACCAGCACGTAAAGGATAGTGGGGATCTTGGCCCGGTCGGCATCGTCGGGATCATTTCCCCCGCGCTGCGCCTGCCGGGTCTTAGCCCATGCGGAGAGTTTGGGTTGGAAGATCACCAGCACCAGCGCGCAGACCAGCAAGACCGGAGCCACCACGCCGAACACCGATTCGGGCAGGTTCAACAGTAACAGTGAACCGATCAGTCCCCCGACCAGGGAGACCGGTACAAGTTTTAACAAGGTTTTTTTGACGCTGGCAGCTTCCCGACGGTAGCCCCAGGCGCCGGAGAATCCACCGGCAATCAGACCCATTGCGTTGGATACCACCGCGTTAACCGGCGCAAAGCCTAAGGCCACCAAGATGGGGAAAGTCACCAGGGTGCCGGAACCCACCACGGTGTTGATGGTTCCGGCCCACAGGCCGCCAAACAGGATTAACGCTTCACGCCAAAAATCGATCACGGTGTGGTGTTGCCCCTAGTTCACTCGGCGCGCGACGGCGCTATAACGACCGTCCACTTCGCGCACGCTCAAATCCATCCCGTAGGTTGCTTTGAGATTTTCTTCGGTCAAGGTGGAAGCGATCTCGCCGGCGGCGATTACTTCACCTGCGTTAAGCATCAATATATGGGTGAAGCCCGGTGGAATTTCTTCCAGGTGGTGGGTGACCAAGACCAAAGCCGGAGCTTCTTCATTCGCCGCAAGTTCAGTCAGCTGAGCAACGAGCTCTTCGCGTCCTGCCAGGTCCAGCCCGGCAGCTGGCTCGTCAAGAATCAGCAGTTCCGGGTCGGTCATCAACGCGCGAGCAATCAGCACACGCTTGCGCTCACCTTCGGAGAGCTTGCCAAAAGGCTGGTTCATGAAGGTGGACATGCCCCACTGGTGGAGCATCGAGAACGCACGGCGTTCGTCGAGTTTCTCGTACTTCTCACGCCAGCGTCCGGTCATGCCGTACGCGGCGGTGAGAACCACATTTAGTGCGGTTTCATTGGCCGGGATAGCGTTGGCGACCAGTGAGGAGCTTAGGCCGATCAACGGTCGCAGTTCGAAAACGTCGACCTTACCCATGGTTTCTCCCAGAATGCCCGCGGTACCGCGGGTGGGGTGCAGACGGGTGGCTGCAATGTTCATCAGGGTTGATTTGCCGGCGCCATTCGGGCCCAGCACGATCCACCGCTGGCCTTCTTTGACTTCCCAGGACACGTCCTTGAGCAGGTCTTTACGCCCGCGCACCACGGTGACATCGTTGAAAGTTAGCACTTCGCTCATGGTTTTTAAGCCTAGACTTTCGTTGCCTGATTCACTAATTGAAAACACCATTGCCGATGTGGATTAAGACTCGTTGCTCTTTTGTTTGCGATAAAAGAAATGAACAGTCAGCGCCAGACCGAGCAAAATGCAGCCAATGGCGCTCACCGCGAAGGACAATGTGACGCCCTGACCTGTGGTGGCACCGGAAGAATCTGCGTGCATGGCGATGATCGCGGCGGAGACCGCAGTACCGAAGGAACTACCCACGGTGCGCAGCACCTGGTTGAAACTTACCGAGCTACCCAATTGTTCGGCCGCGACGCTCCGCGCGATAAGTGCTGGCATGGCCGCGTAGCTGGCACCCATGCCTAGACCAAAGACCAACATTCCCAGCAGCAGTTCCCACAGTGCGCCGTGCGCTAGCCAGAGGAACGTGGCGGCCGCTGCGAAGAGTGTCGCGCCGATGGGTAACAATGCTGGGTAGCCCACGCGGTGCCCGAGCCGGTGCACCAGACGGTTAGCGACCAAACTGCCTACCGATAGTGGCATGATGACAAATCCGGCCCACAAGATCGGTAGTGCAAGCCCGAAGTTAGTGGTTGCCGGTGCTTGAGCGACAAGACTGGCCACGGACATGCCGATGTACAGGGCTGCACCGAGGCCGATGGCGGCGAAGTTAGCTAGCAGCACTTCGCCTTGGCGTAGTGTGCGCAGGTTTATTAGCGGGTGAGCTATCCGCAACTCGGTTTTCACCCAGATGAACAGCAAGATGATTGCTACTCCAAGTACCAGGACGGTACGAGCAGAAATCCAGCCCCAGTGTGAGCCTTCACTGATCCCCAGTAAGAGCAAGCCAAGGCCCGCAGCCAAGAGCAACGCACCGGCAAAGTCGAATTTTGTGCGGGGCGCATTCTCATCAGGTCCGTCGGGCACGATCCGAAGCACCACAAAGATCACGATGAATACAAAAACCGCGGCAAACCAGAAGGCCCACTGAAAGCTAAACATCCCGGCGATGACCCCGGTCAGTGGATAACCGATGCCGATACCGGTGGCAACGGTGACGGATAACGAAGAAATCGCATGGTGCACGGTCTTGGGATCCGAGTAACGCCTAGCTAAGGCGATAGTCACCGGCACGATGCCATAGGTCAGCCCCTGCATGGCACGTCCTATGAGGAATATCCCGAAGGTAGGGGCCAGCGCCGCGAGGATGGAGCCAAGCAGAATGATCACCAGCGAATATAGCAGGAGCTTTTTCTTGTGCGGTCCATCGCTGAGCCTACCCATCACCGGGGTAGCCACCGCACCGGCTAGGAGGTTTACCGTCAACATCCATTGAGCTGCACTGACCGAAATTTGGTAGGTCGCTGCGATAGACGGAACTAAGAGCATCCCCAAGGAACTGACAATCGCGGTGGATAACGCCGCAAAAATTAATGTGGGGACAAGATTGGAATTAGTTCGATTCATGCCCACCGCGTGAAATATGAGTCAGTGCGTCGATTGCGTGGCGGATCGATTCTTGCTGTTTTGGAGCGAGATTTTTGTTGATCACGTCAGCGAGTACCGCCCGTGCCAGTTGGCGTTCGGCGTGAAGTTTTTGGGCCCCGGAGTCGGTCAACGCGAACCACGTACGGCGCAGGTCGCCCGGATCTTTGGTACGCACCAGAAGTTCCATTTCAACCAGCTCCTTAGCAGCCAAGGAGATCGCTTGTTGGCTTACCCCGAGCTTGTCTTTCATGGCGGCCGCCGTAATTTTGCCTTGTTCCTCAGCCAAACTCAGAATGCCAAGCTTCCCGGCGGAAATACTTCGAACCTTATTGAGCATTCCGAATAACGGATAAATGGCGTCAAGTAGGTCATCTGCAAGCTTGGCATCTGGAGGTGATGAGGTCATCTAAATATTCTACAACTAACTTGTACAAGTGGGTTGATGTTTTATCTCACCTCGTTTACTTCGACGTCATGTTTGGTCGTACTCGCTCGCACCACCGAAAATAGGTTCATGGCTTCAACTTTGACCCTCGTATCCCGCCCAGCACTCCCCCGTGATCGTTTTGATGAACTCCTTGCACAGCTGGTTAATCGACTCCCAGCCGCTGCCGAGGCAATTTTTAGCGTGCACGAGTCGGCTACACGCTGGGTCGCCAAGACCAGGATCGAAAACATTGACGCCTTAGACTTGCGCACCGAAGCTCTAGCTAGCTTTGACACTTTGGTTGACTCAGGATTTTTTTCCGCCGACGAAGCGTGCGTTACGGTTCTGGACAGCGCGCTGACCGATGCCAAGCGCATCTTGCTCTTGATGGACGTAGATTCAACACTGATCAAACAGGAAGTCATCGAGCTTCTCGCGGCCCACGCCGGACGCGAACAAGAGGTAGCGGCCGTGACCGAGGCGGCGATGCGCGGTGAATTGGACTTCGCCCAGTCCTTAATCCAACGCGTGGCAACGCTCAAAGGTCTACCGGAGTCGGTCCTACCCGAGGTTATTTCACGAGTCATTTACTCCGACGGAGCACGCGAATTAGTTCAGCGGATGCACGCGGCTGGTCACATAGTGGGTGTCGTTTCCGGCGGATTCCAGCAGATCCTTGATCCCCTGGCTCAAGAGCTGAAATTGGATCACGCGTTGGCAAATACGCTGGGAATTACCGACGGATTGCTTGATGGCACAGTTCACGGACAAATCGTTGACCGTGCGATGAAAGAAAAAATGCTGCGCGCTTGGGCTGCCGAACACGGAATCAGCATGTCAGCAACTATTGCCGCCGGCGACGGAGCCAACGACCTGGACATGGTCACCGCTGCCGGACTGGGTGTAGCGTTTAATGCGAAACCAGCCTTGCGCGAGCAATCCGGTGCGCGCATTGATTTCAGCCGCCTAGATGTGATCGCCGACCTAGTTTTAGCGGACTTTGACGCGTGAAATCCAACAAGTCGATAACAATTTCGGCGTTTACCCCCGCAACGCCATGCATCGGTTGTTCCAACAGTTAGTATTTCTTTTGGTGCACCGATGCGCAGCGAAGTAGAAATTCGCGTCTCGTGCCCGGCCCCAATCGCTTTTCGAAAGAGCTAACAGACAAGTGCAGACCCCCTCCCCGGACAGTTCCTCCTCGCCATCGCCAAGCAACCGGACCAAGGACCAAGGCCGCAACAAGGCCAAGCCCTGGATCATCACTGGTTCCTGCGTGGTGGCGGCAGCAGCACTCTATTTCGGAGGCGCCGCACTTATTAGCGCCCAGGTTCCAGCGAACGCCAGCATCGCCGGGGTGAGCATCGGATCAATGAACCAGGATGATGCCCGAGCGGCACTGAACAAGTCTGTTGCTCCTTTGGCTGCGAAGCCTTTCGATGTGCTGGTCAACTCGCAAAGCTACACGATGGACCCGGTGAAAGCTGGGCTGTCGCTCAACGTTGACGACACCGTGGCCGATTTGACCGGCTACGAGGCAAACCCGGTAGAACTCATTGACCGCTTGACGAGCAAGTACACGGCCACCGCCAGCATCGATGTAGATCAAGACAAGCTGAATTCCCAGCTGGCGGCGCTCGCGAAGAAGGCTGACGCCAAGGTGACCGAAGGCGATATCACCTTCGCCGAAGGCAAGGCCACACTGGTCAAGCCCGTAGATGGGGTGAGCCTGAAACAAGATGAGGCCGCTCAGGTCCTCACCAGCGACTGGCGAATCGGCGCACCGGCGATCGAATTGCCCAGCGACATCGCCAAGCCGGAAATTTCCGAGGAGACGCTGCAGTCTTTCTACGACGACAAGGTCAAAGCTCTGCTGAAGGACAAAGTGAGCTTGACCTCGGATAAGAAGAAGGTCGATATTTCGGCTGCAGCCATCGCGGCGGCGGCAAGCTACACGCCCAAGGATGGCACGCCAGCGATCACCTTGGATGATAAAAAACTCTTTAAAGCAGCTACGACGAATTCCGAGTTCAACAGCACCGCAAAGAATGCTCGCATTACCCTATCCGGCGGCAAGCCAACCATCACCAAGTCGACCACGGGTCTGGCCTTGGAGACTGAGGGATTGGGCGCAAAGGTCCTAGCGGCCACCGAAACTAAAGAGCGCACCGCAAAGGTGGTTCTCAAGACGTCCGAGGCCGACTTCACCACCGCGGATGCCAAGAAGTTGGGGATCAAGGAAGAGATCGTTGAATTCTCCACCCCTTATCCAACCTCCGATAAGGTGCGCACCAAGAACCTGCATGCCGGATCGAATCGCATCAATGGAACCGTGATCAAGCCTGGGGAGAACTTCTCACTGCTTCAGGCCCTTGGCCCGATTACCGTGGCTAACGGCTATTTCAGTTCCGGTGTGGTCGAAAGCGGTTTCAGTACCGAGGCAGTGGGTGGCGGTCTCTCGCAGATTTCCACTCAGCTGTACAACGTCGGCTTCCTCGCCGGCTATGACGACGTGACCCATAAGCCGCACTCTCGGTGGTTTGAACGCTACCCAGCAGGCCGTGAAGCCACCCTCTGGGAGGGCCAGGTCGACATGGTGTGGAAGAACAACACCCCCTACGGCGTGATGATTCAGGCATGGGTCAGCGGCGATCGTGTCCACACCCGCTTGTGGAGCACCAAGTACTGGAAGGTCAGCCAGAAGAGCTCGGGCAAGTACAACAAGACTAATCCTGAGACTCGGTATAACCCTGCCGACAAGTGTGTTTCGGAACGCGGTGGACAGAAGGGCTTTAGCATCGACATTACGCGTAACCGCAGCACGATTGATGGCTCCAAAACTCTGCCACCAGATGTCAAGAGCTGGACCTACCAGCCATGGCACAAGGTAGTGTGCGGCGAGAAGCCATAACTCAAAAATTTCAAGGCGCCTTTTGAATCTGTCAAAAGGCGCCTTTTTTGAACTCGATTCCAGCAGGAGGATTTGTGCGTGAAAGTTTAGCCAGGCAATACCTCAGTTACTACGACGCACAATTGCGTACCGACGCGGAGACTCCCAGCGCCGTAAAGGTCCAGCGTCTAGGTCCCCTGCGTCTGATCAATTTTACGGGCGGTCAAGGGTTCATCACCTATCGGCACATTTCTCCCACGAGCGGCGTCAATCTGGCTGCCCTGGTCGGCGAGGCGCTCGCCTACTATCGAGCGCAGCCAGAAATCAACGACGTCGAATGGAAGAGCCGCGGCCATGACCACGCACCGGGACTGCACGAGCAGTTGCTCGCACACGGTTTCGCCCTCGACGCCAGCGAGTCAATAATGATCGGGCGAGCCGCCGATCTGAGTGCCGAAACGCCGCTGCCGGCTGGGGTCACGCTACGTCGGATCTTCTGTGAAGATGATGTTCGCGCGATGACCGCGATGCAGGACCTGACTTTCGGGGAAGCGGTATCGCCCCGTCATGCCGAGGCGATCCTCCGCCGCTTGGCCACCGCGGATGGAATGCAACTGTGGGTGGCCGAGGACAGCACGGGAACAATACTCAGTGCTGGCCGCCTCGAACCGGTTCCCGGCACGGATTTTGCAGGAATCTGGGGTGGCGCAACCGTTGCGGCCTACCGTGGACAAGGAATTTACCGGGCGCTGACCGCCGCGAGAGCACGGTCCGCCCTCGAACTGGGCAAAACACTGATCCACAGTGACTCCACCGGCTACTCCAAGCCCATCCTGGCGCGCTACGGCCTGCTGCAGGTCTCCACCACGACGCCCTACCGCTGGAGCCGGACGCTGGATTAAACGGCGCTGGCAGGGCAGCATAAAGGCCTGCCGTTCGCCTCCGGTGCGGGAGTGAACGACAGGCCTGAAAAACTACTGGGCGAGCAGGTTCTTACTGCTCGGCCTGCTTGAGGAAGTCCCCGGCGCCACCGACAAGTTCGGTGTGTCCGGTTTCCACATCAGCGAAGACCATCTTGGCAACTTCGGCACCAAACTCTTCAACTGAGTACAGCTTGCCGGCCGCTTCGCGGCGGGCATCGATTGCACCTGGCTCCATGCGATTGAGCAAGGTGGCGGTGATGGTGCCCTCGATCATGTCACCGGAGACCACCACAAAATTGATGTTCTTCTCGGCCAGCTTTGGAATGAACTCACGCAGTGCGTCTTCACCGGCGCGCTTGGACTGTGCCACCTGGTCATAGGCTTCCATGGTGGAGACCTGCTTGATGAAATGCGCCTGGTGGCTGGTCACGAAGACCACACGGCCGCCCGCGCTCATCGCCGGCAACGCAGCTTCGAGCATGGCTACCTGAGCGTCGCGGTTAAGCCGGAGCGCGTAGTTCTCCCCCATCGAGGTTTCCATGCCACCGGAGGCGTTGAGCACCAGCACGTCTAGCGTTCCGAAGTTCTCCACGGCTGCGTCAACGAGAGCCTGTGGGCCCTCGGTGGCGGTCAGGTCCGCGCCGATGGCAACGGCCTTGCCGCCCTTGTCTTCAATAGCTGCCACGATCTTGTTCGCCCGCGGTGCCTTGGCGCGGTAGTTGATGACCACTCCCAGGCCCTGTGCGGCCAGTTCCTGTGCGGTGACCGCGCCGATTCCGCGCGACGAGCCGGTGACGATTGCACCCTTGTATTCGCTCAACTTCTTACTCCTTAGGTATCTAAAAATTGGGGGTAGTTCTAGTGGCCCATGCCAAGGCCGCCATCAACGGGGATCACTGCCCCGGAGATGTAGGCAGCTTCATCGCTGGCAACCCAGCGCACCACATTGGCGACCTCTTCTGGCTCGGCAAAGCGGTTGGCCGGAATGGACGCAAGGTAGGACTTCTGAGTTTCTTCTGGAAGTACCGCGGTCATTTCGGTGTTGATAAAGCCCGGCGCCACCACGTTCGCGGTGATATTACGCGAGCCAAGCTCGCGAGTCAGCGAGCGGGCAATGCCCACCAGACCGGCCTTGGACGCAGCGTAATTGATCTGGCCCGGTGAACCGTAGAGCCCAACCACCGAGGAGATCAGCACCACACGGCCACGCTTGAGGCGAAGCATGCCCTTGCTGGCTCGTTTAATCACACGGAAGGCGCCGGTGAGGTTGGTGTCGATCACCGAGGTGAAGTCATCTTCACTCATGCGCAGCAGCAGCGTGTCTTTGGTTACACCGGCGTTGGCGATGAGCACTTCAACCGGTCCGTGGGCCGCTTCGACCTCTTTGAATGCCGCATCGATTGATTCGCTGTCGGTCACATCGGCCTTCACGCCGAGCAGTCCTTCGGGAACCTCGCCACTGCGGTAGGTGATGGCAACCTTGTCACCGTTGGCTTCGAAGGAACGCGCGATGGCTAGGCCAATTCCGCGGTTTCCGCCGGTCACCAGTACGCTGCGGCCGTTGGTGGTTTCCGTGCTCAATGTAATTCTCCATCCATGCCGTCGGCGCACACCATCGGTTACGGGGCACCAAAACAGACACTTTGCTTAGGTCAGTAGCTAGTCTGAAAACAATCCTATTAGTTACCCCGCAGTATTACAGCTTCGACGGTAGGTAGAAATTCGGTTCTCACAGACACAAGTGAGAGAATGAAGACAGAAATAGCCCCGTTGAGCGAAGTTCGAAAGCTATGTCACATCAGCATGCGAACCATGGTCCAAAGGACCAGCCGGTTCACCGTATTACCGAAGCGCGCGAGTCACACACCTCGGAGCGCGACCTGCGCATACGCAAATACACGATTTCCATGACCGTGCGCATGGTGTGCTTCATCTTGGCCTTCTTCTTCGAAGGCTGGGTACGGTGGGTGCTGCTCGCCGGAGCAGTGATCCTGCCCTATATTGCCGTAGTCATCGCCAATGGCGGAGCAGACCTGACTAGGCGCGAACCTCCCGCAGAATTTTATAGTGGCAAGGAGCCGGAACAGATCGAAAATACGGTCCGGCCAACTGTGGTGGACGAACCAGAGATCGTGATCATCGAGGGCACACTGACCGATACTGCTCCCCCGTCCGATACGTCTAAGGAGGCATAAATGGATCTTCTCGGTTCATTAGCAGGCGCGAGTTCTGCGCCTACCGAAGTTCAATGCTCGCGTAAGGGATGCCGGGCGCCGGCAGCTTTTCAGATTTTATGGAATAACCCAAAGATTCATACTCCCGAGCGCCGAAAGATCTGGTTGGCCTGTACTGAGCACCGCGAGTGGTTAGAAACCTATCTGAAGGAGCGTTTGCTCTATAAGGAAACCCTGCCCATGGGCGAAGGAGCTACTCAGTAAATGTACCGTTTTTTGGCCAGCACCCGCTGGGTTGGCTGGTTGCTACTCGTCGTCATTTTTGCTGCAGCCTGTGCGGGGCTAGGTAAATGGCAGTCTGACCGTCGCACCGAAGTGCTCACCAGCATTTCCCACGTGAACAACAACTACGACGCCACACCAGTTTCCGGTGATCAGGCGCTGGACAAGTTTAATTCATTGCCTGAAGAAGACACCTGGATGACTGTTGAGCTCACCGGTCAGTACCTCAGCGATGACACGCGCATCGTGCGCAACCGGATTAAGGCCTCCCGCCCGGGTTATGAGGTGCTGGTTCCGTTCCGCACCGAAACCGGCACTACGGTAATTATCGACCGCGGCTTCCTACCTATCGGCAATTCCGAAGGCGGTCGCCCCGATACGGTTCCCGCTGCTCCTGCCGGAACGGTCACCGTGAACGCACGTTTGAAGGCCGGCGAGATCAAACTGGATCGTGGGGCCCCCGATGGCCAGCTCGCATCCATTCATCTGCCCGCCTACGCCGCGCAACTCCCCTACCCGATCTCCGAAGGTGCCTACGGCATCATGTACGAGGAAGATCCGGCTCCGGCCACAGCACCACAGCCCTTGGATGCACCGGACACCGATGAAGGTCCGCACCTTTCCTATGAGTTCCAGTGGTACTTCTTTGGGATCTTATCCTTCGTCGGCTTCTGGTACGCGGCGAAGCAACAACGCAAGATCAATGCCGAAGACGCTGCCGAGCTCGCCGAGGCGCAGGCGTTGGGCTTTGAAGAACCAATTCACCGGGTCCGCAAGCTACGTGCGAAGGAAGAAAAGAAGTTCCGTCGCGACGGGTCGCTGACCGATGAGGCCTATGAGGATCTCATGCTTGATGAAGATCCGCCGAAGGACGGCGACAAACCCCAGTAAGGCGACAAGCCCACGACCACCGGTCGTGGGCTTGCCCTTTAGCATCAGGGCAACACAAAAGCCGCGGGTCACCATCTTTAGAGAATGGTGACCCGCGGCTTTTAAGCTGTACTGGCTTAGGTCAGTGAGACCAATTCCAGATAGCCCTCGTTGAACAGGTCCTCGTCGCCATCAGGCAGGATGACCACACGCTCGGGCTTCAGTGCCATCACGGCGCCCTCATCGTGGCTGACCATCACTACGGCGCCTGGGAAGCTGGATAGCGCACCAAGTACCTCGGCGCGCGAGGCCGGGTCAAGGTTGTTAGTAGGCTCATCGAGTAGCAGCACGTTAGCGCTGGAAGCCACGATGGTGGCCAAGGCCAGACGGGTCTTCTCACCACCGGAGAGTACTCCGGCTGGCTTCGAGACGTCATCGCCAACAAACATGAAGGAACCAAGAATCGAACGCACGTCGGCATCACCGAGGTGATCCGGGGCGTTGCGACGCATATTTTCAAGCACCGTCGCGTCTGGATCCAGGGTGTCGTGCTCCTGTGCGAAGTAACCGATCTTTAAACCGTGTCCCGGGATGATCGTTCCGGTATCTGGCTCCGAAACTCCGGCAAGCATACGCAGCAAGGTGGTCTTACCCGCGCCGTTAAGGCCCAGGATTACTACCTTTGAACCCCGGTCGATAGCCAGCGACACATCGGTGAAGATTTCCAGGGATCCATAGGCCTTGGATAGGCCCTCGGCCATCATTGGGGTCTTGCCACAAGGGGCAGGATCCGGGAAGCGCAAAGCTGCAACACGGTCGTTCGCGCGCACTTCTTCCAGGCCCGAAAGCATGCGGTCAACTCGCTTGAGCATCGATTGCGCGGCGGAAGCACCGGAAGCACGAGCCTTCATCTTGTTAGCCTGAGCCATCAAGACCGAAGCCTTCTTCTCAATGTTGCCGCGCTCGCGCTTACGAGCACGCTCATCGGTTTCGCGCTGGGTCTGGTAACGCTTCCAGTTCATGTTGTACACATCAACGGTGGCGCGGTTAGCGTCAAGGAAAAGCACCTTGTTCACGGTGGCATCCAACAGGCCGGTGTCGTGACTGATCATCAGCACGCCGCCGGTGTAGTTCTTGATGAAGTCACGTAACCAGGTGATGGAATCGGCATCCAAGTGGTTAGTTGGCTCATCGAGCAGCAGCGTTTCGGCGTCCGAGTAAAGGATGCGGGCAAGCTCCACACGGCGGCGCTGGCCACCGGATAGGGTGCGCAATGGCTGCTCAAGAATACGTTCTGGCAAATCCAGGTTAGAACAGATGGCCGCGGCTTCGGATTCGGCGGAGTAGCCGCCGGCAGCCATAAATTCGGCTTCCAGACGGTCATATCGGCCCATGGCCTTCTTCGCTACGGACGCGTCATCGCTAGCCATCTCATCGCGGGCCTTAGCCAGCTTATTGAGTACAACGTCTAGGCCACGAGCGGCGAGGATACGGTCCTTCGCCAGCTGCTCCATGTCTTCGGTCTTCGGATCCTGTGGCAGGTAGCCAATGGAACCCTTCAGCGAGACGTTACCGCTAGCCGGCTGGGATTCTCCGGCCAAGACCTTGGTCATGGTGGTCTTACCGGCACCGTTTCGACCCACCAGTCCGATCTTGTCGCCCTTGTCGATGCGGAAATTTACTTCGTCCATCAGCAAGCGGGCGCCGACGCGTAGCTCAAGGTTGGCTACGGAAATCATATGGTGTGGCCCTTTCAAAACGGGGTAAGGAAAAACTATTCGCCCATATAAAGGGCAACTTGTCTATCCTACCGGTCGTATAGGCGGGATCAGGCTTACTGTGTGCGAACCAACATCTTAACGCTCACTGCCCGGCACCCAATATTGGGTGCCGGGCAGTTGTGCTAGCTGCGCTGCGTGGAGCGGAAGTCTTTCATTTGGATCAGTCTGCGACGAAGCGAGGCTTCGCGTTTCAAATCCGAGCCACTGGTCTTATCGATATGTGCCTTGCCAAAACGCCAAAGCAACACGTCGTCAAGCAGCCTATCTGGCCCCGGAGAATACCGGTGATCCAGTGCGGCACGGACCTCGGTGACTACATTTGCATCCAAAAGTTCGGCCAGCTGCCACGTTTGATCGATGCCGTGGGAGCCGAGCAATTCGGCGGCCCAGGACCAGTCATCGTCGCGCTTGCGGTCCACGTGCGGAAGCAGCGTCTGCCATATTTCGCCGATTTTCTCGCCGGTCAGCTTCTCCGTGCCCAAGCCTTCGCGGTCGTGGTAGCCGTTCATCCGATGGTAGAGATCATCAATGTCGGTGAAGTAGTTTTCCACCGTTTCGAGCATCGCTGCGGTGGCGGTGAAATGCCGGTCGATCTGCGGGTTCCACGCGGCTTCCCCAGGATGCTTAAAGCGGATGTCATGTTCCATCTCGCTCCATGCATGCTGGAGCACCGTGCGGATCTGAACCTCGAAGACGAAGTTGCCGCTGGGTACCACTGGTTTGCCCAAAGCCGTTTGGAACTTTGACACGCTCGGTTCGTTGCGGGTTTTGAGCAGCAGGTGCCGTGAGGAGTAGCCATAGGTTCCGGATTCCACCGAACCGATGTCTTTCTCACGGTCACTGCGGCAGTCGAAGTCCTCGCGGTGCGCCTTGATGAGCGTGGCTACCTGCTGGATTTCGTGGGGAAGCATCACGATGATGCGCAAACCCACCATGTCATGGATTTCCCGCAGCGGGTTAGGGAACTCCAATACCGGGGTTGAATCCGGAGTTTCCTGTAGCTGGCGCGAAGCTTTAGCCCGGAAGGACTCGGCGGTTTTCACCCGTCCGGTCACAAACAAGGGTTGGACTTCACTATCGATAAACAGCGAGCGAATTTTTGATTTCATCGCCCGCAGCACCTCATCGAGTTCCCTGCCCACGGTTTCAAAACGAGACACCGCCTCGTCGATTTGTTCGCTGAACTGTTCCGGTTCGGTGTTGCTGGTCAATTGATCCATAGTGATGCCTCCTAATGCCTTGAAATGCCGCGGGTGGTCGAAACGGTGCGTGCCCTAGCTATGGGCGGGTCAGGCGCTTGGCCATATCCTCGTACAACGGGGCCTTGTCTTCGCCAGCCGGCTTGGCAGCGGCAGCTTGCTTAGCGGCTGCCGGAGCCGGCGCCTGTTTCAGCGGGGTGACCTTTTCCGAACGCGACTGGGCGATGGCCTCGGCACGGGCCTGGGCGATAGCGTCCTGGTGCTCCTGCTCCAGCTGGGCCGTGCGCTCGGCTTCTGCCTGCTGTGCATCAGAAAGTGCGGAGTTGTAACCGTCATCGTAGGCGACGCCGTACTTCTCAGCATTGATCTGCTCTTCGTCATATTCGAAGGCCGCGCGGAGCTTCGCAGCTTCGGACTTCTTCTGGTACATATGCACGGTCAGGTGGGTAATGGCCAGCAGCACGATAGGCGGCATGGCCGCAACGAGGGCCGATACCAGCGGTGGCACACCATTAACGATGGAATCCACGGTCAGGATCGCATGGGTGGAGTTCGCTGCGGTCGACACGATAGCGCCGAAGAACAGCAAGGACCACGGGTAGATCATGGCTTTACGGTTAAAACCGTTCAGCGCAACGATGGCAACGGTGGCTGCGACAATCATGCCGTCGATGATGATTGGCCAGATCCAGGCCAGATTCGACTGGATGCCGGAGCGTTCAGCCAAGTCGGTCAGCGCCGCGAAGGATAGGACGAATGCACCAATCGCGATCAGGACCGTGGCTCCGACGGCGGTGCCGAGGACGGCGCGGTGCGGTTCGTGCGGAATTTCTTGCTGAGTATCCATGCTGCGGGGCAGGCCTAACTTTGGAGAGATGAAACGGAACGTCTTTTAAGCGAATGTGGTTGCCAGTTGCATCGAGTACCGGCCACCTGGACTATTTTAGCCCCATCAGCTGACAGCTTGGTGGTGAACGATTAGTGAATTCGCCGATCAACGAATCTGGTGCCGGTGAGCCTGCCGGCTATTCCGCGGCCGGCCGGATCGCATAAGAGGAAAATCGAGCTCAGCAGCAGGTAGCCAAGTACCAGTGCACTGAGCCAGGCCCAGGGGCTTGCAGCCCAGATGCTGTCGGCAATTTGGAAAGCGAAAGAGATTCCGCCGAGACCCAGAATGCTGCGCGCCACTGCCTGCCATGCAGGTGCTGGACGCGTGCCATGTCCGGCCACTCGAATCCAGGCACAGCGCTGCCCTAGGCTCGCGCGGCCTGGCATCAGGGTTGGAAGCAAGAAGACCAGCAGCACCGAGATCGTGGGAATCCACCGCTGCGTCAGGTTGTAGGAGGCCTGCGGGGCTCCAAGTTTTTCGGCGATCTCCAGCACGAAAGTGGTGAGCATCACCAGGCCGAGGACAAAGGCGATATCAAAACCGTTGGCCATGAAGCGGCGAAGCCTGGTCACCTTGCGCGGTCCGGACTTCATAGCACTTTGTTCTCGTGGCCCGGTCAGCCACGCAAAGATCGGCAGGTAGGCCACCATGGATCCAAGCAGCGCGCCGAAGGTGTTCAGCAGCAGATCGTCAACATCGGCAACCCGGTAGGCACAGGTATACAGGCCCCAGATCCCGGTGTACTGAGTCAGCTCAATTGCCAGACTGGCAGTGAGTCCAATGAGCGTGCCCAGAAATACGTTCCCGCGCAGCCAGCGGACCGCCAGGATACCGAGCGGCATGAACAAGATCACATTAAAAAGGACCTGCCACAGCGTAAAGCTGGTCAGAAAGTGGCGCATTCCCAGTTCATATGAGAGCGCAAAGTCATTGAGGAAGTTCAGCGGTTGCAGCTGCGGAACAGCTACCCCGGGGCGGCAAAATGCGTCACGTGTTTCGGGCAGGGGCAGCATCGTGTAGCTGAAGAGGCCAAAGCCGTAGATCACTGCGGCACCGGTGGTCAACGTGCGTCGCCAAGATAACCGCCCATGACGGTGATACTGGATGGCGAGCAGGAAAATACCGGCTGCGCCTAAGAAGAGGACACCACCAAGCATGGCGATCGTCGCGGGCCAAAACATCGTTTGCATATTTCTATCTAAGCCGAGAAAAATACACGCAACCTGTGACGTCCGGTGTGAGGTCAGTCATCGTTGGCTGGATGGTTACTGAATGGAAGCTGGCCCTGTGTCTCCACTGAGGACAGTGCGGGTCTTCGGGTCGAAGCGGAAGAGGACGGCAAATAAACCAACCGCCAGTACCGCCGCAAATACCCGCATCAGCCACACGATGTGCCATTGCTCAATCGAGAGTTGATCCACGAAGACCACCACTAGAATCAAACTGGCCAAATAGATCATCAGCTTCTCGGAGGACCATGAGACACGATGCGAGATGGCGAAGAGCGCAATCATCCACAAGATGTACCAAGGCTGGATGATCGGTGCGAGCAAGATCACCGCAGACAGTGCCCACGCGGCCAGGCGCACTGGCCGGGAAATGTCTTTAGCCAAGGCAAGCCATGCCACGATTGCCACTGAAACAAGCTGAAAAATGAACACCACGATGCTCTGTGTCTGGCTTGCTGAGCCGCCCAGCACTCCCACCAGCAGGCCAAGCAACCAACCAGTCAAACCCACAGGAGCGTAGGGGAAGGCTGCGTCCCCGGCGGTAAACATTGCCGGCAACCATCCAAACCAGAGGTTAGTCACCGCTCCGATGATCGTTAGCCAAATCAGGCAATAGCAGAGCACTTTGAGCCAAACCATGCATTTAGCACGCAATGACGTATCGCGGCCTAATAGGATCAACCCTATAAATGGCAGCACCAAGAGCACAATCGGTTTCACAGACACCGCGATAGCTAAAGCCAACGTGGCTGCGAGGGGACGACGGTCATAAGCCAGCGCGAAAGCACTGAACACTCCGGCAATCATCAACGCATCGTTGTGAGCGCCGCCGATCATGGTCAATAAGAATAGTGGATTTCCCACAATGGCCCAGTTAGCCCAGTTTGGATTTTGTCCCATTTTTTTCGCCAGCTTGGCGGTGAAATGAAAACATCCGATGACCCCGAGTAACGCGGTAATGCGCAAGAGCCCTACTCCAATTTCGGGCACCCCGTTGGAGACAAAATAAATAATACGTGACAGCACCAAGAAGAATGGGCCATAAGGAGAAGGTGATTGGGCCCAGAGCCCGTCCGAACCACCTTCGAACCAACCTGGCAGTGCCGAAATACCCTCATGATAGGGAGACTTATCGGCGTGAAGCATCCGGCCCTGGGCCAGATACGAGTAAACATCCCGACTGAGAATCGGGAAGGAAAACATCAACGGTGCAGACCACTTAACGAATAGCTGCGCTAATTGCCGCGTACTGATCAGTTCTGCCGTATCAACCAGCGGACGAGCAAGAATCCAAGCTCTGGTTAGCCAGGCCAGACCGGCGGCCATCAAGATGATACAGCTGATAACTCCCCATGCTTCGGTGCGGAATTCGACAAAAAATCCGCTTCGGGCCAACGGAGAGAGCTGACTGCGCGGAAACCAGCCGATGCCCCAAGAAGCCACGGTGATCAACACCGAAGCGGCAAAGCCTTGCCATCCCAGAGCTTTCAGCGAGACGCCTCGTCGCATTAGTTTGTGCACCAGCAAACTCACTTGGCTTTCTTTTTCAGCCAGTTTGTGGAGCTCAGCAGCTCGGGACATATTTTTTTAGTCTTGGGATCCAAGAAGACCAGGAATAGCGCACAGAGGATCGAAATTCCCCAAGAGATCAATTGCACCCGTGGGACCAGGTCTTCTTGGAGGAACTGCCAGACGAAAATTTGATCCGCTGCTTGGTAGGCCAGGAAGAATATTGTGGTCAGGTGCAGCCAGAGCATCTGCCAGTCATCGCGCAATCCGGTCGCCGCGAAGAAAGGCAGCAACCACAGCAGATACCACGGCTGGATTACCGGTGACAGCACCACAATTGCCGCATACGCGATACCCATGCGTTGGACCAGATGCGAGTACTTCCCGCGGAACATCAGCACGATGGCAAGCCCCACACCGAGCAGCCGGCCACCAGTTTTTATGACCGACAGTATCCAGTCGGTTTCCATGCCGAATGACCCGAAAATACCTTGCAACGCGATGGTGAGCATTCCCAGCGGCGCGACAATGGAAACACCAGTTCCGGTGTAGTTCAGCAACACGCTCAGCCAGCCAAACCAGTAGCCGTTGAGCCAGCCCACGAGGGTCATCAGAACCAGGAATATGGATCCGGAGTAGAACCAATAGAGGAATCGGCGCGGCCATTTGGCTTCCGGCCCGGCCCAGAGCAAACCGATAAACGGCAGCAATACCAGGGTTATGGGTTTGACGCCGATCGAGGCAGCGAGCACCACAATCGCCCAGAAGCCGTGTCGTTTGCACGCCAGATACACGGCCCACACCGATAGGCCAGTCATCAGCGCGTCATTATGCGCACTAGCCACAAAATTCACTAGGAAGAGCGGGTTTGCCACGGTCATCCAAGTCGCTTTGGCGCCGGAAACCGAATGCAGTTCAGCCAGCTTGGGCACATATCGCAGGCATAGCAGGACACCGATGACCGCGATGGCACGGAAGGCCAGAACAGCCGCATCGGTAGACCCGCCAACGATGTTGACCACGATGTATTCAATGGTCAGGAACAGCGGACCATAGGGCGTTCCATCTTGGGCCCACATGGTGTCGGCGCCTAGCTGGAACCAGTTATTCAGACTTGAAATGCCGTCGACATAAGGATCTTGCCCGGCATCAACCAGGCGGCCTTGTCCAATGTAAGCAAAAACGTCTCGGCTCATGATGGGAAGTGCGATGAGCATTGGAATGCTCCAGAGCATCACCGCGCGCTGCACAATCTTGAGCGAGCCTTCGTCCCAGGTCTTTAGCTTCTGCCCCAGGCGCCACCATGCACGAAAAAGCAACCAGCAACCAAGCGCCAAGAGGATCACGCAAATCGTGACGCCGGTGGCCTCGGTGCGCACCATGATGAAAAAAGGATCGCGGTTCAGCGGTGAAACGCTGGCCAGCCAACCCGTGCCGAAGGAGCCGAAGAGGATCATCGAGGAGCCGATTATTCCGCTAAGCAATGTCTTATTAACACCAGCGTATGGCTGGGGAGCCAGAACTTCTGCCTTACTAGCGGACACCGGGACACCTCGTGCTGGATTGGACAAAAAGATCGTTTAAAAAGATTGACGTTGCATCCGGTTAGCCAGCAGTAGGCTCATCGTTCAACGTCATGAAATCTCCCATGATTTTAGCATCGCCTGCGATCCGCTTACCGGTGTGACACCGAGATCCCTGTTGCTTTCATGCCGTGCGCTGCCTCACTAGCAATTCAGAGGGTAGATTGGTTCCGTGGCTAGTAACTCAGAGAAAATAGTATGGATCGACTGCGAAATGACCGGTTTAGACCTGGTCAATGATGCGTTGATCGAGGTAGCGGTACTGATTACCGATTCGGACTTGAACATCATTGACGAGGGCATCCAGGTGGTCATCAAGCCTGATGATGCGGCTCTGGCACAGATGGATGACTTCGTTCGCAATATGCATCAGGTCTCCGGCTTGCTGGTGGAACTCGACGGCGGAATGCAAATGGAACAGGCCCAACGCCTGGTCATGGACTACATCCGTAAGCACGTCCCAGAGCCCAACAAGGCCCTGCTTGGAGGAAACTCCGTAGGCACCGATAAGAACTTCCTGGCTCGCGACATGCCAGAAATCATTAACCACCTGCATTACCGCATCATCGACGTCTCCACCCTGAAGGAACTGAGCCGACGCTGGTTCACCAAAGCGCACTACGCGGCTCCCGCCAAGACCGGCAACCACCGTGCGTTAGGTGATATCCAGGATTCAATTGACGAGCTTCGCTACTACCGGGCGGCCATCATGGTGCCCTCCCCCGGACCAACTAGCGATCAGGCACGCAAAATCGCCGCTCAGGTAAGCGCCATCGGGGAAAAGTAAGCACTAGTCAGCCCCCTAAATCGCAGGTGATGCACAACACAGCGATTTAGGGGGCTTTCAAGTTGGCACTCACCCCCTCGATATGTGTATAGTATTTCTCGTTGCCAGATACGAAATCAGCTCGCAAAAGCGGAATGACTAGTGTCGAAGTGAACATGGTGGGTATAGCTCAGTTGGTAGAGCGTCTGGTTGTGGTCCAGAAGGTCGCGGGTTCAAGCCCCGTTACTCACCCCAGACAAACGGTCTGATCCAAAACGAAAGTTGTGGATCAGACCGTTTTTTGTTTTCCTTAAAAATGGCTCTAGCTAGATGACACCCCGATTATTAGTTTCACCCCAGATACATGTATAGTATTTCTCGTTGCTTGAAACGAGTTCCGAAGCTTGTAGCTTCCGACTAGTCGCAAAGTAATTATGGTGGGTATAGCTCAGTTGGTAGAGCGTCTGGTTGTGGTCCAGAAGGTCGCGGGTTCAAGCCCCGTTACTCACCCAAAGGCAATCAGCCTGATCCAAAACGAAATACTTGGATCAGGCTGATTTTTTTCTTAACTTGGCGAACTGCTGATCTCGATTTTCGTTCTCGTGAAAGAGACGGGGATATCTGACGCAGGACCATAGCCGGAGCCGGTTATAGTCCTCCCTTGCACCGCCGAATCAGGCGCACGCGTAGGATAGGCGAGTCAAGCGTCTGCCGCCTACCCGCACTGCTACCTGTCTTTTGAGATAGGTTACTTGACCGTCAGGCTTGGACGGTACTAACTTGAGCCTATGACTGGTCCGCTCAGCCCGCTACCGGCGGTGCTTCCATCGCTTCAAGGTGCTTACGAAAGTGCACGTGCGGCGGCTGCCCAGAGGGCCGCGGTATTTGTCATTGGGCAACACGGGAGCGGACGCACGACCTTCGCACATCAGCTCCTCGCCGAGGCAGACGGAAACGTCTATTGGCTCACTGCTGCCAAGGCGATCCAGGGTGTTCCCTTCGCGATGCTGACTGCCCTCTGCGCACAGTTACCCACGAGCAACGCAAACTTCACCCCGGGTGTGATGCTTTCGGAGCTATTCCAGTACACCTCAAAGCAACCCCTGTGCATATTCCTAGACCAAGCAGAATACACCGACGAGCAAAGCGCCGCCGTGCTGGCACAGCTATCCCTGACACGGAATATCCTCCTAGTGATGGCAACCACCGCGGTTCACCGGCTCCCCAAGTCCTTGCGGGATCTGCGTGCCGGCCCGCAGACCCAGCGCGTGGAACTTTCCGCGCTGTCCTATGAAGATGCCGAGGCCACGCTCAATGGCGTGCTCGGCGGCCAGGTGAATACCAGCACCGTCGAAGCTCTCCTGGAATTCTCGGGCGGGAACGCTTTGCATTTGCGCGAGCTGACTTTGGATGCCCAAACTGCGAATGCACTGACCCTGCAGAGATCCTATTGGACCCTGGATCGGCGGTGGATCCCTCAGGGACCCAGGATTTCGGATCTCATCACCTCCCGACTGCATGAACAGCCACACGAAATCCGCGAGGCCATCGAATTGCTGGCGGTTACGGGCCGCTTGCATTATCCGCTCGCCAAGCGGCTACTCGGCGATGCACTGCCCGAAGTGCTGGATTCAAGGCTTGTCGAGCTGGTCGTCCTATCCGAAGATGACGCGACCGGCGAGCGCGAATTGGCAGTCGCACTGAGTTCCGGGCTGGCTCCGCAGACGGTCTTGAGCACGTTGACGCAAACCAAGTTGCGTGGCTACCTCCAGCGCGCCGACAAGGCGTTCCCTCGCGAGCAGCTGACTTCCCAGGCTCGTGCATGGTTCACCGGGCATCGGGTGCAGCTGGGGCTTGATGTTTCAGCGGACGAGCTATTCGAAGATGTGGTGGGATCGGCCGAGGCCAGGCATTTTGCGCAGGTCGTTGCCTTGACCGATTCGATCGAGCACTCGTCATACACGGATGAGCGCAAGCTGGAGAAGATCCTGGTACTTCGGGCTGACGCCCTTTACGAGCTGGGCAAGGCGGAGGCAGCGTTGGCGGTGCTCAAGCCCTTGTTCGGTACCGGCAGTGCGAAAGTGCGTGGTGTTGCGGCCAATATTGCCTTTGCGGGATTGGGCCGCATCGACTTGGCCACGGAGATCATTGATTCCTGGCCGGAGAATCCGGCCGAGATCCGGGCCTACCGATTGCTCCTGCTCAGCAGGGCACAGCAGGCGATGGATTCCGTGAAGCTACGCGAGTATGCGGCGGATTCAAGCATCACCCCCGAACTGCGCGCCGCTTGCCTGGCACATGTGCTCATCGAGGATTGCTACGCCGGCAGACCGGTGGACTCGCTCCAGGAGCTGTCCGGATTGATTAAAGGGGATTTCTGGAAGAAGTCCTCCCCTGCCGTCCAGTCCGAATTGGTTTATGCCATCTTGGCGGTGATGACCAGCGTCGGAGGCGGTGGGCCGGAATTCACCGAGACACTGGCCGCCATAGACTTCACGAGCGTTGCATTGAATCCGGCGAACTATTTGTCAGGCTGGGGCGTCGAGTTCTTGGAACAGGGGCTGGGGCTCCGCGCACTGGATGCGTTGGAGCAGGCCCTGGCTTTGATTTCGGTGTCCGACCCATACCTGGTCGCGGGCTTCACTGCGTCCTTTGCCGCAGCCGGTGCGGTGATGGTTGGCGATTCAGCAAAGGCGGGTCGCTACTACGCCATGGCATGCGCCGCACCCAAGGTAGCGGGGCAGATCATGCGGCCCATGGCCCAGCGTTACCTGCTGCCCGTGATCTTGGAGCTTGAAGGCCGTGCGGCAGCGCAGGAACACTTGGCACAATGCTTGGCCCTCGCCGATAAATTCGGCCGCAAGCTGCTACGGATGCAATTGCTCCATGACGCCTGGAGACTGCACCTCGTAGAGGATGCGACACAGCTCAGTGAAACTGCCGCGCAGGTTCAGGGGCCTATGGCGCAAACGTTCGCCGAGTATGCGCGGGTCATGGATTCGCCCACCGAAGCAGACGTACGCTTGCTAGCCGAAGCTCATGTTTCGGCCGGCCGGCTGCTTTATGCAGGTGAAGTCGCCCATCGCGCCGCGGTCCGGGCCAGAGACTTGGGCCAGCGGAAGCTCGCGACGCGGCTGGTGGCTCTCTCTGCGGAACTGGCTAGCCCGCTAGCAGAGGTCAACACACCGTCGCTGGGTCGTGGGCGCATCGTCCGCTCACTGCTAACCGTGCGGGAGTACGCTACCTGCGTATTAGCAGCCCGTGGCGCGAGCAACCAGGAGATCGCAGAGGAGCTATTCCTCTCGCCTCGGACGGTCGAAGGACACTTGCAGCGTTCCTACACGAAGCTGGGCATCACCGATCGCCGCCAATTGCTTCCGGTCAGCGATGCAACGCCGATTACCGACGAAATTCTCGACGAGACTTCCGGTTCGGTACCTGTATCTTGGCAAAGGCATACTTAGTCCCGGTCTTTTGCTAAAAATAGGGCCCACGCCACTCTAGACTAAACCTCACAGGGTCGAGGCATGTATGGGGAATCTTGGGGGATTCACAATTCGACCTTTGGGGAAACGCTTTTTAGTCACTCGCATCAGGATGAGCGCCTAGGAAGCTCACCGGAAGGCTGACGACATGGGGTCGTTGGCCTTCCACATTTAAAAGACTCCAAGAGCGTCGAGCAGGTCCGCTCAAGATTATTCGAAGATGGATTCGAATATCGGCCGAAAGCCATATTGTGCTCCCGGTCCATGCGGAGTATTCGCAAGTTTAATGCTGAGTCACTGGTCACGTGTTCCTGCCCCCGCGATTACTGTCTCGTCGCCTGCAGAGAGTATTGACTGCCAGTGAATCCGCGGAAAACCCGTGGGCCAGCGAGCTATCCGTTGGTGTTTACACCATCAGCCTCGCGGCGCATACAGTGGCCCGCGAGCTTTTGATGGACTGTTGCAGTGGCACAAATAAGATCAGCCGTGAAACTATTGGAGAAGACTTCTTAGCACCTTGGGAAAGGACCTATCACGTGCCCATTCGGCAAATCACCGTATATGGAGAACCAGTGCTGCACCGACGCGCAGCTGAGGTCACCGAATTTGATGACCAGTTGCGTCAACTTGTCGCTGATATGCATGCCACCATGGATGCGGCCCACGGTGTCGGACTAGCGGCACCGCAAATCGGTGTCGGACTGCGCATCTTTACCTACATCTACGCTGATCAAGATACGGCTCCAGAGCGCGGGGTGCTCATCAACCCGGTACTCACGCTCTCTAAGGTCTCACAGGCGACGCCGGACCCCGATGAAGAGGCCGAGGGCTGCCTGTCCGTACCGGGCCTGAACTTCCCGCTCAAGCGTGCTGAGTACGCCAAGGTGGAAGGCTTCGATGAGTTTGGCAAGCCGGTCTCATTCGAAGCGACCGGCTGGTTCGCTCGAATCTTGCAGCACGAGTTCGATCACCTGGACGGTTTGCTGTACGTGGACAAGCTGGTACCCCGGTGGGATAAGCGCTGGCTGAAGGCGAAGAAGTCATTAGGTTGGGGCGTTCCCGGTATTACCTGGCTGCCGGGTACCGATGAGGATCCCTTCGGACATTAGGTCCGCTCACCGCTTCAAAATGCTAGATTACGCTGATGCAGCGTCGCACCGAGGGCATCGGTCGGCGCTGCTTTTGCGTTCTATGGACGCCGGGCCTGACCACCAGCTAGCCAAAATGGCAGGAACGTGCCATTTTGCCCGGTGAGATCTGCCACCCTCCTTCGTAGCTACCGTGGACCAATCGGCGTGAGGCAGGTAATACGCGTTAAGGCTCCTCCATCAGGCGTTGCGGTAATACAGTCCGCTCGTCTGCGGCAATTTGCCGTTCCACTGCAGAATCGGCCACAACCCACAAGTCCTCGCCCCTGCAATCAATACCGGTACTCACGAGAGCAGTGCCGATGCCTGCTGCCATGTGCCTGATGGTGGTCACCGTTTGCCCGCTATACCAGGGAGCATCGCGAAAGGTTGCCGGAAAGTGCGAGGTCAGGTGACGCACCAGAAGTTCTTGCGTTGGATACTGTGGCCTATTGCGGGTGCGGACCAACTGATCAAGCAATAGGCACGGAGTCTTGGGCGACTTTGTCCGTTCCCTTGGGAAGCGGTCCCAAGCCAATCAGTGCTTCCTGCGCCCGGACCATGAGCAAATGGATTCCGCTCCGGTTGCTTGTCTCGATGCCACGGCCATTATGTTCGGCGAACAACGTTTTGCGGCTGGCACTCCTCTGAGCCTGCAGGTAGTCATGGATCCGGGATGTTGCCGGGTCGATGGTTTGCGGTATTGATCTGAAATTCTCGCCAGCGGGGTACGGCTTTTTGCAGGGTGAGCCCTTTGGTCGGTGCCATCCGCCAGCGCACGTCCTGCGACAAGGCGGTGTGCAGTGTGCCGCGCATGGTCCATGAACGCGTATTTGCCCAGAATCAAAGCAGGCGTCCACCTCCCGTCTTGCGACACCCGCTCCGACGCGCTGAACGAGCACGAAACGCCAAGCAAGGAAATCTTGGGATTAGATGGCAAGCATATGTCCACAGCCCGCTCACAGAGATCCTGCCGGTTCCAGCAGCAGGTGGCTTTCCATTCACATCGAGAGCAGGTGCCTGCGCTCCGGTCTTGCCTTTTACCACCAGCGGAGGTCACAGAGACGAATGTTAGTAGAACATAGATTCGGATTTAACTTGCTAACTATTAGCCGGCATCTTCGCGCGCTGCGGAAGGGCATGGACCACAAATGCCTCACGGGCGGGCTGGCATTGAGCGACAACTAGAGCATCTGCGCCGCGCTCGAATGCTTCACGCCCTTCTTTCTACCGGCCATAGCTTCCAGCCTTGAACTCCTCGCAAGAAGCTTGCACACTCTCAACGTCATCGATGTATACGCATTTGTCCAAAATCGCGGGGTCTTCCTGTGCTGATCCTTGCGATTTGAGCACGATATCAATAACGTAGTTCATCGTCCTCGCGTAGCTTTTTCTGCAGCTTGGCACTTAACACCGAAGATTCTTCATGCACTAACGCAGCAAACTCCATCGGTGCGAACTTGTGCCCTTCGGCTTCCAATCCACCCACCAATGGAGTTTTCAACCGATCTAGGTCCCGCTGTCCAGCTCACACTAAATAATCTTCCCTTTGAGCCTATCCGGGATTGGTGTTTCTCGATCGCATCGAAACCTGCATCTGCCAGTCGTGTGAGCTTCTGGGAGAGGCTTGAGTCGGAGAGATCCGAGGCATCATGTAACAGGTTGAGGTCGCTCGCGTCTACGGCACTGAGGCAGCCCATGTTTTAAAAGCGGACTGTTTTAAAAGCGGACAGGCGAGTGGATGAGGATTTTTACCGGTGGGGCGTTGCTGTGGCGGCTTTAACATCCCTTCTATAGCGCAGGCAACTTCCACCGTTTCGGCGGGATTGGGTTCATGCGAGCTATGGTTGCAGCTACAGGAAGGAGCTTCTGACGCGGGAACTGCTCATTCGTAGGAGGAAAACTACATGAACGTTAAGCCCGTTCTTCCATGGAAAACGCAAGCTTTGCCTTGCGGATTCTCTGCGCTGTATCCGACCTTGTTGGTAACAGCACTCGTTCTAGGCAGTCCTCGATTTTCAGTAGGAGCAAAGATGGTTTTCGTGTTCCTGGTCATCGCAGTTCCAGCACTTGGTGCGGTCCTATCGATCATCAATACAATATGGAAACGTCGCCACCGAACAGTCCCGGAATGCTAGAGCAACCAAGAAGATTCGTTTAGCCCTTTACAAGGAGCTACGCGAATTTTTTGTTTGGAACGTTCCAGGATGCTAGAAATTACTCCTGTACGTAGGAGCCACTTATTTCGATCTTGTCGGAAGCGTTCCTAGATTACCTCAAGCCAATTTCGCTTGTGGCAGTGCGCGAACATAAGCCCTGGAATCAGCGAGGCTCCGAGCTGTTTGCAGCGACACCACTTTGCAGTCTGGGCACGGGAGCACAATTCGCGCGGGTTCGGACCGACACCCTCATTATCCCGTCTACGCGGTACATCTGTTTGACCAGCACCTTGTCTTGGTATGGGAACGGCGCACGCAACGAAGATCTGCAACCATTCACAAAATTCGCGCCAGAGCCAAACAAAGCTAACAGTTGCTATCTAGGCGCATGCTAAACGCTCGAGGGTCAACGCTGCCGTGCTCGCATCGAATAACGCCGGTTGGACCGCGGTCGGGATCGGGCTAGGGGGCGAGGACCCAGATCGCGTCCGCGGCTGGTGTGCCGAGGTCGATGTCCTGTTCGTGTCCACGCAGTCGAATGGTGGTCAGATCCGCATACGGGTGACGGCGACCGCGGCGGAGAGCTGTCTTGCCTCCGGCCGGTGCGCCTGACCCTCGAGGGAAGGCATCGGCTCGCCGTGGGGGTCGCGGGTGGGGCGGTCCAGGTGACTGTCGATCTTGGCGATCAGTTTGCCCGAGACCCCATGCTCGAGGATTTCGGCTTCATCGCGGACCCCGCCCCAACCGTAGTTAAGAACCCTGACCACCTGAAAGGTTTCCAGGAGCCGATGCCTGCGGACCATTGCGAGGGCGTGTTTTCGGCCATCGCCCTTCAGTTCGATGCTGCCCTACGGTGCGTGCACGACCAAGTCTTGGTAGATCGTTTTTGTTGTTCTCGGAGGCGGTAGACGGGCGGATTCTAGGGTGCTCGGCCAGGACCCCGACGCTAATCGGGGCGTCGGACCATTCCGTGACGGACCAGATGAACTTCAGGTAGTCCTGATCCAGGACGACAAATCCGTAAGAAGCATGACTCCGTGTTACCCGTCGAACTCCGAATGTTAGACTAGCCGAACATTTTTGTTTTCAACGTCGAAACCATTGGAGTCGGTATGCCGAACCTTAGCCTGGAGAAGCTTCTCAACAGGCGCTCGATGCTCTTCGGCACCGCAGCCCTTGCCGCGGTGCCGGCTCTCTCGGCATTGCAGGCCAATGGCGGGCATGGCCAGCACTCCGGCTCCGCGGGCGGCGACCCGGCACCGTTGTTGGGCGAAGGCTCCAAACCTGCCAGCTCGATTCCCGACACGAGCCAGAGCATGATGACCAACCATGCCGGGCATGCCGGGTTCGCGGGAGGATCCGTGCCGCCGGAGCGTGCTGGGATCGACCCCACCGCGATCCTGCGGGACTTCGACCGCGGCAAGACCAGCACCCTGCCCGACGGGCGCACCCTGCGCGAATGGGACATCGTCGCCGTGGACCAGGACTTCGAGATTGCCCCCGGGGTCAACTTCCCGGGCTGGAGCTACAACGGCAGGATCCCGGGCCCCACCCTGTGGGCCAGGGGGGTGTCCCTATGTTTTTCGTCAAGGCTTTGGAGGGATTTTCTTCAAAGTTTTTTGG
>NZ_BMKX01000005.1:159312-269679 GCF_014644555.1 Glutamicibacter ardleyensis | reverse complement strand
CCTGGCAGCTTGACCCGTCTAGACTTTAATTACCTTGTCCAACTTTCGGGGACCAGTTCAAAACGAGGTGGGGCGGTTTTCTATTTTGCACCACAATTAGCACCACATTTTTAGTGGATGCATGTGGGAAAACGGCTATCCACTCCCCCAAGAATCGGCGGGGTCATGCGGTTTTGGGCGTGGATAGAACTCGGTGTAAATCGTTTGAGTGTTCTTCTAATCTCTAGGTCGCCGGTTCGAATCCGGCCGGGGGTACCAACTTAGAGCCGCCGTTCACTTAGCAAAACGAGTGAACGGCGGTTCTTTTTGCTTTCTCAATCAGTTCCAAGCGACACCACGATCCGCTTGGGGGCATGCTTTATGGACACGAAGGCTCCGTCAGGACTTCTTCCGGCACTAAATTCAAAACTACGAGTCTGCAATAGGCCTCAAGTTTGACATCCCTAAACAAACAACCGCCAAAGAAGCTAACCTTCTCGCACGTTATATCTATACGTTTCATCGACTCTTGAACCCACTGGTTTCGCCCTCGTCGTAGAAACCTTTCGCTGGCCGACCGTTCGGCTCCAGAATTCTGTGCTGCGCCACCGCACGTGTAACGCGATCGCTCAGGTCGGGCCTGGCATTTCCTAGTGCTTAGATTTGCCGATCCTTGCTAAAAGGATTTTTCGGTTGCAGGTCTCGCGCATGTATTTGATAGTGAAATTTCCTCAGGTCATTGTCCAGGGGTTTTGACTAAAAGTCGATCCAAAGTGGCCTCATGACCGCCCCTCACCTTCAAGTACTCAGCCGAACTCGAACTAGGCAGGTACCCGATACTTGGAGTTTCATATGCAACACCTAGAAGTGCGCTAGCAGTGCACCTGTAGTCGATGATTTTAGTTTCAACTTTTCCTAATGTGGGATAAACTCTAGGTGCTGTACAAATCAGGAGGAACAGGTAGATGGCGCTTATCGCCCCCGCTTTAGCTAAGCCGCTACTCGGCGAACGCTCCAGCGTTAACCTTATTTTCCTGATCGCAGGATTATCTTTCGCCTCTTGGGCCGGAAGACTTTCGGTGATCGATATGGTCTTTGACTTCTCAGGCTCACAGCTAGGTGCTTTTCTCTTTTTCATGACGGCTGGTACCTTAGCCGGAATTGCATTGGCTCCGACCCTTAGCCGGACGTTCTCAGCCAAAAACCTTCTACTCGTGCTCCCCATCTTCCTGGCTGCGATATTGGTGACCCTTGGCGTATCTGTCACGATTCTGGAAAGTGGTATCGCCGCCTTCATAATCTTATTTTTCAACGGGCTAATATTCGGCTGCCTTGATATCACCATGAATGTTAACGGTGCCAAGGTTGAACGGAAGCTCGGCAAAAGCATCATGCCCTCATTGCATGGATTTTTCAGTCTCGGTTCCTTACTCGGCGCAGGCATCGCAACGGCTACCCTGAGCCTAGAAATCGAAACTATCTGGCATTTCAGCTTTGTCGCCGTAGTAATTATTGGCTTAACACTCTTTGCACAGACCGGTTTTAAAACCTGGAATTACAATTACTCGGCACCACGAGACAAAACCCAGCTGAAGGCCTCCGGTGCACGTTCACGGCGCGGACTGTTGTTACTACTGGGTCTTATGGTTGCCGGGCTCAGCTTTGCGGAAGGGGCTGCCAACGATTGGCTTGCAGTGGCTTCCGTCGTCGGGCATGGGCTCAGCCATCCCAGCGGTGCGCTGATGTTTACCCTCTTTACCGGCGCTATGACCGTCGGCAGATTCACCGGCGGATCAATTGTTGATCGCATTGGAACCAAGTGTTCCCTGATGATCATGGGTCTGATCGGTCTGGTCGGGATTGTCTTGTTTATTCTCGGAGACAACATCTGGATGTTTGGAGCTGGGGCGCTACTTTGGGGGCTGGGCAGTTCACTCGGGTTCCCTGTGGGAATGTCCATTGCAGCCTCGCGCAGTGATCATCTTGGCCCACGTGCCGTGAGCGTTATCAGCGCCTTTGGCTATGGAGCTATGCTCAGCGGACCGCCGGTTATTGGGTTCGTCGCAGACGTCATCGGATTACCGCAAGCCCTTTGGCTCATTGTCACGATCTTGGTGATTTCGTTGATCATTACTCCACGAGCAGCCCAAACCGGCCAGTCTCTCGAGTAAAAAGCTAAACGGGTAGGATTGCTCGTTCTTTGATATTTCGCATCACGATAGTGCTAGTTAGCTTCTCCACTCCGGGCAGTTCAACTAACACCTCATCGTAAAGGTGCTGATAATGACTCAGATCTTTGGCGTAAACACGCAACAAGAAATCTGGTTCCCCAAAGAGTCGTTGTGCTTCTACGATCAACTCATCTTTTTCGACTGCCGCCTCGAAGGCTTTGAGTTGCGCACGATCCTTGAGTGTAACGAAGACCAAGGCCTCGAATGCCAAGCCAACGCGTTCAGGAGCAATGACAGCCTGGTAGCCGGCAATGACCCCCGCTCGCTCGAGCTCGCGAATACGTCGATGACAAGGGGCAACCGAGAGTCCAACTTTACTTGCTACCGCAGTTGCACTCATCCGGCCGTCCAGCTGCAATTCAGCGATGATAGCCCGGTCCAATTTATCCATGAACCCAGCATACAACGCAATATTTTTGCGTATTTCACCAATCAATCAAGAAAATATTGCTTACATCGGCGCTTCTTAGGCAAAAACAGCAAGCACTTTTCGACAGAATTTCCCTAACCTTATATAAGCACGTCAGGAACTATGAGGAGACACCATGGAAATCACTCAACTAACCGGCTTCCTCTTGGTCTCCGTCACCCTAGCTTGCACACCTGGCGCCGATTGGGCTTATATAATTTCCTCGGCTATCGGCCCCAAAGGTTACCGCGCGGCAGTATGGGGACTGCTGACAGGCTACCTATTCCACACCGCGCTACTTGTCTGTGGCGTGGCAGCGTTAGTAGCCAGTTCGCCACAACTGCTCCTTTGGCTAACCATGGCGGGTTCCATCTATCTACTATGGCTCGGAATTACTACGCTCACTAGCTGGAAGTCGGCAAAATTCTACCCAGCTCCCTCTGCGGACCGCGCAGAATTTGCGTCGACTAACGACCAACCCGGTGGCGCGCACAATGCACCCCCCGGGTCCCTTGCGCTTCTGACTGAAGCTCCGCCACAAGACAATTTGAGTGCCCACTGGCGCGCACCTTTCTTCAAGGGACTGCTCACCAGCGGGGTCAACCCGAAAGCGCTACTACTCTATTTGGCGCTGATTCCGCAGTTCATCAGTCCGGCCGGAAGCTGGCCATTGTCCGTTCAGACCGGCGCACTTGGCCTCACCCATTTCGCGGTATCGGTCGCCGTATACTTTGCCGTTGCCTTAACCGCACGTCTTTTATTACGCTCCAGACCACTTGCCGCACGAATTGTGACTGCATGTTCGGGGATCATCATGATTGGGCTTTCACTAGCACTTATCTATGATCAATTCTTTGGCTAACCACAATATATTGAACACTGATCAAGACAATTGAACAGTGATCAAGTATGCTCTTTTCTCAGTGGTACAAAACTCCACTAGGAACGCCATCCAGACACCGAACAACCAACGGTGACCTACTGGATGAAAAAGTACGTCGCGATGGAGCATTGTGGAATTACCAGAGATCCAACTTGAGCAAGTCACTGTCAGCTTTGAAGACCGCCCGGTTCTCACTGATATCACCCTGACGCTCAATGAACGTCGCATCGGAATCATCGGGGCAAACGGAGCCGGTAAAAGCACACTGTCGCGATTACTGAACGCACTAGTTATTCCTACCACTGGAACCGTCCGTGTGGGAGGACTAGATACGTCCAAAAACGCGAAACAGATTCGCCGCGATGTGGGTTTCGTTTTCCAGAACCCAGCTAATCAAATCATCATGCCACTGGTTGCAGACGACATAGCTTTTGGCCTGAAAAACATCGGCTTGTCCAAAGCCGAACGCAAGGTTCGAGTCACGCAGACCCTTGAGGAACTGAACATTGCCCATCTGGCAGATCGGGAGAGCCATACGCTTTCCGGAGGCGAGCAGCAAATGGTGGCCCTTGCAGCAGTGATGGCAATGCAACCTCGCACGATTGTTTTTGACGAGCCAACAACCATGCTTGATCTACGAAATCGGCTCCGCTTCCAACGCGAAATCGCCCAACTCCCGCAACGAGCCATCGTCATTACTCACGATCTAGAACTGCTAGAAGACTTTGATCGTGTCCTGGTGGTAACTGACGGGATCATAGCCTTTGATGGTCAGCCTGCGGATGCTATTGATCATTACCGCCAGTGGAGCCACGTATGATCGCCGCACACAACACCTCGTACCTCGCCAAATTACCTGCAGGACTAAAATTTGGAGCACTGCTGGTCGTCAGCATCGGCCTATACCTAATCGGTAGTTGGCAGATCCTCTCGGTGTTACTCCTTGTGAGCGTCCTCGTTTTGCTCAGTGCCCGTGTGAACTTCCGCCAGCTACGCATGCCTCTGGTGACCTTGCTTCTCATCCTTGCTATCGTCTTTGTCTCCTTAGGGATCCAGACAACATGGGACAGCGCGCTAGTGTCGGTGCTTCGCCTGCTCACCATGTGCATGTTTGCCTATGCCGTCAGCTTGACGACGACCTTTGATGCCATGCTCGAACTCTTTCAACAGGTGGCATCTCCCCTACGGCATGTCGGCGCCAACCCGGCACAAATTTCCTTAGGGCTATCTTTGGCTATTCGCTTCATTCCAGAACTCAAGCGCGCATATCTTGAAGTCCGCGAAGCCCAACATGCGCGCGGGCTAGCAAATAATCCTCTCGCCGTAGCAGTCCCTCTGGTGATTCGATCCCTACGGATCGCTGAAGATACGGCCGAGGCGCTAGAAGCACGCGGTTACGACTCCGCCGAACATTCCAAATAATCCTACCCAGACTCTCTCGCACAATCATTCGTTAGGACACTCCAATGGCAACTGCCACTAGTTCGCAAACCCGAAATACTGTTTATGTTGCAATATTTGCGGCCATGATCGCCGCTATGGGCTTAGTTCCGCCCATCGTGATCGGCATTGTGCCGGTGCCCATTACACTGCAAACTTTGGGCGTCATGCTCGCTGGAGCACTCCTTGGCCCGGTACGCGGCATGCTCTCCAGTCTGATTGTGGTTGTCCTTGCTTTAGCCGGCTTACCACTGTTAGCTGGCGGCCGCGGTGGGCTGGCCGTATTGCTAGGCCCAACCGGCGGCTACCTGCTGGGCTGGATTTTTGGTTCCTTGGTAATCGGCGCGCTGTTCAAATTCTGGGTACTCCGCCAAAAGGGTCAAACCGGTCGTATCATCACAGGATTGGTTTCGGTCATCATTGGCGGTATCGGCGTGATCTATCTGTTCGGAATTCCATGGACGGCCGCAGTGACAGGGCTTGATCTTGGTACCTCCGCGATTGGCGCCATCGCATTCCTTCCGGGTGATCTAATCAAAGCCGTGGTCACCACGCTGGTGGCCGTCACCGTGCACCGCAGCTACCGGGCACTGATGAGCTAATCCGATGGATCTTGCCAGCCAGCTGCAACAGAACGCGCGGACCCGTCCAAGACACCCCGCGGTCATCAGCACAACTCACGTTTTGGATTATCTTTCCTTAGCTGCGAGCAGCAATGCGTTGGCTGGCAAGCTACGCCAGAAAGTTTTACCCGGAAACCGTGTTGGCATCTACTGCACCGACCCCATCGCCCTGGCTATCTCCTTCCACGGGTGCATGCTGGCAGGTGTTAGCGCGATCATCCTAGATCCGGCATGGCCTTCGGCACGGCTTCTCCAAATGCTGGAACTCTTCGACTCACCCACCCTGCTTTGCGACCGCGATGGGGAGGCAGTTCTACGGGCCTTAGGCCAGAACCCGGTGCGAGTGCCATCAGATATTGACGACGTAGCTGCCGTACCGGCTTTAACGGCCTCCTACGACGCACAGTGCGAGCTGTTGGTGGTGTTCACTTCTGGATCTAGCGGATCTCCGAAGGCAGTAATGCGCAGTCGCGATTCGTGGGAGCAGTCGATCGCTAGGTGTGCCACGACCCTCGGTGCCACCAAGGACGCACGAACGATGGTGCCCGGCCCACTGACCCATGGGCTTGGCCTCTACGCTCTTGTGGAATCGATTGCCACCGGGGGAACAATCGTGGCACCCGGGCGCTGGAAAGCTCAGGACGTGACCACGTTGTTAGAAACCGAAAATTGCAATAGGGTCGTCGCTGTTCCTTCGCTGGTACGGCTCATGCTTGACCAGCTCGAGGCGAACCTACTTGCCACGCTTCGTCACGTGGTTACTGGCGGTGAACCGTTGGCTTCGCAGCTGGCCCAACGGATCTTGCGAATCTCTCCACAGATCACTTGCACCGAATACTACGGGAGTAGTGAGCACAGCCTCATTGCCTATCGGGCGCATCAACGCTCGGCCAGGTATTCGATGCCCGAATTCATCGGGACCTTCTTCGACGGCGTCCGAGCTCATTTACATGCGCCACAACGCAACGGCGTTGGACGGCTCATGATTGCTAGCGACTTTAATGCCACCGGTTATGACCCACGAGGTCCAGGCGAGTTGGAACGCTGCAAAGATTCAACCGGGGTGGGAGATCTTGCCCGCTTACTACCGGAAAACCGGGTCCAAATATTGGGGCGTCACGGTGAGATGCTCAATATTAATGGGAACAATATTTACCCGGCAGAAATTAGCGCCGCCCTAGAACAATGCGGGCTTATCCAACCAGTGGTTCAGGCTTATCGCGATGCTACGGACAAGGCAAGAATTACCGCCTATTGTCTACTTCCTGATCCACGAACGCTTCCCGATACGCTGGAACTGCACGGCGAGCTGAAAAACTTACTTCCTACCTACAAGATTCCCCATGACCTTGTGTTTTTATCTGACTGGCCACTAACGAACAGTGGAAAGCGAGATGTTTTCAACCTTCCCTTACCGACGACCGCGGGTCTAAGAAAGCTGCGTCTACGATGAATGAAGCATTGATTATCGCAGCTCGGCGCACGCCCATCGTGAGGTCGAATAAAGAGTTCGCGCAGCTAGACGCCGAGGACCTGCTAGCAAAGGTTTTTAACGCGTTGCTCGAAGATTCAGGCTTAGATCCTGCCGCGGTAGAGCACGTTTTTGCCGGAAACGCTGCCGGCCCGGGCGGAAATATAGCCCGAGTAGCCGCTCAGGCATCGTGTCTACCCCTGTCCGTTCCAGCCACCACGCTAGACGCGCAGTGTGCCAGCGCTTTAGAAGCCATTGCTGCTGGCGCAAGAATGATTCAGTGTGGCGAAGCGCGCGCAGTCATCGCCGGAGGCGTCGAATCGGTGAGTACTGCGCCGTGGCGGATGGAAAAGAATGTTGTGCCCGGCTCTCCCCCACGCATCTATTCACGAGCTCGTTTTACCCCACGCCCTCACGCGGACCCAGATATGGGCGTCGCGGCAGAAAACATTGCCACAGAGTTTAACATCTCACGCAGAGCCCAAGACGATTTTGCATTACGAAGCCACCAACGTGCGGTCCAGGCTCAGCAAACCGCGCGATTCGATAACGAGATAGTGGAAGTTCACACCGCTACCGGTCTGGTCAACCGCGATACTTGTCCGCGACCGGGACTCACGGAGGGAAAGCTTGGGGCGTTGCGCCCGGCGTTTGTTCCGGGTGGCACGGTGACTGCAGGTAATTCTTGTCCCATTAATGATGGCGCCGCAGCGGTGCTAATCGTTGACGCCGAGTATTTTAATCAGTTGGGCGCAAATTTTGCGCTGCGTTACCTGTCCACCGGCAGTGGCGCGTGCGACCCACAAATCTTGGGCATGGCAGCCGTTCTCGCGTATCAAAAACTCGAGCTGCTCCTGGGCAAACGCAGACTGGCCCAGGCTGGACTCATTGAGTTTAACGAAGCCTTTGCTGTACAGGCCCTCGCCTGCCTGGCTCAACTTGGCATAGCCCCTGAAGATGTAAATCGTGAGGGTGGGGCGTTGGCACTGGGCCACCCCTACGGGGCCAGTGGTGCCATTCTGAGCACCAGGCTGTTCTGGCAGGCTAAAGAAAAGAAGATTCAAGACGAGCTGTGCTTGGCTTTGATGGCGGCAGCCGGTGGTACCGGCACCGCAATGGCTTTTGAAACGGTACACACACCAGATCGCTAAGGCTTGCGATAAGCACTTTAAACGCAAAGAAAAGGCGCCTTCCAAAATCCGTAGCGGATTTCGAAAGGCGCCTTTAGCAATACAACTTAGATGTTGAAACCAAGTGCTCGCATCTGGTCGCGACCATCATCGGTGATACGTTCTGGACCCCAAGGTGGCATCCAGACCCAGTTCAGACGATGCTCGTCGACAACGCTTTCCATAGCCTGGGCGACCTGCTCTTCGATAATATCGGTGAGCGGGCATGCTGCGGTGGTGAGCGTCATATCGAGAATTAGCACGCCGTCTTCGGCGTACTTCATTCCGTAAAGCAGACCCAAGTCGACAATGTTGACGCCGAGTTCCGGGTCAATCACGTCTTTGAGCGCCTCTTCGACATCTTCCAGCGGAGTCGTTTTGGCTCCTGTGCTCTGTTCGGTTATTTCACTCATGGGTTATACCTTACTAGGCCTGAACGTTGAGGAAACGGTCGTAACCTTCTTCTTCCAAACGGTCTGCGAGTTCTGCGCCACCCTGCTCAGCGATACGACCATCAACGAACACGTGCACGAAGTCTGGCTTGATGTAGCGCAGGATGCGAGTGTAGTGGGTGATCAGCAAAGTGCCCATCTGGTTTTCTTCCTGAGCGCGGTTAACACCCTCAGAAACGGTCTTCAACGCGTCAACGTCAAGGCCCGAGTCGGTCTCATCCAGAATCGAGAACTTAGGCTTGAACAGTTCCATCTGCAAGATTTCAACGCGCTTCTTCTCGCCACCGGAGAAGCCTTCGTTGACGTTACGGCTAGCGAAGTCCGCATCGATCTTCAGCTTCGCCATGGCTTCCTTGACGTCCTTGGTCCAGGTACGCAGCTTCGGCGCTTCGCCGTCGATTGCGGTCTTGGCGGTACGCAGGAAGTTAGTCATGGTCACGCCTGGGACCTCAACTGGGTACTGCATGGCCAGGAACAGGCCTGCCTTGGCACGCTCGTCAACGCTCATCTCCAGTACGTCGGCACCGTCAAGGGTAATCGAACCCGAGGTGACCTTGTAGCGTGGGTGACCGGCGATGGTCGAAGCCAAGGTGGACTTGCCCGAGCCGTTAGGGCCCATGATTGCGTGGGTTTCGTTGGTGTTGATTACCAACGAAACACCCTTGAGAATTTCCTTCTCGCCCTGCTCGGTGTCGATCGAGACGTGCAGGTCTTTGATTTCCAGAGTAGACATACGTCGTTCCGTTTCTATATCTAAAAGGCTGGTAGAACCGGCGCTACTTAAAGGTGAGTAGCTGCCAATTCTTCTTCGATGGTGTCGGTCAAGCGCTCTTCGAGCTGCTCGTCACCGATCTGCTGGACGATTTCGTTCAGGAAGCCACGAACCACCAAGCGGCGGGCGGTCTTCTCATCGATACCGCGGGCCATCAGGTAGAACAGGTGCTCGTCGTCGAAGCGTCCGGTGGTGGATGCGTGTCCGGCACCGTCGATGAGGCCGGTCTCGATTTCCAGGTTAGGAACCGAGTCGGCACGAGTACCGTCGGTGAGCACCAGGTTGCGGTTTGCTTCGTAGGAGTCGGTACCCACAGCGGCCTTCTGGATCAGCACGTCGCCAACCCAGACCGTGTGTGCGCCCTTGCCCTGCAAGGCACCCTTGTACAGCACGTTCGACTTGCAGTTAGGAACCGCGTGATCAACGAACAAGCGGTGTTCCAGGTGCTGACCGGCGTCGGCGAAGTACAGGCCGTACAGCTCGATCTCTGCGTGTTCCCCAGCAAAACGAGCCGATGGGTTCACGCGCACCAAGTCGCCACCGAAGGTGACAACAATGTGCTTGAAGGTCGCGTCCTTGGCTACCACAGCCTGCTGCGAGGAAGCGTGGATTGCATCCGACTCCCAAGCCTGCAGGGAGACAACACGCAAGCGCGCGCCCTGGCGAACATCAAATTCGATGTTCTGCGCCAGCACTGCCGAACCAACGTGGTCGATAACGACCATGGCTTCGGAGTTCTCCTCGGCCACGATGATCAGGTGCTGAGCTGCAGGTTCCAGCGACTCACCGGTGATGCGAAGGATGCTCTTGGTGTTCTCGGCGTTAGCCGGGATGGTAAGAACCTGTGCGCCATCGGCGTACTTCCAGCCGTTGGCCGACACGCGGTCATCGGGGGTGAAAGCGTTGCCGCGGATCGCGTCATCTGCCGCGACGGTGCGCAGCGTGACGTTCTCTGAGCCGGTCAGCTCGACCTTTGGTGCCTGACCGGTCAGTTCTGCGGTGTGCAGTGAACCGATACGCTTCAGCGGGGTAAAGCGCCAGTCTTCTTCACGACCGGTGAGCTTTGGGAAATCTTCAACGTTGTAGCTGGTCAACCGGCCTGCACGCGAAGAATCCGTGACACCTTCGCCGCCACCATGGCTGTGGCTCTTGGAAGAAGCCCCGGCTAGTGGTGAGGAAGCGCTGTCGTTTAGTGGCGAAAGGTTTTCGCCCTCTTCGGTGAAGCCCGGAATCGATGGGGCGCCAATGCGCGCCTTCTCTTCGGGAATCTGAGTGGTGGTCTCCGACATTCTTAGCCGACCGATCCTTCCATCTGGAGTTCAATAAGGCGGTTCAGTTCCAGCGCGTATTCCATTGGAAGCTCACGTGCGATTGGCTCAACGAAGCCACGCACGATCATTGCCATTGCCTCGTCCTCGGCCATGCCGCGGGACATCAGGTAGAACAGCTGTTCTTCAGAAACACGGGAAACCGTCGCCTCGTGGCCCATGGTCACGTCATCCTCGCGGACGTCGATGTATGGGTAAGTGTCCGAACGCGAGATCTGGTCAACCAGCAACGCGTCACACACGACCGAGTTCTTTGTACCCTTGGCACCTTCGCGGACCTGGACCAAGCCACGGTAAGCGGAGCGGCCACCGTTACGAGCCACCGACTTAGCGACAATAGCGCTAGAGGTGTTCGGAGCGATGTGAACCATCTTCGAACCGGTGTCCTGGTGCTGACCTTCGCCGGCGAAGGCGATGGACAGGGTTTCACCCTTGGCGTGCTCGCCAACCAGGTATACGGCTGGGTACTTCATGGTGACCTTGGAGCCGATGTTGCCATCGACCCATTCCATGGTGGCGCCTTCTTCACAGATGGCACGCTTGGTCACGAGGTTGTACACGTTGGTCGACCAGTTCTGGATCGTCGTGTAGCGAACGCGAGCGTTCTTCTTCACGATGATCTCGACTACTGCCGAGTGCAGCGAGTCCGACTGGTAGATCGGAGCGGTGCAACCCTCAATGTAGTGAACGTAGGAATCTTCATCGGCGATGATCAAAGTACGTTCGAACTGACCCATGTTTTCCGTGTTGATACGGAAGTAGGCCTGCAGTGGGATCTCTACGTGGACGCCCTTAGGAACGTACACGAAGGAGCCACCGGACCAAGTCGCGGTGTTCAGCGAAGCGAACTTGTTATCGCCTGCCGGGATGACCGAGCCGAAGTATTCTTTGAAGACATCTTCGTGTTCCCGCAACGCGGTATCGGTATCGAGGAAGATCACACCCTGAGCTTCAAGGTCTTCACGCAGCTGGTGATAAACAACCTCGGACTCGTACTGCGCGGCAACACCGGAAACCAGACGCTGCTTCTCAGCCTCTGGAATACCCAGCTTGTCATAGGTGTTCTTGATATCTTCCGGAAGGTCTTCCCACGAGGTGGCTTGCTTCTCGGTCGAGCGAACGAAGTACTTGATGTTGTCGAAGTCGATGCCCGAGAGGTCTGGACCCCAGGTTGGCATTGGCTTGCGATCGAAGTACTTCAAGCCCTTCTGGCGTAGCTCCAACATCCACTCAGGTTCTGACTTGAGGTTGGAAATGTTGGCTACAACTTCAGCGTCAACGCCACGGCGTGCATTTGCACCCGCGTCGTTCTTATCTGACCAGCCGTATTCGTAATTACCGATTCCTTGGAGTTCGGGGTTCTTCTCCAGAATTTCGGAAATTACACCTGGGTCAGCAGACTCCTGTGCAATCTGATCCGTCATCGCGGCCTCTCCATCTTCGTGAACTGAATTCGAGTTCTCTTCTCAGCGCGTAACGGCGCCTTTCCGCGACCCACTGGAATGTGGGTCGTGCACACATGTCCGCCACCGGCCAATGTCGAGAGCCTTCGCACATCAACACCGACCAGTCGAGCAAACATTTCAGTCTCCATGTCGCAAAACACCGGAAACTCGCGTGCCAAATCTTGTATGGGGCAATGCCCCTGGCACAGCTGAACGCTGCGCATTAGTGCTTTCGAAACTTTCGCTTCGACATTGCGGGTGTACCCCACAAAACCGTCGGAACTGAGCAACTCGCTAAGCTTCGTTGCTCGTTCTTCAAGTCCTTCTATACCGTCCATTGCCTTCGCATAACGGATTTCCATCGTCGCGAAGCGGTCCCGCGCGAATTTGCGAATCGCATCTTCGCCGGCCGCATCTCCCAGCACCTTCAGTGCTTGGGTGGCGATGTCTAGGTAATCGTTGCCCAGCTTCGTCTGTCCGCGGTGCGATAGTACGTACCTGCGGGACGGCCGACCTGCGCCCGACTTCTGATTTGCTACCAGCTTTACCTCAACAAGCCCTGCTTTTGACAGCGCGTCAAGGTGACGGCGAACCGCTGCTGGCGTGAACCCGAGCTTGCTGCCAAGCTCGGCCGCACTGACCGGTCCGTCTTCGAGCACCGCGTTTAGAACTCGGTCTCGCGTGCGCTCCTCAGTATCCCCAACCGTGCCAACCGTAGTGCCGGTTGCGGTACTAGCTGTGTCTGAATTAGATGAATACACAACACAAGCATGCCTATATTTTTCCCCCACGTCTAGTAAGGAAGGACTTACTAAGGTAGGGCTAGTCATTCCGGGAATCTCAGGGATTTCGTGCCCTATGGCTATCATCCTCCGCGCCGAAACCTAAATCGAGCCTTCGTGACTAAAGACTCAGCCCTTACGACTTCGACATGACGTAGAATGCTGTGGTGTCTTCAGTTACTCCCAGCCTCATTATTAGTGAGCTGAGCAAGGATTTGGGACCGGTTCCTGCGCTGAATAATCGCATGCTCAGGGTCCTGGATTCCGTCTCCCTCAAAGCCCTCCCCGGCCAAGTCACAACCCTTTTGGGCTCTAATGGTGCCGGCAAGTCCACCACGCTCGCCTGCGCTCAGGGCCTTTTGCGACCCGAGGGTGGAACGATTGAACTGCTCGGCCAAGATCCCTTTGGCGACAACCCCGACCTTCGTTCGCGGGTCGGCGTGATGTTGCAAGATGGAGGATTGCCTCCGTCAATGCGACCGATTCCGCTTTTGCGCCACGTGGCTGGAATGTACAAAAAACCCATCGATATCGATGCGCTGATCACTCGGCTGGATCTTGAATCATTCGGTAGCCGCACTATTCGCCGGCTTTCTGGGGGACAAAAACAACGTGTCGCCTTAGCCCTCGCGCTAGCCGGGGACCCTGAAGTCCTCTTCTTAGACGAGCCGAGCGCCGGATTAGACCCGCAATCACGTCAGGTCGTCTTTGATCTAATCAGCGAACAACGCGACCTCGGTAAAGCCATCGTACTGACCACACACCTGATGGATGATGCACAGCGCTTAAGTGACTATGTGTACATTATCGACAAGGGCCGAACCGTTACACAGGGCACCGTCACCGAGCTGACAACTTTGGCCGCTTCTGAGCACGAAAACCGTCCGGTGAACTTTGGCGCGAGCCCATCCTTAGAATTGCCGCAACCGCCAGCCGGACTACATCTGAGCGAGACTGCACCTGGCGAATACCATCTAACCGGCGTCAGTTCGGCGGAGCATCTTAACTGGCTGACAAGCTGGTGGGCCCGTGAAGGTATCTTGCCGACCCACATGAACTTGCAGGCACGCAGCCTCGAAGATGTCTTCTTGGAATTTGCGCAAAAAGAGGAAACGGTATGAGCCCGACAATGAGCCAATCCAACGCCGTGTCCATGCCCAAGCGCATCGCCTTACAGGGCAAATACGAAACATTGATGATGCTCAGCAACGGTGAGCAGTTAGTACTCGCCGTAGTGTTGCCCATTATTGCCCTGTTTGGACTGACCTTCACGGATCTTCTGGAAGGTGTGGCACCACGCAGCATTGATGCAGCAGTGCCCGGAGTGTTGGCCCTCTGCGTCATTTCCACAGCCTTCACCGGTCAAGGCATCGGCACTGGCTTTGACCGACGCTACGGCGTACTGCGAATGTTCTCTACTACCCCATTGGGTAAAGCAGGCTTGATCTTCGGCAAGGTAATTGCGGTACTCACCGTATTAGCTATCCAGGTAGTACTGATTACCATCGTGGCCTTACTTCTGGGCTGGGAGCCAAACCTTTTGGGAATCATTCCCGCCGTGTTGTTCCTACTCCTTGGCGCTGCGACGTTTACTGCTTTGGGATTGCTTATTGCCGGTACGGTTCGCCCCGAAGCGACACTTGCTATCACCAACTTGGCCTGGGTCCTCCTCGCCGGAGTCGGCGGAGTGCTGTTCCCCTTAACGATGGCCCCGGCCTGGCTTCAGCCAACGCTAGATGCTTTGCCTTCGGCTGCACTCGGTGACGCCCTTCGCGCGGCGCTCATCGAGGGGCATTTCAGCCTTGCCAGCGTGATCTTCTTGGTGCTTTGGGCCGCTGCCGGCTCCTTTGCCGCCATCAAACTTTTCAAATGGAACTAACCAACACAAAGTAAGGGAGATTTCCATGTCTTCAAACCTAGTCACCCCAAGCTGGGCCGATAGGTTGCCGACGCACGTCACCCGGCTTGTTCACGGTCTGGCGATCGCCTCCTTGATCTCTCAGGTTGGCATCATCATCACCGGTGGCGCAGTACGACTGACCAAATCTGGTTTGGGCTGCTCACACTGGCCAAACTGCGTCCCGGGTTCCATGACCCCGGTCCCTGAGATGGGCGTGCACGGCCTCATTGAGTTCGGTAACCGCCTACTCACCTTTGTGTTGCTGGCTATTGCAGTGGCGTTTTTTATCGCCGTCTGGAATATGCGCAAAACTCATCGCTCGATCTTCACCCTTGCTTGGGTTCTTTTGGCAGGCATTCCCGCTCAGGGCGTCATCGGTGGCATCACCGTATTGACCGACCTAAACCCTTGGGTTGTGTCCCTGCACTTCATTCTTTCGGGAACGCTGGTCTGCTTGGCCACCATTTTGGTCAACCGCACCCGACGAGAGCTAAAGCAAGAAAATCACCAAGCTTCGACGAAATCGGTTGGTCAGTTCGCCACCGCCGCTTGGATATTGTCCATGCTCGCAGTCATTATGGGCACCATCGTCACCGGCACCGGCCCACACGCAGGTGACGCTTCTGCACCTCGTCACCTCTTTGATCCATTGCTAGTCACTCGCATGCATACCGCACCGGTATACCTGTTGATTGTGGCCACTATTGCAGTACTCGTCTTGGCCTACCGCGCCGATGGCAACTCAAAGGTCCGTACAGCTGCCTGGTGGATGGTAGTGGTCATCCTCGCGCAGGCGGCCATCGGATACACCCAGCACTTCACTGGCTTACCTATCACCTTGGTACTGCTACATATGCTCGGCGCTAGCCTGCTGCTGGTGGCGGCCACCAACCTGTGGGACTGTGCCGTCCGGCTTCCTCGGAGCGAACGCGTAGAACAGCGCTAAACGCTATCTAAGACTCAAGCGGCTGGATCCCCGGGGGATCCAGCCGCTTTTGCTTTGCCCTGCCGCTGTGGTCGTTCTAGCGGGTGATGCCTGCTCTAGGGCGCAGTCGCAGCAGCCCATAAATTCCGAAAGACAAAACAATCCCGCCAAACAGCCAGATCGCCCCCACGAGCATTCCACTATCGAATACCGCGACGATCAGGGCCAACACTCCGTATGCCAACACGGCCCAGTAAGAGATACGCAAATTGAGTATGATCCCGACTGCTATCGCCAAGCAAGCAACGGCCCAGATCAGCGCGGGAAGCATGAAAACTCCAATATTGCCGCGTTCGACCCCACTTGCGACGAGCACAACGGGAAGAAGCATAATCAGCACACCGATAATTCGCAGGACAAGCGATTCTCTTCTCCCCGCCTGCAAAGATTTAGCAAAGGGCAGCATCGTGGCCAACCAAATTACGATTGCCATCGGAGCATAGAACAGTCCAGCGTCAATTGGATCAGAAACAACTAATGCGGAAGCTGCCACGGCGCAGATCAATGTTGCCCAGCGACGCATCCTCAATGGCACCAGTAAGAGCACCGCTAGCAGAGCAGCCGGCACCAGTGTGAGCACCGCTATTCCGGGCCCATAAAGTTCCACAAGCGCTGTTAGCGAACGTTCGGTTGAACTCGTGTAGTCCGGATGCTGGCCCTCCGCGTTACGAAGAAAGAAACTTACAATCGCCGCGGTAAAAGTTGCCAGTGCGATAGCAACGCCAATGAGAGTATTCCCTACCGGCCAGGGACCCGTTCCACGCGGTTCGGGGACCCCCAGCTCACTGCGAGATGCCTTGGCCACTTCTCTGGGCTCCCCCAAGGCACTGATGACTTCCGATTCGGTACGGCCACTCAGTCTTGACTCCTCGATATGCTCGGAGATGTCTTGGAGAATGACTCGTCGCTGAGCTTCAGGCAGGTCCGCCAAGTATCCGCTAAGTTGACGTACATAGCGCTTGGCAGTCACATCCGGCTTGGTACTAAACATGATGTCCTCCTAATAAACCGTCCACCTGATAACTCAGCTGACCCCAGACCGAGCCAAAGAGTTCTAGTGATTGCCTACCGTTGCCGGTAATTGCGTAATACTTGCGAGAGCGTGAACCGTCGACTTGTTCCCAGCGCGTCGCAACACTTCCCGCGTCTTTCATTCTGGCTAGCAGGGGGTAAAGGCTCCCCTCGCTGGCTGTCAGTTCCAACTCAACGAGCTGATTCGCAATCTCAAGCCCATACATATCCCGCTCCGACAACAACGCAAGAACGCAGTATTCAAGCACTCCCTTGCGCAGGTTCGTGGCGATCTTTTCCGCGTTGAGATTCATACATCGAACTTACCTTGCGTAACAAGTCTTGTATAGCAAGAGAGCTAAACGTTAGCTATTCTTTACCAACTCATCAGCGCCACGTCCGTTGCCACTACGCCGATTTTCCAGACAGTAACCAGGGCAAATGGAAAATCCCCGCTTCCGGCAACGGAAACGGGGATCTATTCAGGACTTTTAGCCAAACAGCGGACTGCCCACGAATGGGTCGAATGCCAGAGCCACGAAGACCAGTGACAAGTAGGTAATCGAGATATGGAAGACCTTCATGGCCTTACGGTTCATCTCAGCAGGACTATGGTCACGCTGGGTCTCGCGGTAAAGAACGTGCGATTCATAAACGAACCAAATGCCCGCCCCGCCGGCAACCGCAGTGTAGACGATGCCTGCATAGCCCATAGGAAGCAAGAGCAACGAACAAACGACCGTGGCCCATGCGTAGAGTACAACCTGAACCGAGACTCGACGTGCATTGGCGATAGCACCAAGCATTGGCACCGAAGCAGCGTTGTAGTCATCGGCGTACTTCATTGACAATGGCCAATAGTGTGGCGGAGTCCAGAGGAAGATCACCAGGAACAAGATGATCGCCGGCCACTCGACGGTTTCGGTCACAGCTGCCCAGGCGATCAGCACTGGCATGCAGCCTGCAATTCCGCCCCAGACGATATTCTGCGAGGTGCGACGCTTAAGAATCATCGTGTAAAGAACCACGTATAGAAGAATCGCGGCAAGACCAAGTGCAGTGGTGAGCGGGTTGGTGCCGAACCAGAACACCGCGAGTGAAGCAATTGCCAATACCCAAGAGAAGATTAATGCTTCGCGAGGGGTGACATCACCGGTAACCAACGGGCGACCCTTGGTCCGCTTCATCAGCTTGTCCATGTCGCGATCCAGATAACAGTTAAACGATCCTGCCGCACCTGCGGACATTGCGCCACCTACAAGGGTTGCGATCATCAGCCAGACATCGGGGAAACCGCGCTGCGCGAAAATCATCGTGGGCAGGGTGGTCACCAGGAGCAGCTCTATGACGCGAGGCTTAGTCAACGCCACATAGGAACCGGCCTTACGCTTGACAAAATCCCCGGTGCTTTCATCAGGTTGACGCGACGAGCGCGGCACTGACGTTCCGGTGACATTAAGAGTCTTCAATTAAACGCACTCAGTTCTACACGGGTACAAGACAGACATCTTTTATTCTACGACGAATAGAAGTCGGGCGGTAGTTGCCTTGAGGAAGTATTGCCGAATATCGGCGTGATTCCAGTCATCTTATACATCAACGCGCAGTCACTGACTTCCCAATACTCAGGTGTATACAGGGTGACTTTCACCGGGCCACTGGGTTTTCAGTTCCGCAGTCACTGCACGCTAATCACATGCTTATAGATTTGTTATCTGACCTTCAACAAAGTTTACAATTTGTAGGCTGATGGCGTTTGGCGGTTCCATAACCGACTCTCCAACCTCCATTTAGCATGACGCAACACCTCTGTGGCGGGCTTTTCTCAACTCTCGGTCGAAATTACTACTGCCGTGGCGGGCTCAAGGTTCGAGTTAGGACACCAGGTTTCTGCGCTCCGCGATGTTCGAGGGGTCAAAGATAGATTCAAATTCTGCGTGTCATGTTTGTTCAAGCCATACAGACAATGCCCGATTCGCGATAGAGTGGACAGTAATCGCGCCGTCGCCACCAAATACCCCAAATAAGCTCGACTTCGGGTAGGAGGGTCGACGGCGTATTGCGTGTCAGCGGGATTATCCCCGTCCAAGCCTCAATGGAAGGAACGCCGCAGTGGCGACTGAATCCTTAGTAGAAGAGTTCTCACTTACCGAGTTGGATCGTAAGGCCATCGACACCACCCGTGTCTTGGCAGCCGACGCCGTAGAAAAAGTTGGCAACGGCCATCCAGGTACCGCCATGAGCTTGGCTCCGGCAGCATATCTAATCTTCCAGAAGCACCTCCGTCACGACCCGAAGGATCCGAACTGGATCGGTCGCGACCGCTTCGTGCTCTCCCCCGGTCATACTTCGCTGACCTTGTACCTACAGCTCTTCCTTTCCGGCTACGGCCTAGAGATGGAAGATATTGAGGCGCTACGCACCTGGGGCGCTAAGACCCCGGGTCACCCAGAGGTCGGTCACACCGCCGGCGTGGAAATCACCACCGGCCCATTGGGCCAGGGTCTTGCCTCAGCCGTTGGCTTCGCCTACTCACAGCGTCGCATGCGCGGCCTGCTGGATCCTGCCGCAGAAGCTGGCACCAGCCCGTTTGATCACACGGTTTACGTAATTGCATCCGATGGCGATCTGCAGGAAGGTGTCACCTCGGAGGCATCTTCGTTGGCAGGTCACCAGGAACTTGGCAACCTCGTCGTAATTTACGATGACAACAAAATTTCTATCGAGAACGACACCGACATCGCGTTCACCGAAGATGTTCTGGGTCGCTACGACGCCTACAACTGGCACACCCAGCGTGTGGACTGGACCGTCACCGGCGAGTACGTCGAAGATATGGCAGCCCTAGACGCAGCGATCCGTGCCGCCAAGGCAGAGACCTCGCGTCCCTCGATCATCGCTCTGCGCACCATTATCGGTTGGCCTTCACCAACCAAGCAGAACACCGGCGGCATTCACGGTTCAAAGCTTGGTACTGAAGAAGTTGCAGGGCTCAAGAAGGTTCTAGGCTTTGACCCAGAACAGTCATTCCATATCGAAGACGAAGTGTTGGCTCACGCCCGCGAGGTTGTTACCCGTGGCGCGGCACTGCACGAGTCGTGGAATGAAACCTTCAACGCCTGGAAGAGCGCCAACCCTGAAGAGGCTGCTCTACTTGAGCGTCTGCAGGCTGGCGAACTGCCCGAGGGCTGGACCGAAAAGATCCCAACCTTCGAACCAGGTTCCACGATGGCTACCCGCGCGGCTTCAGGCAAGGTCATCAACGCCATTGCCGACGAGTTGCCAGAACTATGGGGCGGCTCGGCCGACCTGGCAGGCTCAAACAACACCACCATCGATACCGCGAAGTCCTTCGCTCCAGAGCGTCGCTCCACGGACTCGTGGGATACCAGCCCATACGGCCGCGTCCTACACTTCGGTATCCGTGAGCACGCTGCTGCTTCGATCGTGAACGGCATCGTGCTGTCCTCGCCGACTCGCGCATTCTCCGGCACCTTCCTGATCTTCTCGGACTACCAGCGCCCGGCTATCCGCTTGGCAGCGCTGATGGGTGTTCCATCGATCTTCGTGTGGACCCACGACTCCATTGGACTGGGCGAAGACGGCCCAACCCACCAGCCAGTAGAACAGCTGGCATCGTTGCGCATCATCCCGAACTTCGACGTCGTCCGCCCAGCGGACGCCAACGAGGTTGCCTACGCATGGCGCGGAATGCTGGAACTGACCGACACCCCATCGGGCATCGTGCTTTCACGTCAGAACCTGCCAATCTACGACCGTTCGGCCGCCGGTTTCCGCGGCGCCGAGGGCACCTTGAAGGGTGGTTACATTCTGGCCGAAGCTGTCCTCGACGGCACAGAAGTCACCCCAGATGTCATCTTGCTGGCCACCGGCTCCGAGGTTGAGTTGGCCGTTGAAGCCCGCGAAGAACTGGCAACCAAGGGTATTGCAGCCCGCGTGGTTTCACTGCCAAGTTTCGAATGGTTCGCCAAGCAGGACGCCGCCTACCGTGAAGAAGTTCTTCCGGAAGCCATCACCGCCCGCGTCTCGGTGGAAGCCGGAGTCGCTCAGGGATGGCGTGAACTAGTTGGTTCCGCAGGCGAGATCATCTCGCTGGATCACTTTGGTGCCTCCGCAGATTACAAGAAGCTCTACAGCGAATTCGGTATCACTACCGAAGCAGTTGTCGCAGCCGCCCAAAAAGTTGTTAAGTAAGGAACTGGTACACAATATGTCTAACCCAAACACCCAGGCCCTGTCCGACGCCGGCGTATCCATCTGGCTCGACGACCTTTCCCGCGAACGCTTGACCAGCGGCTCGCTAGCCAAGCTCATTGAAGAGAAGAACGTAGTTGGTGTCACCACCAACCCGTCCATCTTTGCCGCGGCGCTGTCCAACGCGACCGTGTACGGCGAAGCTATCGCCGAGCAGCGTCACAAGTCCGTCGAGGACGCGATCACCGAGATCACCAGTGACGACGTGGCCGCAGCGTGCGACCTGTTCCGTCCGATCTTCGATTCCAGCAACGGTTTTGACGGCCGTGTCTCCATCGAGGTTGACCCTCGTCTGGCCCACGACACCGCACAGACCATCATCCAGGCCAAGGCCCTGTACCAGCGTGTAGACCGTGAAAACGTACTGATCAAGATCCCAGCAACACTGGCCGGTCTCGAAGCAATCACCGAAACCATCGCCGAGGGCATCAGCGTCAACGTCACCCTGATCTTCTCGCTGGAACGCTACCGCGAGGTCATCAACGCGTACCTGATCGGCCTGGAGAAGGCCAAGGCTAAGGGCCTTGACTTGTCCAAGATTCACTCGGTTGCTTCCTTCTTCGTGTCCCGCGTGGATTCCGAAATCGACAAGCGTCTGAATGCGATTGGCACCGAAGCAGCCTTGGCCCTTCGCGGCCAGGCCGGTGTGGCTAACGCCCGTTTGGCTTACCAGGTCTTCGAAGAATCCTTCGCTTCCGCACGCTTCGAGGCACTGGCTGCCTCCGGCGCCAACGTCCAGCGCCCACTGTGGGCCTCGACCGGCGTGAAGGATCCTGCCTACCCGTCCACCCTGTATGTCACCGAACTTGTGGCACCGCAGACCGTGAACACCATGCCGGAGAAGACCTTGGACGCTACCGCGGCCGAGGCTGAGATTCGCGGCAACGTGGTTTCGGGCAGCTACGCCCAGGCTAACGGCGTGCTGGACGCACTGGCAGCCCAGGGCATCGACTACAGCGAGATTGTGTCTCTGCTTGAGGTCGAGGGCGTTGAGAAGTTTGACGTCGCGTGGAACGAACTGTTGGAAGACATGTCGGTGGCCTTGAAAGAGGCCAAGTAAATGGAATTGGGCCTGGTAACTTCCGGGGAGGCCCTCGCGTCGGTTGACCAGCTTCTGCCGAAGCTGATCGAAGCCCGGATTGGCAGCCGTATCGCCAATCAGGACCCAACCGTGTGGGGTGCATCAGCAAAGTCTGAGGCGTCAATCCGTTTGGGCTGGGCACAGCCCTTCGAAGCGGCCGAAAAGTTGCTTCCACAAATCTTGGAGCTGCGCGAGCAGTTGCTGGCTGAAGGTCTTACTCGGATCGCCTTGTGCGGTATGGGTGGCTCCTCGCTAGCACCCGAGGTGATTGCCGCGCATGACGAGGTAGACCTGGTCATCTGCGACACGACCGACCCACAAATGGTTTCGACCATCGTGAACACCGATCTGGAGCGCACCGTAGTGGTTGTCGCCTCCAAGTCGGGTTCCACCGTGGAAACTGATTCACAGCGTCGGGCCTTCACCACGGCTTTCGAAGCCGCAGGCATCGATCCTGCCACGCGGCTAGTGCTGGTCACCGATCCGAGCTCCCCCATGGATAACCCGGAAGGTGTGCGCGCGATCTTCAATGCCGACCCTAACGTTGGCGGACGATACTCGGCGCTCACCGCTTTTGGTCTAGTACCAAGCGGTCTTGCCGGGGCAGATATTGAAGCGCTTATCGAGGAGGCCGGATTAATCTCCGACCTGCTGAGCAGCGACGACGAAGACAATATCGCCTTGCACTTGGGTGCAGCGCTGGTGACCGCAGGACGCGACAAGCTAGTCATTGCAGAAATTGGTGACGCGCTTCCGGGCTTCGGCGACTGGGCCGAACAGCTCATCGCAGAATCCACCGGCAAGCTCGGCAAGGGTGTTCTTCCAGTGGTCGCTGACGCGAACGCACCGGAGCTGAAGAATATCGCAGCAGACATCCTGCCGCTTTACCTCCACGAGCAGTTGCCCGAAGAAGTTGATGAAGCAGCCACGGCGATTCACATCAGTGCGCCACTGGGTACCAGCTTCATGATCTTCGAATATGCAACTGCGGTCGCCGGCTACCTGCTGGGCATCAACCCGTTCGACCAGCCAGATGTGGAGGCAGCTAAGGTTGCCGCTCGTTCACTGTTGGACGCTCCAACCGCCGGTTCCCCGGACACGGTGGATGGCAGCGTTGAACTGTTCGGCACGCAAGCCACTAACCTAGCTGGCGCCTTGGACGAGTTGACTGCACAGTTGGGTGAGGACGGATACCTATCCATCCACGCTTATCTGGACCGCCATGCGGACGCTGGCCTAGAAGCGCTACGCGACCTACTGGCCGAACGCACCGGACGCCCGGTGACCTTCGGCTGGGGTCCACGGTTCTTGCACTCCACCGGCCAGTACCATAAGGGTGGCCCCCGTCAGGGAGTCTTCCTGCAGGTCACCGCAAACCACGAGCAGGATCTAGAGATCCCGGGCCGTCCCTTCAGCTTTGGCGGTTTAATTACCGCTCAGGCGACCGGTGATGGTGCGGTGCTCTCGGACGCAAAACATGGCCGTCCGGTACTGCGCGTGAATCTAACCGACCGCGCCGCGGGTATCGCGGCGCTGCTTGAGGCTGCGAGCTAACAAAAAATATGAGTAATCCACTTCGCGACGCCCGCGACCGGCGGCTTAACCGCATCGCCGGTCCGGGCGCGCTGGTGTTCTTCGGAATCACCGGCGACCTGGCCCGCAAAAAACTTATGCCCGCGGTCTATGACCTGGCCAACCGCGGCCTACTACCCCCAAACTTTGCCATTGTCGGCTTCGGCCGCCGCGACTGGACGGCAGAAGACTTCGCCAATCAGGCTCGCGAATGGATCTTGGCCAGCGCGCGAACCCCGTTTAACGAGACGGTCTTTGACCAGCTGGCCGCTGGAATGCGTTTCATTTCCGGCGCCTTTGATGATGACAATGCCTATGAAAAGCTCGCCGAAACCCTCGACGAGCTGGCAGAGTCCCGGTCCACCGGACGAAACCACGCATTTTATCTTTCCATCCCACCGAGCTGGTTCGACGTAGTCTGCCAGAAGCTCTCCGAGCATAAACTCGCCAAGGATGAGAACCCGGGTTGGGAACGCGTAGTCATTGAGAAACCTTTCGGCCATGACCTACAAAGTGCCAGGGAACTGAACCAAATCGTTGAATCGGTATTCCCCGCCGATTCGGTCTTCCGCATTGACCACTACCTGGGCAAAGAAACAGTGCAGAACCTACTGGCACTGCGCTTCGGCAACCAGATGTTTGAGCCACTGTGGAACAACAAGTACGTGGACCACGTGCAGATCACCATGGCCGAGGACATCGGCATCGGTGGACGTGCAAGCTACTACGACGGTGTGGGCGCAGCCCGCGATGTCATCCAGAACCACCTGCTCCAGCTGCTCGCACTGACCGCCATGGAGGAACCTATTTCCTTCAATGCGGATCATCTGCGCAGCGAGAAGGAAAAGGTACTCACCGCTGTTCAGCTACCCGAGGATCTGGGGCAGGCAAGCGCTCGCGGCCAGTACACCTCCGGTTGGCAGGGTGGCGAGGAAGTAGTCGGATTCCTGGATGAAGAAGGCTTTAACCCGCTTTCCAAAACCGAAACCTACGCTGCGGTCCGGCTGAACATCAATACCCGTCGTTGGAATGGTGTCCCGTTCTACCTGCGTGCAGGCAAACGTTTGGGCCGCCGAGTCACCGAGATTGCGGTGGTCTTTAAGCGGGCACCAAACCTGCTGTTCACAGATCACGCTGATGACGAGTTTGGTCAGAACGCGTTTGTCATCCGAGTCCAGCCAGATGAGGGGGCAACTATCCGTTTCTCCTCCAAGGTACCCGGCACCCAGATGGAGATCCGCGATGTCACCATGGACTTCGGCTACGGTAACGCGTTCACCGAGTCTTCCCCCGAGGCCTACGAGCGTTTGATCCTCGACGTGCTACTGGGTGAACCACCGTTGTTCCCCCGCCACGAAGAAGTTGAGCAGTCTTGGCGCATCCTTGACCCATTCGAAGAGTATTGGGCCGCGCAACCCGAACAGCCAGATCCTTATCTGCCAGGTTCGTGGGGTCCGGCCAGCGCGGATGAGTTGATGGCTAAAGATGGAAGGACGTGGCGACGACCATGATGATTGATCTTCCCAATACAACCACCAATAAGGTGGCCAAGAAGTTGATCTCCTCGCGCCGCACCCACGGTGTGGTGGCGCTATCTCGGGTACTGACCTTGGTGGTCATTACTCGTGAGGGTTTCGCTGAGAATGCCATTGAGGCGGCCAACTTGGCCAGCCGCGAGCACCCCTGCCGAATTATTGTGGTGGTGCGCGGTTCGGAAAAGGGCGAAAATCGCCTGGACGTGCAGATCCGCGTCGGCGGAGACGCCGGAGCTTCCGAAGTCATCGTGATGCGTACGCACGGCCCTAATATGGTCGCGGATGAAGCGTTGATCTCGGCCCTGTTACTGCCAGATGCCCCCATTGTTGCCTGGTGGCCACATGGGGTTCCAGCAGATCCGTATAACACCGCGCTGGGCAAACTTGCACACCGACGGATCACGGACTCCAACGAGACTAGTGACCCCACCGAGGCGCTGTTCCAACGGGCCAGCACCTACCGGGCTGGAGACACCGACCTTGCGTGGACACGCATCACCCTGTGGCGCGCGCAGCTGGCCAGCATCATTGATTTGATCGGCACCGAAGGCTTGACCGGCATCACCGTGAAGGGTTCAGAAAATTCACCGTCCACCTCACTGCTGGCAGCCTGGCTGACTATGTGCTTGGAGGTTCCGGTAACCATCGCGGCGGATAAGTCCACCGGTGGTCTATCTAGTGTCCGACTAACCCGCGAGGCCGGGGACGTGGAACTTTCGCGTCCTTCCGGTGCGGTGGCTCACCTGTACCTACCTGGCTCAGCTCCCCAGCGAATCTCGCTGCCACGGCGTTCGGTGGCCGAGTGCCTGGCCGAAGAAATGCGCCGACTCGACGCCGACGACGTCTTTGGCGAAGTCATCACCCGTGGACTTGCCTTGACCAACCTTAGGAGCATCCGTTCCAGTGATCGCTAGACAAATTGTCATCCATGAAGATGCTAATGCGACCGCGCAAGGTATCGCCGCGCGATTGATCACCTCGATCGCCGACGCTATTGCCGCTCGCGGAGTGGCCCACGTGGTGGTGACCGGCGGTTCGCTGGGCATTGCGACGTTGGTTGCCGTGGCACAAAACCCTGCAAACATCGCGGTGAATTGGTCCGCCGTCCACTTCTGGTGGGGTGATGAACGATTTGTCGCTGCCGACAGTGCGGACCGCAATGCGGTGCAGGCCGAACCGTTATTCGCTGCCTTAGACTCACTAGGACTTGAGCGGGCTAACGTGCACATGACCGGTGACAGTGACTCCTACGCTAGTGCCGAGGACGCGGCAGCTGCCTACACGCAGTTGCTGGCCGAGGAAGCCAGCGATGGTGCCGCAAATCCGGTGTTTGATGTATTGATGTTGGGCATGGGCCCGGACTCGCACGTGGCGTCGCTGTTCCCGAATCACACTCGTTCCGATGAGCTCGGCGCGATTGCGGTACATGACTCCCCTAAGCCACCACCTCATCGGGTGTCGCTGACCATGAGCACCATCAACACCGCCCGTGAGGTTTGGTTGTTGGTCTCCGGTGCGGAGAAAGCCCCGGCCTTGGCAGCAGCCCAGCACGAGGTTAACGAGCTGGCGGTGCCGGCTAGCGCCGTTCAAGGCACCGAAGCAACTCGCTGGTTGATTGACCGTAGCGCGGCCACGCTACTCTAAGCACAGACAAAAACCGGTGTTTCCCATGTGTGGGAAGCACCGGTTTTTGTGATTTGAAAGGACTTCCCTTGAGTACCCTCGCACATTCAGAACAGCCAACTCGAATTACGGTGATCGGCGCCGGCGTCATCGGGTTATCCAGCGCCCATGAGTTAGCAAGTGCCGGCCACCAAGTCACCGTGATCGCCGATCAAGACAGCTTAGAAACCGTCTCGGCGGTAGCCGCCGCCATCTGGTTCCCCTACCATTCCGAGAACTCCCCCGCCGCGGACCTGTTACTTGCCCGCTCCCTGGCGCGCTTTGAACAGCTAGCTGACATCGCCGAGACCGGGGTGGATTTGCGCACCGGATTAAACGTCGACCATGTGCCTGGAGCCGACCGCTCATGGACAAAAATCGTGGCAAACGTGAGTGAGGCACCCCCAGCAGATCTGCCCGAAGGCGCCTTCGCCGGAGCCTATGCAACGGTTCCCATCATCACAATGAGCACCTATCTGTTGTGGCTGAAACACGAGGTGGAAAAGCTGGGAGTGACTTTCATCCATGAGACCATCAAGGAACTTAAAGAGCTGGAGCATGACGCCGACGTAGTGGTGATCGCCGGCGGCTTGCGTGGCGGCGAGCTACTGGGCGATGACGATACGGTGTACCCAATTCGTGGCCAGGTCCTCCGACTGGCGAACCCGAATAACCTGAGAAGTTGGTTGTGCGACGATGACTATCCGGATGGGGTTAGCTACATTATTCCGCGGCGTGACGACATTATTGTCGGCGGCACCGACACCGCCCATGACTGGAACCAAGAATTTGACCCAGCTACCGCAACACAAATCCTGTGCCGTGCCACCGCGCTGGTGCCGGAACTGGCAGGACTACAAGTTCTCGAGCATAAGGTTGGCTTGCGTCCGGCACGAGCGAGCATCCGTTTAGAACTCGTCTCGGGCCACCCGCTGCCAGTGGTGGCTGCCTACGGCCATGGTGGTGCGGGAGTGACCCTCTCCTGGGGTACGGCACAACGCGTTGCTGAACTCGTGGACAGCGCACTTAGTTGACCCACAACATGGGCCCTGGTAAGCGTGTCTCCGCGGCGTAGTCGGGCACAAAACCGACGATTAGTCACCCCTCGAAAACAACCCAGAGGGGTGACAATCGGGGCTTCCGCTACGCTTGGTCCCTTCGCTTTTTGAGCCGCTAATATGCGCTACAAATCACACTAGACAAAACACGGTTCAGGCGTAGTATTTCATTCGTTACTCCCGCACGCGCATAAGCACGATGCAACTTCGAACGATGTGAAACTATGCGCGCAAATTCATCTAGACCCCCGCACAGCCGGGGACAAATTGCACTGGCACAACCAGCCCAGGTCGTCGCATTGGGATTCTTAGGTGCGATTCTTGTTGGCGGCTTATTGCTAGCTAGTCCGTGGGCGAACAGCGAAGGCCAATTCACTTCCTTGGTCGATGCGATTTTCACCGCGACTTCCGCAGTCTGCGTGACCGGGCTGACCGTGGTGGACACGGCGACCTACTACACGCTCTTCGGCAAAATCATCATCATTGTGCTCATCCAGCTCGGTGGCTTAGGGATCATGCTCGTCGCGTCGCTGTTGAGCATGTTGTTGATGGGAAAAATTGGCACGCTTACCCGGCTCTCCAGTCAACGCGAAAGCAGTGCACTCAGTGGGCAGGATATCCGCACCGCCGCGAAGACGGTGTTATTCCTGTCCCTGTCCATCGAAGCACTCACGGCCTGTGTGTTGGCCATCCGGTTCTGGCTCAGCTACGACCACAGCTTGCCGTTGGCCCTGTGGCATGGCGCATTCCATTCGATCTCGGCCTTTAACAATGCCGGCTTTGCCTTGTATTCGGATAATCTCATGGGCTTTGTTGACGACCCGTGGATTAGCCTACCGATCAGCTTTGCCATCATCCTCGGCGGTCTAGGATTCCCCGTGCTCGTACAGCTGCGCCGTTACGGTTCGAACACCCTGAAATGGAGTATGAATACTCGACTGGTCTTGCTGATGACAGCGATTCTGCTCGTCGGCGGCACCGCATTCATCACAATAATGGAATGGAACAACCCCAAGACGCTCGGAGCACTGGATCCAGCAGGCCGCCTCTTGGCCGGATTCTTCCAATCAGTGCAGACGCGTACCGCGGGTTTCAACTCCATCGACATCGGAGCCATGCATCCGGCAACCTGGCTAGGCATGGATGTGCTCATGTTTATCGGCGCCGGACCGGCTGGTACTGCTGGTGGCATAAAGATCACGACGGTTGCGGTCTTGGCATTCATCATCATTACTGAGCTACGTGGAGATGCTGCCGTGAACGTGTTGGGCAAACGTCTCTCACGTTCGGTCCATCGCCAAGCGCTCACCGTTGCATTACTGGGTGCCGCAGCAGTTTTTGCCGGGACTATGTGCTTGGTGTTGTTTACCGACTACTCACTGGATCGTTGCCTCTTCGAAGCGTCGTCGGCTTTTGGTACCGTCGGGCTGAGTACGGGCATCACCGCGGACCTGCCCGACGCGGCCAAAGCAGTGTTGATAACTCTGATGTATCTGGGGCGCGTGGGAGTGCTTTCCCTAGGCTCTGCACTAGCCCTGCGCAATCGAAAGGCTCTCTATGAGCTCCCCAAAGAAAGGCCGGCCATTGGCTAAGCTACTAAATTTCCGTTCAGAATCGAAGATTGCCGCCACTGCCGATTCGGTGGCTGTCATTGGGTTGGGCCGCTTTGGCAGTTCACTTGCGTTAGAGCTGATGAAAACCGGCACTCATGTATTGGGTATTGACCAGCATGAGGACAATGTTCAGGCGCTCAATGGCGAATTGACGCAGGTAGTCAAGGCCGATGCCTCCCGCCGGGAGGTTCTTGAACAGCTAGCCATCCATGACTTTGACCGAGTAGTTGTTGCCGTGGGCAGCCACCTGCAGTCCTCAATCTTGTGCTGTTCTCTACTTGTGAGCATGAAGATTCCGCTGATTTGGGCGAAGGCGCAAGATGACAGGCATGGGCTGATACTTGAGCAACTCGGCGTTAACCATATCGTCTATCCAGAAAAAGACATGGGCCGCAGGGTGGCCCACCTGGTCCGCGGGTCAATCATGGATTACCTGGAAGTGGACCCCGGATACGCCATGGTTAAGATGCTGGCGCCAAAGTCTCTCTGTGGGATTCCGTTGAGCGAAACTCAGACAAGAAAAAAGTACCGGGTGACCATCGCGGCCAAGGCCAGCGGAACAGGTATCTGGCAGAACACCGATGTAGACACCGTGCTCAATGAAGGCGATCGGGTGCTGGTGCTCGGCTCCACCGTAGATACTGATCGATTTGGGCAGCTACGTTAACAGGATGCACGCAAGCTTAACGAATTTGAGGGTCCCACTTACGTGAGACCCTCAAATTTTAGTCGCTTATGACTCGACGCTAAATCGCATCACTAGCGCCAGACCGATAATGACGGCGCCCCAGACCAGACCCAAAATAATGGTGATTCGGTTCAGGTTGCGCTCGGCAACGCCTGACGAACCCATCGAGCTGGTCATGCCGCCACCGAACATGTCGGACATACCGCCGCCTCGACCCTTATGAAGCAGGATCAGGAGGGTTAGCAAGACACTGGTAATGCCCAGTAGTACTTGCAGAATGATCTTGATGATATCCAAGTCGACGGTTCCTTAATTAGATTCAGTCGGTGACCAGATGGTGCTCGAACCTTACAATATTAGCAAATTCTTCGGCATCCAAGCTAGCACCACCGACCAACACGCCATCAACATCTCGTTCGCGCATGATTGCGGCGGCGTTTGCAGCCTTGACACTGCCACCGTAAAGCAGGCGCGCCTTCTGCGCAACTTCTTCACCGAAACGCTCCGTCAGTGCCCCACGAATCGCGGAACACATTTCCTGAGCGTCTGCTGGTCCGGCAACTTCACCGGTTCCAATGGCCCATACCGGTTCGTAGGCTACAACCAGGGTTGCTGCCTGCTCGGCGGTAATGCCCTCCAACGACTCGGCAAGCTGTGTCAGCGTGTAAGCAACGTGTTCGCTTGCCTGACGCACCTCAAGGCCTTCCCCAACACAAAGTACCGGGGTCACCTCGTGGCGGTAAGCGGCGGTAAGCTTCGCGGCCACCACTGCGTTGGTCTCGTTGTGGTACTCACGTCGCTCCGAGTGGCCAACCAGCACATAGCTGCAACCGAGCTTGTTCAGGAACTGACCGGAAATTTCTCCGGTGTACGCACCCGAATCCTGGGCGGACAAATCCTGAGCGCCATAAACGACATCCAGCTTATCGCCAAGGGTCAGGGTCTGCACACCACGGATGTCGGTAAACGGTGGGAACACCGCAACCTCAGCGCGATCATAGTCGTGCTGTGCATCCTTCAGAGTCCACGCCAATTTCTGCACCAGAGTGATGCCCTGGACGTGGTCCATGTTCATCTTCCAGTTGCCGGCAATTAGCGGCTGACGCACATAGGCGCCGTTATTCGACATCGTCATAATTTAGCCTTCCAAAGCGGCAACACCGGGCAGGGTCTTACCTTCAAGGTATTCAAGTGACGCTCCGCCACCAGTGGAAATATGGCCGAAATCATCCTCAGAGAAGCCCAATGCACGTACCGCAGCAGCAGAATCGCCACCGCCAACTACGCTGAACGCCTCGGAATCAGCCAGAGCCTGGGCCACCGTACGGGTACCCTCGGCAAAAGCTGGGATTTCAAAGACGCCCATTGGGCCGTTCCAGAACACCGTGTTTGCACTCGTGATGTAGCTGGCGAACAGTTCCGCAGACTTTGGACCAATGTCCAAGCCCAAACCGTTAGCGCCGAAGCTTGCGTCCTCGATCTTGTCGGCGTCAAGCACCTCGTGCTCGGCGTCGGCACCAAACTTGCTGGCCACCACCACGTCACTAGGAACAATGATGTCGCAGCCAAGCTTTTCAGCTCGGGTCAGGTATTCCTGGCAGACAGAAATCTGATCTTCTTCAAGCAAGGATCCGCCAATAGCGTGCCCCTGAGCCTTCAGGAAGGTGAACGCCATGCCTCCACCGATCAGCAACTGATCTGCTTTGCCAAGCAAGTTGTCAATGACCGCAAGCTTGTCCGAAACCTTTGAACCGCCCAAAACGACAACGTAGGGACGCTTCGGAGCCTCGGTTAGGGTCTTGAGAACCTTGATCTCAGTAGCGACGAGATCGCCCTGATAGCTAGGCAGCAAAGCCGCAATGTCGAAGACCGAAGCGTGCTTACGGTGAACCGCGCCAAAGGCATCGTTCACATACGCGCCGTTATCGCCGGTCAGCAGAGTCAAGGCCTTAGCGAATTCCTCGCGCTCGGCATCCACCTTGGAGGTTTCGCGAGCGTCGAAACGCACGTTTTCAAGTACGAGAACCGAACCTTCGGTCAGCGCTGCAGCGGACTCGCGAGCAGAATCGCCCACAACGTCGGTTGCTACACTGACCTCAAAGTCGGATAACTCGTTCAACCGATGTGCTGCCGGAGCGATGGAATACTTCGAATCGACCTGACCCTTTGGGCGGCCCAGGTGCGCCATCACAATGACCTTGGCGCCAGCCTCGGTCAGTTTGGTGATCACCGGAAGGGACGCGCGTACGCGTCCGTCATCAGTTACGGTCGCCCCGTCGAGCGGTACATTCAGGTCACTACGAACCAAAACGTACCGCCCGCGGACACCGTCAGCGAGTAAATCGTCGAGAGTGTGAGAAGTCATGTCTCTAGGTTATCGACTAGAGGCTTGATCCCACGAATTCAACAAGGTCAACGAGTCGCGAAGAGTAACCCCACTCGTTGTCGTACCATGCCACAACCTTGGCGGTATTGCCGATCACCGTAGTCAAACCAGAGTCAAAAATAGCCGAGTGAGAGTTCGTCACAATATCCGAGGAAACCAATGGATCGGTCGAGTACTCAAGGTACTCAGCCATTTTGCCTTCGGTTGCAGCCTTCTCGAAGGCCGCGTTGATCTCTTCCACGGTGGCGGTACGTGCCAGGTTGACCGTCAGGTCGGTAGCTGAGCCCGTTGGAACCGGCACGCGCATGGCGTAACCGTTGAGCTTGCCCTTCAACTCTGGCAGGACCACACCGATGGCCTTGGCGGCACCGGTGGAAGTTGGGATGACATTCAGCGCTGCGGCACGCGCACGGCGAGGATCGCTATGCGGGGCATCTTGCAGGCGCTGGTCTGCGGTGTAGGCGTGAATGGTGGTCATTAGACCGTCAACAATGCCGAATTCATCATTCAACACCTTGGCCATAGGGGCCAAGCAGTTGGTGGTGCATGAAGCATTGGAGATGATGTGGTGGTTTGCCGGATCATACTTCTCGTGGTTGGCACCCATCACGATAGTGATGTCTTCATCCTTGGCCGGAGCCGAGATGATGACTTTTTTTGCGCCAGCAGCAATGTGCTTCTTGGCGTCTTCGGCTTTGGTGAAGAAGCCCGTCGATTCGATGACGACATCGACGTTCATCTCGCCCCATGGAAGGTTTGCCGGGTCGCGCTCGGACAGAACCTTGATGCGACGTTCTCCGACGACGATGGTATCGCCGTCTACGGATACCGGCTGGCCGACTGGGCCGAGCACGGAATCAAATTTCACCAGGTGAGCAAGGGAATCGATTGAACCAAGGTCATTGACGGCGACGATGTCGATGTCTGCGTTGTGTGCAAGAGTTGCACGCAGGAAGTTGCGTCCGATTCGACCGAAACCATTGATTCCAACACGAGTTGTCACGTGACTATCTCCTCTAAATGGGATGACGTTGCCACAACCGTGCTTTTCACGGAGGTGGCCTGCTTATCTAAGAGGACACTCCGTTGTGCCGTGATTGCGGACCTCGCTAGACGCGAGGTCCGCAACACACTTGAAACATTCTACGCGATAAACGCGGAAAATGTGAGGTGAATTACCCGAAGGTTAATTCAATGAAAATTACTTACCTGGAACGATGAGCGAAGCGGCGCCGGTGCGGGCTGCTTCGAAGCGTGCCTGGACATCTGCCCAGTTCACGATGTTCCAGAAGGCCTTGACGTAGTCAGCCTTAACGTTGACGTAGTCCAGGTAGAAGGCGTGCTCCCACATGTCCAGCATCAACAGTGGGATGGTTCCGACTGGAACGTTGCCCTGCTGATCGTAGAGCTGCTCGATGACCAGCTGGCCGCCCAGTGGCTCGTAAGCCAAGATTGCCCAACCCGAACCCTGCAGGCTCATGGCCGAAGCGGTGAAGTGGCCGCGGAAAGCGTCGAACGAGCCGAAGAACTCGTCCAGGGCTGCTGCCAACTCGCCGACTGGCTTGTCGCCACCCTCTGGGGAGAGGTTGTTCCAGAAGATCGAGTGGTTGGTGTGTCCACCCAAGTGGAACGCCAGGTCCTTCGAAAGCTTCGGGATGTTACCGAATTCGCCCTTTTCGCGAGCTTCTGCCAACTGCTCCAACGCCGAGTTTGCGCCAGCAACGTAGGTTGCGTGGTGCTTCGAGTGGTGCAGCTCCATGATGCGAGCCGAGATGTTCGGCTCTAGTGCAGCGTAGTCGTACTGCAATTCAGGCAGTGAATAAACAGCCATGATTCTCCTCAATCTTCTCAATTGGTTGAATCTCCGCGGAAGGTCTCCCGCGGGGACAATTTTTACTGTTCCAGTTCATCTACTGGAACACTGGACTCAGTGCCAGGTATTCCCATATCACCGGCTTTTTTATCAGCCATCGCCAAAAGGCGGCGAATGCGACCGGCGATCGCGTCTTTGGTCATCGGCGGCTCGGCCATGCGACCCAGCTCGTCCAATGACGCTTGCTTGTGCTCCAGACGCAGGACTCCGGCGTAACGCAGATGCTCGGGCACCTCGTCACCAAGAATTTCTAGCGCCCGCTCTACACGGGCGCCAGCAGCTACGGCGGCCTGTGCACTGCGGCGCAGGTTAGCATCGTCGAAGTTCGCTAGGCGGTTCGCGGTTGCGCGAACCTCTTTACGCATCCGACGTTCCTCCCACACCATGAGTGCATCATGTGCACCCATACGGGTCAAAAGCTGAGCGATAGCATCGCCATCGCGAATGACCACGCGGTCCACGCCACGTACCTCGCGCGCTTTAACGGTGAGGTCAAGACGTCGAGCAGCACCGACCAGAGCCAGTGCGGCTTCCGGCCCAGGGCAAGTGATTTCTAATGCGGAACTGCGTCCAGGTTCGGTCAACGAACCATGCGATAAGAACGCACCGCGCCAGACCGCTTCCGCATCCGCGGTGGAACCGTTAACAATCACCGAGGGAAGCCCACGCACGGGACGTCCACGCTGATCTAGCAGGCCGGTCTGCCGCGCTAAAACTTCGCCATCCTTGGCAACGCGCACGATGTATCGACTACCCTTGCGGATTCCGGAACCAGAGACCATGACAATCTCTGCGTCGTGCCCGTAGAGCTCGCCAATGGCGACCTTGAGTCTGCGAGCGGTCGCAGCCAAGTCAACCTCGGCCTCGATAACTATTCGCCCGGAGACAATATGTAGTCCGCCGCTGAAGCGGAGCATGGTCGAAACCTCGGCCTTACGTACCGATGGCTTGCGAATCTCAACCCGCGACAGCTCGTCTTTGACGGAAGCCGTCAATGCCATGAATCAAACTCCCTTACATAGATCCGATTAGGACCCTATTGCGGTAAACACCTCATGATAGGCCGCCGCTAAGCGCAACGGGTCGTGCTCGGCACGACCGTCAGATACCCCTACTCTACTAAAGAAGACACGCGCACCGAGTTTTTGCGCTGCCAGCTCAAATCTCTCCTTGTTACGAATCCGCGCTTCATCTGCGATAATCGCATCAAATTTTACTTCTGGAGCGTAGCGTCCTAATACTTCAAGATGCGCTGCAGCGTCCATTCCACTGGTTTCCGCGGTGTCCGTGGCCAAGTTCATCGTCAGCAGTTTTTTAGCGGTTGTGTCGGCAAGGGCCTGACGCATATCGGGTAGCAATAAATGTGGCAACACCGAGGTATACCAAGACCCTGGGCCAAGGATGACCCAGTCGGCCAGCTCAATCGCGTCCAACGCTTCGGAACAAGCAGGCGCATCAACTGGTTCGAGATGAACGTTAGCGACCAGTCCCCCACCCCCGGCAGCTGCCAGTCGGGCTTGCCCGTCAATGCGTCTCTTAATTAAGGTATCGGTCACTTCGTCCGCTTCAAGGACTTCACCATGAATGGACAAAGGAACGGTGCTCATCGGAAGTACCTGACCGCGTGCGCCCAATAGCGCACCGGCCCAGCGCAAGCCGGCCACTGGATTATCCAGCAGTTCCCAAAGTGCGAGAATCAGCAGGTTACCCACCGCGTGACCATTGAGCGGTTCTTCGGGATGCTCATCCGATTTAAACCGGTGTTGCATGACATCGCGCCAAGTGCGGCCCCAGTCATTATCGTCACAGAGCGCTGCGAGCGCCATGCGCAAATCTCCTGGAGGCAAGACGTCAAAGGAGCCGCGTAAGCGACCTGAGCTGCCACCGTCGTCTGCTACCGTCACTACCGCGGTCAATTCGGTAGTTAGTCGGCGAAGTGCCGAAAGTGAGGCGGACAGACCATGTCCTCCACCCAACGCAACCACCGAAGGGTTGCGCATATCATCGGGCCGGGTAAGACCCTGAATCGGGATCGGTCCCGTTGCGAATGCCATCGAAGACTACTCCCGGCCTAGATCACGGTGCGTGATATTCACTCGCACATTTGGCAGCTGCGCCAAGCGACGCCCCAATTCGATGGTAGTCGCGACTGAACGGTGCTTACCGCCGGTGCAACCCACAGCGATGGTGGCATAGTGCTTGTTTTCGCGGCGGTAGCCCTCAAATACAGGTTCAAGTGCCTTCAGGTAATTAGTGATAAATTCATTGGTCCCCGGCTGACTCAAGACGTAATCTGAGACTTCTTTGTCTTTTCCGGTCTGCGGGCGTAGCTCGGGAACCCAGTGTGGATTCGGAATGAAACGTACATCCGCCACGTAGTTGGCGTCGGTAGGAAGACCATATTTGAACCCAAAGCTCATCACGTTAATACGCAGAATAATTGGCCCAGATTCAGCAAACAGCTCGGTGGCCGAACGCGCAAGGTCATGGACCGACATTGAGGTCGAGTCCAAGATCAGTTCGGCAGCTTCACGCAGTGGTCCTGTAACGTCACGCTCACGTTGAATACCGTCGAGGATACGCCCGTCTTCCTGCAACGGGTGCGGGCGGCGACCCTGTTCGAACCGGCGAACCAGGACTTCGTCGCTGGCATCCAGATAAACCATGCGGTACTTCACCCCGCCACTGGTCAGCAGGGCCAAAGATTCACGAATCTCTGGGAACAAATCCTTCGAGCGAACGTCCATGACCACTGCAAGCCGTGCAATGGTTCCACGCGATCGACTCATCAGCTCGGTGAGCATGCCCAGCATCGATGGTGGGAGGTTCTCCACCACGTACCAGCCAAGGTCTTCTAGCGCATGGGCAACAGTGGTTCGTCCCGCGCCAGACATGCCCGTGACGATCACGAGCTCGGATTCCGGAGGTTTTACAGCTTCATACTCGGTGGTCATAACTCAAGGCTAGTCGACAATTTCACCGGTAGTCATGTTCACACCCGCACGTGAAGTATCTTCTAAGGATTCCTTGATGGAAGTCGCAAGTTTTTCCCCGACTCCGGGGACTTCCATAAGTTGTTCCAGCGTCGCAGTACGGATCTTTTTCATGGACCCGAAATGTTTACGCAACGCTTCCTGTTTGGACTTGCCCAAACCGTTAATAGCGTCCAAATCCGAAGAAATCATCGACTTAGAACGCTTCGCCCGGTGGAACGTAATGGCGAAACGGTGCGCTTCGTCGCGCAGTCGCTGTACTAGATATAGAGCTGCTGAAGCACGAGGCAGAATCACCGGGAACGGATCTTCAGGCAACCAGAGCTCTTCGAGACGTTTCGCTAGACCGACCACCGGAATATCATCAATACCCAAGTCATCTAGGGCTTTCTGAGCGGCCGCTACCTGTGGCGGACCACCGTCAACAATCACTAACGACGGGGGGTAAGCGAATTTTCTCTTCTCGGTCGTTCCAGCCTCAACTTCCCCGGTACTAAACGTATCCGGGTCAAGTTTTTCTTTCAGATATCTGTTGAAACGACGGTAGATGACGTCATACATGCTGGCCGTATCATCTCTCGCCGCGTCGCCGGTGATAGAGAATTTTCGATACTCGCTCTTCTTCGGCAGCCCGTCTTCAAAGACCACCATCGAGGCGACTACGTTGGTTCCCTGCGTATGCGAAGCGTCGTAACATTCGATACGTAAGAGCGCAGTTTCCGCACCCAGGGCTTCCTGGAGTTCTTGCATTGCGGCCGAACGAGTCGAAATATCTCCGGCGCGTCTGGACTTGTGCAGACGTAATGCTTGTTCGGCGTTTTCAACCACGGTCGAGGCCAGTGCCGCTTTGTCACCGCGCTGTGCGACCCGCAGTGAAACATTGGATCCGCGCAGTTCGGTCAGCCAGGTTGTTACGTCTTCAATATCGTCAGGCAAGGTAGGGACCAGTACCTCGCGTGGGATCCGGTCCGCATGATCGGCATAAACCTGAGTAAGTAATTGCTCCACAAATTCGGCGTCGGTTAGGTCCGCAACCTTTTCCACGACCCAGCCGCGTTGTGAACGAATTCTGCCGTCTCGTACGTGGAAGACCTGCACGGCAGCTTCGAGTTCATCTGCATGAATACCGAAAACATCAGCCTCGGTATTCTCGGCAAGAACCACGGCATTACGTTCGAAGACCTTATTCAACGCAGCAATGTCATCACGGTAGCGCGCGGCCTTTTCGTACTCGAGCTTACCCACTGCCTCTTGCATTTGACTGGTGAGTTGGCGCGTGAATTTCCCTGCTTCACCACCCATAAAAGTGCAAAGGTCATCTGCTAGTTCCCGGTGTTCCTCGGGACTGATACGACCCACACAGGGCGCGGAGCACTTGTCGATATAGCCCAGCAGGCAAGGGCGGCCCGACGCTTCGGCGCGTTTAAAAACGCCCGGTGCGCAGGTGCGGACCGGGAATACACGCAAAAGAGTGTCGAGCGTTTCGCGAATTGCTTTGGCTGGGTAAAACGGGCCAAAGTATTTGACGCCCTTACGTTTGTCTCCCCGCATCACCAAGGCACGAGGGAACTTCTCATCCATCGTTATTGCCAGGTACGGGTAGGTTTTGTCGTCTCGGAAGACGATGTTAAAGCGTGGGGTGTATTCCTTGATCCAGGTGTATTCCAGCTGCAGTGCTTCAAGCTCCGAGCCTACGGTGGTCCATTCAACACTCGCCGCGGTGAATACCATCGCACGAGTTTTAGCCGTTAGCCGCTGTGGGTTAACGAAGTAGGAGGCCAACCGGTTGCGTAACACACGGGCTTTGCCGACATAAATTACCCGACCGTGCTCGTCGCGGAAACGATAGACACCGGGTTTAGTGGGGATATCCGATGATTGGGGACGGTAAGTGGCTGGATCTGCCATAACTACTTCGCGTCCGGTGGCAGCTGGTTGTACGAGTCGACGCGTTCCTGTCCGCTTAGTTCGGCAATTGCGTCGACAATCCTGTCGGTGGCACGACGACGCTCCGGCAGCGGGTGTTTACGTCCCAACTGCTCGAAGTACAACGGTTCGCCGTAATGAATGGAGAATTTGGTGGGGCGAATCCCCTTCGCACCCGCAGGCTGAAGCTTTTCTGTGCCGATCAATCCCACGGGGATCACAGGAACACCTGTGGTCAGCGCCAACCATCCCACGCCAGTACGGCCTCGGTACAGCTTCCCGTCACGGGAACGCGTACCTTCTGGATAAATACCGATTCCGCTTCCGCTTTCAACGATCTCAACTAACGAGTCCAAGGCTGCCACGGAAGCTGCCTGCTCACCACGCTGCACAGGGATAGAACCTACAGACTCGAAGAAGGTCTTCATGGCTTTGCCTTTAAGACCCGGCGTGGTGAAATACTCCGCCTTCGCAAAAAAAGCGACATCTCGTGGGGTGAGTGCCTGGACGATAATCGAGTCCAGAAAAGAGAGGTGATTTGAGGCGACGATGAAGCCGCCTTCCTTGGGCACGTTATGCAGGCCGGTGATTTCCGGGCGGCACAGGGTGTGCAGCATCCCGCGAATAGATGAGCGGGTCATAGTGTAAAGACTCATTACTTCTGGCCCTCCTGCATCAATTGTCCTTCAAACCGTGCCGCACGTTCTTCACCAAGCAGTAGCACCGCAAGTTCTTGCACGGTAGCTACCTGGTGGTCGGCCACGTCTAATTCGTTTTCAAGCGCGAAACCCCAGCTGACACCAATAGAGGCAACCGAATTTTCACGACCGGCGTCGAGATCGTAGTACCGATCCCCCACAACCACGCAGCGCGCCGGGTCCAGCTTACCTGCGGTGAGCGCGGCGTGGACAATATGGGTTTTGCTCGATCCCAGGGAACCGTGCTCTGATGCGTTGCCAAAGATTGCATCTAGCGACGGGCCGAGGTTCTGCTTGCTAATCAGCTCTCGCGCGATAGGTTCTGGCTTGGCGGTAGTGACCGCCACATAGATCCCGGCTTCTCGCAGAGCTTTCAAAAGTTCGCGAATACCCGGATAAACCCGGGACGCTGCCATGCCAACTTTGGCGTATCGGGCCCGGTAATCGGCGATGATCTGGTCGATATTCCCATCGGTGACACCGTCCAGAGTGCGCAACCCGATTTGCAGGGGTGGACCCACTAACGCTTCGACAGCTTCCTCCCCCGGATCGGTGACGCCATTGGCCACTAGGGCATGACGAATTCCGGATGTTATGGAACCTGCCGGGTCCACGAGAGTCCCGTCCAGATCAAAGAGCACACTTGTTACCGACATATTCACCTAGACATCTTCCCATGAAGCGGACTCACGTAAGCAATCCATAACTGAAATCGCATATTCAGTGGGTCCGCTTCAGTAGTGAATTGTTGAACTAGAGAACTTCGGAAAGGAACTTTCCAGTATGTGAAGCGGCAACCTTCGCCACTTGCTCCGGGCTACCGGTCGCCAGAATGGTGCCACCGCCGGAACCGCCTTCAGGACCCAAGTCGATCACCCAGTCAGCGGACTTGATGACATCAAGGTTGTGTTCAATGGTCAACACGGTATTACCCTTGTCGACCAATCCTTGCAGAACCTTGAGCAGCTTACGGATGTCTTCGAAGTGCAACCCAGTGGTCGGCTCGTCCAACACGTAAATGGAGCGACCATTAGAGCGTTTCTGCAGTTCTGCGGCAAGCTTCACGCGCTGCGCTTCACCACCGGACAGCGTGGTGGCCGGCTGCCCCAGACGCACATAACCAAGCCCCACGTCGACTAGGGTGCGCAGGTGGCGGGCGATCGGGGTGAAGGCAGCGAAGAATTCGGCGCCCTCTGAAATCGGCATGTTCAGCACATCTGAAATGTTCTTGCCCTTGTAGAGCACCTGTAAGGTTTCGCGGTTGTAGCGCGCTCCATGGCAGACCTCGCACGGTACGTACACGTCAGGAAGGAAGTTCATTTCGATCTTTAGCGTGCCGTCACCCGAGCATGACTCACAGCGTCCGCCCTTGACGTTAAAGGAGAACCGACCAGGCTGGTAACCGCGTAGCTTCGCTTCGTTAGTTTCTGCGAAAAGCTTACGAATGTTATCAAACACACCGGTGTAAGTGGCCGGGTTTGAACGCGGGGTTCGGCCAATTGGCGACTGGTCAACATGCACAACCTTGTCCAGCTGGTCCAGACCCACCACACGGGTGTGGCGGCCGGGAACCTGCTTGGCGCCATTGAGCTTATTGGCCAGCACCTTGTACAAGATGTCGTTAACGAGAGTCGACTTACCCGAACCAGAGACACCGGTAATGGCGGTGAGCACGCCCAGAGGGAAGTCCACCGTGACATCTTGCAGGTTGTTTTCTTTCGCGCCCACCAGCTTCAGTACACGTTTTTTATCGATCTTTCGGCGCTTGGCCGGCAACTCAATCTGCTTACGTCCCGAGAGGTAGTCACCCGTCAGGGAGCGGGTGTTTTTCTTCAGATCTTCCAGCGAGCCTGAGTGCACTACCTCGCCACCGTGTTCACCGGCGCCCGGCCCAATGTCAACGATCCAGTCGGCCTCGGCGATGGTGTCCTCATCATGTTCAACCACGATGAGAGTGTTGCCCAGCGAACGCAAGTGCAACAAAGTTTCAATTAACCGGCGATTATCACGCTGGTGCAATCCAATGGATGGCTCGTCCAAAACGTAGAGGACACCCACCAGCCCGGAACCGATTTGTGTGGCTAGACGAATACGCTGAGCTTCACCACCGGACAAGGTGCCGGCTGCACGTTCAAGGGTCAAGTATTCCAACCCCACGTCTAGCAAGAACTTCATGCGGGCGCCGATTTCCTTCAGAACCTGGTTGGCGATCTGCGCCTCGCGCTCGCTCAGTTCCAGACTCGTCAGGAATTCTGCGGCCGAACGCAGGTCCATTGCTGCCACCGCGGCGATCGACTTGCCACCAATCAGCACCGACAGTGAGGCCGGGTTGAGTCGCGCCCCACCACAGGTCGGGCAGTGGATCTGACGCATGTACTGCTCATAACGGTCACGAGCGTGATCCGACTCGGTCTCCTGATGCTTGCGGTGAACATAGGAGATGACACCTTCGAAGCCGGTGGAGTACTTACGTTCGCGGCCAAAGCGATTCTTGTACTGCACGACCACCTTATGATCCTTGCCGTGCAAGATTGCCTGGCGCGCGGCAGCCGGAAGGTCTTGCCAGGCGGTGTCCATGGTGAACCCCAGCTCCTTACCTAGACCTTCAATCAGACGGTTCCAGTACTCGGTAGTCGCCTTACCTAGGGACCACGGCGCAATGGCGCCCTCGGTCAATGGAAGCTCTGGATCCGGGATGATCAGATGCTCGTCAACCTCAAGCTTGGTGCCGATGCCGCTACAGGCCGAACATGCGCCGAAGGGGTTGTTAAAGGAGAAAGTGCGCGGCTCAATCTCGTCGATAGCCAACGGGTGCTCATTCGGGCACGCGAGGTTCTCGGAGAATGCACGTACCCGCTTCGGATCATCTTCTTCAAGATCAACGAAGTCCACCAGCACACGGCCTTCGGCAAGGTTTAATGCGGTTTCTACCGAGTCGGTCAAGCGCTGTTGCACCGTGTCGTTAATCGCTAGGCGATCAACCACTACCTCGATGGTGTGCTTGATCTGTTTGCCCAACTTCGGTGGGTCTGAAAGCTGAATAGTTTTGCCATCTACTCGCGCGCGGGCAAAGCCCTTGGAGGATAGCTCAGCGAACAGGTCAACGAACTCTCCCTTGCGCGCACGAACCACGGGCGCGAGCACCTGGAAGCGTGTTTTCTCCGGCATTTCCAGCAGCTGGTCAACAATCTGTTGTGGTGTCTGCTTAGAAATTGGCTCACCGCATTCAGGGCAGTGTGGGTGTCCTACACGGGCCCAGAGCAGGCGCATGTAGTCGTACACCTCGGTAATGGTGCCAACGGTTGAACGCGGATTGCGGTTCGTGGATTTCTGGTCGATCGACACTGCCGGGGAAAGACCTTCGATGAAGTCTACGTCCGGTTTGTCGACCTGCCCGAGGAACATGCGCGCATAGGCGGAGAGGGACTCCACGTAGCGTCGCTGTCCTTCGGCGAAAATCGTGTCAAAGGCCAGTGATGATTTGCCCGAACCGGACAGGCCGGTAAAGACGATCATCGCGTCACGAGGTAGATCCACATCCACGTTCTTCAGGTTATGCTCGCGCGCACCCTTAACGATCAGACGGGACAAATCGAGTTTTTTGCTTTCTGCAGTAATAGCCACGAGGTAATACTAATCGAAAACTACTTCGAATAAACATGGCATGTGGCACATATCGGGGTGACTTTCACGAAGGGCGATATTCGTCGGTATTCCGGGTTCAGCGGAGTGCTGGCCCAATGGCACTTCTGGCATCGGCTCCACTGCGCAGCAATGCCATGAGGACCTGACCAAAGGCAGCGAACAACCGTTGACGACCAAGCCCGCAAACTCGGAGCAGGGCGCTGACCGCCGCTCCGCTCTTCGGTTAGGATGATCCTGCTGGTCGTTCCGGAAGTGGAGGCCGAGTTTCAGAGTCGACCATGAGGGATGAGTTTAACTTGAGCAAAACCATCATCATCACCGGTGGCAGCGACGGCATAGGCGCGGCCGCTGCACGCACGCTGGTTGACCGTGGACATCGAGTGGTCATCGTCGGCCGTTCGGAAAGCAAAACCAGAAAGATCGCCGCAGAGCTCGGTATCCCTTGTTATGTTGCGGACTTCGCTGACCTGGCCCAAGTACGAGGGCTCGCCGAAGAACTTCTTCAGATGTACCCGGAGATCAACGTGCTGGCGAACAACGCGGGCGGCATCATGGGCGAGCGCGCCCTGACCACCGCTGGCTATGAGAAAACTTTCCAAGTCAATCACCTTTCCCCATTCCTGCTGACTCGTTTGCTCATGCCGGCACTCATCGCCGGTGGCGCAACGATTATCCAGACAGCCAGTGTGGCTGCGCGGATCTTCGGACGGCTTAACCTCGAAGACCTGCAAAACGCGGATGGCTACACCCCGCAGCGGGCCTACGGCAACGCGAAACTCGCCAATATCCTCTTCACCCAGGAATTGCAGCACCGATTCGGGACACGAGGCATCACCGCCGTGGCTTTCCACCCGGGTATCGTTGCCAGCAGCTTCGCCAGCGAAACCACACACTTCATGCGGTACATCTACCATGGCCCGCTCAAGCGTCTCTTTACCGTCACTCCCGCGCAGGGTTCAGATCAGCTCGTTTGGCTAGCCGAAGGTACCCCTGGAGTAACTTTCCACCCCGGCGCCTACTACGAATCGCGCAGGATTGCGACGAAGGTCAATCCGGAAATGCACAATTCGCAGACTGCAGAACAACTCTGGAACGCCTCGGACTCACTGCTTTGAAATGCTCTGCCTTCGGATCTGAGCGAGGCTTAGGAAAAATCGGACGCATCCGTTGATCGCTTTGGTGCCTGAGCTGACACCGGCTACGGGTCGTTTGCCTCTTATTGACTCCGCTTCAGGAATTCAGGAGTAAGCACTAAAAACACTCGAGCAAGCGCTGCCGGCCGCCTTAGGGTAGCTAACGGGTCAAAATCGACGTGCCGCCTAGGTCGAATCTACAATTTGTGCAGGCTTGGTGGGGTGCATTCCCGCGAACATCAACAGATTCTTTCCCCTGCAATTCGAACTACGTCTTCGACGACAACTAACCGCGCGCAATCCACACCGAAGCCGGCGTCCATGGCCAGGAACAACGAGAGTCCTTCTAGGCCCCATCACTACCGAGATAGCACGCCGATCGCCAACCCCGCGGCGCTCCTGTACATCAAACCCTTCAGGTCAGAATCTCGACCAGCCATCGGAAGAAACTTTGCGGTGAGCCCGGGCGCTCCCGAGCCACAGTTAGAACCGCGCAGCCTTAGGGAGCGTGGCGGTCGCTCTGCGCGCTGGCACATGAGTGTTCCGAATCGTCACATATATGCCAAAGGACTAGCGCTCGACTTGCTGACTCTGGGTCCGCGGACCAAATGAGCCTCCCGTCGATACGGGCGGCCCCGTTGGTGCCAGACTCGTCACCAGGCAACCCCCGAACTCCGACGGCGGCATAATCCGATCAAAGCGCGGCGCGACTATCTGCTGATGTCTAAGTAGCCCGCGTTCCTTGGCTTCCTCTTCGAATCCGCAACTTATGAATATTCTGTGAGGTTGTGGGGTATTCGGTTAACTCCCGCTTCCTTTGGAGAATCGCACAGGGAACTACCGGATAATAGATGTCAGTAATTGGGCCGGAGGAAGATACTCCGACCAGAAGGGAATGATGAACGCTACAAGCGACAGTCGCTATCACAGTCCGATCCCCCTGTTAGGTATGCAAACCACAGGAACGCAATCCGGCAGGGGGTGTAAATAATGGAATGGATCTCACTGCTTATTGCTGTAGTTCTAATTCTCGCCTGCGGACTTTTTGTAGCTGCCGAGTTCGCCCTCATCACGGTCAACCGCAATGAGGTGAAAAACGCCGCAGATCAGGGAGACCGGCGCGCAGCCGGAGTGCTCAAAGGAATGAGCACGTTGTCTACCCAGCTTTCCGGAGCACAATTAGGCATCACCCTGACCAATCTGGGTATCGGCTTTCTCGCCGAGCCAGCTATCGCAGCACTTCTGGATGGGCCGCTTGAATCGGCCGGTCTCTCCGAAGCAATGGCTCGTTCAATTTCGATCGGCCTGGCTTTAGTGCTTGCTACCATTCTGACCATGGTCTTCGGGGAATTAGTTCCGAAGAACCTCGCTATTGCCAAACCATTTGCTACGGCCAAAGCAGTAGTGGGATTCCAGCGCGGATTTTCCACGGTGACAAAACCTTTGTTGTCCTTCTTTAATGGCAACGCCAACTGGATCGTGCGACGCTTTGGCATCGAACCGAAAGAAGAACTCGCTTCCACGCGTTCGGCTGAAGAACTCGTAGCTCTAGTCGGACACTCGGCACGCGAAGGAATCCTGCCCTCGGAAACGGCAGAAATGCTGCGCCGTACGGTCGCCTTTGGAAATCGGCGAGCGCACGATGTGATGACCCCAAGAACTCGAATGGTCACCGTCAATGCCGCTCATACCGTCGACCAGGTGCTTGAGCTGGCCGCGAAAACTGGCCACTCTCGCTTCCCACTGGTTAGTGCCGATGGGCATGAGGTACACGGCCTGGTACATATTCGTACGCTTCTTGGCATCCCACATGACCAACGAGACCTCACCGCAGTAGGCGAACACCAGGATCAGGCCACTTTGGTACCCGACACCGTTGAACTTGATGGCCTCATGGACCAACTGCGCCAGACCGGTTCCCAGATGGCGATTCTCATCGATGAAACCGGAGATATCGCAGGATTGCTAACGCTGGAAGATCTTGTCGAAGAGATCGTCGGCGAGGTGCGTGATGAACATGACCGTGAAGAGAGTACCTCCGAAGCACTGTCTGAAAACTCATGGCGCCTGGACGCTTCACTGCACTCCTATGAAGCCAATGAAATCATTGGCTTCGAGATTCCGGATGACTCCGACTATGAAACTCTTGCAGGCCTTGTCACGGTACACCTGGGCCGGCTTGGACAAATCGGCGACTCAATAACTCTCACGGTTCCCGGCTTACCTGGAAGGCCCCACAAGGAGCTGACCTTGCTGGTTCATGCCACCGATGGACCGAGAATCGCCACGCTGGACGTCACCGCTATTGAGCTATTCGACGAGGAAGAGGCACGATGAGCGACCTGACAGGAATAATCGTCACAATTTTGCTCTTGTTAGCGAACTTCTACTTTGTCGGGGCAGAGTTTGCTCTGATCTCGGCACGTCGAAGCATTATCGAGCCGAAGGCCGAGCATGGCAGCCGAAGCGCAAAGATGACCCTGTGGGCCATTGAGAATGTTTCATTGGTCATGGCTGGCGCCCAGCTTGGCATTACCGTCTGTTCGCTCGCGCTAGGCTACGTCACCAAGCCGCTGGTGAAATATGCGGTGGCAGGACCGTTCGAATCGATCGGTATTCCTGTGTCGTGGATCGATCCGCTCTCCTATGCCATTGCCCTGGCTCTGGTGACATACCTGCACGTGGTTCTTGCGGAAATGGTCCCGAAGAATATGGCGTTGGCCGGACCGGAACGCATGGCTTTGATTCTTGCTCCCAGCATGGTTGTCCTGGTCAAGGTCCTGCGTCCGGTGCTCTGGTCCATGAACGCCATGGGTAACCTGGTGCTCCGCGCCATGGGCGTGACACCCAAGAACGAGGTGGCCAGCACCTTTACCCGTGACGAAGTAGCCAATATGGTTGCCGAATCGCGTCAAGGTGGATTGTTGGACGGGCAAGATGAACGCCTGCTTCTGGGAGCGTTGAGCTTTGATGCGAGAACTATCGGTTCAGTCGCGATCGATTTCGCTCAGGTGAAGACCCTCCCAGTTAACGCGACCGTCGCGCAGGTGGAGGAAGCAGCGGCTCTGGGGTTCTCTCGTTTCCCACTAAGGGATGGCGCAGGGGAACCTGTTGGATATGTGCATATTAAGGATGTTCTAGGGCGCAAGGGCACTTCGCGCTTGCTGCCTTTGGAAGAGGCAGTGGTCCGTGTGCTGCCTGAATTCGCTCCGGAGCAAAGTGTTCGACCGGCACTGCAGTCCATGCAGCGCAGCGGCGCCCACCTGGCACTAGTCAGAGATTCAACGACGGGTGCGGTCACCGGTTTGGTCACCTTGGAAGACCTGCTCGAAGAACTAGTCGGACAGATCCGTCACGACGCAAAATAGTTATAACGAGTATTGAACCGGCTATCTGATCACAGTTAGCCGGTTCAATTTTTTTGTACTCGTTGATTACCCGCTAGTTAGCCAGCATTTTTCATACTTTTTTAATTGCGATGAGCCACAGGTTCTGCGGCGTTTGTTAACTGAGCATCTTAAAAAGGGTAACCACTGGTGAAGTTGCGCCTGCGCACTAGGCGCATTCAAATGCCGCCTGTGACCGGAAGGAAGCTGATTAGCGCGGTAGCGAACTAAAAGCAGCACGCAGGTACTTTACCGCGGTCTCTTCATTTACCGACCAGGTCTGGGATACTCGTGCCAGATCGGCGGCGGCATCGCTGACCTCTTGTTCGCCACGGTCTTCCGTTGCTTGCACGATCGTGCCATGACGGCCGCGGGTCACTACGGCGCCTTGCGCTTCAAGCTCCTTGTAGACTTTTGCCACGGTATTGACCGCAAGATCAAGTTCGCCGGCGAGCGCCCGAACCGAAGGTAGTTTTGTTCCTGGCGCCAAGTCACCGTGGGCGATGCTGGCTAAGATTTGTTCGCGTACCTGCTGGTATGGGGCCACTGCCGACGTCGGGTCGATGCGGATGAAATCCAGATTAGCCATGGGCGCTCCATTCGGTGCAATGCTTGAGGTGATTAACTGAGCCTATCGTGTTCGGGCGGCTGCCCCGCGTAGGCTAAAGCCTATGAGCGAACTTCTCTTAACTGACGTCACGATTCGTTCGGTGAGCGTTTCGGAAATGAATAATAACGTTTATCTGGTCACCGAGCGTACCAGCGGAAAACAGTTGATCATCGATGCTGCAGATGACCTGCCGGCGATTCAAGGACTTGTTGCCAGCGCCGCTTCGGATGGCCCTCCGCCACAGGTCATAGGCATCGCCACGACACACCAGCACTGGGATCATGTGCGGGCGTTATCCGCTGCCGTCGAAACCTACAAGGTACCCACCTATGCGGGAGTCGACGACGTTGCCGGTATCAACAGAGAGGCGGAGGTGTCGATTACCCATGGTTTGAACCACGGCGACCGCGTTACGGTAGGCGAAGTGGTGTTGGAAGCGATTCACCTTCGCGGCCATACCCCGGGATCGATTGCCTACGCCCTACGTGATTCTTCGGGCGAACAGGTCATTTTCAGCGGCGACAGCCTTTTTCCTGGTGGCGTAGGTAATACCGAGAAAGACCAGGAACGTTTCGAGTCGCTGATCAACGACGTATCCGAACGTATATTCGAGAAATTCTCGGATGAGACGCGTGTACTACCCGGCCACGGTGAATCCACGACAGTGGGCACCGAGCGCCCGCACCTGAACGAGTGGCGCCAGCGCGGCTGGTAACCACCGGTGAGCGCCAATTTAGCGCTACTTCTACCTAGAGTCCGGGACCCATGGATGTTCTCATCCGCGGGCCCCGGCACTTATCTCAGGCAATATTCTTACCCGGCACTCTTCAGCCCAGTTTGCGCCCGATCATGAAGATTCTCCGAAAAGGGAAATTTGTGAGTTTCGCCCCGTCTGGTGCGCTAACCGACGGGTAATGCCCAGCGACTTCGCGTGAATAGTCAGCTTCGAAGTCCACGTAGTCACCTTCGGTGAGTGCCGCTTTGACCGGAAGCAGTGCGGTGCCACGTACCCAGTCAAGAATTGGGTCTTCGCCCAGCAGCACCTGATGATAGGTCGTCTCCCAGACGTTGGCCTGGAAGCCTGCATCCAGCAACAGGCGCTGATAGACCTCTGGCTCACTGACAGCGTCGTCGTGGCGAAGTATTCCGGAAAGCTTGTCCGCCCATTTATGCGAGTCCGCTAGCTGCCGCATCACCACGTGTGATGCAGAGCCGAAGTTGCCCGGCACCTGTATAGCCACGTGGGCTCCGGTCTTCAAATCCTTGAGCCACGTCTTTAATAAGTCGCGGTGTTCAGGCAACCACTGCAGCATTGCGTTTGAAAAGAGCAGATCAACTTCGTCGTTGGGGTGCCACTGGCGGACATCAACCAGCTCAAAGTCCAGATTGGTTAGACGTGCCGTGTCTTGAGCCTGGGTGATCATCTCCGGGGAGGAATCCAGCCCGGTTACCTGTGCGGCGGGCCAACGCTGCGCCAATAGGCTCGTCTTATTGCCTGGCCCACAGCCCAAGTCTACGACCCTTTGGGGTGTGATTTCGCCTAACTGACCTAGTAGGTCTTCGTAGGGACGTCCTCGGTAATTGGCGAATTCGGTGTATTTGCTCGGACCCCACTTCATGTTTGTCAGCCTAGCCCCACACTACTTACCGCACTAGCGCCCGGTCACACTTCTCAACGAGATAGGCTTAGAACATCATGTTGCTCACCGATTACCTGCCTGCAGATGCCAAGAACGTTTCCGACGACGAGATTTACGAATCATTTGGCCGCTGGGTAACCACCCGTGGCATTGACTTGTACCCAGCCCAGGACGAGGCATCCATGGCCTTGGCCGCCGGAAGCAACGTCATTTTGGCGACGCCCACCGGCTCAGGTAAGTCCTTAGTCGCCATTGCCGCGCACTTCTACGCAATGGCCCGCGATGAAATCAGCTTCTACACCGCACCGATCAAGGCACTGGTCTCGGAGAAGTTCTTCGACCTATGTAAGATCTTCGGTGCCGAAAACGTTGGCATGGTCACCGGTGATTCCTCGGTGAACGCCGACGCTCCGATCATCTGCTGTACCGCTGAGATCTTGGCTAACATCGCCTTGCGTGAAGGCTCACGGGCCGATGTCGGCGTGGTCATCATGGATGAGTTCCACTTCTACGCTGACCCACAGCGTGGTTGGGCTTGGCAGCTACCATTGATTGAACTGCCGCAGTCGCAGTTCTTGCTGATGAGCGCCACCTTGGGCGATGTCTCGCGCTTCGAAAAGGAGCTCGAAGAGCGTACCGGGAAGACTACGGTCACCGTTGCCCACTCCGAGCGTCCCATCCCCCTGCATTTCTACTACTCGTTGGACCCGGTACAGGAAACCGTCGAGGAACTGATCAAAACACAGCAGGTCCCCATCTACATTGTGCATTTCTCGCAGTTGGACGCGATCGATCGTGCCACCGGGCTGATGAGCATCAATGTATGCACCCGCGAGGAAAAAGACCGCATCGCTGAGCTGGTAGCAGGCTTCCGATTCGCAGCCGGGTTCGGTAAGACGCTGAACCGTCTGGTCCGCCATGGCATCGGAGTGCACCACGCAGGCATGCTGCCTAAGTACCGCCGGTTGGTTGAGCAGCTCGCTCAGGCCGGGCTGCTCAAGGTCATCTGCGGCACCGACACCCTGGGTGTCGGTATCAATGTGCCAATCCGCACCGTGCTCATGACCGCGCTGTCCAAATTTGACGGCACACGTACCCGCACCCTCAACGCCCGTGAATTCCATCAGATTGCCGGACGCGCCGGACGCGCAGGTTTCGATACCGCGGGCACCGTAATGGTGCAGGCTCCCGAGCATGCCATTGAAAATCACAAAGCCATGGAAAAGGCGCTGAAGAAGCACGGCGAAGGCTCCTCCAAACTCAAGCAGATCCCCAAGAAAAAGCCACCACAGAACTTCGTCACCTGGGGCGAGAAAACCTACGACAAAATCGTGCATGCGGATCCGGAAACGCTGAAGTCTTCCTTCCAGGTCTCCCACTCGATGCTACTGAACCTGCTGGAACGCGAAGATAACGCCTTCGAAGCAGCCAAGCGCATCCTCACCGAGAATCATGAAACACCGGCGTCTCAGCGGAAGCTGAAGTTACGCGCCCTAGGCATTCTGCGCGAGCTGATCGCCACCGGTGTGGTGGTTCGCCGCAATGAACCCGATGTCTACGGCAACTACTACGAGCTGACGGTGCACCTTCAGCAGAACTTTGCACTGAACCAGCCGCTCTCGCCTTTCGCTCTGGCAGCGCTGGAGCTCTTCTCCCCCGACTCTCCAAGCTATGCACTAGACGTGGTTTCGGTCATCGAGGCAACCTTGGAGAAGCCGCGTCAGGTGCTTTCTGGCCAAGAGAAGAAGGCCCGCGGTGAAGCCGTTGCCGCGATGAAGGCGGACGGGCTGGACTACGACGCGCGTATGGCAGCTTTGGAAGAAGTCACCTACCCTCAGCCACTGGCCGAAAAGCTTGAAGCGGCCTTCGAACAGTACCGGTCCGGTGCCCCGTGGCTTGCAGACTTCGAGCTTCAGCCGAAGTCCGTGGTGCGAGACATGTACGAGCGGGCCATGGGCTTCTCAGACTTCGTTCAGTATTACCAGCTGGCTCGCTCAGAGGGCGTACTACTGCGCTACCTCACCGACGCCTACAAGGCCTTGCGCCAAACGGTGCCGCAGGATTCGCTGCGCGAAGATCTGGAAGACCTCATCGAGTGGCTCGGCGAATTGATCCGCCAAATCGACTCCTCACTCCTGGATGAGTGGGAGGAACTCTCGCGCGGTGAGCTGCACGAAGAAACCGAGATCACTCCCCCAGCACCGGATAAGCTCACCACCAATGTGCGTGCCTTCAAGGTGATGGTTCGCAACGAAATGTTCCGCCGCGTCAAGCTCTTCGCCGACGAGCAGGATCAGGCGCTGGGCGAACTTGATGGGCACAACGGTTTTGATTCAGATGCCTGGGCCGAGGCGCTGGATAGCTACTTCGAAGAACACGAAGATATCGACGATGGCCCTAACGGCCGCGGCTCGAACCTCTTCGTGATCAATGAGAAGCCAAATCGTATCTGGGAGGTACGTCAGATTTTTGCCGATCCGGAAGAAAACCACGACTGGGGAATCAACGCAACCATCTCCCTAGACGCCTCGGATGAGGCCGGATATCCGGTGGTCACGGTGACCGGCGTAGGACGCATGGATTAGACGTTCACAGTTCACGAAATATTCGCTTAATATGGAGTACTTTCGTGCCTCCGCGACGGTATGGTCGTGGCCATGGATCGCATTCGACTGCGCATGCTCGGCAGCCTCGTCATGTTTATCGCATGGCTCGCCCTGATCAGCAACTACGCAGTGCTCTTCACCGTTGAAGGCTTCATCCCCACGCTTCTCCAGGTGGGACTGGTGCTCGTTGGCACCGGATTACTCTATGTGAGCTGGGCTCCGAAGGTGGACGGCAACCAACCTTAAACCCGGATTTATGCCTCCCTCCCGTGGGCTTGGCGTTTCACGGTTTTGGACAGTCGTGGATGAAGAAGCAACGCGACCGATACCTTTCTTAGTCAAGGACGTAAGATCCCGGTGACTGCTGCGGCATATAGGAGCTACTTCTCGTGCTCGGTATTCCTATCTGCCCAGACTTTGCCGGCTACCTTCCAACAGTGCTCTTGTCTCGTTTGATGTCCCCACGCGAGAAAAATTTTCGCGGCATCAGATGTTCGAAGATACTTATGGCATGAAGAAATACGTCCGGCACAGTTCTCATCTGAGATCCGTAAAGGCGCTGACTTCCCGGACTCGACTGCGGCAGACGGGTGCTTTTCCGACTCTGAAGCTACTTCTTACTCTGGTGGCGCCACGAATCGACGTGATACGTCCGTTGTTGCTTCATGCCATACTCTTAACTCGGTTTTTTGGGGACGAGTAAGACAACAGTAGTGTTCTAGACGAAGGTACAGGGCCGGTACCGTTCTCAGACATGACACGTAGATACCAGCGGCTCCCGGATGCTACTGCGGCACATGGAAGTTTCTTCATTTGTGGCTATCAATATCGCCGTGCTGCCCCAGGGAGACCGCCGGGACAATGCGTATGCGGAGCGCGACTGCCTAATGAATTCTTTCCGCACTCGAACTGCAACGAGGCGCAGCTTCACCTGTGTGGTCAGTCCCCGCGCAGAGTGGCCCTCATCTCGATCCAAAGAACATGGGAGTCTCCCTCAGCCATTATCTCGTCAATATCGGGACCCCGAAAATTTAAGAACCTCCTCTGCTACAAGTAACCTTCGTGTCGAACGAATGTCATTCGAGCGAAGAACTTCTATTTTCCCAATTCCGCAGACTCGGCCATACAACCAGTGCACAAACGATAAAGACAAGCGCTCCAGCGAGGAACGGAGTTGCCAGACTGCCCACCGTTGCCAATATCCCTCCGAGACCAGCGCCGATAGTAAGACCAGCAAGTCCAAACAATTTGGTGACGGCGTTGACCCTTCCACGTAGTTCATCCGGGACCAACCGTTGGCGCAACGAACTGACACAGATACCAAAAAGCACGGCATGCAAAATGTAAACGGCCAGTAGCGCTGCCACCAACCATGGAATATCGGTCAGATAGATGGCAAACAGGCTAACTGATCCAAGGCATAAGCTTCCTGTCGTCATGGCCGCGTATCCGAATTTACGTCGCAGCCTTGAGGCAATGGCTGATCCAAGAAGTCCGCCGAGCGCCGATACAGAAAGTAAAAGACCATAGCCCGCGGAGCCAAGCCCCAAGACGTCCTCGGCGAAGAGGACAAGGATAGAAAACGGCATCATATATGCGATGCTGACTAACCCGCTGACGATAGCCAAGGAACGTAATAACTTGTGTCGAACGAGCCATGCACCACCTTCGAACACTTCGCGGCGCAACGAAGGAGGCTGTTTCGTTCGGGGCTTAGCTCGGAAGGTGCCGGTCATTCCCAAGAAAAATAGCGCCGCCGCAGCGTAGGCGCTACCCGTGATTGCAATGGGTAACGATACTGCGGCAGCAAATAATAGGCCCCCAGTGGGTGGTCCAATGAATTCATCAGCGATAAGTTGAGTCGCCGTAATCTGACTGTTGGCCTTATCCAAGTCTTTGCTACCAACAACTGACGGCAATATCGATAGTGCCGAGTTGTCTGCTGCTGTCTCTAGGATGCCTATTAGGCTAAAGACTACGTAGAGTGCGGCGATTGACCCTGCCCCGCTAACTACTACTACCGCCAGTGCGATCAAGAGAATGCTTCGACTGAGATTGGCGATCCACAGAATGGTTTTGCGGTCTAGCCGATCCACAAACGCGCCGATGGGCAGAACCACCATGAGCTTTGCCGCCGTATAGGCCATCGATAGGCCTGCAATCAGCACGGGATCAGAGGTAAGTGCGGTAGCCAGAAGTGGAATGGCAACGAAGTTTATGCCATCCCCGGAATTTGAAGCGGCGTTTCCAGCCCAAAGCTTCCGATACTCTCGTCCCAGCGGCATAGCACCTCACTTTACAGCCAAGATCAATCGCTGAAGACTGTCCTCTGTTGAGGGTCCTGCGTAATGGCTCACAGGATCTTCTGAGCAGCCAGTGGAAACGGAGGGAAACTTTTTAGACAGCAAGGCCATGGCACGAACTCAAGCTTTTTCAAGTGGCACCGCTTGAATGCTCTTTATTTGAGGCGTGAGTACATGTACATGTCTTTACGCAGCCCGCCGACTTCCTGCCAGCTACGCAGCAGCCCTTCACGCGTGTATCCACACCGCTCCGCCGCTCGCCAAGAGCCTTCATTCCATGGTTCCACATAGAGTTCGAGACGGTGAATGTCCCGCCGGGCAATTGCCCACGTTGATAAGGCATCTAGGGCACTAGAGACTATCCCTTTATTCCGGTGAGCCGCACCAACCCAGTAGCCAACGCTGCCCCGACCCTGATCGATGTTTTTCAGCCACAGGCCGATTTGGCCCACGGCTTGATCGGTTTTTGCATCCGCGATGGCGAAAGAGTATCCGGAATGAGTAACAAGTCGCTGATGTTGCCGTCCGATGTAATCGACTATTTCTTCATCTGCAGCGTTGGCGGGAACAGTAGTGATGAGCGGAATCAGTGGGTCGAGCGAAGCTTGCCGAACCAATCCAGCATCTTGCAATGTAAATGGACGCAGCCGATATTCCGAAGCATCCAAGGCAGGCTGAATCAAAGGAACCATTCTAAAAGCGTAACTGTTGGCAGTCACGCAAAGCAGGTCGGCGACATTCCTAAGACCCAGCCGTGTCATTGATCCATCCGAGTAATTGTGCAGGCACTCCTGCTCCTGAACACTCTGATGAGGCCAAGAGGAGCCGCTTCGATTCTCCATAGTTCGGCAACGCATGGCTAGCTGTTCGCACTCCGGGGCCAACGAGGACCGGGCGAAGCCAACCGACCAGGTTTTAAGCTGCGCCGTTGTGAGCGACAAATTCACCGGCCGTGCACGCCTCAAACCAGTAGCCATTTCGGTCACTGAAGATTCTGAAGCCTCCAACAAGGGCCAGGCAGCGAGGACACTGCTTCTAAAATCCTGACACTGAGTATTGTCGTTTCATTCCTGTCGTGGCTCGTCCCCAATCACTGGATTGCACTCGGCTTTGATGCAGCTCAAAGGATGCTGCGTCGCGAAAACACTCCGCGACATCCCATACCATCGGGTCGTCAGTTTGGTTCACCTCGAAGAAGACGCATCCAAGCTCAGCACGTGTCAGCTCAATATGCTTAGGCAAAAATTCCACAACAATTGCAATTTCATCGACGTCGTGGCAAATCAGCTGTCCCGTCAGAAAGATGTTGTTCACAAGATTAATCCTGCCATGGACTATCAGCACATCGACTGATGAACAGTACCGAAAGTCGCTGCCCCGGGCAGCATATAGATTTCTAATCTTGGTCGCGATAGATCCTCGATGCGTGGCGGCTCCGTCAAGCCAAACTGCTACTGAACGTTGGCGTAATTCCTCTTGAGACTGAGCCGTTTCTAAGGGTGTTTCCACAGCCCAGCGCAACCGTTACTGGTTTCGGCCGTAGGTGGAAACTTTAACGGGACGGTATGAAGTCAAAGTTGAAATCGATGTCCTTTTTGTCGTTCTCTGTACACCTTAAGAATCCTGCTCTAGGATTTGTCGTGGATTTTATCCACTATTGGGCGGAGCCAAAAATGCCACGCAAGCTCGTTTACTATGTAGCGGTGAGCCTCGATGGATACATCGCCGCGCCTAATGGCGATCCTTCAGCTTTCCCTGTCGAAGGTGACCATATGCACGTGGTGCTCGGAGAATACACCGATGCCGTTCCTTCCCACGTGCAGCAAGCTTTGGGGCTCGCTGCTCCCCACACGATCTTTGACACCGTCATCATGGGGTGGAATACCTACAACCCAGAAATCAGTGGCGGAATAGATAACCCCTACGCGCATTTGCATCAGATCGTCGCATCCAGAAATGCGCGCACCGTGCCGGAGAATGTCGAACTTACTCATGATCCACTGGCCAGGATCCGCGAGTTGAAACAGGAATCCGGCTTGGACATCTACCTTTGTGGCGGCGGAGCGCTAGCAGGCGAGCTGCTACCTGAAATTGATCGGCTCGTCCTCAAACGCAACCCGTTGGTTTTTGGCTCGGGCATTGCGCTGTTCGGGCAGGCAAGTTACCAGCCGTTTCCGTTTAGCCACACCCGTACCCGAAACTTCGAATCGGGAGTCAGCATCACCGAATACGAACGCTCAAGCTAGGTCAGAATTATCGCAACTGCGACATAGGAAGTCAGGAGGCTGGCAAGGATCCATTCCGCTTTCGATCCGGTTTCGGCAAGGATCGGAAGTGCTACGCGTCCGTTCGCTTTCCAGCAGTCACCGATCACCGGTAGCTTGCGGAACCAGCGAGGCGCGCCAATCTTGATCGGCCACAACAGGTTGCAACCGCCAATGGTGAGCATATCCCCCACGATGTGAACGATCACCCCAACGGTGACCGCCAGCGGAAACCAAGCTCTCTCATCCGGTGCGTTCATTCCAACAAACGCGCCAGCAGCCAACGCAATCACCCAACACAAAAGCGGAGGCATGAACTTCACGCTCTTTACCGCGAAGGAAATCAGCAAGATCGCGAAGAGCGCCGCCCCGGGATAGACCACCCCCAGTTGGTCCACTTCCGTTGACCAAGAATCAGCCAACCAGGCAATAAATATAAAGAACAAGATCCCCAAGATTGAGTGGGTACCGTTACGGTGTCCGCCAGCAACCTTACCGATCATCCGAGTCACCATATTTGAAATCGGTGGCAAGGAACGCGCAATCGTCGCCTTGTGATGGTCCGCGTCGGGAAGCAACGCTGCCCCGGCGCAAACGATCGCGCCGGCCAAGGTTTCCCACCGCTCCATATGGAGTACGCCGAATCCAAGATTCATCGAACCAACCGTTACCGGAGTTGTTATTGCAAGCCAGGCGGCCGCGCCGCTCATGGCGTGGTGTCCACCCATCATGAATTCAACCTTAGGACTGGTCACCGACGATATAGCTACATGACGGCGGTAAGCTTAAACACATGAGCACAATCAGAGAAGCGCGCCTTACAGACTGCCCCCAGATCCTGGAATTAATCCACGAACTAGCGGTCTACGAGAAGGAACCAGACGCGGTCAAAAACACCGTCGACGAGCTGGAAAAGCACCTTTTCGGCGCAGACCCGAAGGTATTCACGCACGTCGCCGAGGATGAGTCAGGCCAGCTGGTCGGTATCGCGATGTGGTTTCTGACGTACTCCACGTGGGAAGGGCGTCACGGTATTCATTTGGAAGACCTCTACGTTCGTGACAGTGAACGTGGTGAAGGAACCGGAACCGCACTGTTGAAGACACTCGCACAAATTTGCATAGATCGCGGCTACCGCCGAATGGAATGGGCCGTTCTTGACTGGAACGCTCCAGCCATTGGATTCTATGATTCGATCGGTTCGTCCACCATGGACGGCTGGAGCACCCGCCGGCTGGACGGCGACGCACTACAGGAGATGGCTCGATGATTCACTACCGCGGCATGGATGTCACCGAACACCGTATTGAAGTTCCCCTAGATCATCATGACCCAAACGGTGAAAAAATCACCGTCTTCGCCCGCGAAATTAGCACCGATGAGTCAAAGCCTTGGTTGCTATTCTTGCAAGGCGGCCCCGGCGGTAAATCACCGCGCCCCGGCTCCTTGTCGGGCTGGCTAGCCGAAGCTGCCAAAAACTTCCGCGTACTGCTACTAGATCAGCGTGGCACTGGCCTCTCCACCCCTGCTAACCGCCAGTCTTTGGGGCTTCGCGGCGACGCAGCAGCTCAGGCCCGCTACTTGTCACACTTCCGCGCGGACTCAATCGTTCGTGATGCAGAGGCACTGCGCGAACACTTAGCTATCAACAAGTGGAGCACCTTGGGTCAGAGCTATGGTGGCTTCTGCACGCTGACGTATCTCTCCATGTTCCCTCACTCGTTGGAGCGGTGTTTAGTCACCGGGGGCCTGGCTTCATTGGACGGTGATGCGCAGACTGTCTACCGCGCCACCTATCAGCGCATGGCCGAACGTAACCGTGAGTACTTCTCCTGGTACCCGCAGGATTTTGATACGTTGCACAAAATTTATGAGCACCTGAGGCACAACGACGACGAGTTGTTGCCCGACGGTCGCAAAGTCACCGTGCCTTTGGTGCAGATGCTGGGAATGTTCTTAGGTGGCAATACTCGAGTACACCTGTTGCACCATGTCTTTGAAGAAGCCTTCGTATCGACTCCAGGTGGAGAACGACTTTCCGACACCTTCTTGGCAACCCTCTACGCTCAGGCCTCTTTCGCTACGAACCCGCTCTACGCGCTGATGCATGAAACCATTTATGCGCAAGGCGCGGCTACCAATTGGGCCGCCGAGTCCGTCATGGAAGAATTCCCGGATTTCACAGAACATTCGGACACCCCACTTTTGACCGGAGAGATGATCTATCGCTGGCATTTCACCGACGATCCGGTACTCCGGCCCTTCGAAGAGGTGGCAAGAATTTTAGCTGAGCACGAACATTTCGGGCCACTCTACGATCTGGATGTCCTTTCGCAGAATACGGTTCCGGTGGCGGCTGCGGTTTATCACGACGATGTTTATGTGGACCGCGAACTTTCCTTGCGCACCGCTTCCCAAGTCAACGGGCTGCAGGCCTGGGTCACCGAGGAATTCCACCACGATGGAATCGGCGACGAAGGACCTGCAATCTTCCGCCGCCTACTAGCAATGACCAACGGTGAAGATCCCGAGGCGGCCGCCAACGCAGGCTAGTGGCTATCGCAGGTGCCAGCACATGGTTAGACTGGCACACAAGCAAGAGCGAGGGGCAACTTCTCGGTTCTTGTTTCGCGTCAGACCAAGCGCACGGAGTGGCTTGTTACACGTTGCCACTACCGCCGTGCTAGGTTTCGCATAAGGGCATCTTGCCCGTCATAAAGGTCGAAAGGAACACTATGGGAAACAGTATTAATGGTGTCGATGTTCCAGCCGATCTGGTCTCGAAGGTCGAAGAGTTGGACGGCATCATCGCAGCCGCCCACGTGCCATACAACATTGCTTTAGACCGCGCCGATGAAGATGGATTGGTCTACAAGTTTGTAGATTCTGACATCGACTTCGCACTCGTGCTCCATGGCGAGGCATTCTTTGTCACCACCCCAGCGTTAGACGATTCGGACGCCGATTTTGAACCGGTATACACCTTCGACCCTGAGTACCCACTCACCGCCGAGGACTTCGCCGAGCGGCTCACCGACTTCGTGAACCTGGCGGTAAATTGGCAAGAAGTTTCCGAACTGCCATTCGTTGCCGAAAACCCTGAGTACTTCGGTCCCTCAGATAAGCCAAACAGCATTCTGCTCTACGAAGATGGTTACCGCTATGAACTACTGTTCGTAGAAAACGGCGACCACTTGGTGCTGGCACGTCCAATCGACACCGAAGCCTACGAGGTGGACCCCGACGAGGACGAAGACGAAATCCCGTTGGTCTACACCAACCACCACATGTTGCACCCGACCATGGGTTCAGCGTTCATCGTGATGCTGGCCGAGACCTTCGGACTCCCAGCCGAGGAAGAGGCACTGCTCGCACCACTGCGCATCATCCTCACCCCGACGAACTAACACCGCTTACAGCAGTCTGGAGCGTGACTCAGCCGCATCGGTGAGTCACGCTCCAGATTCATTTAACACTAAAGAATACCCACCGTAGCTGCTTGGAGAAGCAGCTACGGTGGGTATTCTTTATAGCTTGTTGTCGTTACTTGCCCGACTCCTGCTCACCTTCGATTGAAGCCTTAGCAGCTGCCTTCTCGGCCTCTGCTGCCTCGACCTTGGCTGCCGCGTTACGACCCAGCGGGGTCCACAGCGACAAGACCGTAGCGATCACGATGGTCGCCAGAATAACAATCAGCGAGATGCTGGTTGGAATTTCTGGAGCCCAAGCGAAGCCTTCACCACCATTGATGAATGGCAGTTCGTTGGTGTGCAGTGCGTGGAGCACCAACTTGACGCCGATGAACGCCAAGATGAAGCTCAGTGCGTGCTTCAGGAAGACCAGACGGTTCATCAACCCACCGAGCAGGAAGTACAACTGACGCAGACCCATCAGCGCGAAGATGTTCGCGGTGAAGACGATAAACGCCGAGTTGGTCAGACCGAAGATCGCTGGAATCGAGTCCACTGCGAACAGCAGGTCGGTCATGCCGATGGTAATGAAGACCATCACCATAGGGGTGAACAGCTTCTTGCCGTCCACGACGGTACGCAGCTTATTGCCGTCGTATTCCTTGGCGAATGGCATCTTGCTGGTCAGCTTCTTGACCAGACCGCTATCGCTTTCTTCGTCCTCATCGTCAGCGTCCTTCAGCTGGTGCCACGCGGTCCACAGCAGGAACGCGCCGAAGATGTAGAAGACCCAGGAGAAGTGTTCGATCATCGCAGCGCCGGCGATGATGAAGATTGCGCGCAGCACCAGAGCGATGATGATGCCGAACATCAGCACCTCTTGCTGGTACTTACGCGGCACGGCAAAGCGGGTCATGATGATGATGAAGACAAAGAGGTTGTCAATCGACAACGAGTATTCGGTAATCCAGCCGGCGTAGAACTCCTGGCCTAGCTGGGAGCCTGCCTGCCACCAGACAATGCCACCGAAAATTATTGCCAGTGCGATGTAGAAGCCAACAAAAATTCCGGCTTCCTTCATCGATGGTTCGTGCGGTCGCTTGACCACATAGAGCAAATCAAGCAGCAAGACAACGCAGAGCGCCACCAAGGCAATGATTTCAAACTGGAGTGTTAACCCTGAAGCACCCATAGAAGAGTAGCCTTTCGTCGTAAGGTTAGGACAAAGATTCGCAAGTCTCTCCGCCGTCAAGAACTAGTTCTTGTTCGGCTGCTGCGCCCGGCGAAGCTTCGATGGTTCGCGTGTTGACGTTCACAGCATTTGGGATACTCCCCTACGTACGAGAGTTAAGTCTAGCGCACAAGCCTTATCCATGACGCGTGATACGTGCCATCACGCACTTCCAGCTCCTCTCTGTTAACCTGACAAAACGGTATAATCACTTATCAAACACGCTTTAACTAGCTAAGGTTAACATCGTGTTACGCGTGGCCAGCGTCTTTCATTTGACGCAATTCCTTCTTTAGCTCGCCCACCTCGTCGCGAATACGTGCCGCCAGTTCGAACTGCAGTTCCGCCGCGGCGGCATGCATCTGAGCGGTCATCTCTTCGATCTGACCCAACAGGTCCTCCGCCGGGGCGGCCGCCAAACCATCCTGACGAATCTTCGAGGACTTCGTGCGCTTCGCGTCCTTGGCCAGCCGGTTGTTGTTCAGCAACTCCTGAGTGTCTGCATCCTCACGGGCCAGCTGATCGGTGATATCGGCAATCTTCTTGCGCAACGGAGTCGGATCGATGCCGTGCTTCGTATTATGTGCCCGCTGGATCTCGCGTCGACGATTGGTCTCGTCAATGGCCTTGTCCATCGCATCGGTGATCTTGTCCGCATACATGATCACCTGGCCGGACACGTTACGCGCAGCACGGCCGATGGTCTGAATCAGCGAGGTCGCCGAACGCAAGAACCCCTGCTTGTCGGCATCCAGAATCGCGACCAAGGACACCTCAGGTAGATCCAGCCCCTCACGCAGCAGGTTAATTCCCACCAACACGTCGTAGGAGCCCATGCGCAATTCACGCAGCAACTCCACACGGCGGATCGTATCAACGTCTGAGTGCAGGTATTGCACACGAACCTGATGTTCGGTGAGGTAGTCAGTCAGGTCCTCGGCCATCCGTTTGGTCAGTGTGGTCACCAACACGCGCTCATTGAGATCCACGCGCATGCGGATCTCATCGAGCAGGTCATCAATTTGACCCTTGGTTGGCTTCACGATGATTTCAGGGTCGATCAGGCCTGTTGGGCGAATAATCTGTTCCACAAAACCATCGGCCTTGCCCAGCTCATATTTGCCCGGGGTCGCCGAAAGATACACGGTCTGCCCGATGCGTTCCAAGAACTCGTCCCACTTCAAAGGTCGGTTATCCATAGCCGAAGGAAGTCGGAAGCCGTGCTCCACCAAGGTTCGCTTACGCGACATATCACCTTCATACATCGCACCAATCTGCGGCACGGTGACATGAGACTCATCGATGACCATCAAAAAATCATCGGGGAAATAATCTAGCAAACAGTGTGGTGCACTGCCCGATTCACGTCCATCAATATGCCGTGAATAGTTTTCGATGCCATTGCAGAAGCCCATCTGCTCCATCATTTCCAGGTCATAGGTGGTGCGCATGCGCAACCGCTGGGCTTCGACGAGCTTATTTTGCGATTCAAGTTCTTTAAGCCGAGCCGCCAGCTCATCTTCGATAGTTTTAATCGCCTTGTGCATGCGCTCGGCACCGGCAACATAGTGGCTAGCCGGGAAAATGTACATCTCGGTTTCTTCGCGGATCACTTCACCGGTCACCGGGTGCAGGGTGTAGATTGCTTCGACTTCGTCACCGAAAAACTCGATGCGTAGCGCCTGCTCCTCATACATCGGGATGATCTCCACCGTATCCCCACGCACCCGGAAGGTTCCTCGATGGAAGTCCATGTCGTTGCGCGTGTACTGCATGTTAACGAACTGGCGAAGCATCGCATCGCGGTTTAATTCTTCGCCTTTGCGCACCGTCACCATGCCGGCCACATATTCTTCCGGCGTACCCAAGCCGTAAATGCAGGAGACCGTTGCCACCACGATCACGTCTCTGCGGGTAAGCAACGCGTTAGTCGCCGAGTGGCGTAGCCGTTCTACCTCTTCGTTGACCGAGGAGTCTTTCTCGATGAAGGTATCGGTCTGTGCCACATACGCTTCGGGCTGGTAGTAGTCGTAATAAGACACGAAGTATTCGATCGCGTTATTTGGCATCAGCTCGCGGAATTCATTGGCTAGCTGTGCGGCGAGCGTCTTATTTTGCACCAGCACCAAGGTGGGGCGTTGTACCTGTTCGATCAGCCAGGCGGTGGTCGCGGACTTACCGGTACCGGTGGCACCGAGCAACACGATATCTTTTTCGCCGCCGTTGATCCGTTCGGTCAGCTCTTTAATCGCCGTGGGCTGGTCCCCCGCCGGAACATAATCGCTGATGACTTCGAAGGGAGCTACTACACGTTTAATCGGCTGGGCAAGACTCATGATTCCAGCATAACCAGCGCAACCGACACTCGCCTACGCCTGTGTGCACGCTGAACGTGAAATTACTTGCCGCCGAGGCGCATTCCGGTGCGAATCGCGTTGCGCGTAGCGGTCCGGCGGATCTGAGCGCCGAAGAAACCCACGGTAAGCACGGTGGCAGCGAGCAATCCGAGCAGGGCAATCCATCCGGAGATATAAACCACCGGTGAGTAAGGACCAGCCGAGGCAACAAATTCGGCGCGGCCGCCAAAGCCCAACCAGAGCACTAGTGCCACGGCAAAACTGGCGAGCATCGTCCACTTCGAAATTTTCTGCATCAGCGGTTTAGTTCCTTCTCAAATAGTTCGCTCACGTGCGCTTGGAGTTGTTCAAGTGTGCCATCATTTATCAGCAAATGATCGGCGATCGCCGCGCGATCCGCGTCACTGGCCTGCGCGGCCATCCGGGATTTGGCCTCGGCCACGCTCCACCCCCGGTCTTCAACCATCCGGCGAATCCGTGCTTCGGGTGGTGCCTGCACCACCAGAACCTGATCAAAACGATCCGCTTGCCCAGATTCGACGAGCAATGGGATGTCCTCGACCACCACCGCTTCGTTGGCGGCGGCCGCACGCAGACGGTTAGCCTCGGCGCGTACCAATGGGTGCACGATCGCGTTCAGCGTCAGTCGTTGCGCCTCGTCGCTGAAGACCAGCGCACCGAGGGCCGCCCGGTCCAGCGAACCGTCAGGGCTAAAAACTGCTTGGCCAAAGGCCTGCCGGATCTGGGCTAACCCGTCAGTTCCGGGCGCCACAACCTCACGGGCGAGCTTATCCGCGTCGATCACTACCGCGCCCAGTTTGGCTAATTGTGCTGCTACTGCCGATTTGCCGGAAGCCACGCCGCCGGTCAGTCCCACATGGATCATGTCTACCACCCTATAAACTAAGTACGATGAACACCAACGACTCGGCCGCGACTAGCTACACGACGCTTCGTGTCGACGCGGTGCATGAGATCGAAATTAAGCGTTCGCGCTTCATCACCTACTTATACCGGGTGCAGACCGAGGCCGAGGCCCGCGCCCACATCGCGGCCTTACGCAAAACCCATTTTGACGCCCGCCACCACTGCAGCGCCTTCATTCTTGGTCCGGATCGAATGACTCAGCGCTCCAACGACGACGGCGAACCCTCGGGAACCGCCGGGCTGCCGATGCTTGAAGCGCTGGCAAAACGCGACACCGGCAGTGGGACAGATCTTTCCGATATCCTCGCGGTGACCGTACGCTACTTTGGCGGCATCAAGCTCGGCGCCGGCGGACTGGTGCGCGCGTACTCGGATTCGGTCTCTCAGGCGTTAGCCCACGCGAGCCTTTGCACCGTACAGCGACTACGCATCTTTGAGCTGTCCGCCGATCATGGGTGGGCCGCACGCTGGGAAAATGAGCTGCGCTCCGCCGGCTATCAACTCGGCGACACCCATTGGGGCGACGCCCATGCGGTACTGAGCATCGGCATCAACGATGAACCGGCCGCCACCGAAGAACTACACACTTTTATCGCCACACTCACCTCCGGCGCCGGATTGCTCCGCGCCGGCCACACCACCTGGCTGGATTCATGACTCACGAACTGCTGAACACACTGCGCCGCTGGCCCGAGGTTGAGGGACAAAACCTCTTTGCCCACGACGCCGCGGACCGGCTTATGCTCGATACCGTCACGCACTGGCCACACACCGTGTCCATCATCGGCGATCACTACGGCGCGTTGACCCTGGGTGCCCTAGCGGCCGGTGCCACCGCGCTGCGGGTGCATACCGATTCGCTGACTTCCCGGCGCGCGATCACCGCCAATCTGCAAGCCCTCGCCCCGCACGCGGTCAACTTCGTGGAATTTTTTCCTCTCGATTCCGTGGCCCAAGATGCGTCGTTGGTGTTGCTACGCCTGCCGCGCGGTCTTGACGTGCTCGACGAGCAGGCCGCGGCCATCGCCGCCGCCTGCGACCCCACGGTCATCGTGCATGCCGGCGGGATGCTCAAGCATATGAACCGCGCGATGAATGAGACGCTCAGCAAATATTTTTCCACGCTCGATGTATCCCTAGCCCGGCAGAAGGCGCGCGTACTTTCCGCCAGTACCCCGCAGCCGGACGCGTCCACCCGCGACTACCCACGCAGCGCCACCCACACGGTTAATGGGACCGAATTCACGCTGCGTGCCGGGGCCGCCACTTTCGGGGCACAACGCTTGGATCCGGGCACCCGACTGTTGTTGGAAAACCTTCCAGATCTCAGCGGGCACGCCAGCTTGCTCGATCTTGCCTGCGGCAACGGTTCCATCGGTGTTTATGCGGCGCTCACCCACCCACGGTTGCTCATCGACGCCTCGGATCATTCGGCCTCCGCGGTCACCTCCTCCGGATTATCCGCGCACGCCAACGGACTATCCGAGCGGATCACCGCGGTGCAAGACGACGGACTGAGCCGCCATGCACCGGCCAGCGCCACATTAATCACGTTGAACCCGCCGTTTCACATCGGCAACACCGTGCACGCGGGGATCGCGTTAAAGTTGTTCGATGAGGCCGCCCGCGTCCTTGCCGACGGCGGCGAGCTACTGTGCGTGTTCAACTCACACCTGCGCTACCGCAGCGAGCTGACCCGTCGCATCGGCCCCACCACACAGCTGGCGCGCAATGCAACCTTCACCGTGACCCGTTCTATCCGCCGCCGTTAGTCTTTTCCACATCCGGCAGCGCAGCTAAATCCCAGGCTCGGCGCTGCGCGCACACTAGCTTTATGACAACGCGGATCATGCAGCTGCTCACCGAGCTGCACACAACCTTGGCCGACTTGGAGGCGCTTTCCACCTCCGAGCTGCTCGCCCTGTCCGCGTTTGCCCCGGAACTTCAATCCGCCATTCGCACCAAGCTAACTTCCTTGGCCGAGCCCCGGGCCGCACTGCTACTGGCCTCCGACACCGAGGCGCTAGCTCATGAGACCGTGCGCACCCAAATTCACTGCGCCCACCTGATCGAGGCCACCGGCGCCCACCAACTAGACATCACCGAGCTTGACGCCTTGCGTGCCAACGCCTGTGATCTAGCAGCGCCGCCGGTTCTCACCGCTTCCCGCCCCAGCTTTAAGGGCGCGCCCGAGGTGCTCGCCGCTTGGCTGAACCTAGACTTTTTTGAAGCCCGACGCAGGGTGAACGACTCCCACCTGATGATTTGCCAGTTCGATGCCCAAGGTAACCGCTGCCCCGCACAATTCACGGCACTTGCCCAGCGGTTTAATACCGTTGGCCCGGACCCGCGCGAGTCGCTGAGCGCAGCTCGCCGCTTAGAAAAGTTCGAACCGACTACCGGTGAATTTGATTCCCCCGTCACCGCCAGCGCCCAGAATGCCGCCGGCCAACTGCTCGAAGACGCAGCGCTTGAGGTACTGACCGAGCCAGAACCTAAAACTCGCACCAAAAAACTGAACCGGCTGATCAAATCCGCCAAGGAACAACACGCATTAGCGGACCCACAAGCCGAAGCCGGGGTCTATCGCAAAGGCGAAAGAGACGGTCTGATCATCTATGAGGTGCGCCTGACCCCGCTGGACGCCGACGGCTTCGAGTCGCTGCTCACTCAGGCCAATAACCCACGCACCGCAGCCGGTGCGGCCAGCCGGCAGGTGGCCGCCGAGCATTCCCCAGGCAGCACCGCCGAACATCCTGATTTTGTAACCGAGGCCGAAGCTGCCAGTGCCACCTGGAACCCGCTCACCGAGGCAAGCGTTGCCAGGCGACGATTGCAGGCCTTGTTGATGCTGCTGAAGGTCAACGGCAAAAAGCTGAACCAGTTGCTCAGCAAAATTCACGAAACTCCAGCCGCAGCGCAGCTTACGGAACCGGAAGAAGCAGAAATCCCGGTAGTCCAGCCCACCATCATGGTTCACCTTTCCCTAGCCGAACTCACCGGCCTGGCCACAACCTACGGGGTAACCGAACATGGCTTCACGCTGCGCCCCGCCCAACTACGCCAGGCTCTGGCCAGAGCAAAAATCATTCCGCTGGTACTCGGTGGCCGCGGAGAAATTTTGGATATCGGCCGCCAACAACGAAATTTCCCGGCGTATATGCGCCGGGCGATCAAGGCCAGAGACCGCGGCTGCATTGTGCCCGGGTGCACCGTTGCGCCCGAACACTGCGAACTACACCATATTTGGTGGTGGTCACTTGGCGGGCCGACCGCCGTGCATCTTGGCTGCTGCCTGTGCACCGCGCATCATCACGACGTGCATGCGGGAATCCTTAAGGTCATCTCCAATGGCGGCCTACCCCAGGTGATCCTGCCCAAATTTATGGATCCCACCCAAAGACCACGTCGCAACACGATCAGTGACCGCCCCGAGGTTTAGCGCACCGGGTGGTCAACAAGAAATGGTCGTCGACCCGCCACGCGCACCGCATAGCCAGTCAGTCCCAGCGTGCCCAGTGGAATCTGATCCAACACCCGCATCGTCGCGGGGTTAAACTCTTCTACCACCAGCGGGGTATCAGCACAGTTTCGCCACGACAGTCTGCGCTTGGCCCGGCAGAGCGGTTCGGTGGCCCGTTTCGGGAGGTAGTTTGCTGGTGCAACGCTGCCCTGCCCGAACACCGTGTCTACCTGCAAACGCACCGGCTTGGAGTCCCACCCGCTGAACCCGGCGATCACCAGTCGAGCTGATTTGCGCAGCAACCGGTCATTGGCATGTTCGCCGTACACCCAAGGCTGATCGGCAATCCGGGTAAATTCAGCCTCGCTCAACGCGTTGACCGCACCAACCCCGTGCACCGAACAGCGATCCAAACATTCAACAAACTGCTCATATTCGCTGCTCTTGGAATCTTCATTTGGGTCGGTACATTCACATCGCGCACCGTTTTCCGGTTCGCGTGCCACCGAGGCGCCGATCGCCACAAAACTTAGCGGACCAAAATCGCTGGTCAACGGGACTTCTAGAGCAATATGCCCCACGATGCCTTGTTCGACCCAACGCACCAATAACACGATCAAGCACAGTCCCAGCGCGACGCTTCCGATCAAGAACCCGTCGATGCGCTCCCGATCCAGGCCAGAAAATACCTGCTCGGCGTCGGTGAGGAACTGCCAGGTGAGCTTCAGTAGCGGGTAGAGGATCGAGCCTAAAGCCAGATACCAGAGCGTGGTCGGCAGCTGCCGGTAGATGCGCAATTGTCGTAATTGTTCGCTCGGGATGAGCACCGTGGAGGTTGCATGAGCTCGCCATCGACGCAGTCTGAGGATCAGTCGCCACTGGTTGATCATTCCGCTGAGGGCCAGGAGCGCAAACCAGCTTGCACATGCCAACACCACCAGTTGCGCGTTTCCCGTTGGTTGCAAGATGACGTAGAGCATGGCGGTCGCGGCTAAAGCCAACCACGGGGCGATCCGCGCGGCGGCCCACATGATCGCGATGCAGGCTGCAATGACCGAGAAAGTCAGCAGTTTTCCGACTTCCATCTCTGGTCGTTGCGGGAAAGCGAAGCGGAACAGGTAGATGTTCAAAGCTATTAGCGGAACCCAACTGGCAAGGATCACCAGCATATTGGGCAGCGCACCAGGGACCTCGCGCCACTCATCGATGCCGACCGAGTAAAAAGGTACCATTTTCCCTTCACCGATACGATCACCAATCAACGCGTCGCCGCTCTTTGCCTGCTTCATGCTTATCCCTCACCGGCCCCGACTTGGTGACCTACAGGATTTAGTCTATAACTGTTACATTCTGCGGGCACTGCACCTTTGGGTCGATCTGCAGGCTTCACACTCAGCACGAAGGATGACTAAGAACCACCACCCCCTGCGGTTAAGCACCTGATGACGCAGAAAAGGTCCAACCCGCAATGGGTTGGACCTTTTCATTCAGCGTTTACTTAGCTCTTCGCCAAGCTCACTAGCACCAATCGAAATTAGTTGCCGGTCAGCTTTTCGCGCAGTGCAGCCAGTGCTTCGTCCGAAGCCAGGGTGCCTGCGTCGGTGGCTGGCGCCTCCGAGGAGTACGATGCTGGAGCAGCAGCTGACGAACCGCCGGTAGCGGCTGGTTCTGCTTCTGCTTCTGCGTCGGCAGCGATTGCAGCAACAACCTGCTTCTTGTGAGCTTCCCAACGCTCCTGAGCGGAAGCGTACTGTGCTTCCCAAGCCGAACGCTGGGTGTCGAAGCCTTCGAGCCATTCGTTGGTCTCTGGGTCGAAGCCCTCTGGGTACTTGTAGTTACCCTCTTCGTCGTACTCTGCGGCCATGCCGTAGAGAGCTGGATCGAATTCGGTACCCTCTGGGTCCACGCCTTCGTTAGCCTGCTTGAGCGACAGCGAGATGCGGCGGCGTTCCAGGTCGATGTCGATGACCTTGACGAACAGCTCGTCGCCCACGGAGACAACCTGCTCGGCCAACTCAACGTGGCGCACTGCAAGCTCGGAGATGTGAACAAGGCCTTCGATGCCGTCTTCGACGCGAACGAACGCACCGAAAGGAACCAACTTGGTGACCTTACCTGGTACAACCTGGCCCAGCGCGTGAGTGCGGGCGAAGGTCTGCCAAGGATCTTCCTGGGTAGCCTTCAACGACAGCGAAACGCGCTCGCGGTCCAGATCGACTTCGAGAACCTCGACGGTTACTTCCTGGCCAACTTCGACAACCTCTGATGGGTGGTCGATGTGCTTCCAGGACAGCTCGGAAACGTGGACGAGACCGTCTACGCCGCCAAGGTCCACGAATGCACCGAAGTTGACGATGGAGGAAACGACGCCCGGACGAACCTGGCCCTTTTCCAGCTTGTTGAGGAAGGTCGAGCGAACCTCAGACTGGGTCTGCTCAAGCCATGCACGGCGGGAAAGCACAACGTTGTTGCGGTTCTTGTCCAGCTCAATGATCTTGGCTTCGATTTCCTGACCGATGTACGGTGCCAGGTCGCGCACACGGCGCATCTCGACGAGCGATGCTGGCAAGAAGCCACGCAGGCCGATGTCCAGGATGAGGCCACCCTTGACAACCTCGATGACGGTACCGGTAACGACACCGTCTTCTTCCTTGATCTTCTCGATGTCGCCCCAGGCACGCTCGTACTGAGCGCGCTTCTTGGACAAGATCAGACGGCCTTCCTTATCTTCCTTGGTCAGAACCAAGGCTTCGACGCTGTCACCAACAGCGACAACGTCGCCTGGGTCAACATCGTGCTTGATGGAAAGCTCGCGGGAAGGAATGACACCTTCGGTCTTGTAACCGATGTCGAGCAGAACTTCGTCGTGGTCAACCTTAACAACGACGCCTTCGACGAGGTCACCATCATTGAAGTACTTGATGGTGGCGTCGACTGCGGCCAAGAAGTCCTCAGCAGATCCAATGTCGTTAATCGCAACGACTGGTGCGCTGTTGTTCTCGTTCGAGGTGATGGTCATGTAGTAGGGACTCCGTTGTGGATAGATTTGATCAGTCGAGACCCCGGAAGTCCCGGAGTTTCGAGTGGGTAAAGTTTACCTGCGGACATGACAAAGCCATGACACGCCTTCCTCAGTCTACGCGCCGAGCTAAGTGCGGGTCAAAGCGTAAACGTCTAAGATCGACAGCCTCACTTTGTGAGGTTCGTTACGTTTTGGCTTTTCTGGCGTCCGATCCTCAGGCCTCCACGCACTCACCAGGACCGCGGCCGACTCAGGCAGAGGTGAGCCGGACAACTTTTATCCCGGTGTCCGCCAGCTTCTTCAGCCCACGATCCACTCCTTGGGCGGTACCCGACTTCGGCTGATTAAAGTGCCCGATCCCCACGTCGCCGGCCTTCATCGCGCTCACCTGTGTGGCCACACTAGCTGCCGGGAACGTCGCCCCGGCATCCATATTCACGGTGAAGTTCATCGGCACCAACCCGAGTTTTCGGCAGAGGGCAACACCCACCTGATCCATATGTGCCGTCCCCGAACGGAAGAAGCGCGCCTCCACGCCAAATTCCTGCGCCAAGTACCGCTGATTGAGCACAATTTCGTCATAGGCCGCCGCCACGGACCCGGTGCCTGGTATTCCGTATGCCTGCTGCCCGGCAACACTGAGCGGGGCATGTTTGGTGCCGTGATTTGCGATCTCAAATATGGGATCCGCGATCAGTTCGGTGAGCAGTTGCCGGTTGCTCCGTGCCCACCGTTGATTGACGAACAACGTGGCCGGGGTTTTGTGTGTGCGCAATACTTCGATCAGCTGGTGATCCATTTTGCTACCATGGGCTCCCCCGCAGGCATCAAAGGTGAGCGCCACGCCCCGCGCCCCGGAGGGTAGCGCGAGCTGAATACCCGGCACCTCCAGTCCGAATTGCCCTGGTGCACGCCGAGCAAACTCGGCCGTCGCTTCCTTTTTACTCAAATTAGGGCTAAACAACGGTTCGGCGCTCGGGCTGGCCTTCGCCGGACCGGAAGCCGGCGCAGACCCACTGGCTGTCGCAGGTGCAGATGCCTGCCCGGTAGCTGAAGTTGCTGAGCTTTCGGGCAGCTCGGTACATCCGCTCAGCGCCGCCAAACCCAGCAGTCCCACCGCACCGGCGCCGCCGTCCAAAGCGAAGCGTAACAACCGGCGACGTGACAGCCCAGCGTTCACTACTCGTGTATTTGACTGCATAGGGGGTTAAAAATCCACCTGACAATAGGGTGCTTGCCGGCCGGCAAAGAGCCGATCAAGCACGGTGAGAAGCTGCGGTGTAGCGGTGTCTAGCAATCCGGCTTCGGCCAACTGCGTGGCACTGCGAGTGCCCAAATAGAGGCTGGCCAGTTCGCGACAGTCAAGCCAGGCCTCGGGGTCTTGACCCTCGACACGCTGCACCGACATCCTCCCGTCGACAACCTGCAGCTGCCACGTACCAGCGGTATAACCCAGCTCGTCGCTCACCGAGATCACCAGCTGCGCGTCACCGTGATAATTGCGCGCCGAAAACGCGGCCGGCAGATTCAAAATACGCAACCACAGATGATCATCACGGCCAAGCACCCGGTAGGAACGCGGGTTTTCAAGCGCGATCGGCAGCACATCATCAACCGGAGCCGAGCCGGTCACGCGTTTAATCAGATCGTGCGCGCCCAAATAGTCCAGCAGTTCTAGTCGCGCGGCACCATTAGTCGTGCACAAGGTTTTCACCGACATCGTGGCCGGTTCCTTGGCCCACCCCTCAAAGGTGTAGGTCAGATACCCGTCGGCGGTTCCCTGGGCATCATAATGCACCGCGGCGCGCAGGTTTTTGACCGGTTTGAGGTTGCCGTGGTTTTCCCACGCTCCGGTATCGCGCCCGATGTCGAAGGCCCGGTGGCTGACCGCTCCAACTGTGACCTGCTGGTGCTCGTGGCGCAGCGCCAGCATCTGCTCTTTGATGCTCGCCGGATCCACGGCCACCACGCTTCCGGTGTGTGGCCGGCGTAGCCGTGCCCCATGTTCAACATTCAGTTCAAAACGGCACTGCTCGGCAGCCAGCCCAAACCCAAAACGCCCGTAAATGGTGGCTTCGGTGGCGGTGAGCACGGCCACCGGCACCCCTGCACCAGCGGCCTGCTGCAGGTGGGTGGTGATCATCGAGCGCAATATTCCGCGCCGGCGATGTGTCGGGCTCACGGTCACCGCGGTGATCTGATGCACCGTCAGGCAGTTCTGCCCACCCACATTGAGCGTGCCGGGATAATACTGGTACGTGCCCACCGGGTCGCTGACATGCAAGCTTGGCGCGAGCGCCGACCGATCGTAGGCCCCGATGTACTGCACACCGTCCTGGAGATCCATCTCGGCCAGAATCTTATCGCTGTCCGCATCGGTGCCAGGGTCATGAAAACCTCGCCCGACGGCACGCGAGAAGGACACCCAACGCTGCTCAGGTTCCTTCGCTGCTTGTTCGGCAGCAAAAAATTCAAGGTTAATGCCCTGGGGTGTCGCAGAACTCATGGTTTGTACCTTTCGCTGGCCAGCATGTGGGCAACCCTCACTGCTATGAGTTCAAAGCCGCCAGTGCGCACCTAATAACAGGGGCACCCCGGCGGCTCCGAATATGTTAAACGGGCTTTAGTGCTCCGCCTCGTGCCAGGACTTGCCGATGCCCGGCTGGACATCCAACGGCACCAGTAGGTCCGCAGCCTGGCTCATTTCGTGCGTGACCAACTCCTGGACCGCGTCCAGCTCGCCGGCGGAAATTTCGAGCACCAACTCATCGTGCACCTGCAAGAGCATCCGCGACTTGTATGATCCTTCGCGCAACCGCTGCGAAATCTTCAGCATCGCCACCTTCAGCAGATCCGCCGCCGAACCCTGAATCGGTGCGTTTAACGCCGCACGTTCGGCAATATCACGCAACCGCCGATCCGAGCTGTTCAGTTCCGGCAGGTACCGGCGTCGACCGAAGATGGTTTCCGTGTACCCGTCCTTGCGTGCCTGATCGACCACCGCACGCAGGTAAGTACGCACCGCACCAAAGCGTGCAAAGTAGTCCTTCATCAACGTGCGCGCCTCATCCACGGAAATCTTCAGCTGCTTGGACAACCCAAAGGAGCTCAGCCCGTAAGCCAGCCCATAGCTCATCGCCTTGACCTTGGAACGCATCTCGGAGCTCACCTCCGCCGGGCTCACCCCAAAGACGTGCGAACCGACATAGCGGTGCAGGTCCTCGCCGCTTTCATAGGCTTCGATCAGCCCCTCGTCCCCGGAAAGGTGCGCCATAATACGCATCTCGATCTGCGAGTAGTCCACGGTCAGCAGGGTTTCGTAGCCTTCGCCGACGATGAATACGTCGCGAATTCGCCGGCCCTCTTCGGAGCGAATTGGAATGTTCTGCAGGTTCGGGTTCAGGCTGGACAGCCGTCCGGTGGCCGCCACGGTCTGCGCGTAGGTGGTGTGAATCCGCCCATCGTCGCCGATAGATTTCAGCAACCCCTCCACGGTCTGACGTAGCTTAATCGCCTCGCGGTACGCCATCAGCGCGACCAAGAATGGGTGCTGGGTTTTCACCAACAAATCCTGCAAGGATTCCGCATCGGTAGTGAAACCGGTCTTGATTTTTTTCGTCTTCGGCAGATCCAGCTCTTCAAACAAGACCACCTGCAGCTGCTTCGGGCTGGAAAGATTCACCTCGTGGCCGATCGACTCGTAAGCTTCCTTCGTGGCCTGTTCAACCTGCCCGGTGAAGTGCGCGTTGAGCTCGTCTAAACGCTCACGGCTCACCGCAATACCCGCACGTTCCATGTCAAAGAGCACATCGATCAGCGGCAGTTCCATCTCGGCGGCAAGCTGCGCGGCATGCTTCTCGGCAACCTTAATCGCCAAGAACGCGGAGAGGTCAAAGATTGCCTGCGCCTGCGCGAGCGTCGGTTCGGCCAGATCCGCGGTCAACCCCAGATCCAACTCCCCCTTCTTCGCCGGTTTCAGCACCGGCACCGTGTACTTCAGGTGGTACTGCACCAGATCAACCAGCTCGTGGCTGCGACGATCAGGCTGAATCAGATACGCACTAATCAGCGTGTCATCGCCGAGTCCGGCAACGTTAAAACCACGTTCGATCAACCGGTGCTTGGCAAGCTTGGCATCGTGGAAGATCTTCGGAGCCTGCGCATCGGCCAAGAAATCGGCCAGCACCTTCTCGCTGTCCTCATCCAGTCCGGCCAGTTCAAGCCAGATCGCCTTACCTTCGCGGAACAGCGCTACACCCACGGCTTCTGCGGCGGTCACCGCCAGCTGCACCGCAATCGGCGCGCCCTGACCGGCAGCGATAAAGTCACCCAAAGCGCCCGCGTCTTTCGCTTCCAGACGTTCAAAAACCGCCGCTTCGGGCTGCTCTTCATCCTCGTCTGCTGCAAACAGGTCAAAGAGGCGCTTACGCAAGGTGTTAAATTCCAGCGCGTCAAAGAGGTTTTCAATCTCTTCGCGGTTTGGTGCCACCAGCTCGGTTTCCTCCAAGCTCACCGGTAGCTCTAAATCGTGGCGCAATTGGTTCAACCGACGGTTACGCGTCACGTTATCCACGTGGGCGCGCAGAGATTCGCCGACCTTGCCCTTGATAGATTCCGCGTTCTCCAGAATTCCGTCCAGATCCCCGTAGAGGTTTAACCACTTCGCAGCGGTTTTAGGTCCTACCCCGGGCACCCCTGGCAAGTTATCGGCGGTTTCGCCTACCAATGCGGCCAGGTCCGAGTAACGCTCGGGGCGTACAAAGTATTTGGTTTCCACCGCTTCGGCGTCCATCGGCGGAATATCGCTAATACCCTTCTTCGGGTAGAGCACTAAGGTCCTGTCGGTGATCAGCTGGAAGGCGTCACGGTCCCCGGAAACCACCAGTACCTCGAAGCCGGCTTCTTCACCCCGGGTGGCCATGGTGGCCAGAATATCGTCGGCCTCAAAACTTTCCAGTGTGATGCTTGGAATGTTCATCGCCTTCATCACCTGCGCGATGAGGTCGATCTGGCCGTAGAACTCCTCGGGTGTTTTATTGCGCCCGCCCTTGTACTCGGTGTACTCCAAGGAACGGAAGGTGGGGGTATCAAGGTCGAAGGCCACCGCAACGTGCGTGGGCTTCTGTTGGCGGATCATCGTCAACAACATGGAGACGAATCCGTGGACGGCATTTGTATGCTGGCCGGTGCTTGTCGCAAAGTTTTCGGCTGGCAGCGCATAGAACGCGCGGAAGGCCATCGAATGCCCATCGATGATCAGCAGTTTCTTATCCGACGCAGAAGTCGTTTTGGTAGTTTCGCTCACGCCTTTTAGCCTAGTTGTCATGAGCGACAATTACACTTCTCACGCCGAGCAATCTTCAGCACATCCATTTGCGGCCCAACTAACCAAGCACGGTGTGCCCGCAACGATGTGGCCTGCGTTGCACGGACACGGAGTCGGCACGCTGGTAGAAAAGCTGGATATTCACTTCACCGAATTCAGCGTCGAACGTGTTTCGGCCACCATGCCGGTGGCTGGCAACACGCAGGTTGTGGGAATTTTGCACGGCGGCGCCTCGGCCGCTTTGGCCGAGACCTTAGGCTCGATGGCCGCCGCGTTGCATGGCGCGGGCAAGGCCAACCCGGTCGGTGTTGATCTGAACATCACCCACCATAAGGCCGGACGCGCGGGGCTGGTCACCGGTGTGTGCACGCCGATACATTTGGGCCGGCGCATCACCACCCATGAAATCATCATCAGCAACGACGAGGGCCACCGGGTGGCCACCGCACGAATCACCAACATGCTCCTGCCCATCGAGAGCTGACTGGTACTTAGGAAATCGCGTAGCTGGAGGCGAAGATGTCGTCTCCGAGCTCGCGAATTTTCAGTTCCGACAATTGCGCCTTAGCGTTGCGCCCAAAGATGTTCACTCCGCTACCCAGGAACACTGGCACGGTGATGACCGTCAGTTCATCAAGTATCCCGGCCTGAATGAAACCACCGGCCAGATCCGCTCCACCGACCAGCCAGACATCTCCCGCCCCGGCACTTTTGGCGATATCCCGGCTCCAGAAACTAATCTCACCGCGGATAAATGTGAGGTCGGTATCGGGCAGCGTAGGCAGTTCGTGATGCGTGAAAATCCACACCGGCTTGGTGCCAAAAGGCCACTGCAGGTGCCCTTCGCTGACATCTCGGACGATGGTTTCGTAGGTTTTCCCGCCGATCACCACCGCGCCGATGCCGTCAAAAAATTCTTGCAGGTCGCCGTGGAAGCCAGCGAGTTCGCGAAATGGGCGGAGCCAGTGCGTATCGCCCGCCTCATCGGCCACAAAACCGTCGATGGAGGCACCCACGTAGTACTTGAAGCTAGTCATAGCTCCAGTCTAGGGGTGCCTCCATCGAAGGCAATATTTAGTTGTTACGCACTACCGGTGAGGCGCTGCTACGCACCCAGAATTGCCCGGCTCAATTGTGGAACGATAAGCACCACGCCAAAGAGTACGATCACGCCGCACACGCCGAAGCACAGGTACGCGCCGAACTTATTAACCGACGTATTACTGTCTTCGTCGCGAGCCACGGCAAGTAGCCGAACGCCAAAGGAATAGGCAGTCACGATGCAAAGGGCCGCAACCCAGCTAACCAGCGCGACGATAAGAAAAGCTGACCAATCGATCATGAGTTATCTGGCTCCTTGTCCATGGCTTCCTGGGCAGCCTTGCGGGCAGCCTTCGCGTCAGCCTTAGCACGAGCACGACGCTCCTTCTTCGACAGAATGTTCACCGCGGCACCCGAATTATCGATGTCTGACAGGGTGTCTTCATGTCCTACATGGTTTTTGCGTGACAGGTACCAGAAGAGCAAGAGCATTCCGACACCGACTACGGCGACGATGCCCACGCCCACCGCACCAGTGTGCGTGAGCCAGGCTGCTAGGCCGCCGATGATGGCCGCCGCTGGAAGGGTGAACAACCAGCCCAAAGCGATGCGACCGGCGGTACCCCAGCGCACTTCGGCGCCCTTTCGTCCCAGTCCGGAACCGATCACGGAACCGGAGGCGACCTGCGTGGTTGACAGTGCAAAGCCCAGGTGTGAGGAGGTGAGGATCGCCGATGCGGTAGAAACCTCAGCGGCAAAGCCCTGTGCTGGCTTAACATCGGTCAGTCCCGAACCCATGGTGCGGATGATGCGCCAGCCACCGGTGTAGGTGCCAAGTGCGATCGCGATCGCACAGGTTGCTACAACCCACAGGTGCGGGCCGGTGCCTGCGGTCTGCAGGCCGGAGGCCACGAGGGTCAGCGTGATAACGCCCATGGTCTTCTGCGCATCGTTGGTGCCGTGGGCAAGTGCCACGAGCGACGAGGAGAAGATCTGTCCGTAACGGAAGCCTCCGCGCTTAGGCGAGACACCGTTCTGACGTTTGGTAATTGAATACGCCAGCTTCGTGCACATATAGGCGGAAATACCAGCAATCAGCGGAGCGCACAGTGCTGGCAGCAGCACCTTGGACAGCAGCACGCCATAATCGATTGCACCAAACCCGGCACCGACGATCGCCGCTCCCACCAAGCCACCAAACAATGCGTGCGAAGAGCTCGAAGGAAGTCCAAGCAACCAGGTGAATACGTTCCAGACCACGGCACCCATCAGACCCGCAAAAATCATTTCGGGCATGATTTGCACGCCCGTAGTGGGGTCTTCGTTAATGATGCCGCCTGAAATTGTCTTTGCTACCTCGGTGGAGAGGAACGCGCCAACAAGGTTCAAAATTGCGGCAAGAGCTACAGCCTTTTTTGGAGTGATTGCTCCGGTTGCGATTGGAGTGGCCATCGCATTGGCCGTGTCATGGAAACCATTGGTGAAGTCGAAAAACAACGCCAAGGCGATGACAAGGACGACGATTAGCGTCAAATCCATTGAATACCAGCCTGAGGGTCGAACGGCAAGGAAAAAGAACTTGGGCTTAGAGTGACAAAATCCGGTGCAAATAGTGTCGTGCCAGATTGGGCTCAAAGCGCAATTTCAATCTTATGCCCCTGAGCAGATACGTCAATCTGAACTGTCAACTGCTAGACGTATAAATCTGGGTGAACAGTTAGTGGGTTTTGATCAAACTCGCGCAAACTGGCCGGATTATTTTATTTTTTAACCAAAAAATGTGCGCCAAACCATAGGTGGCTTGGCGCACATGGCCGGATTTCCCGGCGTTGGGGTACTTTGCTTCGGTTACTTAACCTGGTCGATCACGGTGTCTGCGACCTGACGCATGCTCAACCGGCGATCCATGGAGGTTTTCTGGATCCAACGGAACGCCTCTGGTTCGGTCAGCCCCATCTTGGTAATCAGCAACGATTTGGCTCGATCGACCAATTTACGGGTTTCGAACTGTTCGGCAAGGTTACTCACCTCGGATTCCAAGGCACGCAGCTCATCGTTGCGGGAGATCGCAATTTCAATGGCCGGCGTCAGATCCGCCGGAGTGAAGGGCTTAACCACGTAGGCCATGGCACCGGCCTCGCGAGCGCGCTCAACCAGTTCCTTCTGGCTAAACGCGGTGAGCAGAACCACCGGGGCGATGCGTTCCTTAACGATCGCCTCTGCGGCGGTGATACCGTCCATCACCGGCATCTTCACGTCCATCAAAACCAGGTCTGGCTTCAATTCGCGTGCCTTCTCTAGCGCGCTTTGCCCATTGTCGACCTCGGCGACCACGTCGTAGCCTTCGGAGCGGAGGATTTCGACGATGTCCAAGCGAATCAGCGTCTCGTCCTCGGCCACGAGCACCCGGCGCGCACTGGTGGGCGCCTTGGAGGGGATTTTGGTGATTTCTGGTAGCTCGCTCATAGGGCGCCTTCCTTCGTGGTCTGCGTTTCTGCCGGGGTGCTGACAGAAGTAAAGAATTATTTCTCCGCGAGCCGCGTTGCTCCGGTTTCCTTTCTAAGCCTACTTGCATGTACGATTATCGAGGCGATGACGCGAGGTTCTCGATTAGGAAATCTACGAAACCTCTAGTAAACTCGTCAATGTGCTCGCCCAAGTGGCGGAATCGGTAGACGCGCTGCACTCAAAATGCAGTATCGAAAGATGTGTGGGTTCGAGTCCCACCTTGGGCACAAGGCAGATGCCGTCGGGCAAAGTGAAAACTTTGCTCGACGGCATTTTTTGTTAACCTCTGAGCATAAATGTGATGCATTTCGCAAAAACACCCAATACTGTGCGGTAACGGAAAAACCTGCCCGCACGCCTCAAATTTGAAGGCGTGCGGGCAGGTTTTTAGCTAACTACCCGAAACGGTTGTTTACAGGTCCTTAGGTGTTGAAACATTTGATGGTGCCCACGGCCCAACATGTTCACGCACTGGCATCGGCTTACCGTCAACCAGCTGTCCGGCATCGGCCAGGTCACCGACCTTGTGCACGCGTAGCGAGTTGGTCGAACCGGCCTGTCCCGGAGGGGAACCGGCAGCGATGCAGACCAGATCATTGATCTGCGCCAACCCTTCGCTGAGCAGCTGCTCGTCAACCTGCGCGGTCATCTTATCGGTGTGATCCGCGTAAGCGACCAAACGGGCCTGCACGCCCCACATCAGCGTCATGATGTTGTAGGTCTGCTGCAGCGGGGTGAAAGCCAGCACAGGCTTCTTCGGGCGCAAACGTGATAGGCGACGGGCAGAATCACCGGACTGGGTGAAAGCGACGATGTATTTCGCGTCGAGCTGATCGGCGATCTCCACCGCGGCGCGGGTGATCGCGCCGCCACGGGTCTTTGGCTGCGAGCCAAGACGTGGGATGCGGTCCAGTCCGTGCTGTTCGGTGGAGGAAATGATGCGTGACATCGTCTCCACGGTTTCCACCGGGTAAGCACCAACGGAGGTCTCCCCCGAAAGCATGACCGCGTCGGCGCCATCAAGCACCGCGTTGGCGCAGTCCGAAGCTTCCGCACGGGTTGGGGTTGGCGATTCGATCATCGATTCGAGCACCTGGGTGGCGACGATGACCGGCTTAGCCCAGCGGCGAGCAAGCTCCACCGCACGCTTCTGCACCAGTGGAACCTCTTCCAGTGGCAGCTCCACACCCAAATCGCCACGGGCGACCATAATCGCGTCGAAGGCGTGGATGATTTCTTCTAGGGCGGCGACTGCCTGCGGCTTTTCGATCTTTGCGATCACCGGCAGGCGTCGGCCTTCCTCGTCCATGATTTCGTGCACGCGTTCGATGTCGCTCGCGTTTCGCACGAAGGACAAAGCAACCATGTCCACGCCGGCGCGAATCGCCCAACGCAGATCATCTTCGTCTTTTTCACTCAGCGCCGGCACATTAACCGCAACGCCAGGTAGGTTAATACCCTTATTGTTCGATACTTCGCCGCCGACGACAACCTCGGAGCGAACCTCGGTGTCGGTCACCTCAAGTGCTTTGAGCTTGACCTTGCCGTCATTGATCAACAGGAAGTCTCCGGGCTTCACGTCGGTTGGCAAGCCCTTAAACGTGGTGGAGCACAGGTTGCGTGTGCCCTGGATGTCTTCAATGGTGATGGTGAACTTCTCGCCGACCTCCAAGATGAACTTGGCGTCGTCTTTGAAGCGTCCCAAACGAATTTTAGGGCCCTGCAGGTCGGCGAAGATGCCGACCGCACGTCCCACCTCGGCGGCTGCATTACGCACATTCGCCAAGGATTGAGCATGCATGGAGTAATCCCCATGGCTCATATTTAGTCGGGCTACGTCAACGCCCGCTTGGAGTACCGCTACTGTGTTTTCATAGCTTGCTAGGGCCGGGCCCCATGTTGCCACAATTTTTGCGCGTCTCATACCGTCAGCCAAATGCCTTTCATGTTTACATAGGCAAAATGCGACGAACCCGTGGTGGATTCGTCGCATCAAAGCTTATGCCATTCAAATGATGCTGATGGCTCTATCATTTGGAGCAACAGGTGCAGGAAGGTTAGTCGTTCCCGTCAGGAATTTATCGACCGAGGCGGCGCATGCGCGACCCTCGGCGATAGCCCAAACGATCAGCGACTGCCCCCGACCAGCATCTCCGGCGACAAATACCGCTTCGGTATTTGTCATGTAGTAGCCATCTCGGGCGACGTTGCCCCGGTTGTCAAAATCGATGCTCAGCGCCTCGGTGAGTCCGGAAGGTTCCGGACCGGTAAAGCCAAGAGCCAGCAGTACCAGATCCGCTTTGAGTACGCGTTCGGTTCCAGGCTTCGGCAGGCGCTTGCCAGCAACGATCTCTGTCTCTGCAACTGTAACACCGATCACCTTATTTTTCTCGGTTCCCTCGCCGGAAACGAAGTTCACCGTTGAGGCAAGATAATTACGTTGCCCACCTTCCTCATGCGAAGATTGCACCTCAAAGAGCAACGGCATCATCGGCCACGGCTGATTTTCGCCACGTTCGGTCGGCGGCTTCACACCGATCGCCAGTGTGGTCACCGAGGCGGCCCCCTGGCGCAGCGCGGTACCGATGCAATCCGAACCGGTGTCACCTCCGCCAAGCACGATCACATGCTTGCCTTTGGCGTCGATGCTGGTGCTCTGCTGCGAACCGGAAACCACACGATTGTTCTCGGTGAGGTACTCCATCGCATGATGCACCCCGCCCAGCTCACGCCCGGTTAAGGGCAGCTCACGCGCAACGGTGGACCCGGTGGCAACGATCACCGCATCATAATCGCGGCGTAGTTGCTCCCAGCTGATGTCCTTGCCAATCTCGATGCCGGTGCGAAAAATCGTCCCTTCGGCTTCCATTTGCGCCAGGCGCAGGTCGATCACCTGCTTTTCTAGTTTGAAGTCAGGAATGCCAAAGCGCAGTAGTCCGCCGATCGCCTCGTCACGCTCGTACACGGCCACGGTGTGACCGGCGCGGGTCAGCTGCTGCGCGGCCGCCAGTCCGGCCGGACCCGAACCGACGATCGCCACGCGGTGCTCGGTATGACGTGCCGGTGGGTAAGGCACAAAATCGCCTTGCTCCATCAGATGTTCGGCCAGCTCGGCCTCTACCTGCTTGATCGTCACCGCAGGCTGGTTGATGCCCAGCACGCAGGACGCTTCACAGGGCGCCGGACACAGTTTTCCGGTGAACTCTGGAAAATTGTTGGTGCTCAGCAGCCTAGCGGCAGCGTCGTCCATCCGGCCCCGGTAGGTCAAGTCGTTAAACTCCGGGATCAGGTTTCCCAGCGGGCAGCCGTTGTGGCAGAAGGCAACGCCGCAGTCCATGCAACGGCCAGCTTGCTCGGTGAGCGTGCCCGCCGTTTGCCGTTGCAGAACTTCTTTGTAGTCCATCAGGCGGATCGGCACCGGGCGTTTAGGTTGGGTGACACGCTCGGTCACCTTCAAGAATCCTCGTGGATCAGCCACGGGTCACCTCCAGAATTTTGCTCCACACCTGCGGCGAATCGGGGTTCTCCCCCGACGCTTCGGCTTGGGCACGAACTTGTTGAACCGCGGCAAAATCGCGCGGGATAATGCTGCTTAGCCGGGTGCGGGTGTGCTCCCAATCGAGCACCAAACGTTGCGCCAACGGTGAGGCGGTCAGCGCAATATGCTCGGTGAGCAGCGCAAAAATGATGTCAGCTTCCGCATCGCTGATGGCGCCGATGAGCACATCGCCTTGTTCGGCCGCCAGCGGGTTAAGTTTGGCCGGGTCAAAGTCCAGCACCCAGGCGGTACCACCGGAGAACCCGGCGCCGAAGTTGCGCCCGGTCTGCCCCAAAATCAGGACCTGACCGCCGGTCATGTACTCACAACCGTGTTCGCCGATGCCTTCGGTAACGATTACCGCTCCCGAGTTACGCACCGCAAAGCGTTCGCCCACCATGCCGTTGATGAACAATTCGCCGCTCGTTGCCCCGTAACCGACAACATTTCCGGCGATCACCTGCTCTTCCGGTTGAGACAAGGTGGTGTGCGGCGGATGAATAGCGATTCGGCCCCCTGACAAGCCCTTGCCCACGTAGTCGTTGGCGTCTCCGGCCAGGTGCACGGTGATCCCGGCGGGCAGGAACGCGCCCAACGACTGACCGGCGCGACCGGTCAGGTTCACCGTGATGGTGTCTGCGTCCAACTCCTGGATTCCGAAGGTTTTGGTCACGTGATGGCCAAGCAGCGTACCCACCGAACGGTCGGTGTTCACGATCTGTGCATTCAGCACCACCGGCAGCCGATCGCGCAACGCCGGTTGCGCGGCAGCTAGCAACTTCTGGTCCAGGTGCGCTTCCAACCCATGATCTTGGCCGATCCGGCGGCTGCGCGCTGTCAGTTCCACGCCCGGCACATGAGTGATCGCATCCAGCGCCAATCCCTGAATCTTTTCGTGCGCGGCTAGCTGCGTGGCGGAACCGGTCAATAGTTCAACTCGGCCGATCACTTCTTGCAGCGTGCGCGCACCCAATGAGGCCAATAACTCGCGTACCTCCTGGGCGATGAACTCGAAGAAGTTCACCACAAATTCGGCCTTGCCGGTGAAGCGCTCACGCAGCTTAGGGTTCTGTGTGGCGACGCCTACCGGACAGGTGTCCAGATGGCATACGCGCATCATGATGCAACCGGAAACCACCAACGGGGCGGTGGCGAAACCGAACTCTTCGGCGCCCAGTAGCGCACCGATCAGCACATCGCGCCCGGTCTTCAGCTGCCCGTCAACCTGCACGGTCACCCGGTCGCGCAGCCCGTTGAGGATCAGTGTCTGCTGCGCCTCGGCGAGGCCCAGCTCCCACGGGGTTCCTGCATGCTTGAGCGAATTCATCGGGCTAGCACCGGTACCACCATCATGACCGGAGATCAGCACCACGTCGGCCTTGGCCTTCGCCACCCCGGCGGCCACGGTGCCAATGCCTGACTCGGAGACCAGCTTCACATGCACCCGCGCCGAAGGATTGGAGCACTTCGCATCGTGAATCAGCTGGGCCAGGTCCTCGATCGAGTAGATATCGTGGTGTGGCGGCGGAGAAATCAGTCCCACGCCGGGGGTGGAATGACGCGTTTTCGCCACCCACGGGTAGAGCTTCTGGCTCATCAGCTGGCCACCCTCGCCGGGTTTGGCACCCTGGGCCATCTTGATCTGAATGTCATCGGCGTTCGTCAGGTAGAGACTGGTCACCCCAAAACGGCCCGAAGCGATCTGCTTCACCGCGCTGCGGCGCGCCGGATCGAGCAGGCGTTCGGGATCTTCGCCGCCCTCGCCGGTATTAGATTTTGCCCCCAGCTGGTTCATCGCGATGGCCAGCGTCTCATGGGCCTCGGCGGAGATCGAGCCGTAGCTCATCGCCCCGGTAGCGAAACGTTTCACGATCTCGCTAACCGGTTCCACCTGGTCGATGTCGATCGGGGTGATCCCGGAGGTGTCGAATTCCAGCAGGCCACGCAAGGTTTTAAGCTGCGTTGCCTGGTCATCTACCGCCTGGGTGTACTGCTTGAACACGTCGTAGCGTCGGGTGCGTGTTGCGTGTTGCAGGCGGAACACGGTTTGCGGATCAAAAAGATGCGGTGGCCCGGTACGGCGCCACTGGTATTCACCACCGGTTTCCAACTCGTTGGGCTGGGCGCCACCGGAGTTTTCCGGGTAGGCCCGCGCGTGGCGGGCGGCAGCCTCCGCGGCCACCACCTCCAGTTCAATGCCCGAAAGCTTCGTGGTGGTACCGGTAAAGTACTGATCGACCACGCGCTGGGACAGCCCGATGGCTTCAAAGGTCTGCGCACCGCAATAACTGGAGACCGTTGAAATGCCCATTTTGGACATAATCTTCAGCACCCCCTTGCCCAGGGCCTTGCGCAGGTTCGAGCTGGCTAGTGCACCGTCAACCCCGGACAATTCGCCCTGCTCGGCCATTTCTTCCACGGATTCCAGGGCCAGATACGGGTTGATTGCCGAGGCGCCGTAACCGATTAGCGCGGCGATATGATGCACCTCGCGAGCATCGCCAGATTCAATAATCAGTGACACACGGGTACGGTTTGAGCTTTTCAGCAGGTGGTGGTGCACCGCGGAAGTCAGCAGCAACGACGGGATCGGAGCCCACGCGGCGGAAGAATCACGGTCCGAGAGCACCAGGTAGCGCACCCCGCGGTTCACCGCGGCAGAGACCTTCTCACAAATTTCTTGCAGCCGGGCCCGTAGCTCGGACTCGCCGCCGGCCGGACGGTACAGCCCGCGCACCTTCAGCGAGTACTTCTCCCCCTGCTCATCGCGCAGGTTCACGATCTTGGCCAGCTGGTCGTTGGAGAGCACCGGGTAGTCCAGCGAGATATGGGTCTGCGGCACACGATCCAGCGAGAGCAGGTTGCCGTCCGGGCCAATGCTGGTGCCCATGGAGGTGACAAGTTCTTCACGGATCGCATCCAGCGGCGGGTTGGTCACCTGGGCGAAGGACTGGGTGAAGTAGTCAAAGAGCAGACGCGGACGATCGGCTAGCGCGGCGATCGGCGTGTCGGTGCCCATCGCGGCTAGTGGTTCGGCGCCGGTTCTCGCCATCGGTGCCAGCAGGATGCGCAGTTCCTCGGTGGTGTAGCCGAAGGTCAGCTGGCGCAATTGCACCGAGGCCGAGGAGTGGCGCACATGTTCAAGATCCGGAAAATCATCGAGCGTCTTCAGGTTTGCGCTCACCCATTCACGCCAGGGTTTCGCGGCCGCCACCTGTGCCTTAATTTCCGCGTCGGGGACTATGCGTCCACCGGCTAGGTCCACGGCGAACATTTTGCCCGGGGCCACGCGGCCCTTGGCGAGGATATGCTCCTCTGCGGTGTCGATGACGCCGACCTCGCTGGCAAGCACCACCAGGTCATCGTCGGTCACCCACCAGCGGGCCGGACGCAGACCGTTGCGGTCCAGCACGGCGCCGGCCATCTGCCCATCGGTAAAGCACACCGCGGCCGGGCCATCCCACGGTTCGATGAGCATCGAGTGGTATTCGTAAAAGGCGCGCAGGTCCGCGTCCATGGTCTCATCGTTCTCCCATGGTTGCGGGATCATCATCATGATCGCTTCGCTGACGTTGCGGCCGGAGAGCATCAGCATCTCGGCGACCTCGTCGAAGGAGGCCGAATCCGAGGCGCCGGGCGTGCAGATCGGGAATAGTTCCTCGGGTACCTCGCCAAGTAGCGACGAGGACAGCGTGGACTGCCGGGCGCGCATCCAGTTGCGGTTGCCCTTGACGGTGTTGATCTCGCCGTTATGCGCGATGCTCCGGAAGGGTTGGGCCAGCGGCCAGGAAGGGAAGGTATTGGTAGAGAAGCGTGAGTGCACGATCGCGCAGCGGCTAGCAAAACGCGCATCGGACAGGTCTGGGTAAAACGGTTCGAGTTGCGCGGTGGAAACCATGCCCTTGTAGACGATGGTCTGCGCGGAGAATGAGGCGAAGTACACGCCGATCTTGTTGTGCGCGCGGCGGCGGATACGCCAGGCCGCGGAATCTAGCTCACGACTGCTCAACGCGGTAGCGGAGCCGGTGACAAAAAATTGGGTGATCTTCGGCATCACCTTGCGCGCGGAGGCGCCGAGTACCGAAGCATCAACGGGCACCTCACGCCAGCCGAGCACGCGCAGCTGTTCTTCGGCTGCCAGCGCTTCCAGCTCGTGGCGGGCAAATTCGGCTTCGCCGGGCTCGGCCGGCAAAAAGCCCATGCCTACGGCATAGGTTCCGGCGGCGGGCAGTTCAAACTCGGTGACCGCACGAAAAAATCCGTCGGGCAGATGCAGCAGAATGCCTGCTCCGTCGCCGGTGCCTTCATCGGCGCCGATCGCGCCGCGGTGTTCCAGCCGGCGTAACGCGGTCAGTGCATGAGTGACGATCTGGTGCGAGGCAGCATTTTTCAGCGAAGCGATCATCGCTAAACCACAGGCGTCCTTTTCCGCGGCCGGATCATATAAACCCTGAGCCGGTGGAATCGCGGAGAATCGGGTGTAGGGCGAGGTAACTTCCCCGCCTAAACCTGGGGAGGCGTTCAGCTGGACTCCGGTCGTGCTCATGAGCGTGCCTTTCGTGGGGTGTACGGTGAAAGGCGAGCCGGGCCGGGCCGATAAATCGTTGATCGGTAATTACTGCCGCTCGCCATACCTGCATTGCAGGGTGCAGGAATCCACCGCGCTGTGGTTCTTTTTGACGTCCGATCGGGCTCACCGACGGTGCGGCTCGTCCGGACGTGTAGCTTCACAGTACGCGCGTTATGTTTCTTGCTGGCACGCAGTTTTGTTTCGAAAATGTTAATGCGTGTTGCAGCGGACACAAAAAACCGGGGAGCCGACACCCTGTCTCGGTGTCTGCTCCCCGGTTTTCGCCGCGGCCTAGTGCTTAGGCTAGCGGTTGGGATTCATCGTCGGAGCTCGATTTTTTCTCGACTCCGGGAGATTTATGCTTCTCTGCGGACGCGGACGCTTGCACCGCCGCCGGTTCCCGGCCCTCGGCGAACAGCGAATCTTTGCCCTCGGGGCGTAGCTTTGCCAACACATAGCTCAGCGCCAACGAACCAAAAATTACCAAGCCGATGGCCAACCACTGGTGGATGCGCAGGGACAGTGGCCCGATGGTGATGATTTCTGCCGGGTCCAGACGTAGCGACTCGGTGAAGGTGCGGCCGATGCCGTACCAGATCACGTAGCAGCAGAACATCGCCCCGCGGCGCAGTTTGAACTTTTTGTCCAGCGCGAGCAGTACCACCACGCCCAGTACATTCCACAGTGATTCGTAGAGGAACGTGGGGTGGAAGAGCGTATCTGCCGGGAGCCCGGCCGGGAAATTGTAGTGCTCCGGGTCGATCTGCAGTCCCCAGGGCAGGGTGGTCGGCGCACCAAAGAGCTCTTGGTTAAACCAGTTGCCCCAGCGGCCGGCGGCTTGGGCCAGCAATACGCCGGGCGCTACCGCGTCGATAAACGCCGAGAGCCGTACCCCGGTGCGCCGGCAACCTATCCAGGCGCCGACGATGCCCAGCGAGATCGCCCCCATAATACCCAATCCGCCCAGCCACAACTGCGGAATCTCGGCCCAGTGCGATTGCCGCCCGCCGAGCCCAAAATAGTAGCCGGGGTCGGTAATCAGCACATGGTAAAGCCGTCCGCCGACGATGCCGAAAGGGATCGCCCAAATAACGATGTCCCAGAGCTGATCCGAGTCCCCGCCGCGGGCGCGCATTCGCCGGCTGGTCAGCCAGAGCGCCAGCACGATGCCCACCAAGATGCACAGCGCATAGGCGTGGATAGTCAGTGGGCCGATCGAAAACTTTGAAAACTCGACCGGCGGTGACGGGATGGAAGTCGGAAACATTTCTTAGGCCCGCCCGCTCAACTGTGCGGCCAACCGGCCCACGGCCGGTACTCCCCCGTCGCGTAGCGCGGCAACCAGTGCGGTGCCGACGATCACGCCGTCGGCGTAGCTGCCGATTTCTTGCACATGTTCGCGGCGCGAGACGCCCAAACCGACGCAGGCGTTTTCTGCCCCGGCGCCATGTGCCGCGTCCACTACCGCTTGAGCGGCGGAGGACACCTCAGCGCGCGCGCCGGTAACACCCATCAACGAAACGCAGTAGACGAATCCGCTGGATGCCTCGACGGTTCGTTTCACGCGGGCTTCGGTGGAACTTGGGGCGATCAGGAAGACCCGCTCCAGACCGTACTTTTCACTGGCGGCAAACCATTGATCGGCTTCGTCGGGCACCAGGTCCGGGGTGATCAGCCCGGCACCGCCAGCTTCGGCGAAGCGCCTGGCAAATTCGTCCACGCCCAGGCTGAGCACCGGGTTCCAATAGGTCATCACCATCACGGCGGCGTTAGTGCGCGCGGTAATTCCGCGTACGATGTCAAAAATTTGTGCGACGCGGAAACCGTTGGCCAGTGCCTGTACCGTGGCTTCCTGAATCACCGCCCCGTCCATGACCGGATCCGAGTAGGGGATGCCCATTTCGATGACGTCCACACCGTTCTCGGCTAGCGCGACGGCCGCCTCGATGCTGGTTTCCACATCTGGGAAGCCCGCTGGCAGGTAGCCGATCAGTGCCGGACGTCCTTCGGCACGTGCCGCCGCGATCTTTTCTGCACTTGTCACACGCGACATTTAGTTGCCTTCCGGGGTGTTAGCTGCGTCGTCTTCGAGCATTCCGAACCATTGCGCGGCGGTGGAGACATCCTTGTCCCCGCGCCCCGAGAGGTTCGCGATGATGATCGTTTCCTCGGGCTTTGCGCCCTCGGCGAGCTTGCGCTGGGCCAAACGGATGGTTCCGGCCAGTGCGTGAGCGGACTCGATCGCCGGCAAAATACCCTCGGTGCGGCACAGGATCTTAAACGCGTCCATCGCCTCGGTATCGGTGACCGGTTCGTAGTGCACCCGGCCAATGTCGGCCAGGTAGGCATGCTCCGGGCCAACGCCGGGGTAATCCAGTCCGGCGGAAATCGAGTGTGATTCGATGGTCTGGCCGTCGTCGTCCTGCATCAGGTAGCTCCTCGCGCCGTGCAGCACGCCGGGCTTGCCCAGGGTGATGGTCGCGGCGTGGCGGTCGGTATCCACACCGTCGCCACCGGCCTCGTAGCCGTAGAGTTCAACGTCTTTGTCGTCCAGGAAGCCGTGGAAAATGCCAATGGCGTTCGAGCCACCGCCGATGCAGGCGGTGACGGCGTCCGGCAGGCGTCCGGTCTGCGCGAGCACCTGTTCGCGGGCTTCTTCGCCGATGACCTGGTGGAAGTAACGCACCATGGCGGGGAATGGGTGTCCGCCGGCAGCGGTGCCTAATAGGTAGTGGGTGTTATCAACGTTCGCGACCCAGTCGCGCAACGCCTCGTTGATCGCGTCTTTTAGCGTTTGGGAGCCTACGGTCACCGGGATCACGGTGGCGCCGAGCAGCTGCATGCGCGCGACGTTCAACGCCTGCCGGCGGGTGTCTTCTGCGCCCATGTAGACCACACATTCAAGCCCCATCAAGGCCGCTGCGGTAGCCGAGGCTACGCCGTGCTGGCCGGCACCGGTTTCCGCGATGATCCGGGTTTTACCCATGCGCTTGGCCAGCAGTGCTTGGCCGAGCACGTTGTTGATCTTGTGGCTGCCGGTGTGGTTGAGGTCTTCACGCTTCAAGAAAATCCGCACCCCGCCGCAGGCCTGCGCGGAGAAACGCTTTGCCTCGGTGAGCAGTGAGGGGCGTCCGGAGTAGTTCCGGTTCAGCTCTTTGACCTCTTCAATGAACGCTGGATCGGCCTTCGCATCCTCAAAGGTCTGCGTCAGCTCGTCCATGGCAGCCATCAGGGATTCGGGCATCCAACGTCCCCCATACTGGCCAAAGTAGGGTCCACTTGCATGTTTCAATGAGTCATCCGATGCGTTCATCGACTCCCTCTTTCTTGAAAATGTTGGGCGATGCCCTGCCAAGGAGCGTTCCTTGGCGGGGCATCAAAAACTGGATGCGCCGTGGTTAGCGTGCCGGCTTGGCAGCTGTCCCGGCGGCGATGAACTGGGCAACGGTAGCCTGCGGGTCAGCGTGTTTCACCAACGCCTCGCCTACCAGAACACCGTCGGCGCCGGCCGCCGCATAGGTTTGCACCTGTGCCACCGATTCCACACCGGATTCGGCGATGATCACCGCGTCGAGCGGCAACAGTGGAGCCAGCTGTGCGAAGGTGTCTACGTTCACTTCGAGCGTTTTCAAATTGCGCACGTTCACACCGATAATTTTCGCTCCGGCCTTCACGGCCCGGGCGATTTCTTCTTCGGTATGCGTCTCCACCAGGGCATTCATGCCTAGCTGGTGAGTTAATTGTAGGAAACTGGCCAAGGTTTCATCATCTAGGGCCGCAACAATTAGCAATATCAGGTCCGCACCGTGGGCGCGGGCCTCGAAAATCTGGTACTCATCGACCGTGAAGTCCTTGCGCAGCACCGGAATTTGCACCGCTGCGCGCACCGCGTCCAGATCGGCCAACGAACCGCCAAAACGCCGGGCTTCGGTCAATACCGAAATGACCGACGCACCGCCGGCCTGGTAGGCCGCGGCAAGCACCGCTGGTTCCGGGATCTGCGCGAGCGCGCCCTTGGAAGGGGACTTGCGTTTCACCTCGGAGATCACCTTTAAGGTGGTGTCTCGTGCGCCTGGCTCGGTGTGTCCACCGAGCGCAGCGTAGGCATCGAGTGCTGCCGGGGTGTCCTGCGCCGCGGCTTTGACCGAGTCCAGACTCAGGATGGCGCGACGGGCGCCCAGGTCTTCCCGGACGCCCGCGATGATGTCATCAAGTACGCTCAATTTAGTGTGCTGCTCCGCTGCGCGAACCGCCCACACCAAAACCGGCCTTCTTCATGATCCAGCCGACGATCAAGCCGAGCACTACGACGCCGATGCTCGCGTACACCACAGTGGCGTTGTGGAAAGCGAAAGCGATCCCGCCGATGATGAAGCCGATGGTCATAATGCCGACGCAGGCCCAGGCTGCGATCGAGTTGCCGTGGCCGATTTCTTCGGTGTAGACCGGATCAATCTCGGTGTTTTGCGACATAACTAGATGTGTCCCTTTACTCTTCTGGGGGTGCGCTCCGTCCGCGTGAGACGGTCAGCGCTTTGGTCTTCGAATACTATTCTGCCACTTGCCCGCGCAGTTGGCCTATTCCACGGCGCTTCATTTCAAGCAGGTGTTGGGCATCACTTAGCGTTCGCCAGTGGTGGGGTCCTCCCCCTTGGACAACTGCTCCCAATCGGAAATGCCACGCGATTGTGCATCCGCCGGCGGCTGCCCGGCGGTACTGACCTTCCGGTCGTACTTCGAGCTCTTCTTCCAGCGCCCGCTGATCACCAGTACTAGCAGGCCTTGGAGCACGATGATCACCCCGGCCAGCACGGTGATCGTGGGCCACACGGACACCGCATATTCTCCGGCGCTAGTGGTCAGCCCGGTGGCCTCGGCCACGGCACTGGCCGCCGCCGCCTGCGGGTTAGCCAAGGCGCTGATTCCGGAGGTGATCACCGAGGCACCGGCCAGCACGGTGATGACCCCGATGACATAGCGGGCGATCTTTCCGGCGATCAGCAGCGCCAGCGCTCCGGCCAGCACCGCCACACAGACGGCGGTGACCGAGGCTGCGGCGGTGGACCCAGCAACGATAATTTGCGGGACCTGCACGGTACCCGATTCCACGTCGACGGTAATCCAGGTGCGCGTCGCGGTCCAGAGGCCCAGCAACGCACCGAGCATTCCAAGCAGCGCGGTATTGCGGGCAGATAGGTGTTTGTTCACTTGCTTTCACCAATTTCGGTTTGGGCTTGGCGCATCGTCGCGGCGGCATATACCGCACGCAGCGGAGCCGCGGCCTTATTCACGGTTTCTAGCGCCTCATCGGCGAAATTCGAATCGTTCACGATGCCGCCTCCGGCCTGCACATAGGCGCGGCCGTCTTTGAGCAATGCGGAACGGATCGCGATGGCCATATCCATGTCGCCGGCGAAGTCCAGATAACCCACCACGCCACCGTACACCCCCCGGCGGTACGGCTCGTACTGATCGAGCAGCTGCAGGGCGCGTGGTTTGGGAGCCCCGGACAGGGTGCCGGCTGGGAAGGTGGAGGCGAGCACGTCGTAGGCGTCGACGTCCGCACGCGCCTTACCGACCACATTGGAGACCAGGTGCATGATGTGGCTGAAGCGTTCGACCTCCATAAACTGGGTGACCTCCACGGTGCCGGCCTGGCAGACACGGGACAGGTCATTGCGTGAGAGATCCACCAGCATCAGGTGCTCGGCGCGTTCCTTCTCATCGGCCAGCAAAGACTTTTCATACAGCTGGTCTTCCTCGTAGTTTGCCCCGCGTGGCCGGGATCCGGCGATCGGGTGCGTGACCACGTGGGAGTCGTTGACCGTGACCAGCGCTTCCGGGGATGAACCGACGATCTGGAACGCCTCGCCATCCTCGTTTTCAAAGTTAAACAGGTACATGTACGGGCTCGGGTTCGTCGCCCGCAACACCCGGTAGACGTCCAACGCATCGGCCTGCGTCTGAAGTTCAAAGCGCCGCGAAACGACGATCTGGAAGACTTCCCCATCCACGATCGCCTCTTTTGATTTGGCGAGCGCGTCCAGGTACTCGTTTTCCGCCCAGGAATGAGTGACCTCTTCCATCAATTTTTCGCGGGGCACATCGGTACCCTGCAAGATGGTGGCGGTCGTTTCTAGTGGGCTGCCCAGCTGATCGAGCATCACCTGAAGCCGAGCCACAGCACCGTCATAGGCCTGCTCCACACGTTGCGCGCTGCCGTCAAAGTTGATCGCGTTGGCAATCAGCGTCACGGTCCCCTCGGTCGCATCGTGGGCGGCCATATCGGCGACCAGGTTCATGCTCAGTTCCGGGATGTTCAGGTCATCGATCGGCGGATTGGGCAGATGCTCCCAGTGCCGGACGCATTCCCAGCCGATGAAGCCGACCATGCCGCCGGTCAAGGGCGGCATCCCCGGGATCGGTTCGGTGTGTAGCGCGCGCACGGTGTCGCGCAAAACCTCGACACTCACCCCGCCGGTGGGCAACCCCTCGGGCACGTGCCCCTGCCAATACGCTTCGCCGCCGCGGGTGCTGAGCGTCGCCGGAGAGTTCACCCCCACGAAGGAGTAGCGGCTCCACACCCCACCGGGGGCGGCAGACTCCATCAAGAAGGTGCCCGGGCGTCCGCCGGCCAAGGAACGGTATAAACCGATCGGGGTCAGCGAATCCGCCAGCACCGAAATGGTGACCGGGATGACGCGGCGGGTAGGTGCCATGGCCAAAAAGGCTTCGCGGGACGGGGAAATCTTGCCTAGGGTTTTCATTCAACTTCTTTTCAACGCTTAAACCTGGTGATGCTGCCCGAAATCGGCCCGGGCGCGACCGTACTACCGGCGCAGAACTAGCTCGGGCGGTGGCCGATGGTGGCTGGCAGCTCACGATCGGTGAAGCAGGATTGTGTGCCCGTATGGCAAGCGGCTCCCACCTGATCAACCGTGAGCAGCAGCGCGTCGCCATCACAATCCAGCGCGGCAGACTTCAGATACTGCGCGTGCCCGGAGGTATCGCCCTTGCGCCAATATTCCTGCCGCGAGCGCGAGTAGAAGGTGACGCGGCCGCTAGAGAGGGTGCGGCGCAATGCCTCGTCGTCCATCCAGCCAAGCATGAGCACCATCCCGGTATCATGCTGCTGCACGATCGCGGCGAAGAGCCCATTGGCATCGCGCTTTAATTTTTGCGCGATCTGCGGGTCAAGTTTTTCTGTTTCAGAGCTCGAATTCGAGCCACTATGCGAAGTAGACATCCCCTTTAGCATACTGGGTTTCACCGACCATGTGCCCGAGCATGACGCACCGCTAGAAGCCAAAGTTAACCGTTGGGCGACACCCGCCGTATAGAACGCGCAAGAACCTGCTGCACGTGCTAGTTTCAGAGGTGATGCACCTAGTTCAAGCTTCCCGTTTAGCGTTGGCCGAGACCCTGCTCGCAGCAGGCCCCACCGCCGATACCCTGTGCGCCGGTTGGCAGACTCGGCACCTCGCCGCGCACCTCGTTCTCCGCGAAAATTCATTGCTCAGCGCTGGCGTTGTGCTCAAGCCCGTTGCTTCGAAACTTGAAGCGCGCCTGCAAGAGATCGCCGATGAATCGCAAACCCCCGAACGCTACGCTGCTCTGGTGCGACGTTTCCGTTCTGGGCCCAAAAGTTATTCTCCGTTCGCATTCGAGAAACTTGATAAGGCGCTGAACCTGAACGAGTTTTTCATTCACACCGAAGATGTTCGACGCGCACGCAGTCAGTGGGCCCCGCGCGTACTGGACAAGGAATACACCGAGCTGTTGTGGCAGTCACTGCTCAAAACCTCGCGTTACTTTTTCCGCAAGGCTCCGGTCGGAATCATTCTTTGCCGCCCTGATGGACAGCGTCATGTGGCGAAGAAAGCGCCTAACGCGGTTTCGGTCAATGGTCCGGTGACCGAGTTGACCATGTATGCCTCCGGTCGCACCTCGGAAGCCCTAGTCACCTTCGAAGCTGGCGAGAGCGCGTTGCAAATTATCCGCGGATATCACCCTTCGCTTTAACTCCGATGGGCACTTTCCCTAGCCGAAGGTCTAACTTTCGCTATCCACAGGTTTCGGTTTAACTCTCCCAATAGCCGCGCAATGGGTCTAGGCTAACGCTCACACGCTATCCTCGACATGCTCGGAGAGTTCTGATGAACACTCGGAAAAATGCAATGGCACAATCGATCCTTTTGGCCTGTGCGTTGACGGTTACTGCCTGCACCGGTGGCGCTTCTCCACCGCAGCCTCCAGAATCGGTTTCACCCTCGGTTGAACAATCCCCCTCGCCGACACCATCGCCATCTCCGACGAAGCCCAAGTATCAGCCTGCGACGGCTAAAGGTCCCGCAAAGAATGTTCCAAAGCCTGAAATGCCAAAGCTTGCTAAGGAACACAATGAGGAAGGCGCAATCGCTTTCGTCAAGTACTACTTTGACGTGATGAACTACTCGTTGGAAACCTACTCAGTCGACGATTTGATCGCGATTACGAACCGGACTTGTCGTATATGCGGCGATAACTTTATCGATCCAATCCAGAGCCACGCAAAAAAGAAATACTGGCAAGTTGATGGAGAGTACCGAACCAATGTTTACGGGGTAAAGCTAACCTCTGATGATGAGGCCCTAGTCGAGTTCGGTACGAGAACAGACGAAGTAGCAGTTTATTCAGCGCCTACGCTAGAAGTTGCTAACAGCCCTGCAAGGAAAAAGGAAGCTTTGGGGATCGCGACTCTCCAGTGGGATAAAGCTTGGATGATGTCTCAAGTAGATTTTTCGAAGTGATCTCCAATGCTAAAAGTCCTGCTCTTAATGGCAATGGTTACCACACCGTACTTCACTGGATTCCAGCAAGACCTCGCTCTCAGTGATTGTAAGGAAGTAATTGAATTCATAGAGGACCATGGAGAAACAAAAAAGAGAGAATGTCGCGAGACTCTCCCTGAGAAGGATCGTTTTTACAACGACAATAATGATGAACGTAAGCGAGATAAAAATCCACCAAAACCGCTGTACGAAATCCAATATCTCAACCCCTGCTCTGTTGGCATTGAGCATATGCGTGGGTGTCACCAAAACCCTGACGCTATTTTGTGCGAAGACGGCTCTTCTCCATACACGCGTATCATTCGTTTCATAGAAGGGCCGCGAAAAGGTGAACAGATAATCACCCACGGGCTCTGTCCGGGAGAGGAAACCCCGCCAAATATTCCCGACGCTGAGTTGCGCCAAGAACAAGTCATAATCAGTCCTTCGAAATTTCGAAGTTTACCGATTCTAGCTTCCAAGGTTAAAAGTGATCCCGAAAAGTTCTCTCTTCGCAATGGAAACTCACATTTCTGGGCCGATGCTGTGCGCCAAAATTTCAATATAAGTATGAATGGTGAACCAGTAAGAGTGAAAGCAATTCCTGACGGGTGGAATTGGCAGTACGGCGATGGGACTACGAGGAATCTAGATTTCCCCGGTGAGCCGGCTCCAAACCATACGCTCCGCGACGAGACACCAACAAGCCATTCCTACAAGGAAACCGGCACTTACAGTGTCGGTCTCACGACATTGTTCCGAGGCGAATTTAGTGTTGATGGCGGCCCCTGGCAGTCAATCCCAGGCCAAGCTGCGGTGCCTAGCGACCCAATTGAAATCGATGTCTGGAGAACCAAGAAAGAACTCATCGCACGAGACTAGTTGGTCAACAGCAACAATGATCAACGTATAAAAAATGGGCCAGTTCACGGAGAACTGACCCATCTAAGAAGCACCTATTAGCGGACCGGATAACCGGCTTCGCGAATCTTATCCTTGACCTTGGCGATCATGTCGGTTGGGCCGAAGTGGAAGATCGAGGCAGCCAATACCGCGTCCGCTCCAGCTTCGATCGCAGGCGGGAAGTCTTCGGGCTTACCCGCGCCGCCGGAAGCGATCAGTGGAACTTTCACCGCGGCACGCACGGCACGAATCATTTCCAGATCGAACCCGTCCTTGGTCCCATCGGCATCGATCGAGTTCAACAAAATCTCACCCACGCCGCGCTCTGCCGCATCTTTGGCCCAAGCCACCGCGCACATACCGGTGCCTTTGCGGCCACCATGAGTGGTGACCTCGTAGCCGGAAGCGATGTTTGGATCATCGGTACGACGTGCATCGAGCGACAGAACCAATACCTGCGAACCGAAACGTTCGGTAATTTCGTTGATGACCTCAGGGCGAGCCACTGCGGCGGTGTTGATCGAGGCCTTATCGGCACCGTTGCGCAGCAGACGATCTACATCTTCTGCGGCGCGTACTCCCCCGCCAACGGTCAACGGAATGAAAACTTCTTCCGCAGTATGTCGTACAACTTCAAAAGTTGTTTCGCGATCGGAGCTGGATGCGGTGACGTCGAGGAATGTTAGTTCGTCGGCTCCGGCCAGGTTGTATCGACGGGCGAGTTCCACCGGGTCACCGGCGTCACGCAGGCCCTCAAAATTGATGCCTTTAACTACCCGGCCGGCGTCAACGTCTAGGCAGGGAATGACACGGATTGCTACGGTCATGAGCTGTTTCTCCTAAGTTGGCGTGACTAGATGCGGCAGGCGTGGATCTGGCTGACCAGAATCGCGCGGGCGCCGACGTCGTACAGCTCGTCCATGATGTTATTGGTCTGCGATTTTTTGACCATCGCGCGCACCGCGCACCAGTCGGAGTTCGCTAGGTCAGAGACCGTAGGCGACTCTAAGCCAGGGGTCAGCGCGCAAGCCTCTTCGACCTGTGTGCGACGAATGTCGTAGTCCAGCATCACGTACTGGCGTGCAACAAGCACACCAGAGAGGCGGCGAATCAGCACGTCAAGGCCGGCTGGCTTGTGTCCGACTCGGCCGATGAGCACGGCTTCGGACTGGAGAAGCACGTCGCCAAAGATCTCCATCCCGGCAGCCTTGATGGTGTTGCCGGTTTCGACAACATCGGCGATGGCGTCGGCTACGCCAAGGCGTACCGAGGATTCCACGGCACCATCCAGGCGGACCACGCTGGCGTTAATACCGTTCTTCTTCAGGAAGTGATCGAGCAGAATGTCGTAGCTGGTGGCGATACGCTTGCCGTTAAGTTCCTCAATGGAATTGAAGGCGCCCACCGGGGCGGCAAAGCGGAAGGCCGATTTGCCGATTCCGAGCGAGAGCTGCTCCTCCACATCGTCGTCTACATCGGCGTCTAGATATAGATCGCGACCGGTGATTCCAATGTCTAGGATGCCGCGGCCGACATAAACGGCGATGTCGCGGGGGCGCAGGTAGAAAAACTCAACCTGATTATCCTCATCAACGAGCACCAGTTCGCGGGTGTCGCGTCGCTGGAGGTAACCGGCTTCCTTGAACATGGTGGAAGCGATTTCGGACAGTGCGCCTTTGTTGGGCAGGGCTACGCGTAGCATTTATTTACTCGTTTCATGAGTGTGGCGCTGCGGCGAGATGCCAAAAACAAGCGCCAAGGGATTAATTGGCCGTTGTTACTGCCGCCGGGCGATGCCTACGACCGAGTTCAAAAACCCGGTCGCAGCAGCGCGACGGCTAGAGATGCTTGTAAACGTCGGCCAAGGTTAGACCCTTGGCAATCATCAAAACCTGCAAGTGGTAGAGCAGCTGGGAGATTTCTTCCGCTGTTTCTTCGTCACTTTCGTACTCTGCGGCCATCCATACTTCGGCGGCTTCCTCGACAACTTTCTTGCCGATGCCGTGGACACCCGAATCGAGTTCGGCGATGGTACGAGAGCCTTCCGGGCGGGTTTGGGCCTTGAGCGACAATTCGCTGAAGAGCTCGTCAAAAGTTTTCACGTGCACCAGCTTATCGGTTTTCCAGCCGACGCCCGAACTTCTAGCTCGCTTTGTGACGCCAAAACCGTATTTCAGCGTAGTGCTGCGACGGTCATCACAGCAGCGGAGAAGGCCTCGTAGCCTTTATCTTCGCTGGAGCCTTCCAAACCTGCACGGTCTAGCGCCTGCTTTTCGTCATCGCAGGTGAGCACGCCGAAGCCCACCGGGGTGCGGGTATTTACCGAAACGTCGGTGAGCCCGTTGGTTGCAGCCAGGCAGACGTAATCGAAGTGTGGGGTTCCGCCGCGGATGACCACGCCGAGCGCGACCACCGCATCGTAGCTCTGTGCCAGATGGCTGGCTGCCACCGGTAGTTCGAAGGTGCCCGGTACACGGACCAGCGTGGGCACAATGCCAGCGTCGCGAGCGGCACGCTGTGCGCCGTCGATCAGACCGTTCATGATGACCTCATGCCAGCTGGCGGCAACGATCGCGACTTTAACTCCGGAGAGGTCAAGTGCCGTAAGTTCATCGGCGACGTTGCTCGGGGCTCCGTGTTTGCTCATGGGGTTCTCCTTGAAAATCTTGGTTTGCAGCTGGGTTAGAAGCTGGTTTTAGTGTGCGGCAATTGCAGGTCGTGGCCGAAGCGCTGCTGTTTGGTGCGCAGGTAGCTTTCATTTTCGCTGCGCGGGGCGATGCGGCTGGGGACCAGCTCGGTGACGTGCACGCCGGCTTGGATGAGCTGTGCCTGCTTATCGGGATTGTTAGTCAGCAAGCGGATCTCGTCGATACCCAGGTGCTTGAGGATGGCGGCGACCGCGAAGTATTCGCGGGCATCTGCCGGGAAGCCTAGGTGCAGGTTTGCGTCGAGCGTATCAACACCCGTTTCTTGCAGCGCGTAGGTGCGCAGCTTGTTAAATAGCCCGATGCCGCGGCCTTCGTGCCCACGTACGTACACCAGGTGTCCGCCCTCAGCGGCAATCTGCTGAAGTGCCGCGTGAAGCTGCTCGCCACAATCACAACGGTAGGACCCAAATACGTCGCCGGTGAGGCATTCGGAGTGAATCCGCACCAGGTTAGTCGGTCCGTCCAAGGTGGGGGCCGGGTGGCTGAGCACAATATGTTCATGCCCTTCCACAGAGGCGGCCCGTGCGCTGAAGGTACCAAAGGGGGTGGGCAACTTTACCGCTTCGGTCAACGCGATTTCATCGTTGACCCGACGCCAGCGAGCCAAATCCTCGATGCTGATCAGCGGTAATTGGTGCTCGGCGGCGAAGACGCGCAGCTCATCGAGGCGCATCATCGAACCGTCATCGTTGACGATTTCTCCGATCACACCCACTGGTGCTAAGCCCGCACCGCGGCACAGGTCCACGGCTGCTTCGGTGTGTCCGCGGCGTTCGAGCACGCCGTTGGCTGCGGCGCGCAACGGGAAAATATGCCCTGGCCTCGATAGCTGAGCCGCCACAGTGTCAGGATCGGCCAAAAGGCGTGAGGTCAGCGCCCGGTCAGCGGCCGAAATTCCGGTGCTGATCCCGCTGGCGGCATCGCAGGACACGGTGAAGGCGGTGCCCTTGGAATCCTGATTGATACCGACCATGGGGGCCAGACCGAGCTGATCGGCGCGGGCAGCGTCCAGTGGCACACAAATGACCCCGGAGGTGTAACGAATGGTGAAACCCATCAGCTCTGGAGTGGCAAATTGTGCGGCGAAGATGATGTCACCTTCGTTTTCGCGGTCTTCGTCGTCCACTACTACTACCGCGCCACCGGCGGCTAGCGCGGCTAATGCGGTAGGGATCGAATCAAGTTCTTTGCCGGCCATTAGATTCGGCCTCCAAACTCGTTCAGCCGTGCCACGTACTTGGCCAGCACGTCTACCTCGATGTTGATGGCGTCGCCGGCTTGGCGGGTGCCCATGGTCGTTTCCTGCAGGGTGATCGGAATGATGCCGACCTCCACCCAGTGTGCGCCGGTGGCGCTGGCTGGGGACACCGCGGTGATCGTCAGCGAGATGCCATCCAGTGCGATGGAGCCCTTTTCTGCGGTGAGCGGTGCGTAGTCATCGGGTACCGAGATGCGGAAGGTGGTCCACTGTCCGTGATCCTCGCGGGCCAGTACGGTGCCGACAGCGTCGACGTGGCCCTGTACGACGTGCCCGTCGAGTCTGGCGCCCGCAGGGGTGCAGCGCTCTAAGTTAACGACCGACTGAGGATGCAGTGCTCCGGTGCTGGTGCGACGCAGGGTTTCACCCATCACGTCCACACTGACGGTGTCGCCGTCTAATTCGGTGGCGGTCAGGCAGACGCCGTTGACCGCCAGGGAGCCACCGAGTCCGAGGTCTTCGGCGTGCCCGGGAGCTTTGAGGGTCAGTACGGCGAGGTCTTGCTCGGGGTGGTTTGTGATTGCCAGTACCGTTCCGGTGCCGGTGATAATTCCGGTAAACATGGTGTGGTTTCCTTCTAAAAAGTTTGGGCGACGCGCTGCGGCAACGGTTCAAGATGCATCATCACGTCGGCATCCAGCCTGGTCAGTGCGTCAGACTGGTGGGCGTCGAGCCTAAAATGCCGGGCTTGGGACAGGGTGGTCACCGAGGCGATATTCACCGAGGTACTGCCCGCACCGATGATCACCGGGGCCTGGTAGCAGTAAATTTCATCTGCCAGGTCGGCTTCGATGAAGGCCGAGGCGATGATCGAACCGCCCTCGATGAGCAGGTGATTAAAGCCCAACTCGGTGGCGCGCTCGATGAGCACGGAGACCTCGTGAGTGCGCAGCTGTTCCCAGTTGTTGTCATAGGCTAAGGCGAGGTTTTCTGGCAGTTCGCGGTGCCCCATCACAAAGCGGTAAGGCTGATGCTCGTGCAGTCCCCCGGCGGCGGTGCGTGCGGTCAACCGCGGATCGTCGGCTATCACCGTATTGGTACCGACAACGATCGCGTCTACTCGGGCGCGTAGCCCGTGCGAGTGGTTGCGCGAGGCATCGGAGGTAATCCATTGGCTGCTGCCGTCGGGCGCGTTGATCCGCCCGTCCAGGGATTGTGCGGTCTTCACGGTGATGAAGGGGCGATTTTCTGCTTTGGCGCGGAACCAGCGGTGATTTAGTTCCCAGGCCGGCTGATTATTTTCGCTCTGTGTCACCTGCACCCCGCGCGAACGCAGGAACTGCGCGCCGCCACTGGCAGCGCTGGTGTCATCACTCATCGCGTAGTGCACATGTCCGATGCCGGCGTTGGCGATAGCCTGAGCGCACGGACCGGTGCGTCCGGTGTGGTTGCACGGTTCCAAGGTGACCACCATGGTCAGCTCCGCCGCTTGGTCACGATCCATCCGGCCTAAACGGCGCAGCGCGTCAATCTCCGCATGCGGGTTGCCGGCGCCCAGGTGGAAACCGGTGGCGATCACACGTCCCGCCCCGTCTAGCACGCACGCGCCAACTAGTGGGTTGGCCCCGCGGGCGCCACGCGTCGCAGCTTCCAGTGCGGTGCGCAGTGCCTGGTCCAGGTCTGTGGTTTCGATCATGACTGTTTCCCCCTGATCGTCGGATCGAGCATTTCGGTTTCGATCGCCGGTTTTTCGTTCCTTTTAGCCTTCATCCAGACGAAGAAGCCAACGATGGTGAAACCACCGTAGAACAGGTACATGAAGGCGCTGGCGTAGTAGCCGGCGGAGAAGAGCAAGGGGACGCCGACCGCGTCCACCGCGACCCAGATCAGCCAGAATTCGACCCAGCCCTTGGCCATGCCATAGGTGGCCAGCAGCGAACCGACGAAGGTCCAGGCGTCGGCCCAGACCGGGTCGTAGGAGCCTAGTGCCCTAAAGAGTGGAGTCAGCGCCACGGTGCCGACAATGAGGATCGCAACCAGAGAGACTCGGGCCCTATTTGATGCCCATTGTGGGGTGACCGCGTGGCCCGCACCGTTTTCATCGCGGGCTTGCTTCCAGCGCACCCATCCGTAGAAGGACACGGCGATGAACATGATTTGCCGGCCTGCCTGACCCCAGAGGTTGGCGGTGTAGCCGGTGTCAAAAATGCTGCCCAAAAAGACCGTGAGCAGTAAGAGGTTGCCGATAATGCCTACGGGCCAGGCCCAGATTTTACGGCGCATGCCGCCTAGCGCGCTGGCTAGACCAAAAATATTGCCGACGACCTCACGCACCAAAAGTGCCGAGGTACCGATCGCAATTTGTGAGTTAAAAGCTTCAATGAGCCACCGCAGAATATCCATCATTCACCCTTCTCGAAGCGGCGGCTCCGGGGGTGTGCATTTGATGGCCTAGACGTGGTGCTCGAACGGCTCAAAAGAGCGGTCCGGTCAGCAACGCCAACGGCAAATCAAACCCGTGCTTCTCCCATCCAGACTTTAACTGTCGGTACCGGAATTTCACCGGCTCAACCGCTTACCTTAGCTTGTGGCCTTGGAAGCGGGTCGCGGACTATCACCGCCGGTTCGGACTTACACCGACCCCGGAGCACGTATTCGTGTTTATTTACACCTAGTCTGACACATCCTAGTGGGTGATGCGCGCAAGGTTTCGTAATGCGTCAATTTCTGCGGCCGGTTCGGGTGCCGAATACACCGCTGAACCCGCCACAAATACGTCGGCGCCGGCCTCGGCGGCGCGCAGGATCGTGTCCCGGGAGATGCCCCCGTCCACCTGCAGGGCGATCGGCTTTCCGGTGCCGGCGATAGCCTTCGCGGTGCGCCTAATTTTCGGCAGCACCAGGTCCAGGAACTTCTGTCCGCCAAAACCCGGTTCAACGGTCATCAACAAGATCATGTCCAACTCACCGAGCATGTCCAAGTACGGTTCGATCGGGGTGGCCGGACGCAAGGCCATCGCCGCCTTGGACCCGGCGGCAGACAATTCGCGGGCCAAACGGATCGGCGCGGCGGAGGCCTCGGCATGAAAAGTCACCGAATCCACGCCGAGTTGCGCATATTCCGGGGCCCAGCGATCGGCGTTTTCGATCATCAAGTGCACATCGATCGGCAGCTTGCTAACCTTTTGCAGCGAATCCACCACGGGAAGCCCGAGGGTCAGATTTGGCACAAAATGGTTGTCCATCACATCCACGTGGACGGCGTCTGCGGTGTGGATACGGTCCAGCTCGCTGGCGAGGTTGGCGAAGTCTGCGGATAGGATCGACGGGTTAATGCGCGGGTGACTCATCGGTGCTCCTTGGGTGGGGCGCTGGGAAATAGGTCGCGAACTATGCGGTTTTGGTGATGATCGCCATGAACATGGCATCGGTACCGTGCACATGTGGCCACAGCTGCGCGGTGCTGCCACCGGCAAGTTCGTGACCGCTGGCGGGGAAACCTTCGAGGGCAACGGCGTTGACCGCGGCACCGGTATCTAGCAGTGTGGCGTTCGGCTGGGATTTGAGGAAATCCTCGACCACCAGACGAGTTTCTGCCATATGTGGTGAACAGGTGACAAACCCGATGACCCCGCCCACGCGCACCGCGCTGAACGCGGCGCTGAGCAGTTCTCCTTGCAAGCTGGTCAGCTCCGGAATGTCACGAGGCTGTTTGCGCCAGCGAGATTCTGGCCGGCGGCGAAGCGAACCAAGCCCGGAGCAGGGCGCGTCGACCATGATGCGGTCATAGTCTCCGGCGAATTCTTCGGTGCCGTAGTCGCGGCCGTCCTTGGTGGTGACCATCCAGAAGTCTCCGGGCACCGCGGACATGGACTGTTCAACCAGTCGGGCACGGTGTTCGGTAGGCTCATTTGCGGTTAGTCTGGCGTCGCGCTGTACGGCTAGTGCACCAAGTAACGCCGCCTTGCCGCCGGGACCTGCGCAGAGATCGAGCCAGTAGGTATCTTCGCCTGGCACCGGCAACTCAACGTTGGCCAGCGCGCGGGCTACCAGCTGGCTGCCGGCGTCCTGCACGCGGATGGTTCCCTCACGCACGCCTGGCACGCGGGCCACATCGCCATGCTTATAGGTCGCCGAATCCACCACCAGGGTGCCCGGCTCGGCGCCAGCTTCCAGCGCCGCATCCACGGTGCCCAGACCGGGCAGAGCGACCAAGTTGACTACCGGGGCGAGGTTGTCTGCTTCGAGCAACGCGGAAAGTTCGGTGGCCTCGCGGCCGTGCGCGATCAATGCGCCGCGTAGTGCACGCACGATCCAGTCCGGGTGCGAGTGCTCGATGGACAGTTTTTCTGACTCGCTGGTAGTAGCCGCGGTCAGCTGTGCGACCCACTGTTCGGGCTCCTGCAGGCTGACCTTGCGCAGGACCGCGTTGATGAGTCCCGAGGGGCCAGCACCAATCTGCGCGCGAGCCAACGACACGGTTTCATCTAACGCCGCGTGTTTTGGCACGCGCATCGCCAGCAACTGGTGGGCGCCCAGACGCAGTGCGTCGAGGATCGCCGGGTCAAGCTCGGACAGTGGCCGGTCCACCAAGGTGGATAGGATCGCGTCGTAAAAACCTTGTGAGCGCAGCGCACCATAAGCAAGCTCGGTGGCAAAACCGGCGTCGCGCTTTTCGAGCTGATGCTCACGAATCATCTTGGGCAATACCAGGTTGGCGTAGGCGTCCTTGGCGGAGACCTCGCGCAACACTTTAAAAGCGACTAGTCGAGCCGGATCGGCGGCGCGTTTACGCTGCCCAGGGGCCGACTGGCTGTACTGGCGAGGGCGGTCCCCCTGCCCGCGGTTGCGGGTACGACCGGCTTCGTTGCGTCGAGGTTCGTTGTGTCGATCGTGTTCGCTCATGCGAAGCTCACTTTCGTTCCCTGGGTCAAGATTCCGCGAGCCCAGTCGGAGGCGTTCATCATTTTTTTACCTGGAGGCTGGATAGTTGACAGTTCCAACGCCCAGGTGGCGGTGCCGATAAACACTTGGGGGTGCTTGCCCGGCTCAATATGCACAACGCCCGGTGCCAGATCGGTGCGCTCGCGGCGTTCACTAAGCGGTCCAAACTTGTATCTGGACCCGTCGGCGGTAGCCCAAGGACCCGGGAAGGGGCTCGTGCCGTGGGCGCGGCGGCGAATCTCGGTGGCGGTGCGAGTGAAATCTAGTTGCGCGTCACCGTCGAGAATTTTTGGTGCATAGGTGTGAGACCCGCTTTGTGCAACCGCTAGCGCTTGGCCCGAATCGATTGCCTGCAGAGTTTGCACCAATAACATTGAGCCGGAAATGCTCAGCCGCTCCAGCATGATTCCGGCGGTATCTAGCTCACCAATACGCTCGGTGACCTGACCAAAGACTGGCCCGGTATCCAACCCAGCTTCCAACTGGAAGGTGACCGCTCCGGTGATGTCGTCGCCGTGAATGATCGAGTGCTGCACCGGTGCAGCACCACGCCACTGGGGCAATAAGGAAAAGTGCAGGTTGATCCAGCCGTGGGTAGGAACGTTCAGCGCGGCTTGGGGAACCAACCCGCCGAAGGCGACAATGGCTGCCGCGTCGAGGTTCAGCTCCGCCAATTGGGCCGTCACCTGCGCATCGATTTTATTCGACTTGATGGTTTCCAACCCTAGTTCCGCGGCGCGCGCGGCCACCGGGGAGGCAGTCATGACGCGCTTGCGTCCTAGCGGGGCATCCGGGCGGGTGAGCACCGCGGCAATCTCAAAACCCGCGTCATTTAGGTAGTTCAGTGAGGTGACCGCAACCTGCGGAGTTCCAGCAAAGAGGATGCGCATGGTTAGTTCCCCAGTCCGGCGCCGAAGCTGGATCCGAGGAATCCTGCGCGTTGCGCCACGGTAGCGGTGGTCATCTGCTCATAGTTGCTGGCACGCAGTGTGCGCCAGGCAGCTTTCTTCTCATCCGGGGCCAGTCGATCCAAGAACAGCACCCCGTCGAGGTGATCGGTTTCATGCTGCACGCACCGGGAAAGCATGCCTTCGCCCTCAATACGAACCGGTTTTCCGAACTTATCGAAGCCGGTAGCTACCACGTGGCGCCGGCGGGCAACCGGTGCGGATATCCCTGGAATGGACAGGCAACCTTCGTTTTCGTCTGCCTGAAAGTCTTCGCTCAGTTCAAGTACCGGGTTGATGATATGGCCACGTTCGGCACCGATTTGGTACGTGAAAACGCGCAGCGAAACACCTACCTGAGGGGCCGCCAAGCCCGCACCGTCAACGTTTTCCATGGTTTGATCCATGTCGTCGACCAGCTTCTGGATTTCCGGCCCAAACTCGGTCACCTCCTGCGCTGGTGTGCGTAGAACGGGATCACCGATGATCCGAATTCCCAAAATCGCCATAGTACGTGTGGCTCCCTTAGTAGTGCTGTGCGAAGTGTCAGTGTCGGGCGCACCAACACTAACTACACCAGTCTACGGTGCCGCAGGCGACTGGTCCTGAGGCGGCGGCGTGATTTCCACCAGTGAGGCACGAGCTTGGGCAATCTTGAACTGCGCTTCCCAGTTGCGGCGCAGTGCGTAAAACTTCGACCAATAATCGGGGAGCGCCTGAACCGGAGCCATAAAAGTTCGACTCCCGCCCTCCCCTAGCGCGACCGCCAGCAGCATCGAATCGGTGCCATGAGGCCAATCCTGCCAGGCGCCGGCTTCAGCGTCGAGCACTTGCTCCTCGGCCTTGGCGGCTGCCGCAAGTTGCATGATGACTTTGTCATCCGGGGTTTTCACGAACCCCTCACGATCCATGGCCTTGGTTTTGTAATCCACCAAGCACACCTTGCCGCCAATTCGGGCCACCAGGTCGATGGTTCCCGCGTAGCCGACACTGTGATTCCACACCGTCACCTCGGTGGCTAATGGTTGCACCTGATACTGTTCCCACCATTTTTCAAAGTGTGTCGCAAAGCCCAGTTCGTTATTGGCTTCCAGTTCGGCGTACGCCTTCTCCAGTTGCTCGGGTTCTCCTAAGGCACGCAATGCGTAGTGTTCGGCGTAGTTATGCACCCGATCCCCGCGAGCGGCAGCCGAGTCCCGGAAGCGTTCGGCGGCCGCGGCAGATTCACGCACCAATGAACGCATTTTGCTCGGTTGCGACAACGCCTCGGACAAACGTTGATCTTCAGACAGGGTCTTGGCTGCCAGATAGCCGGCCCATCCGGAGAGATCCATTTTGTCCATACCGATGACCGTGGTGATCGAAGGGACGGTGGCTTCCCCTCCCACTTGACGGCTGTACATTCGACCCAATTCGGTTTGAATAGCAAGTTTTGGTGACGTCATGCACACGATCATGGCACGGCCTGTGGACGCTTTGCTCCTAGTCCGAACGAGATTCATGAATATTCCGCGTAGTTCCGCGGGTTTTAGGCTTTGTGAACCAGATCTCACGCTCTCGATTTGGAAGCCTGCGGAAACTCGTATAGAGTTTTTACTCGTTGGAGCGAACGGAAACGGCGCGAAAACAAGCACTTTT
>NZ_BMKX01000005.1:0-159071 GCF_014644555.1 Glutamicibacter ardleyensis | reverse complement strand
AGCGGTAGCGCGCTTCCCTGACACGGAAGAGGTCACTGGTTCGATCCCAGTATCGCGCACGGACTTTTGATTTTCGGATCAAGATTCACAAATGCGGACATAGCTCAGCTGGTAGAGCGCAACCTTGCCAAGGTTGAGGTCGCGAGTTCGAACCTCGTTGACCGCTCCAAAACAAAAAAGAGAATCACTCCAAGTGATTCTCTTTTTTGTTTAAGGTCACAGCACCAACACGCCCGGGAATTCCCAGACTCTTCCATGCAGACGGAATTCGTTTTAGGGTGGACAACAGTTGTGGAGCTAAAAGGGTTCCCACAGTCGAATGGAGGTGCAGCATGGCAGGATTTGATGATCTGCGTGGCAAGGCAGAGGAATTCGCAAAGCAGAACCCGGATCAGGTCTCAGAAGGTATTGAGAATGTCGGCAATTTTGTCGATGACAAGACCGGCGGCAAGTTCGAAGGACAGGTCGACGGTGCCCAGCAGGGTGCTAACGACTTCCTTGGCGGACTTGGCGGCAACGCTGAGCAAAACGAAGGACAGAACAACGAGGGCTAATCCCCTATTGTTCGTGCTTCGGCCTTGACCAAGCATCCTGGAAAGGTACCGACAGACTGTTGGTACCTTTCTTGCTTTAATAACGAATAACTTCATCTCGTGCCTGACCTGACAGAATGTCCCTATGACCGAACGCACCGATACTCACGTCAATGGCTTGGCTCAAGCGATCATCGCTGGCCTAGTGACCACAATGGTCGGATTCATCGCATCCTTTGCCGTGGTACTTGCGGGGCTTTTCCAGGTCGGTGCGACCGAGAGTCAGGCCGCATCCGGATTACTGATCCTCTCCCTGGGCGTGGGGCTGTGCAGCATCATACTGTCATTAAGACATCGCATACCGCTAACTATTTCTTGGTCTACGCCGGGCGCTGCAATGCTCGCGGCACTGGCTCCTGGCGCATTTAGCTTCGAGCAGGCAGTCGGTGCATTCATCGTGGGCGGGGTGCTGATCATGGCAACCGGCCTACTCCCCTTTTTACAGCGCTTACTGACTCACATTCCGGTGCCGATCGCTCAGGGAATGCTCGCAGGCGTATTGCTTCCGCTGTGCCTGAAACCACTCACCGCGCTTAGTACGATACCGGTCCCCGCGTTCGGCATCCTACTGGTGTTTCTCCTCGGACTCAGATTTTTGCCTAAATTTGCGGTAGTCCTGAGCATGCTGGCGGCGGTGTGCTTTGGGCTGTGGCATATTGCCGGGACAAATGCATGGGCGAAATTGGAACTGCTTCCGACTCTGGAGTGGGTAAGCCCGGAATTTTCTTGGGCGGCGATTGTGAGCATTAGCGTGCCGTTGGTTATCGTGACCATGGCTTCGCAGAATATCCCGGGGGTGGCGGTGGCCAAATCCTTCGGGTACACCGTGCCGTGGCGTTCCTCAATGTTGCTCACCGGTGCTGGAACTGGTGTGAGCGCGTTTTTTGGTGGGCATGCGATCAACTTGGCGGCGATTACCGCGGCCTTGGCCTCCGGGCCCGAAGCGGGAGTGGATCCGTCTAAGCGCTGGCGCGCGGCGGTAAGTTCTGGAGGCTTCTATCTCTTATTCGCGGTGTTTAGCGCGCTAATTGTTTCTGTGGCGAGCGCATCGCCGGCAGGGTTGTTCCAGGCAGCGGCAGGATTGGCTCTTTTGGCCACCCTCACGCAGTCATTACTCGGTGCGATGCACGATGTGCAATGGCGTTTGAGTGCGTTGGTGACGGTGCTGGTAGCCGCCGGTAATGTCACGTTGCTGGGGGTTGGCGGTGCATTTTGGGCGCTGCTGGCCGGGCTGTTAACGCACTTCATCGTCGAGCGTGGCGCTCGACGATGAAGTAGGAAAATTCTTGAAACTCAGCCGTGCTTAGAGCGCGGGCTCGCCAACCTGCCCCTCACGGGCTAGAGCGGTCAAACGAGAGACGGCGCGGTAGTACTTCTTCTGGTAACCGCCGGCCATCATTTCTGCGGTGAACAACTCGCTAAATGGCTTGCCGGAGGCCACGATCGGCACGTCCTTGTCATATAAGCGGTCAGCGAGGACCACAAAACGCAAGGCGATCGACTGATCGGTGATGGTGTGCACGTTGTGCAAGACCAGCGCATCCGTTTCCGCCAGTAGCTGGCGGTAGCGCGATGGGTGGACCTTGTGCAGGTGAGCCACTAGTTCAGCGAAGCCATCAACCGCCAGGGTTGCCTCTGGGTAACGCTCGGTGGCAAAGTCCTCGATGGCCGAATCATCCAACGGCTGCGGTGCGTCGGGCAGGCCACGGTGGCGGAAGTCGACACCGTCCACGCGGTGCACGTCAAACTGCTCCGAGAGGGTTTTGATTTCACGTTGGAAATCCACGGCGGCGAAGCGGCCCTCGCCGAGTGCGCCAGGAAGCGTATTGGAGGTCGCCGCCAGTTTTACTCCGGCGTCGGAGAGTTCGCGCATCAGCCGAGACATCAGCACGGTGTCTCCTGGATCGTCGAGCTCAAACTCGTCGATGCAGACCAGCTTGTATTCGCTGAGCACCTCTACGGTGCGACGGAAAGACAGGGCGCCGACCAGGTTGGTGTATTCCACGAAGGTGCCGAAGGCTTTAGGGCCCGGGCTAGCGTGCCACAGCGAGGCGAGCAGGTGGGTTTTGCCCACACCAAAGCCGCCGTCGAGGTACATGCCGTTTTTGGCAGTGGTTTTTTTCCCGAAGAGCTTGGAGAACAGCCCACCACCGTTGTTTTTACCCACTGTTTGCGCGAAGTTGCTCAGTTTGCTGACCGCTTCGGCCTGAGAAGGCTGGTTAGGGTCCGGACGGTAGGTGTTAAAGGACACCTCACCAAAACGGTAGGACGGGTGGAAGCCGGCCAACAGTTCATCGACCGAGAGGTTCGGTGTGGTCTGTGTCAGGTGAATGATCTTGGCCATACGTTCGGTGGTGTCCTTCAGTTCGACGTGCGGGTGATGAATTGGGTCTACTACCTGCGGCCCATCGGCCAGTTTACCTTGGCGAGGGCTCGAAGATGGAGAAGAATGTCGCACCCCACACGATTGTTTGCACTTCGGTACTAGGCTAGAAAGTGAGAATGTGGCTGGCGCCCGCGCGCCAGCGGATAAAAACGCAAGACAAGGAATGTGATCACGCATGTCATTACCGCTGGAGAACAACCCAAACTACGCGCAGTATGCCCACCCCGAACGTCTGGTATCTACCGACTGGTTGGCAGCAAATCTGGGTGCTAAGAACCTGGTAGTGCTCGAATCCAACGAAGACATTTTGCTCTACTCCACCGGGCATATCCCCGGTGCGCTGAAAATCGATTGGTTCACCGAGCTGAACGATGAGGTCACCCGCGATTACGTGGAGGGTGAGGCCTTTGCCCAGCTCATGGCCGCCAAGGGCATTAGCCGTGATTCGACCGTAGTGATTTACGGGGACAAGTCCAACTGGTGGGCCGCCTACGCGCTGTGGGTATTCACCCTCTTTGGCCACGAAGATGTGCGTTTGCTTGATGGCGGACGTGACAAGTGGATCGCCGAGGGTCGCGAAACCTCCACCGAGAAGCCAGCGGTCACCGCCACCCAATACCCGGTGATCGAACGCGACGACAGCGTGATTCGCGCCTACCTGCCACAGGTGCTTGAACACCTGGGCAACCCGCTGATTGATGTGCGCTCCCCTGAGGAATACACCGGCGAACGTACCCACATGCCAAATTACCCCGAAGAGGGTGCGATGCGCGGCGGGCATATTCCGACCGCCGCCTCGGTGCCGTGGGGTAAAGCTGCCGCTGCCGATGGCACATTTAAGTCACGCGCCGAATTGGAAGCGATTTACTTCGAAGAAGCCGGATTGAAGCCAGGCGACGACGTGGTGGCCTATTGCCGTATTGGCGAGCGTTCCAGCCACACCTGGTTTGTGCTCAAGCATCTGTTGGGTTTTGAGTCCGTACGAAACTATGACGGTTCGTGGACCGAGTGGGGCAACGCGGTAGGTGTGCCTATTGTGCGCGGCGAGGCCAATGGCGAACTACCTGCTAAGCGCGGAGCTCGCGCATGAGCGCGCTAAACCCGGCGCTGGCAGAAATCGTCGAGGAGTTCAGTGAGGTTCCTGAAGCCGACAGGCTGGAACTGTTGTTGGATTACTCGCGCGAGTTGCCCGAGCTGCCACCGCATTTGGCCGAGCATCCAGAACTTTTGGAACAGGTGGTGGAGTGCCAGTCGCCGCTGTTTTTGATCGTCGAGGTGGGCGCGGATCAGGTGGTGCGCTTGTTCTTCTCCGCTCCCCCGGAGGCGCCGACTACTCGTGGTTTTGCTTCCGTGCTTGCCGCCGGCCTAGACGGGTCTTCTGCCGAGGAAATCTTGGCCGTTCCTGAGGACATGCCTGCCCGATTGGGCTTGTCCCGTGCATTATCCCCGTTGCGGATGCGTGGGATGAGCGCGATGCTTGGCCGGATTAAGCGTCAGGTCACCGAACAGTTGGCCGCCGCGTAGCGGTTGGCATACGACGGAAACGAAAATAGTTCGTGGCGAAAAAATCGAAGGCCGCTTCCACTCCGGCAACCGCCGCCTTGGAAGCGGCCGACATTACCTATGTGGCGCATAGTTATACGCATAGTGATTCGGCGCAAAGTTACGGCGCGGAAGCTGCCGCGCAGTTGGGCGTTGATGCTCGGCGGGTGTTTAAAACACTGATGGTGTCCACCGGCGCGCGGGCCAGCGAGGAGTTGGCCGTGGCGATTGTCCCGGTGGATTCGACGTTGGACCTGAAATCCGTGGCAGCGGTTTTAGGCGCTAAAAAGGCGCAGATGGCAGACAAAGACGCCGCGCAACGGCGCAGTGGTTATGTGCTGGGCGGGATCTCACCATTCGGCCAGCGCCAAATTTCCCCGACGGTAATCGACGCCAGCGCGGGGCAGTTTGAAACCATTTTTATTTCCGGTGGACGGCGCGGGTTCAGCCTTCAACTAGCCGCCGATGATGCGGTAAAAATCTTGAACGCACTGGTCGTACCAATCGCGAACTACCGCTGAGCTTCTATTCGCCGGGTGAGGAATTCACGGATTGCAGCGGCGAAACCCTGCGGGTCACTATTTGGTTCCCGGGTATGCCCGGCACCGGAAAAGACTCGCAGGGTGACCAGATCTGGACGTAGGGCAGCAAGTTTGAGACTCGGACCGTAGGGCACAAACTGGTCATCTTTACTGTGCATGAGCAGGGTCGGATGGTGTAACTCGGCGGCCCGGTCCACCCAGTTGAGCCTTTTGAGATTCACCGGTGCGGCGAGCCCGGTGGCCCAACGCCCTGCCCTATTTGTCAGGAGCCACCCGGCAAAACGCCCCACAGTTTGCGGGATTTTATTTAGTCTTGCCTGGTGCGAGATGACATCAACCCAGTTGATCACCGGTCCCACGAGCATCAGCGAGTCGATGTGAGCAGCCAGCGCCGAGCGATCCGCGGTTTGCAGAGCGATTGCCCCGCCCATGGACCAGCCCAAGAGCATAATCTGTGTGGCCCCGTGGTTCCGGGCGTAGCGCACCGCCGTTTCCACATCCTGCCATTCGGTATCCCCTAGCCCGTAGCGCCCATCGACCGCGTTGGGGGCAAGTCCGTCGTTGCGGTAACTCATCAGCAACACGGTTGCGCCCAGCTCGGTGAGCACCGGTAGTGCGCGGATGGATTCGGTACGCTTGGCGCCGCGTCCATGCACCCCGATCACCCAGAGATTCCGCGCGGTGGTGCCCGGAATCAGCCATGCCGGTCCGGGTCCCACAGCCAAGTCAAGGGTGATGTCTTCGGCGTCAAAACCTGCATCTTGCGGGTGTTCATAGATGGCCCCGGAAAGATATCCCCGACGCACTCCATCCAGGCTACCGCGATAGATTTGTTCGAGTTTGCGGGCTACTAGCCGAGGCTTCTCGGGTACCGGGCGCGGAGCCGATAGCCGGGCCACGCAGGCTTCATCCTCGGCGATGAGCATGCACGCGCCAGGATCGGCGGTGTCTGCGCCGCGGGTGAAATGCAACCAGATTTGCCCTTCCTCGTCGGTGACGATGGCGCGAATAAGCGCGTTGCCCGTGCGTCGTTCTTCCGGGGTGACCATGCGCCGGGCAAAATATCCCGCCAACGCCGAGACGCTGGCGGCAAATACCGAGCCCGCAGCAAGTCCCAGGGAGACGCCCAATAGCGTGGCGGGCAGGGTTTTGCGCGGTTCTAAGGTGTCGACAATGTTTCGAGCCATGTGCCCATACTCTCAAATGAACGCTCGGGAATCATCTCGCCATTCAAATCGTTGTGTCCTATATGACTGAAGATTCAAAGAAGACAGAAATCGACTGGCAGCAAGTTCTTTCTCCGCAGGAGTTCAACGTCTTGCGCCAGGCAGGCACGGAACGTCCTTTTACCGGTGAATACTGGGACACCACCACACAGGGCGTGTACTCCTGCCGGGCTTGTGGCGCTGAGTTGTTTGCCAGTGACACGAAGTTTGACGCGAGCTGCGGTTGGCCCTCGTTTTACGCACCGCTAGCGGAGGACCGGGTGCGTTATATTACCGATGAGACGATGGGCATGAAGCGCGTTGAGGTGCGCTGTGCCAACTGTGATTCGCATATGGGTCACGTCTTTGAGGGAGAAGGTTTTAAAACACCCACCGATCTGCGGTACTGCATGAACTCGCTGAGCTTGAGCCTGCGGGAAACACAGGGCTAAAGCCTCTGACCGTCGTGGGGTGCACCTCACCCTTAGCATTAGAAATGCTTATCCATAGCTGATCGAGCATTACTAATGCTGTTCTTTGGGCGTAGCGTGATAGCTAAGCAACGTACCGACCACAGAATCTCAAGAGGTGCCCCACGATGACTCAGCTCCAGCACTCCCCACGCGCCACCGCGGACCAGCTCGTTTCCCATGACGCATGGCTGTCTTTGAAAGCCTGTGCCACGCAATTCCAGAGCCTGCAGTCCAAAGACGGTTCGCTCTCCGATCCAGCAACACGCGGCGAAGCCAGCGAATTGATTGCCCGCATCGTGGCCGCACTGGAAGAACTCCTGCCATACTTCGCGCATGATGAGGCCTACCTCCGCGCACTCATCGCGGACCTGACCAAGTGGGAAAGCACCGACTTCGGGGTCCCTGACTTTTTGGATGCACTACTTCAGTTCCAACCTCAAACCCAGCGTGAAGACGGACTTCCGCACTTGGTGCTCTTCCCGATGTACACGCAGAACGGCTCGACCAACCGCTATCTCGAAGCCGTGCTGGTTCAGGTCATGTGGCCTGACTTTATCTCCGAGCTCGAAGCCAACAGCTACACTAACGCGCTGTTCGTACCACTGCGTTTCCTCGACTTCACCGCCGGATACGACACCAACTCCGCGGTGCTCTTTCCAGAATCCGTAGCTATTCGCGAAACCCCGTCATTTACGTGGGGCGCCATCTTCCAAGACCGAGAGGCCGCACGTTTTCGCAAGGTGCTCAAGGAAGCCGCCGCGATCACCAACCTACAGTTACCTGACGACGCGGCAGAACTCCTTAGCGACCAGCAGTTAACCGAAGAGACCTTCATTATGTGGGATCTGATCCACGATCGCACCCACATGCGCGGGGACCTGCCATTTGACCCGTTCATGATCAAACAGCGCATGCCTTTCTTCCTCTACTCGCTCGAAGAGTTGCGTTGCGACCTGACCGCATTCCGCGAATCTATGAAGATCGCGAGCGACCCGAAAAGCGACCCAAAGGCCGCTAAGACCGCCAAGCTAGTGCAGTACGCGGTGATCTTCGACCGGATCTTCCGCTTTGCCATCACCGGCTCGCGGGTCCGTAACTACGACGGACTCGGCGGCCAGCTATTGTTCGCCTGGATGCACCAGCACCACGTTTTGCACTGGACCGACACCAAGCTGAGCATCGATTGGGATCAAGTACCAGAAATCGTTGCGGCCTTGGGGGATGCGATCGATGAGCTGTACTGGAAATCGATCGACCGCCCAAAGCTTGCGCACTGGCTGGCCGCCTATGAATTGGTCTCTTCCACGGTGACCCCGAACCCCGCCTCGGTGTGGGCTAAGGGCCCTGACGCGCTGCCACTGACTGCCCCACTGCGCGAAATCACCGACCAGGTCATGGACGACGAGTTCCCTCTGTCGATGTTCTACGAAGCGCTAAACAAGAAGATGGCCGCTGTGATCGACTCAACCCGTGGCATGACCGGCGCAACAAGCATCTAGGATCGGTTTTATGAGCAAAGTAGAAAATAATCGACTGGTACTGATTGCCGGGGCCACCTCGGCTGCAGGAGTCGCCGTGGCACGTGAACTTTCCGATGCCGGGGCGCGTGTTTTAGTGGTCGGCAGCAATACCGAACGCTTGGAAGAGCGCCTCGGGTTTGCTACCTCACGCTACGTCTGCGATCTCACTGATCTGCAGGCAGTAACCGCCCTTGGGGAGCAAGTACACGCGGAGCATGGAGCAATCGATGTTTTATTGCATCTGGTGGGCGGCTGGCGCGGCGGTAAATCGATCATCGGACAGTCCGACGCCGACTGGGATTTTCTGCACACCAGCGTGATGACTACCCTGCGCAATACGACTCGGGTGTTCGTCGATGATCTGGTCGCTTCAAGCGCGGGCCGTCTGGCAATTGTCAGCGCGCAGGCGGTCACGAATCCGACGCCTTCCAACGCCAATTATGGTGCGGTTAAAGCCGCGGCAGAGCACTGGGTTAACGCCATCGCAAGACTGTTCAGCAAGCAGGCTCCACAAGCGGCGGCGCTCAGTTGGGTTGTCAAAGCATTGAGCGACATGTCGGCTACCGAGGCGCCAGCTGGCCACACTCCCGTGGCGATTCTGGCCGCGGCAGCCGTTGAACTACTGAACGCGGACCCGGCAGTAGTCAACGGTCAACGCGTGCCATTGGCTACCGCCTAAGCAGGATCCAACGGTGGTGGTGTAGCGTTTTTAAGTGAGCACACCACCACCTACGTACCACCAGCAAAAGGACTCAAAACCTATGACCATTAGCCACGACCCTGCGGTGCGCGGATTCGCTTCCGATAATTACTCCGGAGTGCACCCACGCATCCTCGAGGCGATTACTCGCGCCAACGGCGGACATCAAAGCGCCTACGGTGATGACGACTACACCGCGGCTCTGGATCAGATGGCGCAGAAATTGTTTGGCGAGAACGCCGCGATTTTCCCGGTGTTTAACGGTACCGGCGCCAACGTGACCGCGTTGCAGTCGTTGCTTCCTCGCTGGGGAGCGGTGATTTGTGCAAATACTGCGCACATCAACGTGGACGAAAATGGTGCTCCTGAACGCATCGGCGGCTTTAAACTTCTGCAAGTGAACTCGGCTGATGGCAAGCTGACCCCGGAACTGATCGACCAGGAAGCCTGGGGCTGGGGCGATGAACATCGCGCCCAACCTTTGGCCGTGTCAATTACCCAGGGTACGGAGCTGGGCACTCTCTACACTCCAGCGGAGATTCGCGCGATTACCGACCATGCCCACAAACAGGGCATGAAGGTCCATTTGGACGGCTCACGCTTGTCTAATGCGGCGGCTGCGCTCGGCGTGGAGCTGCGTGAGCTCACCACCGACGTTGGCGTGGATATTGTTTCTTTGGGCGGGACCAAAAACGGCCTGCTGCTCGGTGAAGGCATTCTGACGCTGGATCCGGCATTAGCGCAGGATTTGAAATACCTGCGCAAGATGAATATGCAGCTGGGCAGCAAGATGCGTTTCATCTCCGCCCAGTTGCTTGAGCTCTACGGGACCGGGTTGTGGCGCGAGCTTGCCGGGCACTCTAACGCCATGGCTGCACAGTTGGCCGCTGCCGTCGCTGAGATCGACGGCGTTCAACTGGTCTACCCGGCGCAAGCAAATGGTGTTTTTGCTCAGTTGCCTACCGAGGTTTCGGACCAGTTGCGCGAGCACTTCCGCTTTTACGACTGGGACCGCGCAGCCGGCCACGTTCGCTGGATGTGTTCTTTTGACACCACCGAGGAAGACGTGCGCGCTTTTACGGCAAAACTTCGTGAGTTGATGGCCGCACACCGCGCGGCTTAGGCTAAATCGGCGCGCCGTACCGCACCAGCGGTACGGCGCGTTTTAGACTCGGGTGGTGACCAATGAACCTGCTGCTTCGCGAATTCCCACGGCCTTTTCCGAGGCGTTGGGCGAGCTCTCACGCGCAGATGTTCGTAAAGAACTAAAGATTACAGAGATCCCCGCTCCCGCCCGGCTGGCACCCTTCGCCTTGGCGCTGAGCGGCGATGTGCTGGAAAATTCGTTGCCTAGTCACGGACAACACGGTCAGGAATTTTCACGCACCCCATTTTTATTACCGGGAACCCCCTTAGCCACGGGGCGTTTTATCCTGCTTTTTGATCCTGCAGGCCAAGAGTTATGGGGCGGAAAATTCCGTGTCGTCACCTACATTCGCGCCCGATTAGATCACGAGATGGGCCAGGACTCGATGTTGGCTTCCGTAGCTTGGAGCTGGTTGGAAGAGGCATTGGCTGAGCGTCATGCCGCGCATCATTCCGCCGGCGGCACCGCCACACGGGTCATCTCCGAATCCTTCGGTGACCTTCAGGGGCAACACGACCATATCGACATCGAATTGCGCGCCTCGTGGACTCCGGAACACGGCGAGGCACTCGGCTCACATTTGAGCGCCTGGGCAGATATGGTGTGCACCTTTGCGGGCATGCCACCGCTACCCGAAGGTGTACAACAACTGCCACACCATCGGATGAGCTAACACTTTGTGCCATCGGTCCTAGAATAGAAGGACCATGACTACTTCAGATCCAGCCGCAGACCAGCAAACCCTGACTCCACTGACCGCTCCACGAGATGGTATCCCGGAAGTCATCAACACCCCTGCGGCACTGAACCGGGCGATTCGCGCGCTACGCGCTGGCACCGGAGATCTCGCAGTTGATACCGAACGCTCCAGCGGATTTCGTTATGGACGCCGCGCCTTCCTCATCCAAATACGTCGCGAAGGTGCCAGCACCTGGCTGATTGATCCCGAAAGTATTGAGTCGCTCGATCCGCTGGTCGACTTCATGAATGAATTGCCGTGGATCTTGCATGCTGCCACCCAGGATTTGCCGTGCTTACATGACGAGGGCTTGGCCCCGACCGGATTATTTGATACCGAACTTGCCGGCCGTTTAGCAGGTTTCCCCCGGGTCGCACTGGGAACGATGGTTGGGGAGCTATTAGGCCTGCAGCTAGCCAAAGAACATTCAGCGGTTGATTGGGCTACCCGACCTTTGCCCGAATCGTGGCTGAACTATGCGGCACTGGATGTGGAGGTTCTGTTTGAACTGCGTGAAGAGATTTCCCAGATCCTTGAAGAACAGGGCAAGCTAGAATTTGCTGCCCAGGAATTTGAGTATGTGCGCCATCTTCCAGATCCAGTGGCTCCACCCGAGGCTTGGCGCAAGCTCTCTGGTATCCATAAAATCAAGAACCGCCGGAACCTCTCGGTAGCTCGTGAACTTTGGCAGTCGCGCGAGTCCCTGGCAGAAAGCCGCGATGTGGCTCCAGGACGCCTGCTGCCAGATTCTGCCATTATGGCAGCCGTCGACCATCGGCCAAATAGTGTCCCCACACTGCTACAGATTCCAGGTTTCCACGGGCGTAGCGCAAAACGAGATGCTCCGCGCTGGCTGGATGCGATGCAACGCGGAAGAAATAACCCCGACCTTCCAGAATTACGTTCCGGGGTACAGGACCTACCCAACGCCCGCATCTGGGGCGAGAAGAATCCGCAGGCAGCCCTACGGCTCACCGCGGCGCGCGAAGTCCTCACGGAGATTAGCGAGCACTGGAACATCCCCGGAGAAAACCTTTTGACTCCGAAATTCCTGCGTGCGCTGTGCTGGAATCCGCCGGCGAGCTTGAGTATCGGAACCGTGGATAGTGCATTGGAAGAACTTGGCGCCAGGCCTTGGCAGCGCGAGCTTTTGAGTGCAAAACTTGCCGACGCATTGCGCGGCTAAGGCGCCATAGGCCTTCGGGAAATTGCTGAGTTACGCGCTCAGCACTTGCACTTCAAGTTACTCATGAGTAACGTATGGTTTAGGTCACTGTGATACTGACCACTGCCCCTGATCTTTGGGCAGCCTAAACCTATCCCAAGGAGCCCGACGGTGAGCGTCAACACTACCTCCGTGTCCGCACCCGCGCACACCTCACTAGAGGACCGCGATGTCTTTTTTGTCGATGGGGTACGCACCCCATTCGGTAGAGCAGGCGAAAAAGGCATCTATCACGGAACACGCGCCGATGACCTTGCGGTTAAAGCCGTTCGTGGTCTGCTCAGCCGCAACCCCGAAGTTCCGGCCGAGAAAATTGATGAAATCGCCATGGCTGCCACGACGCAGACCGGTGACCAAGGGCTAACCATCGGACGCACCGTTGGACTACTCTCGGGCATCCCCGAGTCGGTGCCCGGATTCGCCATCGACCGGATGTGCGCCGGCGCCATGACCGCGGTCACCTCGCTAGCTGGCGGCATCGCCTTCGGATCCTACGACGTCGTGATCGCCGGTGGCGTCGAGCATATGGGCAATCACCCCATGGGTGCCGGCGCAGATCCAAACCCACGCTTTCTGAGCGAAAAGATCGTCGACCCACAAGCACTAAACATGGGTAATACCGCCGAAAACCTGCATGACCGGTTCCCCGAAATCACCAAGGAACGTGCAGACAGCTACGCGGTAGCCTCCCAGCAGAAATTAGCCAAGGCCTACGAGCACAACCAGATCCAGCCGGATCTGGTTCAGGTTGCCGCACAACGACCAGGCGAAGGGTGGGCGGTCAACACCGTCGACGAACCACCACGGCCAAATACCACCATGGAATCCCTCGCCGACCTGCGCACCCCTTTTCGTGCCCACGGCCGAGTCACTGCGGGTAATGCTGCGGGACTGAATGACGGAGCTACCGCAGCGATGCTCGCCAGCGGGACCGCCGTACGTGAACTTGGGTTAACACCAAAAATGCGTATGGTCTCCTTCGCCTTCGCCGGGGTCTCCCCCGATGTAATGGGCTACGGGCCGGTCCCGGCCACCGAAAAGGCACTGGCCAAGGCTGGACTGAAGATTTCAGACATCGGATTGTTTGAAATCAACGAAGCCTTCGCCGTGCAGGTGCTCTCCTTCCTCGACTTCTACGGCATCGACCAGAACGATGAGCGTGTTAACCGTTACGGTGGCGCGATCGCCGTCGGTCACCCGCTGGCTTCCTCTGGGGTGCGACTGATGACTCAGTTGGCTCGCCAATTCGACGAAGATCATTCGGTCAGATACGGAATCACCACCATGTGCATCGGCTTGGGCATGGGCGGCACCGTAATTTGGGAGAACCCAAACCACGCAGACTTTGGCACGAAGGCTTAGGGAAGAGAACATGACACAGGATTATTCGGCCGTCACCGAACTCATGCACGACGAAACCGTGACTCACTCCTTCACCAAGGATGTGCAGCTTCCAGATGGCAAAACGCTGGTACTGCTCACCTTAGATAACGGGCTGGATCATAAAAAACCCACCACGCTGGGCCCAAGCGGACTGATCGAACTGCGAGCGGAACTTGAAAAGCAGGCGGCGCGTGCCAAAGCCGGAGAAATTCACGGTCTAGCGATCACCGGCAAGCCGTACTTCTTGATCGCCGGTGCGGACCTGTCCGCAGTCACCCGCCTCTCCGCACCTGAACACGCAACCGCCATGGCTACACTGGGCCACCGCGCCTACGACCTACTGGCAGACCTAGGCGTGCCCACGTTCGCCTTTATTAACGGACTGGCCCTGGGCGGCGGACTAGAGATCGCGCTGGCCTGTAACTACCGTACGGTCAGCACCACCGCCGGAGCCCTGGGACTACCCGAAGCCTTCCTTGGCCTCATCCCAGGCTGGGCCGGCGTCTACCGCTTGCCACGACTTATCGGCCCGGAAAATGCGCTGAAGGTGATGGTGGAAAACCCACTAAACAACAACCGCACGCTCTCCGGCCCGGCAGCTCACAAGCTTGGTGTCGCCGATGCCTTGTTCGAACCAGCGGACTTCATCGAAAACTCGGTCAAGTTTGCCGGCTCGGTATTGAGCGGTGAACTCGAAGTACTGCGCGAAAATTCGGTGGATCCTAGCGACCCAGAGGTGGCACGGCGCTGGCTGGACGCGGCAGATCGGGCAGAAAAGTTCGTTGACGCGAAGCTTTCCGGCGCGACCCCCGCCCCGTACAAGGTGCTCGAAGTGTTCCGCAAGGGCATGACGCTCACCCAAGCGCAGTCCGCCGAACTAGAAATCGCTGCGCTGACCGAGCTGATGGCCACCCATGAGTTCAAGAACACCGTCTACTCGTTCCTTGACCTCGTGCAAAAGCGTGGCAAACGTCCTGCCGGAGCGCCTAGTGCCAAGCTTGCTCGCCCGGTCACGAAGGTTGGCGTGGTTGGTGCCGGATTGATGGCAAGCCAGCTAGCTCTACTCTTCGTGCGCCGACTGAACGTTCCGGTGATCATCACCGACCTTGATCAGTCCCGCGTAGACAAAGGTCTTGCCTACATTCACGGTGAAATCGACAAACTCCAAACCAAGGGACGGATGAGCCAGGACGCGGTCAACCGCACTAAGGCGCTAGTGAGCGGTTCGGTGACCAAGGAAGCCTTCGCCGACGCAGACTTTGTCATCGAGGCGGTCTTTGAAGAACTCAACGTTAAGAAGCAGGTGTTTGCCGAGGTTGAAGCCGTGGTATCTGCCGAATGCATCTTGGCCACCAACACCTCCTCACTCTCCGTCACCGAGATGGGCAAGGAACTAGCCCACCCTGAGCGCCTAGTCGGGTTCCACTTCTTCAACCCCGTCGCCGTGATGCCATTGCTGGAAATTGCAGCGACCCAGTGGACTAACGAATCAACCGTGGCCACAGCCTTTGCTCTGGGTAAAAACCTACGCAAAACTACTGTGCGCACCAAGGATGCCACAGCATTTGTGGTCAACCGCGTGCTACTACGATTGATGAGTGAAGTTCAGGCAGCATTCGATGAAGGCACCGACGCGCTCACCGCAGATACCGCCTTGCGTCCAATGGGACTGCCGATGACTCCATTCACCTTGCTGTCTATGGTTGGTCTCCCCGTGGCACAACACGTCAATGAGTCACTTAATGCATCCTTCGGGGAGCGTTTTGCGATCTCAGAGAATCTGGGCAAGTTGATCGATGCAAAGATCACCACGTTGTGGATCAAGGATGACAAGGGTGCTCAGATACTAAACCCCGAGATGGATGGTTTGCTGAGCTTTGGTGACAAGCCTTCTTCCAAGGAGCAGATCCTGATCCGTGTGCAGGATGCCTTGGCCGAAGAAATCGGTTTGTTGCTTGCCGAAGGCGTTGTGGCCGAAGCTGCCGACGTTGATCTGTGTATGATCACCGGTGCCGGTTGGCCAATGCATCTGGGCGGGATCACCCCGTACCTCGATCAGGTTGGAGCCTCGGACCGAGTAAATGGGAAGAAGTTCAACTCCTAATCTCCCATTCTGCGAAGACCCCCGTGCGGCTGTTATTCCATTTGTGAATTACAGCCACACGGGGGTCTTCGCTTTTGCGCGCATTAGCCTGTGACTTGCTACGCAGAGGGCATACGGCTTAGCTTTGCCACAGGTTAATCTGAGAGAATCTAGCTATGACCGATATTGCTCGCCCCGCCCGCCGTACCGTAATGTGCGCTTCTGCGCTTCTAGGCTCCAGCGCATTACTCACCGCCTGTGGCAACGGAGAATCCGTCGCTCCCAACCCCACACCGGGTCAGGTACCGCAGCCAGCCGGCGAAGCGCAGACCGTACTGCCCTTAACCGATCTTCCAGAGAAGGCGCGGGCACAGGTTGTTGCCAAAGACCCAGCTACAGGCGAAGAGATTGGCGTATTGCTCTTCCGCAAAGACGCAAAAACCGTGCTGGCCTATTCGAGTATCTGCACCCACCAAGGATGTGCAGTGACCCCGAAGTCTTCCAAAAACGATTTTTACTGTGCCTGCCACGGTTCACGCTTGAGCCCCGCGGACGGTTCGGCGACCGCTGGGCCAGCAATCGAGGCCCTGCCCCGGTACGCTTGCGAAATCAAAGGTAAGGACATCGTCGTATATCTGGGCGAGGCCTAAACCACGACCAGGAATAAATACTTCTCGTTCTAGTGTTTTTCGCCTCCGGCTCTGCCACACTTAGCCCATGGATTCTCCTTCGAAGCCCACTCGTCGTACGCTTCTAGGCGCTGCCGGTGCCACAGGTCTTGGCGCGGCGCTCACCGCTTGTAGCCCTAGCTCCTCCCCCGGTTCATCGGAACAGGCCAGCGCGGCGCCCAGTCCCGACGGGGACGGTCAAAACGTGATGCCTAGCGATCAGCTAGCGGAACTGGGAAAGACCGAGGTCACGGTACGCGGGCCTGCCAGCGGCAAAGATCTTGGCGTTTTGCTCTATCGACCAGATGCAAGCACGGTCTTGGCTTACTCGAATATCTGTAGCCACCAGGGATGTGCAGTGGGCACAGAAACTCCCGAAGCGAATTTTTATTGTGCTTGCCACGCCTCACGCTATGACTACAAAGACGGCAGTGTGCTCGCAGGACCTGCGCCGAAAGGACTTACTCGCTACGCCGCGAGCATCAAGGGACAAGACATCGTGGTTTATCCACCACTAGATGCTTGAGCAAGGGTTCAATAAATACCTCACGCAGGGAATCTCACCAGTTTTGATGAGATTCCCTGCGTTCATGGTGCGCGAAGATTCCGCTTAGAACAATGCCACCTTCTGTGGGCTAGGGAAGATCTGGTTGATTTCTTCGCGCTCGGTATCCGTGGGGACCCAGCTAATCGCCTCTGCATTGGCCGCGACCTGCTCCGGGCGCGTCGACCCGGCAATGACCGAGGACACTGGCTCTTGGGCCGCGAGCCAGCAGAATGCGAGCTGCGCTGGGGTGAGATCTCTTTCGGCAGCGAATGTCGCAAACTTATCCAACTGCTCAAAGTCACTGGTTTCGAGCAAGGCCTGACGAGCGTGTGTCAGTCGGCTTCCTTCCGGAGCCTGCCCCTTGGAATATTTTCCGGTAAGCAAACCGTTTGCCAACGGGAAGTAAGGCAACACGCCGAGACCGAATTCCTTGGCTGCGGGCAAGATCTCCAGCTCGGCTCGGCGATCAATAAGGTTGTAATGATTCTGCGCTGAAATAAATCGTTCGGCGCCCAACTCACGGGCTACATACTCGGCCTGCGCAATTTGCCAGCCAGTACGATTTGAGTGCCCGAGGTAACGTACCTTTCCGCTGCTCACCAGGTCATCGAGAGCTTTCAACGTTTCCTCAATGGGGGTGTTCGCATCAGGGGTATGGAATTGGTAGAGGTCAATGTAGTCGGTTCCCAAACGGCGCAATGAAGCTTCTACCGCTTTAACGATGTAGCGACGAGATCCGCGAGCGTTAAAGTCTGGACCGTTAACACCCTTCATATCCATGCCAAATTTGGTGGCGAGCACGATGTCTTCACGCGCGGTGCCCAGCGCCTTACCAAGGCGTTCTTCGGACAGGCCGGGCTCACGCCCATAGCAGTCGGCCACATCAAAGAGGGTGATTCCTGCATCGAGAGCGGCGTGGATCACCGCGTCGGTTCCGGCTTGTGATTCCGTGGCCGTTCCCGGGCGCCCCAAGTTGTTACAACCGAGTCCAACAACCGAAACACTCAGACCACTGCGGCCAAGCTGACGAAATTCCATGAGCACCTCTTTGATAATTTGCGCGGTGCCGCTTCACTTAGGCGGCGACTTACCCATAGGCTATCGGGTAGGACGGTGTGCTGAACATTTCACACCTCGATTCACTGTGTTGCATATTTATCCATTAGGATGGAAACATGTCAAAAGTCCTCACCTCTCTCCCTGTAGGCGAACGCGTCGGTATCGCGTTCTCCGGCGGCCTTGATACTTCGGTCGCAGTTGCCTGGATGCGCGACAAGGGCGCCATCCCTTACACCTACACCGGCGATCTGGGCCAGTACGACGAGCCCGACATCGATGCAGTTCCAGACCGTGCTCTGGAATACGGTGCCGAAGCCTCGCGCCTGGTCGATTGCAAACCAGCCTTGGTCGAAGAAGGCCTCGCAGCACTTGCTTGTGGTGCCTTCCATATTCGCTCGGGCGGAAAAGCCTACTTCAACACCACCCCACTGGGCCGTGCCGTCACCGGCACCCTGCTCGTTCGCGCGATGCGCGAAGACGGCGTGGATGTCTGGGGCGACGGGTCGACCTACAAGGGTAACGACATCGAACGCTTCTACCGTTACGGCCTCATGGCTAACCCGAAGCTGCGTATCTACAAGCCATGGCTTGACCCAGCATTCGTCGCTCAGCTGGGCGGCCGCTCGGAGATGAGTGAATGGTTGCAGGAGCACGGTTTCCCTTACCGTGACTCGGCAGCAAAGGCGTACTCCACTGACGCCAACATCTGGGGCGCAACCCACGAGGCAAAGACGCTAGAGCTGCTGGACACCTCACTTGAGGCAGTCGAGCCAATCATGGGCGTCAAGTACTGGGACGAATCGGTTGAAGTTAAGGCCGAAGATGTTTCGGTCACCTTCTCCGCCGGCCGTCCGGTAGCCATCAATGGCAAGGAGTTCACCGATCCGGTGGCCCTGGTCAATGAGGCTAACATCATCGGTGGCCGTCACGGTCTGGGCATGAGCGACCAGATCGAGAACCGTATCATCGAAGCGAAGTCGCGCGGCATCTACGAAGCACCTGCTATGGCGCTGCTGCACATCGCTTACGAGCGCCTGGTCAACGCGATCCACAACGAAGACACCGTAGCCAGCTACCACAACGAAGGTCGCCGTCTGGGCCGCCTGATGTACGAGGGTCGCTGGTTGGATCCACAGGCACTGATGCTGCGCGAGTCGTTGCAGCGTTGGGTCGGTTCGGCCATCTCCGGTACCGTGACCGTACGTTTGCGTCGCGGCGATGACTACACGATCTTGAACACCGAAGGTGAAAACCTTAGCTACCACCCGGACAAGCTGTCCATGGAACGCGTAGGTGACGCAGCCTTCGGTCCGCTGGATCGTATCGGTCAGCTGACCATGCGTAACCTGGATATCGCCGATTCGCGCGGTCGTCTGGAACAGTATGCAGGTATGGGCTTGGTTGGTGGATCCACCGCGAAGCTGGTTGGCGCACTGGAAAATGGTGGAGCGAACGACATTGTCGACGCCTCACCGGTCGACGAATCGGGTCTAGCAACGGACCGTGCCATCGAGTCCGCAGCGTTTGACTCCGGCACCGACTAAGGATTTTAGTCAATAACAATAAGCCGGCCAGAACATCTTTGAAAGATGTTCTGGCCGGCTTATTTTAACCGCCAGGATTCGAAAATTCTTGGCTGCGTCTAGGCTTCGATCAACGTCAGCAGTGAGCTCACGGCGATCGTGAAACCAACCAGCGCGACCAGGCGCAAGATCAGCCGGATTCGCGCGCCGGTTTTTGTATTCGGTGCCGGCAAGCGGAAGCCCTGCTCCACGATCCACGCGGCGAGCACCACGAACACCCCGCCTAAGGCCACCTGTACGTGCGAGACCTCGCTCAGTAACGAGGTGATACCGATACCAACGATTACGCCGAGGCAAGCCTGAAACACCAAGTGTAGAGGTGTGCGTGTAGCACCAAATTGCGATGTCTTACGCTTGGTCCCCGGGGTTTCGTCCCGGTCCTCTTGAGGAATCATCTGTCCTTTGTCCTTAGTTCATGAAGAACCTACTGTGGGCCGGAGTCCCGGCCCGAAGGTTATTAGCTCAGCGAAAACGGCTTGGCAGGCATCGGGTGTGCCATCTTGACCGCTTCAATATTGTCGTACGGTGCAATTCCGACGCTCATCTTAGTGGTATCCAATTTGGCATCGCGGACGCACACCTTGACCGAGGCCACGGCGAGTTTCGGAGCCGGCGAAAGGATCCGAATGTTGAGCTTGTTGGGTGCGAAGTCGCTCGATTCCACGGTCCCTAGTCCACGCCAGGCCAGATGTCCGGTGAGCGCTTCCTTGGCTTTCTTCTCCATGTAGCGGTCGCGCTCGGTGCCATCTTTGGTTTTCAGCGCATACTGCACAATCACCCAGCTCTGCTGCTCGGCAGGGATCTGCGCGTAGCCATCTTCTTCGCAGGCAGCGAGGAAACCGGCGAAAAGCTCGTCGGCTCGTTCCACCTTCACATCTTGAACATCGCTGGTCTTTGACATGTGACCCACGGTTCCATGGTTAATCACGAACTGGCCCAGCTCGTCTTCATCAAACTGCTGGTACCACGCTTCGCGGAACTGTAGTTCGTTCTTCTCGTCCAAGCGGTAGGTGCGAATAATCGCCATCTTTTTGTCCTTAGTAGTGGTGATAATGCTGGGCTCAGCGTGGAAGTTCCGCGACCTTTGCCAGCCAAAGCTGTCGGTGTGAGTGCGTGAAGGGTGGCAGGTTCTCTGCTACCTGGGCCATGAGTGACGTGCTGGTCTCGCGCATCTGACGCTGTAGTTCTTCGGGGTAGTTCATCTTCAACGCGTGCTCTTCAAACTCATCTTCATCGTCTAAAAAGGTGCCTCGGGTACGTGAACGAATGACGTCGAGATCCATATCGACGGAATTTACTTCCCATCCCCCACGGCGCAGCGGATGCCATCCAATCGAGGTGGCCAAATCGATATAGACGTCAAAATCGTCGGCTGCATCGGAGTAAAGCGTAGCGACCCAAAAACCGTGATGCGGGATGAGACACAGCGCATCGGTCAACGCCAAATGTGCGGTTCCGGGACGTGCTACCAAGGAACCCGCCGGTTGGTGCAGCCAATGACCATGTTCATCGGCGCCGAGATAAAAACCGGGGACCACCCAATGCGGTGTGCCATCGTATTTCCAGGCACGGCTGACAATGAGCGAGCCGAAACGCACCGATTCCGGGGTGCGAGTCAATCCGATGGGAAACGGCATTGATGCGCTCACAGCTTGGGAATCTGACCAGTTGGTAAATCTTGTCCGGGCAGCGGACGCGCGAACGGCACCTTGGTTCCAAGAACCTGGGCCATGGTGTCCCGAGCCACCTGTTGAGCGGTGAGTCCCACCCGTTCAAGTACCTGAGCGCGGGTTCCGTGGGCCAAGAATTCTGTAGGTAAACCGACTTCGTTAAGTGCGGTATCTACTCCGGCTGCCCGCATTTCGGTGCGCAAGCGGGAACCGACGCCCCCGGCGCGCACGCCATCTTCGATACAGACCACGATGCGGTGGCGAGCGGCAAGAGAGACGACTGAGGCGGGAACCGGCAGTACCCAGCGCGGGTCAACGACGCTCACCGAGATGCCTTGGCTGTTGAGCCTATGTGCCACATCCAGTGATAGTTCGCTCATGGCTCCTACCGAAACGATCAGCACGTCCGGGGCGGCCCGATCTCCGAGGCGAGCGAGCACGTCAACTCCGTCAGGCAACCGATCAATCGCCTCAACTTCTTCACCGACCGACCCCTTAGAGAAGCGCACCACGCTCGGTGCATCGTCGATGGCCAGTGCTTCGCGCAGTTCTTCACGCAAGCGTGAGGCATCGCGCGGTGCTGCCAGATGAAGATTCGGCACAATCTGTGTCAAAGCCATATCCCACATGCCGTGGTGGCTGGGGCCATCTGGACCGGTGACACCAGCACGGTCTAGCACGATGGTGACGCCGGCCTTGTGCAGGGCAACGTCCATCAGCAGCTGGTCAAAGGCGCGATTCAGGAAGGTCGCGTAGACGCAGACGACTGGGTGGAGGCCACCGAAGGCCAAACCCGCTGCGGCTGTCATCGCGTGCTGCTCGGCAATACCTACGTCGATGACGCGCTCTGGGTATTTGTTGGCCATTTTCTTTAGGCCCACCGGCTGCAGCATGGCACCGGTGATTGCGACAATGTCATCACGTTCGTCGGCGACCAAAGCAATTTCATCACCGAAGACGCTGGTCCAGCTCTTTGCTCCCCCGCTGGCAACCGGAACGCCGGTCTCCGGGTCGATCACGCCAACCGCGTGGAACTGGTCTGCCACGTCTGCGATGGCCGGAGCGTAGCCGTGACCTTTTTCAGTCATCGCATGAACCAGCACTGGACCGCCGAACTGCTTGGCTTGCAGCAGGGCTTCTTCGACGGCACGCTGGTTGTGACCGTCGATCGGGCCAATATATTTCAGTCCGAGGTCCTCGAACAATCCCTGAGGCGCCCACCAATCTTTGATTCCCTTTTTGGTGGCGTGCAGGGATTTGTAGGCGAAGGTTCCTACGGCGCCCGAGTCTTTGAGCTTGCCCTTGAGCTTGCTCATGGCGTCTTCGTAGGAAGGGTGGGTGCGGAACTTGTCTAGTTGCTGGCGCAACCCGGAGAGCTGGTTGGCTAGCCCGCCAATGGTCGGCGCGTAGGAACGCCCGTTGTCATTGACGACAATAATTGCTTTGCGGTCTTTGTCAGCGGCAATATTGTTGACCGCTTCCCAAGCCATGCCGCCGGTCAGCGCACCGTCGCCGACTAGCGCGATGGCGTAGCGCTCGGTCTGCTTACGAAGTTTGTTGGCCCGCGAGATGCCATCAACCCAGGACAGGGAGGCGGAGGCGTGCGAGGACTCGACGATGTCATGCTCGGACTCGCCACGGTCCGGATATCCGGCCAGGCCGCCTTGTTGGCGCAGCGTGGTGAAATCTTTTCGCCCGGTGAGCAGCTTGTGTACGTAGGACTGGTGTCCGGTGTCAAAAACGATGGAGTCGGTCGGTGAATCAAAGACGCGGTGGATGCCCAGCGTCAATTCAACGACGCCCAAGTTTGGGCCGAGATGGCCACCGGTACGCGCAACGTTGGCAATGAGGAAGGCGCGGATTTCTCCTGCGAGATCTTCCAATTGTTCTAGGGTGAGAGCCCGCAGATCGCTAGGCTTATTGATGGTCTCCAATAAAGACACTGTCATCCCCTTTACATGTTCGCCCATTACGGACCGGTCAATCCATGCGAAACACTAATTATAGCTTTCGCAGGACTCTTTCCATTATCCGTCACGTTTGGATATGGTGCGAATTTCCCGGCAATGACCTTGGCTACTGTCACCGTATTTTCCCGCAGGGCGCTGTTCTTGTTGATTTCTCAGAAGAGTTCTAGCGCATCGCGCAACATCTGGTGCCCCTGCGCTTCAAAGTCGGTGTCTCCTACTTGATAGGCCCAGACCGCGGTGCCTATTGCTTCGCGTAGCGAGATGATCGGCCAAGTTCTGGAATCTCGAGGATCATCTCCATATCCTTCAAAGAACGCGGATTCCAATTCCGGCGCGTCTTTCCATTGTTGGACAGCTAGCCGATTCAGATCGCTCGACGCAGGACGAAAATCGAAACGCCCAAAATCAATAACGTGGAGTCTGTCCCCATTAATTATCCAGTTGCGTGGCTGCCAATCACCATGGGTCGGTACTAACAGTGAAGCTTCGGTGCGATATTCACTCAGTGCAGTGCCCGCGCGCGCTACGACGTGCGGATTGATTCGATGGTCAGCCGATAGCCAGTTAAGGCATTTGCGAATGAACTTTTTCTCGTAGTTTTCGTCGTTGTACGAGAAGTGATCGTGGATAAGCCGCAACGCACGTCCGGCCTGAACGTGGATCTCTGGATCCAATTCGGCCGGTGAATGGTCGCATAAGTACCCAGGCAGATAGTCCATCACCAATAACCGCAAGGATTCATCCACAAAGCGTGCCCGTGCAGTTACTCCGAGCTCAACCAGTGGCCTTGTAAACCTCGCGTGAGCCACAAATTCGCGTTGCATGTGATGATTCTTCGCGTCAGCCGTTTTAAGGATATATTGCTGTCCACCCGACCAAAGCTGAAGAACCTTGGTGTCAGTCAGGCCCCACGAAAGATCTGCGACAATTTGTGGATCGGTAAGCCATTCTTCAATTTGTGCAGCTTGGTCTTCGTTGAGCAGTTCCTCGTGCCAGACGTTACTCATGTTCCATGCTCCTTGTACGGTTCACAGTTCATACTAAGGAGAATTTTAGCCGTTTGTAGTCTTTCGCAGTGATTCACTCAAGGTGGAAATCTAGTCGCTGCCAGAAGGTAACGGACGCTGAATCTTATGGGTAGACAGATGCACTGACGCTTCTGAGCGCACGTTTCCCCGCTTCTTCGAACACCGCTTGAGCTGCCCAAAGATCGCGAGAGTTCAGTCTAAGTATGAGCCCTAGTTAACCGACCGAAGGCCTCAAAGCTTGCGCTTTGAGGCCTTCGGCTTGTTCCAGAAGCTGAAACTAACTAGTGGTCAAAACCTTAGTTAGAAGCTGCGATCTGACGCAGGACGTACTGCAGGATGCCACCGTTACGGTAGTAGTCTGCTTCGCCTGGGGTGTCGATACGCAGATCCGCATCGAACTCGGTGACCTTGCCGTCTTCGGCGGTAGCGGTCACCTTCAGGGTCTTCGGGGTGGTGCCGTTGTTCAGCTCGGTCACGCCGGCGATCGAGAAGCTCTCGGTACCGGTTAGACCCAGCGAATCAGCGGACTCGCCCTGTGGGAACTGCAGTGGCAGAACGCCCATACCGATCAGGTTCGAGCGGTGGATACGCTCGAAGGACTCGGTGATGACGGCCTTGACACCCAGCAGTGCGGTGCCCTTGGCGGCCCAGTCACGCGAGGAGCCCGAACCGTATTCCTTACCACCAAGAACGACCAGCGGGGTGCCGGCAGCCTTGTAGTTCTCCGCAGCGTCGTACACGTACGACTGTGGAGCGCCATCCTGGGTGAAGTCGCGGGTGAAGCCACCCTCGACGCCGTCCAGCAGCTGGTTCTTGATACGGATGTTCGCGAAGGTACCGCGGATCATGACTTCGTGGTTACCACGGCGTGAGCCGTAGGAGTTGAAGTCCTTGCGATCCACACCGTTTGCGATCAGGTACTGACCAGCCGGGGTTTCCGACTTGAACGAACCTGCAGGTGAGATGTGGTCGGTGGTGACCGAATCGCCAAGCTTGAGCAGAACGCGAGCAGCGGAGATATCCTCAACCGGTGCTGGTTCGGCGGTCATGCCGTCGAAGTAAGGTGCCTTACGTGCGTAGGTCGACTTCTCGTCCCACTTGAAGGTCGAGCCTTCTGGGGTGTCAAGTGCCTTCCAGCGATCGTCACCTTCGAAGACGCCTTCGTAACCCTTAGCGAACATGCCTTCGTCGATCGAGGAATCAATGATTTCCTGAACCTCAACAGGCGATGGCCAGATGTCCTTCAGGAAGACGTCGTTGCCCTCGTTGTCCTTGCCCAGGGAATCGGTTTCGAAGTCGAAGTCCATGGTGCCGGCCAGTGCGTAAGCGATAACTAGTGGCGGGGAAGCCAGGTAGTTCATCTTGACGTCTGGGTTGATGCGGCCTTCGAAGTTACGGTTACCCGAAAGAACTGCGGTGGCTGCGAGGTCGTTGGTGTTGATTGCCTCGGAGATCTCGGCATCCAATGGACCGGAGTTACCAATGCAAGTAGCGCAACCGTAACCAACCACGAAGAAGCCAAGCTTCTCTAGGTATGGCATCAGGCCGGACTTCTCGTAGTACTCGGTGACAACCTTCGAGCCTGGGGCGACCGAAGTCTTGACCCATGGCTTGGAGGACAGGCCCTTGTCGGCGGCGTTGCGTGCAAGTACTGCAGCGGCAAGCATGACCGAAGGGTTCGAGGTGTTGGTGCACGAGGTGATCGAAGCGATCGAAACCAAACCGTGGTCGATGGTGAACTTCTGGCCATCTTCCTTGGTGACCTCAACTGCGGTCGACGGACGTCCAACACCCTGGGTGTCTTCGGCGTTCGATACGTAGTTGTGGATGTCCTTGCGGAACTGTTCCTTCGACGAAGACAGCTCGATGCGGTCCTGTGGACGCTTCGGGCCGGCAATCGATGGAACGACGGTGGACAGATCCAGCTCGAGGTATTCCGAGAAACGGATCTCGCGGCTTGGATCGTGCCACATGCCCTGTTCCTTGGCGTAAGCCTCAACGAGGTCCACGTTCTCCTGGCTGCGGCCCGTGAGGCGCAGGTAATCCAAGGTGACGTCGTCAATTGGGAACATTGCGGCGGTGGAGCCGAACTCTGGGGACATGTTGCCGATGGTTGCACGGTTAGCCAATGGCACAGCTGCCACGCCTTCACCGTAGAACTCAACGAACTTGCCCACAACGCCGTGCTTACGCAGCGTTTCGGTGATGGTCAGCACCACGTCGGTTGCGGTCGCGCCGGCTGGGATCGAGCCAGCAAGCTTGAAGCCAACAACGCGTGGGATCAGCATGGAGACAGGCTGGCCGAGCATCGCTGCCTCGGCCTCAATGCCACCAACGCCCCAGCCCAGCACGCCCATACCGTTAACCATGGTGGTGTGCGAGTCGGTGCCGACACAAGTATCTGGGTATGCGCGCAGCACGCCGTCAACTTCGCGGGTCATCACGGTGCGAGCCAGGAACTCGATGTTGACCTGGTGCACAATGCCGGTGCCTGGCGGGACGACCTTGAAGTCGTCAAATGCGGTCTGGCCCCAGCGCAGGAACTGGTAACGCTCACCATTGCGCTGGTATTCGATTTCCATGTTGCGCTCGACGGCGCCTGCGAAACCAAAGGTATCGATCTGCACGGAGTGGTCGATGACCATTTCAGCAGGTGCCAGTGGGTTCACGCGGGTAGGATCTCCACCGAGTTCCTGAACTGCCTCGCGCATGGTTGCAAGGTCAACGATGCAAGGCACACCGGTGAAGTCCTGCATCAGCACGCGGGCTGGGGTGAACTGGATCTCGGTGTTCGGCTGAGCCGATGCATCCCACTGGCCTACGGCCTTTACGTGGTCTGCGGTGATGTTCGCACCATCTTCAGTGCGAAGCAGGTTCTCAAGTAGAACCTTCAAGCTGTAGGGAAGGCTTTCCGAGCCTTCGACCTTATTCAGTCGGTAAATTTCATATTCGGTTCCCTTGACGTCAAGTACGCCCTTGGCACCGAAACTGTCCACTTTACTCATTGGGACTCCTCTCGCCAGACACTCATTCTTTATGCATGCTCATACATAATTCCAGTTAGGCGCTCCTAACTGAGAATGTCATATTTGTATTGCTGCAGAGCTAACCCCAGTCTATCCGCAACTGGGAGAAAATGCCGGATCCGCAGAAATTTTACGCTTAATTTGTGGTTCAAGCGCTTAAAATCATGGTCTAACGGCGGACGAACAGACCAATCGACTCCATATGGTGAGTATGCGGGTATAAATCGTGAATCTCCATGTGATCTAATTCGTAGCCGCGAGCCATCAAACGAGCCGTATCTCGGGCAAAAGCTGCCGGGTCACACGAGACGTAACAAATGCGTGGAACACCACTAGTAGCCAATTCCGCTGCTGACTGCTTATCCAAACCGGTGCGCGGTGGATCCAAGACCACTGCGTCCAGCTGAGCCTCGCGAGCCAGCTGGCGCATCAAGCGCTCTACCCGGCCGCGTGTCACGGTAACCTGTGGGGTCTGAGCTAGATTTCTCTTCGCATCCTCGTGAGTTCCCGGTGCACCTTCGATGCTAAAAACTCGCCCCTGTGGTCCCACTGCTTCGGCCAGCGGTAAGGAGAAAAGTCCCGCGCCGGCGTATAGGTCGGCAATGACTTCGCCAGATTCTGGGGCTGTAAGATCCATGACGCGCTCGGTCAAAAGCGTTGCGGCGCTGCGGTGCACCTGCCAGAAACCTTCACCGGTAATGCGGAAGAAATTGCCCAACACCTGCTCAGTGAGCCAGCCATTGCCGGTGATAACCTCAAGCTCGCCTTTGCCGTCGGCCGCGGAACCACCCATTTGGCTAAAGACGGCAAGATTGACGCCCTCTGGAAGTTGCTTCGCCACACGCAAGGCAGCGCCTGGGAGAACTTCTGAAAGCAGCACGAGCACCGTGGAATCGTCCCGGCTTGATACCGCGACTTCCACCCGATCGATTCCGCTAAAGTCCACCGAGTACAACCCAATGGCCTCGATCCCAGGATGCGCCAAAGGCATCTGGGTAATCTCGGTCAGTTCATTGCTGCGAAAACCGCTCATGGCCAAGTGGCCACTCTCGGTCACCGAGTAGGACATCCGGGTACGCCAGCCAAGGCCGTCCGCGTTTCCCGGTACTGCCTGCACCGCAGGGAAATTGTAGTCTTCGGCTTTCAGCCCACCCAGACGAGTCAGCTGCTCCGCGGCCACCTGCGCCTTGAGCACGCGCTGGTAATCCAGACTAATATGGCCAAATTCTGCTCCGCCCACCGGGTCGCGGTGAGTCAGTGCATCGGCCTGGTCCCAGATATGAGGCACTCGATGTTCGCTGGCTTCGAGTACCTCAACGACATCTGCACGCCAAAATTTGGCGGTTTCGCCGGCATCGGTCAACACCACGTTGACCAGTTCGCCGGGAATCCCATGGCGGACGAAAATTACTCGACCTTCATGTCGTGCCACGGTGTGTCCACCGTGGGCAATCGATCCAAGGCGTAGCTCTAAGGTTTCGGGAGCGTTCATAAGTATCATCCTTCGTGAGGTGAGGTGTTTCGGTGTGCCGAGGATTCCTCGGTCGGGGCACCGAGTAGTGCGTCGGAAGAGCTCAGCAGGCGCCAAGGCACCGAGGCGATGAGCACTCCAGGTTCGTAGTGCAGTCGGTTTTTGACCCGTTGGGCCGTCTGGTTGTGCACCAGTTGCTCCCACCAGTGGCCGACCACGTATTCGGGAATGTAAACCACGATGAGATCTCTTGGCGACTCCCGCCTAATCGACCGAATATGTTCGATCAAGGGTCCGGCAATATCGCGGTATGGAGAGGCCAGCGCGGTGATCGGAACCGGGATTTGCAGTCGATCCCAGGTAGCCAAGGTACGCGCGGTTTTCTCCGCTTCGATATCTACGATGATCGCTTCCAATTTTGATGGTCGCGACGCTCGTGCGAAAGCCAGGGCGCGTAGCACCGGTTTACGTACCGTGGACACGAGTACCAATGCGTGGACTCTCGCCGGCAGCGCGGTGGCCGAGTGTTCATCATCAATCGACAGCTCGCTGTCGACCTGCTGGTAATGACGTTGCAAAGATTCCATGATCAACGTCAGCGCTACGATGCCTAACACCGCAAGCCATGCTCCGTGAACAAAACGGGTGGCCAACACAACCACCAAAACCAGCAGTGACAAAATCAAGCCGATCAGATTCAACAGACGCTTGCGACGCTTCGCCGCCCGGATCTTCCGGTCGGTCACCGTCACTAGCACCCGCGACCAGTGTTTGAGCATGCCCAACTGGCTCAGCGTGAAGGAAACAAACACTCCGACCACATAAAGCTGCACCAGGATCGTCACGTCGCCGTTGAACAACAGGATCAAAACAATGGCAGCAAGACCCAGAGATAAAATGCCGTTGGAAAATCCTAGGCGATCACCGCGGGTCCGAAGCTGGCGCGGCAGGTAGCCATCGGAGGCTAGATGACTGGCGAGGTTTGGGAAAGAGTTAAATGCTTGGTTCCCGGCGAGCAACAACACCGCGATGGTCAGAATCGAGACCACCACGGTGCCGAGGAAGAAATTCCCAAAAACAGCCTGGGCCAGCTGACCCAGCACCGGTATTTGCACATAGGCCTCTGAGATGGGTTCGCCATTAAGCATCAGCGAGGTCTGCGGATCAGCGACGACCTTGATGCCTGTAGCGCGCGCCAGCATCAACGTGCCTAGGGTGAGCACTCCGGACAGTAGTCCCATGGCTAACAGAATGCGTCCCGCATTTTTGGCACGCGGTTTGCTTAGGTAGTGAACGTTGGAGATCGGTACTTCGATTCCGGTCAGCGCCGCCGACCCGGTGGAGAACGCGCGCAAGATCAGTAATGCCCCAACGACTCCATGCATACCGGTGGCAAATTCTTGTTCCGGGATGATTGTAAATTCGGCGCTAGGGGCCAACCCTAAGTTTCCGGTGAAGGCCAGCACGGCACCTACGGCGATCATCATCAGCATGCCGCCGACAAATAGATACACCGGAATGGCTAGAGACCAGCGTCCTTGGCCGCGTCCCCGCAAGTTCGCAACTACGAGGAAAGCAACAATGGCTGAGGCGACCGCGGCCCGGTGCTCCCCTAGGGCCGGGAAAACGCCCGACAGGTACTGCGCCGCAGAAGAGCTTGACACCGCGACCGTCAACACGAAGTCGACCAGGAGCGCCGAAGCCACGGTGGTTCCCGAGCGTGGGCCCAAGTTCTTACGGACAATCTCATAGTCTCCCCCACCCGATGGGTAGGCCTCTACCGACTGGCGGTAGGAGAGCACCAGCACCAGAAGCACCACGAGTACCGCAACGCCCACGGCTGGTGAAAGCATCGTGGCGGCGATTCCGGCCATGGCGAGGGTCAACAAAATTTCGTCGGGCGCGTATGCCAAGGATGACAGCGCGCTGGAAGAGAAGATCGGCAAGGCGATCTTAGGTGGGACCGGTTTACGTTTAAGCTGTTCAGTGCTAAACGGTCGGCCCACGAGGATCCTTTTGAGACCATCAAATAAAGCAGGCACGAGATAACGTTATCTCAGGGCACAGCCTAGACAGTAGCGTTGGGTCAATGATGTGCTTCGCACCGGAGGCTATTGTTGCTTTCGGAGCTGTACATTGAGCAACACAAGCAAGTTTTACTGGTGGCACGAAAGCAAGGAGTTGGCGGTGGCGCACTTTGTGATCATGGGATGCGGACGCGTAGGCGTTGCGCTGGCTCATACGCTAGACGGAGCCGGGCATTCGGTGGCCGTCATCGATCAAGACCCCGAGGCTTTTCGCCGTCTAGGACAAGAGTTTTCCGGCAGCAAGGTTATTGGCCTCGGCTTTGACCGAGACACCCTAGTTGAAGCCAAAATTGAGGAAGCTTATGCCTTTGCAGCGGTTTCCAGCGGTGATAATTCCAACATTCTAGCCACCCGCGTGGCCCGTGAAAGTTACCACGTACCCCACGTTGTGGCACGTATCTACGATCCCGGACGTGCAGAAATTTATCAAAGACTGGGAATTCCCACGGTCGCTGCGGTGCGTTGGAGCACCGACCAAGTATTGCGTCGCATCCTGCCGGACTACTCGATGCGCGGAGATTACCGCGAACCATCGGGACGACTGATGCTGACCGAGGTCGCCTTGCATCGCGACTGGTATGGCCACCTAGTCAAAGAAGTCGAGGAAGCTGCCGGGGTCCGTGTGGCTTACCTGACTCGCTTCGGCGAAGGGACCATTCCGCAAAGCCGCACCCGGCTGCAGGGCGGCGATTTGGTGCACGTGATGATGAATCTGGACCAAAGTAAAGACGTCGAAAAAATCCTTGCCAACGCACCGGTCGCCGTCAGCGACTAAGACTAGAGAGCTAATCCACGTGAAAGTTATGATTGCCGGTGCCGGGTCGGTGGGCAGCTCGATTGCCCGCGAGCTGGTTTTGAATTCTCATCAGGTACTGATCGTTGATCAGAAAGCCGAAATGGCTGAACGCGCAGATTTGGACAATGTCCAGTGGCTCATTGGGGATGCTTGCGAACTGGCGGTATTACAACGCGCCAAGCTCGAAGAATTTGATGTAGTTGTCTCTGCCACGGGTGATGACAAGGTCAATTTGGTCGTCTCACTGTTGGCGAAAAGTGAATTTGGTGTCCGCCGTACCGTGGGACGAGTGAACCACCCAAAAAATGAGTGGATGTTTGATGATGCTTGGGGTGTCGATGTCGCCGTCAGCACCCCGCGATTGATGACTGCACTGGTCGAAGAAGCCGTCGAGGTGGGCGACCTGGTTCGGCTACTGACGCTCAAAAGCGGCGAGGTTCATATGGCGGAGTTCACCGTACCGCATGACTCCGAGTTGATCGGGCGCACCTTAGGCCGCGTGACCTGGCCACACGACACCACGATTGTGGCGATTGTGCGAGACAAGGCACCCTTCCCACCCAGCGATGATGATGTCATCGAGGGCGGGGATGAAATCTTCTTCATCACCACACCCGAAGCCGAAGCGTCCTTGCGTACTACGTTGCGCGGGATAAAGCGCTAGGACTTCTCAATGGCCGGGCGAGAGACCAGCCAAGCGAACCACAGTCCGGCAGCGTACAGCGGCACACCCATCAGTGCGCGAGCCAGGCCCAAGGCCACCACGTTGTCGGCAAAGTACATCGGCAGTTGGACTGCCAATCGCGCGATAAAGACCGCGATGATGATCCAGGTGGCGATCGCATAGCGGCGTAACCTGCCCGGTTGCTGTCGCCATTCGGTTCCTTCGTTGCGAATGAAACCGAACAGCACTCCGGCCAACGGCCATTTGATGAGAATCGAGATGACAAGGGCCATCAGGTATCCGGCACCGATGAAGAAGCCTGGAACATAATAATCTTTGGCTTCACCACTGGACCGGGCAGCAAAGGCACAGATCAGGATGCCGATCAGCCCACTGGCCGCCTGCACCAGTGTCGACTTATTAATCAGCCGCACGATCATAAAGATCACGCCAAGCCCGATCGACGCGACCAGCGCCCACGACAATTCGCGGCTCAACGCATAGACCATCACAAACACGAAGCCCGGAATTACCGTCTCAAGAATTCCGCGCATGCCACCAACGCTGGCGATGACATCGATCCCGCCGTCCGCGTTCTGCGATAGCTTTGCGTTCTGGCCGAGGCTGGAAGCTAGCGAGTTCTCCTTGGGAGCTTGTGGCTCACTTGGCTGTTCTTCGTTATTCATTGTTCTCACTTCTGCCTCGGTTGGTCGTCAAGACCTGCTGCCCGACTATTTTGGACGTCACTACTACCCGTGGCTTACCGGAACGATCAGATACCGGGGATTAAAAATACTGGGGACCTGATCGACTGGGGCCACCATGCCCGCATATTTGATTTTCACTCCGGGCTTGATTCCAGGTACCTGTTTTTGACCCATGAAGAGCAATTTCACGTGCGCTACGGTGCGCTGTCGCCCAGTAGCTGCAGCTAACTGATCAACCACCACGGCCGTCAGCCGTGGTGGAGTATTCGGCGCCGAGTAGCTGACCGATTGGATATACCCGATGTGCTCGATTCGGCCCTTGTCGGGCAGCTCGGACAACGAGTCAAGATGCCGATGAGCTGGCCTTGATTCTCTGCCATCAAGCTGCGCCGATAAGGGTGCAGGCTCGCAGGACATGTCCTTAGCCGATCTGAGTTATTTCGGGGCCACGTTCCGGGCGGGTGATTTCCGGCGAAGGAGTTTCGACACGCGTATTGGCGTTACTTGGCACGTTCAACGGTAGAAGCTCGGCCGGAGGCAGAGGCTTGTCGCCACGATTGACCACGACGCTGCGCAGAAGGTCATCGATGACCTCGGTGGCTGTCTCGTCCCCGATGGCGGCCCCGCCAACCACGGCGCGCAGGAACCAGCGCGGACCATCAACACCGACGAAGCGCAAGGCTACGTGTCCGGCCCGGCCATCTGGAAGCTGCTGTGGAACCTTGGCTAGCAGTTCTTCACCATGTTCGCCTTCGCGGGAGAAAATTTCTCCATTCTGTTCGCGAATATCGCCGGTGATTTTCTCGCGGATCCCGGGCCACAGTGACTCCGACTTTGACGAGGCAAAGGCCATCAGCTGAACGCGTGATTCGGCGATTTCAAGTGAGACAGCAACAACTCGCTGATTCGCCTGCTCGATATCCATGCGTACCTTCATACCTGGAATCGGCTTAACTAGAATTGAACCGAAATCGAGGTAGCTGTCGGTATCCGGCACGTCACTTATGTCGAAGGGCCCGGCACTAGTCTCAGGCTCCGAGGAGCTTGGTGCAGCGGTTGGCTCTTCGACCGGCGTTGCTTCCGACTTCTTACGCTTGAAAATCATGATGTCCTTAAATTTTGCGCTCTATACCTCAAGAGTACTTAGTTCGCGGTAAATCCGCCGGTTGATCCAAAGCCGCCGGTTCCGCGAGCGGTGTCATCCAGTGTCTGGACTTGCTCGAATTGGGCAAGTTCTACTTTCTGGATGACGAGCTGCGCGATTCGATCCCCGCGCTTCACTTCAAATGCGTTGGTGTTATCCGTATTTAATAGTGTGACCATAATCTCGCCTCGGTAACCTGCATCTACGGTACCCGGTGCATTGACCACTGTAATTCCATGTTTGGCCGCCAAGCCACTTCGTGGATGAACTAGACCCACGTAACCGTGCGGAAGTGCGATCGCCAGACCGGTGCGGATCAAGGCCCGCTCACCTGGTTGGAGCACTGCCGATTCGCGAGCATGCAGGTCAGCTCCGGCGTCAGAGGGGTGCGCGTAGCTTGGCACCGGCAAGTCTGGGTCCAGCATCTTGATCTTTACTGAAATCGTGGGCTCGTTCATAGGTTTTGCTTATTCCCCCGAGGAGATTGTGTGGTCATTTTCTACCTGCCCAACTCTATCGCGAGCAGTTCAACGTGTCCGTCAGATTTCTCGGCGGTTCATAGCCAGCGAAATAGTGCCTAAACTGGAGGGTATGAGTACTCCCAGCCCAGAGGGTTCAAATGTTTTATTCCGTGAAAAGCTATGGCCATCGGCCGGCACATGGATTTGGCCTTTATTGATCGCCATCACCGCGGGTGTTGCTATCGCACCGATCAGTGTCCCGTGGGGTATCGCCACCGGACTGATTGTCCTAGTCGCCATCGTGGTCATCTTCTTGCTCAAGGTTCCCACCTTGGAAGTCACCGCAGAAAACCTCACCGTAGGTCGCGCGACCATCGAGCGTAAATTTGTTGGCGAAGCGGTCGGCTACCGCGGCGAAGAGGCATTCAAACAGCGTGGCCAGAAGCTCCACGGTCTAGCCTTTATGAACCTGCGCGGATGGCTGGATGCGGTGGTTTGCATCGAGGTGACTGATCCACGCGATGAGACACCATACTGGATTACCTCTACACGTCGTCCAGAAGAGCTGACCGCGGCCCTCAACGGTGTGATGTATGAATACACCGAAGAAGGCCAGCGAGAGTCTGCATCTCACCACGCTGAAGAACAGGGTGAAGCACCGGCGGAAAAACCAAGAGAAGACTAGCGTCTAAGTAATTCAGACGTTCTTATGGCACACATATTGCATCGAGTCTTGCGAAGTTATCCTTCGCACTCGGTGCAATATTTTTGCCCCTGCTCTTCACGCGCCAGCTGGGAACGGTGACGCACCATGAAGCATGAGGCACAAGTGAATTCGTCGGCTTGCTCCGGAACGATGTCAACATTGGCTTCATCCTGACCGGCTTCTCCACCTGGCAGGATGAAGGCTTCGGCAAGTTCTGCTTCATTCTCATCGATCAGGTTCGCGCTTGCAGCGGTGCCTAATTTTTTTGCCGCGGCCAACTGCTCGGCACGGGACCGGTCTTGACTGGTCTCGCGTGAAGCAACGTTTTTGTTGACCATAATCGTTTTTAACTCTTTTCTTCTGGCGAAATGCTCGCTACCGGAAGCCTGTTGGCAAACAACGGTACCGGCCTAAAAGTATAACGTTTAACAGGGCACAACATTCCCTCCGGTGACACGAGAGGCCCAAAGTGATATGAACTTGAGACGAATCTTGCGCCACACCCGGGGCGGTGGTAGGAAATTGAGCCCATCAGTGGCAGAGTTTTACTCAGGAAATAGACCGTGTGGAGGGTAGTAATGCGTCAGCTGAGACTGGTAGGAATTCATGAAAATGGTTCCAGCCTGCAGGTCAGCAGCGACGATGGGATGAGTTTTGAACTTCCTGTCGACGATGCGCTGCGCAGTGCAATGGCCGAAATCGCCCGCTCGCGGGCGCCACGGAACCGAGATGAGGCTTCGGTTCATTCGCCACGTGAGATTCAGGCGCGTGTACGTGCCGGTGCGTCTGCCTATGATCTTTCACTTGAGTGGGATGTTCCGGTAGAGCAAATCATCAAGTATGAGGGCCCCGTTCTCGCAGAACGCGAGCATATCGCAGAGTTAGCTCGTCGCGTTGAGGTCTCAGGACCACAAACCGACGCCGAATACCGAGAGGTCTTCGGTGAAGAGCCAGCGGATCTTGGAACAATGGTGGTGCATCGTCTGCACCAGTTGAACATTGATGCCGAGCACGCTCGCTGGAATTCTTGGAAAGATCCAGAAGGGCAGTGGATTGTCACGGTCCAGTTTGACTCACCGTTACACTCTGAAAATGTTGAGTCATTGGACAACGGTTCGAACGAGGACAAAGAAAATATCGCAAAGTGGGCTTTCACTCCCTCGCGTAAATCTTTGAAGAACCTGAACCGCTGGGCGCAAACCTTGAGCGAGCAGCAGGCACCTGAGTACTTTCGACCGATCGCAGCCGTAGGACAAGCTGAGGCTCCCTCAGCCCCGGCTCCGGCCGCGGAGAACAACGACTCCGAGGAACTTGTCAGCCTACTCAACGCACGTCGCGGTCAGCGAGCTCCCGGGGATCCCGCAAAGGATGACCGGTTGAACGAAATCATTGAACGCAGCATGAGTAAGTATGACAATGATGAGGAAGATTCATTCCCTCATCTATCACAGGGTGTGTCTTCAAGGACCTCACAGCTGGTAGTAGTCACCGATAAGGAAGATTCTGAAGATGCCACCCATGACGATGGCGCTTCAGCGGAGGAGAACGCTCCGCGCAAACCAAAGCGGTCTTCTGTTCCCAGCTGGGATGACATTATGTTTGGAAAGCGTAAAAAGGACACCGATTCTTAAATAGTCGGATCCGCGAAAAGTGAGAGGCACCGTGCAAATATTCTTTGCACGGTGCCTCTCACGTTTAATGTGTGCGCATTAGCACGCAAGTAAATTATTTAGTGCGGAGCGTAAATAACGGCACAAATCGTTCCCCTGCTGTCAACGAACCATGTTGGCCGACCATCTCAAAAGCTGTGGGAGAGACTCTGCGGCCATCATAAAATGCAATTGGCTCGGCAGCCAGAATCATCAGGTCACCCAAGCGTGCTGCGTGTTCTTCTGAAATTTTACCGAAGTAGCCTAGATCAATCGCTTCCTCACGACTGAGCACCCAAGCTTTAGCGCCGTACGCACGCTGCCACGCCTCACGCACGTGCTGGCGCTGGGTCGCGCTAGTCTCAGCTGCAAAGCTCAGCTGCACACCACGTGGTTCACCACTGGTCAGTTCTACACCATCTATAAGTTCCGGTTCCAGGCTATAGTCAATGCGCTGCGAACTGGGAACATCCACCATTCCGTGGTCGCCGGTGATGAGTACCGTGGTTTCCTCAGGCAAACGGGAAACTAACGTTTTAATGACGTAGTCGATTTCTTCGAGGGAATCTCGCCACTGGCTAGAGTCCACGCCAAACTTATGGCCAGCCTTGTCCAGCTCGTTGAAGTACGTGTACACCAGAGCATTACGATTCTTGGCAAAAATCTCGTGGGTGGCTCTGGCCCGCGCACTGGTCTGCCTGGCGGCGAAAAATTTTGGTCCACGCAAAGAGGCACGAGTTAATGCCGACTTTTCGAACAATGGTAAGGATACAGAGGCCACATGAATTCCGTGGTTACGCGTTGCCTCAAAGATCGTGGGAAGGGTTTGCCAACCATCGGGGCTCAGATCTGCAGGCCACCCACCCAACTGGTTGACAACGCGGCGGCGCTCAGGATCGACGACATCGTAGCCAAGCATGCCATGCTCCCCCGGCGTCACGCCGATCGCCAAGCTACTCAAACTTGTCGCAGTGGTCGAAGGAAAACCAGTACCTAATTTTTGTGCCCGTTCAAAGAGCGAACGTAAAAATGGCGCATGGGCGATATGAGATTTGAATTGATTCCAGCCCAAGCCATCAACCATGATCAAGGCAACCCGTTTAGTGGTTTGTAGCCCTAACGGGTTCAGATACCCGGGAACGCCGAGTGCCGTGGCAGCCGACGGAAGAATCTCCGATAACGTTGACTGCCCGTAAGCCGGAGCAACCGGCAGGGCTTGCGGCGGCGTCGGCAACGTCGGATTGCTGATTTCTTGGCTCATAGCTAGTCAGATAGTTTCGTGGCGAAGACGGACCGCGAACTCACGCGCTTTATTTACTGCACGTTGTCCGTCGGCTTCAGCGCTCACGCGAATTACCAGGTCCTCTGGCTGCGCGGTTCCGCTCAGTCCATGGTCCGCGTCACATTGCGGATCTGCACAAGAGGCAGGTTCCAAATCAATGCGACGAGTGCCATTCCAAGACATTCCAAACGTCAATTCTCGCACTTCATCACCGGTGCGGTAGTGCTGTGGCTGGTGATACACATAGTTGGTAGCCACTGACGCAATTCGGTGCAATGCGATCATTTCGGTCGAAACCTGAGCCATGACGTCTTTACCGTGATCATCAAGTTGCTGATCATCAACGTGGATGATGTAAAGAACTTTTTCACTGAGCACCATCACCGTAATATGGCGATGCACTTCGTTGTGATCAAAGTGTGTCTCAAGATGAACATAGTGGTCAAGTACCGGTTGGGACATCATCGCTTCAGCTAAGACATCCTGCACCATCTGCGGGTAAAAACCTGCCCTGACCAGATCGTGCTGCAATTCAGCACCAGCGGTAGTGGAATACGTTGGTGAGTTCATAACCCAATTCTACCGAGTACTACCGACCAAATCATCCAAGCCAGCCCTCAGCTCAACTTCGCAGCGCTCGCCTGACACTGTCGGTGCGCTGTTCGGCATCACCTATTTTTATGCTGACACCCAACACACTCAATGATTCCTGGGCCACACTCACCGGAGTGAAGCTCATAATGGTGATCGAGGGATGGTGATCTTTGAGTAGCGAGACACGTGCAATGAAGTCTTTCAACGACGTCAGATCCACTGCAGGCAAGCCCTGATATCCGAAAAGGCGCACACTGCTACGCGGCCGGCGGATTAAGGTATCAAGATCCTCGATGGTCAGCGGCGCCACGGCATGAGACCAGTCATTAAGCAGATTGACGGGATCTCCACTCAGGCCAAAGGAAATCACCGGTCCAAGGAGCGGATCTTCGACCGCCTTGATCACGCACGCTTGTCCTGCCGGTGCCATAGTTTGCACTTCGAGGGAGTGAACGTTGTATTCGGCCATCAACATGCTCATATGTTCGAAGTTAGCTTCTAAACTCTGCGCGTCAGGAATATTTAGACGCACCCCTCCAAGGTCTAGGCGCTGGCGCAGATCCGGGTCATTAGCTTTGAGCGCCACTGGCCAGCCAAGTCGATTTGCCGCAGCCACAGCCTCTTGCGCGCTGTTGACTACCTTCGAGTCAAAAACCTTGATGCCATAAAACCCGAGGAGTTTGGCTGACTGTTTATGAGTAAGTTCTTGAAGTTCGGTCCCAGAAATGCCGTTGACTAACTCTTCCAAGTATTCGTGGGCGGCGGACGCATCAACGTCCGAAAATTCAGGTAAGGGTTCGTAAGGGATGTTCATCCACTGGCTGTAACCGTAGGCCTTAGCCAGAGCACCAATCGTTTCGGTCGGCGAGGTAAACACGGGAATTGAATGATGTACCCCCTCGCGGAACTTCGCATCGGTCAGTCCAGTCATCAATGCAATAACTGGTTTGTCTTGTCCGCTAAATTCGGAGAGCACTTTAATGACCGACTTGACGTCCATGCCCAGATCCGGCAAATGGGCCACCACCACGGCGTGCACCTGCGGGTCCTGAACCAGATCCCTGACCCGGGCTCGTAGTATCGCCGTGGAGCGCGATTGCCCCTGCGAATAATCAAGCTCTTCTCGTTGCGCGGTAGCGAACAAATTCCGTCCTTCGCTGACATCACAAACGACTTCAGCTAACGTCAAAGAGTTGGAGAGCACCGCAACTTGCGGTCCGGCCGGAGCAGGGAAAACGGAGAGCAACGAAGCGACGTCCATCAACTCTTCGATAGATCTGACTCGAATTACCCCGGATTGGCGGAGCATCGCGTTCAACGCCTCAGGCGGAGCTTCGCCTAAACGTACCGAATGCCCCGGTGGAAGTCGGCGCCCGAGTAGATCTGATTTCGCCACGATCACGGGCTTGCTGCGTGCCAGACGGCGAGCGATGCGCGAGAATTTACGTGGATTACCGAAAGACTCAAGATGCATGGCGAGTACCGCGGTTCGTTCGTCATCTTCAAAATACTGCATCGCATCATTGCCAGATACATCTGCGCGTAGGCCGGCCGAGATGGCGCTGCTCTGGCCCACCCCTCGTTGCATTGCCGCGCCTTGCAGGACGATGCCCATGGCAGCCGACTGGCTAAACAGGCCAACCTTGCCAGCAATTGGTAATTCCCTAGCCAGCGAGGCGTTGAGCCGGATAGCCGGGTCTGTGTTCAGCACGCCCAATGAGGCAGGACCGACCACACGCATGCCATTGGCGCGGGCCAGAGCCACAAGTTCGCGTTGCGCCAGGAGTCCCTCCACCGATTCGTAGCCGGCAGTCATAATAATCAGGCTTTTAACTCCGTGGGCGCCGCACTCCGTAATGGTTTCCAGTACACGTTCGCGAGGCACACAAATAATAGCCAGATCTACCGGGCCGGGCACCTCGGTAATTTTTCCGTAGCTGGTCAAGCCGCCCACTTCGAAGGCCTGCTCATTTACCGCATAGACGGTTCCAGAGAAACGGCCTTCGACCAGTCGATCAAGCACATCGTGCCCAATACTCCCCCAAGACCGGCTAGCACCAATGACAGCGACCGCAGTGGGTGCCAGAATCGCTGCCACACTACTTGCTTCGGCACGGTGTTCGCGGGCTTCGGTCACTTCACGAGATTTATCGGTGGGGTTGATGGGGAATTCAAGCATGATTACGCCATCTTCAAAGTGCCGTGCCACGGCGTAACCTGCATCTGAGAAAACAGTGAGCATCTTTCGATTTTCCGGCAAAATCTCAGCTGTAAATTTCTCTATGCCGTTTTCACGCCCTGCTGCCGCAAGGTGTTCGAGCAGGATGGATCCAATACCAGTGCCTTGATATTCGTCAGAAACGTTAAACGCCACTTCGGCTTCGGTGGGATCATCCAAACGGTCATAACGGCCAACCCCGATGATTTTTGAACCGCGAACCACGGTAAACGCCACCCGGTTGTGATGATCTACATTGGTGAAGCGGTCGAGTTCTTTAGGAGTCAGCGATGACTTGTACGTAAAATAGCGTAGGTAAACCGAAGTTTCAGATTGCTGTTTATGCATTTCTTGCAAGGCTTGAGCATCTTTGGGCGTAATTGGCCTTAGATGCGCGGTCGTGCCATCGCGAAGAACAACATCTGCTTCCCAGTGGGCTGGATATGCCGCTGAAAGTTTACGATCCACCATAGGCTTAGAATAGTCGCGCTTTCGTGTTTGCGCCCAGACGCAACACGAAAGTAGAACATTTTAGGCCGTGAAGCAGCAGATGAAGGGCGTAGACAGAGTAATGGCTCGCAAAAAAACCCCTGAGATCCCAGAGGATTTCGTCGAGAACATCGTCGATATTGATGTCACCAGCGAAATGGAATCCTCCTTCTTGGAGTACGCCTACTCGGTGATCTACTCACGCGCGCTCCCTGATGCCCGAGATGGTTTGAAGCCGGTGCAACGACGGATACTTTTCCAAATGTCTCAAATGGGTTTGCGCCCAGAAAAAGGCCATGTAAAGTCCGCTCGCGTGGTCGGTGAAGTGATGGGTAAACTACACCCACACGGCGACACTGCGATCTATGATGCCATGGTCCGACTGTCCCAAGACTTTTCACTGCGTTTGCCACTGATTGACGGCCACGGAAATTTCGGCTCCCTTGATGATGGCCCGGCAGCGGCACGTTATACCGAGGCCCGACTGGCTGCTTCCGCGGTAGCCATGACCGCCAACCTCGACGAAGACGTGGTGAACTTCGTCCCGAACTATGACAATCAGTTCATGCAGCCCGAGGTGCTTCCCGCCGCATTCCCGAACCTTTTGGTCAACGGCACTACCGGTATCGCGGTGGGCATGGCCACAAATATGGCACCGCATAATCTGGGTGAAGTGATTGCGGCAACTCAGCATTTGATCGAAAATCCGGATGCTACGGTCGAAGAACTCATGAAAATCGTTCCAGGCCCGGATCTGCCCTCCGGCGGAACGATCGTGGGGCTCGACGGGGTGAAGGATGCCTACCGTACCGGCCGTGGCGCGTTCCGTACCCGTGCCACCGTTGCCTTGGAACAGATTTCCGCACGCAAGTCAGCATTGGTCTTCACCGAACTGCCGTACACGGTGGGCCCGGAGAAGGTCATTGAAAAGATCAAAGACGGCGTTAACAACAAGAAAATTGTCGGCGTCTCCGACGTCGTTGACCTCACCGATCGTCATCACGGACTAAAACTCGTTATTGAGTTGAAGAACGGTTTTAATCCGAACGCCGTGTTGGCGGCTTTGTACAAATACACGCCACTGGAAGACTCCTTCGGCATCAACAATGTGACGTTGGTTGAGGGGCAGCCACGCACCTTGGGTCTGCGCGAATTGTTGAGCGTATATGTAGATCACCGCATCGACGTGGTGCGCCGACGTACCGCGCACCGCCTGGCTAAACGCGAAGATCGTTTGCACCTGGTTGAAGGTTTGCTGGTTGCGATTGTCGATATTGATGACGTGATCGCGATTATCCGCTCCTCAGAGCAGACCGCCGAAGCCCGTGAACGACTGATGACAGTCTTTGATCTAAGCGAGCCCCAAGCAAGCCACATCCTTGAACTGCGTCTGCGTCAACTAACTAAATACTCACGCATCGAGCTAGAGGCCGAAGCCGAACAGCTACGCGCCGAAATCGAAGAATTACGTAAAATTCTGGGCGACGACAAGATCCTGCGAGCGCTTGTCTCCGAGGAACTCGGCCAGATAGCAGAGACCTTCGGCACTCCACGACGTACCAAGCTGAACAAGTCCTCCGCCTTGGAACCGTTGAAGGGCACCGCTCTTCCAGAGGCGGTAGGCACCGGGAAAACAGCGAAGCTCGCTTTGGAAGTCTCAGATTCTCCTTGCTTCGTTTTGCTCTCGGCTACCGGGCAAATCGCCCGCACCCATGACCGAGCACCCCTTGACTTCGCCTCCGCCCGAATCAAACATGACGTACTTTCATCACAAGTGCCTTCCACCGCACGCGGTGAAATTGGTGCGTTGACGACTCATGGGCGAATGATTCGAATCTCCTTGATCGATGTCCCCGTGCTGCCCGAAACTCATGGATTCCCGCAGCTGGCAAATGGTGTTCCGGTTGATGAGTTCCTCAAACTCGAAAAGCGTGAACGAGTGGTGGCGTTGCTGCCATTGAATCAAGTCTTCGCCTTGGGCACTAAGAACGGTGTGGTCAAGCGAGTTACTCCGGACTATCCGCTGAACCGCGATGAATTTGAGGTCATCACGTTGAAGGAGGGCGATTCGGTCGTTGCTGCAGCACCAGCCGGTGACAATGATGAGCTGGTTTTTGTCACCCGGCAGGCACAACTTCTACGTTTTGCTACCAGTGCAGTTCGCCCGCAGGGACGCACCGCGTCGGGTATGGCGGGCATCAAACTCTCCGCAGAGGATCAGGTCATTCACTTCGGTGTGGTGGGCGAGGCAAATGATGACGCCGTGGTGGCCACCATCGCGGCCGGCTCACAAACCTTACCCGGCACTTCTGGCCAGTCGGTGAAGATCAGTCTCTTTAGCGAGTTCCCGGCCAAGGGGCGTGCTACCGCAGGCGTCAGGGCACACCGCTTCGCCAAGGGCGAGGACTACTTGGTATTGGGTTACGCCGGCCATGGTCCAGCCCGCGCAAGCTCAACCGCCGGGGTGGTTCGTGCCTTGCCCACCGAGTTCGCCAAGCGAGACGGGACCGGTGCCCCGTTGGCGCAAACGATCAACATTCTTGGTGGCACCCTTGTTCGCCAATCACCAGTCGCCGGCGCTGCGGCCCAAGGCCTGCCCGAGGAACCAACCCCACCTAGCCCTAGCGTCGCACCAGTGACTAAGCCGCGCGCAAAGCCTGAGCTGCATCCCGGTGAGGACACGTTGCCGTTCTCTGACGGCGGTGTACTGCTCTAACTCCTTGGCAATAAGTTAGTCAGCTGGTGTGAGGGTTCGGTCAAATTGATCGAACCCTCACACATTTGTGCAAGTCTCGTGTCATGGGTGATCAGTACGACCGTCCGACCGGCGAGCGCTGCACGGAGCGTGTGGATTAGCTCTGTGCTTTCATCCACGCCGAGGTGTGCGGTGGGTTCATCGAGCAGGATCGTGTGGTGTCCCCCAATTAGAGCGCGAGCCACCGCCAGTTTGCAGCGTTGTCCTCCGGAAAGCCGGTGTCCCCCGCTACCGATGCGGGTATCTAATCCATCGGGTTCATCGGCATACCAGCGACCAAGCCCTACATGGTGCAACACTTCGATGAGCTGTTCATCAGAGGCTGCCAGGTCGGTGGGCACCGCAAGGTTGAGGTTTCGACGCAGTGTCGAGTCAAAGAGGTGCGCCTCTTGTGGACACCAGGCAACCGAGCCAATGGAACCTTGTCGCATTGGCCGGTAGTTCCCGTGCTCGTCAATTGCCTCTAGCGTTCCGGCGCTGGCAGGTAGCGCGCCAAGCAGTGCTGTCATGAGTGTTGATTTTCCCGACCCCGAGGATCCGGTCAGTGCGGTCCATTGACCGGGCCGAATCTCGGCATCCAGACCGGAGAGCACCGCGACACCCGGTACGTAGCCTAGTGCTAAATCCTTGAGCCGATACCCGTGGACGGTGAAATTTGGCTCGTCGTTGTTAGCGGCTTCGGTAAGTTGTTCGGGTTGGTCGATCCCCCTACGGGCGAGTTGCCCGGTCAGCTCGTTCAGCGCCCGACCTTGTTGAACCGCGTTCAGGGCGTTGGACGCCGGCTCGCCTAGGGAGAGAGCCAATAAGACCGCCAGGGCCGTGTACGAAGCGCTTACGTCTGAGACTAGAACTAGGACCACCGACAGCAGGACTGTTATCAATGTTGCTAGGGCCGGCGCGGTGCCCTGCCCATAGGCGTGGCGTCGAATTCGTTCGGTGTTGTGTTGCTCGGCTCCGGTGAGCTTGTGTAGCAGCCTGTCCAACGCTTCGAAGGCGCGTAGGGCTTCTTTATGTCGCAAGATCGAGAGAACCAGTTGGTTCACCTGTAAGCGATGCTGCAGTTGCATAGCCAGGTGGCGTCCCTCCACGGTTTTCACCAGCCACCGGACGGGGAAAAGCAATAGTAGCCCTGCGGTCAGGGCGAGGTATCCGAATTCTGTCTGAATGAGATACAGCACCACGGTGGCGGTAACCCAGACCAACGTTGCCTGCAGGGGTGGAAAGAGTACCCGGGCGATGCCGTCTCGTAGCTCATCAACTTCGGCCAGCAGGTAGCGCAGAACCAGTGAGGACCGGCTCATCACTCCCCATTGCGTGGGGTTAGCGACCATGGCATTCCACAATTTTTCACGCAGAGCTCCGGCGTAGCTGAGTACTGCGTCGTGGATGGCCAGTTGTTCCAGGTATCTAAAGACCGCTCGGCCGATACCTAGAGTTCGAACCATCACGAAGGCAACGGTCAGATGCAAGATGGCAGGCTGGTAGCTGGACTCGACGATCAACCATCCGCTCAATCCGGCGAGCGCCACCGCGCAGAGTATGGCCAGCACCCCGTAGCAAAGGGCCTTGCGGGCCGAAGTGTAGCGTCCAACAACCTCGCGGCGTGGGTTCCAATCACGCGGATTGAGTGCGGCAGCTTGCAAATCATCGTCGGTCGGAGCGGCGAATTGCTGGCTAGTGATGTCCGCTGTGGAGCTAACGTCGTGCACGCTCTGCCGCGGAATGCTGTGGTCGATTAGCGGATCATGGCTGGCAATGAGTATTGCGCACCGCGCTGGTACTTCGGTAAGCAGCCGCCGCACACTGTCGGCATTGTCTTCGTCTAGATGAGCGGTGGGTTCATCTGCCAGTAAGAGATTACATTCGGGAACGCTGTGTACCCGTACTAGCGCACGCAGAACTTCTAACCTGCGTAGCTCACCGGGCGAGTACTCCCCGATGGACCGTGGCAACATCTCAAGGAGGTTTAGTTCAGTCGCCATGGATTGTACGAACGAGGTGGAGGCCTGAGGAACATCTTGTGCGAGTTGCGCGGCACCGGTCGCCTCATTGAACCGGGGATGCTGACTGATCATTGCGAGTTCTGCGCAGACGTGAATTGTGCCGCTAACCAGCTCGCTGGCAAATTCATTGTTACTGGTGTGGGTTTCGGCAATAAGTTTCAGTAGGCTCGTTTTTCCGGTACCACTGGCATTGCTCAGAATCTTTCGTTCACCGGCCTGCAAGGTGAGATTGAAATCCTGATAAATATAGTTTGTGTGCTGATATTGCAGGCTCAGGTTTTCAATTTCTAGGACATGCCCAGCGGGGGCCGTGCAGACTGCTTTTTGTAGCTGCTTTTTGGGTGTCGCTTGGATCTGTTTTTCGTACCGGGCAAAGGCTGCTAACCCATCGTCTGCCGCATGGTAGGCCGAACCCACCTCGCGAAGCGCAACGAACAGTTCCGGAGCAAGAATCAAGATAGTCAGTCCGGCGGCCAAATCCATATTCCCGCCGACCAGTCGCACGCCGATTACTACCGCGAGTACTGCGACGGACAACGTAGAAATCAACTCGAGCCAGAAGCTGGACATGAATACTGTTTTCAGGTTGGCCATGGTCGCCACCCGGTAGCGTTCGCTGACCTGCCTGATGGCGTGCCCCTGCGATTGTGCTCGGCCTAGTCCTAACAACGCGGGTAGCCCTTGGGCAAGTTCGAAGAGCTGATTAGCCAGCGCATCAAGTTTGTTTTGGGACTGTGCAATGGTGTCTTGTGTGTGCATCCCAATGAGCGCCATGAATATCGGTATCAGGGGAATCGTCAACAGCAAGATCAGCGCGCTGAGCCAGTCAATGCTCAGAATATATATGCCTAAGAGCAACGGGATTAGCGCGGCGCCAATGAGCGCTGGGATGAATTTGGTGAAGTAGTCGTCGAGCTTTTCCACACCGTGGCTGGCAAGTGTGGCAGTCTGCGCCACCGTCTGGTCATGGCTCGGATGTCCAACGATTCCGGGACGGGCCGCCACGGTGGCGACAAGATTAGAACGCATCTTTTCTTTAGCGCCGGCTCCTACACGTCGAGCCCCAGCATTCAGTGCCCAGACCCCGACCGTACGAAGCACTGCCCCGCCCAAGGCCATCCACAGTAACGTCGGTGAGTATTCTTGACCCACCGACATCTGTGCAATCCATGTAGCTAGCGCATAGGCTACAAGAATTAACCCGATGGATTTGAGAGCCGAAAAAAGCGCCAGGAAAGCGATTTGTTGGCGTTTGAGAAGAGCACGTGGCAAAAAGCGTGGCGCAGACATCTGTTATACCTTTCAGACTGGCTAGAACTACTTCACGGCTGAGGTCACGAGATGGTCTTCGGGAATATGCTTCTCACCGATGCGCTTACGAAAGACCCAGTAGCTCCATGACTGGTATGCAAGGACCAGCGGCACGCCGAATGCAGCGACGATGCTCATCAGTTTCAGCGTGTATGGGGAACTCGACGCGTTATATATGGTCAGATCAAATGTCGAGTTGATGGTTGAAGGGAGCACTACAGGGAAGGCCGCAACGAAGATCGCAGCGACAGCTCCGACGAGCATGATGCCCAAGGCAATAAATGAGCGGCCCTCGTGGCCTGCACGGGCGCTAAACCAAGCGAAGAACGCAGCAACCACTGCCAAGACGAGCAGCGTCCAGGCGGCAAGCGATGTACCTGCCAGCACCACGACTGCAGACCACAGCAACAATGGCACAACACACCATGGCATCCATCGAATAAACCGCTGACCCGAGCTCACACGTATCGGACCTTCGGTTTTTAATCGTAGGAAAGCCACGGAGTGTATCCAGCTAAATGCCACGACCGCGACACCACCGAGCACGGCATGCCAAGTGAACCACGCGAATGGGCCACCTACCCGGTCACCGTTTTCGTTTAGAGGCAGCCCTAAGGTGGTCAAGGCAAGCATCGCGCCCACCCCGAACGCGGCGATCAGCGATCCCCAGCCCAAAGCCAAATCCCAGAGCCCACGTGTTGTAGCATTTTGTGCCTTGCCACGGTATTCGATGGCTACCGCACGGAAGATTAGTGCCACCAACACCAAAGTTAGTGGAATGTACAGAGCGGAGAACAGCGAGGCGTACCAGTAGGGGAAGGCTGCGAAGGTGGCACCACCTGCAGTCAGCAACCAGACTTCATTTCCGTCCCAGACTGGACCGATGGTGTTGAGCAGTACACGTTTGTGTTTCTCTCCGCCCCGTCCCAGCCCGATTTGCATGCCGATACCCAGGTCGAAGCCCTCGAGAAAGAGATAACCGGTCCATAGTAGTGCGATGAGAATAAACCAGAGAGTTGGAAGCCAATCCATTACTTTCCGCCTGTCTAATATGCGAAGGCGAGCACGTCGCCGTCGTCGCTGGGGTCCTTGCCCGAGGTTTGCTCGGGTTCTAGTAGTTCGGGCATGGCAGATCCGGTTCCACCGCGGATATAACGGGTAAGTAGCACCAGCTCAACAACAAGGAGCACCCCATATACCAAGGTCAAGGTGATCAGGGAGAAGAGCATCTCCCCGGCGCTCACCGTTGGTGAAACCGATGCCGCGGTATACATGAATACTTGGTCCACTCCACCCATTTGCGGGTTCGGGGCCACGGTAAATGGCTGTCGCCCCATTTCGGTGAAAATCCAGCCTGCGGAGTTCGCTCCAAATGGTGCGGCAATGCCAAGAAGTACCAGACGCGATAGCCACTTACTTTGTGGAACGGTACCTTTTCGGGTGATCCACAATGCGAGCGCAGCAGCCACTGCGGACAACCCGCCGAGGGTGATCATCAGACGGAATCCCCAGTAGGTAACCTCCATAACCGGCAGGTAGCTGATTTCTTCTCCCGCGTATTGTCCGAATGCTGGGTCATCTGGGTAATGACTGCCATATTTTTCCTGATACTCGGGAATGAGTGTGTTCACGCCTTTGACCGGCGTCTCAAAGTCGCCATTGGCTAAGAAGGACAGCAGGCCAGGTAATTCAAAAACTGCCACGACGTCGTCACAGGTGGTGGCCCCTTCGGTATCCAGCTTCCCCAAGGTCAGGACCGAGAATCCGGTGCCGTCGTGACAGGCTGCTTCGGCGGCAGCCATTTTCATTGGTTGCTGTTCAAACATCAGTTTGGCCTGCTCATGGCCAGACAATGCGACACCGAAGAACGAGATTGTGGCGATGACCGCGCCAATACGCAACGAGGTAAGCCAGACCTTATGGTCGGTACGGTCGCGCACTCGGCCCTTGGACAGATCTTCGCCGACCACTACACGCCCATTCGCGTCGATCGTGTCGATACCTTCTTTACGGCGTCGGTATAGATGGAACCAGGAAATCCCGAGGAGAAACCCTCCGGCGACGGCAAAGGCACCGAAGATTGTATGCGGGAAGGTGACCAGTGCGGTGTTGTTCGTAAATACGGCCCAGGCATCCGTCATCACCGCACGACCATTGATCAGTTCGGTGCCTACTGGGTGCTGCATCCACGAATTGGCAACCAAAATGAAGTATGCCGAGAGGATAGCTGCCAGCGACGCGCACCAGATGGTGGCCAAATGGATGCGTCGAGGTAGCTTTTTCCACCCGAAGATCCATAGGCCAAGGAAAGTGGATTCGACGAAGAACGCTAGTAGTGCCTCCATTGCCAAGGGTGCTCCGAAGACATCACCGACGTATCGGCTATATTCGCTCCACGCCATGCCAAATTGGAATTCTTGGACAATACCGGTGGCCACTCCCATAATGAAGTTGATGAGGAACAGCTTGCCCCAGAACTTGGTCATTCTTAGCCACTGTTCGTTGCCTGTTCGATGCCAAACGGTTTGCATCACTGCTACGGTCAGTCCCAGCCCAATGGTTAGTGGCACCATCAAGAAGTGGTAAACGGTGGTGATCCCAAATTGCCACCGAGCAATCTCTAGTACATCCATGGATTCCTCATTTGTCACGAGTTCGCAGCACATCTATTTCTACGTTGCGTAGAAAAGTTCTTACGGTCACTATAGACCAATTTCGACAGCTTGTAGAAATCGGCTCGATTCGGCTTATTCACCATCAGTCGCCACACTAAAAAATCTAGATTCCCAGCATTGACACAGGCTGCAGTTTCTGAAATAAAAAAACCCAAGTCAGCACAATGCGGCTCTTACTTCTGAGTGACTAAATGCGGTTACTGACAAACCCGCAAATCACCCGATACTTTTACGTCATGTAGAAATATCGGCCGAACGCCTATACAATGAAATATCCAAGCAGATTGTTTTCACTCCTTATAACGTGCGACAACACTGCATCAGCACTAAAGCAAGTGAGGTAAGACCTGGTGGCCAGCCTTGGCGATCTGGAACGCTCCGTCATGGACCTACTGTGGGATTCCGCAGAACCGCTTACCGCTAATGATCTTCGTGATGCCCTGGCTGCATGCGGTACTGATGCGAAAGAACTCGCAGTAACCACGGTATTAACCGTGTTGGCGCGACTGGAGAAGAAGGGACTCGTAGCGCGGGAACGCTCTACTCGTCCGCATCGTTATACCGCGTCCTCTTCCCGTGAGGACCATACTGTGGGACTGCTAAATGATGCTTTGGGCACCGCCCAAGATCGCGAAGCCGTCCTTGCCCGATTTATCGGAGGAATCTCGGCTGAAGAAGCAGTGTCCCTACGTGCTATCTTGGATTCTGTAAAGACTGTCTAAGTAACACGAATTTCGGGGACTGGGTGCTTCTCACCTCATATTTCCTAGCGGCGTTGGCTATCGTCTTGGCGTGGCCGACGCCGTTGGCTTTGTCGAAAGCAAAATGGACGGCACGCGCTCCTGTCGCTGCTGTCCTGCTGTGGCAAGCTATCGCCTTGGGCGGCGGCTTATCCATGATTGGGTCAATGCTGGTTTGGGGACTAACCCCCTTAGGCAATGACCTCATTTCCGCTCTCCATGCCGGTTGGCTTTTGGTCACCGGGGATCCTAGCGTGAACTCCCCCGGGGTGATCCACCTGTTTGCGCTCAGCACTGCGTTCTTGTTTGCGTTCCACCTAGTGTTGACCCTAGTGCGGGCTTCATGGCGCACCACAAGACAACGAGCCAAACACCGCCAGCTGTTACGGCTACTGAGCAACCCTTCACAGACACGACCTAACACACTGGTCCTCGACCATGATTTGCCCGTGGCTTATTGTGTACCTGGGTTTAATGGATCCGTTACGGTGCTATCGCGAGGGCTACTAACCCAGCTTTCCGCCGAAGAGCAGCGTGGTGTCATTGCCCACGAGAGTTCACACCTAGATCAACGTCATGATTTTCTCATCTTGGCGTTCACCGCGTGGCATGAGGCGTTACCGTGGTTGCCGACTTCTCGCTTGTCCCTGGAAGCAGTGCGCCAGTTAATTGAAATGCTCGCTGATGATAAAGCACTAGAGGTCGTTACCCGTCCGGTACTTCTTAGAGCTATCGTCGGGGTAGCCTCCTCTATTACACCAGCGAAGACCAGTCAGGACGACGCTAAGGGATTAGCAGGTGAAATTGTAGGCATGCCGGGTGGAGAGGTCACGTCACGTCGTTTGCAGCGTCTGCTGTCTCCAGTGGCACCGTTGAGTGGGTTCCAAAACTTCGTGGTTCTCTCATGTACTGTCCTGTTGCTGGTGTGCCCGACGATTCTTCTTATCGCCCCGCGTCTGCTCTCCTGGTAATCCGCGTTACGAAGCGTTCGGCGACCTAAACATCGTTAAAATTTATAGCCCTGCCATTGATCGTTTGAGTCGATCAATGGCAGGGCTATAGCTCTCAGCACAAAGTCTGGTTAGACGTCGATACGGTCTCTTTCAAGATTCTCAGCGCCCGCGATAATGAAATTCTTTCGTGGCGCGACGTCTGAACCCATTAGCAGGTCGAAGACTTCCTCTGCCGCCTGGGCATGTTCGATCCCCACACGGCGGAGCATACGATGGCGTGGGTCCATTGTTGTTTCTGCCAACTGATCTGCGTCCATCTCGCCCAATCCCTTGTACCGCTGAATTGGCTCTTTATACTTCTTCCCCTCGGTTTCCAGCTTCGACAGCAGACGCGTCATCTCGGCCTCCGAGTAGGTGTAAACAACCTCGTTGGCCTTAGAGCCGGCGTTGATTACTTCGATCCTGTGCAGTGGAGGCACAGCAGCGTATACCCGTCCATGCTCAATCATGGGACGCATATATCGATAGAACAGCGTCAAGAGTAACGTTCGAATATGCGCGCCGTCCACGTCAGCATCTGTCATCAGGATGATCTTGCCGTATCGCGCTTGTTCAATATCGAAGCTACGACCTGATCCTGCGCCGATGACCTGAATCATTGCCGCACACTCTACGTTAGAGAGCATGTCCGATATGGAGGCTTTCTGCACATTGAGAATCTTGCCTCGGATAGGAAGTAGGGCTTGGAATTCACTAGAACGCGCTACACGTGCGGTACCCAACGCGCTATCGCCCTCAACGATAAATAATTCCGAGCGTCCAACTTCTTTGCTACGACAATCAAGTAGCTTAGTAGGAAGCGAAGAGGACTCGAGCGCAGTTTTACGCCGCTGGGTCTCCTTATGCATTCGGGCTGAAATACGAGACTTCATCTCGTTGACAACCTTTTCAAGCAACGTGGCCGCCTCGGCCTTTTCACCGCGTTTAGTCGATGAAAGACGTTCATTGAGCGCCTTTTCGACAACCTTGGTCACGATCTGGCGTACTTGCGACGTGCCAAGGATTTCCTTGGTCTGCCCCTCAAATTGTGGTTCAGCAAGGCGCACGGTTAATACCGCTGTCAGGCCGGCCATGATGTCGTCTTTTTCGATTTTGTCTTTTTGCCCGAACTTGAGCTTGCGAGCATTGGACTCGATGTTCTTACGGAATGATTTCAGTAATGCCTGTTCAAACCCTGCAATGTGCGTTCCACCCTTGGGAGTGGCAATGATATTTACAAAGCTACGCATCGAGGTGTCATAGCCGATCCCCCAGCGCAACGCTACGTCAACTTCGCAAACTCGCTGGACGTCTTGCATATGGCTGCGGCCATTTTCATCGATTACTGGAACCTTCTCATGGAAGGAGCCACTGCCATGCACGCGCCAGACATCGGTGACTGCAGAATCACTGCTTAGGTATTCAACGAATTCACTGATTCCACCGTCATGTTGAAATACCTCTTCGTAGGGGCCTTCGGCGCCTTCTGTTCCGGGCAGGCCACGATCATCACGCAACGTAATACGTAGGCCAGGAACCAGGAATGAGGTTTGACGCGCACGGTTCTGAAGTTCCTCGTAGGAAAACTTTGCGTCAGGGGTGAAGATGTGGTCATCCGCCCAATAACGAATTCGAGTACCAGTAACCCCCCGCTTTGCTTTACCGATGACTTCCGGAGTGGTTGCTTTTTCGTGGGCGGTAAATGGCGCGTCCGACTTTGGCTTGCCACGGTCGCTAAACTTTCCTGGTTCACCACGGCGGAACTGCAAAGAATAGGTTTTTCCGCCACGATCCACTTCAACGTCCAAACGCGCTGACAGAGCATTTACCACGGAGGCTCCCACGCCGTGCAGACCGCCAGAAGCGCTGTAGGAACCGCCACCAAATTTGCCACCTGCGTGCAACTTAGTGAATACAACTTCCAAGCCGCTTAGCCCTGTCTTAGGCTCCACGTCCACGGGAATGCCACGACCATCGTCATGTACTTCGACGGATCCATCTGAATGCAGGATGACGTTTATGGCCTGGCCGAAGCCACCGAGCGCTTCATCAACCGAGTTATCAATAATCTCCCAAAGGCAGTGCATAAGACCGCGGGAATCGGTAGAACCGATATACATGCCGGGTCGCTTGCGTACCGCTTCGAGACCCTCGAGAACGGAGAGATGACGGGCGTTGTAATTATCGGTTGAGGCCACGGGGCTGCAATCTCCTACTGACGCGGGAAAATAATGAACTAGTACCATTCTACTCGTTTATGTGTTCGAACTTGGTGCTACTGCATCTCGCCGGTAATTCGCCAAAAATTCAACCAAACTTATCCACACTCGCTACGCGGTGAGCGAAAGGGAGACGTTTTAGGCATAAAGTCAGGGTCATAGCTGGTTGTATAGAGTGAACATCGATTTAAGGAGGCTGGCAATGACTACTACTACCACTAGTCGTGAACTAAACGCCCTGGACCGGTGCGACCGATGCGGCGCACAGGCCTACGTCCGGGCAGTGCTGGCTTCTACCAGCGGAGAATTACTCTTCTGTGCTCACCATGCACGCTCCGTAGAATCCAAGCTACGCCCTATCACTTCAGTCTGGCAGGACGAGTCCGCACGACTGTACGAAAAGTCAAAGGTCGACATAAACGACTAACTGATCGGGTACTCATCCGATGAGCAGAAGGGTGATCCAGCCAAGCGCTGGGTCACCCTTTATTGCTTTAATGAATCACTCGTTGGCTCGACTAGTTAAAAGTAATGCGGTCTCCCAGCCTTAGAAAAGGTTGGGAGACCGCATTGCTTCAAAATGTTTAGTCTAGGTAATCGCGCAGAACCTGTGAACGCGATGGGTGACGCAACTTCGACATGGTCTTCGATTCGATCTGACGAATACGTTCACGGGTAACACCGTAAACCTTGCCAATCTCGTCTAAGGTCTTCGGCTGGCCATCGGTCAGTCCGAAGCGCATGGCGACAACGCCGGCTTCACGTTCGGACAGCGTATCCAAAACCGAATGCAGCTGTTCCTGTAGCAAGGTGAAGGACACCGCGTCAGCTGGAACGACCGCTTCAGAGTCTTCGATCAAGTCACCGAACTCAGAGTCTCCATCTTCACCCAGTGGGGTGTGCAAGGAAATTGGTTCACGACCATACTTCTGAACTTCGACAACCTTTTCAGGGGTCATGTCCAGTTCCTTAGCCAATTCTTCTGGAGTCGGTTCGCGACCGAGATCCTGAAGCATTTGGCGCTGGACGCGAGCCAGCTTGTTGATGACTTCAACCATGTGCACAGGGATACGAATCGTACGTGCTTGGTCGGCCATGGCACGGGTGATGGCCTGACGGATCCACCAGGTCGCGTAAGTCGAGAACTTAAAGCCCTTGGTGTAGTCGAACTTCTCCACCGCACGGATCAGACCCAAGTTACCTTCCTGGATCAAGTCCAAGAAAAGCATGCCACGGCCGGTATAACGCTTCGCAAGCGAAACTACCAGTCGAAGGTTTGCTTCTAGAAGGTGATTTTTGGCGATCTTGCCGTCGTGGATGATCTGCTCGTAGTCCCAGCGCAAGCGCTGATCCATCGAACCATCATCCTTGTTGATCTTGTCGGTAGCGAAAAGGCCCGCTTCAATACGCAGAGCCAAATCAACTTCCTGCTCAGCGTTTAGCAGAGCGACTTTACCGATCTGCTTTAGGTAGTCCTTGACCGGGTCGGCGGTTGCGCCGGCCACCATGACCTGCTGCTGAGGAGCATCATCATCGGCTGAAGACAAAGTGAATCCCTTGGATTCCTCTTCCTTTGCCGAGCCGTCCTTGGCGCCAGTTGCGTCAGAAGCACCCGACTCAGAATCGTCTTCGGACTCTTCAGAACCCTGCTCGTTCTCTACCGGTTCTTCGGTAGCTGCAGTCTTCTTGGTGCGAGGCGTAGCCTTCGCACGGGTAGCGCGCTTTTTCGCGACAGGGGTCTTTACCGATTCCTCGGTCTCTGCCTCAGTTGCCATACGATTAGCGTTCGTCTCAGAAGATGACACGAATAACCTTTCTAACGATGCGTTCCGGATGCACCTGCCGGTAACACCACTATGACCCTGTCAAGTCCGAATGCGTTGTAATCAGTGACTCAACGCGACGGTGGGTACATTGTTATCAACGCACCAACCACGTCTAATGTTCCCAAAACTATGTTTTTCGAACTTAGACATCTCGAACCTAACCGGGTCTGTTTTTTCATTATCCACTAATTCGCCCACAGACACCACTTGGGCAAGTTTCCCGCGCGTCTACTACCCCATCCGGGCTCTCCAGGCGCGAAGTTCATCCGTTGCCCATTCGGGCATGGCTCCCCTATTCATCAATTCACGAAGCAACTGGGCCAGACGATAGTCGCCCTGCTCATCCAGAACTCTGTCTAACAACATGATCGCCATCGAGCCGCGCCCGCGCGCCCATTCGATCCACGCCAAGATACATAACAAGGCGTGACGTTCTTCAGCACGAGCGACTCCCAATAAATCTCGAGAAATAGACCAAAGCCGTTCTATGCGTCTCCAGTCTGGGCCTTGCCATCCTCGTCCCAAAAGAAAATCTGCCAAAGGTTTAGCTTGGTCTTTTCCAGAATTGAGGCATAGTTGTTCTGCCATGATGATGGTTTGTTCGGCACCGACGCCAGCAAGATAGGGCAGAACGTCGCGAACGATTCTTTTGTGGAGGCCTACAAGCATGCGAGCTGCTCCCGACTTCGATGAATGAAGGAATGCTCTTGCTCGCATTTCATCCATATCTAGGACGTCAGCCCATTGCTCAAGGCTTTCCAGTACGTCTAGAGCAAGAGACTTCGCAAGTAGTCGAATCTCTTCAGCGTTGCCCCATTCTTCGATCCCGGTTCCGTCCCACGGACGGTCTAATGGTGCCGATCCTGCAAGCACCAGCGAAAGGTTCGTGTTTCCTAAGGCAACGTTTGGACGCGGAAAAGTTATTTTTACATCGTCATCGGCGTAGTCCCAGACCTGATCGCCAGACAGACACCATGCCTGACGCAGATCAATGTCGGTGTATTCGAGGGCTTCGTCAAGTTCACCGATGACTTGCCGGTATGGAACATTACGGGGATTGCGGGAACTATCCGGCGCGTACACAACGGCCACGAGGCTACGCACCTGAGGCAAACGATGTAACAAATTGAGCACTTGCCCCAGCCACGCCTCACGATCTTCCGGATGGCTTTCGCCCGGCAAATCGACACGAAGCGTCGCTTCAAGTCTTTGCCCAACAATGAGCAGGAGCACTAATGAATTTTGCGGATGAAATCCAAGTGCATGGGGTATGTAAGCCAGCACGTCATCGCAATCAGAGAGCGAGAGGGGCTGGCGTTCTGGTGTTGTAGTCATATCCCCACAATGCGCCTGAAGGCGTCGCTGCATCATGACTTCGGCACGTGCTGTGGAGAACTATTTAAGCCGGAATTTTTGTGCCTTGTCGGCGTGCTTTGCCGCGTTCAATCAGCATGAAAGTGACTCCAATAAATGCCATGACAAACTGCACCAAGAGGGCGATTCGGAATGCTGGCAAATTATACAATTCACCGTTTGAACCGTTCGCGACATACTGCCAGTCCATGATCGCACCGACCAAGTAGATCGTGACGAAGCCTCCAAAGAAACCGCCGGTGTTTACCAACCCCACGGCCGTACCCATAAGATGAGGCGGGTTAAAAGTGCGCGCGAAGTCGAAGGCGATGACTGAGGACGGTCCGCCTGCTGCGACAGCAACAAGTAAAAGAATCAGCACCCATAACGGTGCGGCACCCGGCCAGAACAGTACTACGGCCCACATGAGGGTCATCGCTGCAATCACACCAAGAGCAAAGTTGGAACGTTTGTCCGGGTATCTAGCGGTCAGCGCGCCAAGAAATGGCCCATACAAAATGGCAACAACCACAAAAATCGACATCAGGGCAGAGGCGAAGTCGCCATCGAGTCCTTGACCCTGTACGAGGAACGGGTATCCCCAGGAAAGAAGGAAGACGTTGAGCATAAATGAGGTGGTGAAGTGAGTCCAAAAACCCAAACGTGTGCCTGGTTGTTTCCAAGCTGCGCTCAGCCGATCCCGGGTTCGCATTGGCGCACTGGTGCTCAGGTGCGCCCATCCAGGAGCGTTCCGTATCAATGACACGGCAATGAGCAAGCTTGCTAGGGCTAAACCTGACATCACCGAAAAAGCAGGTGTCCATCCGAATTGAACAAGAAGCAAGTGAAACGGAAAAAGACTGACAAGCTGGCCCATTTGGCCAAAGGTTCCAACAAGCTGGGTCAGTACCGGAATTCTAGAGCCTGAAAACCATAGGGGCAGCAGCTTCAGTACGGAGACAAACACCATGGCGTCGCCCGAGCCAACAAGGATTCTCCCAACGAGTCCCATCGGTACGTTGGTAGAGATAGCTAGGAATGCCTGCCCCATCGCCATCAACACCGACCCGCTGATGATCAAGATTCGAGGGCCCACTTTGTCCAGCAGTAAACCGATGGGCACCTGTGCTCCGGCATAAACGACAAGTTGCACCACCGAAAATGAGGCCAAAATCTGCGCTGTTGCATCAAATCTTTCGGTAGCCTGCAAACCCGCTACACCGAAGCTTGTGCGTTGAGAGACCGCTGCCATATAGGCAAAAATTCCAGCACAGAAAATGATCCATGAGCGCGTCGAATTTAGATGCGTCTGAATCACTGGTCGGGGTCATCCGATGTGGAGTCGTTATCCCGGGGCTCTCGGTTGGCATCTAGCCACTGTGCGTTGTCTTCGATGGTGGCAAGGAAATTTTCAACACTTGCACCAAGCTCATCGGCGTCCGGGATTCTTTCGTCTTCGTCCAACAACAGCGAACGCCGATCGTGTTCCTGAGCGTGCGCGTCAAATCGCTTCTCGAAACCGAGAACCATTTGTTTAACGTCGTTGCTGCCTTCGAGTTGTTCCGCCAATTGAGACTCGATCAGTCGGCCAGCTTCACGCAGTTTTTCGGTCGGAAGCGCCAATTTTAAAGCCGCTCCGACGTGCTCTAATGCCGCTACAGCTGCGGCAGGATATTCAGCTTCGGCCAGATAGTGCGGTGTGTGGAGCGAATAGCCGACCACGTCACGACCGGCATCGTTGAGCCGAATTTCCAATAAGGAGGTGAGGCCAGAGGGAGTTTCAGCCGTCGGGCTCCACGTAGATATATTTTCGATGAGGTCTTTGCGATTTCCGTGAGCGGTCACCCCGACCGGACGGGTATGCGGCACAGGCATCGGTAAGGATGCGGTACCAATCACCAGATTCACGTTGAAAGCTTGAATAAAGTTTAGTAGTTCTGCGATGGTTCGCTCCCAGCGCAGATCCGGTTCGACGCCGGCAAAAAACCAGAACTTACGGTCCAGCTCATCGGTCATCAGATAAATTTCCAAACGCGGCTCTTGATAGCCTGCGAAGTGGTCACCGATGAACGTCACTCGTGGACGTTGAGTACTGTAAACCACCAGTTCGTCGGCGTCGAAGCGCGCGTATAGCTCGGATTTGAGGTGCGCAAAAAGCTCGTTGCAGACTAAATCGTGGGCGTGCCCAGCGTCGGAGGCGCCTCGCAAAGAAACGTACATGCCCAAACCCTGCAAGCTGGGATCGTCCAGGTTGGTGCTGACCAGAGTCATCAACGGTTCCTTGGACATTCACACCTCAATTGTTTCCGGTTACTGCCTCTACGGCCACAAAATCTTGCAGCTCAAGGAACCATCCTAGCTGTTTGCCCTTTCGCTCGCTGTGAAGTGAGGCACGCCGAAGTGCAACCTTCGGCTAACATCGTGTGTAGGAAATACTCAGCTCACCGGCTCCATCTACCGGTTATCCTCATGGGCTGAACCATCCTTAGACCCTACAAAGGCATAGAAGGAATGATTTTGTGATCAACTCCAGTGATCTCACGTTGACCGCCATTGGTGCAGACATCAAACGGAAAAACGCCGACACGCTCATCTTGGGTGTCCTAAAAAAGGACGACAAGGTATCCATTGCCGCTTCTCCACTTGCTGCCGAGACCACCGCAGCTTTGGAGCAGTCGCTGCTCACACTCAACGTCGCAGGCTCAGCCGACGAGGTAACTCTGCTTCCCGCTGTTGACGGCACCAAGGTCAAGACGATCCTCTTCATCGGGCTGGGTGTGAAGGACCTAGGTGAACTGACCGATGAGAAACTACGCCGCGCAGCCGGTTCGGCAGCGCGACAGCTTTCCAACGCGAAGACCGCAATCTTTGCTTTGCCAGCCGACAGCATTGAACAGGTCGCCGCAGTGGCCGAGGGCGTGGCCTTGGGCTCATACCGTTACGAGAATTTCCGTTCGAAGAAGAACGACAAGCCAGTGCTCACCGAGGCATTCATCGCTACAGCGGTGGCTACCTCCAAGGACCTGCCGAGCTTGCTCAAGCGTGCCGCGGTCATCGGCCGCGCCGTGCGTGGGACCCGAGACCTGATCAACGCTCCGGCCAACATCCTGTACCCAGAGTCGTTTGCCAGCGCGGTGAAGGATCATTCCAAATCTTTGCCGTTGAAGGTCACCGTCTTTGATGAGAAGCGACTAACCAAGGAAGGCTTCGGCGGTCTAATGGGCGTCGGTGGCGGTTCGGTCCGTCAGCCTCGCATGGTCAAGGTTGAGTACTCGCCGTCCAAGGCGGCCAAACATTTGGCTCTGATTGGTAAGGGCATCACTTTTGACACCGGTGGCATCTCGATCAAACCAGCCGCCGGAATGCACGCGATGAAATCCGATATGTCCGGCGCCGCCGCCGTATACAACACCATCGCGGCCGTGGCAGAACTTGGCTTGGATCTGAAGGTCACCGCGTGGCTTTGCTTGGCCGAAAACATGCCAGGTGGAGCGTCCACCCGTCCCGGCGACGTGCTGACCATGTTTGGTGGCAAGACCGTAGAGGTACTCAATACGGATGCCGAAGGTCGTTTAGTGATGGCCGATGGCCTTGCTGCTGCAAGTCTCGAGAAACCAGACGTACTCATTGACATTGCAACGTTGACCGGAGCACAGATGCTTGCCCTAGGCTTGCGCACCGCAGGCATTATGGGCAATGAGCAAGTTCGTGACGATTTGGTAGCCGCTTCGGACGCCGTCGGCGAGCTCGCTTGGGCCATGCCACTGCCAGAGGAACTTCGTCCGACCATCGACTCTCAGGTTGCCGACTTGGCAAATATTGGCGAGCGTATGGGTGGCATGATGACCGCCGCGGTGTTCTTGGAAGAATTTGTGGGTGAAACCAATGGACAGAAGATCCCTTGGGCGCACATTGACTTCGCAGGTCCCGCCTTCAACGAAGGCTCCGCGTGGGGTTACACCCCGAAAAACGGCACCGGATCGCAGGTGCGCACTCTCGTGGCATTTGCCGAGAAGATGTCTGGCACCCGCTAAAAATGCCTTTTAGAACACATTCTGGTGCGGGCGATGTCATAGCCCGCACCGGAATGTGTGCCAAAATACGAGATATGGCCGACTTTTAGCCAACTCAAGATGACTCTGGTGCATTGACGGTACTAAAGTAAGTTTTGAAACATCACCGGTGAATTTTTACTCGCGCCCTCGGACGTGGGCGAATATGTTCACCACCCGATCCCCTGGTCGGCCATGGCCGACCTCACTTAGCTATTACGAGGGAGCGTTCACGTGGCCGATTCGGCAGCAACGCAAGAATTTGATGTCCTCATCCTCGGCGGCGGTTCCGCTGGATACTCGGTCGCATTGCGCGCCATCCAGTTGGGCTTCACCGTCGGACTGATTGAGAAGGAAAAGGTCGGTGGCACTTGCTTGCACACCGGCTGTATCCCGACTAAGGCGTACCTGCATGCAGCAGAACTCGCCGAGAATGCTCGCGAAGGTGCCAAATACGGCATCAACTCGTCGCTTGAGTCAATTGACCTCGGTGGCGTACGCAAGTACAAGGACGGCATCGTCGCCGGCAAGCACAAGGGTCTTCAGGGTCTATTGAAGATGAAGAAGGTCAACGTTATCGAAGGTAACGGACGCCTAGTCTCCAAGGACACCATTGACGTAGATGGTGTCGCGTACAAGGGGAAGAACATCGTTCTTGCTACCGGTTCGACTTCCAAGACCTTCGGTCTGGAAATCGGTGGCCGCGTACTGACCAGCACCGAAGCGCTGAACATGGTTGACATGCCAAAGAGCGCAATCGTGCTCGGTGGCGGCGTCATCGGTGTCGAGTTCGCTTCGGTATGGAAGTCCTTCGGCGTCGACGTCACCATCGTTGAAGGTCTGCCTTCACTGGTACCAAACGAAGACCCAGCCATTATCAAGACCCTTGAGCGTTCGTTCAAGAAGCGTGGCATCAAGTTCAACACCGGTGTCTTCTTCGAGAAGGTAGAGCAGGACGATAACGGTGTGAAGGTCTCGCTGGCTGACGGCAAGGTTCTGGAAGCAGAAATCGTTCTTGTTGCAGTGGGTCGCGGCCCGGTCACCGAGAACATGGGCTTCGAAGAGCAGGGCATCACCCTGGATCGCGGCTTCATCATTCCAAACGAACGTCTGCACACTGGCGTTGGCAACATCTACGCAATTGGCGACGTCGTCCCAGGCGTACAGTTGGCCCACCGCGGTTACCAGCACGGCATCTTCGTAGCCGAGGAAATCGCCGGACAGAACCCAACCATCGTTGAAGACATCAACATCCCGAAGGTAACTTTCTGCGAGCCAGAAATCGCTTCGGTTGGTTACTCCGAGCCTAAGGCTAAGGAGAAGTTCGGCGAGGACCAGATCGAAACCACCGAGTACAACTTGGCTGGCAACGGCAAGTCCTCGATCCTGGGCACCTCCGGCCTGATCAAGATGGTTCGCGTCAAGAACGGTCCAATCGTGGGCGTTCACGGCATTGGCGGTCGCATTGGCGAGCAGATCGGTGAAGCACAGCTGATCGTGAACTGGGAAGCATACCCAGAGGATGTTGCACAGCTCATCCACGCACACCCAACGCAGAACGAAGCGCTAGGCGAGGCCGCAATGGCTCTGGCTGGCAAGCCACTACACGGCTAATTTCGCTGATAGTTCACCGGGTAGCACGTTCACACGCGCTACCCGGTGTACTAAGCTCGGAGGCAACGCCTCCATTCATCGGTTTGTGGGTGTGCACAAGTAACTAGTTGCCCACCCAAACCACACTTCAAGCTTTATTTAAGAGGAGATACGGGAAGATGTCTGAGACCGTAAACCTACCCGCACTGGGTGAAAGCGTTACCGAAGGTACGGTAACCCGCTGGCTGAAGCAGGTCGGCGACCGCGTAGAGGTTGACGAGCCATTGGTGGAAGTTTCCACCGACAAGGTCGACACCGAGGTTCCATCACCTGTTGCTGGCGTTATCGAAGAAATTTTTGTCGCCGAAGATGAGGAAGCCGAAGTTGGCGCACCTCTAGTTCGTATTGGCGATGGCTCTGGCTCCGGCGAAGCAGCTCCTGAGGCTCCTGCCGCAGAAGAGGCACCCGCTGCTGAGGAAGCTCCTGCAGAAGCAGAAGCACCAGCCGCCAAGGAAGAGGAAGCTCCGGCTGCTAAGGAAGAGGCTCCAGCAGCTTCCGGCACCGGCACCGGCACCGAAGTCACCCTCCCAGCTTTGGGCGAATCGGTTACCGAAGGTACCGTCACCCGCTGGTTGAAGGAAGTTGGCGAAGAAGTAGCCGTCGACGAGCCACTACTTGAGGTTTCCACCGACAAGGTTGACACCGAGGTTCCATCGCCAGTTGCTGGCACCTTGCTGGAAATCCGCGTAGCCGAAGATGACACCGCCGAAATTGGTGCCGTCCTTGCAATCATCGGTGCCGCCGGCGCTGCTCCGGCAGCCAAGGAAGAGGCTCCGGCCGCTCCAGCACCAGCTGCCAAGGAAGAGGCTCCGGCCGCTCCAGCACCAGCTGCCAAGGAAGAAGCACCAGCAAAGACAGAGGCTCCAGCCGCTCCTGCTGCACCAGCTCCAGCCGCTAAGGCCGAAGCTCCTGCAGCGCCAGCAGCTGAGAACAACTCCGACGCTGGCTATGTAACTCCATTGGTACGTCGCTTGGCTAACCAGCACAGCATCGACATCGCCTCGGTCAAGGGCACCGGCGTTGGTGGACGCATCCGTAAGCAGGACGTTCTCGACGCAGTGGCCGCCAAGGAAGCTGCAGCACCAGCTGCTTCAGCTCCAGCTCCAGCAGCAACCAAGCCAGCAGCCGCACCGGCTGTCGAAGCTTCATCGTTGCGCGGTACCTCCGCGAAGGCCCCACGCATCCGTCAGGTTATCGCCCGTCGTATGCGCGAGTCCCTTGAGGTCTCCACTCAGCTGACTCAGGTTCACGAGATTGATATGACCCGCGTGGTCAAGCTGCGTGCTTCTGCCAAGACCGATTTCAAGGCAGTCAACGGCGTCAACCTCACCTACCTGCCATTCATTGCTAAGGCAGTTGCCGAAGCATTGAAGGCACACCCGAAGCTGAATGCCGAGTACGACGAAGAGACTCAGCAGATCACTTACCACAATGCCGAGCACCTGGCATTTGCTGTCGACACCGACAAGGGCCTGCTGGTTCCTGTCGTTTCGAACGCGGGCGATCTGAACCTCGCCGGTATGGCTTCGCGCATTGCCGACGTTGCAGAGCGCACCCGTACCAACAAGATTGGTCCGGATGAGCTTTCCGGTGGCACTTTCTCGATCACCAACATTGGTTCGGTTGGCGCACTATTTGACACCCCGATCATCAACCAGCCACAGGTCGCAATCCTGGGTACCGGTGCGATCGTGAAGCGTCCAATGGTTATCACGGACGCAGACGGCAACGATTCGATTGCCATCCGCCACATGATGTACCTGTGCCTGACTTACGATCACCGTCTAGTTGACGGCGCCGATGCAGGTCGTTTCCTGCAGACTCTCAAGGCTCGCCTTGAGGGTGGCGCTTTCGAAGGCGACTTGGGTCTGTAAAGCTCCCAAATCGGCTTAGAATAGCTAGCTCAACGATCGCCCCTTCCGATACTTCGGGAGGGGCGATCGTCGTTTCTACAATTCGTCGAAAATCAATTAGGCTAGAGTCATGACCTTCTTAACTCTCTTTCTAGTTTTTCTGCATATTCTCGGCGCAGCAGCGATCTTTGGCGGCTGGCTGGCTAACTTCAAGACTCCAACCGTCAACGTTTGGCAGTGGTATGGCGCGATTGCCCAGCTCGTCACCGGCCTAGCTTTGGTGGGTATGGCAGAGGCTAACGATGGGGATGTGAACCACGTCAAGATCGGCGTTAAGGTCGTTATCGCGATCATCATCGCCGTTGCTGCATTCTTGGGTCGCAAGAAGATCAAGGCCGGCGAGGAAGTTCCTACCGGACTTGCTCACGCCACAGGCGGCATGGCTCTGATCAATATCGCGATCGCCGTGCTCTGGGTCTAACCCCAACGCAAGCCCCTGGTCTTAGTCAAAGGCGAGGTATTCCGACGTTTCACGGATGCCTCGCCTTTGTCATGCCCCACGGCCAAGTAATTTACCAATTTTCCATTGCCCTTCAACGAGTTTGAGTTCCACCTGGATACGTTCATGTGCTCCGCTCGCCGCACGATGAACCACTTGGTCCTTTGCATTGATATAGTCATAGGCTTCTTGCGTCGAGGTTGCGCTAAGTATCACGGTGTCAGGATGTGCACGAGCCATGATTGAAATGTCTTCCAGCGTCGTATTCAACCCACTGAGCCCTAGCTCCAACTCTGCCAAGCTGTCGAGCATTTGCTTGTCGCGTTCCAACTGCTCCGAGGCAGGCGGATAGATCCTCGCTAAAGCCTTGATGTTTTTAGCTTCCAAAGCTGCGTCTCGTTCGCCGGACAGTTTCAGGAAGTTGGCAATGACGACATCCGCTGAAAACGCACAGGCCGGGACCACCGCAGCGTCTTGTATCCGGCAGTCTTCAACCGGTACAGCCGGTTCCGTGTTCTCTGCTTTGGTGCTATTCCGCTGATCCCCCATGAGATTCACACCCAGGATACTGACGACGATAAGCGAGATTCCGCCGACGACAGTCAAATACACCTTGCTGCGTCCTGGGGTTTGATGTAGCTCGTGCTCTTGCCAGTGGGACTGCGCAGCTGAGGATGGTTTTTTGGGACCTTTCACCTTCCGTAGCTTGACCCGCGCATGTTTCGATTTCACTTCGGGGTGAACGGTTGCCATCAAATGAGTCGAGTCCGTCGGCGTGCAATGTTGCCAATCAATTGGTTCGGCCTGTGCAGCTGCAAACAATGTTCTAGCAAACTGTTCGGCTGTTGGGCGCTGACGAGGATCTAGATGTAAAGAATCCAGCATCAATTCGTGTATGAGTGTCGGTATTTGGGGGAAGATCACCGTAATGGGAGGACGTTGCCCTGGCTCTGGCGGCGCGGTACCTTCGAGTAGAAACCAGAGGCAAGCTCCGAGTGAGTAAACATCCTGCTCACCTACGCGAGATTCGATTTGGCATGCGGCTACTTCTGGTGCCATAAATCCAGGTGTGCCCGAACCTACGCTCTGGTCGCTAGCAATTCGAGCCTCTTGGAAGTCCCCCAGCTTTGGCATACCCTCGGCCGTGAGCAGCACATTGCTCGCTGATACATCCCCATGCACCTGTCCACTGGCATGTAGTGCGGAGAGGGTTTGGGCAATCGGGGCCAAGGCAGTGACGCACTCCCCCAACGAAAATGGGGCGCGCTCTTCTAGAAGCTGAGCCAGGCTACCGCCCGGGCAATACTCCATGAGAATACCGGCGCCTAATTGTGTCGTGAGAGTACCGTAAAAATCGACGACATATTTCCTTGCTGATTCAACCTGTTTCTGCCGCAAGGAACAAATACGTTCTGCCTCAGAGGAAATCTTCAACACCATGTAACTCTGATCTGAGTCACGACGCATTAACCAAACTTTGCATGGTGACTTGGCATTTAGCGGTCGCACCGTCACGTACCCCGGACAGGTCGGCCACGCCAGTAAATTGTTTGAATCACTCATGATTCAGTTCTAACGCAAAATCGAAAAAGGCGTTGAAGTTATCCACAGCGAAGCCCTCGCCAGCCAATTAGCAGGCAATGTTCCAAAAGGCGTAGGGTTGCCAATATGGCGATCGAATTCGAACGAGTCGGACTCGGCACGGAACTAATTCCATATATGCAAGCATGGGATTATCAGCAAAATTTGCACGATGCTGTAGCAGCCGATGAACAGACCCCAAGAGTCCTATTTCTTGAGCATGAGGCGGTGTATACCGCCGGCAAGAGGACCGAACCTGAAGATTTACCACTTGATGGCACCCCCGTTGTCGACGTTGATCGTGGAGGAAAGCTAACCTGGCATGGCCCGGGCCAGCTCATCGGATATCCGATCGTAAAACTCAAGAAGATCAGCGCGATTCGTCTATACGTTGAGACTTTAGAAGAGGCGTTAATTAACGTTATCGATGAAATAGGAATCCCGACCGTACAGGTTAAAGGTCGCTCAGGCGTTTGGGTACCAGGAGTTAACGGCGAGCAAGACCGAAAGATCGCCGCTATTGGTATCCGCATCAACCGTGGAGTCACGATGCACGGGTTTGCGCTCAACTGTTCGAATAATCTCACTGCATATGACCAGATCATCCCCTGCGGCATCACCGATGCTGGCGTCACCACAATTTCCCAAGAACTAGGCCAGACGGTTTCCCCCAACGACGTCGTTGATCGGGTACAAGAGGAACTTGAGCGTCTGCTCACTCCACAAGTCGTCTAAGCACAAGATTTCAAACGTAGAAGGACCCTTTAATGAGCATTGAACCTGAAGGCCGACGACTGCTGCGCGTCGAAAAACGCAACGCCCAGACTCCTGTAGAGCGCAAGCCAGAGTGGATTCGCGCAGAACTGAAAATCGGCCCCGAATACGTCGGGCTAAAAAATCTCGTGCAGTCCGAAGGCCTACACACGGTGTGCGAAGAGGCCGGTTGCCCAAATATTTTCGAATGCTGGGAAGATCGCGAAGCGTCCTTCCTTATCGGTGGCTCAGAATGCACCCGTCGCTGTGACTTCTGTCAGATTGACACTGGCAAGCCTGCCGCACTTGATCGTTCAGAGCCATTCAAGGTGGCCATGAGCGTCAAGAAAATGGACCTTCGTTACGCTTCGATCACCGGCGTAGCTCGCGATGATCTCGAAGACGAGGGTGTCTGGCTCTACGCCGAGACCGTACGCCAGGTACACAAGATGAACCCCACCACCGGTGTGGAACTGTTGATCCCAGATTTCTCGGGTAAACCAGATAATTTGGATGCCATTTGCGATTCCGAACCTGAGGTCTACGCCCACAACGTCGAGACCGTTCCACGTATTTTCAAGCGTATTCGTCCGGCCTTCCGCTACGAACGTTCCATGGATGTCATCACCCATGGCCGGAAGCGAGGCTTGATTACTAAGTCGAACCTGATTTTGGGTATGGGCGAAACTCGTGAAGAAATCTCCGAAGCCATGCGTGACCTGCACGAAGCCGGTTGCGATCTCCTGACCATTACCCAGTACCTGCGCCCTACCGAGCGCCACCTGCCAGTGGACCGCTGGGTGAAGCCACAAGAATTCCTCGAACTGCAACAAGAAGCCGAAGAACTCGGATTCTCCGGTGTAATGTCCGGTCCATTAGTACGTTCTTCGTATCGTGCTGGCCGACTCTGGGCCGGTGCAATGCGCAAGAAGGGTCGCGAGATCCCTGAAGCATTGTCCAACATTGAATCTTCGGGTACTACCCGACAGGAAGCCGCTTCGCTACTTAGTCGCTAAGCAACACGAGAGTTTTATTTCGTCGGACCCAACAGCCGCAAAAATCGGCTGTTGGGTCCGACGCTTTGTCGCGTACAGTGCCAAAACCAAGTAAATTCTCTTGTAAAGAGCCCTGCAGAAAAATAAGCCAGTTAGATCGCGTAGAATTGAAGCACTATGGCCAAAAACTCCGATAACGATGCGGCCGCGCAGCAGAAGCGTGGTTTGTTTTCGCGTAAACCCAAAGCTGAAAAACAAAATAAAGAGCCCGGTCGCCTAAAGCAAATGGGCCAGGTCTTCCAGATGACCCGCCGTAATGACCCGATGGTCGTTTGGTGGATGCTTCTGGCATTCCTTGGTGTCATTGTTGTAGGTCTGATCATCGGCATTCTGATCCAGAACTGGATCACCTTGCTGATTATCGCGATCCCGCTCGGCTTACTTGCCGCCCTGTTCATCTTGTCCCGACGGGCCGAGAAAGCTGCGTTCGCACAGCTTATAGGCCGTCCAGGCGCCGCCGGAGCAGCAATGAGCGTGCTACGTCGAGGCTGGATTTTGAAGGATGAGCCAGTAGCGTTTAACCGTCACCAGGACTTAGTGTTCTTGGCAGTCGGACGCCCAGGCGTCGTACTTGTTACCGAAGGTCCAACCAACCGCGTTCGCGATTTGGTGACTTCCGAGCGTAAGCGTATTTCTCGCGTGCTGCCAAACGTTCCGATTCATGTGATCAACGCTGGCCAGAGCGAAGACCAGACTGATCTGGTTGACGTGAGCAAGAAGATGAAGAAGCTTCCTAAATCGATTACCAAACTGGAAATCAGCGCAGTTGATAAGCGACTGACTACCTTGACCGCAAACCGCTTGCCGATCCCTAAGGGCATCGACCCGAATCGTGCACGACCTAACCGTCGCGCTCGCTAATCTCGGTCAAAAGAAAAACCGCACTAGAATTTCTAGTGCGGTTTTTCTGTGTCTGAACTACATCAAATTCTCTAGCGGATATTCACTAGAACGCTCTTGGCGGCTCGATCGTGGAATCCTCGCTGGTCTGTGTCTGAGAAGAACACAGGAATTACTAAACACAGCAGAACCGATCGAATCACTCCGGCCAGCGGCTTCACCGCGGTTCCGTCCATCGACTGAACTTGAAGCCCAAAGGTACGATGCCCAATACTGTGACCGGTGAAACCTACGGCAATCATCTGCCCGGCAAGGAATAGCAACAAGGTCGCCAGATCTCTAAAATCAAATAGCCACCAGCTGAGCAACATGCACAGTCCCCAGTCTAGGCAGAGTGCACCGACTCTTCGGGGAAAGCGTCCAATCGATCCGGCGCCCTTTTCGGGACGGCCTAATCGTTGCCCCGGCCATTCTTGGGAGTTTAATTGCGGGGGGCCTTCAAGCCACGAGCTAAAGTCTTTACGTTCCACATACCTAGTGTATCGGGGGCAACTGTGTGAATCTCATCAGTTTGTTACGAGTCACATTGCACCCACTGACGGGGCACGACGCGCCCAAACTATTCCTATGTAACGTGGCCGAAACAATCGAGACACCATTGTGAAACGGATTCTAGGTAAGATTACTAGGTAAGCAAGAGAACCGGTCACATTCACTTGTGTGATCGTTCCGTTTACCAAACCAATATCTCAACAGGGAGTAACCTGCACATGTTTACCAGTCCAGAAGAAGTCTTGGCCTACATTGCCGAGGAAGAAGTCAAGTTCCTCGACGTCCGCTTCACCGATCTACCAGGCGTTCAGCAGCACTTCAACGTCCCGGCAAAATCCGTGGACGCAGACTTCTTCGTCAACGGTCAGCTCTTTGACGGTTCCTCCATCCGCGGTTTCGCTGGAGTCTCCGACTCCGACATGCAGCTGATCCCGGATGTCACCACCGGCTTCGTTGATCCGTTCCGCATCGAGAAGACCTTGGCATTCAACTTCTCCATCATCAACCCACGCACCGGTGAGCCTTACCACCGCGACCCACGTGGCGTTGCAGAGCGTGCCGAAGCCTACCTAGAGTCAACCGGTATCGCAGACACGGCAGTTTTTGCTCCAGAAGCAGAATTCTTCATCTTCGAAGACGTCCGCTACGAGTCCACCCCCCAGGGCGCCTTCTACAAGATCGACTCTGACGAAGCGCCTTGGAACACCGGCCGCAAGGAAGAGGGCGGCAACCAGGGTTACAAGACCCCTTACAAGGGTGGCTACTTCCCAGTGTCGCCAACCGACAAGCAGGCAGATCTGCGCGACGCCATCTGTGTCGAGTTGGACAACGTGGGTCTCGAAGTTGAACGCAGCCACCACGAGGTCGGCGCAGCCGGCCAGGCTGAGATCAACTACAAGTTCAACACCATGGTTCACGCAGCCGACGAACTGATGCTCTTCAAGTACGTTGTGAAGAACGTCGCCGATGCCTGGGGCAAGTCAGCAACCTTCATGCCAAAGCCAGTCTTCGGCGATAACGGCTCGGGCATGCACGTGCACCAGTCGCTGTGGGCCAAGGGCGAGCCACTGTTCTACGACGAAAAGGGCTACGCAGGACTCTCCGATACCGCTCGCTGGTACATCGGTGGCCTGCTGAAGCACGCTTCGGCGGTGCTGGCATTCACCAACCCAACGGTGAACTCCTACCGTCGTCTGGTCAAGGGCTACGAAGCTCCAGTGAACATGGTCTATTCGCAGGGCAACCGCTCCGCAGGTATCCGTATCCCAGTGACCGGTTCGAACCCTAAGGCAAAGCGTATTGAGTTCCGTGCACCTGATGCATCCTCGAACCCATACTTGGCCTTCGCAGCACAGCTCATGGCTGGCTTGGACGGCATCAAGAACCGCATCGAGCCTTCGGACCCAATCGACAAAGATCTCTACGAGCTTCCTGCCGAGGAAGCCAAGGACATCCAGCGCGCTCCAGAGAGCTTAGAAGACGCGTTGAAGGCTCTAGAAGCCGACTACGAGTTCTTGCTCGAAGGCGGCGTGTTCACCGAGGACCTGGTCCGCACCTGGGTCGAGTACAAGCGTGAAAACGAAATCAAGCCACTGAGCCTGCGCCCGAACCCATACGAGTTCGAGCTCTACTACGGTTGCTAATTCTTCACACCTGCTAGCCAACCGCTAACTGAAGGCCTGTCCCGCTGGGACAGGCCTTCTGCGTTAACGAATCAAATAAGCCATAAGACTTAGCACGTGGAGCTTGTCTGACATAGCGTGGAGTCATGGACATCAGTACATGGCTAGCGGTCAAACGCGACGACAACGAAATCGTGGGCTATCTGGAGCCGCTGGACGAAGCCTACGACAAGGTGTGCCCGCGCTCAGTCCTTGGCCACCCGGTACTCGTTGCATGCGACTATATGGACGGCGAAGAGCTGCTTTTAGAGCGTGGAATCGGCGAGCTTGCCAACCAATGGGCATTACATGTCGTGGACCCCAGTGAAAAGGTGCCATTAGCCATCATTGAGGTCTCGGCTCATGGCATCGTAGTCGCCGACGCCTTACTGACCAAAGCATTGGCGCCCACAGAGCGAATCATCGTGCCATGGCCAGATGTCGAGTCAAGGCTTACCCCATACCGGGGCGGTTAGTAGCGGGTTTTTTCTTCTTTCATGGTCCACTCGGTAAAGACCTCCGCGGCCGCTTCAAGGGGCGCATGCGTGAATGGGATAAGCCGCTCCCCCATTGGCTTGTCGAGCTCGGTATAAATCAGCTCATCATCAAAACCGATGCCCGCGGCGTCAACCCGGGTATTGGCGTAGTAGACGTGCCTAAAACGCGACCAATAGATTGCGCCCAGACACATCGGGCAGGGCTCGCAGCTTGTGTAGAGTTCGCAATCTGAAAGATCAAAGGTGGCCAGTTTTGTGCCGGCGTTACGTATCGCGACCACTTCGGCATGGGCGGTAGGATCATTGGATCCGGTAACCTGGTTGGTGCCCGTAGCGATGATTTCGCCGGCCCTCACAACCACTGCGCCGAAAGGGCCGCCCTGATTTGCTTGCATACCGCGACGAGACATCTCCACGGCCTCACGCATGAATCGCTCGTCCATTTCTTCTACCGTTCCATACTCTGTTGTAGGAATAATACTTGGTGCTCAGCTGACCCTGAGGCCTGACGCTAGTCTAGGCAAAATCTCCGATAAACGGGGAGTCTCGTTGATGAGTTATTTATTAGCTTTTGAGCTTCAACGCACGAAAGTACCGCCACCGAGCCAGAACTTGCGCTACACGTAACAACGGATACAGCACTCGCCACGGCATAGCAGATGAAGGTTTGGTCAATGACCTGATGGTGAGGAAAATATTCTCATCACGGCGTTCTAGAATAAATGCTTCTTCCCCGCAGACCGGATGTCCGGGAAGTGTTTGATAAGCGAAACCCACGCGGTATTCGGTGTTCACTACCGCTATCACCCGAACCGGTTCTAGTACCGTCAGCCCTAGGGCGTGCACGCTGATCGTTGGTTCTTGTCCGGGTACTACCGGCACGGCGGGAGTCACCCGAAAACCACTGCGCGTTTTGATTCCCCAGCTCAGCAACTGAGAGCAGGCCCACCGCCACTGCTCAACGCCTTGGCCGATGTAGATGCTCTTTGCCCAGCACGCATACCCTTCCGTGCTTGGTGCCCAGCTACTGTTCGACGGTTCGGTCAACGACGTTTTGTTCTGGTTTTTCAAGGTCTGACCTAGTCTTCGAAGCCGTAGAAGAGTTGTTCAAAAATCGCCCGAGAATGTCTCGTAGCTCGCAGATAATCTTCTTCCAGAGCAGATCCCTGATTTGCTTCGTAACCACACCAACGCGCTACTGCCTCCATATCGCGGGCGGACCGTGGAAGCACATCGCTGGAGCGTCCCGAAGTGATGATCTCGGCACTGCGAATACGGGTAGCCATTGACCAGGTGTAGTCCAAAAGTTCGGCATCTTCTTCGCTGATCAGTTCTAGTCCGGCCATCGCATCAAGTGCTTTGCGGGTCGCTGGTGTGCGCAAGGAGGCATGTTTCCAGGCGTACTGAAGCTGGTAAAACTGCACCAACCACTCAATGTCAGATAGTGACCCCCGACCAAGTTTAAGATGCCGGTTAGGATCCGCTCCGCGTGGAAGCCTTTCGGACTCCACACGTGCCTTGATCTTACGGATGTCTTTCATCTCAGACTCTTCAAGTCCCTTACCGTAGCGAACTGGCTCAATAAGTTTAATGAAGTCTTCGGCAAGCTGTGTGTCACCGGCAAAAGGACGGGCACGCTGTAACGCCTGCCGTTCCCAAACTTCCACCCACCGCTCGTAGTATTTTGCGTATCCGTCAAGCGAGCGAACAAGCATCCCGGCGCGACCTTCGGGGCGTAGATCCGAATCAACTTTGAGCTTTACTTCGGCGGGGATCGCTGGCTTCAGCGGTTTCACACACCAAGAAATCAGCTCCGTGACCACTCGTAGTGCCTGTTCCTGCGATTCTTGTGCGCTCGCGCCGGGCATGGGCCGTTGGACAAAGAGCACGTCAGCGTCCGAACCATAACCGATTTCTGCACCGCCTTGCCGGCCCATGGCAATCACGGTAATCACCGCATGCTCACCATGCTTTTGTTGATCAGCATTGAGCAATACCTTCAGCACACCATCGATCATATTTCCGTCGATATTCGAAAGTGCCTCTCCAACTTGCGAGACATTCAACAGTCCAGCCCCGTCGGCAAGCGCTACCCGCAAGAATTCGCGTCGGCGTACCAGGCGAATTTGTCGAATTGCCGCTTCTGGCTGCTTAGTCCGATGGATGATGGAGGCGTTCTGCTGTTGCAGGCTCTGATAGGACTGCGGTATCAAGGCTGCGTTAGAACCCAGCCAAGCCGCCGCAGCAGGCTCATTAGCCAACAGGTCGGTAAGGAAGCGAGTGTTGGACAACAGATGACTCAGCCGCTCGGCGGCCGCGTTGGTATCGCGTAGCATCCCTAAGAACCAAGGCGATTTGCCCAGGGCCTCACTCAATCGGCGAAACCCCAGTAGCCCGGCATCCGGGTCTACACCGTGAGCGAACCAATCTAACAACACGGGCAACAACTGTCGTTGCAGTGAAGAACGGCGCGATACTCCCCCGGTGAGCGCTTCGATATGGCGCATTGCAGCCTTCGGATCCAAATAGCCCAAGGCTCGCAATCGTGCCTGAGCCGATTCTGGAGTCAACCGGACATGGTCTGCAGAAAGGTTTGAGCTAGTGACCAGCAGTGGCCGGTAGAAAATACGCTCATGCAGGGAACGGACCAAACGTTTGGTCTCATTCCAGCGGCGCAGTAACCGCTCGGGATTGGTGGCTTGTAAATCGCCGACCCCGCGCACCGCACGGGCAAGGACGCGCTGGGCGCCCTCGACGCGTGGCATCAGGTGGGTTCGCCGAAGCTGGCTCAACTGGATACGGTGCTCTAGCAGGCGTAAATACCGGTAGGACTCGTCGAAGTTTTTGGCGTCTTCACGACTGATATAGCCGGTTTCGCTCATGGCCCGAATCGCTAGCGTGGTCGTTGGAACCTGAATGGACGGTTCAACTCGTCCGTGGACCAGCTGCAGTAACTGCACGGTGAATTCCACATCACGTAGCCCACCTGGACCGAGCTTAATCTGCCAAGGAATTTCTTCCTTGTCGATATGATCTGTCACCCGGCGGCGCATCGCTTGAACGGATTCCACAAAACCTTCGCGTTCCGAACTCGACCACACCATCGGTGAGACCATGCGCTCATAAGAGCGGCCCAGCTCGGTATCTCCGGCGATGGCACGTGCTTTGAGCAAGGCTTGGAACTCCCAAGAATGTGCCCAGCGTTTGTAATACGCCTCGTGCGACGACAAGGTCCGCGTCAGCGCACCGTCTTTACCCTCGGGGCGCAGATTTGCGTCAACTTCCCAAAGCATCGGTTCCGGGCCCGGAGTCATGATGACCCGTGCCGTGTTGCCACAAAGAACCGTGGCAATGGCCGCCGCCAGATCCTCATCTACGTGAGGAGTGCTTCCATGCACGTAAATGACATCAACATCTGAAATATAGTTCAGTTCCCGGGCGCCACATTTACCCATGCCAATAATAGAAAGCTTGACGCAGTCAACGTCCTCCGGACTGTATTGCTCGGAGGCTTCAGCGCGTGCAATCGCCAATGCGCCTTCAAGCACTGCGCCAGCCATATCTGCCAGTTCTGCGGCAACCAGCGGAAGAATTTCTTGCGGGTCTGCAGCTCCAAGGTCACGGTATGCCAAGGACAGCAGGGCCTTACGATAACTTGCACGGAGTTTTTGCCGCGCATCAGCACCGATGCTGGAGGAAATCCAATGATTATTGGCCGTTCGGGTTGCCCCGACAGACTCCAGCATGGCGCTACGCATAGTTTCCAAGCTGACCGGTTTAAAGGTTTTGCTCGGAGCCTCACGCACAATGTCCAATGCTTCAGGACACCGGATGAGAAACTCTCCCAGAGCCGAAGACCCGCCAAGCAGACGGACCAATGCGAGGCAATTCTCAGGCTCGCGGAAAATACTTGCAGCTTCCGGATGGCGGTCTACCAAACGCAAGGCCAGTAACAGTGCTTGGTCTGGGTCCGGCGCGTGCGCCATCATCCTCACAATAAGCACCGGGTCAATTTGCGCTAGTTCCTCTGATTCAAGGAATTTCTTCGCGCGTTCGGTATCGCTGAAGCCAGCGTTGATCAGTGCACGTGAGGATACTTCTGCCATGTTTTTCGTGTGTCTCCTGCTGCCGCCACAAGGTGCGCGTGACGTGCGTTTTAGAGGATTCCCAAATACTTGTTGAGCTCAAAAGGGGTGATTACCTGACGGTATTCTTCCCATTCTGCTCGCTTATTCGCTAAGAATGAGTTGAAGACCTGTTCGCCAAGTACCTCGGCCATGAATTCGGATTCTTCCATAGCCTTCAGCGCGTCATGCAAGGTACCCGGTAGCGGAACGTGGCCCGAAGCGCGCCGTTCGGCGGTGGACAATGCCCACACGTCGTCTTCGGTTGGTTCCTCTAGCTCGTAATTCTCGCGAATCCCCTTCAGCCCGGCGCCAAGCAGTGTTGCATACGCTAAGTAAGGGTTCGCTGCCGAATCGATACCGCGATATTCCACTCGTGCGCTTTGGCCTTTACCCGGCTTATACAGTGGCACGCGCACCAAAGCTGAACGGTTGTTATGGCCCCAGGAACGGTAACTTGGAGCTTCGCCGCCGCCCCAAAGTCGTTTATAGGAATTCACGAACTGGTTCGTGATTGCCGTCATTTCTGGCGCATGGTGCAGTATGCCTGCGATAAATGATCGGGCGACATCAGATAATTGGTACTCACGGCCGGCTTCAAAGAACGCATTTGAATCGCCTTCGAAGAGCGAGAAATGAGTGTGCATGCCGCTGCCTGGCTGATCCGAAAACGGCTTGGGCATGAAGGTTGCATGAATGCCCTTCTGCATCGCCATTTCTTTGATCACCGTACGGAAGGTCATGATGTTGTCCGCGGTCTGTAACGCGTCCGCGTAGCGCAAATCAATTTCATTCTGGCCAGGACCGGTCTCATGGTGGGAGAACTCTACCGAGATTCCCAGAGCTTCCAAGGTCGTGACCGAGGCGCGACGGAAATCTTGCCCAACTCCGTCGGGCACATGATCAAAATAGCCGCCGTTATCAATTGGCTGCGGGCGTCCTTGCGCGTCCAGTTTGCTACTTTCTAGCAGGTAGAACTCGATCTCTGGATGTGTGTAGCAGGTAAAGCCCATATCAGCGGCTTCGGTCAGCTGACGCTTGAGCACTTGACGTGGATCCGCGTTAGATGGCTGACCTTCGGGGGTGAGGATGTCACAGAACATGCGACTGGTGGGTTCTACTTCACCGCGCCACGGCAAGATCTGGAAGGTCGCAGGATCCGGTTGCAACAGCATGTCCGACTCGGAGATGCGCGACAGCCCGTCGATCGAGGAGCCGTCAAAACCTAGTCCCTCTTCAAAAGCGTCTTCTACTTCAGCCGGAGCCAGTGCAACAGACTTCAAGGAACCGACCACGTCGGTAAACCACATACGCACAAATCGAACGTCTCGTTCTTCAATGGTGCGCAGCACGAATTCTTGCTGACGATCCATAATTCACCGCCTTATAAAAATCTTTGATTCCCGCGCTGATCACGGCAGGGAGTTAAACAACTTGTTGCAAGACTATACGTTTTAAGCCCCGATCTCGCCCCCCGCATCGCTGGGTATAAGTGCGATAAGGTTTTTCTATGCCACAACCATATCTTTCTGACCCCGACAAAGGCCCATCGCGCATTCGGGTTCACCATCTACAGCAGGCAAAAGAACGCGGCGAAAAGTTTGCCATGTTAACTGCATATGACGTCATGATGGCGGAAATTTTCGACCAAGCCGGGATCGAAATCCTACTTGTCGGTGATTCAGCGGCGAATACCGTGATCGGTTACGATTCGACCCTGCCAATTACCGTGGACGAAATGATCGTCTTCACTAAGGCAGTTTCAAACGGTACCAAGCGTGCTTTGGTTGTCGCAGATCTTCCCTTTGGCTCTTATGAGCAGTCTGCCCAACAGGCTGTCGCCACTGCTGTGCGACTGATGAAAGAAGGTGGCGCGCAGGCGGTGAAGATCGAAGGTGGCCACGAGTTCGCTGAACACGTCCGTGCCATGGTGCTAGCTGGAGTGCCAGTGATCGGACATATCGGTTTCACCCCGCAGTCTGAACATGCTTTGGGTGGGTACCGGATCCAAGGTCGTGGAGACGCGGCCGAAAGCATGATCGCCGACGCCAAAGCTCTAGAGCGCGCAGGCGCTTTCACCATCCTCATGGAAATGGTTCCGAGCCCTGTCGCGGCGAAGGTTGATGAAGTGTTGACGGTACCAACCATTGGTATTGGTGCGGGCAACGCGACCACCGGCCAGGTTTTGGTGTGGCAGGATTTGCTGGGCTTAGGAGCGAACCGCACGCCACGTTTTGTCAAAAAATATGCTGATCTTCGTTCGGTGATTTCGTCGGCGGTAAGCCAATATCATCAGGAAGTCGTCAGCGGTGCTTTCCCATCTGCCGACTACGAATTCAAAGAATAAGCGACTTGGCGCTTAAACGAAGAACCCGCGTATGGAAATACTCCCCTACGCGGGTTCTGCATATTTAGGCTTCTTCTTCGTCCTCGGCATCCCATGCTTCGTTACGAGCCTGCACCTTGCTCATCGCGTTGCGTGCCGCCTCTTCAGTATCGTAGGGGCCTAAAAGTTTCGTCCAATCGGACTGTGGACCCTTCTCAATACTTCCCGTTGATACGTTGTACCAATACTTGCCTTCTTCTGAAATGGAAGTCTCGCTCACCGTAAGCTCCTCGGGTCGTTGGATCTTGATGACTCAACGCTAGCTCAATCTCACGCAGTTCGGTTGATCTTCAAAGCGTATGTTGTGCTCATTGCGTAGTTAGAATGTTTATATGGCTACTGTCGCAACTGCACCTCTTGGAACCTTGACTCCCGGCACAATCTTTCCCGAACTTAGTGTCCCGGCCGATATTGAACGCCCCGAATATGTGGGCAAGAAGGCCCCGGCGGAAAATACTGCCTCAGAGGTGAAAAGCCCTGAAGTTATTGAAAGAATACGTATTGCTTCGCGCATTGCCGCTCAGGCATTGGCCGAAGTAGGCAAAGCCTGCCAGCCAGGAATAACCACCGATGAGCTTGACCGCCTGGGACACGAGTTCCTCATGGACCACAAGGCCTATCCTTCCACCCTGGGATACCGCGGTTTCCCAAAGTCTTTATGCTCATCACTCAATGAAGTTATTTGCCACGGCATCCCAGACAGCACCGTGGTCCAAGATGGCGACATCATCAATATTGATATCACCGCCTACATTGGTGGAGTGCATGGGGATAACAACGCAACATTCCTCGTTGGGGACGTTGACGAAGAATCCCGGTTACTCGTTGAACGTACCGAAATGTCGCTGAAGCGCGCTATTAAATCGGTAATGCCCGGCCGGGAAATTAATGTCATCGGGCGCATCATTGAAAGCTATGCGAAGCGTTTCGGCTACGGCGTGGTCCGCGATTTCACCGGACACGGCGTCGGTGAGGCTTTCCATACCGGCCTGATCATTCCGCATTACGATGCGGCACCGGCCTATAACACCATCATCGAACCCGGCATGGTGTTCACAATCGAACCGATGCTCACCCTAGGCACCACCGAATGGGATATGTGGGAAGACGACTGGACGGTCACTACCCGCGATAAAAAGCGCACCGCACAGTTTGAACACACGCTATTGGTGACCAACGAGGGCGCTGAGATCCTTACGCTCCCATAATTGCTAAGCGCTACAACATCGTGAAACAGCGCAGGCCGAGTCCCACACCGTAAGGGTGGGACTCGGCCTGCGCTGTATCTGTCGCCATCATTGGCGTGCAAAGTTAGTTTGCGGTTAGTGGGCGTTGGTTGCCCTGTGGCGTTGTGGAACGGCGATCACGCAACTTCGCCATCGCAGTTTCAAAATCGGTGAGCGACTGGAAATTGTGATAGACGCTGGCAAATCTTAGGTACGCAACCTCGTCCAGACGTGACAACGGCTCAAGGATGGCCAGTCCGACCTGATGCGCGGGAATTTCCGCTGCACCTGAAGTACGGACCGTTTCTTCAACTTCTTGGGCAAGGATGGCCAAATCGTGATCAGTTACCGGGCGTCCTTGGCATGCCTTACGCACGCCATTAATGACCTTGTGGCGCGAGAAAGGTTCTACCGCGCCAGACTGCTTCAACACGTTCAACGCAGCAGTTTCAGTGGTGGTAAAACGGCGCGAACATTCGGTGCACTGACGACGACGTCGAATTGATACGCCATCATCGGCGACTCTGCTATCGACCACACGCGAATCAGCGTTGCGACAATAAGGGCAATTCATGACACCTCCAACTTTTTGCGATCGTGGTGCTAACCAACGCCGTCGGCGTATAGAAATTCACACACGTCACCTAACAGTTTAGCGTCTAATGGGCTTGACGCACCGCGACCGCGTCACCGTGTGCTGGGAGGTCCTCGGCATTGGCAAGATTGATCACGTGAGTGGCCACCTCAGCAAGCGCGCTCTTGTCGTAGTTGATCACCTGGATGGCTTTGAGGAACGTGTTCACGTTCAGCCCCGAGGCGTGCAGTGCGGTACCACTGGTTGGCAGCACATGGTTTGAGCCTGCGCAATAATCTCCTAGGGACACCGGAGCAAATTCTCCGACAAAAATCGCCCCGGCAGCGTTGATCCGTGCGGCCACCTCCGCCGCGTTTATGGTGAGGATTTCCAAGTGCTCAGCCGCGTAAGCATTACACACTTCGACGCCCTGATCGAGATCATCAACCAGGATGATTGCCGACTGTCTTCCGGACAGGGCTTGCTGGACGCGTTCGGTGTGTTTCGTGGCCGCTACCTGCGTGCTAAGTTCGGCGCGCACAGCGGTGGCGAGAGCCGGCGAATCGGTCACCAGCACGGCAGCCGCATTAGCGTCGTGTTCGGCTTGCGAGATCATATCTGCCGCGACGAATGATGCGTTGGCAGTTTCATCGGCCAAAATCGCAATTTCGGTGGGTCCGGCCTCCGCGTCGATACCGACGACGCCTTTCACCAGACGCTTCGCTGTGGCCACAAAAACATTGCCCGGACCGGAAATAACATCTACCGGTTCAATATCTCCACGCTGATCGTTCGGGACCTGCACCCCGTAGGCGAAAGCCGCCACGGCCTGGGCCCCGCCCATTGCGTGTACCTCGGTAATTCCTAACAGCTTCGCTGCAGCCAGGATCGTCGGGTGTGGCAGACCGCCAAAATCCGCCTGCGGTGGGCTTGCCAGCGCGAGCGAGGTGACCCCTGCAGCCTGCGCCGGAATGGTGTTCATGATGACCGAGGAAGGGTAAACAGCCAATCCGCCCGGGACATAGAGACCAACGCGTCGCACTGGAACCCAGCGCTGCGTCACGGTTCCACCGTGGCCATATTCAACGGTGACGTCCTGCGGCAACTGAGCTTGAGCAAAGGAGCGGGCACGCTTGATGGACTCTTCTAAAGCCAAGCGGACCTGCGGATCAAGCTCGTTCAAGGCTCGATCTAATTCTGCTTGCGGGACCCGAGTATGTTCCAGTTCAACCTTATCGAACCGCTTGGCGAGGTCCTTGAGCGTTTCCATACCATGTTCACGCACGTCGTTGATGATTTGCTGGACAACCTCTGCGGCCGTCTGCGAATTCATTTCAGGTCGAGGCAATTTGGCTTTGAGCTGAGCACGGTTGAGTTTCGCTCCACGCCAATCAATGGTCGCGAGTTCGGAAAAATCGGTATCTGGGTTTAAGGTCACCACCCCAGTTTAACGTGTAAGACCGGATTGGGTTCCCATAAGTTACCCCATCCGGTCATACATTATGCGATTGCTACACGTCCAGGCAGGCCGGGCCGAGCAGTACCTTCAAATCTCCGAACAGAGCAGGGTTCGGATTAACCCTGAAATTCATGCCTAGTCTCATCAAGGAGGTACCACGGCTTCCGCTGAGCTTTACCCGCACCTCGGTGTTTCCGCTATGGGTGCGCAGCACATCTCCGAGTTTCTGGATTAGCGTCTCGGTAGCTTTATGCGTAGGTATACCGATAACTACCGGTCCGGTACCTGAGGTATCGGAGAGTTCGGGGATCATCATCTCTTGGGCGTTAAGTGTGATCGATCCATCGTCGCGGCGTTGTACACGTCCCTTGATCACGACAATCAAGTCATCGGCCAGGATCTCGGCGATTGGCTGGTAGGCCTGACCGAAGAACATCACTTCCATGGAACCGGAAAGGTCCTCAATTTCACTGCGTGCGTAGGGGTTGCCAGATTTTTTGGCAATACGTCGCTGCAGCCCGCTGATCATTCCTGCTATCGAAATGACATGTCCGTCGGCTGGTCCTTCATCGGACAACACGCTCGTCACCGGCATGTCCGCGTACTGGTCAAGGGCGGAGCCCAAACCTTGCAGCGGGTGATCCGAGACGTAGAGACCGAGCATATCTCGTTCGTAGGCAAGCTTTTCCTTCTTCTCCCAGTCGGGAAGATCAGGAATTGCTACCGTCATCGCATCTGAGACATCGGAGGTATCCAGTGCACTAAACAGATCAAACTGGTTCGCCGCTTCATTGCGCTTGAGCTGAATGACCGAGTCGACGGCCTCTTCGTGAATGGCCACCAGAGCCCGGCGCGGGTGCTTCAGCGAGTCGAAGGCGCCGGCCTTGATCAAGGACTCAATGGTGCGCTTGTTGCAGACCACTGCAGGGACCTTGCTCAAAAAGTCGCTGAAATCCCGGTACGCGCCCTTTTCAGTTCGCGCTTCAACCATGCCGGCCACCGCGTTAGCACCGACGTTACGGATAGCACCCATGCCGAAGCGGATGTCTTTACCCACAGGGGTGAAGTTCAGTGCTGATTCATTAACATCTGGCGGAAGTACGGTGATGCCGATGTGCCGGCATTCGTTTAGGTACAGCGCCAGCTTGTCCTTGTCATCGCCGACCGAGGTGAGCAATGCTGCCATGTATTCGGCCGGGTAGTGCGCCTTGAGGTATGCGGTCCAGTAGGACACCACCCCGTAGGCAGCTGAGTGGGCTTTGTTGAACGCGTAGTCGGAGAACGGCAGCAGAATGTCCCACAGGGTTTTCACCGCTGCGTCTGAATATCCGTTGTCGTTCATACCCTGTTTGAAGCCGGCGAACTGCTTATCCAGTTCTGACTTCTTCTTTTTACCCATGGCACGGCGCAGAATATCTGCCTGGCCCAGCGAGTAGCCGGCAAGCTTCTGCGCGATCGCCATAACCTGCTCCTGATACACAATCAGGCCGTAGGTTCCGCCGAGAATGTCGGCTAGTGGTTCTGCGAGCTCCGGGTGGATCGGGGTGACATCCTGCAACCCGGTTTTACGCAACGCATAGTTTGTATGCGAGTTAGCGCCCATGGGACCTGGTCGGTACAAGGCGATCACAGCGGAGATATCTTCGAAGTTATCCGGGCGCATCATCTTCAACAGTGAGCGCATTGGCCCACCATCGAGCTGGAACACACCAAGGGTGTCACCACGAGCTAGCAGGTTATAGGCTTCGGTGTCTTCGAGCGTCAGTACCTCGAGGTCTAGCTCATCCCCCGTGTTGTACGTGATGTTTTCCAACGCGTCGGAAATGATGGTGAGGTTACGCAACCCCAAGAAGTCCATCTTGATCAAACCCAAGCCTTCACAGGTCGGGTAGTCGAACTGGGTAATAACCTGGCCGTCTTGGATACGACGCATGATCGGGATGACGTCGATGATCGGATCCGAGCTCATGATCACGCCGGCGGCGTGTACGCCCCACTGACGCTTGAGCCCTTCAATGCCCTTGGCCGTTTCGAAAACACGTGCAGCTTCTGGGTCGTTGGCCACCAGATTACGGAAATCTCCGGCTTCTGAATAACGCTTTGAATCTGGGTTATCAATATCGTTCAGTGGGATATCTTTAGCCATCACTGCCGGTGGCAGGGCCTTGGTCAAGGTTTCACCCATGCTAAATGGGTAGCCCAGCACACGAGAGGAGTCCTTCAATGCCTGCTTGGTCTTGATGGAACCATAGGTGACGATCATTGAAACACGTTCGTCGCCATACTTTTCGGTCACATACTTGATGACCTCCGAGCGGCGCCTATCATCGAAGTCCACGTCGAAGTCGGGCATGGAAACACGTTCCGGGTTCAAGAAACGTTCAAAGATCAACCCGTGTACCAATGGGTCCAGGTCGGTAATACGCATCGCGTAGGCAACCATTGAACCGGCACCGGAACCACGTCCTGGACCCACGCGGATGCCATTGCTCTTTGACCAGTTAATAAAGTCGGCGACGACTAGGAAGTAGCCGGGGAATCCCATCTTGATGATGACATCAAGCTCGTAGTCGGCCTGCCTGCGTGAGTCTTCGGGGATGCCATTGGGGTACCTGTAGTGCAGTCCCTTGTCTACTTCTTTAATGAGCCAGCTGGTTTCGTCTTCTCCCGGCGGGCAAGGGAACTTAGGCATGTAGTTTGCGTTGGTGTCGAAAGAAAGATCAACACGGTCAGCGATTTCAAGGGTGTTGTCGCATGCCTCGGGGTGTTCTTTGAACAACTCACGCATTTCGCGTGCACTCTTTAGGTAATAGCCAGATCCAGAGAATGCGAAACGGCTGCCGCCCTGGTCATAGGTCGGCTCGTCGAGAGTGGAACCGGAGTTGATTGCCAGTAGCGCCTCATGGGCCTTCGAATCGGCTTCATGGGTGTAGTGAAGATCGTTGGTGGCAACGAGCGGGATGTCTAGTTCGCGGGCCAGGCGCAGAAGATCTTTGGTGATTCTGCGTTCAATCTCTAGACCGTGGTCCATGATCTCGCAGAAATAATTTTCTTTGCCGAACAAGTCTTGAAGTTCGGCTGCCGCAGCCTTGGCCGCGTCATACTGGCCTAGACGTAACTTGGTCTGGACTTCACCTGAGGGGCAACCTGTCGTGGCGATCAGGCCTTCGGAGTGCTCGTTGAGCAGTTCGCGGTCCCAGCGTGGGTATTTGCCAAAGACTGAGTCAAGCGATGCCCGGGAGGATCCCTTGAAGAGGTTATCCATACCCTTGTTGTTGTAAGACAACAAGGTCATATGGTTATACAGGCCACCACCGGAGACGTCGTCACCCTTTTGGGATTCGTCGGTGCGCCACTTCACACGAGTCTTATCGTTTCTCGCCGTGCCAGGAGTTACATAGGCTTCGACGCCGATGATTGGTTTTACTCCGGCATCGGTAGCCCGCTTCCAGAAGTCGAAGGCACCAAAAAGGTATCCATGGTCGGTAATCGCCATGGCTTCCATGCCTTGTCGGTTAGCTTCTTCAAAAAGCTCCGAAAGCCGGGCTGCCCCGTCCAACATGGAGTATTCGGTATGGGTATGCAGATGGACAAATCCGTCACGTGTCGCGCTCACTGAACCAGTCTAACGATTTACGCCACGAATATCGTCCACCTGCCACCGGCTGTGGGAGCTCTCATAGCCGGTGGGCCATAGGACTAGTAGCCACCTTCGCGCAACAGTTCTAGCGCACCGGCGAGGTCATGCGGGTATTCGCTCTCATATTCAACCCATTCTCCGGTGACCGGGTGATTAAATCCCAGCCGTTTGGCATGTAGCCACTGGCGCGTCAACCCCAACGCGGCACCTAGGTTAGGGTCGGCCCCATAGGTCTGGTCGCCAACGCAGGGGTGCCCAAAGGCGGAGAAGTGCACACGAATCTGATGGGTGCGTCCGGTTTCTAGATGCACTTCTACCAGACTTGCTCGGCCGAAGGCTTCGAGCATCTCATAGTGCGTGACGGAGTCGCGTCCACCTTCCAGGACAGCGAACTTCCAGTCATGACCTGGGTGCCGGCCGATCGGTGCATCGATGGTGCCTTCAAGAGGATCAGGTAGCCCTTGAACTACCGCATGATAAACCTTTTTGGGGGTGCGTTCCTTAAACGCGCGCTTCAGACCCGTGTAGGCACGCTCAGATTTGGCTACCACCATGAGTCCGCTCGTTCCCACGTCGAGGCGGTGGACAATGCCCTGACGCTCGGCGGCACCAGAGGTAGAAATATTGTAGCCTTCGGCCATTAGCGCACCTACGACAGTAGGCCCGACCCATCCAGGAGAAGGATGTGCGGCGACTCCGACCGGCTTATCGATGACAACGTAGTCGTCTTCGTCGGCAATGATCTTCAAATCTTCCACGGCAATTACTCTAATTTCTAGTGGGTCGGACTGCGGTGGAATACTTACGCGCAATGCGTCGCCCGCTCTAACCTTCAGCGGCTTCGTTACTACACGTCCATTAACTTCAACCATGGAGTCTTTGAACAGCGTCTTCGCTAAAACTCTAGGGATCTCCAACACCTTGGCAAGATACGAGTCCAGCCGTTGTCCGGCATCCTCGTCAGCCACGAGCAGTTCATGGATCTGAGTTCCCCCAGTAGTGCTCATGCTGTGGGCTCCGTCTTCTCATCGTCAGCGTCAGTCTTGTTGTTTTTGGGCGGATCACCAATGGTTCCATCGAGGTTGCGTCCGCGTATCAGCATCAGGGCCACGACGATCATCGAACAAACAATAAATGAGTCTGCAACGTTGAAAATTGCGAAGTGTTGGACTGAAAACATGTCGACAACGTGGCCGAAGCCAAAGGCCGGTTCGCGGAACAAGCGGTCGGTCAGATTTCCTAGCACTCCCCCGAGCAAAGAACCCAAGACGATCGCCCAGCCGCGTGTGCCCACTTTGCGCAACAGCAGATAAATCACGTATACGGCTACCGCAGCCTGCAGAATGGCGAAAATGATGGTGAAATCTTCGCCGATGGAAAAGGCTGCACCCGGGTTGAGAATGTAGTGGATATCCAAGAAATTCGGAATCACTTCAATTGATTCTCCGAGTTTCATTGTTCTCTCAACGAGAATCTTGACGGCTTGATCAAGAACTAGCGCTACTAAGGCGATGATCAGGCCAAGACCTGTGAAGCGCTTAGCCGCGGCAGCACTCCTAGATGGTGAAGCACTCACACTGTTACCCATTAATTCCCTTTAAACAACAACGATGGTGCCGGATCAATCCGAGCACCACCGTTAATTGTACTTATATTTAGTTCAAGCCATCAAACCCGATAAGGATTAGTTGGTCTTCCCTGCGTTATCAATGGATCCCTGCGACTCAAGGTCGCGGAGCTGTCCTTCGATGTAAGTCTTCAGACGTGCACGGTAGTCACGCTCGAAGCCGCGAAGCTGCTCAAGCTTACGCTCAAGTACCGACTTCTGCTGCTCCAGTGCAGAGAGAGTCTTACGGCTCTTTTCTTCTGCGGTGGTAACCAGCGAGTTTGCCTCGGTCTTAGCTTCCGAGATGATCTTGTCGCGCTGCTCAACACCGGAGGCGACATATTCATCGTGCAGACGCTGTGCCATGGCAAGCACGTTAGCTGCGGATTCTGCGGACTCGGTGCGAGGGGCAGCAGCAGGAACAGCGTTGGCTCCAGGAGCCGCGTCCTTCTTGTCCTCGACCTTAGCTGCAGCAACCGGAGCTTCGGTCTTCTTGACCTCAGCGGCTGGAGCAGCAACTGGAGTCTCGACCTTCTTAGGCTCTTCGGTCTTGGTTTCGACCTTCTTCTCTTCAGCTGGCTTAGCAGCTGGAGCGGCGGCAACTGGAGCAGGAACTGACTGTTCCTTGGCCGAGACGTTAGTGTCTCCACCCTGCCCTGCCAAGCGGCGGCGCAACTCTTCGTTCTCACCGGTCAGGCGACGTAATTCCACAACGATCTCGTCGAGGAAGTCATCTACCTCGTCTTGGTCGTAGCCTTCTCGGAACTTGGTCGGCTGAAACCGCTTATTGACTACGTCTTCTGGCGTCAAAGCCATTGGGTCACCTCAATACTGGGATCATTTCCGCCCGACAGTTGCTGTCTTGCGAAACACTTACCGTTCATTCAGTGTCGCGACCGGTGAAGTCGGAGCACCATTTCCTAAAGGATATAACGATTCGGACACTAATTACGAAACCGAACTGCCGGTTCAACTCAATTTTACTGTTTTTCGCCCTTCAGGAGCTCTTTAGAACCTCGTATTCTTCTACGAAATGCCTAATCAGTTCCCTAGGTTGTAACCTACGCCACTTACGATCGATTTGACAATCATTACGACGATAAACAGGATCAAAAATGACAAGTCAAGCCGGATTCCACCGATATCCAGAGGTTTGATCTTGCGACGCAGCCACCGGAGTGGAGGGTCAGTTATCGTGACGATTGTTGTCGCAGCGACCAGAGCAATCCCCTTAGGGTGCCAGTGCCGAGCGAAACTTTCAGTTATATCCAACACAATTCGCATTATTAGCAGAATTTGTAGGACAGCTAACAAGAGATAAATTATCCCGAACACCATTTTTACGCGCTCGCTCCTGGCAACTTAGCTCTGGTTAAAGAAGGTCGCCTGGGCTTCGGACTGCTTGCGGTCTTCACCCAGTACTTCAACAGTGGCTGGGGACAGCAAGAAGACCTTGTTAGTTACTCGTTCAATCGAGCCGTGGAGAGCGAAAACCAGGCCAGCCGAAAAATCGACTAAACGCTTGGCATCTGTTTCTCCCATGTCGGTGACATTCATGATCACCGGGATTCCGTCACGGAAGTTCTCACCGATGATTTTGGCATCGTTGTAAGAACGTGGGTGCACGGTAGTAATTTGACGCAATTCGGAATCCTCATCCCGTACTGAAGGGGCACGCTTAATGGGTGTGACCGGAGCACGGTATTCGTTCTCTGGTTCTTTGGCTACTGAATGCGGTGCAACCGATTTAACAACCGGCTGCGGGCGCGGGGCCTCGACTGGACGTTGCGTTGCAACATCATCGACGGCCCGTACCTGGGTCCTCGGTTCTGAGTTGTCCGTTTCGACCTCACTCTGCTCAACGGCATCCGCCAAGCCGAGATAGACCATTGCCTTGCGTAGTCCGTCAGCCACGTTTTTTCTCCTCAGTTGTCCCGTGCATGCAACCCCAGGTGCATGATTCCGCTACTCTGACGCTACCGCACGCCAAACGACTGGCATTGCTCATTCGATTTTTTTGCGCGGTGTGTCGCGCGGGCCTATGTTTTCGGCCAAATCAGCCCCGCCAGTCGGCCCGACCGTGAACTTCTTCGGTAGGAGAAGAATCTCTCATCTTCTAGGGTGCAGACACCGCTTTGCTGCACGCTTACTCCGAGATCTGACAGTTCCTTTTGCGCGGATGCCGGCAAATCGAGAGCCGCCGTTCCCCAGCTAGTATTGCTTCGTATTCCGGGACGAGATTCCTCGGATTCGGCGGCCATTGATTCTGGGACCTCATAGCATCGGCCGCAGATTGCTGGGCCAATAACGGCCTCGATGTGGGTGGCCCCCACTGCTTGAAGTTCACCCACTGTACGAGTCAATATTCCGTCCAGCAGTCCGCGTCGACCCGCGTGAGCTGCGGCGGTGAACGTTTGCTTCTGGGTAGCGTCCTTTGCGACGAACAGCACCGGCAGACAATCAGCAACCATTACTGCCAACGCTTCGCGTCCGGTGGGGTCCACCAGTGCGTCGCAGGTTGGCGCTTCTGGCTCTGTCCACGAGGTGCGCCGCTGTGAGGCTATGTGCACAACCTCGGTGGAATGAATCTGGTTCATGAAGTGCAAAGAAAAACGTCGAACCCCGATCGAGTCTTCCAATCTGGCTCGATGTTCCCCCACTAGGTGGGGATCATCGTTCACATGCAAGGCAAGGTTTCCCTCGGCTTGCGTGGTAAACGCCAGGTGGATACTCGAATCGAGGTTCGACGCGAAATGTAGCACTGCTCAGCTAATCGCTGGTTTACTTCAGGAAGTCAGGAACGTCCAGATCATCGTTCGAACCGTTAAGGTCTGAATCGACGACATCAGGAAGATCCTGGAAGGAGTTGTTCTGCTCTGCAGCAACCGGCTTCGCTTCCGGCGCTGGCGCCGCTTCTGCCGGTGCAGCCTGTGGAACAGGCTGCTCTTGCGCTGGACGGTTCGCTGCTGGCTTGGAGACCAACGGTGCCATTGGCTTGCTGGTGACATCTGGCTCGTCAAAGCCTGCTGCAATCACCGTGACACGCGCTTCGTCGCCCAAGGCGTCGTCAATGACGGCACCGAAGATGATGTTTGCCTCTGGGTGTGCGACTTCCTGCACCAGTCGAGCAGCCTCGTTGATCTCGAACAAGCCGAGATCCGAACCGCCCTGGATGGAAAGAAGCACGCCGTGTGCGCCGTCGATGGAAGCTTCCAGCAGTGGCGAAGCGATTGCTAGTTCGGCGGCCTTAACCGCGCGATCTTCGCCTCGGGCCGAGCCGATGCCCATCAATGCCGAACCAGCACCCTGCATCACGGACTTGACGTCCGCGAAGTCGAGGTTGATCAGCCCTGAGGTGGTGATTAGGTCGGTGATGCCCTGAACGCCGGAAAGCAAGACCTGGTCTGCCTGACGGAATGCGTCGAGCACCGACACGTTACGGTCAGAGATGGACAGCAGGCGATCGTTAGGAATAACGATCAGCGTGTCGACCTCATCGCGCAATGCTTCAATGCCGTTTTCGGCAGAGTTAGCACGACGACGACCTTCGAAGGTGAATGGACGGGTTACGACACCGATGGTCAGTGCACCCAATCCGCGGGCGATACGTGCCACGACAGGTGCGCCACCGGTACCGGTGCCGCCACCTTCGCCGGCGGTCACGAAGACCATATCGGCGCCGCGTAGAACGTCTTCGATCTCTTCTACGTGGTCTTCGGCTGCCTGGCGTCCCACATCAGGGTTAGCACCAGCACCGAGGCCACGCGTAAGTTCGCGTCCCACGTCTAGCTTTACGTCGGCATCACTCATGAGTAGAGCCTGCGCATCGGTATTGATGGCGATGAACTCAACGCCCTTGAGACCGACTTCGATCATTCGATTGACTGCGTTTACACCGCCACCGCCGATTCCGACGACTTTAATGACCGCGAGGTAATTCTGTGGAGCTGCCACGTCCCGCTTCCCTTGTTAGATGTGCTACATATTTCACGATTCATGCGTAGAACCTTGACTCTTAACCTTAAGGTTAAGATTCTGTCAAGCTATCGCTATTAAGAACGCTATGAGCCATGCTGGCTTTCTGCAACGACCGCTGGGGCGTGTCGTCTCTTGAAACCTATCTTTCCAGAATTTCCCTTGAGAATGTTCATCCCTCGCCCGTGGCGAACGACTTAATACGTCACCGGGTTTTCTGGATTGGTTACGTCGATGACTTTAGCCTTGGCCTTATTTTCTTTGAGCTGTTTCAGGAAAATATTAGCCACTTCGTTTTTAAGTGCGGCTTTATCTCCGTCTCCCCAGATCAGAGTTCGCTTGTTCGGCAAGGCTAGCTCCATGAAGCCAGCCTGGGTGAGGGTCGCCGTTGACACCTGTTTGAGCACCTTTGGCTCCACGGTACTCAAAATTCCCGTCAACAGTTGAAATTTCTCGGGATCTTTCGTTTCATCTGACGCTTTGACGCGAGGAAGCTTGGTTTTATCTTTCTCACCAATCTTCTTCAGCTTCTCGCCGGTGGAGGAAACAATAAATGAGTTCTTGCCGTCCACTAAGATCGCTACAGGTTCAGCTTCAACGACCTCAACTACGAGAGTATCTGGCATCTTTGCTCGGACAACGATTTCATCTACGGCCGGTTCATCACCGATGAGTTCCGCTACGCGCGACTCTGAGATGCGTGGCAGTGGAACCCCCTGCAACGGGGCCAACGCCTCAAGTAGCTTTTTCTCGCTGACCAGTTTGCTGCCGGTCACTTCGATTTTTTTCGCCGCAAGCAACGGAGAAAAACTCAGCACCAGCACGGCGGTAACGCTCAAAGCCACAATGCTCGCGGCAATAATGAGTAGCAGCTTGCGACGCTTTTTCTCCGGACTTGCCGGAAGCTCGACTACCTTGGAATTTTCCATCACATTAACCTCCAGCTTTAGTCGAAGGACAATGCAGCAACGATTTGCTCGCCCAGTTCGGTTACATCACCGGCGCCGATGGTCATCACCACGTCACCAGGCTCGGCGTACTCCACCGCATGGGCTACTGCAGCTAGCGGAGTGAGAACTTCGCTAGGTACTTCAATGCGCTGGGCAATGAGCTCGCTGGTAACCCCAGGGATCGGCTCTTCGCGGGCAGGGTAAATTTCTAACACCCGCACGCTATCTGCCAAAGACAAGGCCTGGGCAAACTGACGGTAGAATTCCTGGGTCCGGCTAAAGAGGTGTGGCTGGAAGATGACGTGCAACTTTCCGTTGCCTGCCACCGCTCGGCCGGCCTTCAACGCGGCATCAACCTCGGTGGGGTGGTGAGCGTAATCGTCATAGACTCGAACGCCATTGCCTGAGCCTTTAAATTCAAAGCGACGAGCGGCACCAGCAAAGCTTCCCAGCGCCACTAACGCTTCTTCAATTTCCAGTCCCGCGTCCATGCCTACAGCTAGTGCCGCTGCGGCGTTGAGCAAATTGTGCTCCCCGGGCACCGCGAGATTCAGAATATGACTCTGACCGCTACCCCACTCGATGGTGGCCTCGAATCGGCCATTGTCCAAGGCCCGGGCGTTACTAAGTCGGCGATCCGCGTGATCGGCAAAGCCGTAGGTCTGAATCCTCAATTCGGGTCGTTCCGCACGCATCTTCCGCGCAAGATCATTAGCACCTTGGTCATCGGCACAACAGATGAGCAGACCGTCTTCGGGTAGCAAGCGAGCGAATTCTACGAAGGCTTGGTGGACCGCTTCGGCGGTGCCGTAGTGATCCAGATGATCCGCCTCAATATTGGTGACGACAATGACATTTGGTCGGTAGTTTAGGAACGAGGCATCAGACTCGTCTGCTTCCGCCACGAAGATCTCTCCACGGCCCAATTCCGCATTCGTACCAAGACTTGGAATGTTTGCTCCCACGGCGAAGGATGGCGCAGCCGATGCGGTTTTGAGCATGTGGGCGGTCAACGAGGTAGTCGTAGTTTTTCCGTGGGTACCGGCGATAGTCACCACCTGTTGGTGTCCACGCATAGTCGCTTCGAGTCCCTCGGAACGGTGCATGATTTTCAGTCCACGGCGCAATGCTTCATCGTATTCCGCGTTGCCTGGTTTGATGATCGAGGAGATGACCACGGTGTCCGCATCACCCAAGTTTTGTGGGTCGTAGCCGATATGGATCCGAGCGCCACGTTCACGAAGGCCTTCAAGGACCGGCAAATCCTTGGCGTCTGAACCAGAGACTGCTACCCCGTAGTCCAGGAGCAGTCGGGCTACGGCTGAGACGCCGACGCCGCCAACGCCCATCAGATGTACCTTGCCTAATTCGGCGATGTGGTTGCCTGGCTGCGGTGCCATAATTTAGCCTTTCTGACCCGACGCGGAACGTCGGGATGAAACTTCGTCGATAATCATTGCTGCCATCTGTTCGGCAGCGTCTCGTTGTCCCAGCGAAGCAGCAGCTTGCGACATCTGTTCAAGTTTATGCTGATCGGTGATCAAGTTCAGGACCGTGTCGGTGACATAGCCGGGAGTAAAGTCCGAGTTCGAAACCAATAATGCGCCTCCGGCTACAACCAGCTCGCTCGCATTTAGTTTCTGTTCACCGTTGCCAATTGGCAATGGAACGAGAACTGAAGCGGTTCCAGCCACCGCCAGCTCGCACACGGTACCCGCGCCGGAACGGCAGATCATCAGGTCTGCCGCGGCGTAAGCGAACTCCATTCGGTCCACGTACTCGCGTTGCGTATAACCGGCATGTTCCAGATGGTTACCTTGGGCATCGGTAATTTGCTTCCCGCGACCGGTGATATGCACTACGTGCACTCCTGCAGCGTCCAGCTGGTCAAGCGAAGCAACAATAGTCTCGTTAATGCTCTGCGCACCGGAAGACCCACCGGTGACCACCAGCACCGGCGACTGATCGGCGAGGCCAAAGTACGCACGAGCCTCGTCACGAATCGTGGACCGATCCATCAGCGCAACGTTAGATCTCATCGGCATGCCGACCTGACGTGCGTTTGGTAATCCGGTGTTAGCGAATGTAGTTCCGACACCCACCGCGTGTTTTGCACCCAGCTTATTGGCCATGCCTGCAACCGAATTTGCTTCGTGAACAAAAGTTGGGATGCCAAGCTTTTTAGCCGCTAGGTAAGCCGGAGTGCAGACGTATCCCCCGACTCCGAGCAATGCTTCGGCTTTGGTTTCCCGGAGTATCTTCTTTGCTTCATTGATTGCTTTGAGGAACCGGAAAGGAAACTTGAGCAGATCAAGGTTGATGCTTCGTGGCATAGGCGCTTTGGGGATTAGCGCTAACCGATACCCGGCTTCGGGAACCAGCTTAGTTTCAAGCCCGCCGGGGGAACCCAGTGCAACGATGTTTGCCTGTGTATCTTGCTGACGCACTGCATCTGCGATGGCCAGCATTGGCGAAATATGGCCGGCGGTTCCGCCTCCGGCAACGACCAGACGGATCGGATCACTCATGGCTTTTATACTCCTCGGGTCCAAGACCAGCGATTAGGCACAATCAACGTAAAACTTACTTTGGCGACTTTCCGGTGTCCGTAGCAAAGTTCGCTATGGCTGCGAGTTTTTGAGCACGTGCCGAACAAAGCACGAAGCCCATAGCTAGCATTACCGCAAGCATCGCCGAACCACCGGAAGAAATGAAAGGTAGCGGCACACCGATGACCGGTAGCAATCCACTGACCGTACCAAGATTGATGAAGGTTTGTCCGATGATCCAGGTGGAAATGCAACCCATCAATACCTTGGTGTACAAGTCATTGGCGCGCATCGCGATACGGAACATGGCCAAGGCCAGCAGTGCAAACATGCAAAGGACAAAGAGGACACCGACAAATCCGAATTCTTCGCCAAGAATTGAGAAGATGAAGTCGTTTTGCGCTTCGGGAACGTAGGACCACTTTAGTCGTGATTGACCAGCCCCGACGCCGAACCAACCGCCGGAGGCGAATGCGTGCAGTCCCATGCTGGACTGGTAACAGATTCTGTCATCGACTCCGCAGTCAATTTTCAACCATGCCAACACACGAGCACGACGGTTAGAGGACGCGAATACCAGCACCGCGAGCATGGCAAAGCCTGTAATGCCTGCCAGCGCCAGCCACTTCATCTTCAGCCCGCCAAGAAAAAGCGCGGTGGCGATGATCAAGATCAATACCAGCGCGGTACCTACGTCTTTTCCGGCTAACACCAGCAAAAGAATGGCGCCGCCGATTGGAAGGACGATCGGTACAAATAGGTGCTTGTAGTCGTGGAGCATGTTTTGCTTTTTTTCAAGCATAAATGCAGCAAAAACTGCCAACGCTAACTTGGCAAACTCACTGGGCTGCAGGCCGATGGTGCTGGTGATACGGATCCAGTTTCGGTTACCCAGAACCTCATGGCCGAGCGGAGTGAACGCCACGAGGAACAACAGTAGTACCGCCACGAGTGCGGCTGGCCAGGCCAGCCTTTTCAACGTTGCAGGTTTGAAAAACTGCATCGCTATCATCGCGACAATGCCTAATCCGGCAAACATCGCTTGGGATAATGCCACGGTGAAGCCATCATTTCCGCGAGCAATAGCCTCAACGGACGCCGAGGACTGCACCATCAGCACACCAAATATTGCCAAGGCAATCGAGGTGACGAACACCAGCATGTAGTCGATCGAAGCGGTGCGTGCACTGCCGGATTCGATGTTGCCGATGAGCCGACCGACCGGGGAGAACTTTGGCTTTCTATTCTTGGTTTTTTTGCCACGTGCTGTTGCCATCATTGCCTCCCGTCCGGTCAGATTGCTTACTTAGTTCCTGCGGTTCCCTCATCCATGAGATCACTGACAGCGCTGATAAATGCGTTGCCACGCTGGGCGTAGGAACTGAATTGGTCCATCGAGGCAGCTGCCGGTGCCATCAATACTGTATCCCCGGCCTGCGCAAGTTCTGCAGCCTTGCGCACTGCTTGGGTCATCACCTGCGAGCCTGTCGGGGCCATGTCCGTGGCAGCTTGTCCCAGCGCGGTGATGTCTACCAGCTCGACGTCACTAGCGTGTTCGGCCAGTGCCGCACGCAGTGAGTCGTTATCGGTACCAATCAGCAGTACGGCGCGTAAACGCTGTGCATGAGTTCTAATCAGCTCGGTGTAGTCCACACCCTTAGACAGTCCGCCTGCAATCCACACCACCGAGCTAAATGCCGCAAGTGAGGCGTTAGCCGCGTGCGGGTTGGTGGCTTTTGAATCATTGATCCACAAGATGTCATTGCGTCGCGCGACGGCTTGAATACGGTGAGCACCAGAATCAAAACCGCTCAGACCCTTGGCTATTGCCTCGGCTTCAACCCCATACGCGCGGGCCAAAGTAGCGGCCGCGGCGGCGTTGGCTGCGGTATGCTTCGGAACGATTTCGCCGATATCGCTCAGCGCCACCAGTTCTAAGGCATTGCTCCGGCGCTCTTCGATAAATGCGCGGTCCACCAATAGGCTTTCAACGATCCCTACGGTGGAAACGGCTGGGCTGTCGGTGGAGAAGCCGATGGCGCGGCATCCTTCGATGACATCCGCGTTCTCAACCATTTGAAGCGTCTTGGCATCTGCGACGTTAAAGATCGCGGCGACTTGGGTTCGCTCATAGATTTTAGCTTTGTCCGCCTGGTAGGCCTCAAAGCCGCCATGCCAGTCCACGTGATCTTCGGCGATGTTCAAGACGACTGAGGCCAAAGGAGAGATGCTGTGGGTGAAGTGAAGCTGGAAGCTCGATAGTTCAACAACAAATACGTCGTAGTCCACCGGTTCACGAACCGCATCCAAAATGGGGGTCCCTACGTTTCCCACGGCGATGGCACGTAACCCGGCAGCCTGCAAGATCGCTTCGGTCATGCCTACGGTCGTAGTTTTACCGTTGGTACCGGTGATCGCTAGCCACTGTGGCGCAGTGCGCCCTGCACGGTTCTGCACGCGCCAAGCAAGTTCAACATCGCCCCAGATTTCGATACCGGCTTCTGCCGCCGCCGCCAATACTGGGTGGCGTGGATTCCAGCCCGGCGAGACCACCACGAGATCCGGCGCGCCGCCGTCAACCTGTGGCAACGAGTCAATATGTTCGGTACCGAGCAACACCTGATGCGCTCCGACAATTTTCAGTGTCTCGGCACGCTGCGAGTTGATCTCGTCATCACGTCCGTCGATGACGGTGACTATGGCGCCAAGCTCGATCAGCGTGTCGGCGGCGGAGAATCCGGAGAGTCCCAGACCCGCAACAACAACGCGCAGGTCTTTCCAGTTTGCATCCCAGCTGGTCAGATTGGCCAGTTTTTCACTCACAGTGCGACAACCCATTCGGAGTAGAACAGACCCAGTCCGGCTGCCACAAAGAGACCGGCCAGAATCCAGAAACGAATAACAACATTCTCTTCGGACCATCCGGAGAGCTCAAAGTGGTGCTGCAACGGCGCCATCTTGAAGACGCGCTTGCCACCGGAAAGTTTGAAGTAACCAACCTGGATTATCACCGACAATGCGATGATGACGAACAAGCCAGCAATGACAACCAGCAACAGCTGGGTGCGTGAGAGGATCGCCATCGCTGCCAGGGCGCCACCAATAGCTAGCGAACCGGTATCACCCATGAAGATCTTCGCTGGTTTTGCGTTCCACCAGAGGAAGGCGATCAGTGCGCCGGAAATCGTTGCACCGAGCAGTGCTAGATCCTGCGGATCACGCACGGTGTAGCAAACTTCCATCGCGTTATCGCGGCCACAGGCCTGATTCTGTTGCCAGATACCAATGAGCGTGTAAGCGCCGAACACCATAATGGAAGCACCAGTCGCAAGACCGTCAAGACCGTCAGTGAGGTTCACACCGTTGGTGGTCGCGGTGGAGATGAAGTTGGCCCAAAGCACAAAGAGAATCAGGCCCACCATTGGTCCGGCGAATGCTAGGTCAATGTTCAGATCGCGCAGGAATGAAATCGCCGTTGACCCAGGAGTTAGCCCCTGGGAGTTAGGGAACTGCAAGGCAAGAACTGCGAAGCTGATGCCAACAATTGCCTGCAAGATGATCTTCTGGTAGGCACGCAGTCCCAAGGAACGCTTCTTGGCGATCTTAATGAAGTCATCCAGGAAGCCGACAAGTCCCATACCGCCGAACAATAACAACACCAGCAAGCCACTGGCGGTAATCCCCGAGGAAGTACGCCCCATCAGACCTAGGATGCCGTGGGTGAGGAAGTAAGCAACAAAGACCGCAAGGATAAAGACCACGCCACCCATGGTGGGGGTACCGGACTTCACCGAATGTGAGTTTGGTCCGTCGTCACGCACCACTTGTCCGTACTGCTTTTTGGTCAGTAACCGGATGTACAGCGGCATGGCCACCATGGTCAGCACTAAGGCAATGCCTGCGCCTAGAATCAATGCGATCATGCGTCTTCGCCTTCTTTCACAAGTGCTGCGATGTCATCACCTAGGTGTCGTAACCCGGCGCCATTTGAAGATTTGAACAAAACTATGTCGCCGGGCAGAAGCTGCTCGGCAAGCTGGCTACGTGCTTCTTCGATGGTTTCCACGAAGTAGGCTTCATCGCCCCAACTGCCTTCGAGCACCGCGGAGTTATATGCCAGCTTTGCGCCCCAGCCAATCACCAACAACTTTTTGATGTTCATCCGTACCGCAATGCGCCCCAGAACATCATGCTCATGCCGGGATTCGTCCCCGAGCTCTAGCATTTCGCCTAGGACCGCCCAGGTACGCCGGGCAACACCTTGCTCGTTCGGAAGTCCTAGTTCGGCCAGCGTGCGTAGTGCGGCGCGCATGGACTCTGGATTCGCGTTGTACGCATCGTTAATGATGGTGACTCCATCGGCGCGCTCAATGCGTTCCATCCGCCACCGGCTGCCGGCAGTGAGCCCATCAAGGGTTTGTGCAATCAAGGCCGCTTCGATGCCTAATTCAGCCGCTGCACCGGCAGCGGCCAAAATATTCGAGACATGGTGGCGTCCAAGCAGACCTGAGGTGATTCGCTGGCTGTAACCATTGGAAAATTCTAGAGTTAGTTCAGGCTGACCATCGGAGTTGACAACCACATCCTCAGCCCAGACGCTCGCGTTCTCTGGTTTATTGCTGACGGTACCGAAGTAACGTACCGCTCCCCCGGAGCGCTGCGCCATACGTGCGACTCGTGAGTCGTCATAGTTCAGTAGAGCGGTCCCGGAAGCGTCTAAGGCTTCAACAAGTTCACCCTTGGCCTTTTCAATATTTTCCACTCCACCGAATTCCCCGGCGTGTGCGGTGCCTACACAAAGCACCACCCCGATCTTCGGGTGCACCATATCGGTGAGGTAAGTCAGGTGTCCAATACCGGTAGCGCCCATCTCGATCACCAGGTACTTGGTGTCTTCGGTGGCACTGAATACGGTCAGCGGCACTCCGACTTCTCCGTTATAGGAGCCAATCGGGGACACCGTCGGCGCAACCTTGGACAAGATGCTTGCCAAAAGGTCTTTGGTGGTTGTTTTGCCGGCTGAGCCGGTAATCCCGATGACCACCGCGTCGTTTTTCTTCTTCAGATACTCAACGATGTGTGCAGCGATCTGACCCATCGCTTCGACCGCGTCATCGACAATAATTGCCGGATGCTCGGCTCTTTGCTCGTCGAGAGTGACACGTTCGGCTAGAGCCAACGTGGCGCCGCTGGACAGGGCCTTGTCAATAAAGGCGTGCCCGTCAGAAAATTCGCCGGGCTTAGCAACAAAAAGGGCTCCGGGAAGCACGTCACGCGAATCGGTAGTAACCGATGAGATGACGGTGGATGGGGCGACAGAAGCTGTCGCGCGACCCCCGGTGATCGCGAGCAGGTCGGAGAGAGACAAATCAATCATGGCAATTAGGACTTTACACTTGAGCGGCGGGTGAGGAGGACTTCTGTGAGCTAGTAAATGGTCACAAATCCATGAAGCTTTAGCGCATTGGCCAGTTCGACGCGGTCATCTAACTCAACGTCAATACCGGCGACGTCTTGGCTAACTTCGTGTCCGCGACCGGCAACGAGTATCGCATCTTGCACTCCAGCCAAACTCACAGCGAATTCAACGGCTTTAGCGCGTGGCGCGATGTTGAATAGCTGCACCGCTGCACGTTCAGCGTCGATCACGGCTTGCGCGCCGGCGGCAACCTGTTCGCGAATTGGTTCTGGATCTTCCCCATGCGGGTCATCATCGGTGACAATGACGATGTCTGCATGGCGCGCCGCCACGGCGCCCATGTCCGGGCGCTTGGTTTTGTCACGATCGCCGGTGGCACCGAAAACGATAATTCGACGTCCTTGCCCGGTGACGCGCATCGATTCCAAGGCCTTGGCGATGGCATCGGAGTTATGCGCGAAGTCCACTACTGCCACGGGTGACTCGCCGATGACTTGCATCCGACCTGGAACCGATACCGACAGCGGGTCAGCTTGCTTCAGTGCTTCCTGGAGCTGTTCTAGAGCAACACCGCTGGCCAGCACCATCACGGTTGCCAGCGCCGCGTTGGCGACATTAAAGAGTCCCGGCAGGCCGGTGCGGGCGTGAATTTCGCGTCCATCGCGATGCACGATAGTGAACTGATGTCCTAATACGCTGGGCGCGATGTTCACTACGTGCCAGTCGGCATTGGTATGTGCATCAAGGCTCAACGACTCGGTGGGAATTGAAGCGTTCTGCGCCAGTCGCTGTCCATAGGAGTCATCGACCATCACCACTGCACGCTGGCTATGGCCCGAGGTAAACAGTTGCGCTTTGGTCTGGAAATAATCTTCCATCGAACCATGCAGATCGAGATGGTCCTGGGTGAGGTTGGTATATCCGGATACGGCAAACTGCAATCCGTCTACCCGCCCGTAACTCAGCGAATGGCTAGAAACTTCCATAGCCACCGTAGAAATTTCTTGTTCATTCATTCGTGCCAGGACACCATGCAGCTGGGTCGCCTCGGGGGTAGTGAGCACGCTAGGGATAATCTGACCGCGAGCAGACATTTCAATGGTGCCTACAAGACCTGCATGTAATCCGAGGGCCTCGGTAATCGCCCGAATCATAAAGGTTGTGGTGGTTTTGCCATTGGTGCCGGTCACCGCTAACAATTCGGGGCAGTTCTTCGCTGTACCGTAGACCATGCTGGCGGCGCGAGCTGCAATTTTTCGCACATCGCTGACTACTGCCACCGGAATCGACGCCGGTTCGGCCAACAGGTTGAGGCCCGCCTCATCGGTGATCAGCGCGACGGCTCCATTGGCTATGGCGGTGTCTAGGAATTCTGCGCCGTGACGTTTTGCGCCCGAGATGGCCAGGAATACGTCCCCGGGCTGAACTATCTGTGGGTTCAGGCTCACTCCGGTAATGGGTCGCTTGTTAGCGGCTCCATGAGCGGTTGCAGCGAGTGGTTCTAGCAACTGATCAAAGTCGATGCCTTTGACCGTGCTAGGTCGCAAATGATGTTCCAGCTCGCGTGGCGTGCCTGATTCCTGAACTACCAAGGTTTCTTTTGTTCCTTACCAACGAAGACGTCATACGCTTCTGATTTTGTGGAGCTTGGTGGCACGTTGTAGGTGTTGAGTACGTGACTCATTACTTCAGTAAACGTGTCGGCGACCGAAAAGTTTTTCCAGCTACCCTGCGGACGGTACATGGTTGCCACCACAACGTACTGTGGGTCATCCAGTGGTGCTACGCCTGCGAAGGAATAGCTGTACCCGTCATAGCCCTTATCACTTGCGGCCTGTCCGGTACCCGTTTTACCGCCTACGCGGTATCCCGGTATCTTCATTTTAGTACCGGTGCCCGATTCCACGACGCCTTCCATGATCTTCAGCATCTCTTTTGCTGTCTCTTTCTTCACAACGCGGCTCGTTTTTGACGGATCCGGTTCGGTTACGCTTCCATCGTCGTTTTTATAACCTTCGATGAGGCTCGGTGCGATGCGCTCTCCACCGTTGGCTAGAGTCTGGAAAATCGAGGCGGTGTGCAGGACGGTTTGCGAATAACCTTGGCCAAACATCGTGGTGTACTGCTGGCGGCGATCCCAATTTTCTGGTTTCGCCAGCTGTCCAGCGCTTGCACCGTTTAGTCCAAGGTAAATCGGGCTTCCTAGCCCAAACTTACGCATGTAGTCATAGCGTTGTTTTTTGGTCAGCTTGTTTCCGACCATCACGGTACCGGTGTTGTAGGAACGAGCAAAAACTCCGGCCGCAGTCATATCGAAAGTGTCGTGTGGCAAGGAGTCGTTAATAGTCTCCTTGGTGACTGTGTACTTGTTCGGAACACGGAGCTCGGTCTTTGGGGTTACCGCTCCCTGATCAATTGCCGCAGCAAAAATTGCAGCCTTGCCGGTGGAGCCTGGCTCAAAAGCCCGGGTGATAGACACGGAGCGACGAAACTCAGGGTCGGTGGCACCTGGGTCATTGGGATCTAATTGAGCAGAGTCACCAATGGCAAGGATCTTGCCGGTCTTTACTTCCTGAACGACTACCGATACCCATTGGGCATTAAACTGCTTCTGCTTCTTTTCGGCCTCACGCTGTGCCACATAGTTCACATCGGAGTCGATGGTCAGCATGACGTCTTGGCCGTTAACCGCTGGGGTTTCTTCAACCTCGGTGACCGGTATGCGGACGCCGTCGGCACTGACCTCAATCTTGCGACTGCCTTCGGTTCCTTTAAGATGCTTTTCTTGGCTTAGTTCTAAGCCTTCAGCACCCACCACGGATGTTTGATCCTCAGAGTTTCGCACAAAACCTAGGAGCGGTCCGGCGATCACGCCTTGTGGGTACTGTCGTTCGCTACGTAGCAATGGGGAAAGGCGTGGGATGCCGACTTCCATCACTTCGTTTTTAACTTCTGGAGTGACTCCCTTGGCCAGGACCACGTAGCCTTTGGGTTTGGCACCGTCCTGCGGCTGAACGGAAGTGGCAAGCTCTGCTGGATCCTGGTCAAGAATCTGGGCTAGTTCCTTGACCGCCTGATCCCAACCAATGAACTCGCTACCGTTGGTGCCATCGCGCTTTGCGCGGCGGAATTGATCTCGCTGGTCTCGCTGGTCAATAACCAGGTCGTAACGGTCAACGCTGACCGCCAACAACGTACCGTTGCGATCAACGATAGAACCACGGGTCGGCGCGATAACTTCTTCGCGCTGGCGGTCTGCCTGCGCGGCATCGGCGACGGTCGAAGCGTTAATTCCCTGTACCCAAAACAATCGGCCCGCGATTGCTAGGAGCGCTGCCAAAGATAAGATGAGCAAAAAACGCATGCGCTTTTTTGCTGTGTCCAGTGCGGTCGAGCTCACGGTGATACTCAGTCCCCTCAACGTGGTTTCTTGACAGCGAGAATTACCGTCGTGGTTCTAGCTTAGAAAGCGAAAGCTAGTTCGTCGGGGATTTGATCATTGGTGCTGGGATCGTGCCGCCGTTGAGTTCGCTATCTTTGAAGACCGGTCGTCCGTCATCGGCAATCTTGCGAGTTGCCGTTTCGTCTTTCACTACAGACTTCGTGGAATTCTTCGAGTCCGCCGAATCGGTAGCCGGCTTCGCATCATCTTTAGAGGCATTGCCCACAGTAGGCACTGGTGCCTTGGACTCACTCTTCTTCGTGTCGGCCTTTGCCTTCTCGCGGATGCTCTGCCCCGGTAGTGGCAACGTTGCGTAGTTGGCGGAATTTCCTTCCGCCTCCACGGCCTTGTCTGCAGACTTCGTGATGGAGTTGTCGTTGAGATCCACCAGTCCAGGAGCCCCCGGTGCTACTAAGCCAAGCGCTTTCGCTTTTTTTGCCAGCGCCTGCGGAGCTGACAGCGATTGAGCTTCCTTGAGTAGCGCCTGGTTTTCTTGCGAGAGCACGCGTTCTTGGTTTCGCAAAGACACAATGTCATATTGTCTTTGGGCTACCGACGTGTTCATCAGCACGAGCGTAACTATCACTGAAAATGCCACGACGACCAGAGCAATCACCATGACCAACATCGAACGCTTGTTGGTCTCGTTAATACGCGGTACGAGTGAGAGCGTAACGCGCTGGCGCGAATCAAGCTCTGGAAGTTCACTTGCAGCCACTGGTTCCGGACGAACGGCGCGAGCAGCACTACCGTCGACAACCGTCTGTGCGGTCATTGCGGCGGTCTTGGTGACTCGACGTTGGGCTCGTTGGGTCATGGGCTAGCTCCTTTTCAGAACTCTTTCGACCGCACGCAAGCGGGCCGATGCAGCACGTGGATTTTCTGCGATTTCTGCTTCTGTCGGCTTCTCGGTGCCCTTGGTGAGTACCTTGAATTCGGGCTTATGCTCTTCCAGCTCAACTGGAAAACCCGGAGGAGCTGAAGAGGTAGAACCCTTGACGAAGTGACGTTTGGTGATTTTGTCCTCGAGTGAGTGGTAACTCATGACGACCACCCGGCCGCCAATATTCAGTGAGGACATCGACGCAGGTATAGCTCGTTCCAAAACGTCAAGCTCTTCATTCACCGCAATACGCAATGCTTGGAAAGTTCGCTTTGCGGGGTGCCCTGAGGTGCGTGCTGCAGCAGCAGGAACTACTGAGCGAATAACCTCGACCAGCTGAGCTGTCGTCGTGATTCGTTCTGTGGCTCGCGCCTCCACGATGGCTGTAGAAATCCGACCCGCAAATTTCTCTTCGCCCCACTGACGAATAATCCGTAGCAGTCGCTCACGGTCCAGGTCGTTGACCAAGTCTTCGGCAGTTGGACCAACCGAGGTGTCCATACGCATATCTAGAGGCGCATCGTAGGAATATGCAAAACCTCGTTCGCGCTCATCGAGTTGCAATGAGGAAACACCAAGATCAAAAAGTACGCCGTCGATTCCCGGGAAACCCAGGTCTTCCACCACGTCCGAGATTTCGTCGTAGACCGCATGCACAAGGTCTACTCGATCTTCGAAAGGCTTTAGACGAGCTCCGGCAAGCTGGTGAGCCTGCTCGTCACGGTCAAGACCGATCAGGTGGAGATTGTCGAAGCGTTGCAGGATCGCCTCGGAGTGTCCACCCATTCCTAAGGTGCAGTCCACAACAACGGCTCTACGTCCGTCGGCATTGGCGCGCTCGATGCCCGGTGCCAAAAGATTGACGCATCGATCCAGTAATACCGGAACATGTCGCTCCGAAGCTGGTCGTTGAGAATCTTGATTCGGCACTGCGCCCCCTTTTCGCTGTTGTTGTCTCCGCTGGAATCAGATCCCCATCCAACCTCGCGTCAGTGAATTTTGATCTGGATCCGGGGAAGTGGAGCCAGAGCAAGTCACCGTCAAGGTGGCTGGAGATCTCATCCCAGCGTTCTTGTTTCTGTGGAAAACACCGGAACCCGCAATGGGTTCTAGTCTTCGTCCGTTTCGGAAAATACTTCTTCCTGTTCTTGCAAGTACTGTTGCCAGGCAGTGGAGTCCCAAATTTCGATTCGGTTTCCCGCACCGATGACCGTCACTTCACGGTCCAAGCCTCCGTAGCTACGCAATACCTGCGGAATCGTGACTCGTCCTTGTTTGTCTGGCAATTCGTCAGAAGCGCCTGACAAGAACACACGCGCATAATCTCGTGCTTTACGCGAAGTCAGTGATGCCTGAGCTAGTTGCTCATGTTGCTTCTCAAACTCGCGCTGGCTAAAGACATAGATGCAACGTTCCTGCCCTCGGGTAAGCACTAGGCCAAATGAGAGCTCGTCACGATATTTAGCAGGCAGAATTAGTCGACCTTTTTCATCGAGTCGGGGCGTGTACGTTCCAAGGAACATGCACACCGCCTCTCCCGCAAAGTGGTCCAATTACCCAATTCCCTCTACTGCACTCCACTTTACTCCACAACCCTCCACTGTCAACGCAAACAACGCGTTTTCGCGAGGTGTTGGAATTAAAAAAGGCCTTGATTTCGCGGGTTTTTCCCAGCTTCTGTTGTGGAGGGTCTAAGGAAGAATGGACCGACAGTTAAGGAGTTCTGACGTAAAAAGGCCGAGATACCGCTGTTTATGGGCGGAATCTAAGTTTGGGGAGCACTATGGAGGGGTGCGGGGAGGAAAGTGGGGGTGGGCAAATACCCCATAAAACCCGTTACCTAGGAATCTGCCGAGAATTGTGCCGGCGCCTGTTGAAGGTCAATTAAAAGAAAAAGAGGTGCAACCCCACAAAGGGTTACACCTCGAAAACTAAAATCTATCCGTCGGACTGGTCCCGCTTACGCTGGTTCCATTTCTCTTCCAAACCGCTCATGAACGGCGAATTTCCTGATCCCGATGGCTTGGAATTGGCCGGAGCTTTGATGCCACCGACTTTTCCTTCCGCCGATTTAGCAAGGGCCAGAAGAACGCCAGCGAACATGGCTGCGAATCCGATAACACCGACAATGATCAGCTGCTGGGAAATTCCAAAGATGAGACCACCGAGTCCCACGATGACCAGGAGCGCACCAAGCGCAATGTTGCGCGTTGAAAGACGACCAGTACTTGCTGGAGCCTTCATGCTGGAAGCGAAGCGACGATCCTCGTGCAGTTGCTTCTCCAACTGCTCCAATAGACGTTGCTCATGCTCTGATAGGGGCATCGCCTTCTCCTTCCAATCACTTCCGAAGCGGTCCACCACCGCCTACAGGTATAACGCACAACCACTTGGAATCGTTCCCAATCGGTATTTGCTACCTACTTATTAGGATAGTCTCTTTTGCCGCTCCCCTGCTAGTTGATCTTCAGCACTTTCAGGCAACTCCATCATTGTGAGTGGCAGACCTATTTTTCTTTAGGTCGCAGGAACCGAGCTGGAGACAAACCGAAGCCAGGAAAACGTTGGCTTATTTCGTCAGCAACTCTTTCAGCTTCACGGGTTTTTCCTTCTATAGGGTCCAGACTCAACTGTATTCCCAGTTCAGGATCGCTTAGCCTTTCCGCTTTGACACCCACCAGCCTGACGGACTGAGATAGCGGAGTCATGCGGCGCAACAGTTCGACGGCATGTTGACTTATAGTCGCCGAGGAGTCGGTCGGTACCGTCATAGCCCTACTTCGAGTCACTCCGGTAAAGTCCTGATACTTCAGTTTTAGCCCCACCCCTGACGCGGCCTTTCCAGAGGCCCTTAGGCGCTGTCCAATCCGGTGGCCCAACCTCAGCAGTTCTTCCTCCAGCACCTCGACATCCTTCACATCACCAGCAAAAGTATGCTCAGCTGAGATACTTTTCTCCTGCCGGGTAGTTTGCACGTGACGGTTATCGATACCGTGGGCCAGCAGATGCAAAGAACGTCCATGTTCTCCAAAGCGTTGGATCATTCGGGATTGCGGCTCGGTGGCCAACTGCTCGATGGTTTCAATTCCCAGGGCGTGCAATTGTTCCCCGGTTTTCTTTCCCACTCCCCACATCGCTGACACCGGGAGCTGATGCAAAAATTCTGTAGTTCGCTCTGGAGCGACGACAATGAGGCCGTCTGGCTTCGCATGTGTCGAGGCGAGTTTTGCCACGAACTTGTTTCTCGCAATGCCCACGCTCGCACGAAGATGCAGTTCTTCTGCCACATGCGCACGGATCTTATGTGCGATTGCTACCGGTCCACCATGCAATCGCATACTTCCAGTCACGTCTAAGAAAGCTTCGTCGATACTTACCTGTTCGACCAGCGGCGTAATGGTCTCAAAATAGTTCATAATCTGTGCCGAAACTTCGGTATACACGCTATGTCGAGGTTCAATGATCGTGGCCTGAGGCATCAAGGCTATGGCTTGGCTCATTGGCATGGCCGAACGTACCCCACGTGCGCGACAATCATAGGATGCTGAAAGCACGACGCTACGACCACCAGGGAATCCCACTATGACTGGTTCATTAAGTAGCTCTGGTCGGTCGCGAAGCTCTACGGATACGAAAAACGCATCCATATCCACGTGCAATATTGCGCGATTTTCCAGATCTGCCATATCCCTAGTCTAATGAGCGACCCGACGGTTCTGCGGACCACGAACAATCCTGAGAAGTCCGCCGATCCAGTCTCCGTGAGCGCGGTACAAAGATGACTGTAGAGTTGACAGTATCCGTTAGTAGTTCACGCTTAGAAAATGGTTTTTCATGTCCTCGCTTGAACCTCTGTCAGCTCTGGTATCCAAAGCTGAACAGATGAGTCGTACTTATACCGATGCGGTCGCCAAGCTTCTGGAACAATTCTTGTCTTCAAAAGGTGACGAAGTTGCTCAGATTACCTCCAGCGCCACTGAAATTGTCAGCAGCATCCAAGACTTAGTACGTGGCGGTAAACGCCTGCGTCCGCTCTTTGCGTACTGGGGATACCTCGGCGCGGGAGGAAATCCAGATGACGAGAATATCGTTCGTTTAGGCGTTTCTCTGGAGCTATTTCAGGGTGCGGCCCTGATCCACGACGACATCATTGACAATTCCGACACTCGTCGCGGACAGCCAAGCGTGCACAAGAGATTTGAAGCGCAGCACTCATCACTCGGTCTAACCGGTGACGCCGCCGCTTATGGAATGGCAAGCGCCATCCTAACTGGCGACCTATGCCTGTCTCTGAGTGAAGAAGTATTTGCCGAGATTGATGGGCTCAATTCAGCGACTCGATCCATTTTTAATAGGATGCGACTGCAAGTCATGGCCGGGCAGTACCTCGACGTCCTGGAAGAGTCAGCCGGCTCTGCCTATGATCCGGCAGAAGCCGTGAAGCGCGCTCGAACTATCGTGCGCTTTAAGTCTGCAAAGTACTCGACGGAGAACCCGTTTTTATTAGGTGGGGCATTAGCTAATGCCGGTGCAGAATTGCTAGAAAACTATAGCGCGTTTGCATTGCCGCTAGGTGAAGCCTTCCAACTTCGCGACGACGTTCTTGGCGTCTTCGGTGACCCTTCAGTGACTGGGAAGCCAGCGGGAGACGATTTGCGTGAAGGTAAACGTACCGAATTGATCGCCCATGCGTTGGCAAAGTCCGCCCCAGCGGAACGAGACTTCATCCAAGACCGCCTCGGTGCCTCCGATATGAGCGACGTTGAAGTAGAGAAGATGAGCACAATTTTGAAAAGCTCGGGAGCCCTTGTGGAAACCGAAGCGAGTATTAGCGAACTGACGGAGCAGTCTCTTACCGCACTCAAACGCATCACCGTTGCGGACTTGTCGTTGGCAGGGATGCATTACCTCAGCGACATCGTCACCAAACGCAGTAAGTAAACAACCTTAATTTCATAGGCATTTGGCAGTGGCCGACCACGAACTTTTTGTTCGTAGTCGGCCATTGCTATTTCCAGCTTCGATTGCCGGGCACCGTCGATGTGTTTTCGCAAATACCCCAGCACGAACTAAGGTCCCGAACATGTGGTTATCAACAACACGTTCGAGACCAAAGTTTTATGAAATCTTTACGATTAGTTCTGCTCAATTACCAAGCTAGAGCTTGAGCCCTGCGTCGGATTTCTGTCTTGCGCCCAGTACGAAGGGCATTCATTGGAGTCCCTGGAAGCGATTCGTCTTCGGTGAATAGCCACGTGATGGCTTCTTCATCCGAGTACGCAGCATCCAGCAGGACCGACAACGTTCCCTTAAGACTTTCCACGACTGCACCATCAAGAACGAAGTCAGCGGGGATTGACCGCACGTTTCGCTCTCCGATTCGCACAGAGATAATGGCTCGTTCATCGAGTAACCGGTGTATTGCCCGGATATCGACATCAAGAATTTCGGCTAAGTCCGGAAGAGTCAGCCACTGGCCAACGGTTTTTTGAAGTTCATTCACCTCTTAAGGTTCCCACAAAAAGGTAAACCGTGCAGAAACTTCTTCCCGACTCGCCACAATGGTTTCCTTGCGCCCCACTAGTAGTGTAAATTTTCATGTATCACTTTGATAACAATTTCAACACGAACCACATTGGCCCCGTTGCCAACGAGGACGTGCGAACGAAGTTGTTACCTACTCCACTGATTTGAGGATTCACTCCATGCCCCACGAATCGAGCAATGCAGCTAAGCATGCTCTAGGCGTCGTAGCTGGCGCCGCTATACCTGCCGCGGTGATCGGCAGTCTGGCGTTAGCTCCAGCGGTACACGCGGCACCTGTTTCAGTTCCACAGAGCCCGAGCGTGCTTGCACCTAAAAGCGTCTCGCCAGCAAGTCTAAAAATTGCTGAAAGCCAAATCAAAGCTCACTTACTCGCTTCACGAGTTTCAACTCTTGGTCTGCCTGCGCAGCGCAGCACCAAGGAAATTAAAGTTGAACCGGGAGCTTCCTTGTGGAGCATCGCCAAGGAATACAACACTTCGATCTCCGAACTAAAGAAGATCAACAATCTCAAGAATGATGTGATTGTCGCCGGGAAGACGCTCAAAGTCCCTGGCAATGCGTCATCCTCGAAGAAAAAGTCTGCTCCGCAAACCCAGCAGAGTTCTTCTTACACCGTGCAGAACGGCGACACCCTAGGTGGTATCGCTGCCAAGCACGATATGAGCCTGTCTAGCCTGTTGAGCAAGAACGACATATCTGCCAGCACTTTGATCTTCCCTGGCGATAAGCTCACCGTTGCAGGGAGCTCTAAATCATCTGCGCCAAAGAAAGATTCGCAGCGCAATAGCTCGAACTCGGGTCAGGCAACATATACCGTCAAGGACGGCGATACTCTCGGAGCCATTGCAGTCAAGCACAATATGAGCCTGTCGACACTGCTTAGCAAAAACAATCTCTCAGCTTCGAAGTCGATTTTCCCCGGTGATAAGCTCACCGTTTCTGGCAAGTCAACAAGCAACAACTCAGACTCTAAGTCGAGCTCCCCTAAATCAACATCGGGCTCCTCGACCTACACCGTCAAGAGTGGCGATACCCTCGGGGGAATCGCAGTCAAGCACGATATGAGCCTGTCGACCTTGCTCAGCAAGAACAACATTAGCTCCGGTAAGCACATCTTCCCAGGCGATAAACTCGTTGTTTCAGGCGGTTCCTCGGAATCGAAAAACACCGAAAAGAAGAGCTCACCAAAGAAGTCGGGCAACGCAACTTACACTGTCAAGAGTGGTGACACCCTCGGCGGCATCGCCGGTCAGCACGATATGAAGCTGTCTGCGCTGCTGAACTTGAACCCGCAGGTAAGCTCGCAGACTGCGCTGAAGATCGGTGAAAAACTCCGAGTCTCAGGTTCTTCGGTATCGCCAAATGGAAACATTGAAAAGAAGAAGGACCGTAAGATCGGTAATTCTTTCTTGGGCCGCACCTACCCAGATGCCACCGTGAACAGTGCCAACGAGAATAAGAATTACCTCGATTCCGTCTCGGTCCCAAGCCGCGACGAGATGAAAGCAATAATTCGTTCCACTGCGAACAGCATGGGAGTAGACCCGTCGCTCGCAATGGCACACGCCATGCAGGAGTCTGGCTTCGACATGCGTGCTGTATCCCCTGCTAACGCCCTTGGCACCATGCAGGTCATTCCAAGTACCGGCGAGTGGATGTCATCTCGTCTAGGACGCGATCTGAACCTTCTGAAGCCTCAGGACAACGTCGCAGCCGGTGTTGCTACGATTCGTTTCAACTTGGATAACACCAACAGCCTGGATGAAGCAATCGCATCCTACTACCAGGGCTTAGGTGGAGTTCGAAAGTACGGGATGTTCGAAGACACCAAGCGCTACGTTGCTAGCGTCAAATCTTTGATGAAGCAGTACAGCTAGACATAAGAAAATGCGGGTAGGTTCCTTTCGGAACTTACCCGCATTTTTTGTGCTCAGCCAAATTGTTTAGACACTATGATGATCTCTGCGATGTCGATGCAATGGCATCTCAATGACGACCTTGGTCCCTTGCGGTTCCGACTGCATCCACTGGATTTCACCAGATAATTCGCTAGTGACCAATGTGCGGACGATCTGTAGGCCCAAGCCTTCACGCCGTGGACCTGCCGGCAAACCATGCCCGTCATCCTGGATCACTACTCGTAGCCAGTCTTTACCATCGTGTCCGCTGTAGCGGTTAGCTAGCAGCCCGACCTCACCATCACGGTTCGCTAACCCGTGTTCAACCGCGTTTGTCACCAGCTCGTTGATGACCAGCGACAATGGAGTGGCTAAATCGGCGTCCAGCATCCCGAATTCACCTTCACGCCGGGTTGCTACACGCTGGCCGGGCGAGGCAATTTCGACGATCAGCCTGAATTGACGATCCATAAGATCATCAAATTTTACGGTTTCGTTCAGACCCTTAGATAGGAAGTCGTGTACCGAGGCGATGGTCGAGACACGACGCATTGCTTGTTCAAGGCCTTGTTTACCCTCGTCGGAGCTCATACGACGTGACTGCATACGCAGTAGGGCTGCAACCGTCTGCAAATTATTCTTCACCCTGTGGTGAATTTCGCGAATGGTGGCGTCCTTGGTGACGAGTTCTTTCTCCCGACGCCTAAGTTCGGTGACGTCTCGGCACAATACCAAGGCACCCCACCGTTTGGATTCATCACGAAGTGGAATGGCACGCAACGAGAGCGTCACTCCGGAGAACTCTACTTCGGTACGCCACGGCATTTTCCCTTGGAGTACTAGGGGCAAAGTTTCATCGACTACACGACGGTCACTAACCAGTGCCATCGTGAGATCTGCTAACGGTTGTCCTTGGAGCACTTCGGCTGCTCCCAAACGGCGGAAGGCCGACACAGCATTGGGGCTCGCATACTCCACCACACCGTCGACATTTAGTCGGATAAACCCGTCGCCCACTCGCGGCGCACCGCGACGCGACCCAGTGGGGCTTGCAAAATCGGGCCACAGACCACGAGTGCCCATGGTCAATAGGTCATCGGCGCTCTGCCGGTACACCAGTTCAAGATTTGAGGGGGTTCGAGCTTGATTTGGATCGAAGTGTGAAGTGATCACCGCAACCGATCGATGCTGACGCACCAATGGGATCGCTTGGACCGAGGTCAGGCCGGAGATCAGTTCTGCGCTTGGTTGCTCGGCAGATTTCTGCACCTTTTGGCTCTCCCAAGCCTGATCAACCATCATTCGCAGATCCTTGCGGATCCGTTCGCCCACAAAGTCGGTATGGAATACCGTGTGGGACGTTGACGGTCTTACGTGCGCGAGAGCCACGTAAGAACCGTCCCCGGTGGGGAACCAGAGAACCAAGTCTGCGAATGCTAGATCCGAGATTAGTTGCCAGTCCCCCACCAGTAGGTGCAGCCAGTCCTCATCACCGGGCCCGAGATTTGCGCGTTGACGTTGTTGCTCGGTAATGAGGGCCATTAGCGGGTGTTACCTCCGGACGATGGAACGCAGAAGGCGAAGGGCTACAGACAGCGACGCCATGTCGTCGCGTCCGAGGCTGTTTACTTCAGCAAACATTGTCTTCGCACGATCAAGGTTAGCCGCGTTTGCCTCTTCCCAGGCCGCAACACGCTCTGCCGGGTCGGCAATCTGTGCGCCGTTATCCAACACATTGCCTGTGAGGTCCACAAGCGTCGTGTACAGATCATCACGCATTGCCGCACGAGCCAAGGCCTGCCAGCGGTCTGAACGAGGCAACTTGGTGATTCGGTTCAGCAAATCATCGGCACCAAATTCGTTGTAAAGCACGAAGTAGGTCTCAGCGATCTGCTGCGCTGAATACTCTGAGCGACCCACTAGATCGGCAATATCTAGCAACGTGTAGGACTCAAACTGCGAGGCCCACATGCTGGCCCGATGCTCATCGATTCCATTGCTGACGGCGTCTAGCTGCCATTCGGTGTATCGCTCAAGATCCGAGCCCACAAGGAAGGTCGGCAAGCTTTGACGTAGCTGGCTGACAATCGGCTCGTAGGTGTGCACGATGTCATCTACCGGCTGCTGCTGATCGACGCGGTTGATGAACCAACGGGTCGTACGATCGAGCAGACGGCGCATGTCATGGTGCTGACGTCCCCAGTATTCGACGTCCGTGCCGGCCCGCTGGACGTTGATCGCAGCGAACTGACGGTCGAAGCCGTATACATCGCGCAGTGCGGTGAACATCTTTGCGATCTGGACCTCATTGGCACCAGTCTCTTCCATGGCACGGAAGACATAGGTGACGCCACCGATATTGATCATGTCGTTGGCGACAACCGTCGCAATGATTTCACGACGCAACGGGTGCGTCTCCAACTGGTCCCCAAAACGCTCAACGAGCTGTTCTGGGAAGTAGCGGCGCAACGTTGCAACGTAGTACGGATCATCTGCCAGGTCTGATTCGGCTAACGCGTGGGCGAGCTGAATTTTAGCGTAGGCGGCGAGCACCGAAATTTCTGGTGCAGTCATTACTCCACCGGAGTTCTTGCGCTCTTCGAGTTCCTCGTTACTTGGAAGGAATTCCAATTCACGATTCAGATCCGCGTGCTCCTCCAACCACTGCATGAGTCGTTCGTAAGCTGGAGCCCAAACTTTCGCTGCATGCTTCTCGTTGAGTAGCAATACGTTCTGATCGAAGTTGGTCTGCAAGACCAGGTCGCCTACGTTGTCGGTCATGGACAAGAGGAACTCGCTTCGTTCCTCAGCGGTCAGCTGGCCGGCCTTGATCTGGCGATCAACGAAGATCTTGATGTTTACTTCACGGTCAGAGGTATCAACACCAGCCGAGTTATCAATCGCATCGGTATTGAGAACTACACCATTCTGCGCGGCTTCGATACGGCCCAGTTGGGTCATGCCAAGGTTTCCGCCCTCACCAATGACCTTGACTCGGATGTCTCGTCCATCAACGCGAATCGCGTCGTTTGCACGGTCTCCCACCTGTCCGTGGGTTTCGGCGCTGGATTTCACATATGTGCCGATACCGCCGTTGTACAACAAGTCCGCCGGGGCCGACAAGATGGCCTTGAGCAATTCGTTGGGGCTCATCTTGGTAACCGAAGCTTCCAAGCCAAGAACTTCACGAACCTGCGCGCTGATTGGAACCGATTTCAGGCTACGGGAGTAGACCCCGCCACCTTCGGAGAGCAGGTCCTTGTTGTAATCAGCCCAGCTAGAGCGGGGTAGATCGTACAAGCGCTGACGCTCGACAAAAGCTGCTTCTGGTTCAGGATTTGGATCCAAGAAAATATCGCGGTGGTCAAAGGCCGCCACCAGCTTTACCGTGCGGGTTCGCAGTAGGCCGTTGCCAAAAACGTCACCGGACATGTCGCCCACGCCTACGGCGGTGAATTCTTCACTCTGTGTGTCCACACCCAGCTCGAAGAAGTGACGCTTAACCGATTCCCATGCACCACGAGCGGTAATTCCCATGCCCTTGTGGTCATAGCCCACTGACCCGCCGGAGGCGAACGCGTCGCCTAACCAGTGGCCCTTATCCTGGGAGATCGAGTTTGCGATATCGGAGAAGCTTGCGGTTCCCTTATCCGCGGCGACAACAAGATATGTATCGTCGCCGTCGCGACGCACTACATTCTTCGGGTACTCAACGTGTTCTCCGTTTTCATCCGTGATCAAGTTGTCGGTCAGGTCCAACAAGGTTTTGATGAAGACTCGGTATGAAGCTTTTCCTTCTTCCATCCAAGCCCCACGGTCCACGGCAGGATTAGGCAGCTGCTTAGCGTAGAAACCGCCCTTAGCACCGGTTGGAACGATCACTGAGTTCTTCACCATCTGTGCCTTGACCAGACCCAGTACTTCGGTGCGGAAATCTTCGCGACGATCCGACCAGCGTAGGCCACCACGAGCTACCGCGCCGAAACGGAAATGTACGCCTTCTACACGCGGCGAGTAGACCCACATTTCATGTTTTGGACGCGGGAATGGTGCGAAGTCAATTTCTTCTGGAGCCAACTTGAAAGCAAGCGCCACACCATCGGTGAAGTAGTTGGTGCGCTTGGTCGCTTCGATGACCTTCACGAATCGGCGAAGAAGAGTATCGGCGTCTAGCGTCGGTACATTCTCTAGAGCTTCGGTGATCTGAGCATGAGCCTGTTCGCGTGCCGAAGTCGAAGCCTCAGCGGACAAGGAAGGATCAAAGGTTGCCTGGAACAGTGCAACGATTCCGTGAGTTACCGCGGCATTGTTCACCAGAGTAGAAGCAATGAAGCCAGTGGAGTTCGAGACACCAAGCTGCAACAGGTAGTGAGCGTAGGCACGAAGCATCGCCACTTCTTGCCAGGTTAGACCTTCGCGCAGCACTAGAGCATTGAGCTTGTCCGATTCAGCTGCCGAGCGAACCACTGCCGAATATGCGTCGGCAAGTTTGCTTTCGATGGCAGAGAAATCAATTTCCGGATCAACCTGCAAACCCATGTCATAGATGTAGCGTTCCCCCAGACCGTCTGGGCTCAGTTCGAATGGTCGTTCGTCGACGACGTCCAGTCCAAGGTCTTGAAGTACAGGCAGGATGCGCGAGAGCAGCAATGGACGATCAACAAAGATCTTCATGCGCTTGGTGACCGGAGAGCTTTCGTCATAGGGTGCGTCGTAGAAGGAAACTACCGGCCCCTGGTGTTCCGGGTCATTCAACTCGGTGAGCAAGTCTATGTCGGACAGCGCATCTTCAATTTCGAATTGCACCTTGTATGCCTCGGGGAAAGCACCGGCCCAAGCGTTTGCCAACTGGTTAGCATCTCCCGAAGAGAGGCTAAGGCGTGCGGTGTCGGTGATCGCGTCGCTCCAGGAACGAACAGCCTTAGCGATTCGGTCTTCCAGTGCCTTACGGTCCACGACCGGGGCAAGCCCGTGGTGTTGCAGGCGCAGGCGGTAGAAGAGACGAACCAGCGCACCAGCACCAAGTTGTGCCTCGTATTCGGTGGATACCGGGTTGAAGCTTGAGGCAAGTTCCTTTTCAATACGCTGACGCACATCGGTAGAGAATCTGTCACGAGGCAGGTACACCATTGCGGTCACAAAACGCCCGTAAGAGTCGGTGCGCAAGAAGACCGAGGTACGCCGACGTTCCTGCAGTCGCAGAATACCCAAAGCGATTTCGGTGAGTTCTTCAATTGAAATCTGGAATAGTTCATCGCGCGGGTACGCTTCCAGAATCGTGACAATGTCCTTGCCCGAGTGCGAATCGCCAGCAAAGCCAGTGTTTTTTAGTACTGCTTCAACCTTTTCACGAACCACCGGTACGGTCTTCACGCTTGAGGTATAAACCTTCGAAGCGAAGAGGCCGATGAAACGACGTTCGCCGTTGACCTCGCCGTTAGCATCAAAGCTCTTCACACCCACATAATCGAGGTAGACCCCGCGGTGCACTGTGGAGCGTGAGTTGGCTTTGGTAATGATCAGAGCGCTCTTATCGCGGGCCATGGCACGTCCGCGCTTAGTCAAATGCTGTGGACCCTGATTCTCCAGTTCACGCATCAAACCTAGACCGCTGCCTTCTCGGGCAACCAGAACATCTTCACCGTGCTCGGTGCTGAGATCGTAATGACGGTATCCCAAGAAGGTGAAGCGGCCATCAGACATCCAGTTCAGCAGCTCAACGGCCTGATCTAGTTGCGCGATGTCCCCTGCATTTGCGGTCTGTGGCAATGTTGCAGCGATGTCTTTTGCACGATCAAGCATGGCTGGCCAGTCTTGGACAGCGATACGCACATCCGACAAAACCTTATTTAGGTTTTCGACGATGGTCACGGCTTCTTCGTCGCTCAGGTCCCGAGCGACCTCCACCGAGATCCACGATTCAACCTTAGTGTGGGTATCAAGGGAGGTCAGTGTGCTGAGATCTGACAGTGCGGCAGTATCTCCACTGGCAACATGCTGTAATCCAGAGTGTGACAGCTTCTTGATGAACCCACTCTCGCGGTCACGCGAGACCACGAATGTTGGGTGAACTACAAGCTGGATGGGCGCCGATAGACGAACCAATTCCGCGGTGACGGAGTCAACCAAAAAGGGCATGTCATCGGTGACGATATGTACCACCGAAACGCCGTTGTTGCGGGTGATAGATACGTTAGCCGTGTCAACGTCACGACCATATCCAATTTCCAAGTGTGCAGCCACTCGCGCTTCAAGTTCGTCGGGCGTGTACGCCGCAACGTCCTCTTGCGCGGTTTGGCCATAGTACTCGCCCACCAACTGCGTGGTGAGTGTCGCATCCATAAATGATTCTGACATGTTGGATTCCGACGAGTTCAAGTGAACGCCTCCAAGAACGAAATTCTTATCAATCCGCGTCTTTGCGGATCTCCGATGTAATCCACACTACCGTGTTTTCGTTTGGTCAAGTTCATGCCTTTGGCCAAATCGACGACTCAACCGTTTCTTCCTCTTATCCAAAGATTTAATCCCCACCAAACCCTTGATTTCAGTACGCAATGTACTTTTGGGGGCAATTTCAGCCAAAGGTGATCCAGCAAGCAACGCGGCGTTACAGCTCACGGTGTCCTGTGGGAGATAGCCAGCAATAGTATGGCGCGGTCCAAACCGGTCCCATGCTTCCAAAAGACGGCGTTTGGGGCTGTGACCAGTATTGGCAGTGCCAAGCTTGTTGAAAAGAATTTGTAGTTCAACGCCCGGTATTTGTTCTTCAAACTCATCGATGGCTCGAAGTGCACGAGGAATTCCCACACTATCGGCTGCAACAACCATGAAGACCTCATCAGAACTACGCAGCATTTCTACAGTTACCGCATTCCGCTGCGGTGCTTGCGTGTCAAAGCTGAGTTGCTCGTCTAATTCGATGGGTGATGCCACATCCAGCACCACCAGATCATGATGTTCACGAAGCACTTCGGTGGCACGGCGTAAAGCTGACGCACGTACTTCTGGCCACCTGCTTGCTCGAGGTAAACCGGTAGCCACTTTGATGACTACCGCTGCAACCTCGACGCTAAGACATGTTGCAGCCAAACGGGCTGGTTCTTTGGATCCCGAATCAATAACTCGGCACAATTGGGCGATTGACGCAGACTCATCTAATAATCCCAGTTGTATCGAAATCGAGGCAGCGAAAGTGTCCGCGTCTAGGATCACCACCGATTGCCCTGCAAGGGCTGCTTCCACCGCATAGTTCAAAGCAACGGTGCTTCGCCCTGGCGAACCTGGCGCTCCCCAAAAACACACAATTTTTCCGGCCGCGTCATCGGTTTCCGTACCGTTTGGCGCTAAGTTCCCGGTATCTGATCTCGCCGGATGGGTCAGTTCACGAAGCGTTCGCAGTACAAGTGGTTCTAATTCAATCATCGAGATGTTTGGTTCAACTTCCAGAAGACCGGTAATTATGTTCTCGGTCCGCGGCTTGTCGTCAAGGAGCACCAAGACAGTTTGCAGAGCGGCTATCGCATCAATCTGTTCAACAGGGGGCAAAAGCTCTCGGCCCGAAACCAACAGCACGTCTACCGCGCCAACAGCACATACTGCAATTGCTTCAGCAACATCTTCACACACGCGTGTCACCATAAGCTCGCCTCGGTAGCCTTCGATTTGGCGCACCACATGCTCATCATTTCCTAAGACAACGACGGTGATACTCATTGCTGGGTTCCGGCAGGATTGTAGATAACAATAATTCTTGATTCGTTAGCTAGCGCTTGGAGCAAAGGTTCAAGGTGGGTCGGTTCGACGAGCAGTTCCAGATTGGTACCGGTTTGGTTCACCAGTCCGCCAGCTCTGGCCACTCTGGCAGAGACCTCAACCATGCTCGCTAGTTGTTCTGGCACTCCATAGGTTGATCCTGCTTTTTCACGCTGCGCGATCCACACGTCCACAAAACTCCCCGGAGTGATAGCGGGTGTTAGATCTGCTGGAAGTTCAATATTTATTGGACGGCGTGAGCCTAAATCATTGTGCGTGATCGAGGAGTTCGGTATGAACTCTCCTGCTCCGATAAACGTGTTGGCGCGTGCCTCACTGATCAGTTCCGGGTTCGCTGCTAGATATTGTGCGCCTGACTCACCAAGCTGGACGTTTTCAATCCTGAGGTTTTGGAGCGTTAGCTCTTCTCCTAGGGTGATGTTGGCACCTGCGACATAGACCTCTGTCGTGTGGTTCAGCTCGCGGACCAAATATACGGTGCCAACCACAGAAGCGACCACCAGTACTGCGCCCAAAGCAAGTCGAGGATCCTTCCATGTAGGCCGCTTGACCCGGGCCGCTGTTGTTGAACGAGATGCGCTACTACTCTGTTCACCAATCATTGTTTATCCTTTGACCGCGCTAGTTGGTTGTTTCGCGAGCCTACGACAACTTGCGCGCGCTGTGAACCCTAAGCCGTTAGGGTGTGGATTAATTTGACCCGGCGACTTGGAGCCATCCAATGGTTTCCAAAGGTATAAGTTGATAACCAGTGATACTGCGATCACGAGCAAATTCGTCACGCGGATGAATCGCGATGATGAGGAAGTCTGCGCCTACCTGCCACAATGTCCCTTCGGCAGCCATCTGGCCGCTGACATCGTAAATAACAACTCGTTGTCGATCGCGTAATACGCCACGAACTACGGCCGCAAATTTTATCGGGGATAAACGGCCACCCTGATTCAATTTCATCGATGGCACTCCGAGCGACCGTAATGCTAGCCAGCGAACCAACCATCGCGTCCCGTCGTTTTCCAAACAGAAGTACTCGGTGGCAACCGGTCCGAGCCGGGCATTGAGTTCTACTCCCCCGGTCAGCTTGACGTCCACGGTTGAGCTCTGCATCTCCAACAGACGGTTACGCATGTTTTCGGTAGCGCGCTCAACTCGGATACCTTCAGCTATTTCATCGCGTAATTGCGCTGCATGTTGTGCTTCCGCTTGCGCCTCAAGGTCTTCAAAGAAAGATTCCCACCGCATGCGCCAACTGTACGAGAGAAGAGTTTATTGCGAAACCCTCTTCCCTAAATTGACTTAAAGTGTCATGATCGATATCTAATAACATCAAATTGTATCTAACTCAACTAAGTGAGGCAAAGCAATGATCCGTCACAGGAGGACCTTCATCATTTGTTTGCTAGTCTCTGCTTGCTCTGTAGTTGCCCTTGCCGTGCTCGATTGGGTACGTTCCACCGGTCCGCGCTTCGAAGCGGACGGTGACCTCTTGCAGAACTCATTGATTCTTTTTCTCTGTGCGGCAGGCATCTGTGTGTTAACGGGTCTTCTCGCCTACGCAACGCTGCGCATCGCTATCTTCGCAGCACGACGCGGACATACCGGACTTTTAGAACTCTTTTGCCAGATAGCCCCAACGCTGACCCGTCGGATCTTAGGCTCCGTTGTGGGCACTAGCTTGGCATTCGCCTCTACCGGGCTCGCCCAAGCCGCACCCTCTGCCATTGCGCAAGTTTCCTCTTCTCAGAGCGAAGAACTTGCGGCGTTTTCAGATGACAGAGTTGCGGTGAACGCACAACCGAATACGACTGTTCCCACCCCTGGCTGGTTGCCCGGCTCGCTAAGTATTCCGATGAATCGGTTGATGGGTTCGGGAAAAGAGCGCAATCGGCCAGTACCCGATAAGGAAGTAGTGATCGTTGCGTCAGGGCAAACGCTGTGGAGCATTGCCCAACAAATGTTGCACAGCGACGGGTCGTCTGCAGAGATTGCCAAGTTGTGGCCGCAAATATACGAGATGAATCGCGAGGTGATTGGAGAAGATCCGAATATGCTCCAGCTCGGTCTTGAGCTGAAACTACCCGTTATCAACTAAGGAGGAAACCAAAGTGAGTATTGAATCAGACACGATCACCGAGCTCAGGACCGAATCGGCCAATCAAACTTGCGCCAATGTTCCGCTGCGTATCGCTTCAGGACATCGTGAGAATAATAAAGCGAGATCGCCCCAGCAAATTTCGCTGGCAATGGATCGGATCTTCCGCCGCCATGCGGTGACTACCTCCGAACGCAAAACCGTAATCGAGCTCTCACACGCTGTGTCTCGGGCCGTCTTTGAGATCATCGCCGGTTACCGCTCGGTGGGTCAATTAGCGTTTGTTATGGAACCCGAATGCGTGAAGAAACTTCGTGCCCAAGCGATTCTGCAAACCGGAGGATATACACTTCAGCCCGAACCCGGGACGAGTCATGGGCAAGTCCGATCACTGCACCTTTGGCCCACACTCTCTGGAGCCTATGAATGTTCGGTAATTATCGCGTTTAAACACCGCGTCCGCGCCGTAGCTCTCAGAATTGAGCCATGGCACGGACGGTGGCAGATCACAAGCGTCGAAACAATTTAGCGGCGCTTGGCCTTCTTGTTTTTCTTGGCTGCCTTAGCGGGATTGGAAGCCTGTTCAGCCTGAGTGCTAGCTTCACCGTCTTCGTCGGGCCCAGTGAACTGCAAGTTCTTTGGAGAAGCTGGCGTTTGTACCGCCGCAGGGCCGTCAGTATTGGTCTCGCTACTGGTAGGAACTTCGAGATTGAACAATGTTCCGATGCTTTCCTCGCGAATGGATTCCATCATGGTCTGGAACATGGTGAAGCCCTCGCGCTGATACTCGACCAATGGGTCACGCTGTGCCATGGCACGAAGGCCGATGCCTTCCTTGAGGTAATCCATTTCGTAGAGGTGCTCTTGCCATTTACGTCCAATGGTAGAAAGCACTACACGGCGCTCAAGATCACGCAGAACCTCAGAGCCAATGGCTTTTTCACGAAGTTCATACTGGTACTTAGCATCGGAAAGAATTTCCGTCTCCAAGAACTTTGGCGTTAGATGCCCCAGCCCGTTGACCTCTTCGACAACCTCGTCGATGGTCAAGCCAATGGGATAGAGCTGCTTGAGGTTCGTCCATAGCTGCTTCAGATCCCAGTCATCAGGATTACCAACCAAAGTCACTTCATTAACCATGGCGGTGACAACATCTTCGAGGAAGTGACCTACCTTCTCGTCGATATTGGCACCCTCTAGGATGGCACGACGATCAGCATAAATTGCTTCACGCTGACGGTTCATCACGTCGTCGTATTTCAGCACGTTCTTACGCTGTTCGGCGTTTACGCCTTCAACCTGAGCCTGAGCAGATTCGATTGCCTTAGAAACCATTTTTGATTCGAGTGCCACGTCATCTGGCATCGATGGATTGTTCATAATGCGTTCGGCCATACCGGAATTAAAGCGTCGCATCAGATCGTCGGTCATCGACAGGTAGAAACGCGATTCGCCCGGGTCACCCTGACGGCCGGCACGACCACGAAGCTGGTTGTCGATACGACGCGATTCGTGACGCTCAGTACCGAGTACGTAAAGTCCACCGAGTGAGGTGACTTCTTCCGCTTCGCTGGCAACGGTCTTTTTGGCCTTCGCAAAGACCTCGTCCCATAATTTGTTGTACTCTTCGGGATTATTCTCTGGATCTAGTCCGCGACGTTCCATCTCCGCTACGGCTAGGAACTCGGCGTTACCACCGAGCATAATATCGGTACCACGGCCAGCCATGTTGGTGGAGACGGTGACGCCGTTTTTACGACCTGCCATAGCGACTACGGCCGCTTCACGCGCGTGTTGCTTAGCGTTGAGTACTTCGTGGCGAATGCCTCGCTTAGCGAGCAGACGCGAGAGATACTCACTCTTTTCCACGCTGGTGGTACCAACAAGGATTGGCTGGCCACTTGCGTGACGTTCAGCGATATCTTCTACAACGGCGTCAAACTTAGAGATTTCATTCTTATAGATCAGGTCAGCCTGATCGTTTCGAATAGCCGGGCGGTTAGTGGGGATTTCCACCACGCCGAGCTTGTAGGTGCCCATGAACTCGGCGGCTTCGGTCTGAGCCGTACCTGTCATGCCCGAGATCTTTTCGTACATGCGGAAGTAGTTCTGCAACGTAATAGTGGCCAAGGTCTGATTTTCAGCCTTGATGCTGACATTTTCCTTGGCTTCGATTGCCTGGTGCATACCTTCGGAGTAACGACGACCTTCAAGTGCACGTCCGGTATGTTCATCAACAATCATGACTTCGTCGTTGACTACGACGTAGTCCTTATCCTTCTTGAACAGTTCCCTTGCCTTGATGGCGTTATTCAGGAAACCGATCAATGGCGTGTTGTTCGACTCGTAGAGGTTATCGATACCTAAATAGTCTTCGACTTTTTCGATGCCTGCTTCGAGCACACCAATGGTGCGCTTCTTCTCGTCGACCTCATAGTCGTCATCGCGGTCAAGGCGCTTCACGATTTTAGCGAATTCGGTGTACCAGCGGTTTACGTCGCCCGAAGCCTGACCCGAAATGATCAGTGGCGTACGAGCCTCATCAATCAGGATCGAGTCGACCTCATCAACGATGACAAAGTTGTGGCCACGCTGAACGAGTTCTTCCTTATTCCAGGCCATGTTGTCGCGCAGGTAGTCAAAGCCGAATTCGTTATTCGTACCGTAGGTAATGTCGTTTTCGTACTGCTTACGGCGAGCCGCAGGATCCATATTCGACAAGATGCAACCGCAGCTCAAACCGAGGAACCGGAAGACACGTCCCATAAGCTCTGATTGGTACTGCGCCAGGAAGTCATTGGTCGTCACCACGTGGACGCCCTTACCGGTCAGCGCATTGAGGTAAGCCGGTGCTGTCGCAACCAAGGTCTTACCTTCACCGGTACGCATTTCAGCGATATTACCCAGATGCAATGCGGCGCCACCCATGAGCTGTACGTCAAAGTGCCGCATGCCAAGGACTCGGTCAGAGGCTTCGCGCACCGCAGCAAAAGCTTCCGGAAGCAAAGCTTCGAGCTTCTCGCCTTCGGCTAGACGAGCACGGAACTTATCGGTTTCGGCTTTAAGCTCCTCATCCGACATTTCGCGAAATTCGTCTTCCAACGTATTGATCGTGTCGGCGTAAGCTCGAAGAGTCTTTAAAGTCTTCTTGTCGCCGGTACGTAAAATACGCTCTAGCAATGATGCCACGTGGTAGCTCCCAATATCTCAAGCACAGTAAATTCTGGCGTCTTTAGTCTACGTGAGGGAAACAGCACAATCTGCTATTTCCCGGGGCGATTTGATGTTCTACAAGCGAAAAAGAACTGCACTGACAGCCCGTTCACAGAAAATATTTCACTTCGCCTAAGCCGAGCCAATTGGCCATCCGCTCAAGTTCAAAATCGAGGGCCGCAGAAACTTCAGTCGGCGCATGACTCTCGTAATGCACCGAATTTACCTGTAATTCGCCGCCCGCGCGGTCCGCTTTTAGATCGACCCTACCAATGAAGCGGTCACCGTAAAGCATCGGAAATGCATAGTAGCCATACCTCCGCTTATCCTTAGGCACATAAATTTCGACACGGTATTCGAAATCAAAAAATAGTTCCAGGCGTCGCCGGTTGAAGACCATGGAATCGAATGGGGCCAATAAGCGCAGATCAGGTACGATATTCCGAGGAATTTTTGTCTCTGGCAACAGATAGCACTGTTCATTAATGTCTTGAACTTGCACCTTCTGGACTAGCCCGTGCTCTGCTAGAGATTCCAAAGCACTTCCCACTTCCTTTAGCGGAAGTCGGAAGTACTCTGCAATGCAGTGCTTAGTCCCGATCCCCTGGGCCGAAAGGGATTCCAAGACTAACCTTCGCAGCGCGTCTTCTTTAGCTCTACTTTCTACGTTCTGAAGAGTAGGCAAGACTACTTGCCCTAAAGCGAACAATCGTTCAAATCGTGAGTTTCTGCCTAACGCGAGAATTTTTCCCTGAGCAAAGAGCGATTCAGTGACGATCTTGGTGTCATTCCAATTCCATCCCCAGTGTTCTCGATCTTTCATCGCCGCTACGTCCAGAGCAATACTCAATTCACGAGCACTGGTGCCTGGGTGTGCTTCGAGATAGACAAGCACTCGGTCAGCCAATGCACTGAGCTCACTATCAAAACTTTCCGAACGGTCTACCCAGCGACGGCGCTGCCACGGAATAAGGTCCGGCACCAGATCACTACGCACATAACTGGCCTCATGAGCCCAGTATTCGGTGATTGGCCCATGCTGTTGCGACACAAGCGTGTCTAAAAGCGTGGTGTCGTAATGACCTAATCTTACGAACAGTGGAACGTAGTGGGCTCGCTTGACCACATTGATCGAATCGATCTGCAATTGCGCAATCCTGCCAAGAGTTCCTTTGAGATGCCTTGGGGAGATTTTTGCTTCGGTGCGGGGACGAGACAGACCTTGGGCGGCCAACGCGATTCTGCGGGCTTGAGGTAAGCCCAGAGTGCGTTGACCGCCCAGGTCGTTCGAGTTGTTAATGACTAACCCTCAGTTGCCAAAGCCTTATCGCGGTAGCCGCGAATTTCGGTTGGCAGTTCGTCGCTTTCACTCAATGAAGGGTCAAGGGTGATCACACCGTACTGGTACTGGGTTCGTCCGTAAACTACCGAGTGCGCACCGGAGGCTTCATCGATGAACAGGTAGAACGGGTGCCCAACTAGCTCCATGCGGTCTACTGCATCATCGACACTCATGACTTCTGCTGGGAAGACCTTGCGGCGAATAACAACTGGTGAGTATTCCGCTTCCTTCTCGTTAGCCTGAGCCTCAGCGATTGCTTGTGCTTCGAGAGTTTCTTCAACCAGCGACTTGCCGCTTTGCACTACCGGCAACGTACTGGTCGCCTCGTGAACTGCGATCGGCGCATGGTTTCCGCGATGCACTTTCTTCTTGTCACGTGCCTTGCGCAGTCGTTCAAGGAGCTTTGCGAATGCAATGTCGAATGCCGCAAATTTATCGGCTCCACGGGCTTCAGCACGAATGGCCGGCCCCTTGGAAACGACCGTCAATTCGACGCTGAGCGCTGTGCTCTGATTGCGTGCATGTGTTTCCTGGACAACTTTCACATCGATGCGCTGGACCTTACTGGCCAGCTGATCAACTTTCGTGATTTTCTCGTCCACGTACTCACGGAATCGATCCGAAACGGTGATATTACGTCCGCTGTAATTCAGCTCCATGGTGTCCTCCAATAGGGAGTCGGGTGACACAACAGCCCGGGGGTTTCCTCCCCCAAAGGCTGAAGATGGGCCTTCGCTGCATCTGTGATGCAACCCATACTTCACCCTATGCCACTTCCGTCAAGATTCAAGTACCCAACCGCTAGATTTCATATCGCGTTCAGCGAAATCGTTTAGTCCTCGTCATCGATAGGGGGTTTCGTATAGGCAAGAACGACCGCACCAACCACGTCATAACCGGCGTCAAAACAGGCAATCGCAGCTTTGCGCAACGTAGCTCCGGTAGTAGTTACATCATCGATCAGGAGGATCGGCTGCCTTAGTTCTGCCGGAATTTCGGCAATCAACGGCGAGTCGCCACCACGTCGAGCCGAACCTGACTTAGATTTCTGCGCTCCGCTCAAAAGACGCCCGAACCGATAGTGCAACAAGGGCGCCGTTCGAGTGTGCGCGGCCAGAAGGCCCCTACGTTGCGCCTCGTGCAGCATCACCTGGACCGGACGATAGCCACGAGTACCTATGGCACGCACTGAGCTGGGCATGGGAACCAACAACGTGGGTTGATCGAATAGTCGAGGAGGGCAGGCAGTGTTAATTGCGGCGGCCAGAAACGGCGCAAATTCTTGTGCCAAAAAATAGCGTTGCTGATTTTTGAAGGACAAGATCGCGCGGGCCAACTCGTTACGATAAATGCCGGTCGCACTGACCGGTAGCTGCCATTGAAGAGTAGGTAATTCAACATAGAACTGGAGTTGCTCACCGAGTGGGGGCAAAAATAATTGCTGGTGAACCTTGCGCCGGCATTCGGGGCACAGCCGAAAATCGGCACGCTCGCAAATTGCACAACTCGCAGGTAATAAAAGGTTTATCGTTTCGCGCACTGCAAACATCAGCCACCCAACACTGCGCGAATGTATTTGAGTGTCCAGAAAATTCAGTAGGCGTGACGGAACCGGCATACCTCAAGCTTGGAGGTGCTCGGTGCGTACGCAGTGAACTATTGGCGGTTTGTGGACTCAGCCCGGGTAGGCGACGTCTTTGGCATAATCATCTAGCGCATGCCAAGAATTGCCCACTCGAGTATAAAGTTCCTCGCTGGTTTCGGCATATACCGGTCGGAGGTCGCCTACACCAGAAGTTATACCGGTCATTCCCAAGAGAAGTCCCAAGCGTTCCGAACCATGTTCAAAGGTGAGCTGCTCGGCAGCTACCTGTTCGGTGGTGCTCAGTTTAGCCACGATAATTGACCGGTCCGAGTCCCAGACCGCCGTTGATACCGGAACGGAGGGGTAGACCTTCATTGGTTCATCGCTCAGGCCACGCGGAACGCCATCGGCGTCACGCACTATTCCGGCAATGTATACGGTTGATTCATTGTTCTTCTCGGCAACAATCAACGCCCTGGCCCCATCTCGGGAAATCGATAGCGAGGTTACTTTCGTATCCTCAAGCCACGACACGCTAATCGGGCGGGCTTCGCCTTGCCCGGCCACGTCTTCCGGAACTACTAGTAAGGGATGCTCCGCCGCGTTGTCCGCTGTCCAGGTCCAGCCAGCCACATCAATCGATGGCCGGATCAAGGCCCCGCCCGTAGCGGCCAGCCCGACTCGTCCACTTTCATTGATTGTCATCAACTGAGTGGATTTTCCGTTCAGGAAAGCGTATCTATTGCCCACCGCTGACATAGCCGGGTTGCGCGGGTGATAAGCCGAGATGTCTGGCACGCCACCGACGGGAATAATCGAACGTCCCTTGACGTACACCAGCGACTCGTTGGAGATCGCGATGAGTGTGTCTGGAGTACTTGGATTAATTTGCGCGGTAACAAAGTTCGCTGCTGGAGCGCCCAGGGTTACTTCGGTTTCCTCTTGCAACATGCGCACAGTACTGACCGAGGACAAGGCGGTCAGCGTTTGCTCTAGTTGTTGCTGCATCAATTGCTTCGCACGGTCGGAGGATTCCCGAATGCTTTCGGCGCTAAGGTCAACCGTCGCCACACCGTCTTGTACCGGCACTGCTGAACGCACAAGAGTGCTAGCTGGAGAAAAAGCAGAAACTACAGCGTTCTGCAGATAGGGTGCGGGGCCGGCCAGCAGCGCTTCCACCATGGAAGTCGTGGTGCCGGCGCCAGAGGTGAACCACCGGACGTCAGGCACCAAATAGTTGAAACTGGAGTCGTAAAAATAAATAGTCTGGGGCGAGAAAATCTTGCTGAAGGAGCTTGACTCAAGCATGATGCCGTCTGGGGCCTTTGAGATCCGCCATTGGTCTTCGACCTTGGTCACTTCAACATCCACCGCACGCGTGGAGTGCTCTGGTTCCTGGGTATAGACGCCCATCGCATCTATTTCGCCTGATATTTCAAGCTGTATCGTATACCGATTGCTGTCGGCCCCGGTCAGCACGTTCATTGCCTCGTAAATCAGGGTGCGGCTATCACCTCGCCAGTCGGCACCCAGTTCGGGAGTCATGAATTCGCGTGAGAGCGCATAATCTTCAAGGACCGAACGCCCGGCCTCAACAAACCCCTCAACGATACGCCGCGCGTCCGATCCCTCAGTGGGGCCTTGCGCGTCGAAGCGGAAGGGCTGGGACTCTTCCTGATTAGACTCGGCCTCGATCTGTTGCACCATCGAATTGCGCGGAATAGTAGCGCAACCAGCCAGTACTAAGAGTCCGGTCAGTATGAGTGCCAGGAGCTGAGGTAGACGTAGGCGCATTATTTACTCTCCCCTTGGCCGTCTGTTGGATCCATAGGTTTGAGGGAAATTTCATCCTCAATCAAAATATCTTCGTCATCCAAAATCAGTGGGGTGTAACCAATCTTTGGCACTTCGCCGGTCAGCGGGAAGGAATCCCCAAGCAATCCAACGATCTCTTCGGTCACGGACGGTTCCAGAGGAAGCGGTGAGGAGGAAATGGAATCGAATTCGGTTCGAGGTAAGGTGAGCCGGAATACCGATCCAACACCCTTCTTTCCCCAGGTTTCCAAACGTCCATCATGCAAGCGAGTGTCTTCCATAGAAATGGAAAGTCCCAGGCCGGATCCGCCCGTGGTGCGAGCGCGAGCCGGATCTGCGCGCCAGAATCGATCAAAAACGTGCTGGCTGGCTTCGGGACTCATACCGATGCCGTAGTCACGCACGGTGACCGCAACGGATGAGTCATTCTGTCCGATGGTGATATCAATGGGGTTCTGCTCACCATGCTCCACCGCGTTTAACACCAAGTTTCGTACAATGCGCTCCACTCGACGCGGATCAAATTCTGCGACACAGCCCTCCGCCGGGGCGTTAAATCGAATGATCGAACCGTACTCATCAGCGACCGGAGTGGCAATGTCGATCACCTTACGAACGATGACATTTAAATCAGTAGATTCACGATCAAGCACCGCGACTCCTGCATCGAACCGGGAGACTTCAAGCAGATCGTTGAGCAGGTTCTGGAATCGCTCGATTTGTTCGTACATCAGCTCCGCGGAACGTGAGGTGAGCGGATCAAAGTTCTCACGTGCATCGTGAATCAGCTCGGCTGCCATGCGCACCGTCGTCAGCGGGGTCCGCAATTCATGAGAAACGTCTGAAACAAAACGTTGTTGCATAGCCGAAAGATTATTGAGCGCCGTGATCTGTTCTTGCAGCGACTGCGCCATGTGGTTAAAGGCGGTTCCCAAACGTGCAACTTCGTCTTTACCCGCAACCTTCATTCTGCGATCAAGATCGCCGGCAGCAATACGTTCCGAAACATAAGCGGCATCGGCCACGGGACGAACTACGGTGCGGGAAACAGACCAAGAAATGAACCCAACGACCAACAGGAGCACTAGGCCGGTGAAGACCATGGCACGGTTGATGAATTCTAAGGTGCTTTGCACGCTGGACAAGTCATAAACCAGATAGAGTCCGTATTCACGGCCCGGCGGGATGAGTACCTTAGTGCCGATAATAATCCCGGGTTGCCGTTCAGAGTCCACGCCAAGCTCAATGGAACGCCAGAAAATCCCCGAATTGTTCTGAACGCTTTCGGCAAGATCGTCGGGAACAACGCGAGTTGTCAGGGAGCCTGACGCCGTTGGTCCTACATACAGGTTCTCATCGCCCGCCACCGGAACTGGTTTGAGCACGAAGTCACGGATCACCGTGGCTCCATCACCTTCAAGCGTGGCCAGTGTCGAGTTGACCAATGACTGGGTAGAGACACGGTCGGTGGTTGATGCCGATTCCAAAATAGAACGCGCCTGGGTCAGGCCACGTTCAGATTCTTTGGAAATCTGGTTGAAGCGTTCGCTGAAAAGCGCAGAGGAAATCTGGTTGGAAAGAAAGGCGCCGGCTGCTAACAGCGCTAATGAGGTAAAGAGCAGGGTGGAAATCACCGTGCGATACATCAAGTGTCGCTGCCAGCGCTGGCGAATCCATTCGATTGGTCGCCGAATCCAGAGCTTCAAGCGCAAGAATGCAGGAGCTACCGGAGGGACTTGGACACGCGCATCGACCGGCACAATCTCGTTTCCGGTCGTGGCGTGTTCACTCAACTTGCCGTACCAGCCTTGTAACCCACACCGCGAATGGTCTGAATGACCTGTGGCTTCTCGGGATCTACCTCAATTTTTGAACGCAAACGCTGCACGTGCACGTTGACCAGACGGGTGTCGGCAGCGTGACGGTAACCCCAGACTGCCTCCAATAGCTGTTCACGGCTAAAGACCTGCCAAGGCTTACGTGCCATGGTGACCAATAGGTCAAATTCCAAAGGAGTTAACGAAACTTGTTTATCCGCGCGGGTCACTCGGTGTCCGGCGACGTCAATGGAGACATCTCCTACGGTCAAAGTTTCTGCCGCATGAGTCTCATTCGGGCGTAAGCGTGCACGGACGCGCGCTACCAGCTCGGCTGGTTTAAATGGCTTGGGTACGTAGTCATCTGCCCCAGATTCTAGCCCGCGCACTACGTCGGCGGTATCTGATTTGGCCGTCAACATGACCACCGGTACATCAGATTCAGCACGGATCTGCTTGCATACCTCAATGCCGTCAATCCCAGGCAACATCAGGTCCAACAGGACTAGATCGGGATTTGATTCGCGGAATGCTTCTAGGGCTCCGGATCCGTCGTAACAGAATGATGCGTCAAAGCCGTCATTCTGTAGGACGATGCCGATCATCTCCGACAGCGCCTCGTCATCGTCGACGACTAAAATCCGAGCCTTCATACAACATCCCCCTGAAACCGAAAGCATTGGCATAAGCCACGAGACCTAAACGGGTACTTTTACTTTCCCCACTCTTTCTAAGATACATGATGCACCCCCACTTTCGTGGTGTGACCGCACGAATCAAGACTTCTTCTATGCATCCACTCGGGTTTGATCCAGAGCTTGGGCATAACCGGTGAGGTGTTGCAGGCACTCAATGACCTGGCTAGAGCTAGAGTGAGCGAAGCTCGTAGCCGGCATGAGTGTTAGTTGGCCTAGGCGCGTCAACGGAAGACCTAATTGCTGCCACGGACGCAACACGTGATGCACGCCTTCGACCACGCCAGGTGCTCGCATACCCGGGGTTAAGAGTTGCAAATAAATTTGTGAACCGGATTCGATCAAAGATGCCATCCGCTCCCATCGCGGGTGGTTCATCGATGGTGGGTCAATCAAATACCCGTTGACACCTGCCTGATGCAGAATATCAACGCGTTTGATCCAGTCAGTATCGGCTCCGGGCAGGTTAACGATCACGCTGGTGCCCTCAATCTGTGCCATGGTTTGCACAAATTGAGCATAAACTTCGCGGACTTCGGCGCGCGGGATTGAACGCAGCGTGCGATATCCACTGGCGGTGGGAAGCGTTCCATCAAGTACGCCGGGAAGCTCAGGCTCGTCAAGTTGAACCGTGAACTGTCTAATCGAGGTGCTTGAACGCAGGCGGAGAAAATGTTGCTTTACCCCGTCTGCATAGGCCTGAAGAATGTCTCGTCGGGCACCGTGATCAATCAAGATTCGCTCGCCGTGGCTCAAATACAGTCCCGCTGCTAACGACCATGGTCCCAGCACCGAAACTTTGAGGCGTTGAGCTGGCTTCTTCTCGGCTCCCAGAACGTCGGCAACCAGGTTTTCGTCGCTTCTGAGGAAACTACGAGCTCGGCGGGCATCAATGCCATCGCCAACACCGATGCGCCAACCATGAGGCTGCAAATCGAATCCCATGTCGCTAACCATCGAGGTACTTCGCCCCAAAGGGTCTGCGCCTACTCCACGTTCGGCCAGCTGTGGCATGACCGCAAGATTTGGTTCGCCTAGTTCCCCACGAACAACCTTATGGATCTCCATCGGTTCCTGCCCCGGAAAGTGGCAGAACGAAGTGACGAAAACATCCGAGCGGGCGAAATCGTCACCGGTTTCAGTCATTTTTATGCGCGTCAGAAATGTTTTGGTGGTGTCGGATTACTTCGGAAATAACGAAGTTCAAAAACTTCTCCGCAAATTCCGGGTCAAGGTGCGCCTCATGGGCTAGCGAACGCAGCCGCTGAATTTGTGCTTTTTCACGGTTTGGGTCGCTTGGCGGCAGATCGTGGCGAGCTTTCAGTAGCCCCACACGCTGGGTGGCTTTAAAACGTTCGGCAAGCAGATAGACCAGCTGGGCATCAAAATTATCGATGCTCCCGCGGATTGCATATAACTCGTCGAGGACTGCCTGCTCAACCTCTCCAGGCAGGGAGCTGGCATGCGGGTCGAATTCCTCGCTGGGCACAGTATTGTTCGGCTCGCTCATGGTCTTTAGTTTACGTGTTCACCTCCTATATTTCCCATTAAGTGACGATGCCCCGACAACCAAGATCGGTTGTCGGGGCAAAAACGTTAACTACGCCTAAGCGCGGTTCAGTTCTTCAATCAGCTTGCGTCGCTCGGCCTGTTCGCGGGGGTCCGGAACCGGCAGGGAAGCGATCAAACGCTGGGTATAGTCGTTCTGCGGATTCGAGAGAACTTGCGAGCCAAGACCCTCCTCGATCAATGAACCGCGGTATAGCACGCCCACCCACGAGGCCAGCATGTCAACGACTGCTAGGTCGTGGGAGACGAACAAGGCTGCGAAGCCAAGCTCGGTTTGAAGCTCACGGAACAAATCCAAAACCTTCGCCTGTACCGAAACGTCCAACGCACTGGTTGGTTCATCAGCGATCAACAATTTTGGTTCAAGTGCCAAGGCACGCCCCAAAGATGCACGTTGACGCTGCCCGCCGGAAAGCTCATGCGGATAACGGTCTGCATAAGCACCTGGCAATTGAACCGCTTCTAAGAGCGAAGCAACTTTTGCCCGGGTCTGTGATGGATTCAGATCTCGGTGCACGTTCAGCGGTTCGGCGACGCATTCACCCACAGTCAGATGCGGGTTAAAGCTTGCCGCCGGATCTTGGAACACAAACCCAATCTGCTTACGCAGTGGTTTGAAGCTTCGTTCTTTGTACTGCGCCATTTCATAGCCCAACACATTAAGTGAGCCATCGGTGATCTTGTTCAGACCCGCGATACTGCGACCAATGGTCGTCTTACCGGAACCTGACTCACCGACCAGTCCATAGACTTCACCGGCATGAATTTTTAGATCCACTCCGTTGACCGCGGTAAAACCTGGGGCACCCATGCGCCCTGGGAAGTGCACGCGTAAGCCCTTGGCCTCGACCAGTACCTCAGCCCGAGAATGTGGTCGTTCGTTCAAACCTTCTGAGGAAGAATTGCGTCCCAGGTGTGGGACCGCCGCAAGCAATGACTTGGTGTAGTCATCTTGCGGGTTTTCGAAAAGCTCAACTGCTGGAGCTTGCTCCACGACCTGCCCGTGATTCATCACGATGACCCGATCGGCAATATCGGCAACCACACCCATATTGTGGGTAATGATCACGATTGCCGTACCCAACTCGTCGCGAAGGTTGCGGAGCAAGGCCAAGATTTCTGCCTGTACCGTGACATCCAACGCGGTGGTCGGTTCGTCGGCAACAATCAGAGCTGGTTTCAGTGCCAGCGCCGAAGCGATGACCACACGCTGTTTCTGTCCGCCGGAGAACTGGTGCGGATAGTAATCCACCCGTTGTTCGGGATCCGGAATACCTACCTGTCGCATTGCCTCGATGGCGCGTGCTTTGGCTTCCTTCTTCGACACCTTGGTGTGCGCGCGGATGCCTTCCATAATCTGCCAGCCCACGGTGTACACCGGGTTCAGTGCGGTGGAGGGCTCCTGGAAAATCATCGACACATCGCGGCCTCGCGCTGCGCGCAAAGCTGAGCCATGAAGCGTGAGCATATTTTTGCCCTTGAGGTACACCGCTCCATGCGAAGCACCATTCTCGGCCAAAATGCCTAGCGCGGTGCGCGCGGTCACCGATTTACCGGATCCGGATTCGCCAACGATGGCCAGGATCTCCCCCGGTTTGACGCTCAGATCAACACCGCGAACCGCCGGGACTGCCCCGGCATCGGTGACAAAGTCGATGTTCAAGTCTTCAATGCGCAACACATCATCGTTGCTTTGCGGATCTGTATTCAGTTTCTTGTTCACCGGGTGACTCCTGCCTGCGTGATGCGCTGTGCTTTTTTGCGGCTAAAACGGCGCAACCGTGGATCGTTCAAATCATTCATTGATTCGCCCACCAGGGTCAGGCCCATCACCGTTAATACGATGGCAAGGCCAGGGAACAATCCGGTCCACCAGATGCCACTGGTGGCGTCAGACATCGCGCGGTTGAGGTCGAAGCCCCATTCTGAGGCAGCAGTCGGTTCGATGCCGAACCCCAAGAAGCCCAACCCTGCCAAGGTGAGCAGCGCTTCGGTCGCGTTCAAGGTGAAGATCAATGGCAGTGTGCGGGTGGCGTTACGCAATAGGTGCGTGAACATCACGCGCCACGGGCTTGAGCCAATAACTTGTGCCGACTCCACGAATGGTTCTGCCTTCAGTCGCATGACCTCGGCGCGAACCACACGGAAATACTGCGGGATGAAGACCACGGTGATGGAAATCGCCGCTGCCATGATGCCGCCCCACAGGCTTGATTGCCCCTGAGAAATCACAATCGACATAACGATGGCAAGGAGCAAGGAAGGGAAAGCGTAGATCGCGTCAGCCAGGACCACCATGATGCGGTCAAACCAGCCGCCGAGGTAACCGGAGATCAGGCCCAGCAGGACACCGATAAATAGGGACATCAGCACGGCGGCAATAATGACCCAGATCGCGGTACGTGCACCATACATGGTGCGTGAAAATACGTCGTAGCCGGTGACGGTGGTGCCCCAAATAAATTTGTCATCGGGTGCCGATTGACGCGGGAAGTCACCTGACATATCGGAGGATTGCGCAAAGTCGAACGGAGCAATCAATGGAGCAAAAAGCGCCGACACGATGAACAGCACCGATAGTACGAGGCCTGCGATGAGCATTCCGCGTTGCAGGCCAGAGGACATGCGCAAGTGCGAAACTACCGGGAGCCTAGCGAACCAGGGCTTACGGGCTGAAGCTAGCGAAGGGATACTCATGGTTAGTACCTGACTCTCGGATCGATCAGGGCCGCAAGGATGTCAACAATAAAGTTGGTGACAGCCACGATAATTGCGAGCACCACCACGATGCCCTGCACGGCGACAAAGTCACGGGCGGTGAGATACTCAGCGAGTTTAAAGCCGAGTCCGGCCCATTCGAAGGTGGTCTCGGTCAGTACCGCACCACCGAGCAACATAGCGATCTGCAGACCCATCACGGTGATGATCGGGATCAACGCCGGGCGGTAAGCGTGCTTGGTCACCAAGCGGAATTCACTGACACCACGGGAGCGTCCGGCTTCCACATATTCGCGGCCCAGCGTTCCGATCGCATTGGTGCGCACTAGGCGCAAGAACACGCCACCGGTGAGCAGGCCCAAGGCCAAAGCAGGAAGTAGCGCGTGGGCAGTGACATCGCCTAGGGCGGCCATATTGCCGCTACGTAAGGCGTCCAACCAGTAAATTCCGGAAGGGTTCTGCAGTCCAGTCAGCGCTAGTTCGGTCTGCCAATCGGCGCGACCACTAATTGGCAGCCAACCGAGCCAGACCCCAAAAATTAGCTTCAGCAGCAACCCGGCAAAGAACACCGGGGTGGCGTAGGAAAGAATTGCCAAGATTCGCAATACTGCATCGGGGTAGCGATCACGGAATTTTGCGGCCACGAGGCCCAGGGGAATGCCCACTGCGAGAGCGACGATGACCGCGTTAATAGCCAGTTCTAAGGTGGCCGCGCCGTAGGTGACCAGTACTTCGGTCACTGCACGATTATCGCTCATCGTTCGTCCGAGGTTTCCGGAGAATACTTGACCTAGATATTCAATGTATTGAATAAAGACTGGACGGTCGTAGCCAGCCTCATGGATTCTTATAGCTAGTTGGTCAGGGGTTAGGCGTCCACCCATGGCCGCGGTAATTGGATCACCGGTGACGCGCATGAGGAAGAAGACCACCGTGATGAGGATAAAAACGGTGGGAATGATCAGCAGAAAGCGGGTAATCAGATAGCGGAGGAAACCTCCGCCTTTCTGCTTCGCTGGTTTGCGCGCAGGTGTCGGGCTAGGTGTTGTGCCCGTTTGCGACGTGATTGTCATCTTTTGTCCTTAGTATCAGGATCAGAATTTTGGTGCTTGGTCCAAAGTGGACATGCCAAGGGGATCTACCTGTGGAGCAGAAACTTCTGCACTTGGGTAGATCCCCTGGTCTTAGGTGTTCTTATGGCGAGGCAGAGACTACTTGCTCAGCACGCCAAGGCGGAACTTGAAGGATGCGTCCAAGGTCTTTTCAACACCCTGAACGTCCTTGCCCGCTACTGCTACCTGCGAGCCCTGCAACAATGGCAAGGTCGACAGATCTTCGGCGACCATGGTCTGTAGCTTCTCGATCGATGCGGTACGTTCTGCAACGTCGGACTGACCGCGCTGCTCGGAAATCAACGAGTCGACTTCCTTATTGTCGTAGCCATTGGACAGGAAGTTGTCGGTGGCGAAGAACGGCGACAGGTAGTTGTCAGCATCCGAGTAGTCAGGGAACCAACCCAGCTGGTAGGCCGGGTAGTCGGTGACACGCTGCTTCTGGTAGGTAACCCACTCGGTCGACTTCAGGTCAACATCGAAGAGGCCATCTGCTTCAAGCTGCTTTTCAACCAGTGCGTACTCGTCACCGGAGTTCGGTCCGTAGTGGTCCGGGTTGTACTGCAACGCCAGCTTGACCGGAGTCTTTACTCCTGCGTCTTCTAGAGCCTTCTTGGCCTTGGCAGCATCTGGCTTTCCATCGGTACCGTACATGTCCTTCAACGGCTCAATTGCACCGGTGAAGCCCTGTGGGACGTAGGAATAGGCCGGGGTGTAAGTGTCCTTGTAAACATTCGTGGCGATTGACTGACGGTCTACCAGGTGTGCAGCAGCCTGGCGTACTGCCAAGGACTTAGCCGGATCAGCATCGGTGGTCTTAGCGCCAAACGGCATGGAGTCGAAGTTGAAAACGATGTAGCGAAGCTCGCCACCGGGGCCCTTATGGACCGCAAGGTTTTCTTCCTTGCCTAGGTCTTCAATGTCGGTTGGCGTCAGTGAACGCCAAGCAACGTCGATCTTGCCCTCTTGAACCTCGAGTTTGAGGTTATTGGCATCGGCGTAGTACTTGATTGCCGCTTTGGAGTTTGCCGGAGCACCAAGCACGCCTTGGTACGCGTCATTAGCAGCGAAGGAGATCAAGTTGTTCTTGTTGTAAGAATCGATGGTGTACTGGCCACCGAAGGCCTTAGCGTCAACGATTTCTTTGTCATCCAGCACCTTGTCGGCTGGGAAGACCTCATCATCAACGATGGGTCCAACCGGCGAAGTGAGCACCTGTGGGAAGGTCTGGTCTTCGGCTACCTTGAGCTTGAAGACCACGGTGGTGGCATCCGGAGCTTCAACCGATTCCATGTTGCCTAACAGCGAGGAAGGGCCGTTCGGGTCAGCAATCTTTAGCTGGCGGTCGAAGGAAAACTTCACGTCCTTGGAGTCCAAGTCGTGGCCGTTAGCCCACTTGAGACCAGCCTTCAGCTTCACCGTGAATTCGGTGGGGCTGGTGTACTCGGCCGACTCGGCCATGTCGTTGGAGGGATCTGGAGAGCCTGGCTCCGAGTTCAGTACAAATGGGTAGATCTGGTTCATGACCATGAACGAACCGTTGTCGTAGGAAGCCGCTGGGTCAAGCGACGTTACCTTGTCAGTGGTGCCCAGGGTGATGGGGGCACTGCTGGCTTCATCGGATCCGCCGTTGCCCGCGTCATTCGACGATGGACCGGTACAACCGGTCAGGGCGAGGGCGGAAATGCCGATAACGGCAGCTGCGAGTCGCATACCGTTCTTTTTGCTGGCCATGAGCAATCCTTCTCTTGTTGTAGAACATGTGCGGAGTGATAGTTAGCACATGCTTCATACAGCCTAGGTGATTGAGGTCACCAAAGGCGAATGAATAACCCGATTTTCCCACATAAATTGAGATCTGGCTCGCACCATCAGGTGACCCGCGCCTCGCTTTGTCTTGCATGTAGCGCAGCCGAGAGCAAAGACATATACCGAACAAAGTCCCCGTACTCTAGGCTTGGACACGATGATGACACGTAGAGATGCAGCAATTGCGTTGGATATTCCCATGGAAATGGCCAAGCGCCATGGCATTGCCCCGCGCATGAGCGAGAAGGAATTTGCCGAGCTCAATGCAAACCCACCGGCCTGGTTAGTGCAGTCTCGGGCGAACCGCAAAGCCGGAGCCCGCCCAGTATGGGTCCACCTCACCTGCATCGTCTGCGGGCAGGACGAATACGAACGTCCCAAGAAATGGTGGCCAAACTTCGACTTCGTGCACTGCGCCATTCACTCTCCAGCACAACTTCCGGCACTAGACTCTGGGAAAACCCGCGTGGAGTACCAAGACATTTCCGCACGCATGTTTGGCATCGTCGACGAAGACGGCAACTAAGCTTTCGCAGTAGATCAAAAGGCTGGGCTCAAGAATCATTTATGGATTCTTGAGCCCAGCCGTTTGTATTTCTTAGAAGATTTCTTGGCTCATGCCACACTTCTGCGCTTGCTAAGTTGCACCGATAAAAGCCAGTTCTGCCTGACCATCTGCATATCCCATAACCCGGGAATTAGGCAGTGAAACCCGAATATTATTCGGGAACAGCAATTCCTACTTGCTTCATTTCTGGACGAGGCCCTTCTGCGCAGGATTCAACGGCTATCCCCTGCGCCGGCGCTTCGCGTGGTGTCATGATCGCAAAGTCGAAAGGTTCTTCATCAGGAACCCGCAGCTCTGAACCAGCAAACTGGCTCTTCAGGAATAAGAGTGTAACCACCTGAAACCAACACCCCGATTCCCGGGCATGTCGCCGAGCACGAAAAAGTCGAGGTCTTCCAGAAGAATGGAAGTTACCACACTAGCCATTTTCGAAAGACCTCGACGTTGCTCAATCCTACCTTCACCGCACCAGACCTCACCACTTTCACCAATCTTGACGGCTTGGGACTGACCGCAATCGGGCAACACCTGAGCGCAGCGAAAGCCGAAATCCTCTGCCACGTCACCAACCCGACCCCTTGGTGCCAAACCTGCGGAGCAGCAGGCATTCCACGCGATACCGTCACCCGCCGCCTCGCCCACGAACCATTGGGCTGGCGTCCCACTGTCCTAGTCATCAAACACCGCCGCCACCGTTGCGCCAATTGCCAACGAGTCTGGCGTGAAGAGCTGTCCCAAGCAGTAGCGCCACGCCAGAAAATCAGCAGGACCGGGCTACGCTGGGCGCTGGTTGGACTGGTCTGCCACCACTTGTCAGTCTCCCGAATTGCCGAAGGCCTCGGCGTCACCTGGAATACCGCCAATGAGGCTGTGCTGGCTGAAGGTCAACGCTTACTGATTGATGATCCAACCCGCTTCGACGGGGTCAAAGTGCTGGGAGTCGATGAACATGTTTGGCGGCATACCCGAACCGGCGACAAATACGTCACCGTGATTGTGGACCTCACCGCGGTGCGTGACGGCACCGGTACCGCACGACTGATCGACATGGTCCCTGGAAGATCCAAAGCTGTATTCAAAACCTGGCTGGCTGATCAAGAAGAACAATGGAAACAGGGCATTGAAGTCGTCGCAATGGACGGTTTCACCGGCTTCAAAACAGCTGCCGTCGAGGAGCTACCCCACGCGGTGGAGGTGTTGGATCCATTCCATGTAGTCAAACTAGGTTCCGAGGCGCTGGACCAGACCCGGCAACGGATTCAACGTGAGCAACATGGGCGTCGAGGACGCAAGGATGACCCGCTTTACAAGTGCAGGCGAACGCTGACCACGGGACTATCCTTGGCTACGGAAAAGCAGAAGACCAAGCTTGAAGACCTGTTCAAGGAGCCGGAGTATGAGCCGGTTCAATTGGTCTGGAGCGTGTATCAGAAGATGGTGGATGCCTACCGGCAACCGAAGCCCGAGGTCGGACGGTGGGCCTTGGAGCAACTGATCAACGAAGTTGGCACGAAGGTACCGAAAGGGTTGCCGGAGCTGAAAAAGCTCGGCGGCACCCTGCGCAGGAGGAAGACGGACATTCTCGCGTACTTTGATCATATTGGTAGTTCGAATGGTCCTACCGAGGCTTTGAATGGCAGGTTGGAGCATCTGCGAGGTATCGCGTTGGGGTTCAAGAATCTGGCGCACTATATCGCCCGGTCGTTGTTGGAGACCGGTGGGTTTAGACGGCGTTTACACCCTCAATCCTGAAGAGCCAGCAAACTAGCTGATGGCTCCTACCCTAGGTCACTTCCGAAAACTCAATTGCCTGCTGTGGACAACCCATGCGTCAAACGACCTAGACAGCACCGTCCAATCAAAAACGTAACTACCCTGAGGTTCATTGTCTAAGTAGAGGAAAAGCTGACGTCAATTGCCCCAAAAAAAATCTCACCCTGATCCAGAATGGATCGTTGTATTGAGTTCGGTTCTGAACCATTCGTTCACCCCACATGCCAGGTATCAGTGATCAAAACTTCGAGCTACTACTACCGTTCCTAGCGTGAAGGAGTGTCGCAGTATCACCTGTTCCTAGGCAGATGCCTCTAGGGGCAGGTGTGCCCCGTACAGTAGATCCTTCTTGGCTGACTCGCTGACCAGCAAAAGTAGAAAAATTGTCTTTGGCTGTACTGACATTGAATAGTTACTCAACTTTTCGCATTATTCGTTCCATAAGCAATAGAATCTAGGCATGTCGCCACAACGTCTCGGTCTAATCTTGGCAGGTGTTCCGCTCTTAATCTTGGGGGCCATCGCAGTGATGCTGGCCGTGCAAGGCGACTCCATTAACGCCCGGAGTACGTTCGCGGTGGGGGTGATAATCGCTGCTACAAGTGGCGCTTCTGTGGTTTATCAAGTGGACCGCTGGACACTACAAATCCAGTCTTTGATCCATTTTGGAATCATGCTTTGTACAGTCCTACCCGCACTGTATTTGAGCGGATGGTTCGTTCTTAATGGTCCCTTAGATTACCTGTCGACATTTGGCATATTCTTGATAACCGGAGCTGTACTCTGGACATTTTTTTATCTGATCTTTGGAATCATTCAACCAAGAATCCAAGCCAAACGCCTTCGCAACTAACGTTGCCCCTCATAGTTCCTTAGCCCTCCCAGGACTGGCATTCCTGTTAGATGACCGTTGTCGCACCACGGTACTCAATGAGCGAGGAGTTTGCGTCCAAGGTACTTTTTGATGCTGCTGGAGGGAAGTTCGAAGAAGCTAAAAATGCTTCAAGGCCGCGCTGATGGCCATCACCCAGAGGTCTCTGCCGCTTCGACAAGGTAATCAACGAACTACCTCATGAACTCCAACGTCGTCTAGGACAACGATCCGTCGAAGCACACCGGCGCCCGTTCTTTTCGGATCCACAGCTGAGCATGCCTGCTCCCAAGCAAGCGAGCCAACAGGACTACCCGGCTAGAGCAATCACATTTTCTTTTTGAGAATTGTTGGAGACTATAAGGCACGGGCATCTTAGGCCTGTATCCAAACGCTTTGGACCGGTATCACGGGCGACAAACAGGAGCGACAAATCCAGCACGTACTGCGTACTCGCTGTGCGCAGGAAACCGCCTACAAGCAAGGATTGCTCCGGAGATCCGGTCCCTATCCCAAACGCTTTCGACACCGGCGCTCCGCTTCGCGAAGCAGAACTATGGAACATCAAAACCTCACGCAGGTCATGAAAAAACGCCTCGGAGCAGTGAAATTATTTCGCTGCTCCGAGGCGTCTATCCTTACTAAAACCTAGCTGACCTTGCTCGAATCCCATGAGGTAGACCGGGCTTTGTCGATGGTGGCCTGGCCCAGCACACGAGTACCTTGGTAAACCACCATGGTTTGTCCAGGTGCCACTCCACGCATGCCTTCGGGCAGCTGGACTACCAAGACGTCAGATCCTTCGCTACGCTCCATATGTGCCTTGGCATCCACCGGATCGCCATGGGCGCGAACCTGCACCATGCAATCGAATTCTTCGCCAGTGATGATCTCCGGAATCGGAACCCCTGCCCAGGAGATGCGAATACCGCGCAGCTCGTCAACGGAGAGTAAAGCCTCTGGCCCCACGATCACCTTGTTGTCCTTGGGACGGATTTCCAGCACGAAACGAGGCTTGCCATCAGCTGCTGGCCGGCCCAAGCGAAGCCCCTTACGCTGACCAACGGTGAAGGCTTGCGCGCCACCGTGTTCACCCAGCTGGTTACCGTCTTGATCAACGATCTCGCCTGGCTTCATGTCGATACGCTCGGCCAACCAGCCGCGGGTATCACCATCAGGAATGAAACAAATATCGTAGCTGTCTGGCTTATTCGCCACAGTCAGACCGCGAGCGGCCGCCTCGGCGCGAACTTCGGCCTTCGAAGGCGTTTCAGCCAGCGGGAACATGCAATGATCTAGCTGCTCATGGGTGAGCACACCAAGTACGTAGGACTGGTCCTTCGCCCAATCGGCGGCGCGGTGCAATTCTGGGTTGCCTTCCGTATCGCGCAAGACCTTGGCATAGTGACCGGTGCATACCGCGTCAAAGCCTAAGGCGAGTGCCTTTTCCAGCAGTGCGGCAAACTTGATCTTCTCATTACACCGCATACAAGGGTTTGGCGTGCGTCCAGCTTCATACTCATCAACGAAGTCCTGGACTACGTCTTCGGCAAAACGATCCGAAAAGTCCCAAACGTAGTATGGGATCCCTAGTTTGTCGCAGGCACGCCATGCGTCATTGGAGTCCTCCAACGTGCAACAGCCACGTGAGCCGGTGCGCAAAGTTCCGGGCATGCGAGAGAGCGCTAGGTGGACGCCAACCACGTCGTGACCGGCTTCAACCGCACGTGCTGCGGCTACCGCCGAATCGACGCCACCGGACATCGCTGCTAGTACCTTCATCTTGTAAAACCCGTCCCTGCTGTGTGAATACTGCTTTCGTCTGCCGCCATACCGGCTTTCTTAGCCCGTTGATAGGCATCTGGCAGAGCTTCTAAAAGTATGTCAACGTCTTTATGCGTTGTTCTATGCCCCAAAGTGAAGCGTTGCACACTTCGGGCACTGCGCGCATCCCGGCCCATGGCCACCAAGACGTGCGATGGTTGCGGTACTCCTGCGGTGCAGGCTGAACCGGTAGACGAGGCAATTCCCACCATGTCTAAGAGAAATAGCAAGGAATCGCCCTCGCACTCGGGAAAAGTGAAATGCAGATTTCCTGGAAGTCGCAGACCTGCATTGTCTTCATCTCGTGGACCATTGAGCACCGCGTCGGGAACAAGCCGGGTAATATTTTGGACCGCGTATTCGCGAAGCTCACTCAATCGCGCGCTTTCTGCCGCCAATGTCTCATGGACCGCAGTAGCGGCCGCCGCAAACCCCGCCGCGGCCACGGCGTTCAACGTTCCTGAACGGAGTTTGCGTTCATGTCCGCCACCGTGCTGGACCGGCATCAGTACTACGTCACGGCGCACAAAGAGCGCTCCGATTCCTACCGGACCACCAATTTTATGGGCGCTAACCGCCATGGTAGCCAAACCACTGGTAGCAAAATTTGTGGGTACGGAGTCAAAAGCCTGCACCGCGTCGCTATGCACTGGGATGCCATATTTTGCGGCAAGCGCGGTGAAAGCAACTACCGGTTGGATAGCACCTACCTCGTTGTTGGCCCACATGATGGTCCCCAGAGCGATTCGCTCATGGTGTTCCTCGATAAGCTCCTTCGCCGCTTGCAGATCAAGCACCCCATCGGCGTCCACCGGCATCCATAAAGCCGTGGCATCTTCATGAGCTTCTAGCCATGAGACGGTATCGAGCACCGCGTGATGTTCGATTCCGGCAACCAGGATACTGCGTGCTAGCGGATTCTTCGCAGTCCGGTTCCAGAACAGGCCTTTGAGCGCCAAGTTATCCGATTCGGTTCCACCGGAGGTGAAGATCAGTTCTGTGGGGTGTGCACCGGCAACCTTCGCGATGGCAGTGCGCGCCTCGTCCACTACACGGTTAGCCCGGCGACCGGCCCCATGAAGCGAGGAGGGGTTTCCGGTTTGCGAAAATTGCTCGGTCATAGCCGACAACGCCGCTGGGTTCAGATCGGTAGTTGCCGCGTGATCTAGGTATACCGCGGAGTTGTTCATCGTTTTAATGGTACGAGCTTTCCCTACCTAGTTTGAATGGCCAATGCGTGTGAATTGCCCGACTTCAATGGCTTCCAGTGCAGGGTCTTGCAAAATAGCTTCAATAAGTTGAGCCGAGCCACCGATCAGTGTGCAGTCGTCATAGGGCTCGGTGGAAAGCATCCAACTGTGGTCTTGCGGAAAGACCAAGGATGGGCGCTGACGCTGCTCGCCATCTGCCGTTGTGGCCCACACCGGGTTAGCCAGAAATTCGCCGTCTACTTCGAAAAGTCGATAATTTCGGTAGCCTCCACCGAGTTCTAATGCGGGAGTTGCCAAAACGTCTGCTGTAAACGCTGGACGTTGTGCCTCGGCGAGCGCTGCAGCTTCGGCGGCCCGGTTCTCTTCTTCGCTGAGCTCTAGGTCATCCTCATAATCAATCTGGATACGTTCCCCACCCTCGATAAAGGCATAACCACTCCACAACCCAGCGACAAAGTAATCTTTGGTGTTGGTGGCGCTCAGGATCTTGACCAGTGCCTGCCACTGTTCAACAGGTAGTTCGTCAACCGGCAGGTCAGTTTCTTCCCAAGCATCTTCGGTGGCTGGATTTCCCTGGGCATCCCAACCGGCAATGGTTTCAAAAAGATCCGCGGCGGTGAAAATGTGGCCGCGACTATTGGCAACAGTCCCCCAGCGCACTGCCTGATCATCTTCGTCATAGGCCGGATGGAGGATCCGCGCGTATCGTTCATAGCCGACCGGGATCTGTGCGACTACTGTCAATGGATCGGCTGTGGCGCAGGAATCAACGATCCATTGACCCTGAGTGGCTGAGACATGGGAAAACTGCATGTTACAAGCTTAACCAGCAACAGCTCATATCCCGCATCGGTGATGCGTCCAGTGATATGAATGGAGAAAGCACAACTCAGCGGCGCGTCCGCGGATCGAGGGAGACCAGCTCAATGTTTATGCCCGAACTCAAGGTTCCGGTTCACCACTTTTCGCGTCGAAGCATCAACTTTGCACGCGAAATCGCGGTGATGGCAGTGATCAACCGCACTCCTGATTCGTTCTACGATGCCGGATCTACCTTCGGTTTGGATGCGGCGGTGTCCTCAGCGTTGCAGGCTGTCCAGGCTGGTGCACACTGGGTGGACATTGGTGGGGTGCCTTTCTCCCCCGGACCAGAATTACCTTGGCAAGAAGAAGCTGAGCGCATCGTCCCGGTGATTCGGGCTGTACGCGAGCACAGTGATGTGGTGATTTCTGCCGACACCTTCTTACCAGAGGTTGCCCAAGCAGCCATTGATGCCGGAGCCGATGCCATCAACGACACCACGGGACTGGCTTATCCGCAGCTGGCCGAGGTAGTTGCGCGGAACAATGTTCATTTAGTGCTGACCCACTCCCTAGCCAAGCCACGCACCATCTACCCACATCCGCATTATCAAGATGTGGTAGCGGAGGTACGCGATTACCTAGAACAAAAAGTGCAGTTGGCTCTGGACGCTGGTATCGACGCGTCAAAAATCATTATTGACCCGGGTCATGATCTGAACAAGAACACTCGGCACACCTTGGATATCACTGCGAATTTCGAAGCGATTGCCGCGTTGGGCTATCCGGCGCTTGCGGCGGTTTCAAATAAGGACTTCATCGGTGAAACTCTTGACCTGCCAAAGCCTGAGCGTTTAGTCGGCTCAATGGTGGCGGCCACCATGTGCATTATGGGTGGGGCAAGAATTATTAGAATGCACAATATCGTCGAGTCGGTGCAGACGGTTCGGCTGATCGAGGCGGCTCAAGGCTGGCGCGATCCTGCGTACCAAATTCACAATATGGGCGAGGTTAATCCACCGGCTCATCCAGAACGAGAAACCAGCAGATAGGATCACCCCTTGCGTTCACTGCTTCCTGAGTCATTGCCCATCGTTGACGAAGCGAATCTCTTAGCGCGGTACGCCACATCGCAACGTCCGTTCATCCGATTTAATTTCATCTCCAGCGTGGATGGAAGTGCGCAGCGTGAGGGACTATCTGGAGGTTTGGGTAGTCCCGGCGATAAACGCATCTTCGGTTTACTTCGTCGTTTAGCCGATGTCATCGTCGTCGGTGCCGGAACTGTACGTGCCGAAGGCTACGCAGGAGATCTAGTCAGTGCCGAGGACATTGCATGGCGAGAAGCGCGGGGGATGTCGGCTCAACCGGTATTAGCCATCGTTTCCCATGGGCTCCATCTGAAACCGGATAATGAAGTCTTCACGCTCAGCCCGGTGCCGGTATTGCTCTTTACCAGCGCAGAGATTACGCCGGAGCACCGTGCGCAATTCCCCGCACAGGTTGAAGTTATTGAAGTTGCTGAAGTGAATGAAGGCTGCGACCCCCAACAAATCGTTGAAATCCTCACCTCTAGGGGACTTGAATTCATCCATGCCGAGGGTGGTCCGCATTTGCTGGGCCAGTTCATCGCAGCAGACCGTCTCGATTCGTTGTGCGTGAGTTTTTCCCCCATGGTGCTCGCCGGTTCCGGTCAAAGGATCGCCCATGGCCCACAGGAAGCGGTCCGGCACTTACGCTTACATTCGTTATGTGAAGAAGATTCGATGCTCTTTAGCGACTATCGGCGCCGGGAATAAGCAAGAGCGCATGATGTAGCACCGAGAGTTCAAAATCTCCGTGCCCAAGGAGCTCGCCATCCGCATAGCTGGCTTCCGTAGTTTGCACGTTGACCTGTGAGCTGCGAGCAATTTCTCGGTACGGATGCTTTCTGCCGCAGAGTATATGTCCTACGTACGGCAACACCTTAAGTAATCGGTTTCCGCTCACCAAGGAGATATCCGCTAGCCCATCGGTGTAGTCCGCTTGGGGGAACAAGGTGATCCCGCCACCTACCGAGCGAATATTGGCAATGCTGGCTGCATAGATTTGCCCTCGGAAGTCGAATTCTTCGCTGTGCACCACGGTCCGGTGAGGTTGCAACTTCGGTAGGCTGAGCACCAATCCGACCAGGTAACGCAGTCCACCAAGGCTTCGCGGTAGTTTTTTTGCTCGTTCATTCACCAAGCCTTCAAAGCCCCACGACACAGCACCGATGGCGACCTTGGTCTGCGAATCTTGGTTGGCATATTTCAGTTCAAGCAAATCTACTGGCCTTGCTTCGATGTCTCCGGTCAGGAAACGAACAACGTCCTGTAGCGTTTGCTCAACTGTCCGGACTGAGGACATTCTCCAGGTGTCGTTTCCGCTGCCGGCTGGCACGATCCCCATGGGAGTGCGTGTCCGGGCCAAATGCTTGATCACATGGTGGATCAGTCCATCCCCGCCAATAACGACTACGGCGTCAGCTTGGCCAAGCGCTTCACCAAGCTCACTGCCGGAAATTTTCGAAGTATCTAACCTTCGCGGACGCAATCCCAAGGAGAAAAGCAGTGTTTCAAGTTCGGTGACGCGACGCGCGCCCAGCCCCTTACCTGAATTGGGATGAAAGACGAGGTGGATACGCTGATATTCAGCCGGTGGGACCATAAGAATAGACAATACCCAGCAAGCATCATGGTACGAAAAAGCTGACTACTATTAGTGGAAGCTAAAATGTTCTAATGGGGTTTTGATCCAATGACATCGGTCATGGAAAACGCCCCATTTGAGAGGAAATATCCGCATCATGAGTTCGCCGAGCCCCTACGAAATTCTTGGCGTGCCTCAGAGTGCAAGCCTTGAAGAAATCAAGATCGCGTATCGCAAAGCGGCTCGTGCTTCTCACCCCGATTTAGGTGGCAGTGAGGAGCAATTCAAAACGGTCCAGCAGGCCTATCAGATCCTTTCAGATGAGCATGGCAATGCTAGGTTTGAAAAGTCTTTTCAGGCTCCTGGTCAAGCACCACGGGCAGGTACCACTTCACGCGCCTATGATGAGAAACTGCGTACCTCTCCTCAGCATCCCAAAGCGCAGTTGGCAACTGAGTATGAACCTCGGCTCGATGATGCTTCGTTTACATTGCTTGATAGGGCTCGCTCGATCCAACGAGTTCATGGTGAACCGCGTAAGCGAGGATTGTTTAGTTCCCGGTCGCGGATGTCTCGGGAGACGCACACCATCAACTTGTTGACCAAAAACGTACTCAACATCCTTCCCGCTGCACGTTTAGTCAACGGACTCAACGCCCCGGGTGGTGGACACTTCGACCACGTGTTGGTTGCCGGCTATCGCATGGCGGTGCTCAATACGATGACTCTGCCTGAAGGCTACTACGCCTTTGATGGCAACGTCTTACGCCATGGAAATAAGATGACGCAGCCGCCGGCGTTGAATATCACCGGCATGCAGCGCTCCTTCATGCAGATGAACGTCGTGGCTTTTACTTTGGTACTTGCTGGCAACGGAAACCCTCATGAGCCGGTCATTGAATATCACCGTCGGGCAGATCCCACGTTATCCTCCAGTCCGAACGTGTTGAACGCTGCTGGACTGATTCGTGAGTTGAAACTTTTCCTCGGATCGGGCCCTTCACCGAACATTGTTGATCGTCCGGTACTTGCTCGACTCCTCGACAGAATGTACTGATACCAGTTTTCTGGCACTTAGAGCTTAAACTGGTTGATGTGTTCCGTATTCTTTTTAATGCTCCCGAAATTCCTGGCAACTCCGGTAATGCCATCCGTCTAGCTGCCATCACTGGCGCCGAGCTTCATTTGGTCAAGCCCCTAGGCTTCAACTTTGAAGATGCCAATCTCCGACGTGCCGGCTTGGACTATCATGATCTTGCGGTGGTTACCGTGCATGAAAATCTTGATGCGGCTTTTGAAGCCCTAGGTGAGGGCCGCGTTTTCGCATTCACCTCTGAGGGCAACACCATGTACACAGATGTGGCGTATGACGCCAGTGACATTCTCATGTTCGGCAAAGAATCAGTGGGACTCAGCGCCGAAGACAAGGCGCACCAGCGAGTGACTGACCTGGTTCGACTCCCCATGCTTCCCGGGCGACGATCATTGAACCTAGCCAATACTGCTTCCGTCGTTGCCTATGAAGCCTGGCGTCAACATGGGTTTGCCGGAGCTTAAAATACCAGCACCACCCGGTCTAGTACACAGCTTTACCCAATCTTTATAAAGTAAGCTTTTGAGTATGTTCGCATTGGCGCACATGACAAAAAGACCGACAACTTCTCGGGAGATTCCAAAACAATGAACCGTAGCCCTTCGCAGCACAGCGACGAGCCTCAGGACGAAAATCTAGGTCTGGACCTGGTCAGTCAAGTGGCCCAGAGCTCCCGTGCCGAACGGCGCGTCAGGCCAAAACGCTGGATCTTTGCACTAATTGGTCTGATCATCGTGGTCGTCTTGGCGTTAGTGACGTTCTCCCTGCTCAATGGAGGAACCAAGGCTACTAAGGCCACCAAAGCCTCGGATGTTGTCAGCCAGACTGTTGATTTGCGCAGTGGCGGTCAAGCGAAAATCAGTACCTCAAAGCAAGAGAACTCTTTGGGCGTTGAGCTGTCCTCATTACCTGCACTTGATGCTTCTGAACAGTACGTGGTCTGGGCCATTCTTGAAGAAGGCGGCATCAGCGTGGTAACCAAGACCACTGGTGAAGACGCCAAGGGAGGCTTGTCCCCCATCGATGATGTCGTCGCGATACACATCACCGTAGAAGGCTCAGAGGTTCCAGCGTCGCCCTCGGAAGAAACCGAAGCCTCTGTTGATTTGCCGCTGAACCAAACTGAACAGCCAGCAGAGTAACGATCTGTCGTTGAGTTACTGAGAGCTCAAACAAAACTTAAAACTATTGAGGCGCTAGTTCCCGAAAGGGAACCAGCGCCTCAATAGTTTAGACCAGCAATCTACCTTAGAAGCCAGCGATCGTGTCGTCAGCATTGACCGCCACCAAATGAAATGCTTCGGCCAGTGACCCTACAGGCTTTTTTCCACGCTCTGCGTTCGCCTGGCATTGTTCTAGGACGAACTTCTCCATAGCCCCTACATCTGGATGTTGGGTGAAATGGGCCCTCAAAGCATCCATCTTCGACTCAAAAAATTCGCTGATATCCATGAAGGCATTTTCACGCTCTCTCGGAGCCCCATAGAACCAAAGCCATGGCACCTTGTAGGCCTGCAGACCCTCTTCAGCTATAAGCTCCGGATAAGAGAAGGGGTTCTCCACGGCTGGATAAATAGCACGCGTTACCGCTTCCCCACAGGCAAGATGATCGGGATGTGAGCGTTGTATCCGCTCCCAGTTGCGTTCGGGATGCATGGCCATGACAATTTGCGGCTTAAACTGGCGAATTAGACGCACAACTTGACGCATCACGTGGTGGCTAGGTTCTAGGAAACCGTCACGTTCACCTAAAAAGTGCACGGTACTCACGCCCACGCGAGCAGCTGCGACACGTTGTTCTTCATGTCGCAAGCGAACCGTTTCTGCCGGATCCCGGTCATCAAAACCGCCAGCATCTCCGTCGGTCATAATGCAATATTGCACTTCAATACCAGCTGCGGTCATGGCCGCGACCGTACCGGCCGCACCAAAATCCAGGTCATCGGGGTGTGCGGCAAATGCCAACACTCGCTGAGTTGCAGGGTTTATGAAGTCGTTGGGATCAAGCATGCGTCGCATCGTCACATTTCTGAGGCTGTCTAGGGCAGGGTATTTGAGAGGTTTTTAATAGCTTCGGAGTTGCATAAAGCTTGGTTGCTTCACTAATCATTCTTCCGTGCTTCGCCTACTATCGTATCGATATCGGCCGATGACTTCGATTTTAAGGCACAAAATATGGTGTGATGCGATTATTATCTGCACCACACCATATCTATTGACTTGCCGTGTACTTGATTCGACTACTTCAGCGAGCCAACTTCTACGCTCACATTGTTATCGGCGCCATTTCGGGTGTAAGTAATTTCAGCCTTTCCACCGGCTGGTACTTCACGAATGGCTGCAGTCAATGTCTGCGAATCTTGAATGGCTCGGCCGTTGACAACCGTGATGATGTCCCCAGATTTCAGACCAGCCTTCTCGGCTGCTGAGTTCGGTGAAATATCCTGGATTGCTGCGCCTACACTGAACTGCGACGCATCCGAACCGGTGGAGGCGGCTTGGGCTTGTACTGTTGCTCCCAAGAGACCGTGGGTTGCCGAACCATTGGCAATTAGCTCGTTTGCGATGCGCTGCGCGTAATCGATGGGTATCGCAAAACCAACACCGATCGAACCTGATTCTGATCCTCCGGAGCCGCTGGAAGCGATCGCAACGTTCACGCCAATAATTTCGCCCTTATCGTTGACTAGTGCGCCACCCGAGTTGCCGTGGTTAATCGCGGCATCGGTCTGCATGACGTTAATGTAGATCGACCCTTGGCTGGATTGATTATCCTGTTTAGGCATCCCCGGGAACTCGAAGTTGTACTGACTGTCACCGCCACCTTGCCCATCACTTTGTGCGTTTTCCTTAGGCACTGCCGAGGAAGCCACCGAGATGGTGCGGTTAAGTGTGGAAATAATGCCGTCAGTTACCGTACCGCTCAGCCCAAGAGGCGCACCAATGGCCACTGCAGTGTCGCCAACGTTAAGTGCAGAGGACTTGCCAAGAGTAGCTGGGACAAGTTTTGGCGCATCAATCTTGATCACTGCCAAATCTGAGAGAGGATCTGTACCCACCAGTTTTGCCTGGTGTACCTTGCCATCGCTCAGCCGGACGCTCAGCGACGGATTGGCTGTTTCCCCACCGAGTGTCACTACGTGAGTGTTGGTAAGAATATGACCCTCAGTATCAAGGATAATTCCTGAGCCCGATCCCCCGCTGCCATTGCCCGAGGCCTCGATGGTCACCACGCTCGGCGAAGCCTTTGCCGCTGCAGCAGTTACCGCAGTGACGGACTCAGGATTGTTGATGACCACGCCATTTTGGGGCGTCTGCACCGAAGTGCTGCTGGCGTTGCCGCCATCATTCATGAAATACGTGGTTCCAGCCGCTGTCACGCCACCAATTAAAGCTGCAGCGACCATTCCGGCAATTAAGGTACTGCCAGCAAACTTCTTCTTCGGCGCACGCTCAGGCGGTACTGGATAGTTTGAGTGTTGGTCAGAGTGCCCATATCCTGCTGCACCATAAGGTGACCCAGTAGCTGCTGAATGGTGTTGCTCTGAGGCCTGTCCATAGACGCTTGTCGCAGGCTGCGGTTCAACGTGATTTGCCGGGCGAGCATACACATCGGTCGGCTGATCACTTGCGTTACCACTGTCGCTGACGCGCTCATGATTGCGAGTTGGCTCGACATATGAAATCGGTGTGGTTTCAGGGCTCTGAGGTGTACCGTCGGAGGGAGCGACGCGTGGCTCTTGAACATGATTCGGGGTTTGACCGATATCCTCGGGTTGCTCGGGTTGGCCCATGTCGTTGTTTCGTGGTTCATCTGGTGACTGGCTCATCGTCATACCTCTTTCGAATATCGTATCTCTTGAGTTTTATTATTCACGGTCGAACTGTGGCGGTTGAGAGGGATAACTTAGCGCTGGCTGTGAGTTAACTATTCTCGCAGCTGAATAGCATGGACGCTGGCATGCAGGGCAAATAGAATCAAATTGAGCTAACAAAGTAATCGTAGGTAAAAGCGATTGGACGAGTGGCTGTTTTATTCGTTCGAATCAGCAATTCAGATGAGGACGACAATGATTTCCAAAGCGCGGCGAATCACTGCTGCAGCATTAACGGCGGTGGCATTATCGCTGGGAGCATCAGCACCAGCATTTGCAGACCCCCCTGTCACCATCCCACCTGGAGACTTTGTTGTCGACAACGCCCAGGTGCTCGGTGGCGATGAAGGTAAACTCGAAAACGACATTAAGACACTTCGTGATGACACTGGCATTAGCCTGTTTGTCGTTTACGTTGACGAGTTTACTTCCCCTTCAAATCCGGGCCAATGGCTTGAACAAGTTGCTGCGAATAAGAATATGGGCAGTTCCGACGCTATCTTGGTGGTGGCAACCAAACAGCGTCAGGCAAACTTCGCCGGACACCAAAATGGTCCACTTAACGCTTACACCCAGGAAATCTATTCAAAGCAAATTTCCCCGGCCCTCGCGAAGAAAGATTGGTCGGGCGCCGCTGAAGGAGCAATGGAAGGTATCGCAAATGTTGCCGATGGTGGCAGTGCCACCAGTTCGTCAAGCTCCGGCGGTAGCGTTTTCTGGGTACTTCTCATTATTGGCGGCGTAGCTGTAGCCGGCTATGTCATTCTTTCGCGCCGAAGCAAGAAAAAGACTAACCAAATCCCTCAAGGAAACCCAAGCGCTGGGCAGCCTCAGCAGCTTGAGTCATTGGAGAGCCTACGACTGCGAGCGGACCAATTACTTGTTGCCGCCGATGATTCAATTCGTTCTTCCGAGCAGGAACTAGGATTCGCTGAAGCTCAATATGGTGCAGACTCTGTCAAGGTTTTCTCCGAGGATCTGGCCGAAGCCAAAACACACCTAGTGGAATCCTTCCGCCTGCAGCAACAACTCGATGATCACATTCCCGACACCGAGGAAGACCAGCGCTCCTGGCTTGGCGAAATCATCAACCGATGCGGTCAAGTTGACGACACCTTGCAAAAGCACGCCAGCGAATTCAAAGATCTACGTCAGCTAGAGCAAAATGCTGAGACTCGAATTGAAGAAGTCGCCGCCGAAAAAGAACCTCTTGCGCAGCAACTTTCACAGCGTGTCTCCGAGCTTGAAGCGTTAACGACGAAGTATGAGGACAGTGCGGTCTCACAGATCACCGATAACGCCGAGCAGGCCTCGGAACGACTGACCTTTGCGGTGTCATCGCTGAAGCAGGCACGTGAAAAGCTCGGCAGCGACCGTGCACATGCTGCCCTGTTGATTCAGAATGCTGAAGAAGCCCATGATCAGGCTGAAGTCCTGCTGGAAGCAATCAGTAAGTCCGCGTCGGCTCTTCGTCAAGCAGACAATGATTTGGAATCAGCTGTTGCCACGGCTGCCCGGGACCTCGCGCAGGCTAAAGCCCTTGTCGCTAACGGTTCACAGCCTAATCTGGCAGGTCCCATCGCCGGGGTCGAAAGCACCCTGTCAATGATTCAACAAGCACTACGCGCAGATAAGCATGATCCGCTGGCATTGATCTCGGCGCTCGATGATTCTACTACTCCCTTGGCTTCTGCCTTGGGAACGCTTCGCGATCGCGCTCAGCAGGATCAAGCCGCTCGTGATCAGCTGCAGTCATTGCTTAATACCGCCGCTTCGCGGATCCAAGGCACCGAAGATTACATACGTGCGCGTCGTGGCGGCGTCCGCTCTTCGGCACGTACCCGCCTAGCTGAAGCACAGCGCGCCTACGATCAGGCGCTGTCCTTGGCATCGCAGAATCCCTCTGAGGCGGTTGCTTCAGCACAGCGTGCCAGCCAACTTGCTGATCAGGCTGCTCGCATGGCCGAACAAGACGTCAATGGCTTTGGTGGTGACGGTGGGTTAGGTAACTTTGGAGGTTCCAACCGCGGTCGTGGAGGCATGTTCGACGGAATTGGTGGCGCCGTTCTTGGAGGCATTCTCATCGATTCGATCCTCGGCGGAGGAAACCGCGGAGGTGGAAACCATGATGGCGGCGACGGTGGATTCTTCGGCGGAGGCGGCTTCGGTGGCTTCGGTGGAGGCGGCGGAGGTTTCGGTGGCGGATTTGGCGGCGGCGGAGGTGGTGGAGGCTTCGGCGGAGGTGCCGGCGGCAGTTTCTAGAGTTACGCGGTTTTATCTCAGTAGTACGCAAATTTCAGCAATACTATTTCGTATAGAAAGGTCTACACATGACCAAGCAATCACTTTTCGGACGCGTTGCCCAGCTCGCAAAGGCCAACATCAACTCGATCCTGGATTCTGCCGAAGATCCAGAGAAGATGATGGATCAGATGGTTCGCGACTACACAGACAACATTGCAGAAGCTGAACAGGCTGTCGCCCAGACCATCGGTAACCTGCGGATGTTGGAAGACGACTACCGCGAAGATGAGCAAGCAGCTGGTGACTGGGGAACCAAAGCTTTGGCTGCCTCGAATAAGGCGGACGAATTTCGCGCGGCAAACGATGCCGACAACGCCGGGAAATTCGACAATTTGGCCAAGGTAGCCATTCAGCGTCAGATGCAGGCTGAAAGTGAGATGAAAACCGCTAACCCGACCATCTCCTCGCAGCGCGAAATCGTTGAGAAGCTGAAGACCGGCCTGAACCAGATGAAGGAAAAGCGCAACGAACTGGTCAGCAAGCGCGACGAACTCGTTGCTCGTGCTAAGTCTGCAAACGCGCAGAACCAGGTCAACGAGGCCGTCAAGTCCGTGAATATGATGGATCCGACCAGCGAGATCAGCCGCTTTGAGGAAAAGATCCGCCGTGAAGAAGCCAAGGTGCGAGGTGCGTCGGAGTTGGCCTCGTCCAGTCTGGACGCTCAGTTTGAGTCTCTGGAAGACCTCGGTGAACAGACCGAGGTTGAAGCACGACTGGCGGCTCTGAAGGCTAATCAGACCGGAGCATTGGAGAGCTAGACTCCCTACATGACAATAGGCGCCGGATCTGTTCAACTTGAACAGATCCGGCGCCTACTTATTCGCCAAAAATAAAAGCTTAAACCAAAAGTGGAGATCCATTTGGATCTCCACTTTTTCTCTGTGGCGGGGAGAGGATTTGAACCTCTGACCTCCGGGTTATGAGCCCGGCGAGCTACCGAACTGCTCCACCCCGCGTCGGTAAATACAACATTACCAACTCCTAAACTCCATGGCGAATCGAAAGGCCATGTCTTGCATCACACCCCTAATCTTGGGTCAGATTGGGGGTGTGAGGCGGAATGTACTCCCACTCGCGATGCCAGATCGCGTACACCCAAGAATTCGTTGATGCCCCGTCAGCATGGCCGTCCTCACGAGATGATCTCTCGCGAATAACAGCATCTTCTCCAACACCCGCCCGAGTCGATGTCGCGCATGTCAGCCTCGATCGAGTCACGGTTCAGCACGTGTGTACCCAAAGCCCATCGAAGCTTTCCAAAAACCTGGATTCCAGCTATTCCACGTGCACGAGACAATTTACGTTTTATCGGGGAATCGTTCAGGGGCCAGGAGCATTCCACTGCCCTCCTCAGCACCTATAGACAGCCGGCTAAGGATTCGTACGGTTGCGACATTGCAGGTCCACAGGGGCGAGCCTAAGCAGAGCACAGCGTGAACGTTGCCTACGACAGCGCACAAGGAATCTGCATCGACTTCGCTAACTGGCCGCAGCCGTTGTCGTTTAGCAGCGAGCGGTAGGAGCGCACGCACGTCCACCGCCTCGGTTTTACAGATCCTAGGTTCGGTCAAAAGATAACCTAGAACATTCTCCAGCTCCCCTACACAATGCAATGGGAAATTGGGTATTAATTATGTACGGGCTCATCTGTTCCACAGCTGATGTGTCAGTCCGCCGCCAGTGCCAATTGATTCGGTCTCGAATCGATCTTCCATACCTAATAGTTGATCCCAGATTTGCACACCAGAGCCCACCAACATGGGGACAATCGCCAGATGCAGGAAGTCAATCAAGTCCGCGCGGAGAAATTCATTGACGGTCGATGGCCCGCCGTCGATGCGAACGTCTAACCCGCCTGCCGCTTCCTGTGCCATGCGTAGCGCATCACCCGGTGCGGTATCGACAAAATGGAAACTTGTGCCGTTAGTAAATTTGAGTGTTTCTCGTGGGTAACGAGTCAAGATAAAAACCGGGGTTAAAAAGGGTGGGCATCTCCCCACCAGCCATTCCATCTATCCATCCTTAGGCCATGGTCCAGGTTGCAAGCCAAGCTTGCGGCGCCCCATAGTCTCGGCTCCGATCCCCTGTCCACGCATGCTGATCATTGCGTGATCTGCCGTGAAGGGATCTCTGAGCCCCTGAATACCGTGAATGACGCGCTCATCGAATCTTGTAAATAGCGCGGCCGCTCCCCCGGCCTGCTCATCAAAGAGCACTCGATCTCCTGCGGCGTGGCCAACTAACGAAACCAAGAGGTTATGCACTCACGTGCGAACCATCTTGGCCTCCGCAGCCATGGAAACCAGAAACTAGTTGACCCCTAAGGCAGGGGAATTTCATTCGACAAGCATTTCGGAACCAATAGCCGGCGCAGACTTATGGTGGCACACGTCGGGGGTTAAGTCCCAAAATGTGTGTACAGAAACCTCCCAAAACAAATAACCACTAGGGCTAACACCACCACCACATGCTTTGAAAGCATGTACCGTGGCAAAAGTTGCGAATCAACCCCTCTGCGATGTATGCGGAAATAAACAAGTAAAAAACGGGAAAACCAGTGCTGGACGCACCCTATGGCGATGCAAAAACTGCGGCGCGTCCAGCACAATATCCTGCCCAGACATCACCGCCAA
>NZ_BMKX01000004.1 GCF_014644555.1 Glutamicibacter ardleyensis | reverse complement strand
GACAGGCCAACCACCCCAAATCCTACTTATTTATGGGGCTACTAAAAAGGTAACGGGGGGTGATGCGCTGCGGATCAATTTCACCAACTCCGGCGCGCACCCGCACACCATGCACTTCCACGGCGTCCACACCGCGGAGATGGACGGCACCCCCGGCATCGGCGCCGGCTCGATCGCCCCCGGGCAGAGCTTCACCTACGAGTTCGACGCGACCCCGTTCGGTACGCACTTGTACCACTGCCACCAATCCCCGCTGGCCCCGCACATCGCCAAGGGGCTCTACGGCGGCTTCATCATCGAGCCCAAGCAGGGTCGGCCGAAGGCCGATGACGAAATGGTGATGGTCATGAACGGCTACAACACCGATGGCGGGGATGACAACGAGTTCTACTCCGTCAACGGCCTGCCGTTCCACTACATGGACTTCCCCGTGCAGGTGAAGCGGAACTCGCTGGTGCGGATCCACCTGATCAACGTGCTGGAGTACGACCCCATCAACTCGTTCCACGTGCACGGGAACTTCTTCCACTACTACCCCACCGGGACGATGCTCACGCCGAGCGAGTTCACGGACACCATCTCGCAGGTCCAGGGCCAGCGGGGCATCGTGGAGATGCGCTTCCCCTACCCGGGCAAGTACATGTTCCACGCACACAAGACCGAGTTCGCCGAACTCGGCTGGATGGGATTCTTCGAGGTGAGCGAGTAATGGCGATTGAAGACAACCCGGTGAAGACAACGGCCCCCGCGAAAGGTTTCCGCCACGCCCCGGTGCCGCGCTGGCTGCTGGGTCTGGGGCCGCTGGTGCTGATCGCCCTGCTGATGGGCCTGTTCACGCTCCTGAACGGCCCCGGCCTGTCGAAGCTGTCCGAGGGGGTTCCGCCGAAGGAGGAGGTGGCCGTCGAAGAGATCCGCCTGCTGCCGGGCGAAATCGTCATTACGGCCCGCAACGAAGGACCGGACCCCGTCTCGATCGCTCAGGTGAACGTCTCGGACTACTACGCCACGTTCACCCAGAGCCGGGAGACCATGGCCCCGCTCGAATCCAGCACCCTGAACGTCAGCTACAACTGGGTCGACGGGGACCCCTACGAGATCGCGCTGGTGACCTCCAACGGCGGCAAGATCATGACCGCCATCGACGCCGCGGCCCCCAGCCCGGAACGCGGCACCTCGTTCTTTGGCCTCATGGCCCTGCTGGGCATCTACGTCGGTGTCATCCCGGTTGCCCTGGGCATGCTGTGGATGCCGTTCATCCGCCGCTCCTCCGACTCCTGGGTCCGCGTCCTGCTGGGCGTCACCGTGGGGCTGCTGGGATTCCTGGCCTTCGACGCCACCCTCGAGGGCATGGAACTGGTCGCCGAGAACGGCGCCTTCGGCGGAACCCTGGTGGTGTTCCTCGGCGCCCTGCTCGCCTACCTGGTCCTCGAAGGCACCGATGCGTGGATGCGCAGGCACCAGGACCTGAGTGACCTCGGCCAGCCCGCAGCGCTGCCGCCGCGGCGCCTGGCCCTGCTGATCGCGATCGGCATCGGGTTGCACAACATGGGCGAGGGACTGGCGATCGGATCGGCCTACGCCGTGGGGTCACTCGCCCTCGGGGCCACGCTGATCGTCGGCTTCGCCATCCACAACACCACCGAGGGCCTGGCCATCGTCACCCCATTATCCAAGGAACCGCCCCACCTGGCCCGCCTGGCGGTGTTGGGGCTGATCGCCGGAGCACCGGCCATCGCTGGCGCCTTGGTCGGCGCCACCGTATACCAACCGGCCCTGTCGGCGTTCCTGCTCGGCGTGGGCGCCGGCGCCGTGGCCCAAGTGGCCATCAAGCTTTTGCCCATGATGAAGGACCGGACTGGAAAGATCTTCACCCCCCTCACCAGCGCCGGCATCATCCTGGGCCTGGGCGTGATGTTTGCCACGGGTCTGCTCGTCCAGGCCTGAGACAGGCGGCAGGGAACCCCTCGGCTGCTGCGGGAGTTCCAGATGGTACACCGCGGGATGTACAGTCGTTGCATGCTGACCGTTTCTTCCCGACTCGACACAATGAACCGGCTCGAAGGCTCGGGTTCCACTGACTGGCCTTCCAGCGATCTCGGCCTGAACCGCTCCAACGACTCCAACGGCCAGACGTGTATGCGGGAACAAGGTCTGGTGGGTTCTCGGACGCAAGGACGATCCAACATGTTCTCGCTGGAAAATCCGCAATTCTTGCTGGAGCTTCGGGAAGACGCGAACCACTCCATCGGCACCCACGACAACGAGCTGGGCACGAACGGCTTCACCGAGCTCCACGGTTCGGCCCCGGCACAGAAAGGAGCCAACCGATGAGCCACGACCATGACCACGGCACGGCGACCACCAACCGAAAGAAACTTGCCTGGGCCTTCGGCATCACCGCCACAATCCTCATCGCCGAGGTCATTGGTGCGATCTATACCGGCTCCCTGGCATTGCTGGTCGACGCCGCGCACATGCTCACCGATTCCACCGGCCTGCTGCTGGCGCTCACCGCGGCAACCCTCATCATGCGCAAGCCCACGGCCAAGCGCACCTGGGGCTTCCGCCGTGCCGAGGTGCTCTCCGCGACCCTCCAATCGGCGCTGCTCCTGGGCGTGGGTGTCTATGCGCTGCTAGACGGCGCACGCCGGCTCTTCGAACCAACGGAGATCGCCGGCAGCGGGCTGCTTGTTTTCGGCATCATCGGCTTGCTGGGCAACGTTGCCTCGATGCTCATCCTTGCCTCCGGCAAGGATGACAACCTGAACATGCGCGCCGCCTTCTTGGAGGTCGTCAACGATGCCCTGGGTTCGGTGGCGGTGATCGTTTCGGCGATCATCATTTCCACCACGGGCTGGATGCAGGCGGACTCGATTGCCGCCATGCTGATCGCCGCACTGATCATCCCACGAGCGTTGAAGCTGCTGGGGGAGGCTACCCACATCCTGCTCGAATCCACGCCCAAGGGACTTGACCTCGAGGATGTCCGGGCGCACCTGATAGCCCACCCATTGGTGCTGGCGGTCCATGACCTGCATGCCAGTCAGATCGCCTCAAACTTGCCGATCCTCTCCGCGCACGTGGTCGTGGAGGACAAGGCCTTCCACACCGGTGCCGCGGCCACCATGCTGGGCGAATTGCAGTCCTGCGTGGCCGAACACTTCGAGGTCAGCATCGAACACTCCACCTTCCAGATCGAGTCCCTCAGCCACCAAACCCCGGAGCATGAATCGCACGAGTAGGAGATCCTCGGACCAACTCAGCAACAGGACCCTGGCCCGCCGAGCCTATACGATGATCTACCAGAGTCCCCAGGCCACCCATGACGCTCCTTGACAAAGCGCCCAGGCCAGTTATTTCATGGCGGGGCCAGTAAGTAAGTGTCATTAACGAGGAAAAAGTGACCCTGAACTGGGAAAACAAAGGTGTCTAAACCATCTTCTCAGCAGTCCATAGGATCACTCTCTCGTCGAATGACACGACCGCCGTTTACCCTGCCACATCAACCGAGAGCACAACCCAAGCACTCGTCTCCCCCGCAGGGCTCGCCACCCTGAGCGACCTGCTCAACGCAATGGGTTTCCGCAAACTCTGCGAAAACAGGCTCTCGCAATTCGTCCCGACCTTGGTAGTTCACCGGTCCGGGAAAATGGTCGCAGATTTGTCCCTGGGATACCGACCAACTACGGACAGCTCAAGGCCTCTTCGGGCAGATAGCCGCTAACCCACGTTCAGCAAGTTCTTCGCCAGAATCATCCAGCACCCGGGGTTTTTCGACTCCGCATTCACTCTACGTGCACCGCGAAGTACGGACCAAACTCTGGGCGGCTGCGGGCAGACGCAACCCAGCCCTACTAGCGTCCCAAACCGATCCTTTCACCATCGACATCGACGCGTCCCTAGTCAACGTCCATTAAGACAAGGAAGGGGCCCAAGGAGACTACAAAGGCGGGTACGGCTATTCACCGATGATCGCCCTACGGAAAAACCCAGGCACCGGCGAATCTTGGTTGTACGACTGCGCCAAGGAAATAAGGCAGCCAACTCAGCAAAAGACCACATCAGCATCTTGCCCGAAGCACTGGAACAACTACCCGATGATTTCTATGATCCAGACGGTGTGCTGATGAGTGAAAAGATAATGCTCCGCACCGATAGCGCCGGCGCCACCCGAGAATGCTAGAAGCATGTTGATTCGTTGCGCCTGCAATTTCCCTCCTCCTGTACGTTGCCCGTTGTAAAGCAACGCTTCGCGCGATGGATCGATCAGAAAAAATATTAGGAGCCAGCGCTCACCGCAGACGGTGAACACCGTGATGATGCGTGGGTGATTAATTCTTCCAGGGTCATTGAACTGGATGATTATCCGCTCGGAACGAGAATATATCTTCTGCTGAGCCGTTGCATCCGGGGAGCAAAAGCCAGCCTGTTCGATAGCGACGGGAACAGAGTTACCGCGTTTCTGACGAACTTTCCACGCTACGACCAGACATTTTTGGATGCTCGTCATCGCGCCCGTGGGCGGTGTGAAAACAGGGTCAAGTCGATGAAATCCTCAGGGCTGGGCGGAATGTCGCTTCCTTTGCGGCGAATCAAGCGTGGGTGAACCTGCCCATGTTTGCGTTGGATCTGACGTCATGACTGTAATTCGTGATACTGCCTGCGTGGCATCAGGCAGGATGTTGGGATGTGAAACGGTGGCGGTATCGGGTGTGGTCTCTGGCAGGGAAACCGACTACGGGTAGCCGCTGATCCCAGTTGTTTATCAGTGAGCAAGCGCCGGAAGGTCGACTAATCGTGTTGCTCAAGGAACAGATCAATGGATTGCGTCAGCACTGGATCACTGGTCTGCTGCGAACCTGAGCATTCAGGTGGCTATTCTGCGCTTTCATGAAAAATCTGGGCTAGCGCCAATGCCGTTTACATAACACGTTTACTTAACCCCCTTCGAGACTTGCTTCAACAGCCAGCCCGACATGTTCCGCTTCACCACCCGTGGGTACACCCTGCTCCGCCGCTCCGGCAATAGCTCATGCAGTAGCTCCGAATAGAACACAGCGAATAGATGACCATCCCGGGCAATTCCCGTTTGCCTCCAGTTCCCGTTTCCGTCTAAACTCAAGACATGTCTCCCCTCGTTTCGCGTCGTACATTTCTACTGGGCACGGGAGCAGGCGTAACGATGCTTCTGGCCGGCTGCACCCTCGGCAAAGCGGAGGCATTGTCCACCGCCGGGACCCTCGACTTCGCAAATCCGTTAGCCATTCCGCCGCTGGCCGAATCCACCGTTAGTTCCGACGGGGCACGGGTCTTCCGGCTGACCGCCGAAGCGGGAAGCAGCAACTTCCACCCGGCCGGACCCACCCCCACTTGGGGCTATAACGGCTCGTTCCTCGGCCCCACCCTTCGGGCTCGGCGCGGCGAGAAGGTGCGCATCGCCGTCAAGAACACCCTGCCGGACCCCACGACGGTCCACTGGCACGGCATGCAGGTACCGGCCCGCTACGACGGGGGTGCCCACCAAGTCATTGCCCCGGGCGCCGAATGGAACCCAGAGTGGACCATTGACCAGCCAGCGGCAACACTTTGGTATCACCCGCATGTCCACGGATCCTCGGAAGAACAAATGACCCGGGGGCTGAGCGGCATGTTCATTCTCGACGAGGACAGCCCCACGCGAGGCCTGCCCTCGGAGTACGGCGTGGATGACATCCCGCTGATCCTCCAGGATCGAATCATCGCGAACGACGGGTCTTTCAAGCTCACCTCGAACACGACCGCCGGGCTGCTGGGTGAGACCATGCTCGTCAACGGCACCGTGAATCCGTACCTGAACGTTCGCACCGAAGCCGTGCGCCTGCGGATCCTCAATGCAGCGACGGCCCGCGTCTTCAACATCGGGTTCAGCGACAACAGGATGTTCACGGTGGTGGGCACCGATGGCGGTCTGCTGCCTGCCCCCGTTCCCGTCGAGGGCCTGGTGCTCTCCCCGGGGGAACGCGCGGAAGTCGTGGTGCGGTTCAAGGCCGGAGAGCGCCCGGTGCTGCAGTCGCTTCCCCAGGAATTGGGCATGAGCGGAGACCTGAACATCGAGGCCGGCGGCAATGACAGCCTTGATCTGCTGCAGTTCCGCGCCACCGCGAAACTGGCAGCCGCTCCCACCATGCCTGCCGGCCTAGCCGCACCGGCCTCGTTTGATTTGGAAGACCCTGCCCGCACCCGCGTTTTCGTCCTCAAGGACATGTACATCAACGGAAAGCTCATGGACATGTCACGCATCGACGAGACCGTCGATGCCGGAGCCGTGGAAATCTGGCGTGTCAGCAACACTGACAACCTGGCACACAACTTCCATGTCCACGGCGCCCAGTTCCGGATCCTTGACTTCGACGGCGTTGATCCGCAACCCGAGTTCGCCGGATGGAAGGACACCGTTTTCCTCCCGGTGCGGGCTACTGCCCGCCTTGCGATCAAGTTCGGCCCGTACTCCGATCCGGTGATGCCCTACATGTTCCACTGCCATTTCATCCGCCACGCGGACATGGGCATGATGGGCCAATACACCACCGTCTAATACCGCCACTGTGGATCTGGACCAGGTTTCTTGGACGCACTACGACGAGAAACGAGCTGCAGGAAAACGGCACAACTAGGCTGTGATCGCATTGGCCAGGCGCCGTTGCGACGTTATCTTTGCGAGGCTGGGGGACGGCACCTGCTACGAGGTTCCAGATACATTAGCTGCTTGACTCGGGCCCTGGCAGATACCTGCCCGGTTCGTGACGGTGGGCTCAGGTTATTGTTCAATGCCCAGATTTCGTAGTTAAAATTTATTGAAGAAATCAGGTGAAACCCCTGCCGAAAAGGAGAGGGGCACCCCGGGTATGTGATGACTTCGACCGGCCAGCGGACTCATTCTGTCCCGGACAGACACCAGCCCACGCTCTTACGTCAGGGGTATCAGACAGGCGCCAGGAATAGCGGCCTTGGAGAAAATGAACTCCTCCAGGATTTCTTTCACTGCAGGAACGAAAACGCATTTACGCACTGCGCCAGAGCGGAGATTCGAACAGATCCATCGCGCAAAGCACGCTGATCTTTCGGTGTACGGCCCGGAGGACTTGGAACGGGTGTGCCATTTGCTCAATGGGCGTCCACGCAAGAAGCTCGGCTGGAAAATTCCAGCCGAGCTTCTTGGTGAACTATTGCTAGTGCCTTAGCCGTCTGGTGATGCGTCGACCGCTTGAATGAATCCGCCCGTGATCCAAGGATCGGGGCGAGGCGCTACTGCTTTGGCTTAGACGGAAGCTGCCGTCTGCGCCTGTACTGCAGGAACTGCTACCGGGTGGGTGCCGGCGATTGACTCAATCACGCGCACTACCTGGCAGGAGTAACCGAATTCGTTGTCGTACCAGACGTAGACGATAGCGTTCTTGTCCGAGACGATAGTCGCCAGACCATCAACGATGCCCGCACGGCGTGAACCGACGAAGTCGGTGGACACCACCTCAGGGGAATCGATGTAGTCGATCTGGCGGTGCAGGCTGGAAGTCAGCGAAGCTTCGCGCAGGTATGCGTTGAGCTCTTCCTTGGTGGTCCCGTTTTCAAGGTTGAGGTTCAAGATTGCCATGGAGACATCCGGGGTCGGTACGCGGATCGCGTTACCGGTCAGCTTGCCTTCGAGCTCTGGCAGGGCCTTGGCTACTGCCTTGGCGGCACCGGTTTCGGTGATCACCATGTTCAGCGCTGCCGAACGGCCGCGGCGCTCGCCCTTGTGGAAGTTGTCGATCAGGTTCTGGTCGTTGGTGAACGAGTGAACCGTTTCGACATGTCCGTGGATGACGCCGAACTTGTCGTTCAGTGCCTTCAGGATCGGGGTGATCGCGTTGGTGGTGCAGGACGCCGCGGTGACAATCTTGTCATCTGCGGTGATCCAGGAATCGTTGATGCCGTGGACGATGTTCTTCAGATCGCCCTTGCCCGGTGCGGTCAGCAGCACGCGGGCAACGCCCTTGGCCTGCAAGTGCTGGGACAAGCCAGCCTCATCGCGCCAGCGGCCGGTGTTGTCCACCACGATGGCGTTGTTGATGCCATGCTCGGTGTAGTCAACGGTGGTTGGATCATTGGAGTAGATGACCTTGATCAGGGTGCCGTTGGCCAAGATGGTGCTGTTGGCCTCGTCTACGGTGATCGAGCCGTCAAAGCGTCCGTGGACCGAGTCGCGGCGCAGCAGCGAAGCACGCTTGACGATGTCGTCATCCGAGCCCTTGCGCACCACGATGGCACGCAGGCGCAGGCCGTAGCCGCCACGTTCGATGAGGATGCGTGCCAGCAGGCGGCCGATACGGCCAAAGCCGTAGAGCACGACGTCCTGCGGCTCACTGTCGGAGGCGCCAGCCTGGCCGACCTTCTCGCCGAGTTCTTCGGTGAGGAATGCGTTCAGATCCTTCGATCCGGATTCGACGAACTTCTTGTTCAGCCGGCCCAAATCAACGGAAACCGAACCAACGTTCAAGGATTCAATTGCTTCAAGCATTGGCATCGTAGTGGTCAACGCCAATTCTTCGCCATCGATCCGGCGCACTACGCGGTGGGCCTTGATGATGTCGATGGCGGACTGGTTGATCAACTTACGGCCGTAGATCGAGGTCACCACATTGTTATTGCGGTTAAGACGTCCGATCAGTGGAATCATGGCCTCGGCGAGCTCTTCGCGCCCGCTCCATTCTTCCTGGGCAACGACAGACTGCTGGGTCACAGAAAATCCTTCCATTTCAGCCGACTTCCAGATCCATAAAGTCGGTTGGCACCGTGAGAAGCACCATTGCTTTTGCGGTGGCGCGGGGTAACAGGATCATCCCCGCAAGTACGTATCTATTCTAGACGGTGCACCCGCGAAGCGGAGCCTGACGCCTGTGAATCATCTCACCAGAGTGGTCAGTGAATGGGATGACCGATACGCCGGGTTCTGTCCGCTTGCGCGAAGACGATCATCTATCTACGACTGCCGTTGCCGACAGCCTCTAGCGGCCCACCCGACTGCATGGGGCGAACAGCCCTCATAACGCAGTCTGTCTGACCTTGCTCCGGGTGGGGTTTACCAAGCCATCCCGGTCACCCGGAATGCTGGTGGTCTCTTACACCACCGTTTCACCCTTACCAGGAAAACCTGGCGGTCTATTTTCTGTGGCACTAGCCTGCGGGTTACCCCGAGTGGGCGTTACCCACCACCCTGTTCTGTGGAGCCCGGACGTTCCTCGGGCCGTTTGCACGGCACGCGATCGCCTAGTCATCCCATTCGTTAACCATTCTAGCCCCGCCAGTTTGCTCGCGCCGACTCCCGCTATGAGCCGCTGGCCACATCGGTGGTCCCGAAACGGTATTGCTCCAGCAACCGCAACCAGACTTCGCTCATCGTGGGGTAGGCCGGCACCGCATGCCACAGCCGGCTCATCTCCACCTCGCCGACGATCGCTATGGTGGCTGCGTGCAGCAGTTCGGAGACATCCTGGCCGAGGAAGGTGGCTCCGAGGATCACCGAGCGCCGCTCGTCGATGACCAGCTTCGCGCGGCCAGTGTATCCCTCTGCGTGCAGGCTGGCGCCGGCCACGGCACCCAGATCCTGCTCGAGAACCCGGATGTCCAGGTGCTTGCCGCGCGCCTCGCGCTCGGTCAGCCCGACGGCGGCGACCTCCGGGTCGCTGAAAACCACGCGCGGCACGGCACCGTGATCCGCGGTAGCCGCGTGCGTGCCCCACTCTGAGTCCAGCAACGGGGTGCCGTGGTGCCGTGCGGCGATCGCCTCGCCGGCGGCGCGCGCCTGGTACTTGCCTTGGTGGGTCAGCAGCGTGCGCCCATTGGCATCCCCTACGGCATACAGCCAATCGGTACCCGCGACGAGCATCGTGTCATCCACGTCGAATCCGGACTGCGGATCCAGGCCGATGGCTTCCAGGCCGAGTTCTGAGGTGTTCGGGCGCCGGCCGGTGGACACCAGCAGCTCTTCGGCTTGCAGTGCGCTGCCGTCTTCCAGCTGGACGCTCACGATCCCTTGTTCATTTCGCGCCACGGACACCGGGGCGGCCCCTAGCCGCACCTCGACGCCTTCGGCGTCCAAAGCCTGGGCCACCAACTCGCCGACGAAGGGTTCCTCCCGGCCCAGCAAGCCCGAGCGGGCCAGCACCGTGACTTGCGAACCAAGCGAACTGAAGGCGAAGGCCAGCTCGGTGCCGGCCACCCCGCCGCCCAGAATGATCAGCCGGGGAGGAACCTTGTCGGCCGATGTCGCTTCGCGGGTGCCCCACGGCTTGGCTTGCGCCAACCCTGAGATCGGCGGCAAAACCGGGACCGAACCGGTGGCCACAGCGATGGCAGGAGCAGAATAGTCGCGGCCGCCGACCCGCACGATGCCGCGCCCAACCAGGCGTCCCGCACCGCGGATCAGCTCGATTCCTGCCGATTCCAGCCAACTGGCCTGCCCGTCATCATTCCAGTTGCTGGTGAACGCGTCCCGCCGGGCGAGGACCGCGCCGGCATTGATGCCGGCGGTTACCGCTTCCCGGGCTCCGGGCACTCTGCGTGCGGCACGCAGCGCATTCGAGCTGCGCAACAGGGCCTTGGAAGGCATGCAGGCCCAATAGGAGCATTCGCCTCCCACCAGCTCCGACTCCACAATGGCCACACGCAAGCCGTGCTTCGTTGCGTAGTCGGCAACATTTTCGCCTACCGGTCCGGCCCCGAGGACGATCAAGTCAAAGTCGTAGGATTGCTCGGGTGAATCCGACGTTGTGCCCTGCGCTGATGCGTTCATGTCATTTCCTCAGTGAGTGGACCGTTGAAGGCTTCTGATTTCAGCGTAACCAGAACTGTCCCATTCGTACATGCTCCGGCGGCGCAGCAGCCGGTCGCCGTGCAACGAAGGGCCGTTGATCTCCGATAAGCTGGAAGGCGTGCTTATTTTGCTGCCCCCTTCCGAAGGTAAAACCTCCCACGCCGAAGGCGCGGCGTTTGACATCAATGGCCTTTCCTTCCCGGAGCTTGTCACCGAACGCAGCCTCGTCCTGGCCGCTCTTGCAGAAGTTTCAGCGCGCGAGGACGCCATGGAGGTGCTCGGCGTGGGAGCGTCCCTGGCCAAGGAGGTAGCGCGCAATATCACCCTGCACACCGAGCCCGCAGCGCAGGCGCACGACATTTATTCGGGCGTTCTTTTTGAGGCGCTCAATTACGCCTCACTGGATACCGCGGCACAACAGCGTGCGGACGACTCCATCATCGTTGTTTCTGCCCTGTGGGGCGCCGTCCGTTTCGGCGACCGAATTCCGCCATACCGGCTGTCGATGTCGGCCAAGCTTGAACCGCTGGGCAAGCTGGCCAGCTGGTGGAAAAAGCGGCTGACCCCGGTCCTCGATGAGGTGGCCGGAAATCAGCTGATCGTGGACGCTCGGTCAAGCACCTACGCGGCAGCCTATAAGCCAAGTAATGTAAACAGTGTTGCCGTGAACGTATTCCAGATGCGCAATGGCACTCCGAAGGTCGTTTCGCACTTTGCCAAGCACACCCGCGGCGAGGTCGCGCGCTTCCTGATCCAGCAGCAGGCGGCCCCGCAGAATCCCGAGCAGTTGCTGGCTCTGGCGCAAACCAAATGGGATGCGCAGCTAGTGGAAGACAAGAAGGGCTTGGCACTGAATATCCTGCTTGCCGAGGATCATCAGTTCACTACGGCCAAGTAGTTCCCTGTCACCGGCCTGACTTTGCCAGGTATGGCATCCTCGTTACCTGCCGGTGGGCCCGTGGACTTCTTGTGCAGCTCTCCATGTCCGGATACCCGAACGCCTTAAAGTCAACAAATATGGTGGTGCGGCACCAACCCCCGTTGCTGCCAGTGATACGAGAATGGGTCGCTCGACGACGCGCAAAGACTTGAAGGTATCTACCCCAGACGCGCAGAAAATGACTGCCAGGTTTGGCGATCGCAAAACCGGGAAATGACGGGTATCAACCGGTTCTGCGCAACTTCACCGCGTTCAGTATCGACTGCACAGTCCCCGGTCTTTTGCGAGCTGCCAGGGGTTTTGATTTCTCAGCCCTCATGGAAAAGTCCAATCCCATTTGAGCGTCGTGGCGGAGCTTGGGAATGGGCGATGATCTCGATTTGACCGGCCTAACGACGCCAGTGCTTCCAAACCCTTGACTCTGACGTAACGTCAACTGGCAGGGTTGTATTTATGACCAAACACAACGCGTACGCGCTGGGTTCGAAAACCCGGCAACCATCCTCGGCGATAAATACTCCTGCTCTGGTTCACCTGCACCGAGCAGAGCATCAAGACATCTGCAATACTCAAGAAACCGTGGTTCCAGGCACGGCCACGGCATCCTTCCGAGCAAGCGCGGTCCAGCTCAGCGAAGCAACCGGCGAGCTCCCCGGAACGTTCGAAACGCCGGGGTTCACCACAGTTGCCATATTCGCAGATGCAGATGGCGGCCCACACTTGATCAAAGGAACACGTCATCGGAAATTTCAAAACTACCGAAGCAGACTTCCCCAACCCCAGCAAAAACTAGCCAAGGAGCGCAGCAATGCCGGAGTGGCCAATTAAAGATGTAGCCCGCGCGACCGGGCTCACCAGCCGCACGTTACGGCACTACGAGCAGATCGGTCTGCTCCATCCCTCCCGAGTCGCACACAACGGATACCGGTTCTACGGCGAGACGGAATTATCGCGGCTCTATCGGATTCTGTCGCTGCGCGCGTTGGAGCTTCCGCTCGCGGCAATACACAAAGTACTTGAGGACGATGAAACGCTCGCTCAAGCAATCACCTCCCATCTCGCACTCTTGGAGGAGCGCCGAGACCGCATCAATCAGCAAATCACCGCAGTTCAACACACGTTGGACGCAGTTACGAAAGGCAAGAGCATGACCATCAAGGACATTTTCGACGGATTCGACCAGAGCCAGTACGAAGCCGAGGTACGCGGCAGATGGGGCGACGACGCATGGGAGCGAAGCGCGGAGCGTCGCGAAAAAATGAGCAAGGAGCAGATCCAGGCCGATAGCGAGCGCAGCGTTGACCTCACCACGGCGCTGCGCGAGGCCGCGGTTGCAGGAGTAGATCCTTCCGGGGCACGCTTTCAGTCGCTGATTGCCGCGCATCATCGTTGGGTGACCGAATACTGGGCAGGTCGCGTCCCGGACCGTACCGCGTATACCGGCTTGTCCGAGTTGTACGTCGCGGATGCACGGTTTGCGGCTACCTACGGTGGACAGCAAAACGCCGAGGCTATCCGCGAAGCGATGCAGATCTGGATCGAAGCGAATCTCGACTAGCGGGTTCTCAGAACGTTTGCTGCGCCCCGGCATTTTGGACGGGCCAGGGATCATGAACTGTGGCTAAAACCGCGCGACCAGCTCTACCTCGAAGCCGGAGGCATCTTCCCGATAGGCAGCGTAGTGCTCCGCTCCCCCGGCAAACGGATACTTATCGGCAAACACCCATTGAACAACATCGCACAGAATGTGCAGCAGAGTTTAGCCTCTGGCTAAAATGCCAACGCCTATTCCGCCGCAACTGGCTCGAGCTAGCACAGCAACTGAACACGCCTGGCGCGAACTTGAAGGTGAGTTCGGTTTGCTCGCCCGCACCGAAGTCTCCGACGTGGCGCAACGGTGCCTTCGCACCTAGGGAGTCGGCACCGGGAGTGTGGACGGATGAGGTTAGAACACGGTGAGACCGAAGAGCCGGGCGGCCGTCTCCAGGTCGGGGTCCCTGAAGCTGATCGGTTTGGAAGCGAGGACTTCCATCTCGTCGGTGCGATTCATCAGTGGGCCCTTTGATGCCTGTTTCCACACTGCATAGTTGATCCCTGATCCGTGGCGCGAACTGAAGATGATACCTAGAGGAAGGCTGCCGTCGAATAATTTGGTGGAGGCTAAATGTTCAGCCACCGACGTTGTTAGGAGGCGGTTCTGGGAACGAAGGTCCGCGGTGTCCAAGGCAGAAATGCCGGAATCCAGTAATACATCGGGGATCGCTCTCTCAAGTGCACAGATGCTTTCAGGGTCTTCAATATGGACCCACCAGCCGTGCTGAGGCATTGAGACAATATGCAGCTGGCGGTCTTCTCGCCATTTTCTCGGCAGAGTGCCGGAGCTCATGAAGTGCTTCTCCTCCCACTCGGAGGCCACGGCATCATAGAATTCTTCGAGACTCAAGCCCAGGGCATCAGCGTCTTTTGCAAGCGGGTCCGCTACGCCCAACTTCCGCTTGAACTGTGCCAAGACTTCCTGATAAGCGCAAAGTGCTTTATCCGCAAAATATACGGTCTCCCCGGGAATATCGAACCGGTTCCATGACATCCTGCTACTTCCGCTATCACGCAACGGAGCGGAGATCGGAGGGAAGCCCGTGCCTTGGATCCGGAAGGCGGTCTGCCAGGTAGTCGAGACGAGCATGAGCCCGGTTGCCGGGCAGACCTTCCCTTCTACCAACTGCCGGAACCTTCCAGGAAGGCATCGACAGCAGCGACTAGATCTGCGCCTCGGTCTTCGCGAATGGCGGTGATCGGAGTGTCTTCGCCCAGCATTGGATTGCCTCCGATGAAGAATGATCGAGCGACATGGTCTCCTTCTTGGGATTTGACGCGAGTCCATTCAGAATGTGCCAGCTGGAGGCGTTGCTGACTGGCTGGGCCAGGAACCGGGCCGGTTGGGCTTGACCAGCGCGACGGCTGCTTTCGGTCTCTAATCCCGGACAGGGCTGCAACCAATGTGGGACCTAGGGCATCGTTGAGTTCTCGCACGACCTGATGGATATCCATGCGAGCGGTGCGTCCATGAGTTTGGTTTCGTGTGAGGGTTGTCATACCTCAAAGATACCTCAAACGCACTCAAAACACACCGTGAAAATCCTTACTACCTTCCCTCGCACCCGCTGATCTGCCCGGAAGCCTTTGGGGGCTCTTCAGAATTGAGAGTGTAGCCACCTAAACCCAACACCCCGGATCCCGGGCATGTCGTCAATGCATTAAAAAGTCGAGGCCTTCCAGAAGAATGGAAGTTACCACACTAACCATTTCTAGAGACCTCGACTGTGCACCATTCTATCTATACCCCCGCAAATCTCACGACTTTCACCAACCTTGACGGACTGGGACTCACCGCCATCGGGCAGCGCCTCACGCCGAAGAAAGCTGAGATCCTCTGCCAAGTGACCAACCCTGACCCATGGTGCCAAACGTGCGGAACGCCCGGAAATCCACGCGATACCGTCACCCGGCGCCTGTCCCACGAACCGTTCGGATGGCGGCCCACCGTCCTGGTGATCAAGCACCGCCGCTACCGCTGCAACCACTGCCAACGCGTCTGGCGTGAAGACCTCAGCCAAGCGGTAGCGCCACGACAGAAAATCAGCCGGACCGGGCTACGCTGGGCTTTGGCCGGGCTAGTCACCCAGCACCTGTCAGTCTCACGGATTGCCGAAGGGCTCGGTGTCACCTGGAATACCGCCAACGAAGCAGTGCTGGCCGAAGGCCAGCGCCTGCTGATAGATGACCCAACCCGGTTCAACGGAGTCAAAGTGTTGGGAGTTGATGAGCACGTGTGGCGGCATACCAAAAGTGGAGACAAGTACGTGACGGTCATTGTTGACCTCACCCCGGTGAAGGCTGGCACTGGCACCGCACGATTGCTCGACATGATTCCCGGAAGTTCCAAGGCCGTGTTCAAGACCTGGCTTGCTGAACGCGGTGAAGCATGGAAAAACAATGTTGAGGTGGTCGCGATGGACGGGTTCACCGGCTTCAAAAGCGCTGCTGCTGAGGAACTGCCCCAAGCCGTAGAAGTCTTGGACCCTTTTCATGTGGTCAAGCTCGGCTCCGAGGCGTTGGACCAGGCCAGACAACGAGTTCAGCGTGAACAATATGGGCGGCGTGGCCGGAAAGATGATCCGCTGTATAAGTGCCGGCGTACGCTGACTACAGGTTTATCGCTGGCCACAGAGAAACAGAAACAGCGCGTTGAAGACCTGTTCAACGTTGCGAAGCACGAGCCTGTGCAATTGGTCTGGAGCGTTTACCAGAGGATGGTTGATGCCTACCGGCAGAAGAAGCCCGAGATCGGGAAGTGGGCCATGGAACAACTGATCAACGAGATCGGTACCAAAGTGCCGAAGGGTTTACCGGAGTTGAAGAAACTCGGTGGTACGCTGCGCAGGCGGAAACCGGATATCCTCGCGTATTTTGATCACATTGGCAGTTTCAATGGGCCTACTGAAGCACTCAATGGGCGGTTGGAGCACCTGCGGGGTATCGCTTTGGGGTTCACGAATTTGGCGCACTATAGCGCACGGTCATTGTTGGAAACCGGTGGCTTTAGATCGCGTTTACACCCTGAATCCTGAAGAGCCCCTTTAGGGTGCCCACTTTTTCCAAGCGCTCGATGTGCATTGGCAATGAATTGCGCTCTGGCTTCCGCATGGACGGAAGCAGCATGCGCGCAGCGCCAGCTAAGCCCACACCCGAAGGCGAGGCATGGTCTACGCACCTTTTGAAACTTCACCGTCCAGGTCGGAAGCCTTCAGTTTTCCTTGAACGGATGCGCACTGGAGGATTCGCGCTTTACCCGATCGTGGAGAAAGTTGACGAGGACAACTTCCTGAAGATCAGCATGGCGGCCATACCAAGTGAGCTAGAGACCATCGACTGTCAAGCCGGGCGCCGGCCAAACCGTCGCTTTATTGCCTGACCAAAGACGACGAGCAATGGACCCCAACGATAAAGGAAGCACCATGAGCGCAACGCTCGGTTCGTCCGTAAGCTACACAAGCGAGGACATTGATGCCCGCCTCATTTATCTTGACCATGCGCACAAAATCACCTCATCCGACCAAGATGATGCAGCATGACTAGGGGGTGAGCACGAAGTCCCAAGGATCGGAATTCACCTGGGACACCTCAATCTGTACCTCATGGCCCAAATCCTGCAGCACGTTTTCCAACGCGCGGGCGCCGGCGGAAAGCCAGACCCATTCCGAGGCAAAGTGCGAGACATCGATCAGGAAAGGATGCCCGCCGTCGGCGGCCTCGCGTGCCTCGCTAGCAGGGTGATGGCGTAAATCTGCGGTGACGTACACGTCTGCTTTGTGGGCACGGACCGCGTCAAAGAGCGAGTCACCCGCCCCACCGCAGAGCGCAATCTTGCGCACTATGCCCAGACGGTCACCGGCCACCCGGACACCACCGGCAACCGCTGGAAGCACGGTAAAGACGCGTTCGGCAAAATCTTCGAGCTTCATCGGCTTATCCAGGAAACCAACACGGCCCAAGCCTTCTTCGGGCAGCCCATCTTTGGATTCAACCAGCGGGACACAGCCGGTGAGGCCAAAGGCGTCGGCCAGTGCATCATTGACGCCGCCAATCGCATTATCGGCATTGGTGTGCGCGGTCAGCAGTGCGGTACCGGATTCAATCAGCCGGTGAATAGCCTCGCCTTTAAAGCTGGTTCCGGCCACTTGGGTGACACCGCGAAGCAATAACGGGTGATGGGTGATCAGCAAATCAGCCCCGCGGGTGATCGCGTCGTTAATGACCTCTAAGGTCGGATCCACCGCCATCACAATCTTCTTCACCGGCGCGGTAGTGCGACCGGTGACCAGCCCAACGGCGTCCCAGTCTTCTGCCAATGATTGCGGCCATAGTTCTTCAACCGCTTCGAGTACCGCGCCCAGCGTGGTGCCGCTGGCACTAGCTTCGGTTTCTGTGCCTTCCGCGGCCTCGCCGGTAACGGCGGAGAGGTTTGCGGACTGCGCATCCGGAGTTTTCGCTGCCGTGTTCTGCGGGGTATTAGCCTTGCTCTGCATGCTTCCACCCTACGCGCTGAAACTGGGCGTGGAACATAATGCAACGCCGGTGCGTTATGAACTCTGTGAGTACTCTCAGATTAGACACGCCCCATCATTTTGCCGCTTCGATGGACATCGAGGACACCAAACTGACAACCTTCGTTTTAGCCGGCGGTTGTTTCTGGTGTCTAGACGCCGTTTATCAGCGCACCCGCGGAGTGCGCGCGGTGCTCTCCGGATACCAGGGTGGACACACCACAAATCCGGACTACCGCCAGGTCTGTTCGGGAACCAGCGGCCACGCGGAAGTTGTCGCGGTGATCTTCGACGAGCAGGTGGTGCCGGCGGAAACCATCCTGGACATGTTCTTCACGGTGCATGATCCGACCACGCTGAACCGCCAGGGCTACGACGTGGGTACGCAGTATCGCTCGGCAATGTTCCCACTGGACCAGGCACAGCGTGAGCTCTTTGAGGCAGCCATTAACAAGTACGCGGCACTGTACCCGAACCCGATCGTCACCACGATTGAGGAGTCCAAAGATTTCTACCCGGCCGAGCAAGTTCACCAAGATTTCTACTCGGAGAACCAAGAAGTCGGATATTGCCGAGTCATTATTGACCCGAAGCTCGTAAAAGTCAGGAAATATTACGCTCAATGGCTTAACGAGTCCTGAGTGTTCAACGAGCCGATTAGGCTTAGTACTGAAACTTCAGCACCACACGCCGGGCAACAGCGGCCTGCACCAAGTCACGTAAGGATTGCATACAAATGGGCAAGATCTACAACAACGTCACCGAGATCATCGGTAAGACCCCTCTAGTTAAGCTCAACCGTTTGGGCGAGGGCCTGCCAGGTAGCGTCGCAGTGAAGCTGGAATTCTACAATCCAGCCAACTCGGTCAAGGATCGTATCGGTGTCGCCATCGTGGACGCCGCAGAAAAGTCCGGTGCGCTCAAACCAGGCGGAACCATCGTGGAAGGCACCAGTGGCAACACCGGTATCGCCCTGGCCATGGTGGGCGCCGCTCGCGGTTACAAGGTCATCTTGACCATGCCAGAGACGATGTCCACCGAGCGCCGCGTCATGCTCCGCGCTTACGGTGCCGAGATCGTATTGACCCCGGGCGCCGACGGCATGCGTGGCGCGGTAGAAAAGGCGAAGGAAATCGTCGCTACCTCGGATAACGCTATTTGGGCCCAGCAGTTCGCCAACACCGCGAACCCACAGGTTCACGCGGAAACCACCGGCCCAGAGATCTGGGAAGACACCGACGGCAAGGTTGACGTGCTCGTGGCAGGTATCGGTACCGGTGGCACCATCACCGGCGCCGGACGCTACCTGAAGGAAAAGAACCCTAACCTGCTGATCGTTGCGGTGGAGCCGAAGGATTCACCAATCCTCAATGGCGGCAAGCCTGGTCCACATAAGATTCAGGGGTTGGGCGCAAACTTCATCCCTGAGGTGCTGGATACCGAACTCTACGACGAGGTGCTTGATGCGTCGATCGAAGACTCGGTCTCGGTGGCTCGCGCACTGGGTGTGAAGGAAGGCATTCTTGGCGGTATCTCCGCTGGCGCCGCGGTATGGGGTGCGTTGCAGATTGCTGCCCGTGAAGAGTACGCAGGCAAGCAGATCGTCACCATCGTTCCCGACTTTGGCGAGCGTTACATCTCCACCTTGCTCTTTGATGACATCCGCGGCTAATAACTAGTTTTCAAAGTCGTGAATAAATCGGCGTGACGCGCTGTTGGATCTATATAGGTCCATCAAGCGGCTCACGCCGATTTGTCATGTTCCCTGTTTCAGGGCACGTCAGCTTGTTGCAAGCACAAAGGTTGTATTTATGAGTTTTTTCTCCCGGTTACGCGAAGATCTCGCCACCGCTCGCTCCCATGACCCGGCAGCCCGTAGTGATACCGAAAACTTCTTCGTGTATTCAGGACTGCACGCGATCTGGATGCACCGATTGGCGCATAAGATGTGGCAGAACCCGTCGCTCAAATGGCCGGCACGCCTGCTCTCACAGGCTAACCGTGCAATCACCGGCATCGAGATCCACCCCGGTGCCACCATTGGACGGCGCTTCTTTATCGACCACGGCATGGGCATCGTGATCGGTGAAACCGCCGAAATCGGCGAAGATGTGATGCTCTATCACGGGGTCACCCTCGGCGGACGCTCACTGGCTAAGGTCAAGCGCCACCCCACCATCGGGGACCGCGTGGTCATTGGTGCCGGTGCGAAGGTGCTTGGCCCGATCACCATTGGTGCAGACTCCGCGGTGGGCGCCAACGCAGTGGTAGTCAAGGATGCTCCGGCAGGATCCATTGTCACCGGTATTCCGGCGCAGAACCGCCCGCGCACTCCCGAGGAACGCAAGCCTGCGGTGGACCCGGCCGAATATATTGATCCAGCCATGTGGATCTAAATAATACAAGAGTTGGAATGACCTCGTGCGTGTTGCACGAGGTCATTTCTCTCTTTGGGGCAAGGATAATATTTATGACCTCGCCTCGCCTCCCACAAGCTTGGACTTCAGAGCACAGCGCGGTTCGCGCGTTATCGGCTTTGGCCATCTGCCACCCTGACGAATTCGGAGCGGCGCTCAGCTCCCTCACTGGCTTTGAGCTGAATAATATCGATCCGGAGAGTATCCGGCGCGAACTGCTGGACACAGATCTAACGTTCAGCGCGAGAAACGATAAATACGCGTTTCTCGAAGCAAAAATCGACGATTTTGCATCTACCGAGCAGATGGATCGATATGCAGATCGTTTTCCGAATTCGGCAGGTATCCTCTTGGTGCCAGCTTGTGATGCTATCGACGTGGTCGAAGTATTGACCGAACGCCCGACCCTACGGGCGGTTTCCTGGTCAGATCTGCTCCACAAATTAGAGCCGACGAATCCTCTGGCAGGTCAGCTGTTGAATGACATTTTGCTGCTCGCGGGCTTACCCGGTACCAAGGCCAAAACTCGTCGACTGCTGGGACAAGCATTAACAACGCTTGGTCCCGAGGTGAAGGTGGAGTTAACCTACGCAGACAGTCGCTATCCGAGCCTTGACTACTCAGTTCCAGGTACCTGGGTATTTGGACAAGTGCAAGGCACGAGGGTGGCAACTTCACAGCCGAAGTTCTCCGCCAAAATCGGGTTCTTCGCTGACGAGCACGATGAGGTTGAAGGCGAGTCAAAAATTAATATGTGCACTGCGCTCCATCGAGCATGGGAAGTTGCTGAGCGGTTAGAAACCGAAAACCTAGTGCGGCTATCGCGACACAGAAGCCCCTCAAAGCAACAACAACTATTCGGGGTAGAGCACCCATATCAAGCCAGAGCCTATCATCTTTCACATGTCGGAGTCGCGACGAAAACAAGCTACGATGCAGCGGAAGTTGCCTTGTGGGGCTACGAACTTGCGCGAGCATTCGCTGCCATTTCTACCGAGATCTGGGGCATGAAACCCTAGACTCTGCAAATAGCCGAACAATGCGTAGACCTGGGCTTACGTCGAGGTGAATCGCTAACTGTTAACAATTAAAAGCGTGGCACTACTGGATCCCCAGTAGTGCCACGCTTTTAATTTTCGAACTAGTTGGCTAGGTTGTGCTCGTCGTTCTCGCCTGCAAGAACTTCAACATGCTCATCTTCAGGGTCCTGGGCCTGAGCGCCCAGCTTGCCGTGAGTGAGCTTGTTCATGATCATTGCAATCGCGCCGTCGCCGGTCACGTTGGTTGCGGTACCGAAGCTATCCAGCGCAATGTACGCGGCGAACATGAGGCCCACCTCGACCTCGCCGAAGCCAAGCATCTGCACCAGCAGACCAGCGGCCGCTGCAATGGCTCCACCTGGAACACCAGGAGCTGCGATCATCATGACGCCGAGCATCAAGATGAATGGGAAGTACGCGCCGAAGCTGATGTCTCCGCCGGTGAGCATCAAGACTGCGATCGAGAAGCAGGTAATCTTCACCATCGAACCGGACAGGTGAATAGTGGCGCACAATGGCACCACAAAGCCTGCCACCGAATCAGAAACACCGTTCTTCTTGGCCGAGGCCAGGGTGACCGGGATGGTCGCCGCCGAGGAAGAGGTACCCAGCGCGGTGAAGTACGCGTCGCGCATGCCCCACAGTGCCTTCAGTGGGTTACGGCCGGACATGGTGCCTGCGATGGTGTACTGAATCAGCAGAACGACCAGGGTCAGAGCGAAGGCGACTACTGCAACCAACAGGAACTTGGTGACCACGGTGATTGCTGAACCACTGGCCGACAAGTCAAGGAAGATGCCGAAGATGAACAGTGGCAACGCTGGCACGATGATGCGGCGGATGACCATTTCGATGATGGTGCGGAACTCGACCGCTCCACGGAATAGCACGGTGCTGCGGAACGCGGTGAGGCCAATGCCGATTACGAAGGCCAGAATCAGTGCGCTCATCACACCAATGACTGGTTCAAGCACAATCTCGGTGGCACCGTCGCCTGCGGAGGTTACCAAGGAGACGAATGGTTCAAAACCGGATCCTTCACCTTCACCAATTTCTTCAACACCGCCGCCGGTTAGCGAGGCGGTGAAGAGCCAGCGGCTGACAAAGTATGCCAGCAGGCCAGCCAAGACGGTCGAGCCGTAAGCGATCAGTGCGGTCACACCCAGCCATTTACCTGCACCCTTGCCCAATTCGGCAATTGCCGGCATGACCAAGCCAAGGATGATCAGCGGAACGATGAAGCTCAGGAAGCCCGAGAAAATCGAGTTGTAGGTCAGGAAGACGCTACCGAGCCCCACCGGCATGACTGGGCCGAGCAAGATGCCGAGAATAATGGCAACGACGATCCACCCCAACAGAGGGATCTTTTTCAAAACGTTCATGTTCTTCCTTCAGGATGACGAGTGATGAGCGCTGTGCGAGAGATCGCACGACCCTGTGGCCTACGGCACGCCTTCATAAGCGTAAGGGCTCAAAGACTGTTCACAGAAATCTGTGGGTTGACTTATGGATGCCAGGGCACACTTCATTGCGAACTTGTACCTTTTGTCCACGGTTTATCGGGTCTGCCGGACGTTCTGCAGGGATCTCACGGTTAAGCACCGGTTAAACGCTAACGCGACTAGCCGGAAACACTCTGCTCGTGACATTCTCCGCGTCATATTGTTCACGGCGAGCGCGTCCTTTGGTGCTGGGTAGGATTTAGCCTATGAGCCAACATCCTGCAGATAGCCATGACATGATCCACGTCCGCAAAGCGCGGGAAAATAATCTCCGCGGGGTGGACGCGGATATTCCTAAGCGACGGATCACCGCTTTCACTGGAGTATCTGGCTCGGGCAAGTCCTCACTGGTCTTTGGCACCATCGCCGCCGAGTCCCAACGGCTCATCAACGAAACCTATACGGCGTTTGTACAATCCTTCATGCCATCTATGCCGCGTCCCGATGTTGAGGTGCTAGATAACCTGTCGGCCGCGATAGTGGTGGACCAAGAACGTATGGGCGCGAATTCACGATCCACCGTAGGCACCGCCACAGACGCCTACTCGCTGCTACGCGTGCTCTACTCACGCTATTCAAGCCCGACTGCTGGCGGCGCTGGCGCTTACTCCTTCAATTTAGGCGAGGGCGCGTGTAGTGCCTGCGAAGGTTTTGGTACCGAGGCAAGTATCGATCTTGATGAACTGTTGGACTGGGACAAAACCCTGAACGAGGGAGCCATCAAGGCCCCAAACTTTGCTCCGGATGCTTGGCTCTGGCAAACCCTCACCGCCGGTACCGAACCAGATCTGGATCTCAAGCTCAAGGAGATGCCCCAAGAGATGTTGGACCGGATGCTCTATGCACCATTGGGCAAGGTGAAACTCAACGGCGCGAATATGAGCTATTCGGGGTTGATTACCCGCATCAAAACCAGCTACATCCACTCAGGTAAGGAAATCAAACAAGCACATATCCGCGATTGGATCGCCCGCATTTCCACCACCGCGCCGTGCACGGTCTGTGCCGGTTCACGTTTGAGCGAGAAGGCTCGCGCCTCAAAAATTGCTGGCCTGGGTATCGCACAACTGACAGCCATGCAGGTCACCGACCTTGTGGAGTTCCTAGACACGCTGGACATTGTTGACGCGGCTCCGCTACTTGGAAACCTGCGCACCATCTTGGCATCCCTGGTGCAGATTGGGCTTGGTTATCTCTCCTTGGATCGACCGGCCGGGACTATCTCTGGTGGAGAAGCACAACGGGTCAAGATGATCCGGCACCTAGGTAGTGCGCTGTCCGATGTCACCTATGTTTTTGATGAACCCACCGTGGGACTTCACCCCCACGACATTCAACGCATGAATCACTTGTTAGAAGACCTACGCGATAAGGGCAACACCGTACTAGTAGTTGAGCACAAGCCCGAGGTGATCAAGATTGCCGATCACGTGATTGATCTAGGACCAGGCGCCGGAATACATGGCGGCACGGTCACCTACGCCGGAGATCTTCAGGGACTCTTAGCCAGCGATACGGTGACCGGACGACACTTCTCGGCCCGAGTTCCCTTCAAGTCGGCAGTACGCCCGGGTAAAGAACCCTTGCAGATCCGCGGGGCAAACACGCACAACCTGAAAAACGTTGACGTGGATATCCCGCGCGGAGTAGTTTGCGCGATTACCGGAGTGGCAGGTTCGGGTAAGTCCACACTCATCCACAGCACCATCTCCAAACGCGAAGACGTTGCGGTGGTGGACCAATCAGCTATTCGTGGCTCCCGGCGCAGCAACCCGGCCACCTACACCTCGATCCTTGACCCTATCCGCGCGGCCTTCGCCAAGGCCAATGGGGTCAAGCCAGCACTTTTCAGCGCCAACTCTGAGGGAGCCTGCCCAAACTGTAACGGCGTGGGGTTCACCTATACGGATCTGGCCACCATGGCAGGGGTGCAAATGCGCTGTGAACTCTGTGAGGGAAAGCGCTACACCGCGCAGGTACTTGAATACCGTTTGGACGGGTTGAACATCGCCGAGGTCCTCGACCTGAGTATCGAAGAAGCATTCGAACAGCTGAACATCCCAAAAGCAAAGACCACCTTAGAACGCTTAAATCAGGTGGGGCTTGGCTACATCAAGCTCGGACAACCGCTGAACACGCTCTCCGGTGGCGAACGACAACGCCTGAAATTAGCCATCAACCTAGGCAAAGGCCACGGAACCTACGTACTAGACGAGCCAACTACAGGACTACACATGGCAGATGTGGACCGGCTCTTGGGACTATTAGATGAAATGGTGGACGAGGGAAACACCGTGATCGTCATCGAACACCACCTAGCGGTCGTTGCCCATGCAGACTGGGTGATCGATTTGGGTCCCGGAGCCGGCCACGACGGCGGAACCATCGTATTCGAAGGAACCCCGGAACAACTGGCAACCTCGGGCACGCTCACCGGTCAACACCTCGCCGAGTACACCGTAGGCAAGTAATGGACTATGAGCTTCGCGCGCCCTTACTGGAAGATACAGCTGCGCTCGCCGAGCTGCATGTGCACTGTTGGAAAGAGACCTATTCCAAACAACTGCCAGAAGACTACTTCACCGATGACCATATGGTCGCACGGCGCCAGTTGTGGGAACGACTCGCACAAGACGAGGACCACAACTTACGGCGCGTCGTAGCCGTTGGCTCCAAAGGATTTCTCGGCTTTGCGCTCGCCGGAAGAAATCCGGGGAGCGAACTGCAGTTATATAGCCTGTATGTAGCTAGCGCGAACCACGGCACCGGGCTCGGCCAGGAGCTATTCACCGCGGTTCTAGGACAGCAACCGGCTTCGCTGTGGGTAGCCAAAGACAATCCTCGAGCCATCGCGTTTTATCGGCGCAACGGCTTTGAATTTGATGGAGCTCAAAAGGTAGACCCGAAAACGTCGAGGTTAATCGAGTTACGAATGTTTCGCACTTAGCCAGCGGTGAGCAGCTTGAGGATTTCTGGGTCGCCCTCACGTCCGAGCTTCGCATCAATCTTTAGCACCAGCTGTGCCTGGCGCAGCAACGTGTCGTATTCAGGGCGCACTTCCGGGTTCAGGCGGATCCCCATGGAACTGAGTCGCTTGGATTGGGACAGTGCGAGATCTTTGACAATACCGTGAATCATCAACAGGTCCTCGGGTTGCACGCTCCAGCGCATCTTGTTGATCCGTTGCCACTCTCGTTGCTGGGTCTCATCCAGACCCTCGGGCATTTCGCCTTGTGCCTGGAGATGGTCGAGCATGGTTGTGCCCAGATTTTGTTCTCTGGTGTTGTCGGCCAGGCAGTGGTCTATGGCGTTCTGAACGCGTGCCCACCACTGCCCGGCACTATCAACTTTGGTACGGAACTGCAGGGTTCTGACCGCCACATAGGCACCTATGACTGCAACTACAACGGTCAGCAACGGGGCCAGCCATAAGAGCCAGGCCAACGCAGAAGAACTCGATTCGTATCCGTTCATGAGCCGATTCTAGCTCGGCGACCTTTCGTCCAGGTATCGAACGGGTTTGGGATCTTGGAAGGTACTCAATCCCAACACCCGCTGCAATTGATGAGAAAAGTCCGCGCCCCAGTTTCGCCCCAAACCTATGGTTCAAGGCTCGAAGATGGGGCGCCGACTTTTGCCACTGGGGTTAACCAGTAATCAGTGCTTGCTAAGAAACGACGGCCTGTGCATGAGCGACAACCACTCCTAGGATCAGGAGGAGCCATAACGCAAGCCAGACATAACCAATAATCAGACCCGCTAACGCCATTCCGCGCCCCGGTTGCCCGGTTCGTTGGATTTGGTTCAGCGCAACATGCCCAAAAATAATGCCAAAGAGACCGGTGAGGATCCCTAAGACAAGAGCTAGGATGGCGAAAACATTCGTCTCAAGTTGAGTATTTCGTTGAAAAAGCGGCTGTCCGTCCACCGAGTACCCGACCTGGGGTCCGGGTACTGGCTGACCGTTGGCCCCAACCTGTGTTGTGTTTCGGGCCGAGGATTTTGAACCGAGCACAACCACAACAATAATGATTGCCACAATTAGCGCAGCTACGACGAGCAACACCAACAAATGCCAGCCTTGTATCCCAACCATAGAGACTCCCTCTTCGAATGTTGCTTGTCCAATCAGTCTTGTCTACAAAATTCGATTAGACAAGAGCTGATATGGGCAAACAATTATTCTTATGCTGTTTTCAAGGCATAAGTTTCCTCAACTTTTCGGCGTCACGGGCCGATATTTACAGTCAGCAAAGATTGAAGATCTGGCATTTTAATGGCCGGGATATCTAAACAACGCCAGCGAAGTTCTCAACATGCACTGCGCTAACAACTAGATGCGCACGAGCATCTTGCCGGTGTTTGCACCCTGCATCATATTCAGGAACGCCTCCACCGTATTCTCGATGCCGTCAACAATGGTCTCGTCGTAAGCGATCTTGCCCGAGGCAAACCATTCACCCATCTTCGCACCAAACTCTTCGGACAGGTGAAGGTAGCTGGAGAGGGTAAAGCCCTGAAGCTTCAACCCACGGGTGATCAGGTTAGCCATATTGTCAGGCCCAGCTAACTTTTGTGTGGAGTTGTATCCGGAGATCGCACCGCATAGTGCTGCACGTCCACCGTTGTTGAAGGAGGCCAAGGCTGCCTCTAGGTGTTCGCCGCCTACGTTATCGAAGAATACGTCGATACCCTCAGGAGCCGCTGCAGCCAATTGGCCGCGCACATCGCCGTCTTTGTAGTTGAACGCTGCGTCGTACCCGTATTTGCTGGTGAGCAGTTCTACCTTTTCGGCACTACCTGCCGAACCGATAACACGCTTGGCACCGAGCAACTTGGCAATCTGGCCAGCAGCCGTACCCACCGCTCCGGCCGCACCGGAAATAAAGACCGTGTCTCCTGGTTTCATCGAAGCAATCTGTGTCAGACCCACATACGCGGTCAGCCCGGTCATGCCCAGGATGTGCAATCTTAAGGACAACGGCATTCCCGGAACTTCTGGAATCTGAATAAAAGTAGTTGCATCATCTTGGATGGTGTCAGACCAGCCGTGCTGGTGGAGTACCACGGCGCCTACAGGTAACTCATCCGATGCCGATTCTACGACGCGTCCGACTGCGCCACCGGTGATTGGTCCACCAATTTCGTAGGGTGCTACATAGGATCGAGCAGCACTCATTCGTCCACGCATGTAGGGATCAACGGAGATGAACTCGTTTTTTACTCGTACTTGCCCGGCTTCTAGTGGACCGTAGCTGGTGGTCGTTACGTCGAAGTTTTCGGCGGTTGGCCATCCGGTGGGACGGCTAGCAAGCTGAATCTGGGTACTGGTGAATTCACTCATGGTAATGAGCACCTTTCTTAGTTTTGCTTCTGGAACGAAAAATTAGTTGCTCAGGCCAATGATCATGAAGACCACCGCTAACAACGGGAAAACGCCTTGTTTTAGTGCCGCTGATTTTTTATCCGGGCTGGACAAGAGCAGTACGGTGGCGGCTAGCAACATGGAACCGGCCCCGGTGAGCAGGAGGGTGGCGCCGATGGCCGGCTGTCCGAGGAAGTGAAACACCACGCCGAGTGCTACCGCGATACCGAGGAACAGGTTGTAGAAACCTTGGTTGAAGGCTAATTCCTTGGTGGCTTTGGCTTCCGCTTCGGTGGTTCCAAATGTGGCACGCGCCCGCGGGGTGGTCCACCACATGGATTCCATCAGGAAAATGTATACGTGAATTAGTGCTGCTAAGACACCGAACACGAGTGCGGTAATGATCATGCCATCTCCTGAGTAATGTTTCTCGAGCCACGTCGTTTTGTAATGACCATTTCAATATATACTGGAATGGTCGTTACCGAAAGAGGGAGGTTATGTGATGGCAAGAACACTAGCTTTTGATCGGGCACACGTCATCAATGGTGCACGTACGGTTTTTTGGTCCAAGGGATTCGAGGCCTCTTCCATCCCGGAACTTGAAGATGCTACGGGACTGAGCCGTTCAAGCATCTATAACTCTTTTGGTTCGAAGCGCGGACTCTTTGATGCAGCGGTAGAGAGCTATCTCGAAGAAATCGTCCGGCCACGGCTGCGGCCGCTATTAGCTGCCCCGGTCAAGCCCGCTGCGGTTAGCGAGTATCTCTCGGGACTCGCCGAAGCCTTTGAACGCACCGAATCCTTACCTGCGAATCACGGTTGTCTTTTGATCAATACGGCCAACGCACCAATTTCCGAGGACCCTGAGGTAGCGCGGATTATTGGCGAATACCGGGCCGAACTCCAGTCGGCGTTACATCGCGGAATTATCGCGGCCCGGCCAGCAGTAGATGCTGTGCAAACGCAAATGCTAGCCACGGCCGTTACCGGTCTCGTGGTAGCTTCGTTCACTTTAGTGCGTATCGCACCGAGTGAAGCTGTGCAGCTATTGCGTACGGCGCAGTTGCTACTTGATCAGTAAGACCGACGATAGAGCAGATAGACATCAGCCAATGCGCAGGCAGCCAAATTTCCCCGAATATTCACGGCTCGCGTTTACGCTACCTAGGATCCGACGCATATAAGCTCAGCTTTTAGTTCCCTGAATTGGGGTACGCGTTACGGCGACGACAGGACAAGCTCAAATGCATGAATATCTAAACCAGCCACTGTCTTTTTGGATACTGTACGGCATCTTGCTCGTTGGTCTGTGCGCCGCAGGGATGTTCCTGTTGATACGATCCAGGCTAAACAGAAACGGTCAGCTACTCGCCGGATCCGCCGTTTTACTATTTGCACTTTCGTTTGCCATCCTGCTTTACCCGGTGCAACTCGATGGAGCCTCGTGCGGAATCGGGGCCGGCGCGACCGGATGGAGCGAGGATGACCTCCAACCCTGGTTGGGCGCTACGGATGCCGAGATGCAAGATTTCGGAAGTTGCAGGGCAGCTCAATGGAGGTTTTTTGCCATAGGACTCTCGGTGTTTGGCATGGGAATTGTTGCCATGTTTACCCCGTTAATTCCCCGGTTTAGGGCTCATTCGATTTCCAGTCAGTGACCTGACCCGCACCGCACAACGATGTACCTTGAGGCACCTGTGCGTCATGCGCAACGTAGAAATCCCAGAACCCGGTGGTTAAAGACAAAGCCCGCAGGCTCTTAGTTGAGCCTGCGGGCATTTGAATAGCTTGCGAAGACTAGTGGGTGTCCACTGCTTCGATCTCGGTGCGGTCACCGCTCCACTGAGTGTGGAAGGTGCCTTCCTTATCGGTGCGACGGTAGGTGTGTGCACCGAAGAAGTCACGCAGGCCCTGAGTCAGGGCGGCTGGCAGACGGTCGCGGCGCAGGCCATCGTAGTAAGCCAGCGATGAGGAGAACAGTGGCGCTGGGATACCCAGCTGTACTGCAACCGACACTACGCGGCGCCAAGCCGGAACGGCCTTAGCAATCGCCTCGGAGAAGGCTGGTGCGAAGAGTAGGTTGACCGGCTTCTCATCTGCCGAGTAAGCAGCGGTGATGTCCTTGAGCAGTGCCGCACGAATAATGCAGCCTTCGCGCCAGAGACCGGCAATTTCGTCCAGCTTCAGATCCCAGTTGTATTCACCGGCAGCGGAGGTCAGCATGTCGATGCCCTGCGCGTAGGAGACCAGCTTGGAAGCGAATAGTGCCTGGCGCACATCTTCAATGAAGTTCTCCGGCAGGGTCACCTCGGTAGTCTGTGCTGCCAGAACCTGCTGGCCGACGGCGCGAATGTCGCGCTGGCTGGACAGTGAACGAGCGAAGACCGACTCGGCGATGGCCGAAACAGGTGAACCCATATCCAGACCGGACTGCACGGTCCAACGACCGGTGCCCTTCTGGCCAGCGGAGTCCTGGATGACGTCTACCAGTGGTTTGCCGGTGGAAGCATCGGTGTGGCCGAGTACCTCTGCGGTGATTTCAATCAGGAAACTGGACAGTTCGCCCTTGTTCCAGTCTGCGAAAATCTCTGCCTGCTTTGCTGGCTCGATGCCTGCTGCGTGGCGCATCAGGTCGAAAGCTTCGCCGATGACCTGCATGTCGGCATATTCGATGCCGTTGTGGACCATCTTTACGAAGTGGCCGGCACCATCGGTGGAAATCCATGCGCAGCATGGGGCTCCGTCGTCAGCCTTAGCTGAAATCTTTTCCAGCATTGGGCCTAGCGACTTGTAGGACTCTGCTGAGCCACCTGGCATGATCGATGGGCCAAGTAGTGCGCCCTCTTCGCCACCGGAAACGCCGATGCCAACAAAGTGCAGACCCTTTTCGGTCAGTGCAGCTTCGCGGCGACGGGTGTCGGTGTAGTGCGAGTTGCCGCCGTCAATGACGACGTCGCCCTCTTCGAGCAATGGCACCAGCTGATCGATGACCGAATCGACCGGACCGCCAGCCTTCACCATGATCAGGACGCGACGCGGAGTTTCAAGATTTGCAACGAGCTCTTCGAGCGATTCGGTGCGGATGAAGTCACCTTCATCGCCGTGTGCCGCAAGCAATGCGTCGGTCTTTTCGATCGAACGGTTATGCAGGGCGACGGTGTATCCGTTGCGGGCGAAGTTACGGGCGAGGTTAGCGCCCATCACGGCCAGACCTGTGACACCAATCTGTGCAGGCATAAAAATAAGTCTCCATCAGTTACCGGGGAGTTGTACCGTTTTTGGAAACCGGGAACTCACGGCCTCCATCACGGCCATGTGACGCTTACTAGTCTACGCGCGCAGACCCACCGATTCCCAGACCTAAGCGAGGTTTAAAGCATATTTATTTCTCGTCCTCGTGGTGCCCGAGCAACGTGACCAGCAGTTATTGGCTAAACTAGCGCCATGGCAACTAGTCTCCACGCTCATGTGGTTGAGCATCTCGGATCGCGCATCGTCGGCGGTTTCATCCCCCGCGGGTCCATCGTTCTCGCCGCAGATCTAGAGCAAAAGCTTCAGGTCTCACGTTCCGTGATCCGTGAGGCGGTACGTGTTCTTGCGCAATGTGGCCTAGTCACCAGCACCAAACGCGTAGGCATTCGAGTGTTGGGTCCCGAAAAGTGGAACCCATATGACGAGAACGTGATCCGTTGGCGCCTAGCTAGTGATCAGAAGGGCGCACAGTTACGTTCGCTGACCGAACTACGCATTTCAGTGGAGCCGATGGCCGCCGAATTAGCCGCCGAGGTAGCACCCGAAGCGATGCGTAAAGAGCTGATGCTGATCTCGGCCCAAATGAATCATTACGGCCGACAAGGTGACCTGCGTCGTTTCCTGGCACTGGATATCCGCTTTCACGCGTTGGTGCTTGCAGCCTCCGGTAATGAAATGTTCGCCAACCTTGCCACACCCATTGCCGCGATTCTGCGCGGACGCACGGAACTTGGGCTGATGCCAGAACGTCCTCATGAGGAAGCTCTGGCATGGCATCAGTCGGTCGCCGACAACATCTCAAATATGGACGCGCAGGGAGCACGACGCAATATGGAAAGCATTATGCGCCGCACCCACAATGAAATCTGTAGCCTCTGGGAAGGTGCTCCACGAGTATTTGTGGATCCCATCGCGAAAAAATAGACTGACCCGGCAACCCTTCTCAATAGAGTTATCACTGACGAGCACCTTTATTCGCTAGTCAGATACTCATAAGAGATTCTTTCCTTTCGCTAAGTTGCGCCCAAAAACTATTTTCGTTCCGCCCCACCTCACGTATGGTGGGTGGCACGCGAGAAAACAACGCGAACAACTAAATAGTCTTCCGAACACTCGTAACCGGTATTCCCCGGAACTTCCTCGGTGCTTTCCGAACCGGTTGCGTATGGAAACCCAGGGGCGCGCTAGCCGGGTCTACAACTCCCCAACGCAAGGTGCCATGTGTTGTGCACGCGGGCACTTGAACTGGTTTCGCATGGACTTTCTTCTAAGGCCCAAAACCACGTGCCGAAGGGTAGAGAGTCCATGTATCTCGCAGCAGCGGTGGACAATAATTCCACAGACATTCTCGCCGTAGCCAATTCACCGTTCCTCTGGGCCTGCGCCATCGGAGTATTCCCGGTCATCATCATCCATAGCGTGATCTATATGAAGGCCGCGCAGATCGCCGCGCCGCATATAGGCATGACTCATCAGGAGATCAAAACCAGCTGCCGTGCCGGCGCAATTTCGGCCTTGGGCCCCTCGCTAGCAGTGGTCATGGTCGCCGTCGCATTGCTGACCGTCTTTGGCACCCCCGCGGTGCTGGTCCGTATCGGACTGATTGGTTCGGTCTCCTACGAAACGGCCGCCGCAGCGATTGCTGCGAATTCTGCCGGCGCCGAACTTGGCGGACCCACTTATACCCAGGCAGACTTCGGATTAGCCCTCGCCGCGATGACTCTAGGCGGTGCCATGTGGATGATTGCCACACTGATTCTCACTCCCCTACTCAAGCGAGGTGATTCAGCGTTGCGTAAGGTCAACCCGGCCATCATGCTGGTGGTTCCCGGTGCGACAATGGTTGGAGCTTTTATGGTGCTGGGACTCGGTGAGCTGCCCAGATCCTGGATCCATGTTATTGCCTTCGGATCCTCTGCGCTGATCATGACAGTACTCATGATTATCGCCAAACGTGTAGACCGGCCTTGGATTAAAGAATGGGCCCTAGGTATCGCGATCATCTTGTCGCTAGTCATCACCCACCTGGCCACCCGAGCCTAAGTCACCTACGGATTTAAGGAGTACGCCATGCCAGAGTCAACTCAAATCCACGATGCGCTCGGAGCCTTCGACAAGACCACCTCACACTGGGGCCGAATCACCATGATTATTGGCCTGTTTTTCTCGCTCGCGGCCCCGGCCTACCTAGTCTTCTTTTCCGGACTGGACATTGAACTATCCGGAATCTTCGCGGCCTTCGCCGCGCTAGCAGCGGTGTTCGGGGTGATCTGGATTGTCGAACCGCTGACCTACTACCCCATCTTGGGAGCCTCCTCGATGTATCAGGCGTTCATGATTGGCAACATTTCCAACAAGCTTCTGCCCGCAGCAATGATCGCCCAGTCGACCATCGGAGTGAAGCCCGGCACGCGCAAGGGTGAGCTCGCCTCCGTAGCGGCCATCTGTGGTGCTGCCGCAGTGCACCTGACCTCGTTATTCATCTTTGTCGGTCTACTCGGCACCTGGTTGGTCAGTGTGATCCCCGCCGATATCGTCCAAACCGTGCAGCTTTACATCCTGCCCACGGTAATGGGCGCCGTGCTTATTCAGGCAATCGTTTCGCAGAAATCTCCGCGGGCGGCGGTCATCGCATTGGTGGTTTCGCTCATCGTGGTCTTTGTACTTTCTCCGCTCTCACCGAAAATGGCATTATTCTCCACCGCGATTGCAGTGATTTCCACCGCCGTGCTGGCCTGGGTGCTACGCGACCGTCAAAAGACGGATGTGGCCGAAAGAGCCGAGGAAGAAACCCCGCCCGAGGGTCCCGTCTACTAAATCTCAACCCAGCCGAGCCGGAAGGTACACACAGATAATGAGCAAGCTTCCAGAATCATTGACCATGACCGAGGCGATGGCCGCCGATCTGCAGAAATCCTACAAGCATTTACACGCTCATCCCGAGCTTTCTATGCAAGAAAATCAGACTGCAGATTATCTCGCCGGGCGTCTGGAGGCCCTAGGCCTTGAGGTATTTCGTTGCGGCGGCACCGGAGTGGTCGGCGTCCTGCGCAACGGGGATGGTCCGGTGATCGGATTTCGCGCCGACACCGACGGACTGCCGGTACTAGAAGACACCGGATTGGAATACGCCAGCAAGGACACCGGCCACCTCGAGGACGGCACCGAAGTTCCGGTGATGCACGCCTGCGGCCATGACACGCACATGGCCACCGCGTTAAAGACTGCCGAGCTCTATGCCCAAGGGACCGACGACTGGGCCGGAACCATCGTCTTCATCTTGCAGCCCGGTGAGGAAGTAGGTGCCGGCGCCAAGGCAATGGTCGAGGACGGACTGTGGCGGCAAGCCCCCAAGCCGGAAGTCATCTACGGCCAACACGTGATGAACGGGCTGGCCGGGACCGTGACCATTATGGAAGGTACGGCGATGGCCACCGCCGATTCCTACCGTGTCACCGTGTACGGCCAAGGTTCACACGGTTCGAGCCCGGAGCATTCTATTGATCCGATTGTGCTTGGCGCGGCGATCGTGTTGCGACTGCAGACTATTGTTTCCCGGCAAGTGCCGCCGCAATCGGCGGCGGTCGTCACGATCGGTTCCTTCCATAGTGGGTTGAAGGAAAACGTGATCCCAGATCGGGCAGTCTTCACACTCAACGTGCGCACCTTTGAGCCTGAGGTCCGCGAGACCGTGCTCACCGCGATCCGGCGGATCATTATGATGGAGGCTGCGGCGTCCGGGGCACCGGAACCTCTAATCGAGGACTTATCGCATTTCCCTCCATTGCATAATGACCCGGGCGAGACCGCAGCGTTAACCGAACACTTCCGCGAGGAATTCGGCGCCGAGCAAGTCGGTCCTGGCCACCCGGTGATGGGCAGTGAAGACTTTGGTGCGTTGGCCTCGGCGATCGGGGCGCCTAGCGTGTTCTGGTTCTTCGGTGGCAATACCGCGCAGACTCTTGCCTCCGGCATACCACCGGCAAATCACTCACCGTTTTTTGCTCCGGTCATCGAGCCGACACTCAGCACCGGTGTACAGGCCGCGGTGTGTGCCTTGTATTCAAAGCTTCGAAAATAGGTACACAAAATCCCACAACGCCCGTGGGCGCTGTGGGATTTTTTGCAGTGATACTTAGGAAACCAACTTGGCAATGGCGTAGAGCACCATCACGCAAGCGAAACCGACCACCGAGACTAATGCCTGGCCAACGGTCCATACCCGCAACGTGGTGGGTACATCCATCTGGAAGAACCGTGAAATCAGCCAGAATCCCGAGTCGTTGACGTGGCTGGCGAAGACCGAACCGGCGGCCAAGGCAAGGACCATCGTGACGACTTCGAAGGAACTGAGCGATGTATCAGCCAGCACCGCAGGCTGAATAATCGCCGCAGCAGTGGTCAGTGCGACAGTTGCCGAACCCTGAGCCACGCGAACAACTGCGGCAATCAAGAAGCCAGCAACGATCAGTGGCAGACCGACGGATTCCAGCGAGGAGGCAATCGCGTCGCCAATTCCACTTGCTCGCAACACTCCACCGAACATGCCACCGGCACCGGTGATCAAAATGATCGAGCAAACTGGGCCCAACGCCGAATCGACGATGGTTTCGATCAGGGTCTTTTCCTTGCCCTTGCGGAATCCGAGCAGGTACATGCCCAACAGAACGGTGATGATCAGCGCCACCGGAGTTTCACCGATCAGACGCAACCACTGAACCCATGGGGCCTTCGGGTCAACAACCCCGGCCGAACCGAGCATGTTTAACCCGGTGTTCAGGAAGATCAATACCAGTGGCAACAGCAACAGGCTAAAGACCGTGCGTACCGACGGGGAAGATTTGAAGTGGTTCTTGTCCTGACCGTTACCTAGCGTGGCATTCAAAATATCCGGAACTGGAATGTCGAACTTCTTGCCCACAAACTTGCCGAAAAGGTGACCGGCGAAGTACCAGGTAGGAATCGCAACGAGTAGACCGAAGACCAGCACCAGACCGACGTTGGCGTTCAGCAGTCCCGCAGCAGCCACCGGGCCCGGGTGTGGTGGGACAAAGATGTGCATCGCGGAGAATGCGGTCGCGGCAGGAATACCGTAGAACAGCAACGAGCCGCCCAGTCGGCGAGCGACGGTGAAGATGATCGGCATCATGACTACCAAGCCGGCGTCAAAGAAGATCGGGAAACCGAACAACAACGAGGCTACAGACAGTGCCAGCGGTGCACGATCTTCACCGAATTTCTCGATTAACCAGTTTGTCAGCACTTCCGCGCCACCACTGGTTTCCAACATTCGTCCGAGCATCGCGCCCAGACCGACAAGTAGCGCGACACTGGCTAGTGTGCTGCCAAAGCCGGAGGTCATCGTGGTAATAATCGAGCCTGCCGGAATACCTGCAGCGATCGCGGTGAGCAAGCTGGTGAGCACCAACGCGACAAAAGCATGCACGCGGAAGCGGATAATCAGCAGCAGGAGCAGCGCAATAGCTGCCACCGCCACACCTAGTAACGCCGGGGTGCCCAGCGTCCAGTTCATTTCGAGCTCAGTTGTCATTGTCGTCCTTGATCAATGGAAGTAAGTAATTCGCTAGTGATTTAATGCTTCGAGAAGATCACTGACGATCTGTTCAGGGGTGTGTGCGACTTCTGCGAGCAGAACATGTTCGTCGCTGCTTGGTTCTTCCAGCGTCGCCAACTGGCTGGTGAGCAGTGAAGTCGGCATGAACTCGTGCTTGCGTGCCGCCATACGTTCGCCAATCAACTGCTTGCCACCGGTGAGGTGTACAAAGAGCGTGTCTGGTTCGTGACTGCGAATTAAGTCTCGGTAAGAGCGCTTGAGTGCCGAGCATGCAATGATGACCGGCGCTCCCGCCTTATTGCTGTCCGAAAGTTTTTCGCCAATGTTGTTCAGCCATGGTGTGCGGTCCGCATCATCCAAAGCGATCCCCGCCGCCATTTTAATGCGGTTTTCTTCTGGGTGCAGGGCATCGCCATCAATGAATTCCTGCTCCAATTTCTCGGCTAGCAGGGCACCGATGGTTGATTTACCGGAACCGGAAACTCCCATTACGATGATGGGCGTTTGGTTAGTCGTCATTTATCCACTCCGTCGTGCGCGAACCTAATATCAGCTTTTATTGAACCCTAGGTTCATAAAAGCAGATTTAAACAGCCTAGGACTGACACGCCACACTGTCAAGGAAACCAAAACGGGCAATTTGCCAAAATTTTCTAACGCCTTGTCAGCTACGGAATGCTCACATTTATGACGGAACATTCATCTTCAGGTTGAATCTTTCCTGAAAATTTCATTAAAAATCATGAAAACACGTGGAACTACTACTCAATGTCGAGTATTGTCACCATCAAGTAGGTCAAACCCGACCACTTCTGATAGCTAGACCATTGGAGAGAACCATGGGATTTATTGGATGGATCGTTCTGGGCTTGATTGCTGGCGCTATCGCGAAAGCAATTTTGCCAGGGAAGCAAGGCGGCGGCTGGATCGCAACTTTGGTCCTCGGCGTTATAGGTGCCCTCGTTGGTGGTTGGATCGGCCAAGCCGTCTTCAACGCCGATGTTGACAAGTTCTTTTCGCTGTCTAGCTGGTTGCTTGCCATTGGTGGCTCATTGATCGTTTTGGTTGTCTGGGGCTTCATCACCAAAAAGAGAGCTTAGTTGGTGAATGAGGTAAATATTCAGCCTCGATAACAACAAAGAGGATGGCCCGCGGTCCGGCATATGCCGGACTGCGGGCCATCCTCTTTGTCAGCTAGACTCGCCAGCGCAAACGACTGTCGGTCTTGGAACTCTTACAGGTGTAGGTCTTACCAGTTTTCGACTTACCCTTTTTAGACTTATCTACGCTCTTGCAGAACGCTCCCGGATGTACGGTGCCCTTAACGTAATGGCTCTGGATTTTTTTCGGAGTTTTCGGCTTAGAACTGTCTTTGCTTCCACCGGGTTTGATCGGTTTCACCTTGGCGGACTTTTGGTTCTTGCAGGTGTTGAGCACCTTTTTCATGGCGTTCTTCTCGGCCTTGGTCACCGAAAGCGCGTACTTCTTCTTGACGCTGACCTGGGTAGCCACATACTGGCAGCGGAAGGATTTATTTTTCGGTAGCCACTCGGCAGTGTTCTTAGCACCCTTCTGCCGATTCGCAGAAGCCGAGGAAGCCATCAAATTCAACGGGTCGTTAGCCAACGACTGACGTTGTGCCTGCGACAGCTTCTGCCCACCGGAGATCCAGGCGTTTTTCAGCGCAACCACGTGGTCGATATCGACCGAACCGGAATTCACTTTCCAGTTAATGCGCTTACCGGTGTAGCTATCTTGCAAAGTTCCGGAGCGCACAGTGCACTTCTTACGGTCTTTGAACTTCACCTTGGACATATCGCGAGACAACGTATCTTGGCGTTCGTCGCACTTATCCTTATCAAAGTCTTTCCACCCGTTACCGAACTTCTTATTTCGGTTATATCCGGTAGCCGGGGCCTTACCTTTCACCGGCAACGAGTTCAACACAGCCATTGCTTTCGGCCCGGTGAGCTTGGCGCCTGGTTTGATCTTCTTAGAGCCCGTTGAAGCCAGATCGGCCACGAAGTATTGATCAAGTGGGACATAGCTTTGGCTAAACTCGGCAGTTGCCTGCTCTCTATCACCAGCACTTGCGCAGCCAGTTAGTGCCAACGCACCAATCGCGAACATAGCCAAGACACGGCGCAGCATAAAACTCCCCAAGTGATGCGAATGAATAATGATGTTAAAGAGCCGGAATATCATGCGATCTTCAACCAAATAGGAGCTTACCCCGCCTCTCCCCCAAAATTTGAAACCACGCGGCATTCAAGCTGAGCCCCCGTAACTAAAGACAACAGAGCACCTGAGTACGGTGTCAAAATTCAACAGGGTGCTTCACTGACTCCAGTAAGATTTGAACCAGCAGACATTTTGGCCAGCTCTAAGGAAGCACATGACAAACACCGCCTCCGACGCCACCGAGCCGATAAGATCTCGCTCCCGGTGGCAGCCAACTCCGGGAACCGAACGTACGCTGTGGCGTGGAATGATTCATGCCTGGGTCAGCCCGCTGGTGATTATCTTGGGCCTACTGATTGTGGTCTTGGCCCAGGGACCGGCCGCCGAGTGGTCCGCCGCGGTTTTCGCACTGACCTCCATCACGCTCTTCGCCACCTCGGCGATGTATCACCGTGGAAATTGGTCAGCGCAGACCACCGCGTGGTTCCGCCGTGCTGATCACGCAAATATTTTCTTGTTAATCGCTGGCACCTACACACCCATTGCGGTGCAAATCCTTGACCGCTCTCAAGCGATCCTGACCTTGTCGATTATCTGGGCCGGAGCAATACTCGGGATCCTAGTCAAAACCTTCTGGCCAGCGGCTCCACGCTGGTTCTCCGTGGTCCTGTACATTCTGCTTGGCTGGGGCGCAGCGATGGATATCCCCTCTTATTGGGCAGCCAGCCCCGCGGTCCTACTGCTGGTCTTAGGCGGAGGCCTGTTCTACTCGATCGGCGCGGTGTTCTACGCAACTAAACGTCCCAACCCAGTCCCGACGGTCTTCGGATTCCATGAACTTTTCCACGCCTGTACGGTGCTGGCTTTCGCCTGCCACTGGATCGCAGTGTTGCTGGTAGTCCGGTAGACGGGATAAATAAGAATGGCTTCGATCTTTAGGATCGAAGCCATTCTTGATTTAAGCGATTTTTAGCGCAACTTGTACCGCAGGCGAATAAATGCCAGGCCGACCAAGGAGATCACTGCGATCGCCATGTAGTACAGGCTCGGAGTTTCCAACGAACCGGTGATGCTTAGCAACCAGGTCAGTACCAGTGGTGCGATACCGCCAAGCAGGGTCACGCCCACGTTGTAGGTGACCGAGATCCCCGACCCACGAATCGCCGCTGGGAAGAGCGCGGAAACCAGTGCCGGCAGTGGCCCGAAGTAGAAGGACATGATCACGCCCAGTAACGCGATCACCAGGACCATCACCGGGATACTCGGATTGCTGGTCATCAGCTTAAACAGTGGCCATGCCAATACCAAGGCACCGACCGCCGCCCAGGTCATCACCTTGGCAGGGCCCACCCGGTCCGCCAGATGACCGATCATCGGGACGGTCACCAAGGTGATCACACCGGCTACTACTCCGCCAAGGAAGGCGGCATCGGCCGGGATATTGAGGTTTTTCACGGCAAAGGTTGGCATGTACAAGATCATGTAGACAGAAATTGTTGCCACACCGACGGCCGCGGAACCGGCCAAGAGTCGGCCGTAGTGCTGGCTAAACAATTCACCCAACGGCGACTTGCTCTTCGTGGTGGAAATGAACTCTTCGGTTTCTTCGAGTCGCGCACGAATATAGAGTCCCACCGGCCCGATCAGCAGACCAACAAAAAACGGCACACGCCAGCCCCAGCTTTCCAACGCTTCTTGGGATAGCTGTGTGGTCAGCACGTAACCGAACCCGGAGGCCAGTAGCATCGACACGCCCTGCGCGGCCACCTGCCAGGAGGCGTAAAACGCCTTCTTATGCGGTGCGCTTTCGATCAAGAATGCGGTGGCCGTACCAAACTCGCCACCGGCGGAGAATCCCTGAATGAGACGCGACAGCAAAATGATCAGCGCACCCCAGACTCCAACCATCGCGTAGGTTGGGGCCACGGCCATGATCAGCGTGCCGAGCATCATCAGCATCAAAGTCAGCGTCAGCGCCTTCTTGCGTCCCTTACGATCCGCATAACTTCCTAAGATCATTCCGCCCAGTGGACGGATCAGATAGGAAATCGCGAAGGTCGCAAAGGTCAGGATCAGCGCGAAGGATCCATTGGACTCAGGGTAGAACAGTTTGGCGATAGTTGTGGCGAAGGTGGCGTAGACGATGATGTCGAACCATTCCAGGGCCGCGCCGATGGAGGAAGATATCACCGCCTTGCGAGCAATTGCTAGTTGTTGTGGGGTCGCCTGTGGCGCCGTGGTGCTCATGCCGAGAGCTCCTGCACCAGGCGCAGGATGAAGTTTTCGCAGTCAACAATCTGGGATAGCTCAATGAATTCATCCGGTGCGTGGGCCTGGGCAATATCGCCAGGTCCACACACTACCGATGGGATCCCCGCGGCGGCGAACAGTCCCGCCTCGGTGCCATAGGTGACTTTTTCATCGGTGGCGATCGCACCGCAGGCGGCGGCCAACGCAACGATTTGCTCGCCGCGCTCCGTGTCCAGTCCCGGGGCGCCGGCAACCTGTTCGAAGTGCACCGAGCCGGCAGAGTTTAGCTGCTTCATTTCAGCGTCAAGCTGCGCGGCATAATCACGGAACTGCGCGATCAGCGCGGCCCGGTCCACTACTGCCAGCGAACGGAATTCAAAGTGCACCACGCACTTGGAAGGGATGGTGTTCACCGCGATCCCGCCGTCAAACCGGTTCACGTTCATGGTGGTGGTTGGCTCGATGAACGCGTCATCGCTCGGCCCCTCGGTGCGCAGCTGGGCCGAAATCTCTTCAACATAGTTGGCAAAGCGCAACGCGTAGGAGATCGCATTTAGCCCCTCGCGTGGCAGCGAAGAGTGGGCGGCAACGCCGTTGAACGTCACCTGGAAAACGTTCATGGACTTGTGCCCACGAATCGCGCGCATGCTACTTGGTTCACCGATGATGGCTCCGCGTGGGGCCAGCTGCTGGTCGGTGATTTCCTCCACCAGGCTCACCGCTCCCACACACCCGACTTCTTCGTCATAGGACAACGCCAGGTGGATTGGTTCCGATAGTTTCGCCGCGGTGATATCCGGCAGTTTGGCCAGGATTACCCCGATAAAACCCTTCATATCGCAGGTGCCACGTCCGTAAAGCTTGCCGTCACGAATCTGCGTGCTAAACGGCTCGCTGGACCAGTCCTGCCCGTCGACCGGGACCACGTCGGTGTGCCCGGAAAGCACGATGCCGCCGGTTCGCGTGCCATCGGCCGCTGGTATGGTGGCCAGCAGGTTCGCCTTGGAGCCGTCCTCGTTGTGGATCAACTTCGAGCTAATTCCCGCTGCATCCAGCTTGGCCACCACCAGCTCGATCAGCGGCAGGTTACTGTCGCGGCTGGTGGTATCGAGGCTGATCAGTTCATTGATCTCGGCCATCGTCGTTTCGGCTGGTGCAGCCATGATGAACTCCCGTATCGTCGGTAAAGCTAGTGATGGGTTCATCGTTTCACACCAAGTCACGACGGTAAAGAAGATTTCGATTCGAGGCAATATAGCGTTAAAATTACGCTTCGAAGATTCCGGCTCCGCGCAGATAATTCCTGATCAGTGAGCCGAACACTCCGTCTTGGTCCACCGTGGGGTCCGCCTGTTGGAAGGCAGCGGTAAGCAACGGGTACTGACCGCTGGCCAGCGCCTGCTGAAGTTCGATAACACCGCGCGGCTGCGCATCTTGCTGACTTAGTTCGTTGATCACGAAGGCGGAGGTGATCGCGGTCAGCATGGCGATCGTTTGAAGTTTTTGCGTTCCAGATAATGCGGTACCCGCTAAGGCGCTCAGCGCGGACTCTAAATAGTGCAGGGTCTGTGGCCCTGGTACGCGTGTGCTCTGCACCAGTGGTGCCAGCCAGCGGTGGGTGTGCATAATCGCTCGTCCCTGCGCGGCGAGTGCGAGCAATTGTTCTTCAGGGCTGCCGGCCAACTCGTCGAAGACGTATTCGCCGCTGACCCGATCCACCATCAAATCCAGTAATTGGTCCGAAGAATCAACATATCGGTAAAGGGAGGCTGCCCCCGCGCCGATTTGTTGGGCGACGGCTCTGATGGACACCGCGTCCAGACCTCGCTCGTCGGCCAGCTCAACGGCCACCCGTGCGATCTTTTCGCGTGAGTGCGACGGTTTGGGACCCCTCGCGCTACGCTCTAAAGTCGCGCCGGCTTCCTGCTTCTTTTGCTTCGGCACTCTAGAATTCTCCTGCCGTCCTTGGTGGTGTTCCGCTGACACCATTAGACTATATACTTAATTGCGAACAGTGATCGCTATTAATAGTCTGGAGAGAAAATGCGTGTACTCATGATCACCCCTGGAACTCGTGGCGACGTCGCACCCATGGCGGGACTCGCCGCCAAACTGGGCACTCACGGTTTTGAGGTGTCGATCGCGGCCAACATGGAATACGCACCATTGGTCACCCACGCCGGCGCCACCTTCCACGAACTGCCCGGCTCCATGGATGAACTGGTGAACCCCGCAGCCCCGGGCCAGAAAGCTGGCGCCAAAAAATTGCGCTGGTATATGCGTGAATTGCAAGCCTATTTTGAGTCCGCCGCCACCGGAACACTGCGAGCCGCCGAGCAAGGAGCGGAGGTGATCATGGCCAATTCTGTCGCACCTTTTGCCTACGATGTCGCCGAGGCGCTACAGATTCCAGTCATCGGCGCTCACCTGCAGCCATCGGTACCGAGCGGGGCCTACGCACCCATGGTGTTAGGCACCGCGCGCAATTTTGGTGCTGTGGGCAACAAGCTCCTTGGCTCGCTCATTGGTGCCAGCAAAGCTCCCTACGATCCGCCAGTTAACCGGCTGCGTTCCGAACTTGGCTTGCCGCCGCGCAGTCGGCCCGCCTCCGAGCGGCAACGCAGGAGCAAAGACGCGCCGATCCTGCACGGTTTCAGCCCATTGCTGGTTCCGCGACCAAAGGACTGGCGCCCGGCCATGAGCACCTGCGGCTACTGGTGGCCGCAACACGATAGCGATTGGACCGCCCCAACCGAGCTTCTCGACTTTCTCGCTGATGGCCCGCCACCGGTCTACCTTGGTTTTGGCAGCACCGCGGCAATGGATGCGGATTTCATGCACGAGGTGGCTACCCGCAGTGACCGGCGGTTCATCCTACAAGGCGCCCCCGGAATCAACGAGCCGAACATCTTGGGCATCGGCGGCACCGACCACCAGTGGCTATTTCCGCAGATGGCCGCGGTCATTCATCACGCCGGGGCAGGCACTACGGCCTCCGGACTACGCGCCGGCGTGCCAACGATTAGCGTGCCAATCTTCACCGATCAGCCCTTCTGGGCGGCACGCGTGCACGCCTTAGGCGCAGGAGTGGAGCCGATCAAATACAAAGAGCTGAGCGTCGAAAGACTGCTCGCAGCCATAGATCAGACGCTGGCTACCGATAAATACGCGGTGCGCGCTGCACATCTTGCGAAGCAACTGGAAGCGGAGGAAGACAGTTCGCTGCCGGTAATCCGGGCACTACATCAACTAACTACTGCCCGCTAACTGTCAATGCCCGCACGCACCAAAGGCACCCACCGAATTGGTGGGTGCCTTTGGACGGAAAACTTTTACTTGTTCAGATCGTCGCGAACGTCTTTAGCTGCGTCCTTGACTGCTTCGCCGGCCTGTTTGGCCTTGGCTGCTGCCTGATCCTTCACGCCTTCGGCCTGCAGGCTCTCATTGTTGGTCGCATCGCCTACGGTCTCCTTGACCTTGCCGCTTGCTTCCTGAGCCTTGTTCTTAAACTTATCGCCCAAACCCATCAGATGATCTCCTGTCGCTTGATCGAACAACTTACCTAACCGACGCTACCTGCCAATTTTTGGAGCTAGCTGGACACAACCTTACGTTTGCCTGACTCCGATTTCTAGGTCTTGCAATCGTGCAAGTATGCGCTAAGGTTTGGCTTTTTACCGCGCCGGGTCAAGCAGTTCGCGTAGCGCCAATTTATAGTTTTCAAACGCTACCCGCCCCGTGGACGTGAGACACACATAGGTCACCGGATTGCGTCCCTCCAAAATCTTCTCCACTGCCACATACTGACTCTCTTCAAGTTTGCGCAGATGTGTCGCCAGATTACCCGAGGTCATCGCAAGCAGCCCCTGGAGTTTGGGAAATGAGATTCGGTCTCCGACCCGAAGCGTGTCGAGCACCGTGACCGTGCGCAGGCGCGCCTGTGCATGGATGACTGGATCAAGCTCGTGCATGCCCACCTTTAACCACCTCACCTGCGACCAATGCTGGCTTCAGTCCGTGCAGCAACCCGAGCACTATCAACCCCAGTCCTCCCACCGCGCCGGCCAGCAAATTGTAGGGCGCCGGCACTGCCAGTGAAAGCATTCCAATTACTAAGATCCATGCCCCAAAAATCAATTGTGTTCGATCATTGAAGATCAACGATCCGGCGATTACCAACACCCCCACCACCAAGCACAGTGCGCCGAGCGCGAAGGTCAGCAGTCCCATGGAATCTAGGCCCGCCGCGTGCAGCCGCCATCCGAGCAAGCCGGCAAAGATGATTCCTAGCGTGAAGGTGTTGCCGTAAATGGCACCTTCCACCATTGATGGCCCCTTCGTTCCGGAGCCACGTTTGGCCGAGTGCACCGCGGAAAGCACGATGGCCAGCAGAAAGGCGAATACCCCAATGCCGACGCCGAGAAATCTCGGCAGCAACGGCGCAGCAACCGGAGCAAAGGTGAGGAAGACCGCGATGAACGCGATCACCCAGGCGCCGCCCCAGAGCGAAAAGAGAAGCAGCTGGTTCGGGCTCATGGCCTGACGTGTTTGACGCGCATTAGCCTCGATATCATCCAAGATCCGCGCCGGATCCGTTTCTGGCGTGTTGTCGTTGCTCATGGTCTGCTCTCTCTTTCATCGGGCGACTCGGTAGAGCCACAAAGTTATTCGTGATGAAAAGTACTTTGCATTACAAAGTTAAAGATAGCACTCAGGAGTCGTACATGCTAGGGGTGCTGGTACTGCACCAGCGCCAGCGGAAAACTCCGTATCATTGTCTGTACCGGACTTCGCAGCACCATCGCTCGCGCGCGGTCAGACATCGGGTGAGCGCCACGACTCAACGAGGTACACCGCCATCGAGCACTCCCCCGACACTGCCGGCCAAACCCTGAGCTGGGACCATCAAGGAACCCGCACTTCCGCCAGCTGGTTCTCTGCCAATGCACGCCCCGCACCCAAAAATGTGGTGGTCGTTGACGACCGGCTCACCGCCGATGCCGCCATGCGCAACGCAGCACGCGGCATGGCCATGCTTTGGCTGGGCGACTTCCACAATGCCAAGCAAATGCTCTCGGCCATCGATCGCCGGCTTTCCAAGGCGGCCAGCGGCAAGTCTTCGCGCAAGACGCAAACCGACGCGGAAAAGTTCTACGCCATCCGCCAGGGGCGAGCCCAACGCGCACGCATGATGTCGTTGATCTTGGTTCCGCTGAATCTGGACACCGCCGATGGCGAAGCCGCGCTGGAACTGCCCCGGGCCCCGCGCGTTGGACCTGCGGTGGCATTTGGCTATCCGCAGCAGTCCGGCTCCGCTGCCACCAGTGCCGTGGTCAGCCTCCAGGAACTCACCGGCGTGCTCAGCGCCTACCAATGGCACCTCAACGGCGTCGAGGTGCCGGCGCTAGGCCAGAAGATCCACCCCGGCTACGGCACGTTCCTGCCCACCCGGCACGAGTATGTTGATCTGGTCGCCAAGGCCCCGCTGAACACCACCGAGCTGGCCTTTGATATCGGCACCGGCACCGGAGTGCTGGCAGCCGTCTTGGTGGCCCGCGGAGTGCAGACCGTAATCGGCACCGACATCCATCAGCGCGCGGTGGATTGCGCAAACGACAACTTCGCGCGCCTGGCCATCAGTGATTCCGCGCGCGCCGAACTGACCAGCATGTTTCCCGCGGGCAGGGCACCTTTGGTGATCTGCAATCCGCCCTGGCTGCCCGGAAGCGCGCCGACCACCCTGGATGCGGCCGTGTACGATCCGGGAAGCAAGATGCTCTTGCAGTTTCTGCGCGGACTGCCCAAACACCTCACGCAGCACGGCGAAGGCTGGCTGATCATTTCCGACCTGGCCGAGCTGCTGGGCCTGCGCAGCCGCCAGCTATTGCTCGATGCCATCGACGACGCAGGACTCGAAGTGATCGACAGGCTCGACACCCTGCCCACCCACGGGCGCGCCACGGATGATTCCGACATCCTCCATGCAGCACGCTCGCGGGAAGTCACCTCGCTGTGGCGGCTGCGCACCAAGGCATAACCTTCCTCCGCGCCTAGCTGTCGCGGCCGAGCACCGCCACCAGGAAATCATCAGCCGGACGGTGGAACTGCCAGGTGGAGAAGCGCTGCTGCACTTCGAGGCCCGCTTCTGCGGCATCGGCTTCGAAGTCCGCGAACTCATAGTCGCGTCCCGCGCCGAAACCCACCACCAGGCGTCCCTCGGCCGCCAAATGCTCACGCAGTTTCACCAAGGCCGGCAGCCGCTCGGATTGGGATAGGAAGGTGAGCACATTTCCGGCCGAGACGATCACATCGAACTCCGGTGCGGCCGAAGAGCCATCGCTGAGCGTGAAGTCAGCCAGATTGCCAACCTCCCAGCGCGCTTCTGGGTAATCCTCGCGGGCCACATCGATCAGGTGCTCATCCAGGTCGATTCCTACGACCTGATGCCCGCGCTGCGCCAACCAGCCGCCGATGCGGCCGGTACCGCATCCGGCATCGAGGATTCGGCTGCCGCGATCTGCCATCGCATCGATGGTCCGCGCCTCACCAAAAATATCGCGGCCTTCCTGCGCGAAGGTCCGCCAGCGTTGTGCAAAGTTCTGCGAGTGTTCGGGATTCGCTCGGGTCGCGGCGATCCAGACGTTTTCTTCGGGAGCAGTCATGACTTCAGTTTCCCATGTGACAAACAAATGAAGAAGTTCATTCTAAATGCCAATATTCCACGGGAGATAGCGCTCAACTCATAGCAGGACAAGGGCGCAGGAAAAGTTAGATGACTAATACAGCCATCTCACCAACAGACTCGTTAAGACCAGCCAAGGATCTCACAGAAAATTCACCGTCCGATATCTGATTCGGTCGTATTACTCAAACCTCAAAGCCGAACATTACTTCGAACTACGTTTAGATATCAATGTCGACCAATCGAGTATCATCCCAGCTCCAGTACAACGCACCTTGATAAGACTTTGACTTACTTACAGTCCCATCTCGATCTTTGAGTTCCGCGGTCAATGGCGATAGATTCCACTCCTGCCCTTCGAAGAGAACTTTCGAGTTCTTAAGAACCGTTGCAGTGATTTTTGGATTCGACACAAATTGGATCGTTTCCCCAGCCAACTGGTTCAAAATTTGACGCGAGTCGAACTGCCCAGACCCACCGTTATTCTGCTTCCAGTTGCTTGCCTGTTTAAACCCGTGGGGAATTTCGAGAACCTGCTCTACCAGCAAGCCAACTAGATATTGCTGACGTCGTTGAATCGATTCGACGTTCCACTCATCGCGGTCAAGGACGTAGTTCTGAGTCACCTGCAAACCAGATTTGCCGGCGTACGTAACTTTTTTCGCGACGTACGGCTTGTTTCCGAGCTCTTGATTGTGCCTAATCAAAGTAATATTTCCGATATTATTCACAAAGTCCTGATGATCCTTTTCGTAAGACTCACCAAGAGCATTGCTCCATTCAGCACTCAACTTCTGAGGCATGATGTGCTCCAGCTGAAGCGTATTATCGTCCCAAGCAGGACGCGATTTTGTCAGCAGCTCTTCGGCCAGTGACAGAAGCAGACGAGGGTAGTTTCTAGATCTACCTAAGTTGTAGAAATTCATAGTTTCCAGCCGTGAACTCAGTTCGGAGTCATTCGGTAGTCGTAACGCATATTCTTGTGAAGAGAGTTGTTCAAACAAAGATTCCGTCAAGTTTTCAGATGAAACTAGGTCAGCTATACGGGCACCTAAAACAGGGAAGAATTTGTTCTCAGCTTGGGTCATGCCCAAAACACGTCGGCGGAGGAGATATGTTCGAATCGCCAATAGCACTTTAACGAGCCTACCGTCCGTCAATTCTTTCGCCGACCAAGCAGCTAGGACCTCTGTTAGGTAGGAATAAGCAGGTGCAACACCGATAATGTTGAGATCAAAAATTACGTGATCTGCCGCCTGGATCTTAGTCTGATCAAGACCACAGGCAATAGCATATGGGCGCGAATAGCGAACAAAGTCCTCAAATAACTCTTCTACTGTCCGACCGCTGGCAACCTTCTTAAACATTCCATAGAGCTCTTTATAGTTGCTCTCACGCGCCACTTTATAACTCTTATGTTGGTCAGATTGCATCCAGTCACGGATAAACTCGGATAATTTCCCAGGAAGCCGTTTTTCGAGCGTCAACCAGTACTCGTTGTACAGTTTTGTTTGCTCGTCGGAATTCTGACCCATTAGCAGATAATTCCGGACTAGGTCGGCGAGCGAAAGTGGCTTGCCGAGCGAGTTCATAGACTCGAAAATCTCTTGTGGGTTTTCCCATGGATTCCGGTCGGGTTCCAGTTGAATAGATATAGTACTGAACTTCCTCAGACCTTTTTCTAGAAGACCCTTTTTTACGACATCATTCAACAATTCGAATTCCCTGTGAAAGAAAAGATAATTCTGGTAAACGGTTGAATTCTTTAAAGAAGAAGGAATCTCATGTCGCAGGGCCAAGCATTTATATGCCTCCCAATCTGTTTCCACTTGCTTAAGCTTGATCTTGTACTCACTACCATCACCCGCTCGCTCGTTTTCGAGATAACGCTTCTGAATCGCTTCCTGATAGCCAGAATCTTCGAGACTATCGCGAAGAGCCATCAGCAGAAGCATCGTGGTCGTAATCCGTTGCTGACCATCTGTGAGCACATATTTGTCGGGTAATCCAAAGCCAGATTCTTCGACAACATAAACTATGCTTCCGAAGAAATGCTCCGTCTTCACACTTGATTCGTTTAAACGAGCCACTTTGTGGACATCCGTGAGAAGGACTCTGCAATTCTCTACAGACCACTCATAATTGCGCTGATAAGGTGGAATGAAGAAAGTTACGTCATTATTGGACAAAGAATCAAGTAAATAAGTGGGGTTTGCTTTCATGATTGTATCCTCTTACTAGAACCAACAATTTAGCCATTTCAGAACTCGGCCTCGACATTTGTGGCGCCGGGATCGCTTCTAAGCTCGATCGTTGCACATCACGGTTGAAATCACCCACAAGACGAGCCGCCAACGGTAATTGAAGATACTGAAATGAAAAGGATCGAATGTAGAGATACAGGCCATGGCACCGTCTGGATTTTTCGAGGAGCCCAACGGGAAAACAAAAACCCGCTTCCCCTCATCGAAAAGATGAGGTGAAGCGGGTTTTGATTGGTGGGCCCTACCGGGATCGAACCGATGACATTCACGGTGTAAACGTGACGCTCTACCAGCTGAGCTAAAGGCCCTTACCATCGTTGAGCGAAGAAATAACTTCTTGCCAACAGGGAATAACTTTACTGGTGAAAACCCATCGGCGCAAATCAGTTTGCAGTGACGTGCATCTCCCGCGAGGCGATTAGTTCTCGGCCCGCGGCAGACGCACGCTCGGGTGAAACGTTTAGAACCAGAGCTGCGCCAGAAGTTTCAGCGAGTGGTCGCGCACGGCTGGATCGAAGGCGTAGGTCGTCGTAATCAGTTCGTCGGCACCGGTGCGCTGCACAAACGCATCCAGCTCGGCCTTGACCTTCGGCGCAGCGCCCACCGCTTTGATTTTCAGCATCGGGCTTCCGCCATGGCTTGCCAGCGTTTCAGGGTCTACCGGAGGCTGCAGCTTGCGTGATTTTCCGCGCAGAACATCCTGGAACATCTGCTCGACCACAGTGAATTCCCGCTCAGCCTCAGCGTCGGTGTCTGCGACCATCACGTTGATACCAGCCATCACGTAGGGCTTGTCGATCTGGGCCGTCACCGCTTCGGGATTAAATGCGTCGCGGTAAACTTTCAGCGCGTGGTCAACCTGCTCCGGAGCGAAGTGCGACGCGATAGAAAATGGCAGACCCAATTGGCCGGCAATAGACGCACCATTAACCGTGGAGCCAAGCACCCAAATCGGCACGTTCATACCGGCCGATACGGCAGAGACAATCGGCATGCTGTGGGCCGTGCCGCTCTGCCCGAACCAGCCCTGCAGGTCATAAATGCTCCGCGCAAATTCTTGCGGCTCGGCCGACGAACGGCTCAGCGCCTGCGCGGTCATGCCATCCGTTCCCGGTGCTCGGCCAAGGCCCAGATCGATCCGATCGCCGTGGATGTTTGCCAAGGTGCCGTACTGCTCGGCGACCATCAGCGGAGAGTGGTTGGGCAGCATCACGCCGCCAGAACCCACCCGGATCCGCTCCGTGACCGAGGCTGCCTGTGAAATGAGCAACGCGGTGGCGCTGGAAGCGAGATTTGCCGTGTTGTGGTGTTCGGCAAACCACAGCCGATGGTAGCCAAGTTCATCCGCCAGGCGTGCGGTATTCATCGACGCGGCAATTCCCTCGCGCGCGGTGGAACCTTCAGAGATAGAGGCAAGATCAAGAATGCTCAACGGGACAGGCAAATCGTTTCCTTAAGTTTGCGGCTTTGCAGAATCAACCCTGCAGAGAAAATAGGGACGCTCGCTAGTAACAACCAAGCCGAAGAGGAACCTATTCCACTGAACTCTGTGATGCTCCCCCGGTTTCGAACGCATATCCCCAGGCCTCCGCGGCATGTTCAGTCCACAAGCTCCGCCTGTTCCCACTTCCGAGAACCGATGTTCTCACTGGAAGCCGCAGCGTCAGCCGGTGCACAACAAAAAACCCGCTTCTCCTCATCCGTAGATGCGGTGAAGCGGGTTTTGCTTGGTGGGCCCTACCGGGATCGAACCGATGACATTCACGGTGTAAACGTGACGCTCTACCAGCTGAGCTAAAGGCCCAAACCTTTATGCTGTCTTGCATTTCTCCAAGCCAACGAGAGATAAATTTACCGGTTATTTTCTCTTCGCGCAAATCGAGAGCCGAACGTGCCAGACGAGCTACGTCACGTCAGGCTCGTAATGACCTCTTGATATGCCTTCAGGCTGCGCGGCTCGGTCATTGGACTACTAAAAACGTGGCGCACCACCCCGTCGATCAGGTACAGCGAGAGGCGTGTAGCCACTCCCTTAGCCTCATCAAATGCGCCGGCCGCCTTGGCGACCGCACCGTGCGGCCAGAAATCGGCGAGCAGTTCAAACTCGACGCCAAGCTGTTCGGCGTAGCTACGCAGCGTGAACTTATGGTCCACGGAGATCGCCACCACCCGTACGTTCGCGTCGAGGAACTCTTGGTGATGTTCTTGAATTTGTGCCAGTTCAGATCCGCAGACGCGGGAAAATGCCCAGGGGTAAAAAACCACCAGCACCCTGCCCGAAGCGAGCTGGGTGCTGGTGATAGTTTCGCCGTACTGGTTTTCCAGCGAGAAATCGAACAGGCGTGAACCTGTTTCGATCATTAGTGCTTCTTGCGTGGTGCTAGACGGATGGCGGACCAATCCTCTGAGACACCCTCAGTTGTAGTGACATGAAGCCCCGCGGTGGGAGCATCCTGTTGAATCTGGGTTGGGGACACGTGTCCGCTACGACCCTGTTTAGGGGTAAGTAGCCAAACAATGCCACCTTCATCAAGGCATTCCAATGAATCCATCAGAGCGTCGACTAAGTCTCCGTCGCCGTCGCGCCACCAGAAAATGACTGCGTCGACTACGTCGTGGTCTTCTTCGGTGAGCAAATCTGAACCGATCAGGTCCTCGATAGCATCACGAAGACCGAAGTCCACGTCTTCGTCATAGCCCAGTTCCTGAATAAGGTCTTCATCTTTGAAACCCAAGTTCTTCGCGGGTTCCAGGTTTGCCGATACGGCGTCGCTCACTTCATTCCTCCTGCTGTTACAAAGCGTTACTAACAACAAAACACTCTTTTGTCTTCCCATTCAAGCGCTAAGGACGTAACACGCCGGTAATTCTATCGCGTGAACTCGTGACTCACCTCATCCTTACATGAGCATTATGTACCTAGCTCCTGTACCGAGTTGCATATGTCACTCTATAAGTCAGATTTAAGGGCTTTTTGCGTCAAAAAACTGTACTTTTCACATCCCTATAAGAACTAGAGTATGGGTTGAAACGAGACGCACACGTCACTCAAGCGCGCCGCTCTCGTAGTCCCAACCCGTCACACGGTCCGAAACTCAGACCAACGTGCCGGAGCCGCAATTCAATCAAGGAGCTTCCGTGGCTGTAGAGGAACACATCTCCCAGATCCGTAGTGGTTTGACTTACCAGCTTTCTGATCGGGATCCTGAGGAAACTCAGGAATGGTTGGACTCATTCGACTCACTGGTCGAATCCCAGGGCACCGAACGTGCTCAGTTCATCATCCGCTCGCTGTTGCAGCGTGCCGGCGCCAAGTCCGTTGGCGTCCCCATGGTGACCACCACCGACTACGTGAACACGATTCCGGTGGATCAGGAACCAGAATTCCCGGGCGATGAGTCCGTAGAACGCCGTTTCCGCGCGTACATGCGCTGGAACGCAGCCATTATGGTGCACCGCGGCCAGCGCCCAGGCGTCGGCGTCGGCGGACACATCTCCACCTACGCAGGCGCAGCCACCTTGTACGAGGTTGGCTTTAACCACTTCTTCCGCGGCAAGGACCACCCGGGCGGCGGCGATCAGGTCTTCTTCCAGGGCCACGCATCCCCCGGCATGTACGCCCGCGCCTTCCTCGAAGGACGCTTGAGCGAAGAAGATATGGACGGCTTCCGCCAGGAGAAGTCCAAAGAAGGCCACGCACTGCCTTCCTACCCACACCCGCGTTCGATGCCAGACTTCTGGCAGTTCCCGACCGTGTCGATGGGGATCGGCCCAGCCAACGCCATCTACCAGGCACAGCTGAACCGCTACATCCACAACCGTGGCATCAAGGACACCAGTGACCAGCACGTCTGGGCCTACCTGGGCGACGGCGAAATGGACGAGCCAGAGTCACGCGGCTTCTTGCAGCTTGCTGCCAACGAGAAGCTGGACAACCTGACCTTCGTGATCAACTGCAACCTGCAGCGCCTCGACGGCCCGGTCCGCGGTAACGGCAAGATCATGCAGGAACTTGAGGCATTCTTCCGCGGTGCGGGCTGGAACGTCATCAAGGTGGTTTGGGGTCGCGAGTGGGATGCCCTGCTCGAAGAAGATCCAAATGGCGCCCTGGTCGACGTGATGAACCAGACCCCGGATGGCGACTACCAGACCTACAAGGCCGAGTCCGGTGCGTTCGTTCGCGAGCACTTCTTCGGTCAGCGTCCAGAAACCAAGGAACTCGTCGCGGATATGAGCGACGACGAGATCTGGAACCTGAAGCGCGGCGGTCACGACTACCACAAGGTCTACGCGGCCTATAAGGCAGCCACCGAGTTTAAGGGCAAGCCAACGGTCATCCTGGCCAAGACGGTCAAGGGCTACGGCCTGGGCACGCACTTCGAGGCGCGTAACGCGACCCACCAGATGAAGAAGCTGACCTTGGAGGACCTCAAGGGCTTCCGCGATCACCTGCGCATCCCGATCACCGACGAGCAGCTCGAAGCCGATCCATACATGCCGCCGTACTACCACCCGGGCAACGACTCGGCGGAGTACAAGTACATGATGGAACGCCGCAGCGAACTGGGCGGCGCGGTGCCAACGCGCCGTAAGGAAACCAGCTCCAAGATCCACCTGCCAGGCGATAAGGCGTACGCCTTCGCTAAGCGTGGTTCGGGCAAGCAGCAGGCCGCCACCACCATGGCCTTTGTGCGTCTGCTCAAGGACCTGATGCGTGACAAGGACTTCGGTCACCGCATCGTGCCGATCGTGCCCGATGAGTCGCGCACCTTCGGCATGGACTCCTTCTTCCCTACCGCCAAGATCTACAACCCTGCCGGACAGAATTACCTGTCGGTAGACCGTGATCTGGTGTTGGCGTACAAGGAGTCGGCCAGCGGTCAGCTGATCCACCCGGGCATCAACGAGGCAGGCGCCGTGGCGGCCTTCACCGCCGCCGGCACCAGCTACTCCACGCACGATGAACCGTTGATCCCGATCTACGTGTTCTACTCGATGTTCGGTTTCCAGCGCACCGGCGACCAGTTCTGGGCCGCCGCTGACCAGATGACCCGTGGCTTCATCATCGGCGCCACCGCAGGACGCACCACGCTGACCGGTGAAGGTTTGCAGCACGCGGACGGCCACTCGCCGCTGCTAGCCGCTACCAACCCGGCAGTGGTCGCCTACGACCCGGCCTACGGTTACGAGATCGGGCACATCATGCGCTCGGGCCTTGAACGCATGTACGGTGGCACGCACTCGGATCCCAACGTGATGTACTACATCACCGTGTACAACGAGCCGATCAGCCAGCCTGCCGAGCCTGAAAACGTCGACGTTGAAGGCATCGTAAAGGGTATCTACCTGCTGAAGGAAGCGACCACCGACGGGCCGCGCGCCCAGCTGCTCGCCTCCGGCGTGGCGCTGGCGTGGGCTATCGAGGCCCAGCAGATCCTGGCCGAGGAGTGGGGCGTGTCCGCCGATGTCTGGTCGGTCACCTCCTGGAACGAGTTGGCGCGCGAGGGCCAGATCGCCGATGAGAAGGTGCTGGTCGATCCGTCCAAGGCTCGCCCGGTACCGTTTGTGACCTCCAAGTTGCAGTCCACCACCGGTCCGGTCATCGCCACCACCGACTACATGCGTGCGGTGCCGGAGCAGATCCGCCCTTACGTGCCAGGTGAATTCCACACCTTGGGCGCGGACGGATTCGGCTTCTCCGATACCCGTGCCGCGGCGCGTCGTTTCTTCAAGATCGACTCGCACACCCTGGTAGTGAAGACCTTGGCCTCGCTGGCAGAACGCGGCGAGATCCCGGCCGATACCGCGGTAAAGGCTCACGCAAAGTACGACCTGAACAACCCAAATGCCGGAACTTCCGGTAACGCGGGCGGCGACGCGTAAGTGACGCGGAGCTAGTTCTTGTTTGTTTGGCGGGCGCCAAGCCACCTTTCACCGGTGGCTTGGCGCCCGCCGCATTTAACTACCGGCGCGTAGGCACATTTTTTGCGTATGCTTGAAACCATGAGTCCTCAGGTCGAGCCCACATCGGGTGTGCGCTCGCGCGCTGTGCGAGTGCCCAAGCCCACCGCAGAAACTATTCGCCGGCTCAAAAGCCATCTGGGCGTGCTGTCCACCACGGCGCTGAAATACCTGGACCAATCGCTACCCTGGTACCGCTCCTTAGAACCGGCCGAACGCGCGGCCCTGGGACTCGTCGCGCAAAAGGGCATCTCCACCTTTGTCACCTGGTACGAGGAGCCCGAATCCACCCCGGCTTGGGTCATGAACGACGTCTTTGGCGCCGCCCCGAGCGAGCTGACCCGCTCCATCTCGCTGCAAAAAGCGTTGGCGTTGCTGCGCACCATCGTGGAGGTTGTCGAATCCCAGGTGCCGGATATCGCGGCCGAGAACGAACAGGCACAACTGCGCGAGGCGGTACTTCGCTACTCCCGCGAGGTGGCCTTCGCCGCCGCCGATGTGTATGCGCGGGCCGCCGAGACCCGCGGCGCCTGGGATTCCCGGCTAGAAGCGCACGTGGTCGATGCGGTACTGCATGGCGAATCTCAGGACTCGCTGTCCTCCAGGATCGCGGCGATCGGCTGGAAGTCGCAGAAGAACATTCGCATCATGGTCGGCGCGACCCCGGCGTCCAGCTCGGTCACCTTTGTTGCGGCGCTGCGCCGGGTGGCGCAACGCTACGCCAGCGACTCGCTGGTGGGGGTGCTCGGAGATCGGGCGATCCTGATGCTTTCGGACACCAAATTTGAGGAAGCGGACCTCACCCGCTTTGCCCGGTTTTTTGGACCCGGGCCGATCGTCTATTCCCCGCTGGCGAGCACCGTCAGCCAGATGCATACCGCCGCGAGCGCCGCGGTGGCAGGCTACGGTGCGGCCCGCGCCTGGGAGCAGGCGCCGGTGCCGGTAGACGCCGATGACCTGTGGCCCGAACGGGTGTTTAACGGTGACCCGCTGGCGCGCACCGCGCTCATCGAACGCGTTTATCAGCCACTGGTGCACGCCGGAAACGGGCTGCTGCAGACGCTGTCCAGTTACCTTGCGCTCGGCCACTCGCTGGAGGGCACCGCGCGAGAACTTTTTGTGCACGCCAATACCGTGCGTTACCGGCTCAAGCGTGTTTCCGAGGTAACCGGTTGGGATCCCTTGGTGGCGCGTGACGCATTTGTGCTGCACAGCGCACTGGTACTGGGCCGGCTGAACGAACCGGGCTAAATCAGCCAATTTTATGGGGAACACACAGTCCCCGAACCGCAACACAGGCGCTTTACATGGGTTTTTATCTTCGGGTTACGCTAAGCTTTTGTAGAGTTCCTACAAAGAGGCACCGCGAGCTTGGTACGCAAATACCGCGCGTGACGCCACAACTATTTGGAAAGCTGTAAGAGTGTTAGCAATCGTTTGCCCCGGACAGGGCTCCCAGACCCCAGGTTTTCTCACCGACTGGCTCGAAGTTGATGGCGTTCGCGACCATTTAACGGCGCTGGGCGACATCACCGGGCGCGATCTTCTCGCCCACGGAACCACCTCCGACGAGGAGACCATCAAGGACACCGCCGTCGCGCAGCCCTTGATCGTCGCCGCCGGACTGGTGAGCGCCCGCGCACTCTTTGGCGATTCCTTGCCTGCCGGTGCGATCCTTGCCGGACACTCGGTCGGCGAAATTACCGCCTCCGCCTTAGCCGGCGCCTTGAGCGAAACCGATGCGCTGACTTTTGTACGGGAACGCGCCAACGCCATGGCTCAGGCCGCAGCCACCACCCCCACCGGCATGGCCGCGGTACTTGGCGGAGACCCGGAAGAGGTCCTCGCCAAGCTCAGCGAGCTCGGCTTGACCCCAGCCAACGCCAACGGCGGCGGACAAACGGTCGCGGCCGGCACCCTAGAGCAGCTTGAAGCCCTGGTCGCCAACCCACCAGCGAAGGCCCGAGTGATCCCGTTGAAGGTCGCAGGCGCCTTCCACACCAGCCACATGCAGCCGGCAGTGGGGGTTCTTCAAGAACTCTCCTCCAGCCTGTCACCGCAAAACCCACAACTGACATTGCTCTCCAACTTTGATGGCGCGCCCGTGACCGATGGTGCCACGAACCTCGCTTCCTTGGTCGCTCAGGTCTCCCGCCCGGTGCGTTGGGACCTGTGCATGGAAACCCTGGCCGCCCAAGGCGTCACCGGAGTGCTAGAACTTGCTCCGGCCGGAACCCTGGTGGGTCTGGCCCGCCGCGGACTGAAGGGCGTGAAAACCCTCGCGCTGAAAAGCCCGGCAGAGTTGGATGCCGCCCGCGAATTTATCGCCGAGCACGCCGGGCACTAGGAACCCTCATGAGCCCGCAGCTACTTACCCCCACCCCGAACGCGTATAGCGCGATTCTGGGCACCGGGTCATTCCGCCCCGATGTGGTGGTGACCAATGACGATGTCTGCCAGTGGATCGACTCCTCCGATGAGTGGATCCGCCAGCGCACCGGCATCATCACCCGGCACCGCGCCGACGCGAACACCTCGGTGTTGGATATGGCTCAGGGCGCGGCGCAAGCGGCCCTTGAAGACGCCGGAATTAGTGCCGCGCAGCTTGATACGGTCATCGTGGCGACGGTGACCTTCCCGCACGCCACCCCGTCGGCGGCCGCAGCGCTTGCCGACCGGCTCGGCGCCACCCCGGCTCCGGCCTATGACATTTCCGCGGCGTGTGCCGGGTACTGTTATGCGATCGCTCAGGCGGACGCGTTGGTTCGCTCCGGGCTGGCTCAGCACGTGTTGGTGGTCGGTGTGGAGAAGCTCTCGGATTACATCGACAATACTGAGCGCACCATTTCCTTCCTGCTTGGCGATGGTGCCGGAGCGGTGATCGTCGGCGCGTCACCGGTTCCGGGGATTTCCCCGTCGGTGTGGGGCTCGGATGGGTCCAAATGGAACGCAATCAGCATGACCCACTCACAACTTGAATTGCGCGATTCGTTGCTCGGCGCCACTGAGCTATTGGAATCGGCGGTTGATGAACCGCTTGAGGAGCTGGCTAACCCGTGGCCGACGCTGCGCCAAGATGGCCAGACGGTGTTCCGCTGGGCGGTCTGGGAAATGGCGAAGATGGCCCGTGAGGCGTTAGCCGAGGCCGGAGTTAAAGCCGAGGATTTGGCCGCCTTCATCCCACATCAGGCGAATATGCGCATTATTGATGAGCTGGCCAAGCAACTGAAACTTCCCGACACGGTGCTCGTCGCCCGCGATATTGCCGAAAACGGGAACACCTCTGCGGCCTCCATTCCAATGGCGATGGACCGCATGCGCAAAGCGCATCCGCAGCTTTCGGGAAAATTTGCTTTGCAGATTGGTTTTGGTGCCGGGCTTGTCTTCGGCGCTCAAGTAGTCCTCCTGCCCTAAGCTTTAAACCGAAGGCGAAAGCCGACGTGAAACAGCGCGTAAAATTTTACTAAGACCGGCACCGCCCGACACCGGGTGCGCGCCACACACAATGGCCGGAATCATCCGGCACAATCAGAAAAGGAGCCATTCCATGGCTAGCACCGAAGAAATCCTGGCGGGCCTCGCCGAAATCGTTAACGCCGAGACCGGCCTGGACGTTGCAGACGTGCAGATGGACAAGTCCTTCACCGAAGACCTGGACATCGACTCGATCTCGATGATGACCATCGTCGTTGAGGCAGAAGACAAGTTCGAGGTGAAGATCCCGGACGAAGAGGTCAAGAACCTGAAGACCGTGGGCGACGCAGTGAACTTCATCGCCGCAGCACAGGCCTAAGCAGTTTCGTCGCACCCTCGGTGCGGCACACCGTCATGTGGGCAAGCCACACGCACGGGTCGGTACGTGAAGCCGACCCCCACAATTTTTTTACCGCCCAGTAGAGAGTTTGATGATGGCGCGCAAAGTAGTGATCACCGGTCTCGGAGCCACAACCCCTATCGGTGGGGACGTCCCCACCCTATGGGAGAACGCCCTTAAGGGTGTCTCCGGCGCCGCCACCTTGACCGATTCCTGGGTGGAGGAATACCACCTGCCTGTCACCTTCGCAGCGCGCGCCTCGGTCCCAGCCACCGATGTGCTCTCCCGCGTGGAAGCCAAGCGTATGGATCCATCCACGCAGTTCGCCGTGGTTGCCGCGCGTGAAGCGTGGAAAGACTCCGGAATCGAAGAGGTCGACCGCAATAAGCTTGCCGTCGCCTTCGCCACCGGCATCGGCGGCGTCTGGACCCTGCTTGACGCGTGGGACACCCTACGCGAAAAGGGCCCACGGCGCGTCTTGCCGATGACCGTGCCAATGCTGATGCCAAACGGCCCGGCCGCCGCGGTCTCCTTGGATCTAGGTGCCGCCGCCGGAGCTCACACCCCGGTCTCCGCCTGCGCCTCGGGCACCGAAGCGATGCACGTGGGCATGGAACTGATCCGTGCCGGCAAGGCAGACGTTGTGGTAGTCGGTGGCGCGGAAGCAGCCATCCACCCGATGCCGATCGCCGCGTTCTCCTCGATGCAGGCGCTCTCGCGCAGCAACGACAACCCACAGGGTGCTTCACGCCCCTATGACATCGACCGTAATGGCTTTGTGATGGGTGAAGGCGCTGGCGCACTGGTGCTGGAAGCCGAAGAGCACGCACTGGCTCGTGGCGCACGGATCTACGCCGAACTTGCAGGCACCTCGGTGACCGCAGACGCGTACCACATCACCGCACCGGACCCACAGGGCTTGGGTGCCACCCGCGCACTGAAGGCAGCAATGTTTGACGGCCTGATTCAGCCAGAAGACGTGGTGCACGTCAACGCTCACGCCACCTCCACCCCGGTGGGCGACAAGCCCGAATACACCGCGTTGAAGGCAGCCCTGGGCGATCACCTGGATAACGTGTGGGTCTCGGCGACCAAGTCGCAGATGGGTCACCTGCTTGGCGCTTCGGGCGCAGTGGAGTCCGTACTGACCACCTTGGCGATTTACCACCGCCTCGCACCGGTGACCATTAACCTAGATAATCAGGATCCGGAGATTCCATTGAAGGTTGTCACCGGCGAGCCTGCGAAGCTTCCTGCTGAGGGCAGCATCGTGGCACTGAATAACTCCTTTGGTTTTGGTGGACACAACGCAGTGGTCGCAATCCGCAGCGTCTAGTACCTACTTGAACCGTTGATGACGGGGCGCCTTCTGAAGTTCAGAAGGCGCCCCGTCATTGCTTTAAGCTCTTAGGCTACGATCACTAGTAGCTAAACCTAGGTGGGCCAGCTCAAGCCAGCGCGGAAGAAAGAAGCAACTGCCATGCGTCAACTGATTGTCACCGCATTTACCTCGCTCGACGGAGTGATGGAAGCCCCGGGCGGTGAACCCGGGTATCACAACGCCGGCTGGTCCATGTCCAGTGTGGAGTTTGATCCGGCCGCGTACGAGATCAAGGGTAGCGAACAAGATCAGGCCGAAGCGATGGTGCTGGGCCGAGTCAGTTATCAATCATTCGGTGCGGTGTGGCCATCTATGGAGGAGCAGTTCGAGAAATATAATGCCATGCCCAAATATGTGCTGAGCACGTCTCTGCGTAAGAACGAGCTGATCGATGGGTGGGGCGATACTCAGATTCTTCGTTCGACTGCCGAGGTGGCAAGGCTGCGTGCGGGTGAGGGTGGCCCGTTGATTGTGCATGGCTCGGCGACCTTGGTGCATTCCCTGCAGGAACACCAGCTTATCGACCGGTATCACCTGTTGGTCTTCCCGATACTACTGGGGTCGGGCAAACGACTTTTCAGTGAGGCCTCATTGGCGACGCAGAAGCTGCAACTGGTGGATTCGGCCGTGTACTCCAACGGTATTCAAAAGAACATCTACGACGTCGTTCGCTAATATTCACGTCGCACGCAAACGGGATCCCGAAACTTCTTCGGGATCCCGTTTTTCTGCGGTAACACCCCGCACCACCGGGGATTTACTCGGGAAGACTTATTCAGTCTCCCCCAGACTTAGTAACCAGTTGTTATACCACCTGGTTGAGCCATCGAACAGGTGCATCGTCACCTGCATGGCGGAATGGTTCAAGTTCTTCATCCCAGGCTTCGCCGAGAGCAACAGACATTTCTTGGAAGAAGACCGAGGCGTTTCCGTCGCCCTTTTCATAGGCCCAACGGATGCGCTCTTCGCTGACCATAATGTTGCCGGCGACATCTACGGTCGCGTGGAAAATTCCCAGATCCGGGGTGAACGACCAGCGACTTCCGTCGCAGCCTTCGCTTGGGTCTTCGGTGACTTCAAAACGTAGGTGCTGCCATCCGCGCATTGCGGTGGCCAGGCTGGCGCCGGTACCTTGCAGGCCCGTCCAGGTAATTTCGGCACGACGAAGCCCAGGAGATACGTGCTGGTCACTCCAGTCCATCTTGACTGGTTGGCCGAGCACCTCCTGAATGGCCCACTCCAGATGTGGGCACAACGCGGCAGAGGCCGAGTGAATATAAATCACGCCTCGTGTCATCGATGCAGACATGCCATCCTCCGTTACGGTGTTGATCGTCTTCCCCTACGTCAACCTCGCCGAAGTGCAGTACTTACCGACAAGTACCATTTTGCCCGAAGAGCGAGACTTTCGCCAGCCGTACGGGGGATTTGATCTAGATTTCAACCAAATGCTCAGGCCCGCGGATGAGCTTGGCGGTAACTTTGACGTAATCTGTCCACCGAGACGTGGGTATAGAGCTGGGTGGTAGCTAACGAGGAGTGTCCCAAGAACTCTTGAACCGCGCGTAGATCCGCGCCTCCATCAAGCAAATGAGTGGCCACGGTATGGCGCAAAGCGTGCGGCCCACTAGCCGAGGTATCCCCCAGTGATTTGAGTGCTTGGGCGATCACTTCACGTGCTTGCCTGACGTTAAGTCGCCCGCCACGAGCACCCACCAGCAACGCCCCACCAGTTTCCGCATGCGCCAGAACTTTTCGGTGATTTCGAAGCCAATGATTGATCACTCGTTCGGCCGGTTTTCCAAAAGGAACCACCCGTTCTTTATTTCCCTTACCCACTACGCGCACGGTACGTCGTTCAAAATCAATGTCAGCAATATCCAGCGAAACGAGTTCACTGATGCGCAACCCCGACGCGTAAAGCAGTTCCGCGATGACCCGGTCTCGGGCCGCTAGGGCAATGCGTTTTTGCTCCGCCACAATTTCCGCTTTGCTCAGCGTTTTGGCTGGTTCACCGTTCGCAGGCTCAGACTTGGTAGTTTCCGACGCGGGTTCACTGAGCAAACGATCAATCTGCCCGGTCTGCAATACGTGGGGCAACCGCTGTTCTTTTTTCGGTGCCACCAAACGCAACGCAGGATCTCTGGCTACCACCTGGTGTTTGAGCGCCCACGCAAAGAAGTTTTTGACCGACGAGATGCGCCGGGCGATGGTGGTGCGTGAAATCTGCGCTTCGTGCTGGATTGCTAGCCAGTCGCGCAGCATCTGGACGGTGACATCCGAGAGACGTTGAACGCGAGCTTGTCCCACCAAGAATTCGGTCATCAGTCGCAGATCCACACCATAGGCACGCAAGGTATTTTCGCTGCGTGCACGTTCCAGCCGCAAATAGTCCAGGTAGTCGGCGATAGGCTCGCTGATAGCTAACGGGGCTTGTGGCACTTCGGTGGCTGGTTCGGGCTTCATCCCTTTCAATTTACCGCGTTTTTCACCGATAAACTTCCACGGCTCACCAGCCTGAACTGCGTGCCGTTGGACTCCGCTACACCTAAGCGTTGAAGCACGCTCAGGGCACGCAGGGTTTCTAAAATGGGGATCCCGCTCAGCGCCGAAATTTCATCGGGAACGTGGCCTTGCGCAAAATTCATCACGTCATAAATCATCGCCTGAGTTTTGGTCAGCGAATCCAACGGACGTTCCTGACTTTCAACCACTGGAATCTGGGCCCCAGCAGGTTCGGCTGGCACACCGAGCAGCTCAAGCACATCGCTGGTACTAGTCACCAGCGCGGCGGTTCCGGCGGCGAGCAGCCTGTGGGTTCCGGCCGAGTTGGGAGAATAAATACTACCGGGCACCGCAGCCACCTCACGGCCGAGCTCTACTGCATGATTCGCGGTGTTGAGCGCACCCGAACGGTGCCGGGCCTCGGTGACAACGGTGAGACTGCTCAGCCCCGCAATCAGCCGGTTGCGGTTCAGGAACCTGAACCTTGTCGGAGCGGTGCCCGGCGGCACCTCGGAGAGCAAGAGTCCTGAGTGAATAATCTGACGTAGTAGTGACTCGTTGCCAGCCGGATAGGGTCTATCCGCTCCCCCGGCCAGGATAGTAATTGTTGGGTAACTGGACAACTCGGGGTCTGCCACGGAGAGGGCGGCGCGGTGAGCGCTCGCGTCGATTCCGTACGCGCCTCCGGAAACGATGGAAAATCCGCGCAGTGTCAGTTTCCGGGCCAGTTCGAACGTGACCTGATGGCCGTAGTCGCTAGAGTCGCGTGAGCCGACGATGGAGATACAGCGTGCAAGCTGTTGTTCGCTGAGCAGTTCGGGACGCGCGGTGCGCCACCACAGGCACAAAGGTTTTCCCAGCCCCAAGTCATCAAGCTGTGAGGGCCATCGCGGATCTTCTGCGGTGAGCAGTCCTCCATCTTGTGCGGTGATGGTGTCTAACGCGAGTTGTGGGTTGCTGAGTCCTAGGCGTTTACGCCACCGGGTCAGCGCGACCGGGAGGCTTAGTGCTTTATTGGAGACGGTGCTCTCACCTAAGATGTCCGTCAGTTGGGTGTTCAGCGAACCTGGCACGTGGTCTTGGCGGTGAATCAGAGCTAATAATTCGGTCGGGCTCATCAGTTGCAGCAGAGCGTTGGCGGCGAAGTCGTTGGGTTCAATCAGCGTGTTCAGTTCTGCAAAGCACAATAGCTGCGCGGTATCTGGGCTAGACATGATCCGCTCCTATCTCGGGTCGAGGTTTTGTCGAAAATGCAGGGCACCGTCTAGATCATCGACAGTGGGCGCGCTATGTTGTTGCTGATCTGCGATAGTCCAGGCCACACGCAACATCCGGTCTAATCCACGGGCCGAAATTTCATGGCTTTCACCGATCAGTTCCAAGGCCCGCTGGGTAGCCATGGGGTACTGCAGTTCGTGGCGCAAGATTTTTGCGCTGAGCCGGGCATTGCAGTTCAACCCCCAAGGTTCTAAGCGGGCAGTTGCCAGATGCCTGGCGGCTAGCACCCGGGTGCGTACGGTGGCGCTGGATTCGGCCGCTTCCCGGCCGAGTAATTGTTGACCGGTCAGCGCGTTCATCTTCACCTGCAGATCGATCCGGTCCAGCAGTGGCCCGGAAAGTTTGGAGAAGTAGCGCCGTCGGGCGTTTGGAGTGCAGGTGCACCCAGTCCCGCTACCAAAATTTCTTCCGCAGGGACACGGGTTCGCAGCCAGGATCAGCTGAAACCGTGCCGGCAGTTGCTGATGACCACTCGCGCGAGCCAAATTGATGTGTCCCTCTTCCACCGGTTGGCGCAGCGCGTCGAGCACCCCGGCGCGAAATTCGGTCGCCTCGTCGAGGAAAAGAATCCCAGCGTGGGCCCGCGTGATGGCTCCGGGTCTGATATTGCGGCTCCCACCGCCGAGCAGCGCAGCACTGGAGGCGGTATGGTGCGGGGCAATAAAGGGGGCGGTGTTTTGCAACTTCGTAATTCCACCCTGTCCACCGCGGGTGATGGAGTCGATCGCGGTGGCTTCTAAGGAGTCGGCAACGTCTAGTGGTGGCAGGATGCCGGGCAGGCACCGGGCAAGTAAGGTTTTGCCCGCTCCGGCGGGGCCAACCATAATGAGGTGGTGTCCTCCGGCGGCGGCGATTTCCAAGGCGAGTTTCGCCTCGTACTGTCCGTTGACCAAGTTTAGGTCTTGTGAAACCTCGGATTCATCGGGTAGCTCTACTCTTTCCGGGCGCTGGTGACGTAAGTAGGTGCGAATACTTTCCGGCGGCGCCCCACACATCACCAAAACCTGGCCTAGGTGCTGGGCTCCGGTAATGCGCACCCCGGGGACCAGTCTGGCTTCGGCCTCGTTTGCGGCTGCCACAAAGACGTGCCGATAGCCGTTGTGCACGGCGAAGCGCACCGCGGGTAATACTCCGGCCACCGGACGCAGCGTCCCGTCAAGTGCCAATTCGGCAAGGAAGATCGTATCTGCGGGGATCGTGAGCATTCCGTCGGCGGCCAGCGCGGCGATGACGATGGCCAGATCGAAGCCCGAACCAAATTTCGGTAACGTCGCCGGGGACAAATTAACCGTAAGTTTTCGATTCGCCAGTGGCAGACCGGTATTTCGGGCTGCAGCCTTGATGCGTTCGCGGGCTTCGTTCAGCGAGGCGTCGGGCAAGCCGAGGATCAGGAAGCCAGGAATCCCGTTGCCTAGATCCGCTTCCACGTCGATTAGTGCCGGTTGCACCCCGTGTAGCGCCACCGCGGCGGTGCGGGCCACGCTCATGAGGCCACCTGCTCATGATGTTGACAGCGGTAACCACCGGACTGCGGATAAACCTCGATGACGTCAATACGCAGCCGGCCGACGTAGCGTCCCCGGGTTTTGCCCCACGCCAGTAGCAGGCGTTGCAAGCGGCGGTATTTGCTGGGGGTGATTGCGTCGAAGCCGGTGCCGAAGTTGTTGGTGCTGCGCGTTTTGACCTCGACGGCGAGCACGAAGTCGTTCGCGTCGGCGACGATCAGATCCAGTTCCCCGATTTTGCAGCGCCAGTTACGTTCTAAAATTCGATATCCGTGGGCGCAGAGGTAGTCGGCGGCGGCTTGTTCTCCGCGTGCGCCAAGTAATTGCTGTTGATTCATCGGTCATCGGTCCTTGGATTCGATTCGGAATATGAACACAAGCTTCACCGCTCTGCGCCCCGCATAGGATCGGCCAGGCTCGAACTGTGCATAACGTGGCAATCCTTTGGCCCCCTGCGTTGCAAAGTCATCTCGGCGAGGTGTAATTTTTCTGCCCACACGAAGAAGTCATGATGGTTCTATGGTGAAGGTGACACAGCAGCGGGTGGCCCGAGCAACGCACAGTGCAGAACATAGGCGCACCGATTCCGCCTTCGACTAGCGAAGTAGACCAAGGAATCGAGCGGAACCGGAGTTTTCACAAAACAAAGCGTTTGAGGAATTCACTTGGCAGGCTAGACCGCGATCTGGACGCGCCGAGCAATGGTGCCCGTGCGCCGCCAGGCACCTGCCAGGTCCCATACTGTTCAGCTACCCGATTATCACTGGTAAACGGTCAAAAGTCTGCGGAAATTGGATCAAAAATTGAGCAAATCTACCCACCATTTGCTCATCTCCGTGGGTGATTATCTGCAGATAATTTTGGTGCCGAATTAGCCACCATGAAAACAATTACCGTCTAATTAGCAGCCAATTTTGGCAACCATTCTCACCTCACGTGCAGCACTCCACGCTACCTTCGGCAAGCTCGCTGTCGAAAACACGACCGGTAGCTAAGGGAAGCTTTAACCGCAGGCGGATTAGTTCTTGTTTTGCTTCCTCAATCACTGGATTTAGAGCCCTAGTTATAACGATTTAGTAACTTGCGATCCTGAGCCTAGAATCCGCGATAGGTTGGGGTTTAAGCAGACCAATACTAGAGGTTTTGGCACCTCGTCAAAAACTAATTCTTCAGGAATTTGTTAGTGTTGGAATCCAGCTATGACATCTAGTTTGTGTCGGCCGAGAATAACAGAATCTAGGACCGTGCACGCCCCAAATGGTTAACTTCGGGTCGTGCAAACAAGTAGTGAGCCGCGGCGATCGACTATTCAAGAATCTGGTTGCAGCGCGCAAGACTTGTGGTCCCCAACCAGCTCATACCCTCGCAGGTACCGGGCAGTGGAGACAATGACCCATAACATCGCCGTCAAGGTCGAGAACTTGTATAAGGTCTTCGGTCGTAAACCGCAAGAAGCGGTCAAGCAACTCATGGCCGGCACGAAGCGCGAAGATCTGCCTTCATCAACTACCGCAGCTGTCATCGACGCCTCCTTTGAAGTGAAGGAAGGCGAAATATTTGTCGTCATGGGCCTCTCCGGCTCGGGCAAATCCACACTGATCCGCGCATTAAACGGACTCTGGGAGGCGACCTCGGGGCAGGTCACCCTGGGAGACGACAAGATCACCGGGATGTCTTCGGCAAAGTTGCGCGAAGTGAGAAGAAAACGCGTCTCCATGGTTTTCCAGCACTTTGCGTTGCTGCCACATCGTACGGTTTTGGCAAATGTGGCTTACCCGTTGGAGCAGCAGGGAGTCGGACGCGCTCAGCGCCTGTCCACCGCGGCGAAGACGTTGGATTTGGTGGGGCTCACCGGCTGGGGCGATAAAATGCCCAGCGAATTATCCGGTGGCATGCAGCAGCGTGTGGGCATTGCCCGCGCGTTGGCCGCAAATACCGAAATACTGCTCATGGACGAAGCGTTTTCCGCGCTGGATCCACTGATCCGCCGCGAAATGCAAGAACAGCTCATCCAGCTTCAAGCCAAGCTGGGCAAGACCATCGTCTTCATTACTCACGATTTGAACGAGGCCATGTTCCTAGGTGACCGCATTGCGGTCATGCGTGACGGGCAAATCGTCCAGGTCGGCACGCCGGAGGAAATCCTGATGGATCCGGCCAATGACTATGTGGCGCAATTCGTCCAAGACGTGGATCGCGCTCGGGTGCTCACCGCGTCCGCGGTGCTTGAACCAACCAGGGCGGTCATCCACGAGAGTGACGGACCGCGCAATGCGCTGCGCACCATGAACGAATTGTTCCTCTCCGCGGCAATCGTCACCAACCGGGAGCGCCAAGTGGTGGGGATGATCACCGACCGAGACGCGTTGAAACTGGTGCAGCAAGGCGAAAGCACTATCACCTCGAAGATTCAGCCGTTGGAATCGGTCAACCGCGATACCCCACTGATCGACCTCTTTGTCCCGTCGGTGGAATCCCCGTTGCCGGTGACCGTCACCGATGAAGAGCACCGTTTATTAGGTGTGATCCCACGGGTGACACTGTTGGCGGCGCTGGCCTCCACCACTCCGCCGACCGAAGAAATGACGGTACTTTCAAAACCGCTGCCGGGCAATGTTGTTGATGCGGCGCTGCAGGGTGCCGGGGAGGAAAACTAATGGACGGCTTTACTATTCCGGTAGGAGATGTCGCCGAAAAGGCCATCAACTGGGTGATCGACAATATGGCAGCGTTCTTCGACCTGCTGCGCACGATCTTCATTGAAATGTATGATGGGGTCTACTACCTGCTAGGCACCCCACACTTCGCGGTTATTATCGGCGTGGTCGCGGTCATCGCGCTGCTGGCCCGCGGATGGCAGTTCATGCTCGGCTCGGTGATCGGGCTGGTGCTCATCGTAGGAATGGACCAATGGGATAACGCCATGGTTTCCCTCGCACTGGTACTGGTTGCTACCTTCTGGGCGCTGGTGATTTCGCTGCCGCTGGGTATTTGGGCGGCGCGCTCCACTACTTTTTCCAACATTGTGCGCCCCTTCTTGGACTTCTTGCAGACCATGCCGGCCTTCGTCTACCTGATCCCGGCACTAATGCTCTTCCGTGTCGGGGTGGCGCCGGGCATCGTGGCGACCATCGCCTTCGCGCTGGCTCCCGGGGTGCGCTTCACCGAACTGGGCATCCGCTCGGTAGACAAGGAAGTGGTGGAGGCCGGACAGGCCTTCGGCTCTTCCCCCGCACGCATCCTTCGCCAGATCCAGCTACCGCTGGCCTTGCCGACCATTATGGCCGGCGTCAACCAGGTCATCATGCTTTCGCTATCCATGGTCGTGATCGCCGGCATGGTCGGCGCCGGCGGCCTGGGCGGAGACGTGATCCTCTCACTGGGCCGGCTTGATACCGCGCTGGGTGTGGAGGCAGGTCTGGGCGTGGTCATCTTGGCGATGATCCTTGACCGGTTGACCAACGCCTTCGGGCGTCAATCTGGACTCTTCTCCTGGTTCGCCAAGCGCCGCAAGTCCGCTGCCGCGGCGAAGGAACAAGAACTCGCGGCCTAAGCCGCGCACTGAAACCATCAATGATCTGGCGGCTCGCACCGCTCACTCGAAAGGAATCACGATCATGAAACTCAAAACCCTGAAATTTGGAGCACTGCTCGCGGCCAGCGCGCTGGCGTTGACCGCTTGCGGCAGTGGCAGCGGCGACAACGGCGGCGATGCCGCGGCGGATGACAAGAAGATGAACATTGCGGTCTTCAACGGCTGGGATGAAGGCATCGCTACCAGTGAACTGTGGAAGGCAGTGCTTGAGGAGAAGGGCTACGAGGTTGAGCTGATCAACGCCGATGTCGCTCCCCTCTTCCAGGGCCTGTCCACCGGTGATTACGATGTGACCACCGACGTGTGGCTGCCGGTCACCCACGCCTCCTACCTGGAAAAGTTCGGCGAGGACATCAAGGACCTGGGCGCCTGGAATGAGGAGTCACGCTTGACCGTGGCGGTCAACGAAGACGCACCGATCGATTCACTCGATGAGCTAGCGGCCAACGCTGACAAGTTCGGCAACCGCATCGTTGGCATCGAGCCGGGCGCCGGACTGACCGAAGCGATGAACAAGTCGGTCATCCCGGACTACGGCCTAGATGACATGGACTTCGTGACCAGCTCGACCTCCGCAATGCTCACCGAGCTGGAGACCGCGACGAAGAACAAAGAGAACATCGTCGTCACCCTGTGGGAGCCACACTGGGCCTACAGCGCGTACCCGGTAAAAAACCTGAAGGATCCTAAGGGTGCACTAGGCGACGCCGAAGGCATGCACACCTTCAGCCGTGCGGACTTCGCCAATGACCACGCCGAGGTTGCCAAGTGGATGGGCAACTTCAAGATGGATCTGGAGACCCTCTACGATCTGGAAAACTTGCTCTTCGTTGAGAACGACACCGATGACTTGCAGCCACTGGTTAAGCAGTGGATGGAAGATAACCGTGACTTCGTTGACGGTATGACCAAGTAGCCAACACACCGGCAAATACCAAAGGCACGTTCCCCAGCTACTGGCGGGGAACGTGCCTTTGGTTTTGTCCGCGTTAGCCGCCGAGTCCCTCCTTGGGGATCTGCAGCTCGTCGCGGTTGAGTTCTTCGACGTTCACGTCCTTGAAGGTGAGCACCTTGACGGTTTTTACGAAGCGGCCCTGGCGGTAAATATCCCAGACCCATGCGTCGGTCAGGTTCAGCTCGAAGTACACCTCACCCGAATCGGTCAACGTTTTCACGTCCACCTGATTGGCTAGGTAAAAGCGGCGTTCGGTTTCCACCACGTAGTTAAACAACCCAACGACCGCCTTGTACTCGCGGTACAACTGCAATTCGAGGTCTGATTCGTAGTTTTCGAGGTCTTCGGCTGCCATGGTACGTCCTTCTTCTCTAGGCTTTACCTTCGGCCTTTTGGGGTTTGGAAGTCAAGTTCCAACTTTTGCGGTGCAGGTCGCAGGGGCCAAGTTTTTCAATGGCCGCCCGGTGAGTTGCGGTAGCGTACCCCTTATTGATCTCCCAGCCGAAGGCCGGGTAGTCGCTGGCGGCCTGAGCCATCAGCCCGTCACGTTCCACTTTTGCCAGGATCGAGGCGCCGGCGATCGACTGGCAGGTCATGTCGCCCTTGATCAGGGTGCGCACCGGGATGTGCAGTCCGGCCGGTTCGCGGTCATCGGCCAAAAGGTCAAAGAGGTCTTGTTCCGGGGCCGTAAGCCAGTCGTAGCTGCCATCGAGCAAAACTACTTCTGGGGCGATCGTGCACTGGGCTACAGCCCGGGAGCCAGCCAGTCGCAGGGCCGCGGTGACGCCGAGCTGATCGATCTCCGCAGCGCTCGCGTGGCCTACCCCGTAGCCGGCGGCCCAGGCTTGCACTTGCGGCAGTAATTCTTCGCGGCGTGCCGGGGTGAGTAGTTTTGAATCGCGCAGTTCGCCGAATTCGGGGACCGCGTGGATGTCGATGACGGCGATGCCCACGGTGATCGGCCCGGCCAGTGCCCCGCGGCCCACCTCATCCACGCCGCCGATAAAGCGTGCGCCGTATGCGGCAGCCAGTGCCCGCTCGTGTTCGAGGGTGGTGGGTTGTGCTTTGCTGGTGGCCATTGGCTACTTCGCCGCCGGAACGTGGGCGAAAACTTCCTCATGGGTGTCGATAGTTCCGAAGCGGTCCAGCGGCCAGGAAATCAGCGAGGCGCGGCCCTGCACCGAATCGAGGTCCACAAATCCGCCTTGCACATCCACATGGAAGCGGGAGTCGGCGCTGGCGCCGCGGTGATCGCCCATCACCCAGATTTTGCCTTCGGGTACGGTCACGTCGAACTGGATGTCGCTGGGTGTATCGCCGGCATAAATGTAGGGTTCGGTGATTTCTTCGCCGTTAATGGTGAGCTTTCCATCCGCCGAGCAGCATTCTACCTTGTCCCCTGGCATGCCGATGATGCGCTTGACCAGGTACTGTTCGTCGCCCGCGGGCAGGATGCCAACCCAGGACAGCGCGTTTTCCAGTGCCGTGGGAGTGGTTTCCAGCGGCGGCAGCCACTGGTGGTCGTCGCGGAAGACCACCACATCGCCACGTTCGAGCTCAAAGGGGCCAGGAGTCATCAGGTTCGCGAAGATGCGATCGTTGATCTGCAGCGTGTTTTCCATCGACCCGGAAGGGATGTAATAGGCGCGGAAGAAGAAGGTTTTGATCAACAGCGACAATGCGATTGCTATGACCAGGATGATCAGTATTTCGCGGACAAACCGCCAAAGCCGGTATATCGGGCCCCGTACTGGGGGTACTTCTGCGGATTCGGCGTTCACGTTTTCTTTGTTACCTTTCAGTGTCCTGCGTTATCTCCATCTTACGTGGCCGACGCTGACTTCGGTCTCAGGTGCCCAGGTGTGTGGATGCTGGGTTCAGTGTCGGTGCCGCCAGGCATGCCAAAGCCGGCCGCACGATGCTGTGTGGCCGGCCTTGGGAGTGCGAATTTAGTTGGCGCGCGTTGCGATGCCGCCGCTTTCGGTGAAGTCCACTGGAATGTCACCTAGTGGCTTGTCCGCATCGAGTTGTTTCTTGATTTCATCCATGTGGCTGGCATCCACCTGCAAGGTCAGTCCACCATTTTGTGGGTTGAGTGTGTAACCGTGGATTGCGGTGTTCAGCGGGGCTTCGAGCCCGGCCTGCCACTTCATGACATCCTTGATGCCCTGGCGAAGGTCATCGGTTGAATAGTTGACCAGGTGGGCCTGCGCTCCTGCGTCCTCGATCACCTTCATCTTGCTTTCATCGGTGGTCGAGACGTTCAACTTGCCGTCTTCGATCCAGCCCTGCACATAGGAGTCGCCCAAGGTGGCCGAGAGCGAGTCGTTGGTTTCTAGCAGTGCATTTTGATCCACAACATTCTCGCTGCTGGTAGGTTCGGCCGATCCTTCGCCGCTGGTGGTTGCCTGGCCGCAGCCGGAGAGCATGAGCCCTGCAACCACTGCGGTGGAAGCCAGCGCGAGTGAGCGTTGAGCCAGTGGGGATTTCTTGATCATTTGGTACTACCGCCTCTTGGTCAGTTCGATCACCTAGGAAGATGATATCTACGGATCTGCAAAGTTTTCGGTGAGGCACATGTGTGCTAAGTGAAAGTGCCCCGCTACCGGGCAGGTAACGGGGCACTTTCAGGTTGCTGCCGGAGCTACAACCGCTGTGGGATTATCCCTTAGCTGTGGCGGCGGTTTCCGCGGCGGAACAGCAGGAACAATGCGCCAACAAGAGCCAGGGCTCCACCAGCGGCGATCAGTGGGACGGTGCTGGTACCGGTATCGGCCAGCGGGTCCTTCTTCTCAGGCGACTGGGTTGGAGTCTGGTCGTCGTTCTTCGGAGCCTCGGTTGGCTCCTCGGATTCGGTTTCGGTTGGCTTCACGGTTGGCTTGGCCGACTCGCTTGGCTTCTCCGACTCGGTAGGCTTATCGGATGACTCAGGCTTATCGGACGACTCAGGCTTATCACTTGACTCAGGCTTATCGGACGACTCAGGCTTATCACTTGACTCAGGCTTATCACTTGACTCAGGCTTATCGGACGACTCAGGCTTATCACTTGACTCAGGCTTATCACTTGACTCAGGCTTATCACTTGACTCAGGCTTATCGGACGACTCAGGCTGATCCGTAGGCGTAGGCGTAGGCGTAGGCGTAAGCGTAGGAGTTGGAGTTGGCGTAGGAGTTGGCTCTGGAGCGGCAACGAGGACCGAACCGGTAGCGTTGGCCGACTTGTTGAAGCCATTGACAGCGGTCATGCGGAAGCTGACCTTGCCTTCTTCGCTAGGTGCAGCAAAGGTGAAGGTGCCATTGGCCGAAACCTTGGCAGTCTTGTACAGCTTGCCACCAACAACAACGCGAACGGTCGTGCCGGCAGAAGCGCCTGCTACCTTACCGGTGATGGTTGCGCCTGGCTTGACCTCTGCGCCAACCTCTGGTGAGGTCTGCGCTGGTGCGTTCACCAAGAACTTGACCTGGTATTCCGCAACACCCGGTGTACGCTTCTGCGCATCCGCTAGTCCAGTGTAGAACGCAAGGTCATCTTGAGTGAATTTTGAACCATCTTCGCCAGGGGAGTTAGCGGAGTTTATTCCGACAGCCTTGTTGCCGATCAGCACGGCGCCACCGGAGTCACCTTGGTTCAGAACCCGAGAACCCGGGTTCTCGGCCGTATAGCCCCAGACTGCGCGGACGTCGTTCTTGTAGCCACCTACGAAGAACAGGCCTTCACCAATGATCTCGGAGCAGCTCCAACCTGTGGTGCGCCCTGAGGAGCAGGCGTTTGCGCCAACTGTTGCAGACGCTACTCCAGTAACCTGTATGGTACCTTCACGCTCGTCCTTTTTTGCTGGCCACTTCGAAACCTGGTCATGCAACGTTAGATCAGGGTTGATCTTGTCAATGACAGCAATGTCGGTACCAAGCTCTGGCTTTGACGGGATGGTCGGCGTACCGGAGTGGTTAGGGCCACCGAACTGGCTGAAGCCGAATGTGCCGAGCTTGTTGCTAATGCCCTCGCTCTGACCTGGGTCACCGTGCTCGAGTACGTAGGTATCGGTCATCTTGCCATCTTGGGTACAGTGTCCCGCAGTTAGGATCGCATCTGCGCCCGATGGGTTCCAGGCGTTGAATCCTACCGAGCAAAGGAAATTCGGTTTCGCGCCCGGCTCGGCCATTGCGTAGCCCATTCCACCGTAAATATCTTCGATGGCACCTGCTTTAGCCTTGCCTTCACCCGCAGTTTCTACCAAATCTACGTCGGCTTGGCTGGCGAACGCTTCCAGAGTTAGCTTATTTTTGTCGGCGGACTTTGATGCCCGTGGGCTTGGTGACTTATCTTGGTTTGACGACTTACCATTCAGCTTAGCTGGGCCTTCATTGGAAGCAATTCCTCCAGCGATGATTTGCAAACCGCCAGCAGTATCCAAGATAGCAGTCAGTTGTTCAACTTCTGCAGGCTGAACCTTCTCTACAACTTCCGTGTACAGCTCTTTTACAGTTGTCACCTGGTCGACAATTACAAGTTCTGTTTCTAACGGAGCGGCAGACGCTGCAATGACATCTTTTGCCTTCTCTTCGTCTTTCTTTGCAACTTTTACTTCGGCCTTGCCGTCCTTGACGCTGGACTTGGCCTCAATGCCCTTGTCCTCAAGCTTCTTGGTCACGTCGGCAACGGTGTCGTTGACCCTCGAGTCTTCCAAGTACTGCTCAGGTGACTTGCCCAAATCGCGCTTGATGGCTTCGTCTAGACCCTTGGTGTCTACAGCGACATCAGTGGCCGACGGCGTAACGCTCGGGCTCTGTGAAGGTGCTGGAGTGGATTCAGCCTTATCGGCTGCGACTGCGGGAGCAATAAAGCTACCGCCAACCACCAATGCAGTGGCTGCAGCAGCGACAATGCCGCGCTGCGCAGTCTTGTTCTTTGGTTTTGGCATTAAAGCTTCTCCCAGTTATGTGGTGCGATCGCTCGAAGGTCGCAACCGTCTCCGGGCGCACTTCAAAGCAGTGTGTTGTTACCAAATTGAAACAATATCGGCTTTTGATACTCGGATTCAAGGACCCGCATCCACCAAAGGGAGAAACCAAGCCTTCGATACTCCCTTGTCATTCCAGCACCGAGAGACCTTGCGGCCCAGAAGACCCGAGTTAGCGCTTTAGTTTAAGATTGCAGTTCGGTTACTAATCGCTAGTCAGCTTAGTGCGAGCTGAGAATCTTCGATGAATTCAACCAGTGCCGCAAGAAGCTTGTATATTCAACCATCGGATGTTTTTAGATAAATCCATGCCGATAGAAAAATTTAAAAGTTTTTTCCGTCATGGGAATGTTGCGGAGCGTTACTTGAGAGTAGCGCGCTGGTCGAGCGGCCAGATAATTTGTGTGGCCTTGCCGCCGATGCGATCCAGATTGATCATGCCGCCGCCGCTGGCGCCAAGCAATGCGCGCGAATCTTCGGAGCGGGCTCGATGATCGCCCATCACCCAGACGCGGCCTTCGGGAACTACCGCAGAGAACTTTTGCTCGCTAGGTGCATTTCCGTCGTATATATAGGGCTCGTCGATGGGTTGGCCGTTAACCAGGATTTTGCCACCGGCGCCGCAGCATTCAACTAAGTCCCCGCCTATGGCGATCACGCGTTTGATATAGGTGTTTGAGGTGCCGCTCAGGTGCAGCGCACCGAGCAGGTCGTCAGCGAAAGAGGCACGCGCGTAGGGCAGGAAGGAACCGCGTCCGTCGAAAACGATGATGTCTCCGCGCTGCGGGTCAGTGTCATGGTAGGCGCGGCGGTCCACAAGCACACTTTGTCCGGGGCTCAGCGTGTGCTCCATGGAGCCGGATTCGATCCGGTAGACATCCGCGACGAGTGCGCGAATGAATAGGGTGGCGATCAGGCCACAAATAACTGCGAAAACGGCGAAGCGCCAGACCCAAAACCAGGTCCGGCGCTTGCTCGTTGCTCGCTCGGGGCTAGCAACCTCGTTCATGAAAGAACGAAATTACTTCTTGGTACCGAAGTCGCGCTTCTCCTTGATGCGTGCTGCCTTACCGTGGCGATCGCGCATGTAGTACAGCTTGGCACGACGTACGTCGCCCTTGGACACTAGCTCAATCTTGTCGATGATTGGGGAGTGAACTGGGAAGGTACGCTCAACACCGGCACCGAAGGAAACCTTACGCACGGTGAAGGTCTCGCCGATGCCAGCACCCTGGCGGCCAAGGACGTAGCCCTGGAAAACCTGGACACGCGAGTTCTTACCTTCGATGATGTTGACGTGCACCTTCAAGGTGTCGCCGGCGCCGAAAGCAGGAATGTCGGAGCGCAGCGATGCTGCGTTTACTGAGTCAAGAATATGCATGGTGCATCCTCTAGGGTCAATGCCACAGGTCACCGTACCCTCGTAGCGAAGCTCATCAACCGCAAGCGGTGATCTCTTCGAAACGTATTTCCACCGGCAGCCTATGTTGCTGCCGATGCGGCGGTTTCCCTAGGCCCGGTTTCCCCCTGTAGCAGGAATCGGACAAAAACACACCAAGAAACAATTTTGCCATATTCGGAGCATCGACGCGAGTAAAGCCGATCACCGAATGCGTGATCTAGGACTCTTTAGTCCAGTCCAGCTGCGATTTAGCGATGATTTCCCCGTCAACGACGGCAAATCCCGCGTGCCATAGGGCGTCACGGTCCTTACGATTCAGCTTGGCTGCGTCGAGCAGGTTAATGAGGTCCGGGCGGCGGGTTGCGGTGCGGCGAATCTGCTCATCACGGCGGAATCGGGCCACGCGCTGGTGGTTTCCGCCGAGCAGGACTTCCGGGACCTCGCGGCCACGCCAGGCGGCAGGCTTGGTATATACCGGGTATTCCAGCAGCACGTCGGAGTGGGATTCTTCGACCAACGATTCCGGGTTGCCAATGACCCCGGGAATCAGACGGGCGATGGCCTCAACCATCACCATCACCGCGACCTCTCCCCCGTTGAGTACGTAGTCTCCGATGGAAACCGGGATGACGGTGAAGTTCTCCCGCGCGTAGTCGATGACACGCTCGTCGATTCCTTCATAACGACCGCAGGCAAAGACCAGATGATCTTCCTCGGCGAAGTCATAAGCCATCTGCTGGTCGAAAACCGCACCGGCAGGAGAAGGCACGATGAGGATTGGCTTGGCGGCCTCCGGGGCGCTGGCGCGCACCGAGTCCAGGGCTTGGCCCCACGGCTCGGGCATCATCACCATGCCGGCTCCACCACCGTAAGGGGTGTCATCGACCTTATGGTGGCGGTCCGTGGTGAAGTCACGCAGATTGGTGACGTTCAGGTTCAAGATGCCCTCTTCACGGGCGCGGCCGATCAGCGACAGGTCAAGTGGTGCTAGGTACTCCGGGAAGATGGAGACGACGTCGATGCGCATGATGCTTACTTTTCTTCCTCGCCCTGGTTCAGCTCAAGGAGGCCGGCCGGAGGGGTGATGGTCACGGTGCCCGCCTCGGGATCAACGTCCGGAACGAATTCGTCGACGAATGGCAGGTAGACCTCTTCGCCGTTCAGGTCCTTGAAGACCAGCAGGTCTTGGGCGGGGTTGGTGCGCAGTGCGGTGATCACGCCGACCTGTTTGCCATCGTGGATGACTTTCAGGTCCAGCAGCTCATGCTCGTACCACTCATCGGAGGCGCTTTCTTCCTCGCCGGTGACCTCAATTTCCAGGTGTGCCTGGCGGAAGGTTTCGGCCATGTTGCGGTCTTTGATTTCTGCGAAATCGACCAGAAGAATGGTTTTGTTCCAGCGCGATTTGGTGACGGTGAGGGTTTTGACCGGGCCGTCGATGACGTGCAGGACCTCTCCGGGCGCAAAACGATCGTCGGGGACGTCGGTGAGGACTTGAACGGTCACTTCGCCACGGATGCCGTGGGGCTTGCCGATACGTGCTACCTGCAATCGCATAATCTGGTGATCATTCTCCTTGAATCCACGGGACGATGCCACGCGCTGGGGTGCCATAGGTTGGCGGGTTTTGACGATGAAACACGAGAAGGAGTTTCCGCCCTGTTGAGCGGAAACTCCTTCCGTGGTGAAGTCAGCTTGCGCCTGACCTCAAAAATGTTTGGCTACCGGCTACGATCGGTGTCGATAACATCAACACGAATCGGCTCCTTGGCCAGCGCTGCCATCACGGTACGCAGTGCCCGTGCGGTACGTCCCTGACGTCCGATCACACGACCGAGGTCTTCGGGATGGACACGCACTTCGAGCAGGTCGCCGCGGCGGTTGGCTTTCAGGGAAACCCTGACGTCTTCCGGTTCCTCGACTACCCCGCGCACCAAATGGTCAAGCGCATCGGCGAGCATGATTACTCGGCCTCGGTGGCTTCAGCTTCTGCCGATTCCTCAGCAGCTGGCTTCTCGGCCTTCTTGGTGATTGCCTCTGGGAGGATCACCGAACCCTTATCAGGAGCAACGAATGCAGGCTTAGGCTCGGCAACCTGGTAGGTGCCTTCCTGGCCATCGATGCCCTTGAACTTCTGCCAGTCACCGGTGATCTTCAGAAGTGCAGCAACCTGCTCGGTTGGCTGTGCGCCAACGGAGAGCCAGTACTGCGCACGGTCCGAATCGATCTCGATGATCGAAGGGTTGTGAGTTGGCTGGTACTTACCGATCTCCTCGATGGCACGGCCATCGCGCTTGGCGCGCGAGTCCATAACAACAACGCGGTAGAAAGGTGCGCGCATCTTACCGAAGCGCTTCAGACGAATCTTTACGGCCACTTTAGTGGTCTCCTGTTTCTCAACATGGGCGAGTCGAACGTTTCGCGCCTGTGGGGCAGGCCGTACTGGTTCAACTCTAAAAAAGGACAGGATTTATCGCGGAGAGAGGGTCCCCAACAAATCGAGTACCTTCCAATCATGCCAGAAGCAGTCAACCGATACCAACTCGAATTTTGTTAGATGCGCTACTAGGCCGGCGCAGCTGCACCGCGCGCCCGCGGCGGAACTTAAGCGGCAGCACGGAAGTAGCTGTTACGCCTCGGTATCTGGTCCGGATCGAGGAATTCAGGCAGCACGATGTGCGGAACTGACCCGACCATTTGAATGCGCAAGAGTCTGCGGTGGATCAGTGCATGGTGGTGCCGGCAGAGCACCGCGCAGTTTTCGATGCAGGTTTTTCCGCCGCGCTCCCACCAATTGCAATGGTGGTATTCAAGCATTTCATGCGGTGCACTGCACCCGGGCACGATGCATCCGCGATCCCTGGCGAAGGCTGCCTTTTTGATTGGCTCGGGGAAGAGCCGTTGGGCCCGGCCTACGTCGAGCACCTGGCCTTTGCCGCCGAAGACGATGGGGATGATTTTTGCTTCGCACAGCAGCTGGCGAAGTTCGGCCGGTTCCAGTGGTACTCCGTGGGCGGTCACCGCGGTGGCGGATGCCAGATCGCTCAGGTTGCTCGCTTGCATGTGGACCAGGACCTGCGGGATGACGGTTTTGGCACCTGTTTTGCTGGCCGACAGGGAGGCGAGCAAGGCATTGAGCCTGCGCTGCGCGACCGAGACTTCCAATACGCTGGGTTCGGCCTGTTCAGTTGGCTCGGTCAGTTCAGTGGGTTCGGCCTGTTCAGTTGGCTCGGCCTGTTCAGTTGGATCGGCCGGTTTAGTTGGCTTGGCCGGTTCACTAGGTTCCCCGGCGGGGTCCTTGGCCCAATCCGGGGCGGGGTCGGCGCTGCTGAAAAGATCGGCTGGTGCCAGTGGGGCAGGTTTGCGGGCGGCTTGACCGCTTTCGGTGCGCGGATTATCGGACTGGCCGACGAAGGAAAGCAGTTCCTCCGATTGCAGGCCTTGGGAGCGCAGCAGGAAGCTGTCGATGCCGTTGGTATTGCCTTGATAGAAGAGTCCGCATTCGGCTTGCACAAATTCCTTGTTCGCCTTGCGGTAATCACTCAGGAGGTTTTTGAGTTTTTTAGCTCCGGTGGCCCGGTCCGGCTCGCGCAGCAGCTTCACCGCACGCTCTTGCATGCTCTGGCCCTCATAGCTTGCGGCCGGGTCCAGCGGAGCGCCTTCAAAACTGGTGTCTGGCGGTTCAAATTTGTCCAGGCTGCGCGCGGCCTGGGCGACCCGTCGTGGGTCGAGCCCCTGATCCTCGGCGTGCAAGGTGGCCAGCTGGGTGAAGCGCGGGGTGATGGCGCTGCCGTCCATGAAGCGGCGGGCGATGAGCAGGTGGGCATCTGCCAGCCGGCGGTCCGCCTCGAAGAAGTCGATGCCCAGCCAGGCGGCACTGAAGCTGCTGGCGTTGTTGTAGGCGGTGCGCCCGGTCTCTAACGTGGCGGGCCGGGAGAAGTCGGTGCGGTGCTCGCGCAGTGCGGTCAGGTCCTCGCCGCCCAGCAGGTGGGCGGCGGTGGCTTCCAGGTGGGCGAGGCTGCGGATTTGCTCCCGCACGGTGTAGCGGAAGATTTTTTCAATCACCGAGGCGTGGGCGGCGGCCACGCGGTGATCGTCCGATTCACGCAAATGAACTGAAAGCTTGGTGAGTACCTCCAGGCATAGACCCATCACCTCGAAGAGCAGGGCGGTTACTGCCTGCGGGATGGGGCCGGTGGCGAAGTCACGCAGGCTGGCCAAGCCGGTGACGAGCTGTCGAATACTCATGGACCCAGCATGGCGGCATGCGGGGGCCGGTGGTTCTGGCCGGGTGCAGGGTGTGGATAAGTGCCGAATTCATTTTCGGCGTTGGACGGTAAGGGTGATCAAACCAGCCAGCATGGTCAGCGATGCGGCGGCGGTGGACAGCGCCACGATGGTTTCGGTGCCCGGGGTGGTGTCGTGCGAGACGTAGCCGGTGAGCAGCGGGGCGAGCAGGGAGCTGGAGATGAAATATCCGATCATCGTGGAGCCGAGCAGAAAGGCTGCGGCGATACCCAGCAGCGGGATCGAAAAACAGCACAGGATGCTCAGCGCACACAGGGCGAGAAAAGCGATCAGCAGTGCGAGGTCGACAAGCCATGATTCGGCCAGGGCGCTGGGTTGCTGCTCGAACGCCGAGAGCCACGCGTGAAGGCCCTGCAGCGCAAAGCCCAGGGCGGCGAGCACCCCCAGTGGCAACGCGGTGAAGAAGACCGCGCGCGAGGTGCGTTCGCGCACGCCAATGAGCGTGGCCAGCAGGCAGAGCAGCGCGGCGGCTTGGATCAGCAGGGCGATGCCGAGGGGGATGCCGGTGTGGGGCAACGGGAAAAACTCTCCGGCCGGAAAGAAGTAATCAAACTGGTCGCTTTCCACCGACAGCTCGTTGTCACCCACGGTGGACCCGAACTCGACCCAGCGGGCGGCCGAAGCGCGTAACTGCAGTGCTGCAGAGGCCAACAGCAGCAGCGCGGTGAGCGCCGCGAAGACGAGTGCACTGCGGCGCGGCGGGGCGGGCGGCGCGCTTTCCCCCAGCAGATCGAAGAGCATCATGGGTGCAGGCTAGCAAGCTACGGAGCGAAGCGTCACCGGTAGCCGATACCCGATGGTGCGCGAAAAAGCGGCGCGGACTACTTGGATGGATCAAAATGAGCGGCGCTCATTAGGGCACGGCGTGGTGCAGTAATGAAACTCCACCTGCGGAAAGTCGCATAAAACGCAGATGTACTAGGTAGTTTTTTTCCGGTAGTCAGTTTAGGCTAACCTTAGCGAGGTTGCTTGTGTGACCGGACACAGAGCTATTTCTGCGCCGGTGGCACCGCCGCATGCCTGGCAGCAGCCAGCGCGGAAAACGAACTGCGTGAAAGTGCAAAGTAATGATCGGAAATTACCTGATCGGCCTGCGTGAAGGCCTCGAGGCGGTGCTCATCGTGGTACTGCTGGTGGCCTACCTGACCAAGAGCGGGCGCGCACATCTGCTTCCGCGGATCTGGGCGGGCATCGGCATCGCGGTGCTGATCTCCTTGGGCTTTGGGGCGCTGCTGACCTTTGGTCCACGCGGGCTGACCTTTGAGGCGCAGGAGATGATCGGCGGCAGCCTGTCGATGATTGCGGTGGGCTTGGTGACCTGGATGATTTTCTGGATGGCGAAGGCCTCCAAGACGCTGAATGCCGATCTGAAATCCCAGGTGGATCAGGTCGCCGAGGGCTCGGTGATTGGGTTGGTGCTGGTCGGCGCGTTTGCGGTGGGCCGTGAAGGGTTGGAGACGGCGCTGTTCATCTGGGCCGCGGCGCGGGCCACCGGAGAAACCTGGCAGCCGCTGCTCGGCGCATTTTTGGGTATCCTCACCGCGATCGTACTGGGCATCCTGCTCAACCGTGGGGTGCTGAAGATCAGCCTGTCCAAATTTTTTGCCTGGACCGGGGCGATCTTGGTGATCGTCGCCGGCGGGGTGCTCGCCTACGGGGTGCACGACCTGCAGGAGGCCGGCCTGCTGCCCGGACTTCATTACCTGGCCTTTGATGTCTCCGGTGTGATCGCCCCGGGCGGGGTGCTCGGCACGCTGCTCAAGGGTGTTTTTAACTTCTCCCCCGCCACCACCTGGCTCGAAGCTACCGTCTGGGTGCTGTACGTGGTGCCGGTGATGTTCCTTTACCTGCGCACCGTGTTCGCCCCGAAAACCGCAGTGCGCGGATAATTCTCACTCTTTTTTCTGACAACGAAGGCATAACGATGAATAAATTCCTCGCCCCGGCAGCCCTGATTTCCCTGGCAGCACTGACCCTGACCGGCTGCACCGATAACACCACCGGCACGACGGCCGGCGACGGCACCATCAACGTGGTGTCCACCGCCGAGGCCTGCACCGTGTCAAGTAACCAGGTCCCCGGCGGCACGCTGAAGTTTAATGTCAAAAATGAGGGTAGCGCGGTCACCGAGTTTTACCTGCTGGCCGAAGACGGGCTGCGCATCGCCGGTGAGGTAGAAAACATCGGCCCCGGGGTCTCTAGAGACCTGGTAGTGATCGCACCGGCCGGCTCTTACTACACCGCCTGTAAGCCGGGAATGGTCGGCGAGGGGATTCGTGCGCCGTTTAGCGTCACCGAATCCGCCGAGGGCCCCAGCGTCTCGGCGGATCGGGCCTCATTGCAAAAGAACGCGACCGAGCTTTATAGCGCATATGTGAAGGATCAGTCCGAACAGTTGGTGCGCGGCACCCAAAACTTTGCCACCGCCTTTGCCGCCGGCGATGAGCAGCTTGCCAAGAAGCTCTACGCCCCGACCCGGATGCACTGGGAGCGGATCGAACCGGTGGCCGAATCCTTTGGGGACCTTGACCCGATCCTTGATGCCCGCGAAGCAGACCTCGAAAAAGGTGAGGCATTTACCGGCTGGCACCGGGCAGAAAAAGACCTCTGGTCCCCCACCGGATACACCAAACTGTCCAAGGACGAGCGCACCACACTAGCGCAGCAGATGGTCAAAGATACCAAGGAACTGCAATGGCGGACCACCGAGCTGACCTTCACCCCCGACAAGCTGTCCAATGGTGCGAAGGAACTACTCGACGAGGTGGCCACCGGCAAGGTGACCGGCGAAGAGGAACTGTTCTCCCACACCGACCTGTGGGACTTCCAAGCGAACCTGGAAGGAGCGAAGATTGCCTATGAGGATCTGCAGCCCTTATTGGTGGGCACCGATGATCAGTTAGATGCACAGCTGAAGAAGAACTTCGCCGCGCTGCAGGAACAACTTGATGAGCACCGGGTGGGCGACGGGTTTAAGTACTACAACCAGCTGACCGCCACGCAGATCAAAGACCTGGCCGCCGGGGTGGATGCCTTGTCCGAACCACTGTCCCAGTTGACCGCCGCCGCGGTGAAGTAAAAATGCGCCAGGACAAGGAAGAAACCAGCGTGAACCTCAGCCGCCGGTTACTGCTCACCGCGGCCGGGGCCGGCGGCGCGGGGCTAGCTTTGGGGGCGCTGGGCCACTTAGCCTATGCCGGACAGGTCAGCGAACCGGCACCAAGTGATCAGATACCCTTTTATGGGGAGCATCAGGCGGGGATCGTTACCGAGTCCCAGGACCGCATGCACATCGCCGCCTTTGACGTGCAAACCGAGGACCGCCAAGAACTGATCGAGCTGCTCCAAGCGTGGACCCAAGCAATTTTGGCGATGACCCAAGGACAGGAAATTGGTGAAGGCGGTGCGCTCGCCGGTTCCTATAATGCCCCGCCCACGGATACCGGTGAAGCGCTGGGGCTTCCGGCCTCCCGGCTCACCGTGACTATAGGCTTTGGCCGCTCGCTGTTCTTGGACGGCGAGACACCGCGCTTTGGACTAGCCGGTAAATTACCCGAAGCGCTGATCGAACTCCCGCATTTTCGTGGCGACATGATCGAGGCGCAGCGCAGTTATGGCGACATCATCGTTCAGGCCTGCGCCGATGACCCGCAGGTGGCGGTGCATGTGATCCGTAATCTGGCCCGCCTGGCCTTTGGCAAAGCAAATGTGCGGTGGTCCCAAATTGGTTTTGGGCGAACCTCAAAGACCACCGCGCAGCAGAGCACCCCGCGCAACTTGTTTGGCTTTAAAGATGGCACCGAAAATATCGTCGCCGAAGATTCCCAAGCACTGGAAGAAAATGTGTGGGTCACCAAGGAGGGCACCGACCAAGCGTGGATGGTAGGTGGCAGCTACCTGGTAGCACGGCGGATTCGAATGCATATTGAAACCTGGGACCGTTCCACCCTAGGCGAGCAGGAAAATGTGGTGGGCAGGCTCAAAAGCAGCGGCGCTCCACTGTCTGGCGGGGACGAATTTACACCGCCAGACTTTGCCATGCCAGGACGTGGTGGACCGATCATCCCGAAGGACTCTCACGTAGCGGTGGTTCACCCCAGCGCGCACGGTGGAGCACGGATGCTGCGCCGTGGATTTAATTACACCGACGGTTCAGATGGCCTCGGCCGGTTAGACGCTGGATTGTTTTTTATCGCCTTTGTGAACGATGCTCGCACCCACTTTGTGCCGATTCAGCGTGCCATGAGCGCCAATGACGCGATGAATGAGTATTTGCGTCACACCAGCTCGGGCCTCTACGCAGTTCCACCGGGAATCCAAGCCGGCCAGTATCTGGGCCAGCAACTTTTTGAAACGGTGTAGCACCACACCGAATTAGAGATTAGTTTTCGTAAGAACTCTCAAGAAACGCATAAGTGTGTCTTGCCGACGGTTTTCATCGTTATCTATCCGATCTTGTCACTTTCGAAAAGAACGCACTCCGAGTCACCCGACTACAGACTTTTATGCCAAGGAGAACTTGTCCGTAGCCGAACGGTCCTAAGAGACCGGCTTTACCAGAAATGTAATTTCAGCTTCGAATCATAATGCTCGGGAGAGGGTCCATTTTTCGTTTTAAGTGGCCATTACGTCAAACCAATTGCTTGCGTGCTGCCCAGCGCGAGCTGCTTTGGACATGTCATCTAGCAATAGGTTCGCAACGTCCAGAGCCTCGATGCAGCGAGACCAGCAATCTCTGAACACTCGCGCTCTAAACCCTCCACATAAAGTCATAACTGACTCTTTAAGGGAGAGCTGAGCTTGGCCCTGAGATTTCTATTCCGAGTAGAAGAAAGTCGCCCTAAAAACATCGAAAATTACAGGAAACATGAGAGTTTCTACTACAAATTTTCGGTTTCTGGGGCATCGCACAGAAGTACATTGCTTTATACAGAGCAACGTGAGCGTCAACCTTAGATGCATTGTCCGTCCACTGTCCGGGGTTTTTCGATCGCGACGGCAACGTTGGTTACAAAAAAGGTTGATTCACCGGTTGCCCCTAACGCCAAAAGTAGATGACGTTGACGGTGTCGACGTTTGACTGAGTATCACCTAGAAGGTGCGAGCGTACGTCGATTTTCGCCGAGTATCGACGTCAAAACTGGCTAGTTATTTGCTTGGGTCTAGAAATTTCCTCCCATTCAGTGTGGGTTACCCGTATTCCTCGATTGGCTTGATCGTAGTTCCACAAGACACGGAAGCCGGTTTCACATTTCAATGCCTCGTCGCGGCTTGAGTCCAACCGCTCGCGCAGGGAACAGTTCGGCCCAGTGCCGAGCATCCACCTTCCACCGTAAAAGGTGGCAACGGACTGGCACTTCAAACCGCCAGTGATGATTCGTTGGTATCGTCACGGTAAAGACGGAGGACCAACTATTCAAACTGATTCGCCCTCCACCATGCGCTCGCTAGCTATCACCACACTTTCCACCAAAAACTTACCCTGTTAGTGGCCCATTGCTGACCGGCTGCTTGGACGATACCAGGCAACTCGCACACATTGCGGGCAATTGTCACACCCATGTTGTACCGAATGTCGTCGTTAGCCAGGTATCCATTCATACAACGTGCTCCCGTTGGACCCGAGACCATAAATTCCACGGACCTGGATCGAGTCCCTGCCCGAACTGTAGCCGGAAGTACTACCCACCCATCAGTTGGTACAGGTACGTGGAGCAATGCCACAAAACCAGCAACTCGGTTTTCAGTCTCTTTCAATTGCGCTATCGATTCTTGCCTCAGCGACTACGGTCGGGAAAGCGCCCTCCGTCAAATGTCGGCAGGAATATCGAGAGATAGGCACACGGTGCTACGTGAAATTCATGGCGATCGGCGGCAGGTCAAAAGACCCACTCGGAGCGTTTAGCGGTCAACAATGGGCAGACCAAGGCGATGGTTTCACGAGCGCGACGGCAAGTGGTGGCTTCGAGTCGATCTTCGAAGTCTTCGATAGTCGACCGTTCATGATTGCCACTTTGATGTCCATAATGGTGGTGCTGGCTCCCGGATCAAAAATCTCGCCTCTCGGCCCGATAATGATCCGCCGCGTTCAGTCAACTGTCTTAGAAGTCTTACGAATCCTAACCCTTCGGTTACTTATTCGACGGACCAGTCCTCGGCATCGGATGGTTCATCGTCCGAAAGCTTGCCAAACTTCTCCATGAGTTTCACGTAGTCTTCCACCTTGTCCAAGCCCTCATAAACGCCGACGATTGGCATTCTGCGGTAGCTGTCAACGAGATAAGCCGCATCGTTGTTCAACGAAGATACGGCATAACTGATGACACGCTGGTTGGTGCTTTGCGGCAGATTGGTCTCCGGTTCGGTGTTCGCTGGAACGGTCATGGCCTACTCCTTCCCTGAATCTTCAGCATACGAGCATTTACTAGATTCAACCATTAGTTGACGTAGAAAATTTCCTTGGCTTTCGGGCGCTATGCTCAGCCAACCAAATGGCCAGCGCAAAACCACCTAACATGTAAGACAGAACCCACAGCACTGCCCAGATCACCGGAGACCAAGCGACTGAAAGCGCCCCCGCCATGGTCAGCATCGACAAGGCCAGCAGAATATTTATTCGGCGGAGTCTGACCAGCGCGGTAGCCAAAACTCCTGGCTCGGGGGCCCTGGCTATCCACGACATGAATATGGCTGGAGCTACAAGGATCACGGATGAAGAGATTGAACTTTTCCAATCATCGTTCAAATAATATTCAGTTGGGCCAATCCAGATGCTCAGGCTAAAGAAGATTAGAGCCCATGAGAAGAAGAGTGACCAACGGGTAAATGCACTAATGCCTCCGCGAGCCGGGCGAAGACGAAATTCAACTGCGGCTTTGGCGAAACGCGGAATGAAATTCATATTTTGAACATGCGCAATCGGGCCTAGCCTGGCCGCTGAGGAGATGGCCCTGTTTACTTCGCCGCTAGCACTTCCATGTTCGAGGCTCATCTCGAAAATAGTAAGTTCCGGTGGGACCAAAACTTGAAGATGCAGACTACGTGAAAAACCTGGGTCGGGTACATCTAGGCTATAAACATCATTATCTGTACTACTCCAAATGCTTGGACGACGAACTTCGTTGGAGGGCAAATCATAGCCGTAGTTGATGATAATTCGCCGTCCGAGGACGTCTTCAGGAACTTCGACCAGTACCACCCAGGAGCGTGAGAGCAATTGGATGAAATCCTTAATGAAGAGGGCCTCCGGATTCACATCATGAAGTTGTGGGTACGCGTTCAGCAACGCGTTCGGAGCGACTGCAGCGATGGCTTCTGAATTATTTATGAAGCTAAGCAGTCTCTTTTGTACCGCGCTATTCGTTGAGAGAATGATGCCAAACTGAGCAAGGAAGCTTACCAGCATGTCCTGAACCAAGGTTCTCGATCTGTCCTGGCTAATAACCGCCAGCGGGGAACCCGCTGAATCCGTGACCCACCAGCCGGACAACACTCGCTTATCAAGAACAGCTATCGGAATAATTACCCGGGACTTGGTGCCAGCAATTTTTGCCGAGATCGGCGCGGTCACATCCAACGAATTTTTAAGCAGAATTCGGCCCGGGGTCGTGTGGTCGATGGTCTGGATTCGACGGTGCACCCATTTAGGCGAAGCAATCACCATGCTACGCAAACTATCCCCATCACTATTTGCCATTATGAGCCCCAAACTCCCATTCAAGTACCGTCTTTGGACAGTATCAGCTATACGACAACGCCGATAGGGCTAAGTAATGCATACCGGATCAGATTTACAACTATATTTGCGGGGGCCACCCAAATGATACACATGGGGCGGTGCGCACCTCTCCTAAACAGGAGGTCAAAAAGCGCTGAAAATCGCCTGAAAATCCTGGGCGTAGCAGCCGGGAACTCATTTCCAGCGACTACAGTCGGTGCAATGATCGAACTTACCGCATTGCGCGATTACGAAGACGAGCAGGGGAACACCATTGCCTCCCCCACCGAATTCGCAAAGAACATCACGGTCAAGTTCCGTGGTCAGAGCAACCGGGTTGTTGTGGACCCCGAAGCAAAGATTACCCGGTTAGATCTGGTCTTCGATTGTGACAATGGCACATTGATCATTGGCCCCAGCCAGAAGAAGGGTTGCCACTTCACCATCCGCGTGGGCGAAGATGCCACGGTCCGCATCGGCCGGGATGTGACCACCACCGGCAGATGTTTGATCAGCGCCGTGGAGGGCGTGACCGTCAGCTTGGGCGATGACGTGATGATTGCCAGCGGCAACCAGATCCGCGCCGATGATGGCCATGCAATCTTTGACGTGAAGTCCGGCAAGCGGGTGAACCCGGCCAAGGACATTACCGTGGGCAACCACGTATGGATCGGCGCGCAGGCCGCCTTGCTGGCCGGCGCGAAGATCGGCGACGGCTCGGTGATCGGTTTTGGCAGCCTGGTCAACCGGAAAATCCCCAACAACGTCATTGCCGTGGGCAGCCCGGCGAAGGTGGTACGCAAGAATATTGCGTGGGAACGGCCCCATCTGTCTTTCCATAAGCCACCGTACAAACCCGATGCCTCGGCGATCACCAAAACCGAAGAATACTGGAACTACACCGACAGTGAGCATGAGAATACGGCCACGCAGATGCCAGCGGTGCAGATGGCCGAACCACAGGGACTGGTGCAGCGTGCGGCACAGAAACTTGGCAAAATCACTGGCAGTTAACCCTCTGATGCCTCACGTAAAAATGCCACCTTGCGAGTACAAGGTGGCATTTTGTGGCGTCTCCTAGCTGACTGCGACACGCAGCTGGTTATTCCATGGATCCATGAAGCGCAGTTCCGCTCCGGTGTGATGGTTTGCTACCTTCGCGAAGTCCAGGCGTTGGGCGAGCTTGCCGACCTCGTCCGCGGTCGGCACGTTGATCAGCACTTCACCGAGTCCCAAGGTGTCTTTGCGAGGACCTGCGCCGCGGGAGTTCCACACGTTCATTGCCATGTGGTGGTGGTAGCCGCCGGCGGAGACAAACAATGCTTGATCGCCTAGTGCCGTGGTCTCGTCAAAGCCGAGGGTGTTCACATAGAAGGAACGCGCGGTGTCTACGTCACCTACCTGCAGGTGGACGTGGCCAATTTCAGCCTCGGCACTGCGCTGCCCAGCAATAGCTTGCTCATTGAGGTGTTCGTTGAGGAAAACGTTGGGATCAAGATAAGTCGTATCCATAGCAACTTCACCGTTGGTCCAGCTCCAGCTCTCGCGTGGGCGGTCCCAGTACAGCTCGATGCCGTTGCCTTCCGGGTCGGTGAAGTAGAAGGCCTCGGAGACCAGGTGGTCCGAGCTGCCGACGAAGCGGCTCTGGTCAAACTGTGCGGCAGAAAGCACCGTGGCAGCCAGGTCTGCCTTGGTATCAAAGAGCAGTGCGGTGTGGAAGAGTCCGGCTTCGCCGCGGGCTGGTTGCTGCAAACCCGGTGATGGAGTGAGGTTGACCAACGTTCGAGCCCCGCGGCCTAGTCGGGTTCCACCAGCATTTTCGTCTTGGAGTTCAAGACCCAGCGCTTTTTGGTAGTACTCGCTCATGACCTTCATGTTGCCAACTTTGAGCTGGACCGCATTCATCTGCAGTTCGGCGGAGAGTTTGTCTTCTTTGATGAGTGTCATGATTCCTTACCTTTCAACGTGTATCTGTAGCTCTTGAATATCAGCCTACTCCTTTTTAGTTGAAGCTTCAAGCAATGAGGCGAAGAGCACTTCTGGACGCATCACCGCACACAGATTGACAGTTCAACTTTTCCTCCCTTCAATTAGCCTTGGAGACTCATCACTCCACTCACTCGCACGCTTGAAGGAATCATCACCATGAGTACGAAGAAGCTAACTTGGCTTTCCGTGGGTTTAACCGCGGCGCTAACACTTGGGGCCACAGGCTGTTCAATCCTGCCCGGAAATGACTCCAACGGAACAGTAGTTAAAGTAGTCGACGGCGATACTGTAGACATCCGCATTGCGGGTGAGGATACACGCGTACGCCTACTGAACATCGATACCCCGGAAACCGTTGATCCCAATAAGTCAGTAGAGTGCATGGGGCCCGAGGCCTCGGAGCACCTCAAATCGCTACTCGCGCCCGGCGATAAAGTTGATTTGGAATACGACATTGAGCGCACGGATAAATATGGACGCACCCTTGCTGGCGTGTACAAAGACAAGAGCTTAGTCAACGCCGATATCGCCGCCGCGGGGCTGGGCATTGCAGTGAAGTACGAACCAAACGTGCGATTCTACGACGAGGTACTTCAGGCACAGAACGAGGCGGCAGCTAAGGCCACCGGATTGTTCGACCCTAGCGCCGCGTGCACTATCCCAGCGCAACTCGAAGAAGCCACGCAGGCTTTTGAACAGCTTGGTGAAGCGCCGGCAGAATCAGTCAAGGAAGCCGAAAGCCTTGCGGGGGAAGCAGCCGCGGCAATAGCTCTTGGCCATGGAGCCAAGAGCGCCCTAAGCAAGATCACCCCGGACATGCATCCGGTGACCTACGCGCTGCTAACAACCCACTTTAAAAAGCACATCAGCAAGCTCGACAGCTCAGTACTTCACGCGAATCAAGTCGAACAGGCTCACCTAGACACCAAAACGGCGCTCATTAAAGCCGAAGAAAAGCGCAAGGATGAAGAGCGCAAGAAAAAGGAAGCGGCTAAGAAGAAAGCAGCTGAAGCTAAGCGCCAAGCACAGTTGAAGCAACAACGCGAGGTCGCAGAACAAAAGGCCGCAGAGCGCCGTCGCATTGAACAGCAATCCAAGCCAAGGCAAAAGGTGCCGACTTACCAGGCACCCAAGGTGCAGAAACCGCGTACGCAGGCACCCAAGCCTCGCACCAAGTCCGTTCCGCGTAATTACACCGGACCACGCTGCTACGCACCGGGCGGAAAGTCTTGGAAGCCTTGCCCGTAACCGGCTAACTATCTAAATTCCGACCACAAAGATTTCAGCCACCTTCTTGCCAACTCATTGGCCAAGAAGGTGGCTTTTGTCTTGCATGGAACATAAGCCCACTAACGACGCGGATCCAATTCGCAAGTCAAACATCTTTTATTGGGAGGATCTTCACGGCTTGCCCCTTTCCAAAAGGTAGGACATCAAAGTATATTTGCCAGTGATGCAGGCCACTTTAGAGTCATCGGTACTGAAAGGTTTTAGATGAACGTCACCGAAGAATTTCGCTCCGTCCGTAATCAGCTATTGGATTTGCGCCAAGACTATTCGAAGGCCCGCGAAGAGTTCTCGTGGCCACAATTCACGCATTTTAACTTCGGTTTTGACTGGTTTGATCAGGTAGCCCTTGACCCTCAGCGTTCAGACACGCCTGCACTGATCATCACCGAACTTGATGGCACCTCCACCCGGCGGACATGGCAAGAACTTTCACAGCGCTCAACACAACTGGCACGCTGGCTCAGCGACCAAGGTGTCAAACGATCCGATTCCATCGCGGTGATGCTCGGTAACCAGGTAGAGCTATGGGAGACCATGCTCGCCGGCATCAAGCTCGGAGCCATTCTTGTTCCCTGCACCACGCAACTAACCTCAACAGATCTAGAAGATCGCATTGACCGCGGACATGTCTCATGGATGATTACCAACGAAGCTGAGATTCCAAAGTTTGAGACGGTCCCCGGGGACTACAAGCTCATTCAAATTGGCGGAACTCCCAGTGGCGACAATTTGAACTATGCGGATTCCTTTACCGCGCCCACTGATTTTAAACTCAGCGAACCAACTCGCGCAGATGAGACTCTGCTACGTTACTTCACCTCCGGGACCACTTCTAAGGCGAAGCTCGTAGAACATACGCACACTTCCTACCCGGTGGGGCACCTCAGCACCATGTTCTGGATAGGTTTAGAACCTGGGGACGTTCATCTCAACGTTGCCTCTCCTGGCTGGGCCAAACACGCATGGTCAAATCTCTTTACCCCATGGATTGCCGAAGCCACGGTCTTCATCTACAACTATGAACGTTTTGATGCAGCTGCTCTGATGGACCAGATGGCCAAGGAACATGTCACGAGCTTTTGCGCGCCACCAACGGTTTGGCGGTTACTTATTCAGGCAGACCTCGCACTGCTCAAGACTCCCCCAGCCAAACTTGTTTCAGCTGGCGAACCATTAAACGCCGAAGTCATAGACCAGGTACAGCGAGCTTGGGGTCAAGTCATTCGAGACGGTTTTGGCCAGACCGAAACCACCGTGCAGATTGCCAACCCTCCGGGTGAACGCATCACCATCGGCGCCATGGGACGCCCCATGCCCGGTTATGACATCATTCTTCGAGACCCAGCGTCCGGCCAGGAGGGTGATCTTGGCGAAATCTGTTTGGTGACCACCCCGCGTCCGCTAGGTTTGATGAAGGGCTATTTCGAAAACGAAGAAAAGACTGCCGAAGTTTTTCGCGACAATGTTTACCACACCGGCGATATCGCCGAACGTGATGAGCATGGTGTCCTGACCTATGTGGGCCGCGCGGATGATGTGTTCAAATCCAGCGACTATAAGCTCAGCCCCTTCGAGCTAGAATCAGTGCTCATTGAGCACCCCGGTGTCGGTGAAGCCGCGGTAGTTCCGGCGCCCGATGAATTACGCCTCAGCGTTCCTAAGGCTTACATCGTGCCAGCCAACGGTTATGAGGCTACCGCCGAGCTAGCCGAAAGCATTTTAACCTATTGTCGAGAGCATCTGGCAGCCTACAAACGCATTCGCCGACTCGAATTCGCCGACCTTCCAAAGACGATCTCCGGGAAGATCCGCCGTGTTGAACTGCGCAAGGCCGAGGAAGAGCTTCACAGCTCAGGTCAAGTCTCGGGTACTGAGTTCAGAGATACAGACTTTCCCTCGCTACGCTCGAAAAAGAAATAGCTCCGTCTCACATTGTTAGAAATGGTTCCACCGGGGCCACGCTCAGGCGCAGCACCGGTGGAACCATTTTCCTTGATCAGCTCAACGGTTTTTCAGCTTCGCTTTAAGTACCTGGCGTACCCCGTGTGCCAGGTAGTAGCCTGCATCTGAATACCAAAAGAACATGATGGTTCGGCGCCATCCGGTACCCGGCTTGCCCGAAGTTTTCATCCAGCGATTAAATAGGACTCCCGCCCCGATGACCGCTAAAGATGAGGAAATGAGCGCTGCAGGACTCCAGCCGGTGCGGTACACCAGCTTCATCACTCCCTTGGCTTTAGCCCTTTCTTCTTCTACCGCGAGGTCTAGACCTGCTGGCAGACTGCGTGGCAACTCGGTGAATCCGTCCGCTAGCGGTTCGCCACGCATGTAGTCGACCATTTCTTCCGGCAGCCCCAGCCCCTTCAGGAAGAGTCGCAGCCCGTCCAGACTGCGTAGCTTAGCTAATCGCACGATACCTGTTGCCGCCTCGGGCCAGAATCTTTCTAGTTCCAACAGCTCTTCGGAATCCGCGGCGTACAGTTGCGCGCCGAGTTTTCCTTGGAGCTGGGCAACCTCGCTGCCGGTGGCGGCCATGGGTACAGGACGGTCTTCGGTGGGCATCCAATAATCGAAGACGTTACTGTCCTGCAGTTGGAAGGCTTTTGCGCTGGCATGGACGCTGAGCTGAATGTAACCGTCGGAGCTCTTCAGCTCGATGGCACGAAGGTGCTTCTGCCCGAGCCTGATTTCAACTGGTTCTCCTTCGCGGACGGCTAGGAGCCTCTCCTGGGTTTGCCGCACCTTCCATACTCCTGGTTGCCCCAGCGAGGACATCACCAACTCGCTGGCCATCACGTGGGTTCCGGCCACTACTTGATTCCCTGAGTTTGTCTCTGCCGCGTCACCGTCACCGGTAACTTCCACCTCAGTCCCGGCCACTATGATGCCATCAAGGCTCAGTGCCTGAGCACCCGCGGCTTCCAGCAACTCGGTAGTCAGCTTCTCCGTAGACAGGTCGTGCTTGGCTAACTCGCCGGCCTCGGTTGCCATAAGCAAGGAACCTTGCTTGTCGGTGGCTACGTCTACAGGCACATAGGTCAGTTGATCACTTAGCTGTGGCGCCCCCAGGTAACCAATCAGGCCACGGGAATCTAGCGCGTCGAAGACTTTTTGTGCAGCGTCACTGTCGCGGGCGTGGAACTCAAACCCAAGGGAGACGAGGTCAAACGATTCGGTGCTCATAGTCCGCTTTCGCTAGGAATTTATCTACTGCTCCCATCCTATGATTTTCAGGCAGACAAGGAATCGCCCTCAGTGCTCACTAACAGGAGGCAACAACCGGAGCTTTGTAGGCATAAAGGAGGAGGCCGCGTTGCCGAAAAGTAGCGGGATCTGCACATTACCTCAGAGATGCGTGGTGCCGTACTAAATACTCGTCCCTTAAACGCGACCGAGCCCCCATCCGGCGTCTAACGCTGCGGACAGGGGCTCGATCGGCATCAACTACCGGTGAGGGTGTTGACTAATGTAGATAGTTTTTACTTAGCTGACTTGCGAACCGGATCAGTCACGGTCTCTGCATGCTTAAGCTTCTTCTCTGCACGCTTTTCCTTGATGGACTTGCCAGGTTTCTTCGCGTCGCTTTTGCGTGGTGACTTGTTCGACATAATGTGCCGTCCTTGCCGGAAATGCTCAGCACTTCCAAATGTGGGGAGAGTACCCCTTAAGGTCTACCTTAGGCTAGCTCTGAAAAATTCTCCATAGTTCGGCCACTGGCGCAATATAGTAACCCGAACTTCCCAGACCCCGAACGCCGCTGCCCTAATCTGCATACCTAGTGCCCGTTCTAGCTAGAACTGCACTTCGCCGTTAACGCAGCTCATGACGTTCCCGCCACCCCAGATGGTTCCGTCCTCAACGTCGACATGCACCCGGCCCTCGCACCCGATAGCAGTACCTTGCGCGGCGCTGTAATGCTGACCGGCAATCTGAGAATCAATCATCCACCGCGCTCACCCGGCATTCAGGCTCCCAGTCACCGGGCCCTATACCGAGTCCCCGCCGCTAAAGGCACGTACCTCGAAGTTCGCATCGTGTCCGGGTTCATGCGGCCCGACTACTCCAACCGCGAGTGACCCCAGATCAGCCGTGTCCGGGTTTAATGCCAGCACTTCTTGCGCGGTAGATAATCTAACGCCAATCCACTGTGGACCGTTGACTAGCCACGAGCTGTCAATGATGCCCTCCCGGGCTGCGCCTATGGCCTGAGCAATTTGCTGAACCAACGGCTCATCAACCGATTCATAGCGGGCTAAAGGTGGCGCCGCGAAGGCAGTTCTCAGGGCGGGATGCCCTGCGAACGGCAACTCCTGAGAAGCGGTGAAAAACCGTACCCGGTAATCGGCCGCAGGATCTGTTGGCCGTTGCAGAAAAGTAGCTTCGGCCAGGTTTGTCCATTTTGCGAAGCGCTGTATTTCGCCCTCGCTCAACCCTTTCGCTCCCTGAACAACAGCCAATGGGTTTCCGCGATACGGCGTGGGTGATTTCGTAAAAGAACCACTCAGCGGCAAGCCCTAGAAGAGTTCGCGACATTCCATCGGGCCCCTACCCTCCGGCGAGGATCTAACGCAGAGGCGCCGCCCGCTGCTTGCGAAAATACGCCACTTTCGCGCACCTCACGCAGTTTAGCGGTCGCGTTCATCCGTGCATGATGCCCGCAATTCAAGGTCCGTCACGAATTCGAGCACCACTGAAACGTTGTTTGCATTGTGAGTAGTAACTCATAAGATGGGTTACTAGAATGTGGCGGTCGTCACTACTTCTCGCACTCCCCTAAGAACGGATCAAGCATGTCTGATACCGCGATACTGATAAATACGGCGGTGGCAGTACTGGCAGCAGTGCTGCTGATCGTGAGATTTAAGGTGAACCCCGTCATCGCCTTGATCATCGGCTCCATTTATCTGGGCCTATCCACCGGCTTGGGAGTCACCAAGACCATTGAAACCATTACCCAAGGTTTCGGCGACATCATGGTCGAAGTTGGGCTGCTCGTGGCTTTCGGCGTGCTGATGGGTTCAATTCTCAACGAGACGGGGGCTATCAGTCGACTCGTTGAACACCTACTTAAGACCTTCGGACCCAAACGCTTGCCTTACACGATGGCACTTGCGGTGAGTACCGCGCTGCAAACCATCTTCTTGGATGTACTGTTGGTCATCTCCGCTCCGCTGGCCCGTCGGATTGCTCCCAAGATCGGGCAGCACGGTACCGCTCGCATCGCGACCGCTATGGCCATCGCCGGCGAAGTTGGCATCGTGCTCATGGTCCCTGGCGTCGGTGCTGTAGCGCTAGCCGGACTGCTCGGCGTGCCATTTGGCAAGATGATGATTTTCGGGTTTCTCGTCGTGGTTCCTACGGTACTGATCTCTGTCGCCATCATGTCCTTCTTCTTCAGCCGCGGCTTCTGGAAAGCCGAGAGTGATGAGCAATTGGTCCTCGGCGAGGAAACCGGCACCGGCGCCCGGAAGTTAGAGGCCGCTGGGCAAGACGACGAAGTTAGCACCGGCTCAAACGGTACCGCGCCGGCAGCCGTTAACGTGCAGACTCAGCAGCAACGCGAAACCCCACTATTTCTCCTCTTTGTCCCGTTGCTGACTTCGCTAGTGCTGATCGCAGGTGGCGCCGTGTCCGAGATGCTGGGCTACGAAGCAGGCTGGATCATGCTCATCGGTAATCCCGTCGTCGCGTTGCTCATCGGTTTAATCGGGACCATCTTGGTTGCACGTTCTGCCGTAGGCCAGAAGGGCGTAGATCGCGGTATCGCCAGCGGATTCAAAGAAAGCGGGCAGATTCTGCTGCTGACCGGTGTTGGCGGTTCACTAGCAGCCACCGTATCCACTGCAGGGCTCGGTAACATTCTCGGCGGGTTCTTCTCGGCCAGCACCGTCGCCCCGCTGGTCGTTGTCTGGGGCATTGCTGCCTTGCTGCACATCGCCGTTGGTTCCGTAACCCTCTCCGGGATCACGGCGGCCGGCCTACTTGCTCCCATTGCTCCAACGCTGGGCATTGACCCGGTACTGATCGCTCTGGCAGCCGGCTCCGGGGCATTGTTCATGGTCCATGTCACCTCAAACACCTTCTGGTTATTGCAATCCCTGTTCGGGCAGACAGTGCGAGGGGCACTGAAGACGGTCAGCGTCGGAGTCTCTGTAGCGTCCATCGTGGCCCTGGGCATGGTCATGATCCTCAACATCTTTATCTAGTACCAGAGCATAAGGAAGAACAAATCATGGAAGAAGAACAAATCGCTCCGCTTCGTGGCGTGCGGGTCCTTGAACTGGGAAACTACATTGCTGCACCGACCGCAGGAAGGCTGTTGGCCGATTTTGGTGCCGAAGTCATCAAGATCGAGCGCCCCGGCACCGGAGATGAACTGCGCAACTGGAGGCTAAAAAAGGGTAGCGTCTCCATGCTCTACCGAACCATCAACCGCAATAAAAAGTCTGTTGTCCTAGACCTGCGTAGCGAAGCCGGCCGAGCCGCAATTCTCGCACTGGTCAAGGAGTGCGACATCTTGCTGGAAAACTTCCGACCCGGAACCCTCGAAAGGTGGGGGTTGGGGCCTGAAGTACTGAACGCAGCCAACCCTGAGCTGATTATTACCCGAATTTCGGCATTCGGCCAGACCGGGCCAATGTCTCAACGACCAGGGTTTGCAGCCGTCGCCGAAGCATTCAGTGGATTCCGTAATCTAGTGGGAGACCCCGACCGCGCACCCGTGAGGGTAGGCGTATCTATCGGAGATTCAATTGCCGGTTTGTACGCTGCCTTCGGCGCTGTGGTGGCGCTTTATCAACGGGAAATTACACGCGGAGATCAAGCAACGCTGGCACTGGATCATAGAATTATTGATGTCGCACTTCACGAGGCAATGTTTTCCATGATGGAGTCATTGGTACCTGACCAAAGTGCCTACGGGGAATCACGGACCCGCACCGGTGGACGTATGGAAGGCATTGCTCCGTCTAACGCGTACGTCTGCGCGGATGGCACCAGCATTGTTGTGGCCGGCAATGGCGACGCCATCTACCGACGCTATATGGAGGCTATTGGTCGCCCAGAGCTGGGTATCGATCCGAACCTGCAGAGCAATTCCCAACGTTGGGAAGCCCGCGAAATGCTGGACACAGCTATCGGAGCGTGGAGCGCCAACCATACTTCAGCCGATGCTTTGGAAATTCTTGATGCTGCAGGGGTTCCTGCGGGTCCGATATATACCGCTGAAGATATCGCCGCCGAGCCGCAATACACGGCCCGCAACATGATTCAGAAATTTGATGTGTCCACCGGCGAGGAAATACTGGAGAACGTCGGATTCCCTGGAATCGTTCCGGTCATCGGAGGTGCCTCACTGCCCATCAGGTCTCTGGGCCCTGATCTTGGCGAACACACCGAAGAGGTTCTCGGCCAATTGCTGGGGATGGATAAATCTGAAATCGATGCGGCCACTGCATCCGAAAGGACGGTCTCATGAGCTACTCATTTACCCCTGTTGCCGCCCTGCGTGACGTCACCTTGCGTGATGGATTGCAGCTCACAGGAAAAATGCTTTCCACCGAAACTAAAATCCGCACCGTACGAGAATTGATTCGACTCGGCGTCGAGGAAATCGAACTTGGTTCTATGGCACGTGCTGATTTGGTCCCGACGATGGCAAACACCCTTGAAGTTGCTCAGGGGCTGACTCCAGAAGAGCTGGAACGCTGCTGGATCTGGGTCGCGACTCCGGGGCATGTCGCCAAGGCTGTCAAGGCTGGGATCCGAAATTTCCAATATTGCCTCTCGGTATCCGAAGCGCATAACCAGGCGAACATTGGGCGCAGTACCGAAGCCAGCTTGGATGCCCTCCCCGAAGCTATTCGCTATGCGCAAGAAGCCGGCGGCAGGATCCAGCTGTGTCTCGCCACGTCTTTTACATGCCCTTTTGAGGGCCAAGTTTCGCCGGAGCGCGTTTTAGAAATTGCCAATGATCCACGTGCCGAAGGCACCTGCGACATCGTCATCTGCGACACACTGGGCCAGGCCGTACCGGCACAGGTTTCCTCACTCATTTCGCAAGTACGCGAAACTTCTCCAACACGACGCATCGTCTTTCATGGCCACGATACGTGGGGCTTAGGGGTTGCCAATACCTTGGCGGCTATCTCGGCCGGAGCCACCTTGGTGGATGGTGCCCTCGGCGGTCTAGGTGGATGCCCGTTTGCCCCCGGCGCCAGCGGCAATACCTCCAGCGAAGATATCCTTTTTGCGACTCAGCCTAGTTGGCTAACACCGACGAACTTTGCCGGTCTTGTTGAGCTGTCCGCATCCTTGCTCGGTGAGCTGGGTGAACCGAACCGTTCGAAGTCTGCCCAGGGCGCTCGCTCTAAGGCAGAAGCTTTCGAATGGGTTATCCCCTCCGAAACGATCTCGTAATGCGCGCCAAACCTCTGAGCTCGGTAGTGATGCCTTTCGGGAAGGCGATTCGGCAGAAAACTAGTTAAGATAGTGCCGCACCAGTGGCAACTTAGCTAGCATCAGTGCAATCACCGAGTACGCGGTGGGCAGCAGTTAGCTTCTCCATGGCTAGAGTTACGCGGCCGGTCTGTGGGTTTCTCCCGGAAAACGCCCGCCGATCAGCCGCGTCATCCGTTCCGCGGTTTCCAGTAGCGGCTCAATCCAGCTTTCACATACCTGGCGTGTCATACGTAATGTAGGTCCGCTGATTGTCACCGCCGCAACTAGCCCGGCCGCCGAGTCAAACACGGGCGCAGAAAGCCCTGACGCGCCGCTTTCACGCTCCCCCGTGGTGATGGCAAATCCATCAGCACGCGTTTGATCCACGGCTGACTTGAGTTCTGCCATTCCGGTAATCGTGGATTCAGTGAGGGATTCCAAGGATGAAGCAACCAAGCTCTGCATCAGTCCGGGTTTCCAAGCCAAGAGCACTCGCCCAGCCGATCCGGCATGTAATGGCGCCAATGCACCTAAATGCATTTCGCGCCTCAGCGCATGACGAGTTTCAGCAATCCCCACGCACACCCGGTACTGCTGTTCGGCACGGAATAAGCAGGTAGTTTCGCCAGTGAAATCGCGAAGTTCTGGCAGCGATGGACTGATGACATCGAGTACTTCTTTACCTCGTGTGGCCGGCGCGGCCCAGTAGGCCATTTTCATGCCGATTCGGTACCCGTCACCGTCACGATCCAGAAAACCCTGTTCAACAAGGTTCGCCACAAGGCGTTGCACGGTTGAGACCGGTAGCTGGGTGGACTGCCGAATATCGGACAGGGTCATCACTGGCTGTCTCAGTGAAAATGAATCCAGTATGGCACTGATTTTTCCCAGCACCAGTAGTGGATTCTGTTTTTTTGCAGTGGTCTCAGCCTTGGACATGATTCAGACGCTAGACCATCAGCTCGCGTCAGTCCAGCCACGTGAAAGCAACACTATCCGTGTCCTGTTCGTCGGCTGTCTTTTGTCATCAATCCCTGCTCTGGACCCACAGAAACCTGCCTGAAAATCGCGACCCGGGCAGACGAGACCCTGCGATGTTGCATAGCCGTCTCCATTCCTAGTTTTCAACGAGGTTCCTGCGCAAAGCTTTCTGAACTGGGCCGCAAAACCTGGGTCAAATAACCGGTGATGGTCTTTGGGTAGAAAGCAAAAACCGCGCCTTAAGAACTGTTTCCAGCTCTCAAGGCGCGGTTTGCGGTCACTGTTGTGGCCGTAAGTTTTCTACTTACCCAGGTACTTCTCAAAACCTGCTGGCAGGTTCAAGCTCGAAGGATCAAAGTCCTCCTGCGCGCCCTGACCAAAAGCGGCTCCGGCTGGTGAGGTAGTTTTCTTGTTCTTCGCCTCAAGCTCGGCCTGTGCGGCCTTAGCTGGGTTACCGAACTTCTGCTGCTGCTTCTTGCCCTTGCCCTTGGCTTTCGCCTTACGAGCGGCACCCTTGCCGGAACCTGGCATACCTGGCATGCCGCCGCCGGCGGCCATCTTCTTCATCATCTTCTGCGCTTCGGTGAAGCGTTCGAGCATCTGGTTGACCTCGGAAACCGCAACACCGGAACCCTTGGCAATACGCGCACGGCGCGAACCGTTGATGATCTTTGGTGCCACACGCTCGTGCTGGGTCATCGAGCGAACGATGGCCTCAACCCGGTCAATCTGACGTTCGTCAAACTGTTCTAGCTGCTGACGGGAGATCTGCGAACCGGGCATCATGCCCAGCAGCTTCTTCATGGAGCCCATCTTCTTGATCTGGGCCATCTGGGCGAGGAAGTCGTCCAGGGTGAAGTCTTCCTGGTCAGCGAACTTCTTCGCCATCCGCTCGGCTTCGCCCTTGTCCCAGTTCTTCTCAGCCTGTTCGATGAGCGTCATCACGTCGCCCATGTCCAGGATGCGTGAAGCCATACGGTCCGGGTGGAAGATCTCGAAGTCGTCTAAGTTCTCACCGGTGGAGGCGAACATCACCGGTTTGCCGGTGATCGAGGCTACCGACAGGGCGGCGCCACCACGTGCATCACCATCAAGCTTGGACAGGACTACACCGGTGAAGTTGACGCCCTCTTGGAAGGCCAGCGCGGTATTAACCGCGTCCTGACCGATCATTGCATCAATAACAAAGAGGACTTCATCTGGGTTGATGGCGGCGCGAATGTTCGCAGCCTGATTCATCATCTCGGTGTCTACACCGAGTCGACCGGCGGTATCCACGATGACAATGTCATGGAGCTTTGCTTTGGCTTCGGCGATACCGTCACGGGCTACGGATACCGGGTCACCGGTGGCGGTATCAAATTCTGAAGAGACACCCGGGTGCGGTGCGTAGACGGGAACGCCAGCGCGTTCACCGTTGATCTGTAGCTGCTTAACCGCGTTGGGGCGCTGCAGGTCACAGGCCACCAGCAAAGGGGTGTGACCCTCGGCCTTCAGGTGCTTTGCGAGCTTACCGGCAAGAGTGGTCTTACCAGCACCCTGCAGGCCGGCGAGCATGATTACCGTCGGAGGGTTCTTTGCCAGGTTTAGTCGGCGGGTTTCCCCACCGAGGATGCCAACGAGTTCCTCGTTGACGATCTTGACTACCTGCTGGCCCGGGTTCAGCGACTCGGATACTTCAAGGCCCAGTGCGCGTTCTTTCACCTGGGCTACGAAGGCGCGAACCACCGGTACTGCGACGTCGGCATCCAGCAGGGCGCGACGAATTTCGCGGGCTGTACCGTCAATGTCTGCCTCGGTGAGGCGACCCTTGCCACGCAGGTTCTTGAAGGTAGCTGTCAGGCGATCGGAAAGTGAATTAAACACGTGCCGGGCACTTCTTTCGATAGGTCGTATGGTGCGTATCAAAAAACCGCACAGGACTCGACTTATAAGAATATCAACAATCGGGCCAGCGACTAACCGCTCCCACACCAACACCTGGATTTTCTTCGAAGATCACTGTGCTTTGGTTCTCGTTTCCAAAGCAAACTGGGAATACCGGCATGCCTCTCAGCCCCCGGCGTTGTGCGTGCCACAATAAAATTGCCAGATGTGCTCGCAAGGCTTGTTTGGTATGAGACTCAATCGGCATCGGTTGCCAGCTCACAGTGATTCCGCCCCGACAACCACGGTAGGAGTAGAAGGTGAAAAGCATGCTGCAGCGCGGCGAGCAGGCTTTCGCGTGGCTGCTTGACTACTTATATGCCGGCGCTTGGCAGTTGCGTGCGCTGCTGCCTTCGAAGCTTGCAAAGCAGTTGCCCACGAGTAGCGATGCGCAGGTTGAGCAGATTGTTCTTGTTCCGGGTATCTGGGAAAGCTGGCAGTTCATGCTTCCGCTGGCCCGGGATTTGCATCAGGCAGGACATCGAGTGCATGTGGTTCCGGCCCTGGGCTACAACCGAGGTACGGTACCGGCGATGTCCGAAGTCGTCGCTCAGTATCTGGCGAAGGCGGACCTGCAGGAGGTGGTGCTCGTGGCGCACAGCAAAGGCGGTCTCATTGGCAAACACTTGATGGCGGCCTCCACCCAGGGGTACCGGATCAACCGGATGATCGCGATTAGCACCCCATTTTCTGGATCAAGTTATGCCCGGTACGCGCCGATTCGCAGCTTGCGGGCACTATCCCCCAATGACACCGGGGTACTGAAACTGGCGGCTAACTTGAGCGTGAATGCGCGGATCATTTCCATCTTCAGCCGCTTCGATCCGCATATTCCCGGCGGTAGCGAGCTCGCAGGCGCCACTAATATCAAACTCGAAACCATGGGCCACTTCCGTTTGCTCAATGATCAGCGGCTCAAGCAGGCAGTGTGCGAGCATCTCAGTTCGACGGGCCCCGCGTAGAGCTACCTCAATCTTTTATGTCGCAGCTCCGGGTTGTTTGGGAATAGCTGACTCCTAATGAAGAAGAATGTCGCAGTGGACTACGATCTTGCTGTTGCGTAGGTGCTGGCAGATCGCGAAGCGCGCCACGGCGTGGAATTCCTGAATCCCGAAGTGTTTCTCGCAGAGTTCCCCGTGGCTTGAGCGCACAGGCCTAGATCAGATAGAACTGGCTTATTGCTATAGCCCCTTCACCACCAATGAATATAAGGAAGGCCTCGTGAAGTCAAATACCAAGCACAAGGACGGGGCCGGTTCTTGGAGGCTGCGTCCTGACAGATCCTGTCTAGAGTCGTTTTTGTCGCGCCCGCCCTATAGCTTCTGAAGCCACGATCTGGGCGTCTTCACGGCTGAGCGGTGAATAGGCAATATCGTCGTCACCATACAGATCATCGGCGATCTTTGCAGCCTCAACAGGATCCTCAATGCCCATCTTGGCAACTAAGAAGCTGAGGTCCTCTATGTCGCGCTCTCGCGCCGAATTGAGCTTCATCGCCAGCAGGGTTTCCGGAGAGGCAATATATGCATTGTGTCCTTCACCGAGGCTGACCTTAACCCAGCTGGCTCCGACCGGGATGAATGCTTGGGCGGAAGAGTTCAACCAGTCTCGGTCCAAGTCTCGCTCACCAGCAATCTGGTGGACAACCCGTTCCACATCAGCAGCCGATGAATAGGATGCATCGATATCCTGCGTTACGCGCCGATCCCTACCAGACAGAGCCATGGCGGCTCCCCCGACAAGTCGAAAGGTTGCATTGTGTCCAGCGCTCTCGAGCCTGGAACTGAGCTCCCTCAAGAGGCTTTTAATCTCGTCTAATGTCAGCTCCCGGCTCATGTGATTTCCAAGGAATTGTCTTTAATGTAAATGTTGAAATCAGCAAACATCTTGGGCGTACGTTTTATGGTCAGGCGACGGAACGCCTCCCCCATGTTCCGGGTGTCACTGCCAGGGAACCAGGCAGCGGATAGCTTTTTGCCCCAGCGCGGCATATGTGGTGAGCTTCCTTCTATCACGAGCCGTGCACCTGCAGCGAGCAGAGCGTCGAATTGCTCGCTGCCAGTGGGCCGAGGTTTCTTCAGACGCTCTGGCTTCATCGTTTTCAGGTATTTGAGTGCGTCCATAGCCAGTCTCAAGGCGAATTCTCGATCACCGGCGGACAGCTCCTCGGCAATGTCGCGGGCAGCTTTGTCTAAAACCATCTGCGGGGTTGGATCGGGAGCTCCCCAGATTATTCCCAACGATTTCGCGACCTTGAGCGCCGAACCAAGCTCAATCGAACCCTTACCCGATTCGAGCTCTCCGATGAACTTCCGCGACAGTCCGTTAGATTCGGCCAGAGCTTGCTGAGTTAGTCCGAGCGCGATACGCGCGCCGCGAATAGCCTGGCCAAGAGCTTGCGCTGAATCAATGATCTTCATATAAACATTATGACACCGATCGGATACAAAATGTAAGATGAGAAGCAGCGCCAGTCAACCCAAAATCAGATCGTGTTGATATGTGCCTTGATGTGCGCAGAGCAAGCATTTGTATGACTGGTGAACTGCGACTATGCCAATACTAGGCAATTGCGCGCTCTGCTCCCGTGGAAGTTGGCTAAGCAATTGAGCGCGACTACCGATGCGCATGCCGGGCATGTTGTTCTGCGTTATGGCATCCGGGAAAGCTGGTGGTTCATGATTCTCATCGCAGGCTAGGTGAAGCAGTCAGGACATCGGATGCTTCGGGTCTCAGCCTTGCCCAACAACCGGGGCGACCTAGCACCCGGTCCGATAACGTCTCGAAAGATATGGCAGATGGCGGTCTGCACGAGGTGGCATTGGAGCGTAAGCAATGTCAGGCTGCCCACCATGGGCCACTTCCGTTTGCTCAACGATCAGCAGCTGAAAAAGGTAGTGCGAGAACATTTGGATTCGCCAGGTTAGCCATCCCCCTGAAAACCGGGGGTTTATGCCCTCTTAATCATGCAAGTGCGCCGTACCGCGGACACGGATCAAACCCGTTTCCCGAACGTTCTCCGTGAGTCTTGCCAATGCCTTGAGACCTGCTCTCATGTGTCCTAGCGTGAGAGATTCGAGCAGTTCCGCGCACGAGTAGGAGGATCTCTGATGACTACGCCCGAATCCGCTTCCCAAGGTAACGAGGCACAGCTTTCGCTGGATAACCCGGTAACCCGCCACCCGAAGATTTCACCGCCCAAGCAGGATCAGCCTGAACCCGGGCTAGACGCAAAACTTGAACCGACCGCAGACCATGGAGAAACCTCCTACGTCGGCACCGGCCGGCTCAAGGGCCGCAAGGCTTTGATCACCGGTGGTGATTCGGGTATCGGCGCCGCAGTGGCCATCGCCTTTGCCCGTGAGGGAGCCGACGTTGCCATCGCCTACCTTCCAGCCGAGGCGGAAGATGCCGCGAAGATCATTTCCTTGATCGAAGCCGAAGGACGTGTGGGCATTGGATTGCCCGGCGATCTGCTCGATGAAGATTACCGCAATTCACTGGCCGATATGGTTGCCGAAAAACTTGGTGGACTGGATATTTTGGTCAACAACGCAGGCAAGCAAATTGCGATTGAAAAGCTGGAAGATCTCAGCGATAAGCAGGTTATGGAAACGTTCCAGATCAATATCCTGGCGATGTACACCATCACGCGCGCGGCGCTCAAGCATTTACCCGACGGCGCAAGCATCATCAACACGACCTCCGTGCAGGCCTACGATCCTTCGCCGACATTGCTGGACTATGCCTCGACCAAGGCTGCAATTAACGCATTCACCAAAGGACTCGCGGTCCAGCTGGCTCCGCGCGGCATCCGGGTCAATGGCGTAGCACCCGGACCGATCTGGACACCCCTGCAGGTTTCAGATGGCCAGCCGAAAGACAAACTGCCCACGTTCGGCCACAACGTCCCTCTGGGACGTGCCGGACAGCCGGTCGAGTTGGCTCCCGCCTACGTATTCCTGGCCTCGGCCGAATCGAGCTACGTGGTCGGCGAAACCCTGAACGTCAACGGCGGCAAATCCACCCCGTAGGAGCTGCTGCGTCCCAAGCACCAGCCACAATGTCCAGATCCATTAGCTGCAAGGATGAATTCAATGACCACCCCTGACCTTCACAAGTCCCCGAATCCTGAATCCAACACCGAAGACGAAGACGCTGCGGCAAGCTCCAACCCTGATCCGGTGGAGCAGAAGATCACCGGGTTGGAACCCGGTGGAGGCGTTCCCCCCGGAGAAACTCCGCCCGGTGAAGGTTCGATGAGCCAGGACCAAGGACATGGCGAATAATCCGCCGGTGATCCCGAGCCATGGATAATACCGAAACCGCCTCGACAGCGAACTCCACCATTGCCAGCTGGATCAATGCGCTGGCGATATCCGACGGGGCTCCGGGTGGCGGGGCGGCCTCCGGAATCATGCTGGCCATCGCGGCCTCGCTGACCTCCATGGTGTGCGGATACACCACCGCGGACGATCAGAACCAGCAAGACGCGCTGTCTTCGATCGATTCCCGGGCGCAACAGCTCAAAAGCAAGGCCTTGGAACTCGGTGACCAGGATGCGGCAGCTACCAACACATTCGGGGCAGCGTTTGGCATGGAGCCCGGTCCCAGCAGGCAGCAGGCCGTTGAAGCCGCCTCGGTTCAGGCCGCTGAGGCTTCGGCCGCGCTAGGTGAATTGGCTATCACGGCCATCGCGGATCTGGCATGGCTTGCCGAACACGGCAATCCATCACTGATCGCCGACGTGGCGGTGGGGCTGGGGGCTCTGCGCGCCGCAGTCACCGGCGCGCGCACCAACGTCAGCTTCGACCTGTCCAAACTGGCAACCGACGGCACCAGCCTCGCCGAGGTGCACCGGGCGCATCCGCAACTGTGGCAAAAGGTTGAGCAGTTCACTGACGCCCGGGAAGAAATCGACCGGATCACCGCGGCAATCGATCATCGAGCTGCCCCGACCGATGGCCGATGAACGCAGCGGCTAACCTTCACTCAAGAATCTACCGACCTTAGGAATTGATTCTCATGAATTCGAACAGCCTTAACGCATTGATCCTCGTCTGCACCCTGTCACCTTCTCCTAAAAAATCCAGCAGCGATCTGCTGGCACAGCAGGTAGGGCAGAAGTTCTCGGAACACGGCGTCCAATCCGAGATTCTGCGGGTTGTGGACTATAACGTCATGCCCGGCGTACTCAAAGACATGGGCGAGGGAGATGAATGGCCCGGAATCCGGGAAAAGATCTTGGCGGCGGACATTCTGGTGCTGGCCACCCCGATCTGGGTTGGCCACCCTTCGAGTGTCTCCCAGCGGGTGCTGGAACGCCTCGATGCAGAACTCTCCGAAACGGACAGCCAGGGACGCCCGATACTGTTCGACAAGGTCGCAATGGTGGCGGTGGTGGGCAACGAGGATGGGGCTCACCACGTGATTGCGGACTTGTCCCAAGGACTAAGCGACGTCGGCTTCAGCATCGCTGCGCAGGGCTCCACCTATTGGGTTGGCGAGGCGATGCACACCACCGATTTCCAGGATCTCGAGCAGACTCCCGAGGTCACCGCCAACGCCACCGATATTTCAACGCGCAATAGTGCGCACCTCGCCGCGTTGCTCAAATCCCAGCCGTTCCCCAGTTCCTAGCCACCGGCACGACCAGGCTCCCAGAATTATGGGAATTACCGGGCAATCGAGGCGAGGCCTTGGAATAATCCGGCAAGCAACATAGCGTACGACCTACCAGCCAGCCGCAAGCTGCCCCACTGAGCGAAGGAACACCGTGATGGCGCACCACCTAATCGACCAGGAAAAACTGCACAGGTACCTAAGCCAGCATCTGCTGGGCTCCGAATCCGGGCTCAATCATTTTGAAGCCGCGAAAGATACCTGGGCCGGAACCGCGCATGAGGAGCGCTTCAACTCCTTGTGGAAGCAAGTCGAAAAAGACCAGCAGGATCTTGAATCGCTCATGGACCGCTTAGGTTTCAGCCGCGGACCCCTGGCGCAAGTCGCCGCTCCGGTGGCGAAACTTGCCGGAATGGTCAACCCGTTCAACCCCTTCAGGCAGCGCAAGATCTCGGCAGCGCAGGTTCAGCTGGACGTGCTCACCGGGCTGCTTAATGCCAAGTTGCGCATGTGGCAGACGCTGCAATTGATGGTTGGCGAAGAACCCCGGCTGGACCGGGCGCTGCTGGAAGACTTGGAGCAACGTGCAGTGTCCCAGATCAGCCAATTGGTTTTGCTCAGCGATGAAACCTGGGAGGACCGCTTCGCCCCCGAACCCACGGAGGGCAGCGCTGGAGGAGGCAAATGACGCGCAGGGCTAATGTCGTCGGCGCGGGACCCAACGGACTGATCGCCGCGGCGGTGCTTGCCGAACAAGGCTTTGAGGTGCAAGTCTTTGAGCGCAACGCCAAACCCGGCGGTGCTGCCGCCTCAGGCAATACCTTAGGTGATGGCATCGTGGTGGATCTGGGTGCCGCCGCCCACCCTTTCGCCTTCGGATCCCCTGCCTTCAGGCACTTCAACCTGACCGGGCAGGGTCTGGAATGGAAATTCCACGACTACCCGCTGGCCCACCCGCTTGATGGCGCCGATTCGGTGCTTCTGCATCAGGACCTGTCCGAGACCGTCAAGCAATTCCCAAAGGACTCGCGCGCGTGGCAGGCACTTCATGCACCGCTGATCGCCCGCCCGCACGACACCCTGGATAATGCGACCAGTCCGCTGCTGGGCATTCCACCGCACCCGGTGCTCATGGCGCGCTTCGGATTGCGCTCGCTGCCACCAGCCAGGCTGCTTGGTGCCGCAGCATTTCGTACACGCGAGGCCAAGGCGCTGTTTGCCGGCTCCAGTGCGCACTCCATGCTGCCACTCGAGCATCCCTTTACCTCCGGCTTCGGAGCGCTTTTCGGCGCATTGGGCCAGTCGTGGGGCTGGCCGGTGGCCCGCGGCGGGACCGGCAGCATTATCGAAGCCCTGCTCAAGGTCCTCCAGGCACTGGACGTGCGCATCCGTACCGGCACGCACATCACCGATATTGCCCAGCTGCCACCGGCAGAGCTGACTCTCTTGGACGTCACCCCGCGCCAATTACTGGATATTGCCGGATCCCGATTGCCCGCGCACTACCGCAAGCAGCTCGAACGCTGGCGCTATGGCACGGCGGTGTACAAGGTTGACTACCTGCTCGATGGCCCGGTGCCGTGGAATGACCCGCGCACGGCCAATGCGGGGACGGTTCACGTGGTCGGTGAAGCTGGCGAACTAGCGGATGCTGAACGCGAAGTAGCGGCCGGACGCATGCCGCAGCGCCCCTTCGTGATGGTGGTTCAGCCCTCCTCTGCCGATGAAACCCGAGCCCCCGCCGGGCAGCAGGTGATCTGGTCTTACGCGCACGTGCCGCAAGGGTATACCGGCAAGGCGGGAGAACTGATCGACGCGCAGATTCAACGCTTCGCACCGGGATTCAAGGACCGGATCCTGCGCCGGGCAGAAACCAGTCCGGCACAGCTTGAAGCATGGAACCCGAATCTGGTGGGCGGGGATATCGGCGGTGGATCGCTGAGCGGCCTGCAGCAGTTCGTGCGTCCTACCGCGTCGCTATCGCCTTATCGCTTGGGTGTGCCGGGGCTGTATCTGTGTTCTTCCTCCACCCCGCCCGGAGGCGGGGTGCATGGCATGGCCGGCTGGCATGCGGCGCACCAGGCACTCAAAGACCTGAGGCGAAGCTGAGAGAATTCCGGGAGCCGGTGGGAGGAATCAAACGGTGATGGCACATTGTTCTAGGCTGTGTTCCAACAATCCCTGTAGCACGTGAGGAATGGACCCATGAAACTTCCAGCGCACCGCGGACCGGCTAGCGCCCTGCTGTTCGAAATCCTCGGACAGGACGATCTCTCACCTGATTTGCAGGGACTCAATGAGGCAGCCACGCTGGCATTGCCAGATACCGATATCCTCTATGACGAAGACCTGCAGCTGTGTCTTTTTGCCCTGTACGAATTGCACTATGCAGGCTTCGATGAGGTCAGCGACCGGTGGGAGTGGCATCCGGGATTACTCGCGTTCCGTGCCCGGCTGGAAGCCGCCTTTGAATCCCGGCTGCGCGAAGCCGTCGGCAGTATCCCGAAAGTTCCCGGCACGGCCGAGGAAATCGCGATGGAGCTCTTCGAGCTGGCAAATTCCTCGGAAGGACCCTCAGTCGCCGACTTCGTCTCGCGTCACGCCAGCATCGAGCAGGTGCAGCAGTTCCTCATCCAGAAGTCCATTTACCAGTTGAAAGAAGCGGACCCGCATACCTGGGCCATCCCCCGGCTCACTGGCCGGGGCAAGTCCGCTCTGGTGGAGATCCAATTCGACGAGTACGGCAGTGGGCGGCCGGGCAAAATGCATAGCGAACTCTTCGCCCAGACCATGGCGGGGCTCGGCCTTGACACCGGCTTCGGCGCATACATCAACGCCATTCCGGCGATCACCTTGGCTTCGGTTAACATGATGTCGCTCTTCGGTTTGCACCGCCGGCTGCGCGGCGCCATTGCAGGACACCTGGCCATTTACGAAATGACTTCATCGATTCCCAGTTCGCGCTATGCGCGGGGGCTGCGCCGTCTGGGGTTCGGCACCGAGGTGACCGAATATTTCGACGAGCATGTGGAGGCCGACGCGGTCCATGAACAGATCGCCGGCCGCGATCTGGCCGGCGGGCTGATTGAAGCCGATCCGCAGCTTGGCCCAGCCGTGTTCTTCGGAGCCCGCGCGGTGTGCTTCATGGACGAGCTGCTCGGCCGCTGGCAAATGGATGCTTGGGACCAAGGGCGCAGCTCGCTGCGCGCCGGGGAGCTGTCCAGATGAGCGCGTCCGAGCCGGAGGCAAGCATTGTGGTCTGCCCGCGCGGACCGTTGCTGGTGCGCGGAGATTTTGAGATTCTTGATGCCGCGGGCCAACCGGTCCCGCGCACCCGCGGCACCGTTGCCCTGTGCCGGTGCGGAGCCTCGGCGATCAAGCCGTACTGCGATGGTTCGCACAAGCTCAATGGCTTCGAGAAGAACAGCTAAGTTGCGCGCTGCAGCGACGCCGGCACCTCAATTGCCCGTCCCCCGGAACGAAGGCGCATAGTGTCCAGAACTTTTGGCATCGAGGAGGAATTTTTCCTCTTCGACGCGCACACCTACAGCTTGGCCCCACTGAACCCGGAAGAATCCACACAGCTGCTCGAACTTAATGCGCAGGTGCATCCGGGCAATGTGCAGACCGAGTTCCTGGCGGCGCAAATCGAGATCGCGACGGCAGTCTTCCAGGATGCCGAGCTGGCTGTGGAGCAATTGCGTGCCACCAGGCAGCTGCTGCAGGCACGGTGCCAGCAGATCGGGGTCTTTCCCGCGGCGCTGGGTACGCCACCGGCCTTGCCTGCCCAGCCGGCACGGATCACGGACGCCCGGCGCTACGATTTGGTCCAGCAACTGGTTCCGGGACTGGCCGCCGAGCACTACCTCAGCGGAATGCATATCCATATCGGCATCCCGGATCTCCAATCCGGGGTGCACGCGCTCAATGGGCTTCGGCCCTGGCTGCCGGCACTGATCGCGATGAGCAGCAATTCCCCGTTCTGGCGCGGGCAGGATACCGGCTTCGCCTCGTGGCGCACCATCCAGTATCGGCGCTGGTCCATCAATGGGATTCCGCCTCATTTTCCTGATGCCGCGAGTTATCGAAGCCATCAACAACTGCTGCTTGGCTCGGAATCGCTGCTGGACGCGGGGCATATCGGCTGGAGCGCACGGCTCTCGGAGAAGTTCCCCACGATTGAAATCCGGGCCAGCGATGTGCAGATGACCAGCGGTGAAGCTGTGGCGCTGGCGGTTCTAGTCCGCGCGGTGGTGGATACTGTGCTCGATCACCCGCCGGTGCCGCCGACAGCTTCTTCCGAGGCGCTCCAGCTTGCCCTCTGGCAGGCAGCCAGATCTGGGCTGCGGGGCAAGCTGCTTGAGGCTAGTACGGGTGAAAATGTCCCAGCCATGGATCACGTAGGAACGCTGCTGGACTATGCCTCCGGCGCCCTGCGGGCCAATGGGGATGAAAGCCGGGTGCAGGCCGCGGTGGCCAAGTGGCAGGAAAACGGCACCGGGACCCAGCGCCAGCGTTCGGCGTGGTTATCAGGCGGCGACAAAGCGGTGCTGGATTTGGCTCGCGAGCACTTCGGCCAGTGAATACCCAGGATCATTCGAGCTCGAAACTATTCTGGGACTGAACGCACTGCTGACTAGTTGCGATACAACCTGAAAATTACCTGAGAATTCGGGAACTGAGTCAGAAATTTTGCGTCGCAAGTGATAATTTCTTGCCATGCTCCTGTTGATTCCCTTTGCAGGCACATGTCCTGCCTCGGTGAACCGGAGCGTGCGCAGCACTGCTCAAGTATTTTTGGAAGTATCGTCTAGAAGTGGAGGGTAGTTCACATGCCAGGCCGGCTAGTCAGGTCCCAGACCGCGCATCGTGTCGCACAGTTGCTGGGATCAAGAAAAGGAAGAGAACATCTCGCGGCATTCGGCTGGAAGCCGGGAATGCCTGTGATCATGACGCAGCCGTCAGAAAAGCTGGATGATGTCATGGGGCTGGTTTCAGTGCATCAGGGGCCTGTGCTCGTGGCTATGACTGAGCCGAGCACCGATGACTTGAGATTTCTGCATATTTCCGAGCCGTCGCCAGCCCTGATGGTGGTCGAACCGTGCCGACAAGATCACGCGATCAACAACCTGTTCGAGCAGGCAGAGCGTGCCGGAATGTCGATGTTCCGCGTGAAGTACTGGAAGTACAGCGCGGTGGCCCACACTATTCCGGTCTTTGACTACGAGGCGCATTCTTTCCCTCAGCCTGAACAGGCCAAAATTTCGGGAGAAAGCTAAGCGGCATCTGCCTCTGCTTAATAGGCATTAGCCGTCGTCTGCGGCGGCTAATGCCTATTGAGCCTGCCAGAAACTGACACCAGTTCCAGAACCAGCTGGACCTCCGCCACCCGGGAGTCCCAGTAAGCCTTGTCCAACCCGAATCCCCGCGTAGCGTCCGCCGCCTTGGTGCGGAAATCATCACGATAGTCTTCCAGTGCGTTCACCAAGTCGGCGAGCTGATCTTTGGTCAAGGAAAGATGAAGGATTTGATTAGGCATGCGATTGCCTCCTGCCTGTGTGGGCCCTGCTGGGTTATTCTTTCGTCCCGCTTTCAAGATACGAGGCTACGCCCCCGATTTTCTCGCTGCACGGACACTAAGGAGATTGCCAGATTCCTGTTGCTCGCCTCCAAGACGCTGGTATTTTCCCGTAAAGACTCAGGGCTCTTCAGCGTCGAAGGATCCAAACTCGATATTCCGCCGCTCGAATTCGCGGTGGCTGAAGGTAGCGCGCTGCACCGACTTGACCTCATCAAAGCTTGAACCGATAGCTCCGCCCAAGGTGCCTAGAGAAGCCGCCAGCCACGCAAGGTTGAGGTATTCGCTCATAGTTGCTTCATGATCCAGTTCAAAAGATAAGAACGCCTGATCAATGACCACGAGCGAACCGACCAGTAATGCGATGAACAATAGGGCGTACATGGCCGCGGCCGCCAACGCGACCGTGAACACCGTGGCGATATTGTAGAGCAGCAGTTTCTCCCGCCGCCGTGCCCCTTTGGGGCGCTCCCACAAGCGGTTGTGGAACAGCAGCCAAGTGGTGAGCACCAAGATGCTCACCACCGTAATCAGCACCAGTCGCCTGAAGCTGAGGTAATCGGCCATGGACCAGATGCTCGTATAGAACACACCGAATGCTCCAGTGGCTGCCGCGCCCGCCAACGCCGAGGAAAGCCGCGGCACTAAGCGCCACGGCCGGTTGCTGAGGATCATGCCAACAACGAGCAGCACCCGTCCGCGCAAGCCTTCAATGCTGTCATAGTGGTCCCCCGAGTCAGCGGAGTCCTCGATACGCACTTGAACACTTAACACCCGGCCCAGCGAGGTAGGCCGGGTCGGCGGCTTTCCTCCGCCGGCTAGCTCATGCAAGGCCTGCACAAAAAATCTGACTACCGCACGCCGCCGCGGCACCCCCATGCTGGGAAGCACCAAGGTGGCGGCGCCGTGTGCCTCGTTGATAATAGAGCGCACGGGCTGACCTCGTTCATACTGCGGCACGTCGGTCAGGTAGATCACGAATTCCCAACCGTACTTCTCGCGCAACCTGGCCACGTGCTTATTGACAATCACCTGGCCAGATTCGTTCATGGGCAGCGACACCGGATCGACCTCGATCACCCATCGAGTCCCGTCTTCATATTTTTCATTCAGCACCGTTTCCAGCCTGCTGGCCACCCGGTTCGCCAGCGATTGCGCGATGCCGGGATCTGCAAGCAGACCCACTGTGCGTGTATCAGTCTCGGTCTTGTCCATGGCGCACCTCCGAATTGCTTGAGCGCTAGGGCGCGCTGAGCAACACCCTAGAGATCCCGCCCGGCTCAAGCCAAAGACTTCCAGCAAGTTCGCAGATTCAAAGGCCAAAACCGGCCAAAAAACCCCGAAATTCCGGACTTTGAAATTCACAGGTAATGCCAACGCGTTCACTCTTGTGCCAGTGCGCGAGCTCTGGAAGTGTCGGTGATATCCAGCGGCTAGCGCGCTTGCGCACGCCCCTTCTCAAGATAAGGACAAAACATGTCGTTCATGGATAAGGCAAAAGAAAAATTCGAGGAAATCAAGGACCGGTTCGACGCCCCGGACAAGCCAGGAGTCGGTGAAGAAGAGTCCTCGGACGCCGGAGCGGGTCTGCCTGCTGATCAAGAGCCGGCTATCGGCGCTGATCCTGATCTGGATCCCTCAACCAAAGACCAATACGAAACCGAATAACTTTCCCATGAAGTTTTAGGAGGCAGACATATGAAAGCACTGACCTGGCAGGGCAAACGCAGCGTTTCCTACACCGAGGTTCCGGATGCACGGATCCAGGACCCCAAAGATGCGCTGGTGCGCATCACCTCGACCGCCATCTGCGGTTCGGATCTCCACCTCTACGAGTTGCTTGGACCTTACATGCATTCCGGTGATGTACTGGGCCATGAAGCCATGGGAATCGTCGAGGAAGTAGGCAACGAGGTCACCGGCCTCACGGCCGGGGACCGCGTAGTCATTCCCTTCAATATTTCCTGCGGGCATTGCTGGATGTGCCAGCGCGGCTTGCAGTCCCAGTGCGAAACCACTCAGGTACGCGAGTTCGGCAAGGGGGCTGCATTCTTCGGATACTCCGAGCTCTACGGCCGGGTGCCCGGTGGCCAAGCCGAGTTCCTGCGCGTCCCGCATGCCGATTACGGTGCCATCAAGGTCGGCCACGAGCTGCCCGATCACCGCTACCTATTCCTCTCGGACATTCTGCCTACCGCATGGCAGGGCGTGCAGTACGCCAATGTTCCCGACGGCGGCACGCTGGCCGTCTTCGGCCTGGGGCCGGTAGGGCAGCTCGCCGCGCGCATTGGCACGCATCTGGGGTACGAGGTCATCGGCATTGATCCGGTAGCCGAACGCCGTGCCATGGCCTCGCGCCACGGCATCAAGACGCTGGACTTTGCCAAGGACACCGTCGGTGAATTGCGCGGAATCACCGGGCGCGGTCCGGATGCCGTGTTGGACGCGGTCGGCATGGAAGCTCACGGCTCCCCCGGCGCGGCGTTGCTGCAGTCAGCCACCGGGCTGCTGCCGGATGTCGTTGCGCAGAAAGCCATGGAGAACATGTCGGTGGACCGTACCGTGGTGCTCCATGCAGCGATCTCGGCGGTTCGCCGCGGCGGGACGGTCTCGCTCAGCGGCGTCTATTCAGGCGCGGCTACTCCGATGCCTATGCTGGAAATGTTCGACAAGCAAATCCAGCTGCGCCAAGGCCAGTGCAATGTGCGCTCGTGGACCGAAACGCTCATGCCTTTCACCGAGGACCCGAAGGATCCGCTGGGACTCGATGATCTGGTGACCCATCAGGTCTCCTTGGAACAGGGTCCCCAGATGTACGAGACCTTCCAGAAGAAACACGACAAGTGCATAAAGGTGGTTATGACCCCTTAGGCTTCTTTGCGTTTGTCCGTTGCCGAGGAGGCCTTCTTCTTCTTCTTTTGAGTCGTTGGGGCCTTCTCGGTTTTCTTTGCCGTGGAACTGCCCGTCTTGGCGGACGTGGACTTCTTGGACGTGGACTTCTTGGATGAGGACTTTTTGGCCGGAGATTTTTTCGCCGGCTTGGCCTTGGCTGTTTTTTCCTTGGACGGTTTTGCCTTGGCCGGTTTCGCCTGGCTGCTTTTCGAAGACTTCGAGTCGATGCTGCGTTTGAGTGCTTCCATCAGATCGATGACCTCTCCCCCGGAATCCTCACCGGATTCTTGCTGGCCGAACGTGGCATCGGTGTCCAGTGCCTCGCCTTCGGCGAGCTTCGCCTCGATCAGCGTGCGCAGCTGCACCTGATAGTCATCCTCGAAATCTTCCGGGGTGAAGTCGGCGCTGAACTGCTCAACCAGCGAGGCAGACATTTTCAGTTCTTGGGCACTGATCCGAGGCGATGTTTCCGGCACTGCAAAGTCGGCGGCCCGGATTTCATCAGCCCACATCATGGCCTGCAGCACCAGCACTTTGTCGCGCACGCGCAGCACGCCCAAGCGTGTTTTCTGGCGTAGCGTAAACCTGACGATCGCGGTTTTCTCCGTGTCTTCCAAGGTGCGCCGCAGCAGTTCATAGGCCTTCGGGGATTTCGAATCGGCTTCCAGATAGTAGCTGCGCTCCAGAGTCAGCGGATCAATTTGTGCGGCCGGAACAAATTGGACCACTTCGATTTCTCTGCTCTTCTCCGCCGGCAGGGCATCCATCTCTTCATCGGTTAGCACCACGGTTTGCTCGCCATCGTCATAGGCCTTGTCGATGTCCTTGTAGGAGACTTTCTCCCCGCAGATTTCGCAGCGCCGTTGATAGCGGATCCGCCCTCCGTCTTTCTCGTGGACCTGATGCAGGTCGATATCGTGGTCGCTCGTTGCCCCATAAGCCTTGACCGGGACGTTTACGAGTCCGAATGCAATGGATCCTGTCCAGATAGCCCTCATGGGTCGAGTGAACCAGATACCCCGCGGCCATGGCAATGGCTGCGCGGTATTGCCAGTTTCCGCGGATTACTCCAGATCAAAACACAAAGCTTCCTAGGAATACTGGAATATGGCCGCTGGCTAAGGCACATTGGGCTTGGTAGGCAAAGGAGCGGCAGATGGGCAAGAACGGGCAAACAGTATCGGTCCAAGGGCGCGCCTTGAAGGTGAGCAGCCTGGATAAGGTCATGTATCCCAGTACCGGAACCACCAAGGGCGAAGTGCTCGATTATTATGCCCGGGTGGCGAGCTCACTGATCCCTCATGCCATGTGGCGTCCGGCGACCCGCAAACGCTGGGTTGATGGCGTGGGCACCGAAGCCGCTCCCGGTGCTGTGTTCTTCCGCAAGGATCTGGAAGATTCCGCCCCAAGCTGGATCCCCACGGCCAGCATCACCCACAGGAGCGGTGTGAGTGTTTACCCGCTGGTCAACGAACCGGCCGTACTAGCGTGGCTGGGCCAGGTCGCCGCCTTGGAAGTGCATGTCCCGCAGTGGAAATTTGACAGCTCACTGCAACCGCAGAACCCCGACCGGCTGGTCTTGGACTTGGACCCCGGACCCGGGGCGGGATTGGCCCAGTGCGCCCAGGTGGCGCTGCTCTGCCGGGAGATCCTGGAAGGCATGGACATGGAATGCTATCCGGTCACTTCCGGTTCCAAAGGCATCCACCTGTATGCCGCACTGGATGGAACGCACACCTCCGAGCAGATCTCGGCGGTCGCCAAAGAGCTGGCGCTCTCCTTGCAGCGCGACCTTCCGGATCTGGTGGTGTCCAGCGTGAAACGCTCGCTGCGCGAGAACAAGGTGCTGGTGGACTGGAGCCAGAACAACGCAGCAAAAACTACCATCTGCCCCTACTCGCTGCGTGGAAGGCTGCATCCGACGGTCGCCGCCCCGCGTACCTGGGAGGAAATTGCGGACCCCAAGCTGGCACAGCTTGATTTCCGCCAAGTCCTTGAACGCATGGATTCCGGGCTCGAACCCCTGGCGCCACTGGGTGCCTTGGCCCCGCGGACAACCGACAGGTTGGAGACCTACCGATCCAAGCGCGATGCACAGCTCACTCCGGAACCCGTGCCCGAATTTGAAGACCGGCTAGCGGATCCTGGCGATGCCGCCAAGGCATTTGTGATTCAAGAACACCACGCACGCCGCCTGCATTGGGACTTCCGCTTGGAACACGACGGTGTGCTGGTCTCCTGGGCAGTTCCCAAGGGTCCGCCGCTGGCCGAAGGCATCCGGCGATTGGCCGTCATGACCGAGGACCACCCCCTGTCTTACGGAAGTTTTGAAGGCAGCATTCCCAAGGGAGAATACGGTGCCGGAGAGGTGAGCATCTGGGATGCTGGCAGCTGCGTCATAGAAAAATGGTGCGAAGACAAGGAAGTCATCGCGGTCCTTCACGGGCGCGAAGACGGCGGGCTGGTCGGGGTCCCCCGGCGCTTTGCGCTCGTGCGCGCGCAGGGTATGGGCGAGAAGAAGAACTGGCTGCTGCAGCTGATGCGTGAGCAACCGGAGCCCGGTACCCGCGTAGCGCCGCCACGTTCGGTCCGTGCCGAAGAAACCGCCAGACGTAAGCCAGCAGACCTGGGCAAGGATTTTTCGCCCGCCCCGATGCTGGCGAGCATCGGGGAACCCAATGAGCTGGGCGCAGCCACAGGTTGGAGCTTTGAAATGAAATGGGATGGTTACCGGGCGCTGGCCACCGTGGGTGAGGACAGCGTCTTCCTGTCCAGCCGCAATGGAAAAGATCTGAGTGCTCATTTCCCCGAGCTGGCGCAGCTGGCCCGTTTGGCACCTGCCGGATCCATTCTCGACGGCGAGATAGTAGCCCTCAATTCTGCCGGCCGTCCGGATTTCTCCTTGCTGCAGCAGCGGCTTTCCGCGAGCCGCAAGTCGCTGCGGGCGTCCAAGGAATTACCTGCGGTCCAGCTGTTGCTCTTCGACGCGATTGCGCTTCCCGATCCGGGGTCAGGGCGGATGCAGGACCTCACGGGACTTCCTTATCATGAACGCCGCCAGCGGCTTCAAGCACAAGTGTCCGTTGACAATCATGTGAAAATCCCGCAGGCGCATCCCGGCTCCCTGGACGCTGCGCTGGAAACGAGCCGTGAGCTGGGCCTTGAAGGCGTGATGGCCAAGGAAACCAAGAGCCGGTACGAAATGGGCAAGCGCAGCCGCAGCTGGCTGAAGCTCAAGCATGAACTGCATCAGGAAGTTGTGGTCATCGGCTGGCGCGAAGGCAACGGTTCACGCTCCGGCAGTCTCGGCTCGCTGCTGCTGGCAGTACCTGAGAATGGACAATTGCGCTATGTGGGACGCGTCGGTACCGGTTTCAGCGACAAGCAATTGTCAACGGCACGTCATCGGCTCGACACCGTGATCCGCAAGACCCCGGCAGTTCAGCAGATTCCTGCCGATCATCGCCGCGATGCCCACTGGGTCACCCCGAAATTTGTGGCCGAAGTGCGCTACAGCGAGTTGACCCGGGAAGGCCGGCTGCGCCATCCGGTGTGGCGCGGCTGGCGTGCGGAGAAGTCTCCCGACGAAGTTACCTGGGAGCACCCCTAAAAATTTTGACCATCAGTAACCTACGGAAGGAAAACTCATGAAAATCATCGTCAAATTGCTCGGAACCCTCGCCTCGCTGATCACCGGTTGGCTGGGTGCCAAAGTGGTGGGCAGCGTCTGGAAAAAGGCCACCGGCGAGCAGCCTCCGTCGCTGGCAAACCCGGACAAACAGCAGCAAGCGACGCTGGGCAAGGTCGTGGCATTCGCGGTGATCTCCGGTGCGAGCGCCGCGTGCATCCAGGCGTTGACGAAGCGTTGGACACGGAACTTGGAGCTCAAGGCTGCCAAGCACTAGGACAAGACCTGAGGCTGGACGGGCGCCGGATCATTTTCCGGCGCCCGTCCAGCCTTCACTTGCCGGCCCGCGAGCCGACGCGGGTGCCGTGGCCCGCCAAGGTGGCCAAATAATCCGCGAAACCCTCGCGGAGCCTGCCGCGCAACCGACCTGAAGTCACCGCGTGCAGCGACGCCGAGGCATCCACCCGGTACCCGGCGTGGCGCAGTGCGCTGACCAGCGCAATATCCTCCCCTGCCTCCAACGGTTGAAAACCACCCACCGCCTCATAGGCCGCGGCACTGACCGCGAAGTTGGCTCCATGGATGTGGTGATGCCCGTCGACCGGACGGTAGGCTGCCTGCCACAGCGCAAAGATGCCAGGATCCAGCTCTCGGCGATCCGGTTCGACGGTTCCGGTGACTGCATCCGCTCCGGCCGCGTGGTATCTGGCAATGGAATCCAGCCAATGCTCCGGAACCCGGGTATCTGCATCGGTGCAAGCAACCCAAAGTGAGCCGCCGCTGGCGAGCGGAGCCAGTTCATTCACCGCGTGCCGCACGCCAGCAGCACGGCTGGCACCGACATTGCGATGCTGGACACAAAGTCCTGCAATCCGCGGGTCGGCGGCGCCATGGCGCTGGATTATTTCCGAAGTTTTATCGGTGCACGAATCCAATACGAAGGTCACTGTCACAAGTACTTCCGGATGGGTTGAGGCAAAACGCTCCATGGCAGATCCCAGCGACCGAAGGCACCCGTCAACATGGTCAGCCTCATTGTGCGCCGGAACAACGACGGCGATGGCGTCTAACGTATTACGACCCATGGCGGCCTGCCGGCTTGCGCAGTATTTCAAGCAAGAAATCTTGTTCCTGATGAACTACTGCGGCTTCCCAAATCCACGCGCCGGCCATACGATGCACGGCTTTTCCATCCAGCGGCCAGCCTTCAATGGGATGCAGCCAGTGGCACAGCACCAGTTCGCCGCCGGGTTCAAGCACCGTGGCACAGTGCTGGAGAACTTCGGCTAATTCATCCGCGGCCAAGAAGTAGCCAATTTCGCTGAGCACCACCAAGTCCATTGATGCGGGGTCGCAGTGCGGCCATTGCCCCGGCAACGTCGCTTGGCGCAGGCTCACATGTTCCATGCCGGTCACCTGCTCGCCTGCGTGGGCCAGTGCCTCGGCGCTGGCATCAACAGCCAGCAATTGGCCGCTTCGCTTAGCCAACGCGGCCGTTTGCATTCCAATGGAACACCCTAATTCCAATACGGAGCGATAGCGGCGGCGCGGCAGCGAGGCCATCATGATTTCTTGCTTGCGCTGCTCGTAGTGGCTGTCCTTGTAGTTCCACGGGTCCGGCCGCTGGGCATACAGCTCATCAAACACCTGGGAGGCGGCAGCTGCATCCTTGTCGCCTGGCCAGGTAAGCCGGAAGATTTCCCGCGGACCGTGGAAGTGCTCCAGAAATTGGCTATCGAGCAGCACCTCATCCCCGGGCAGGCTCGATAGCGGCTGCGTTTGGGATGTGTGCGCGGCCAGCGCCCGGCGCTTGGCCTGCACCGTTTGTTCATCCAATGCAAGCTGGGTCCAATGCCGCCAGCGCACCTCGGTGCCCGGGGCAGCCCAATGCCAGTACCAGATGGGAAATTCCAGATGGCATAAGGACAGCTCTGCACAGATTTTCGCTGCAAGGCGACCGAGCACCTCATGATCGGGGTGCCCGTCACTGCGGTAAGTACTGGCTACCACAAAGGGTCCGTCCTCGGTGATTTCACGCAGTGCTGCCCCAATCTCGGTGGCGTGCGAAGGCAAGTGCCCATCGGGCAACCGAAGGCAGCGCAAGTGCACTGCACCGCTTGCCTTGGCCTCAGCGCGCAGCAGCGCCATGGCCTGCTCAAGTTCTGCTTCACGCACGGCGGCCAATTGGGCCGGCGAATGCGTGGCGGATTCCGGATGCGACGCCTCGCCTAACGTGCAAACCAAAACCGTCACCTCCAGGCCCATTTTCACCGCTTGGTGGATCAGGCCGCCTGCACCGAGTGTCTCGTCATCTGGATGCGCTGCCAGGACTACCAGCTTGGTGCCTTGGGTAAATACCCGGGAAAGATCCAGCTGCTCCAGGTCTCCCAAGCCATGGGCATTCCATTGCGCGGCCGCGGTGCCTTGGTCAGTGTGGCTGAACGTCACCATGGCAATGCACCTGCTCGGGCATGCTGCTGAAGAACCATCCGTCCCAGTGCCGCATCATCGCGGGCACCATGGTGCTGGCGCACATAGATCCCCAGGTCAGCCACGCGCCGTGCGTGGTTTTCATCTGTAGCCAGCGGACCTGGCCCGGTTGCTTCGGCACTGATCTGCAGGACCCGTCCGCATAGCTGGGCGATGTGGCCGCGCACGCGGGCTGCATGCATTGCGTCAAGTGCACCGCTGTCGGCTAGTCCGGCCGCATGATGAAGTACCTGGGCACCTCCGGCCAGCAGCCGGTCAGCTTCGCCGAGCCAGGCCAGCGCCAGTTGATCTGGCTCTCTCTTGGCGGAGCTCTCCAGCAGGTGGCGGAAGATTCCACTTGCTCCCCCGAACCAGCAGGCCGCCACGCCGGCCCCGCCGACGGCGAAGCCCGCCCGGTCTAGATACCAACCAGCCGGACCTACCGGCTTTGCCTTCACCGAGGCAAAGCGCACCGACCCGCTGGGCAGCCGGGCCATGCCACGGCTGATCCAATTGCCGGTTTCGGCATGGATGCCGGGCTGGTCCAGCTGCACGGTGAACAGCCTGCGCCCTTGGGCAGTGTGCGCGCTGATCAGTGCATGGGAAATCTGGCCTGCGAGCGAACACCATGGCTTAATACCGTTCAGCTCCCATTGACCGTGATCATCTGCGGTGGCCTCCAGTGTGCTGCCGGGACCTTCGGCCGCATAGACACCCCACGTTTGACCCGGCTGCCACGGCTTGCCCGCTTCGCCCAGGATGGCTGCGGCATCGAAGTGCGGTTCCACGCTGCGCGCGGCCACCAAGTCGATGGCGCCAAGCGAGGCGAGGAATTCCCATAATTGAACGGTGCTTCCCTGTCCAGGTACCGGCGGATCCACCGTCGCGCGTGCCAGCGCCCGGAGCACGGTGGCTGGGTCACCTTGGCATTCGCCGGCGGCTTCGAGTATTGACGGCCCGGCTGGCCACCACGCAGTTTCTGGTTCCGAGTCCGCGCATCCGGGCGTTGCACCGAATTTCACTGGCCTGTGTCGCATGAATATCCTCCTGCACTTTCGGGCCAGTGTAGAGCAATCCCCCGTGTCATGGAGCAAGCTGATAGGCCCCTGATAAGGTGCTTCCGATTGGGTCGCCCTTAAGCCGATCCAGTCACGAGCCGCTCTATAGCTGTGAATAATCTGAGAAGGATTAACCACTTAAATATGAACCGTGCCACACCTGCTACATTCAAGGCAGTGCCAGATTCACCGATAGCCGGCGCAGGAATTCCTTCATCGATGGCAGTGGGTGTTTTCGCGGCACACCATGGGGAGCACTCGAAATATCGTTCACAAGTGGAGGTAGTTCTAATGCCCGGACATATCGTCAGATCCAAAACCGCTGAGCGTGTGACCCTATTGCTGGACTCGCGCGAGGGCCGGAAGTATCTTGCACGCCACGGCTGGAAAGAAGGCATGGCGATCGTGATGACTCTGCCCTCGGAGCCATTGGAAGATGTCATGGGGCTCGTGTCGGTTCATCCGGGAGCCGTACTTGTCGCGATGGTCGACGAGGATTCCCAAGACCTGCGTTTTATCCACGTCTCCGAGACTTCCGCCGCGCTGCAGGTCGTCGAGGAATCGGCACGCAGTATGTCCTTCGGAAATTTCGTTGATGCTCTGGAACTGGGCGGCATGGCGACGTTCAGAATCCGCTACTGGAAATACAGCGCGGTCGCCCATATCCTGCCGGTCTTTGACACCTCGGAATTCCAGCAGGCTACCGTGTATCAGCGGACCTCCACACGGCTTTAGAACCTGGCAATACCGGCATCCGCGGCAGGCAACGCCAGCACGCGTGCCGGAAATTCGCTGCTCATGAACCTCAACAAGCTAGTCCTGGCCGATGCTCATCCTGATAGCGGATCGCACGGTCAGCAATGTCGCGTCGATATCTCCTGCCCGGGACTTCCAGTACTCGGGATCCAGTCCGAAGCCATTTTGGGCTTCGACGGCCTTGCGCAGAAAATCGTCGCGGTGATCTTCCAAGGCATTAACAAGGTCTGAAATTTGGGACTTGGATAGCGCCAGGTTGAGATTGATATCGGTCATTGCGTTGACTCCGCCGTGCGTTGAATGCTGGTAAATAAAACTTGCTTACACCCTACGCCTTTAAGGTGCCGATGGTGCAAAGGGTTAGCTCAAGCCTACGTTTTGGGTTGCGCGTGAAAGTACCGGAAGTAAAGATCACCAGGCTTATCCGGCGTGGGAGCCGCTGGTTCCCAGCTGGTATTCAGTTTAAAACAGCGGATGTGCGATTAGTTCTATAGTTCCAATTGTAAGTACCAGATCCAAACAGGAGGTAGTGACCATGGGTATCGGAGATAAAATCCAGAACAAGGCTCAGGAAGTATCTGGAAAAGCCAAGGAATCGATTGGCGATGCAACTGACAACGAAAGTCTGCAGGCCGAGGGCGCCAAGGACCAGGCTGCTGCGCACACCAAGCAGGCTGGCGAAAACGTCAAGGACGCTGCCAAGGATGTCAAAGACGACCTGACGAAGTAGTTGCCTAGCACCTGGCGCCCCATGGATCTTCGGATCATGGGGCGCCATGTGCATGTTTACCCCTTGGGTAGCCAGCCTTTGAGCCTTGGCGAAGGCACCACGGCTTCAAGCGCGATGATCTACTGCCTACCGCACTAAGCGGCAACGGCCTCCGAACCCTTGCGGGAATCGGAGGCCGATAGTGTTATGGATCAATGCGGTGCCATGGTGTTCACACGGCTATAGCTGCACGGTATTCGAATCCCCCGGCTCGGCATTCTTGCCGGTGAGTTTATGCTTCACCCACCCGGCGACCAAGCTTGCTGCGCCACCTGGATTCTTCCAGTACTCCGCGGATTCGGAATCCACGCGCAGCAGCACCGTCTCAGGCGATTCAGGGCCATCGGTGGCAAAGGTTTCCACCATGGGATTCCATAGTTCCTTTTTCTTCGCCACGTCGCGCACCACCGATGCGCGTCCGCTGACCGAGACCCACTCCTTGTTTCCGGAGAACGAGACGTTCACCAGGTCCTGCGTCTCGAATTCACGAACGATATCCGACTGCGCGGTAGAGAAGAACCATAGATCTCCGTCTTCTTTCACGTCGATGACCGTCAGCGGGCGGCTGACCAGACGCCCTTGGCTCTGGGTCGCGACCATGCCGATGCGCACATCGTTGATGATGCCGATAACTTTGTCTACCTCTTCGTTGGCCATGCTTCAGCTCCTTGGAATCGGGATGTTCAGGTCGCTTTCCACGCTACAGATTTTCAGCGCCGTGCAAAGCCGTACTCAGTGGATTGCCAGCTAGCAGGTCCACACACCGCTGCGCATCGAAGCAACCGCCGGCATGGCTCGGAAGCTAACCGCGCAGATCACCGGGCACCGGCGGCACTGGAGCCGGTTTTAGGCGATGTCTTGCGTCTGCCCAGCAAAGTCGCATAGATGCGTTGATGGGCTTCGGCCAGCGCTTCGCGTTGCTCTTGGCGTTCGGCGGCCCCCATGCCCGGAATGAATTCCATGGCGACCTGCCGGCGCACTGCAGCACGCAGCGACTCCTCCTCGACTTGGTCCGCGTTCCAGCGGTACGCGGCCAGCGAGGGATGCTGTCCTGCATACTGGCCGCACAAGGGAACAACCACCGCCGTTCCGGCGTCCAAGGCGGCTTCGAGCCAGCCCGAATGCGTCCCGAACTGATAAGGCAAGACGTTGACGTCCAGAGAAGCAAAATACTCGCACAGCTCCTGGTGGCTGAAGTACTCATGGGAAACCAGCTCCCATTTTCCTTTCAGCTGGCCGCCGGTGAGCAGCCGTGCCAGCTCCTCGCGGTATTCGCTGCTATCTGGATCCAGCACCTGGCGGTGGATATTAACTTGCAGTACCGCGTTCGGGATTTCCGCGACAATCCGCGCCAGCGGTTCGAGGATCGCCGGGGAAATATTGGCGCGCAGCCCCTTCAAATGCACACCCACCCGCCGCAGACGCTGGGGATCCTGTGCCCGCTGCGTTCGCCGGCTCTGGCGAATCCGCTCCATCACTGCAAAGTCCAGCACATGAGGATGCGGCAGCACATGGGCTTGCCGGCCCCATTGGGCAGCAATTGCGGCCGCTGCGCCATCGGTCAAGGTGATCAGCTCATCTGCACCGGTGATGAGCACATCCAGCAGGGCCAGATGCGCGGCCGAATCCGGTTGGTGCGGATTGATCAAGTCGTGCACGGTATATACCAGCGGCTTGCCCCAGCGGCGCAGCTCTGCCATGGTTTCGCGAAGCTGCTGGGGATCCAGCGCATCAAAACCGAAGTGGACATGCATCAGGTCAAAGGAGTCATGATGGTCCCGGACCCATTGGGCGCTGAGCATGACCGGCGGCCACCACGGGGATTGTCTGCTGCGCGAGCCCCGGGCAGGCACCGGATCCGGCAACCGGAGAATCTGCGGGCGCCGCTGGCCGTGGCAGGATTCCAGGTGGCGGATGTAGATCTGGTCGCTGGGTACCGAAGCGACGCGGATGATGTTGGACGTAATCTGAGAAGTCATGGTGGATCCTGCTTTGCGAGTGTTCTTTTGAGTAATGTCGAGCCGTACGGATTTGTCCATCTGCCCGGCAGCGCCGGGTAAGTGCCAGGGAGCCGAGGAACAACATGGAATTTTCAGTTTTGGTCATTGCCCATGGCCGAGCCGGCCACCTGCAGCGGCTGCTAGACGGGGTGCAGCGCAGCACCTGTCGGCCGCAGGAAGTGGTGGTGGTGTACATGGATGATCCGCGGCCTGAGCCGGTGGCCTGCACGCTTCCACTGCGGATTATCCATCTGCCTTCCTTGCCGCACGAAAGCGGACTTCCGCTGGCCCGCGCCCGCAATGCTGCAGCGCACGCGGCACGCTCGGATCGGCTGGTGTTCCTGGATGTCGATTGCATCCCCGCGCAACCTGCTTTGTCCGAGCTGCTCGAAACCTTGGCAGAGCACCGCGGGCTGGTGATGGCCGAACCGCGCTATCTGCGCCAGCCTTTGGAACCCGGGCCCACGCCTGCCGATCAGCGGCTTGCGGAGCTTTCGGTCGCGCACCACGCGCGGGCAGATCTTCCACGTAACACTCCTTGCGAGCATCACGAAATGTTCTGGTCCTTGGGATTCGCCATCCACGCCCGGGACTTCGCGCGGCTTGGCGGATTCAGCACCGGCTACGGCGGATACGGAGGCGAAGACACCGACTTCGCCCTGGCCGCGCGTGCACAGGGTCTTGCGGTGACTTTCAGCAGCGCGGTCATCTTCCACCAGCATCACTCGGTGTACAAGCCGCCGCTGAACCATTTTGCGGACATCGTCCAGAATGCCAAGATTTTCCGGCAGCGCTGGGCAATCTGGCCTATGGAAGGCTGGCTCGCTTCCTTCCAGCAATTGGGTCTGATCAATTGGAACGCTGAGGCTAAGCCGTTGCAGATCCTGCGCCATCCCACCGTGAGCGAAATCGAGCAGGCACAGAGCCTGGAACCCTATTAGCATCTGCTTGCCCCTGCCACTAGGTCCCCGGCCATAGACCGAAGCCGCCCGGTGAATTCCTCCGGGTCAATGAACAAGGCCCGGGCCAGTGCGAAGCGGTCGGTCTGCGCCGTCTGCTCGAGGATCATGTTCCAGTTTGCGGGGCTCTGCCACGAGTCGAGCATCAAGCACCCGGTGGCTCGCTGCAGCATTGATGCATAGCAGCGCTGTTCGTCGAAGGGACGTTCTTCGGGTATCAGCAGCACTGGCCTGCCGCAGGCCGCCGCGGCAGAAACCGCGTTGTGCCCGGAGGAGGTGATTACTACCGTGGCCTGTGCAAGGAAGGGTGCTGGATCCGGCACTAGCCCATGGAATCGCAGATTCTCCGGGATCCTTGAACCGTCCGGGTTTACCGACCCGAGCACCTCCCAAGTCCATTGACTGGCGCAGGCCGCTGCCCGGACAATGTCCGCTTGCCCGATGGAAGAACCGAGCGAGGTCTGCACCACGACTTTGCCCCGCAGTGTTCCAGCATCGGCAGATCCGCTGGAATCCTGGCTCTGTGCCAAGGCCGCGGCGGGGCGCGGCACCGCCAGGTAGTGGCTTTTATGCGCGTACCGCTCCAGATGAGCTGCATCTTCCAGTTCCTGCGGATAGTAGGCAAAAAGAGCGTCAGCGATGTCGTAGGCCATGGCGTGCGCCTTATCGCTGCGTTTTCCGGGCATGCGCCGCATCGCCACGCGGTAGCCGCTGAGCTTGGCGAAGAGTGCGACTTCCACCGATACATCGACCATCACCAGATCGGGGGCAAACCGCTTCCACGCCTGGTTCAGCGTGGCGAATCGTTCGGTGATGTGTCTGCCTACCGGCGCGTAATGCAGGTATCCACCCGTGGCCGGTTGGGTCGTTTGCTCCGGGTGCACATCTGCGGTTAAGGAGACGTAATTTGTCCCGGCCGGCAGCAGCGTCCCGTGGTTCGGCCCGGTGCTGGTGACCTGCACCTCGAAGACGGAGGCGTCGATGATCCTGCGGGCATGGCGCAGGTGGCCGGAACCCACATGGTGGGCATAGTAGGAAATCCGCGGTGCGCTCATGATTCCCGGCCTCGAAGCGCAAGGGGCGAAGCGATCTGCGCGAGCAGGGATTCATAGGCTTCAATCATCAGTTCACGCGAAAAACCCGCGGCACGTTCGCGCACCTTCTGGCGGTCCATGGCCAAGGCCCTTGCCACTGCGTGGCCAAGCGCCGTGGCGGTCCGCGCAGTGGCGAGCGCGCCGCCGGTCGTTCCGATCAGTTCTGCCATGGCCCCGGCCGGCAGGGCGGCGACCGGGGTGCCACAGGCCATCGCCTCAAGTGTGGTCAGTCCGAAGGGCTCTTCCCACAGCGGCGAGGAGATGAACACCTCGCTGGAGCCAATGAGCTGCCGCAGTTCCTCTTGCGGCAGATGCCCCAGGTATCTGGCGTCCTCGGCCAGGGACGGGGCGATCAGCTCATTAAAGTATTCCCAGTCCTGGATGGGCCCGGCCATTGCCAATCGCAGATTATTAGCCCGGGCCGCAGCGATGGCCAGATGCGTGCCTTTCTCCGGGGTGATGCGTCCGGTCCAGGCCGCGGTTCCCGCACTGACCTCGGCATGGGGCTGGTTTCCCCAGAATTCCATGTTAATTCCATTGGGGATGATCTCCAGCTGCGGCAGCCAGCGGCGCCATGCCCTGGCATTAACGGCCGAAACCGTAGCGAAACGGTGCCGCTCATCGGTTTTCTGCTTGTCCAGCAGCGAGGTAATCCTAGGAAGCGGAGGGGTGTGGAGAATGTGCAGGACAGCCATTCCCTGCAAATGCGCGTGCGGTATTGGACTGAGCGAATTATTGATGACCACGTCAAAATCACCGGCGCGAACATGCTCTACCGCTGACTTCATCGCACCGTCCAGCTTCCGGTGCTGCGCATTTTTAAGATGGTCATCCGGATATCCCCGGACCTCGAAAGTCCCGGAGATCACCGGATGGATCCGAAGCGTGGCTCGCGGGGAAAGCGCTTCACTGCCTGCTTTGGCGAACAGAGTGACACGGTGTCCGCGCGAACTGAGATCCGAGACCAGATGCGCGGTATGCGCTTCCATCCCGCCGGCAAAAGGTGCGCGGATTGGATGGTGCAGATGCGCAAGAACCGCAATGCGAAGTGGGTCAGGCGCGTCCAGTAACTGGATTGACACGTGCTTAGCCGCCTTTCTATGACTTCTCCCCACGGAGAGTATTGATCCACCGCAGAGTATCCCTCCGTCCATACCCGGTGTCGCAGATCCCAGAATTTCCCAGCATTCTTCCGGTTTTGCGGAGCACAAGTATTCCTCGCTGTGCGCGCGGCGCTGGACATGTTGGTGCCGCATGCCACGTCAGGCAGTTTTTCCGTTCCTTGAAAGATGTTTCATGCCAGCGGCAATTCCGGCTCAAGCAATCGGCTCAAACGGCACTGACGCTTCAAAATAGGCAGATTTTCCTGCCTCGGATTGTGCTGGGATTTTAGATCCAGCGCAGAATCAACTGTGCTGCCAGGCTCTATCCAGGGTGGTCCGGTGCTCATCGCGGTCTCGGCATCTGGCAACCCGCAGATACGTCGGATTCCAGCCGCTCCAGAGCTAGCCTCCGCGGGCACAGCTATGCACTCGCTGGGAATGCGGATCAGCACCGTTCAGTGCCGTTTGGGCTGGACGCCTTAGGGAACAAATCCGGAGGACCCGGTGTAAGAATCGTGCATCCTGCACACACAGGTGCCATAGGTTTTCCCGATTGAACCTACCAGCCACTCGCCTGACCGCACGGATTGTGGAGTCGTTCCAGTGGCCAATGTAAGGATACCCGCGAGATTCACAGGCATTGCGGAGCTTGCGGGTATGCAGGCACAAGCTTGGAAATCCTCATTTGCATTCCATGCAATAGTCGACTCAGCGCGGCAACGTCATGGCCGCCTGAGAGAAGTTTTCTCGTGTCACGCCCCTATCGAGGCGCAGCTTCAGCAGTCCGGCACCACAGCCGGTCAGGCTGTTTGGATTTGATGATTTCATTGACGAACGCAGCAGAAGGAGAAACTCATGATCAACACAGACCAGCTACACGAATTAAGCCTTATCGGCGGCACCGTCACCGGAAACGATGGGGAGAAGATTGGAAAGCTCGGCCAAGTTTTCCTGGACGAACAAACCGGTGAACCTGAGTGGGTTACCGTGAACACCGGGTTCTTCGGCCTGTCAGAAAACTTCGTCCCCCTGGCCGATGCCAGCGTTGCCGGAGACACCTTGAATGTTCCTTTCGACAAGAAGACGGTCAAGGAGGCTCCGCGAGTCGATGCCCAGACACAGTTGAGCCCCTCCGAGGAGCAGGAGCTCTTCGAGTACTACGGCCGGGCTTATGACTTCGCGGAACCAATCGGCGTCGACACCGATTCGACTGCAGGCGAGGCATCCACCGGATATTTGCAGCGGCCAGGTCTCGATGATGAAGTTGCAGGAGCCGATCAGTCCATGATCCGTTCCGAAGAACAGCTGCGTGTGGGCACTGAGCAGGTGCAGACCGGCAAGGTCCGGTTGCGCAAGCACGTAGTGACCGAGGACGTGACCACAACCGTTCCCGTCAGCCACGAAGAGGTCAGGCTCGAACGCGAGCCGATTACCGGAGCTCAGGCTTCGGACACAGTGGCAGGTGGCGATCTGGGTTCCGAGGAACAGGAAGTCACGCTCCATGCCGAACGTCCAGTGGTTGACAAGGAAGCCGTTCCCGTCGAGCGGGTCCGCTTGGACAAGGAAACGGTCGTCGAGGACGAGCGTATCGATGAGCAACTGCGCAAGGAACGAATTGAAACCGACGGCTTGGATGACGGGCCAAACCGTTAAACTGATGTTCGCCGGCCGCAGCTGAGGCTGGCGGATGCACTTCCGACAAGGGCCGGTTCAGTATGCCGGCCCTTGTCGGCGCCTCAAAATTTCTTGGTCTTCACTAAACTCCGGATTAAGCAGTGTGGGGCATCGGCCCGAAGGCAGATGCCCCACTTGGTGGCAATGCTTGTCAGCGGCCTCCCGCGCCGAGGTGGCTAGAGCGGCATCTAGTTCCTGTAAGAAAGTTGTGCTTCTGTGGCAGTTGCCCGATAGGCCGGAATGAGGTGGGCCACGGCACTGTATTTCCAGTACTTGACCCGGAAAGTCATCATTCCTTCGTGTTCGGCCGCCTCAAAGAGCGCGCCGATGCTGGTCCCCTGCGCAACACTGTTCACAATGCTCAGCGCCGGGTTCGGAGCTGAAACATGCAAGAACAACGGGTCTGCACTGCGTGGATCAAGCATGGCAACGAGCACTGCCCGCCCGTGCACGGATACCAATGCCATCACGTCCTCAAGTGCCTCTTGGGATTCGGACATCACCACAGGCATACCTTCAACCCAGCCATACTGGGACAAGTGCTTGCGCCCTTCACGGGAACCTAAGAGTTCAGTTACTCGTTCGGCAGTTTTCGACCTCACAATACGTCCCGCCACGTGCACTACCTCCATATTTGTTCGTAACTCTTCGAGTACTCCCTTTACGCCGCACTGTTCCCGTGCTCCGGAAAACCGTGTCTGATTAGAATCTGGATTTGCAGCCACGCGATGTCCACACATGCAACAAATTCCAAAAGACCAAGTCAGTAAACACAAGTTATCAATTCGTTACACCACTTCGCAAGACCGGATCCATGTTGCCAAATCCGCTCTTGCACGGTAGCGGACTATTGGCGGCTGCAGGCACTGCCCTCTTCAACCGCTCTTCATGCCTGAGAACACGGAGTTTGAGGACCCGCTACGAATGCGCTCCCCCGCTGGCGTCAGTTCACGAGTGGCAACGCAAAAGCCCACGTTTACAAACCGGGACGCTCAGCTGACTTTCAGGTTTACGGACACTGCTTTCACCATCCAAGCCCAAGCGAACTGTCGAAGCAGAGCCGGGCAACCCAGCGCCCTATCCGGCATACCTTGAAGTAATTCCTTGGCGGACGTGTGGGTCATCTGACAGCCCTGCAATGTGCTGCGAACGCTTAGTGCCGACATCGCAGCTGCAGAAATTTACGGCAGGCTACGGATACGTTTCCTCGAACTCCAGCTCTCCTTCGTCATCATGGACAAAGATCACCGCGTCTCCGAGTTTTTCAGCCTTGGCCAACGCCTGCTGGTAGGCCTCTGCTTGGGATTTGCTCGTTGTCACGTGTTGTCCGCCGAGGGAAACAGTCCATTGTCCGGGGTCTTTGACCAGCACATGCAGATGATTTCTGCTCATTTTCCGAATCCTTTTCGTCTTTGCACTTACTCGTTATGGCCTTCTGTCATTCTCGCACCGCCAAGTAGCAAGCATCGGCTTCGCGTGAGATCCACAGATTCCCTTGAGACTGTCCATTCGTCGAAGCGCTGGGACAACGCTTCCTGTGAAAAATCCCGGCAGAGCCAATACACTGCCATCGAGTGTGATGGCATTACGTGGAGAAATCAGGCTGGCGCGACCGCCGCACCAGTGATGAATTCCCAGAATCGCGCCACGGGCCTCAGCTATTTGCCGAAGGCAACTGTCCCCGGCCCTAAACACCGGGCTGCCGGCAATCCTTGAAACCTGAGTATTTCCTGTGCACCTAGGCTCTTGCTTCCCGCGCGCGCTCCAGACCTCTAGCGTGTCTGACACGCGGGAAAACACCGTGCGGCGCGTGAGCGTCATCCGTTCTGTTGCTGATCAAGAACGAAGGAGAGCCACCATGAACACACGAAACACCCCCTCTGATGTCCGATCTGCGGTGGAGAAGGCCGCTCTGTTGATAGGCATAGTCTTCCTCCTCGTCGGCGTCCTGGGATTCATTCCGGGAGTCACGACAAACTACGATTCGCTTTCAGGAGCAGGGCACCATTCCGAGGCGAAGCTCCTCGGGATTTTCCAAGTCTCCTACCTGCACAACGCAGTGCACCTTTTGTTCGGCATTGCCGGACTCATCATGGCGCGCAGCATCCCGGCGGCAAAAAGCTACCTCGTGGTCGGCGGAATCATCTATCTGCTGCTCTGGATTTACGGGCTGATCATCGACTTTGACAGCGCAGCCAACTTCATCCCGCTCAACGATGCAGATAATTGGCTTCATCTGGTCCTCGGCGTAGGAATGGTGGCCCTTGGCCTGTTGCTGACACGGCGCGGCCAGCATCCCGATCACCGCAATTCCTTGGAGACCCGTTAACCGTATTCCAAGGGTCTAGCACTTTAAAGGCAGCGTCCCCAAGGGCGCTGCCTTTAGCATGCGGTTACCGGAGCTGGAGTCTGGCTAGAAATTCGCTGGCGGGTCAGAGGCCGGGAACGACTCATCTTCCCACTCCCGGACGAGTTCTTCGTTCTGCAAGATTTCTTCGTCCGTGTTCTCCGTCTGGGAAGTATTCTGCTCGACTGGATCGTTAGGGGCTGGGTCATGCACCATGTTTCTCCTTGGATTCATTCGGGGCAACGTACTGCGGTGGACGATACCGGCTGGTTCTACCTGTCCGCCAGCATTATCCGGATACTGCCAGCTAATGGAAGCGGCGGTTTCCCAGATTCCGGCCGGGTGCTGATGGGGCTTAAGCTTGTCGGTCAGTTTTCACGGATCTGAATGAATTTTTCGCACGCAGGGCAAAGCTTGGAGCGAGGTGAGAATGTCCCTTGCTGTTTTACACCCACAGGGCATCAGTAGTAGCGTCCAATTTAGCTGGTGTCCCCTCGGGACCACCGCCGAACATGTCAGATTCACTGCAAAGGAGAAAAATATGTCGAACACAAAAAACACTCCAGCAAGCAAGACCCGCAAGGAAAATGCTGAGGGAGGCTTTATTGCCCCGGCAGTTCTGCGCGACTCGCTGCAATCGGTGCTCATCCAGTTGCTCGACCTGCAGCTGGTCGGCAAGCAGATTCATTGGAATGTCGTCGGGCCCAATTTTCGCGACCTGCATCAGAACCTCGATGAGATCGTGGCCATTGCCCGCCGAGGTTCCGATGAAATCGCCGAGCGCATGCGTGCAGTGCATGTGACCCCAGACGGACTGGCAGCCACCATCACCAAGTACACGGAGCTGGACCAACCAACCAATGGTGAAATCCTCACCACGACCGCTGTAGATATCGTGGTCAAGGCCTTGGAAGCAACGGTTGGCGTCATGCGTGAAGTACATGATCCGGTGGACGAGGCAGACCCAACCACCGCCGACATCCTGCATGAATACATTGCCCTACTCGAGCAGCAGGCCTGGTTCATCAGCGCAGAAACGCGTAAGCCTTAGACGCTGAGCTTTAAAAGTACGTGGGACCAGTTCACTATGAACTGGTCCCACGTACCTTTTGCTGCCCGAGGCCGCTCAAGCGCGGTCTGCAAGTAGAGCTTCGCCCGAATGGCGGGCGCAACTGGCGCAGCAGTAGATTCCGGTGCCGCTTTCCACCCCGTGGCCTAGAATTCGGCACCCGCAATGGGCACAGCTCGGTGCCATCAGGTGGATGGCGCATTCAAAGCTATCGAAGGTTTTCGTCTGTTCGCCTCTCGTCACGGTGAACGTCTTGTCGTATTCGTTACCGCACGTGTCGCAGAGAGCCATGGAAGCACTCCTTTCTGGTTGGTGTTTCTTTTCTAGACCTTTATCCGTCGCAGGGAAACCCCGGTAGCGGTTTTCTTCGGGCGCTCCCAGCTTGATCATTCGCAATCGGCAGCACTACATACGCATTTCACTATGGGCATTGGCCAATAGATGGCTGATGGAACCACGCTCAAAGGCTGCCCGCTGACGGACTGCGCCGTTTCCCATTTCCAAGATATTGCGCAGGGAGTGCACGGCGAAGTCATAATCTCCGCTCTCTCGCAGCGCCGGTTCAATCAGCCGCAACAACCGGCTCATCAGGTCCTTGCTGCTGACGGTACTTCCGTCACCGGGGTTGATCTGGTTTCCGGTAAGCCCATGCTTGGCAGCCTGCCAGAAGGCAATGTCCAGTCTTTCAGGAAGATACTCGTAGGACGTTGCCCCGGGTTTCAGTGCCGTATCCACGACCGCCCGGGCCAGTACGGCAATGAGAACTGAGTCATGAGCACGCAATTGCGAATCTGCGACGCGCAGCTCAATGGTGGGATGGGTTTCTGAAAGCCGTACGGCCCATCCGATATGTCCTTGATCAGGGACTGCTTCCGTGTCGACCAGCACACGCAGCCTACTCTCGTAGTCCAATGCGTCGCTGAAATGCGGGGGGATCCCCTGAACGGACCATTTGCGGTAGTGGATAGTGCGCCAGGAAGAAAATCCGCTGTCCGCTCCGTGCCACAGGGGCGAGTTGGCGCCCAGGGCGCAGAATAACGGCAACCACGGCCGCAGGAAATTTAATGCCCTTACCCCCGCGTCACGATCAGGGATGGACACATGAATATGCAGTCCGCACATGTAATGCTCCGAGGTGATTCCCGGAAGCAGCGCATGGATGTCTTGGTATCGCTCGTTATCGGTCACCGTCGGAGTTTTCTGCGCGATCATTGGTGCCGCACCGAGCCCGGCGACAATCATTGAAGACGCTTCGGCTTGGTGGGCCAAAGCAGAACGGAAACCACGCAGTTCCGCCAGCGCCTGATTTCTGTCTTCGCAGATGGCACTGGCGTACTCCAGCTGGCAAGCCAGTAGCTCATGCTGCACCTCTCCACGCCGCTGCGAGTCGAGCAGTTCTTTGAACGGGTTGGGATCCGGTTCGGCCGGTAGCCCGGTTTCCGCATCGATCATGAAGAATTCTTCTTCGATACCGAAGGTACTCATGTTCCTCTCCCTTCAGTGGGCCATTGGCCAATGATTTCCCTAGCGTGCTGAATGCGGACCTTCTGTTCAGCTGTCCAGCTGTAGCCTCAGAATGCCATTTGCCCGGTCCCCACTCAAGATCCAGCAACTCGGAAACCTCCCCCAATTAGCTGGATTTTTCTGCTTTTACACGCACCAAAAGACGGACTGTGCTAGGCCATATACCCAGTGCAGTCCGAGTTTCTGGGATTTACCATAAAGAAAAGCGCCGGCACTGGCGAAGCGTCCGGCGGAAGCCTAGCGTGTGCGGTACCTGGCAGGTTCTTCCAATCGATCCCCGCCAGCAGAGAGGTGAGAAGAGATGGCAGAGAAAAGTAGTTCCAACCGAATCAAGGATGAAGAACTCTATGAAGAGCTCCGCGACGAGGGCAATTCCAAGCAGAAATCCGCTCGGATTGCCAACGCCGCGGCCCGCGATGGCCGCGGCAAAGTGGGCGAACGCGGTGGTGAGTCCGGCAGCTATGAGGACTGGACCGTTCAGGAGCTCAAAGAACGAGCCAAGGAAATCGGCCTGGAAAACTACTCAGACAAACGCAAGAACGAACTAATAGACATGCTCCGAGACAGCTAATTGCCTGAAACGAGGTATCAACGATGACTGAACGCGCAAATTACGGTAACAGTTCCGGTCCGACGGACGAACCGGAGGAAAAGAACGTGGTTCACCGGGGACCGATTTCAGACCCGGACCAAGACGGGGAATCCACGGCTGAAGAAGCAGAGGATCCCAATCGATTTGATGCCGGATAGCCGGCAGTAAGGAGTACCAGCATGACTTCGCGACAGCCTGAAAAAGCTCCCCGCAGGAAACACCTGGGATTGGGGCTGCTGATTGGCGGTTTGATCATCTTGGCCTTTTTCTTGTCGTTCTTGCTGATCCCGCAGAATGCTGACAGGTCGTTCTCCCCGATGTGGATAGGTGTCGCCTGGGGCGCACTGATGGCCATCTGGGGCCTGTTCAGGATGATCAAGGGTCCAAGCAGTCTTGACCACCCGCGCGGTGGCAGTGACGCGGGACTCTAGTGAGACCCATTAACGAGAACCCACTGACGATGGGGACAGGAATTTCCTGTCCCCATCGTCAGCTATATCTGAAGCCAAGGTAGTAAACAATGAGCCTGTGGAAACCAGAATACTTCTCAAGTCCGGCGCTGGTCATTGTCGATATGCAAAATGCTTTCTTCGAGACTGCCGAACTGGCGAAGCTGCGCCAGCAGGTGGCCGGGCAGTGCAACAGGCTGCTGACCGAAGCCCGCGCTCATGATCTGCTGATAGTCAATATCCGCACCATTCACCAGCGCGATAAATCGACCTGGACGTTGAGCATGCTCGAAGATGACCAAGGATTCCTCTTTGAAGGAACAGTGCAGACTCACAACCTTGCTGAACTGGACCTATCCCGCGCGGTGGAAGTCGTCAAGCATCGCGACAGCGCCTTCTGGCAAACCGGTCTGGACGGGCTTCTGCAGTTCCACAGGATCCGAGGGCTGATTCTGGCCGGAGTGGCTTCAGATTCCTGCATCGCAGCCACCGCGGCAGATGCCTTTGCAGCGAACTACCGCGTAGCCATCGCCAGTCAGGCCGTAGCCTCCGCAGACCCGGATTTTGAACAAACCACGCTGCACCAGTTGGAAGTACTGCACCGCCAGCCTGCGGTAGACACTGGGAGTTTGCTCAAGGCGATGTCACGCGGCAAGCGCATCTAGTACATTGACCAGCTAACCGGGTTGCATCCGGTGTCCATCCTCAATCTTAGGAGTAAAAAATGTCGTTCAACGAAGCAGAATTCCAAGCCGTGAACCAAGAGGGTCTGGAAGATGAACCACTAGATGGCCGCGACGGCCAACCGGTCTCCGAAGGCTCCTCCGATGCCCCGCAGACCTTGGAGGCATCCGATCCGCTGCGCAGCGACGAGGCCATGGCCCAAGACCAGCAAGCCACCGATCCGCTTGCCGTAGCCACCGAATCTTCCGCAGAACTGAACCAGACACTGCGCGAGAATTTTACCGATGATCCTGCAGCTACCCCGGACGAGCCAGAGCCAACCCAGTCAGGCGAATAGCCGCCCAGAGAAACCCAGTCAGCCAGAAGGAACACAGATTCATGAGCAGCCAGAGCGTGGCCGACGAACTTATCGCACGATTGCACACCTGGGGTGTTACCCGGCTCTTTGGATACAGCGGGGACGGAATCAATCCGATACTCGGTGCCCTGCGGCGCAGCGAGTCCGGCATGAGTTTTGTCCAAGCCAGGCACGAGGAAAATGCCGCGTTCATGGCCGTGGCCCATTCCAAATACGGGCTCGGGCAGTACGCCGATGAGCACACGGCAGACCAAAACGCGGCAGTGGATCTGGGAGTGGTGCTTGCAACCCAAGGTCCGGGCGCCGTGCATCTGCTCAACGGGCTTTATGATGCCAAATTGGATTCAATGCCGGTGCTTGCCATTGTCGGCCAGCAGAACACCACCGCCTTAGGCAGCGGATACCAGCAGGAATTGGATCTGGAAGCGATGTTCAAAGACGTTGCGGTCTATTGCGAGCAAATTACCGCGCCAGAGCAACTGCACCTCGTGCTGGACCGGGCAATCCGCACCGCTCTGGCTTCCTCCGGTCCAGCGGTAGTGATTGTGCCGCACGACGTACAGCAAGCCGACGCTGCACAGCCTGGAACCACACACGCGCAGATTCCCACCGCGGTGGTGTGGGAAGCGCCGTTGGTGGTACCCCGGGAGCCGGAACTGAAGCAAGCGGTCAAGCTGCTCAATGAGTCCGAGAAAATCGTGATGCTGGTGGGCCAGGGCGCGCGCGGTGCGACAAAAGAAGTTCACTCCGTGGCTCAGCTTCTGGATGCCGGTATTGTCACGAGTTTGCTGGGCAAACCCTATGTTGACGAATCCTGGCCGCAGGCAGCCGGGGTGATGGGCCACATGGGCAGCACCGCAAGCGCAGCCCTTCTGGAGGCCTGCGATTTGCTGCTGATTGTCGGGTCCAATGATCCGTGGACCGAGTTCTATCCGCCAGGTGCCCGGGCAAAGGCCATTCAGATTGATATCAATGCCCGGTGTCCGGGCAACCGGTATCCGGTAGACGTGGCATTGGTTGCCGATGCCGCACATACCTTGCGTGCATTGGAAGAACGGTTGTCCCCGGCGCCTGCGCGGCGCAAGCCCTGGCGTGATCAGGTGCGTGCGGAAGTTGCCAAGTGGCGGTCCGTGGCGGTGAAGCGCGCAATGACTCCGGCACATCCCATCAACCCTGAACGGGTGGTGCATGAGCTATCCGGGTTGATCCCATCCGAGGCGCAGGTAGCCGTGGATGTGGGAAGCTGCGTGTATTGGTATGCCCGGCAGCTTCGGTTGCCACCGGGGGTGCCGGCGCATCTATGCAGCACCCTGGCCAGCATGGGCGCTGGCGTCCCTTATGGGCTGGCGGCGAAAATGCGTGATCCGCGGCGCCCAACGGTTGTCCTGGCTGGGGATGGGGCAATGCAGATGAGCGGCAATGCCGAATTGGTGACACTCTCCGAGCTGTGGAAAGAGTGGGAGGACCCGCGCTTCATTATCTGCGTTTTTAATAACCGGGACCTCGCCGAGGTCTCCTGGGAACAACGGGAAACCGAAGGCGAGCCACGCTTTCGGCCAAGCCAGGATCTTCCAGGCTTCCCCTTCGCCGAATACGCACAAATGCTGGGTCTGTCGGCTCTGAGCATTTCCAACCCGGACTCGATTGCCGACGCGTGGGAGCAGGCTTTGGCATCCGACCGCCCCATGCTGTTGGAAATGCATACCGATCCAAATGTTCCATTGCTGGCGCCGTTCCCGCAGGGAGAAAGCACGCTGGAAAATATGCGCAAAGGCCTGAGATCAGAAGGACCAGCCGGCGAGCGCGCCTTGCAGCTGCTTGAGGTCTACGCGGACATGGAAAGCACACGTAAGAGCTCCGACTAGGCGCGAGCTCATTAATCTGCTGACCTGACGTTGCGGAAACGTTGCGGACCCCCGGAGCATGGCTCCGGGGGTCCGATTTCCTGGCATCGGTGACCGCGCAGGATTCATTTCTTCACTTCGCGCGGCTGAGAAAAGAAGTCCGGTAGTTCAAGTACCGGCGTCACCACCACGTCATAGGCTTTCCAATCCGTATCTTCCAAGGCAGCTTGCACTTCGTGGATTTGGGACATGGTCAGGTCCACGGCTACTGGAACGATAAACGCTTCGACGTGCAGGACCTGGCCCAGTTCCCTGGCCCTGATCCCGCAGTCCTTGATCCAGCCGAAGGACCGCAATTGCGCTTCTAGTTCCGGGATCAGCGGGTGCGGATCTTTTCCGTTATAGGAAGTAGCCCGGCGGTCCAGCAGATCCACGGTAGCCGAGCGGGTATTCGTCCAGCCGTCGCGCACGATGCCCACCGAGATCACCAGCGCTGCGACGCCATCTAGCCACCATAAGCCGAACGCGATGCCGCCGACCCCGACAATGGACGCGACGTTAGTCTGCCAATCTGCTTTGGCCATGGAAGCATCTGCATAGAGCAACTTATTGTTCAGCGGTTTGGCCGTCTTGATTTTCAACTGCCCTAGAATCACCGCAGGTATGGCTAGCATCGTCATAATTGCGATCATCAGCCAGCCTTGCCAGATCGTGTACCCGAACAGGTTCATGGTTCCGATGGTTGGATGCTCCACCTTGACCAGCGCTGAAATTGCTTCATAGGCCAAAAGCGCGCCAATGGCCAGCAAGGCGACTCCCGCCACCAGGTGTCCGGCGCTCATGGTCCGGTGGTACCCATAGGGATGAGTTGGACGCCGGGATTTACGAACGTAGATGCCGGCAGTAAGGAAGGCTACCTGCGGCAGAACCGAGAGCATGTCTTCAACCCAGGCAGTACGCATTGCTTGGGAATTACCGACCACCAACGCGACGAGAGTAATAGTGCAGGCGGCATAGCCGATGCTGATCCACTCCAGCTTGGTCGCCCGGCGCATCAATTGCTGTTGCTCTTCGGGCAGGTGCGTTCCAGCTTCCGGCTTCATGGCATCTCCTGAGTCTGATCCAAGAAGTACTCAAGCTCGCCAAGAAAAGCGTTCTCTCCGGGAGGAACCAGCAGAACCAACTTTTCTTTCTTGCCCTTCTCATCAATGATCTGTGTGTAAGGACGGGTCATGCCGACCTTCTTGGACCACGGAGTTTTACTGCTGATCCCGCCCACCACTAAATCAACCTGATCCTCTTCAAGCTTTTTGACCAGACTTTCTTCTCCCCCGACAATGAACTCAGCTTTGGCGCCTAGGCTCTGCGCGAAGTCCTTGGCCAACTGGACTTCGCTGCCTTGGTAGGAGGACCCCTTGATTTCCACCAGAGATTCATTGGGAGAAAGCCCAATGCGCAAGGTGTCGTTGCGTACCGAGTCAAGCGTGCCTTCCGGATCCACGGGAATCGCCTTCGAACATCCAGCGAGTCCAAGCACCAGACTCATGCCTATCAAAGCAGCACCACGAGGACGGCTATGGGATTGGCTCATAGTCAACCCATCCTTTCGTATCTCAAAGATTTCTCCTCCAAGTTACTAATGCCTCGAACGTACTGCACCGTGGGATGCCAACCCACCTATCCCCGGGAACTATCAGGAACAGCACTCAGACGGGCAAACCCCGTCCAGGGTTTACCCGTCCTCATGCCTGAAGCTTTACTCAGCGACAGGGAACCTCTCCCACGCACGATGTTCCGCCAATGAGTCCTCGGCCGTTTGAGCGACCGCGCCAACGTCAACGGTACTGACCCCCGGAGCGTCATCGACAATACCAAGCGCATCCAGCAGACCGTCACCCTGGCCGGCAATGCAGATAATGGCTTTGCTGTGCCGGTAAGCCTCATTGACCAGCAACGAGACCCTTGGATCTACCGGAACGAATCCTGCGCTGGGTGCCCCGGCCTTCGCATCAAGCGGTACCGAAGAATCATCGGCCGGCGGAAGCGGTCCAATGAGCACCAACGCATCAAATTCTATGGAACGTGCGGTCAGATACGTACGGTCAATCGGCAGCCCGTCCGCTACCTGTCCGCCTTTCGATGAGACCAACAAGGGGTTCATGCCCAATCCGGTCAGGTCCTGGGCAATCTGCGCCACGTGCTCTTCATTGCCCCGGTTGAAGATCACCGCAACATTGCGCCCGTCAACCGGCCAACGCGCTCCAATCTGGGAGAGTGCGGCACTGGGCTGTGGCTGCGGCAGGTCTGCGGGGGCCCGCTGTGCTTCCAGTCCCAAGGCCTCGGCCACGGTGGAGGCCAGCTGCTGATCAATGTGCGTCAGGCAGTCCACCTGCCGCTGGCGAACCGCAACATCGGAACACTTACCCAACTCAAAGGAGTACGCCTGCTGTACGTGGGCCTGCTCCTGCGCGGTGAGGCTCAGGTAGAACAACCGCGCCTGGCTGTAATGATCGGAGAAACTCGCCGGCTCGGCACGCACCTTCTCGCTATCCCCCAGTGCTTGGGGAAAGTCCAACGGCGGATGTTCCCCCGAAGCCATCTGTGACATATACGGGCAACCTCCATCCAAGGAATTGGGCTGGTATGGGGCAATGCCCTGCGGCACACGATGTTCGTGGAAGCCATCACGGAACATGTCATTGACCGGCGACTGCGGCTGGTTGATGGGGATCTGCGCAAAGTTCGGTCCGCCAAGACGAGTTAGCTGGGTATCAAGATAAGAGAATAAACGTGCCTGCAGCAACGGATCATCGGTGACATCAATGCCCGGCACCAAATGCCCCGGATGGAAGGCAACTTGCTCCGTCTGGGCAAAGTAGTTCTCCGGGTTCCGGTCAAGCACCATCTTTCCCAAGGCCTGGACCGGAGCCAGTTCCTCAGGGATGAACTTGGTCGGATCAAGCAGGTCAATGCCTTCAAAGGTATAGGTGCCATCATCGGGAAAGATCTGCACACCTAGTTCCCACTGCGGATAATGGCCCGCGCTGATAGCTTCGGCCAAATCACGGCGGTGAAAATCCGGGTCGGCGCCTGCCGCAAGCTGGGATTCTTCCCAGACCAGCGAATGCACCCCGAGCGCAGGCTTCCAATGGAATTTCACCAACGAAGATTCACCGCTGTCACTGACCATCCGGAAGGTGTGGACACCGAATCCTTCCATCATCCGGTATGAGCGTGGAATTCCCCGGTCACTCATCTGCCACATTGCATGCGCTTGCGCCGGAGTATGCAGCGACACAAAATCCCAGAACGTATCATGGGCTGATTGCGCCTGCGGAATCTCCACATCTGGATGCGGTTTCGCCGCATGAACCAGATCCGGGAACTTCACCCCATCTTGGATGAAGAACACCGGGATATTGTTCCCCACCAAATCGAAGATTCCCTCCTCGGTGTAGAACTTGGTCGCAAACCCCCGTGTGTCACGCGCCGTGTCCATGGAACCGCGGGAACCTACCACGTTGGAAAAACGGACAAAAACGCGGGTTTCCTTTCCCGGCTGCAGGAAGTCGGCACGGCACAGCTGCGAAGCATTGCCATAACTGACAAAAGTTCCGTGAGCTGCCGCCCCGCGGGCATGGACCACCCGCTCGGGGATCCGCTCATGATCAAAGTGCATGATCTTTTCGCGAAGATGGTGATCTTGCAGCAGGGTGGGGCCGCGCTCGCCGGCCTTCAATGAGTGGTCGGTGTCGCTTACCGGTGCACCTTGGGTGGTGGTGAGAGTTTCACTGTCTTGTCCGGGACCCGATAGTACTGGCGGATGCGCCGGCTTCGAGGGCTGTTCTGGTTGATTAGTCATGTCACGTTCCCAGCTTCGAATAGATTGCCTGTGGATGCCAGCCACGTTAGGGAACCTTCCTAGTGCTGGCCAGTACATCAACTAATTCCCATGATTTTCACATCTTCGGCCGAACATGCAGAAGCTCGCCGGTGGATGATCCAACCGGCGAGCTTCCTATAGTTCCAGATTTTCTCAGGCTTTGTTCTCTGCCCAGAGATAGCCGCTTTCGTTGTGCTCTGCGGCGTCAATACCCTCGATTTCGGTCTGTGCCGAGACACGCCATGGCGTGATTTTCTCGATGACCGTGGCGATGACCCAGGTCATCGCCGCCGAGAAGAGAAGCACCACCAGGAGCGTCATGAACTGGGCGACCAGTTGGCCCATTCCCCCGCCGTAGAACAACCCGCCGGCGTTCGACTCGGTAGGCAGGGCAAGGAACCCAAGGAACAAGGTACCGATGACGCCGGAGACCAGGTGCACACCGACCACATCGAGTGAGTCATCGTAGCCAAGCTTCCATTTCAGGTTCACTGCCCAGGCAGAGCCGGCACCGGCAATCAGTCCAAGCAGCAGGGCGGCCCACGGTGCCACGTCTGCACAAGCGGGGGTAATGGCTACGAGTCCCGAGACGAGACCGGAGGCCACACCGACCGAGCTCGGGCGCTGGCCGCGGAGTTTCTCCACAAAGATCCAGCCCAGGATCGCAGCGGCTGGAGCTCCCATGGTGTTGATCCAGATCAGTCCGGCCTGTTCGACGGTGGTGGCGGCCCCGGCATTAAAACCGAACCAGCCAAACCAGAGCAGTGCAGCGCCGAGCATCACCAGTGGGGTGTTGTGCGGCTGGGGACGGTCATGGAAGTTGTGACGCTGTCCAAGCTTGAGCGCAAGAACCAGGGCCGCAACACCGGCGTTGGTGTGTACCACCGCGCCTCCGGCAAAGTCGATGGCTTCACCGAAGATGCTTCCGAGGAAACCGTCTTCTGACAGCATCCCGCCACCCCAGATCCAGAAGGCCACCGGTGCGTAGACCAGTGAAACCCACAGCGGCACAAAGAGCAGCCATGGGGCGAAGCGGCTGCGGTCAGCGATGGCCCCGGAGATGATAGCTACCGAAATCAATGCGAAGGTCCCGGAGAAACCGGCGGTGAGAAGCCCGGCTGGCTCGGTGTTGTGCATCGCAATGTCGCTGAACGGATTGCCGATGATTCCGGCAATCGCTGGTTGTCCTGCAGAGAGCGAGTAGCCCCACAGAATCCAGACGATGGCGCTCAGTGCTGCGGCGGAGAAACTCATCAGCATCATATTGACCACACCGGTGGACCGGGTCATTCCGCCGTAAAACAGGCCAAGTGCCGGTGTCATCAAGAGAACTAGCGCTGCGGCGATCATGATCCATAAGCTGGCTGTATCCAACTGCATCAGGGACCCATCTCCTCAAAAGTGTTAGGTGTATCGGTGAGTGAATCAGGTCTTTCAAGTACTAATTCTTGATCACCAATATTTCGTAAGGAGGCACTTTTGATTTCGGGGACGTGACGATCAACGCTTTGGTGTAACGATCTGCGCTCACAAATGTTTCCGGCTGGTTTCCGCCTATTCGCTCAACGGCAACCGGCTCGGTCTCTGCGCAGAGCAGGAACCGAGCCGAAGCGTTAATAATGAAAATATGGTCAGAGTTGTTTGAGCTTGATGACCTCAAACTTGGGAACGGTAGTCGATCCACCAATTTGAGTGTCGTAGCTCAAGGATCCGGTGACCGTTGCGGTGACCTGAATGATGTCATCTGCCAGTACGTCATCCAAAATATCGCAGTCAGATAGACCATCACCGGCGGTAAACATTGAGTTGTGCTCGTAGTCGTACTTTCCCACGTGCGCGTGGGCGACGTCAGCACGGAAGATGCAAGGTCCAGTGGCCGAATCGAACTGGGTGACCTTGGCATAGATAATGACGTTCTTATCTATGTTCGAGTCTGGCTTCTTCACAATCTGAGCCAGTGCACGCTTGGAAATTTTCTTTGCCTTGTTGGCTTTAGCCGCTTCGGCTTTCTTGGCAGCTTCCTTTGCCGCTTATTCCTTATCCTTCCCGGCTTTCTCCCGCTTCAAATTCTTGAGTGGAAACGCCACAGGCGGTCAGGGCGAAAAGCATGGCCAAGAAGCTGGCCAGAGTTACCATGAGCTTTTTCATTGATGTTCCATTGTGGGTGCGAGATATCCGATGCCCCATGCATCCGATAACAGCATCTTCACAGCGGCAACCGACACTTTGACCGGATCTGCTAATACTTGAGAGATGAACCGCGAATTTTTCATTCAGGACGCGTTGCATGTTGCACCGAAATTACTCGGCTCCCAGTTTTCTGTGGAATCCGCTGAAGGAATGGTGACCCTGCGCATTACTGAGGTGGAAGCCTATATGGGTGTGGGCGCCATAGGACCGTACGATCCTGGAAGCCATTCAAAGGACCGCCGCACCGAACGTAATGCGTCGATGTTTTTGGACCCGGGCTACGCGTACGTGTACTTCAGCTACGGAATGCACTACGCAATAAATTTTGTCTGTTCGCCAGCGGATTCCGCTTCGGGAGTACTCATCCGCGCAGGCGAGATAATCGAGGGAAGCGAGATTGCCCAGCGGAGAAGACTCATAAAGCGCAAAGGCAGCGGCACCAGAATTCCAGGCCATCAGCTGGCCCGCGGGCCTGGCAATGTGGCTCAGTCGCTCGGCATCACGCGGATAGAGCATGATGGACTGGATTTGTTCTCCTCCCCTTTCTTACTGCAAGCGCCCCTGCATCACCCGGCGCAGATTTCCAGTGGTCCACGAGTGGGAGTCGCCGGTGTTGCCGGCGGATCTGAGTTTCCATGGCGCTTCTGGTTGCCCGGCGATCCTACCGTCTCGGCGTTTCGGCGCGGACGCGATGCCCCATTTTAGGGACGGACGCCGCCTGAAAACTATTGTTTGCCGGATTCACTGGCCTGCGCCGATGCCGAAGATGGTGAATTCTTGGACTCTTCGGGCCTCGAAGTTGCCCGGGTGGTGGGGGTCTGCTTGGTAGGAGCTACCGGCGAAGAACTCGGAACTTCCTCAATAAGCTGAAGGCTTGGGCTGGGTGTAGCCCTGGGAGTCTGTGATGCTTCGGGCACCGTAGGCTTGCTGCTCGGTGTATCTACTGAAGGCGTCTGTGACGGCGACGTGGTCGACGTTGGGCTGACCGAATGCGAAGCACTGGGTTCAGCCGGCCGACTCTGGCTCTGCGATGGCGAAGTGCTCAGACTGGGCGTCGGCGAAGACGGCGTAGGCTTCACTTCTTCAGGTTTGCTGGGCGTCGGCGCAACCGTTGGCGGACTCGGAGGAGCAGATGGCTTCGCCGAAACCGTAGGTTCCGGTTTCGGTATGACCGGCGTGTCATCTTCTGGCACCACCACATCAGGATTCTTCTCTTTTTCAATCTTGTTCTTCGACTCTGCCTTGGGTGCGTTCCTAGCGTCAACAGTCAGCGAAGTGGAATCAATCATGGCTTCTGGCTGACCAGGGTTAGCAGGCAAATACAGCCGAGGATCATTCCACCGGCCATCGAGGAGCACTTCAAAATGCACGTGGCATCCGGTGGAGTTGCCTGTGGTGCCCGACAGGGCAATGACTTCTCCTCGTTGCACGTTCTGGCCGGCTCGAACAAGCATCTTCGAATTGTGGCTGTATCCGGTATGCACGTTATATCCGTGATCGAGGGTGACCCGCAGGCCCGAGTGGCCGGCCCAGTTGGCGACGACTACTCGACCGGATTCGCTGGCGTAGACCGGGGAGCCGCAGGCAATGGGGTAATCCTGTCCAATATGGATCTGGTTCCCTGCACCCGTTGGATTTGCGCGCCAACCATAAGGGCTCGAAATTCTCCGGGTCGTGACCGGATGCATCAGTTGAAGCCCTCCGGGCAGTTTGCCCACAGACCCAACTCGTCCTGCCAATAATGCGCGTTGTGCCGGTTCCTGCGCAGATTGCTGCTGACTTGGGAACGTAGTTAAGCCGTCGTTTTCATTCAGTTGGCCGCTGTCACCAATTTGAACGACTGGGATATTTGTGGGGCGCCCATCAATTGCAAGTTCTTTGCCGGAGCCAGCGAAGACCGCCAACGGCGCAAATTCACTGACAACTATGGGATAGTCGTGAAAGCTTGCCGTGTCCAGGGATCCAATTGCTGTCGGTATCGAACCTGTTCTGAGGTCTGCCGGCTGAGCCAGTAGCGGCCAAGCAAGTGCACCAGTGAGGCTCAGTGCGGACAGCACGGAAGTTGTCCAGATCATCAGCGGTTTGCTATATCGTGCTCGCTGGGTTCTGGGCAATAGGTAGGTCACGTGGTGTCGGCGTTGCACAATAATCCGGTCCCCCAAAGACGAATTGATTGTAGTGCTCCAGACTATGCCCAATATCCGAAGGAATCTAGACGGACTGCTTATAAAGTCCATTTGTCCGTCGACAGATGGTGCTAGTTCTGAAGATTCCGAAGATCTTGACTTAGCGGTGGACGGCGCGTAACAGCCAAACCAGTTGTCGTGCGGACGTTGAAGATCTCATCGCGTTAGAAGGCTCGCGGCATGGAGATGTCCAGCACATCCAGCGCATCAAATAAGAAGGATATTTTTAGGCTGATCAGTCCTTTTATGAAATCCGGCTTCGTTGCTGATAATTCCTCCAGCAAATTCGGAGGTGCTGGAGACTTTATAAGCTCCGGCAAGGAAGATATCCTCAGAAGATCACTCCACGATGATCACCGAGCGCCCAATGCGAAACCCGGGGAATGCGCCTGAATAAAGATTCAGGAAGCTCGTGGTCGAGCAGCTTTCGAACAGCTGCTGTCAACGGAGGAAGATATGAACACCCCTGAACTGCACACGCATGCGATCCAACGCCTCAATGAACTGCTGCACTGCCCCATAGCTCAAAGGCATCTCGCGGCATATGGATGGGTCTCAGGGATGCCGGTAGTCTTTGCGCAAGGTGCCGAGATGGTTGAAGACGTGATGGGCTTTATTTCCATCCATGGGCGGGCCGTACTCTTGGTGCTTACCGATGCACCCAACGATGAACTGCAGCTATGGCATGTCACTGTTCCCAGCCCTATCTTCACCAGAGTCCCGCCTCTGCCGTCTGGGACTACGCTCGCCGAGCTCTGTGTCAGGCACAGCAATAACAGGCTTATGCCGTTCCGCGTCGCTTTCTGGGCGCATAGCGCCGCCATCCACCAAATACCTCTCTATGTTCGCAGCGACAACAGCGATGCAAGTGCCACTCCGGCACCCGGCACACACTAAGTGATTGCCCGCTCCCATAAATGCATGCTTTCAGGCCCGAGCATCCCTCTTAATTCCAGGATATTTCGGCGCTCATGATAATCAACGTGGAGTTCCGGGAATTTAGCTGATGGGATTGGAGTTTTACTCGGATCTACTTGACCCAATTGTGCAGTATTCAGGCAACTTGAACCCGAGAAATAGCAGATGCCGAGGTGTTGACGTGAACTTTTCTTACCATTCATCTTTAATGCTGGCTTTGCTGCTTCTAATCTTTTAAGGTTAAAGCACACTAGAGAACCGCAACGACGGGCCGCCAGTCTGCGTTGCGTCTTGTTCCAAGCTGATGGGGATCACTCGGAAAACTCAAGAACTATAGTGGAGGTAGTACCAATGCCAGGACGTCTTGTACGTACTCGAACGGCCGAACGCGTGACCGAACTGCTTGGATCACGTGAAGGACGCAACCACCTCGCCGCCTACGGCTGGGTACAGGGAATGCCAGTTATCATGACGGTTCCAACCGAACCTGTCAACGACGTCATGGGCTTGGTGTCCATGCATGGTCGTTCGGTGCTGGTTGCCATGCTCGACGCTGGGACCGATGAGCTCAACTTCTTGCATGTTTCCATGCCGAACCCCGCACTGCAGTCAGTCGATCTGGAAAAGGATACGGACCAGATCCACGAGCTGTTTGTTCGCACGCAAAATCGAGGGTCAGTGACTTTCCGAGTGAAGTATTGGGATTCCTGCGCGGTCGCGCATCCGATCCCTGCTTTCAATGCCGTGCCAGATACGTTGCGCCATGGGCAACGCTTGAACCCTTGATCCCTGTACCAGCCTTTCAAGGGCAGCTAAAAGAAACCTTTCCTATGTAGCAAATGCACTGAGTCTGATGACGAATGCCGGGCTACTGCTGGGGGTGCTCGTGCGATTGGTGCTGAAGGTCTTGCTTGACCGCGTCGGGGCTTTCTCCTGCTGCGAGCCGGCGGACGGCTTCCAGCAGTTCTTGGACCTCGGTGACGCGGTGAGACCAATACGTGGAATCTAATCCAAAACCGAGTACTGACTCCTTGGCGAACTGCTGCATGGAGTCACGGTGGGCTTCCAGTGCGCTGGTCAGGTCATCATACTGGTCATCTGAGAGAGACAGATGAATGTCTTTACGGGGAGTGTTCACCATGAACTCCTGGTTGTCCAATAGTTCTGCGGGTTTCATACTTTACTCGCCGGTAACACCTATAGGTCAAGACCGCAGAAGTTTACTCAGCAATCCCACAAGATTCGATAGAAGCGACCGGAAATATTCCTTGCTGAATCACATGGCGCGCATCCTGAGGTGAAGCAGAATGGGATTGTTCTGGGTAAGTCTAAAGGAACACGGATACGGACACGAACACCGTGACGCAGAATTCAGGCGCAGAGGAAAATTTCCCGGCGGCCTGCAGCAAAAAACATATGCGGTTCACGGCGAGAACACCATGTGGTTTGCATCCATTCGCAGGCTGAGTCGATTCCTGGACGTGAAACTGCAGAGAGTCCTGGGATATGCGATACCGTGATTGAATCAGTTCCATCGCGTAGGACACGAACCAGTAAAACCCACTCACCAACTTGAAACGGGCTGTGCTCTAAGCCGGCGAAGGTGCATTCATAAGCGATTCTTGGCCGGTGGCCATCAGCTAAAGCTAGCGCACTACCTGAGTAAACTATCTAAGCCGTTGATCTGGGTTGATTGCTTCTGATTGAATGCTTAAAATTTGACTAGCAACGACGTTGCGGAGGTTTTGGAATGTCCAGATCACATTCGGCAGAAGGAAATCCGGGGGAAAACCGGCTCCATACCGAGGACGGCACCGCCACCGATACCCGCCGCAAGTATCTAAATGCCCCGGAACCGGAAGACGAAACCAAACCGGATTCCCCGACGCAACTGCATGGCAGCTCATGGAAATATGCCTTCAAAAGGTCAATCAGCGAGTTCTCGCGCAACAAGTGCACGGACCTTGCCGCCTCGCTGACCTACTTCGCAATGCTCTCCCTCTTCCCCGCGCTTCTAGCCATGGTCTCCCTGCTCGGAATTGCGGGGCAGGCGAAAGCGACAACGCGCAACATTGTCGGCATTCTTGAGCAGTTCGCCAGCGATCAAGTAGTCGAGACGTTGAAGCAGCCAATTGAGCAACTCGCCTCTGCTCCGTCCGCCGGACTCGCCCTTGCTGTAGGTCTCTTAGGCGCGCTGTGGAGCGCGTCCGGCTACGTGGGGGCCTTTGGCCGCTCGATCAACCAGATCTACGACGTGCAAGAAGGCCGGCCAGCCTACAAACTGAAACCAGTAATGCTGCTGATCACCCTCGCGCTGCTCCTGTGCGCGGCGACCGTAGCGGTGCTGCTGGCTGTCTCCGGTCCCTTGGCCCGCACTCTGGGCGATCTCATCGGTCTCGGGGACACCGCGATCATGGTCTGGAATATCGCCAAATGGCCGGTAATCCTTCTGGCCGCGGTATTCATGATTGCCTTGCTCTACTACGGCACACCAAATGTCCGGCAGCCCAAATTCCGGTGGCTCAGCCTCGGCTCGGCCATCTCCTTGGTGATCTTAGGGCTAGCGACCCTGGGGTTCTTCTTCTACGTTTCGAATTTTTCAAACTACAACAAGACCTACGGCGCCATCGGTGGTGTGATCGTGTTGCTGTTGTGGATTTGGATTGGAAACCTTTCGCTTCTGTTCGGGGTGGCCTTCGATGCGGAACTCGAACGTGCTCGCCAGCTGCAATCAGGGATCGCCGCGGAAAGCTCTATCCAACTGCCACCTCGTGACATGAAGGCAAGCGAGAAACAGATTGCCAAGGAAGAGAAAGATGTCCAAGAAGGCAAAGAACTGCGTATTTCCGCAGAGCTCCAACGCGAGGAAGCAGAAGAAGACAAGGAAACGAACTGGAACAAACCCGAGGCCAGAGAATAAAGAGAAGTGACGGGCTTACACTCTGCACGGCTTCAGTTGAAGAATTCCATCACGTGTCGGAGGCGGCTCGCGGCCTATTTCTGCTGCAGCCATCGGAGTCGATAACGGTGTCGCGAGATGTCTGTATAGCGTACGAGTCGTCGGTTAAAAATTCTCTGGATTTCTGCACAGATTTACATGCTGTGGCCAGCTGCCGTGCTTTCACAACGTGCCCCGACGCGCTGCCACTTGTCGAGTCGAAAACTAGTCAAACCCTGAAAAGGAAGGCGCTTAGTTCGTTCGGGGCTTAGCCTGAGAGGTAGGTTCGGCGGTTGACCTAAGAACGTGGGGACGTTCAAAAAGCGCACACCATCTTCTTGCTAGATGGTGATTGGCGTTCAGACCGCTTGCAGGAGCCCCGTCGCAGAAACGCGCGGGGCTCCTGCGTTTTTCCATCGATTCCCCTGCCGCTTGGCCTCCGAGCTAAACATTTCTCCCTTCTGTGCCGTAGCCCAGAACTCACCAAACAGGCTTTGGACAAAATACAGATTTGGCCAGCGGCTAACGTTCTTGAAATATAGGCTCGAAAAATGGGATGGCCAAAGTCAAAATTCCCCTACCCCAGTGGATCAGCTCGCCCTCGCAAGCGATGCCCTACCGCGCCTGGCTGCGAAATTTTACCGTTAGCCATTCTTGGCAGTTTTAATCTCTTTCGGATAGTAACCGGCTGCACCCGGTGACCAGATCACCGATCAGCGTGTCCCAGTTCACCAAGCTGAAAGAATCCTTATGATTTCGAATAATTTCTGTCGCGATTCTCGGAGGTCTCTAATCTTGCTCACGTAAGGGACAAGTTCAGACTCTAGTGGAAGGCACGAAATGAGCAACGACCAATTTCCAAGCTCCAGCCCATCACCGAATTTGCCGGAGCAGGCAACTGGGCGGGAAACTCTCCCACCTGCCGCACCCAACCTGCGCAACGATCAGTTTCTTCCGGAACATCTGGACATCGCTGATGATCAGGACCGGGAGGATACGACGTCGCAGTCCAATACCAGCAAGACAGCTGAGACGGCTAAGGACCTCGCGCAGGAAGGGCAGCACGCCGCAACGGAAGTCCTGGACACCGCTAAGCATGAAGCGTCTCTGCTTGGAGAACAGGCCAAAGAGCAAGCAGCGGACCTGCTGGGCGAACTCAGCTCCGATCTGCGTGAGCAAGCCTCACTCCAGCAGCAGAAAGTCGCGACGAATCTGCGTGACATCAGTGATGAGTTCCGCTCCATGCTGGATCAGTCCCAGGCTTCGGGAACTGCAGCCACTTTGGTTGACCAAGCCTCCCATCACAGTGGTCAGATTGCCGACTGGCTCGATCAACGAGAACCCGGCGACTTAGTCGACGAGGTCAAGCAGTTTGCGCGCAAGCGTCCCGGAGCGTTCCTGGGTATCGCCCTGGGCGCGGGTCTCCTCGCAGGACGGATCACGCGCAATGCCGGCACTTCAAAGCAAGATGCCCGCGGCAAGGGAATCGCGTCGGAGAACGGTTCACCCACACCGAAGGACACCGTCCCCGCTGCCGGATCGCCCGTAGCGGCTGACGAGCATTTCACTCAATCGGCAGCACCGCAAGCTGAGCCAGTGCAGCTGCAGTCGCGGGTTCCGGATGAAACCGTTGTGGTTGATCCCTTGCGTTCATATCCTCCTGCGGATCCACGCTCCGAAGAGTACAAGTAGGAGGAACCGATGACACATTCGCCTTCAGACTTCGAACCAGGAGATCCGCGAAACGAGGAGCAGCAGTCGCTGGGTACGCTCTTCAGCGACCTGACGCAGAATGTTTCGGTTCTCGTCCGTCAAGAGATAGAGCTTGCCAAAACCGAGCTGAAAGAATCAGCAAGCAACGCTGGCCAAGGCGCAGGAATGTTTGCCGGAGCAGGGATCGCAGCGCACTTCGTGTTGCTCTTCCTCTCCTTGGCAGCCTGGGTCGGTGTTGCGCAGTGGCTTGGTTACGGCTGGGCGGCATTGATCATCGCGGCGATCTGGGCGATTATCGCTGGAATCCTGGCCGCCGTAGGACGCAAAAAGATCAAAGAGGTCAAGGGCCTGCCTCAGACCGCTGGCACGGTAAAGAAAATCCCTTCAGCTTTTACTCCGAGAGAGGAAACCCCATGAGCAAGAATGCAGACGAACTCAGGGCAGACATTGCCCAGACGCGCGAAGGGCTGCGCAATGACGTTGACGCCATTGTCGACAAGGCAAGTCCCACTCGCATTGCCCATCGGCAGAGCGAAAAATTCAAGAACTCCGTGACCAAGGTGAAGGAATCAGTGATGGGAAGGGGCGAAGAGATGAGTGAGCGTACCCAGCATCTGGGGCACGAAACCTCGGAAGCAGTTCATGATGCGCCGCATAAGGTGGCTGATCAGACCAGGGGCAATCCGCTCGCCGCAGGATTGATTGCTTTTGGTGCCGGCCTGCTTGCGTCCTCCATGATCCCCTCGACTCGTGCCGAGGAAGAACTGGTTGGGAAGGCCAAGGACAAAGTTGAACCACTGGCCACCGAGCTCACCGAGACGGCCAAGCAAATTGCTCAGGATATGAAAGAGCCAGTGGCTACTGCAGCCGAAGAGCTCAAAGACTCGTCCCAGCAGTCCATGGATCGCGTCAAGTCCGAGGCTTCCAGTGAGACTGAGCATCTTCAGCACGAAGCTCAAGGCAGCATCAACGATTATAGAAACCAGAGCTAAATAGCTATTCCTCGTCTACAGGCAGGTGATCCCCCAAGGGACCACCGGCCTGTATAGGCGCTGGAGACGAGCTTTATTCGCAGGTGTCCTGTGGGATGGCTCCTGCAAGTTGCAAATGACGGCTGCGGTGAAGAGGTGGCTCAGGCTTCGCGTAGCGAATTTAACGTGATAAGTCTGTGCAAACAGCAGTTACCCGTCCGCCTTGAGCGGGCGGAGCGCGGATGTACTCGGCGGTTCACTGGAAGTGGGTGGCTCACCGCCATCGCATGCACCTGGATCTGCCCGAAGTTGAACAGCCCCCGGGCTTGCCCAAGGTTCCGAGGACAACTGGCAACCGGATCGCTGACAGTTGCATCGTAGGGTACCGGTGATGGCTGCCAAGCACTATGGAGCACACCCAGAATCAGATCTTTGAAGCTACGAAACCACTGAACACGGGGAAGCTGATGACACCGGAAGAGACTGCACCTGAAACCACGCCCGACGGACATTACCTCGTCATCAACGGGAGGAAATGGAGGGCTTCCAATCCCTCGATTCCCCCGAAGCTTCGCCAGGAGCTGGTCGACGAACTGATGTCCGCCCGCCGTGCGGTGAAGGAAGGCAAAGTCGACGCCAGAAAAAGGGTGAATGACGCCAAGGTTGCCCTGGGAGAACGTGGCCAGCCCTGGTGGGAGGATCCCGAGCCAAAAGCACTAAGCGAACGGACTGCCGCGGCCATCCGGGCCTTGCTGAGCAAAAGGGCCGGCACTTCCATCTGTCCCAGCGATGTGGCACGCATAGTGTGCGGACCAGAAAATTCCTGGCGCGGATATATGAACCAAGTACGCCAAATAACGGCAGAAATGGCCGCGCAGGGCGAGGTCATAGCCACGCAAAAAGGCAAACCAGTAGAAGCCGACCGCGTTCGCGGTCCAATCCGGATTAACCTCAGCAACCCAGAAAAATAAGCGGCCGCTGGACTCTGGGAAACCGTCCTGGTCAAGCTCAATGCCGAAACCGAACGGTCCGCTGGTGTTTCAGCGAGGTTGGCTTACTGCAGGCAGGCAGAGCAGTATTTTTCACGTCGACCAGAGACGGCTGATAATTGTTTATGTTGCCCGGAGAATTGGACGAACCAGCGAACTGAATGCGCGCAATCAGAGATTTTATTGTTGCTCCTGAATATCTCCACAGATTTCAGGCTGCATAGAAGGTAAAGCTAGGAGCCCTCAGCTTTGAAGTTGAGGGCTCCTGCTATCAATAATTTAGTGTCCCCAAGGGAACCAACGGTTCCCAGCGACTAGGAGTCGTTGTTCTCTTGGTTTGCGCGATCGCTATTCGTATCGTCATCGCCGTATGACTGCTGAATGTCGGTGGCGCCCTCCGACATTTCCGACTCGTCTGCGCCATTCAAAGGAAGGTTATCGCTGTTCGGTTCTTCTGCGCCGTATGACTGCTGGATGTCGGTCGGCCTGCTGATGTCCTCTGAACCGTCGGAGTCACCTCGGGTGCCAGGCTGCTTCGTTTCTTGGTTGTCGGTATTGTCAAAATTCCCGAATTGCTTATTGGCATCTTGCTCAGACATGATGTCCTCCATTGCTCGGTGGTTTCTAACATGGTCAACGCTAGGTACCGGCCGTGAATGGCACAAGGTGTCAGACCGTACTCCAAGGTAAGGAAGAGAAAACATCTAGCAACTGATTTTCAATTCATAATCCCCCTTGATCCACGATGTGGGCTCGCACAAGACATTCGAAAAAACATCGGTGCCCCGCGTGCCGCGAAGAATCAGACCTCGGTCAGAATTCGTCCGGAAACCGATGCATAGGTGTGGTTGATTCGGGTGTTGACTCATCTAAAATGCCCGGGAAAGGAACCGAGATGCGGATCCTTGGCCAGCTGCACAACACCCGTTTTGGAACTAGGATGAGGCGAATAGCTTGTCATTATCCAGCACGGCTTTGAGCCGACTGTCCAGCGGCTTCGCCAGATCCTCGGCCATGGTGTTTGAAAGGTGCGAGTGGTCCCAATAGGCAACCACCCCACCGACAACCCCGTAACAGGTGTTGTCACGGCAGAACTTATCGTTCAGGCTCACCGAGACGATTCTCGGGTCATCTAGTGCTTTCACCGCATCGAATTGCGGGTCCATGGGGATCCACTCGTCGGCAGGGCCGCTGCATTCGGACAACTCTTGTTCGTTCTCGGCAACGCAGTCCGGGAGATTATCCACGGTGCTTCCCGGGAATGGGGTGTCTTTGATGACCGCTACCTGCGCGCCGGTATGTTTCCAGTCGCTCAGGGTCTTCTCGAACGCTTGCTGCGCCGGAGCTTCAGATGCGGCAAAGTCCTTACCCTCAATTGCTAAGGACTGGCGGCTGGAAGAGATGACTAAATCATAACCATTCTTGTCGATCTGTTTCGTAGTCCAATCCGAGTATTCCGCGCAGGCATCAATCGAGGCTTTTTCGTCATAGGCTTGGCGTTCACCCATCACCGCGCAACGACTAATCAAGTAGGTGTCGAGTTTCCAACCGCGTTCCTCGGCGATAGCCTTAACCGCGGGCACCCACTGACCGGCGTGGGAGTTACCCACTACCGCAACTTTGACCTTTCCTTTGTCATTGCCGTAGCTGCATACCGGGCGCTGGGCATAGTTATCGCTCTGGGCGGCAAAACAATCATCCGCGTAAACAACTGGCTTGTCTTCTTTGGCCACGATAGGAGCTGGGGCTAATTGTTTGTAGCTCTCCGGGATGCCCTTTTTATCCACACAATGATCCGAAAGCCCGTTGGAACCGAAGCAGTCCGTTCCAACTTGCGCATTAACGCGTTTGACCGAAGCGGTTATATCCTTGGATTCCTCCATGATGTTCCCACTCATGGTGTAGAAAGCACCGGCAGCCAGTGCCAGGGCGGTGGAGCCGGCAAGCAAGAACCGCGGGGCGGTTAAGAGCTTTGAGACCTCGATGAATTTACGGAAGCGGACCTCAACCAATTTTTGGGTGAGCACCGACAGCAGCACGGTCAGCGCCAAGGCACTGAGTTGGGCAGCTAGGCCAAAGTCGGCCACTGTGTAGGGAGCCAGAATGAGAATCGGCCAGTGCCACAGGTAGATGGCGTAAGAATTGTCGCCTAGGAAGCGCATCACACGGTTTTCGAGCAGGAATCCCGGTGAGTACCTATGCGTGGAGTGCGAGAGCAGTATCAACGCGGTACCCAAGACCGGAACCAAAGCGATGTAGCCGGGGAAGGGCATTTCACCAGCAAACACCAACGCGCTGAAAATGAGCACGGCCAAGCCGATCCAAGATCCTGCCAGACTCGTGAGATCTTTCTTCGCCGCGTAGGCACGTTGCCCCAAGGCCGCGACGAGGGCTCCGGCGGCGAACTCCCAGGCACGGGTGAAGGTGGAGAAGTAGGCCGCTCCAGCATCGGTGGACGTGGCATAGATGGAGAATCCCAGAGACAGCGCGAATATTGCGCCCATCCCGATCAGGGCTGCGGTGCGGCGCTTCCAACCAAAACGTATGGCGGCAAAAAGTAAGGCGCCAATGAGAATCGGCCAGATGAGGTAAAACTGCTCTTCCACCGAGAGCGACCAAAAATGTTGGAAAGGACTTGGCGCATCCGCCTCCGCCAGATAGTCAACCTTGGAAGTTGAGAGATACCAGTTCTGGAAGTAGAAGGTGGCGGCAATGGCTTGGAATCCCCAGTCTTGCCACAAGGTGATCGGTGCTAGTAGCCAGACTCCAATAAGACCAGCGAGAATGACCAAGAATGACGCTGGAAGTAATCGTTTAACACGTCGCATCCAAAACTGCGCGACGTCACGAATGTTCTGCGGCGGACGCTTGAGCAAGTGGGTGGTGATCAGGAATCCCGAAATCACGAAAAAGACGTCAACACCGATAAAACCGCCGGGCAAGACCTTGGGCCAGAAATGGTAAATCACCACCACGCCTACGGCAATGGCACGTAATCCCTGAATGTCGCCGCGAAAAACTGCTGGCTTGGATTGACGTGCGGTGGTGCCAGGCTCAGTCTGCTTCAGGCTCACGTGAGGCGGGATCCTTTGTCCGGGGAAAGATACACGAGGCAAGGGCAATGTTGCCGGTGCGGCTAGTTACCACTTGCCAACATAAATAAAGCCTCGCGGTGAACGAGGCTCTACATCATGTCTAGTGATTCAATCTGAACAATAACTGAAAATTTCCCCCACAGTTACACCATAGGGCACACGCCAGGTAATCATTTTCTATACGTAAATACCTGATAATCCCCGGACTTCCGGGTTATTTCGTCTACGTCGTTCTATTGGGCTGTGATTGAATTCTCAGATTTTAGAATTCATGCACACCGAATACGGTTGTCTGCAACGCTCGGTTCCTTCTCAACCGCTCAGAGGATCCGGATGATCCACCGAGTATCTCCGGCTCTAAGGTCAAGTGACCGGAGTTTTAGGCTGGATGCGGTTATAAAGAAAAAGCATCCGTGCCGAGCATCGGTGAAGATGCAGGGCACGGATGCCTTTTGGGAACTGCCGAAAAGTTTAGCCTTCGAGCAATGCGTCTACGAATGCTTCTGGATCAAATGGAGCCAGATCATCCGGGCCTTCGCCCAGACCAACTAGCTTCACCGGAACACCCAGCTGGCGCTGAATGGCCACGACGATACCGCCCTTGGCGGTACCATCAAGTTTGGTCAGCACGATGCCCGAGACGTTGACTACCTCGGAGAACACCTTGGCCTGAGCCAAGCCGTTCTGTCCGGTGGTGGCGTCCAAGACCAGCAGGACTTCGTCAATGGCTGCCTTCTTCTCGACAACACGCTTGATCTTGCCCAGCTCGTCCATCAGGCCGACCTTGTTCTGCAGGCGGCCGGCAGTGTCGATCATGACAATGTCGACTTCCTGGTCAATGCCCGCAGATACGGCTTCAAAAGCCACCGAGGCTGGATCTGCGCCATCAATGAACGAGCGCACGGTTGGAACACCGACACGGTCTCCCCAGGTTGCCAGCTGCTCTGCGGCCGCCGCACGGAAGGTGTCCGCGGCGCCGAGGAGCACGTCCTTGTCCTCGGCAACGAGCACACGGGCCAGCTTGCCGATGGTGGTCGTCTTGCCGACGCCGTTGACGCCAACCACCATGATGATGCTTGGGCGTCCCGGGTGCGGTTCGGGCAGGTAGCTGCGGTCCAGAGTTGGGTCTACCAGCTTCAGCAGCTCCTCACGGAGCATTGCCTTGACCTGAACGGGGTCCTTGCTGCCTTCAATTTTCACTCGTTCACGCAGTGCGTCAACTAGTTCAAGGGCAGGCTCGGTACCAAGATCCGCCAGCAGCAGCGTCTCTTCAATCTCTTCCCAGACGTCCTCATCAATTGAGTCCTGGCTGAGCAGGGCAAGCAGGCCCTTGGAGAACATGTTGTTCGACTTGGTCAGGCGAGCGCGCAGACGGGCAAGGCGTCCTTGGACTGGCTCTGGAACATCCAGTGCCGGTACGGCAGGAGCCGCTGGCTGCGCTGGAGGTTCCTCGGTCAGTACCGAGCCGTCCGGGGACTGCCCAGCGGCCGGAGTTTCGCCTGGTTCGGAACCTGTGGCGCTAGTTGGTGATTCGTCTGCGTCACGCTCGGAGGTGTACGGAGTCTTGGGCTTGCGCCCCTTGGCCACGAACGCGATGACAGCAATGGCCACCACGGCGATGACCGCGACAATGATAATGGTAAGTAATAGCGAATCGGTCACGAGTGAAATTCTCTCACAGTCTGCCCTGGCTGAAGAGGTTAGGCCCCCTTCGAGTCTTCCGTCACCAGTTGATCACCTGTTTGCCTTGGACGGCATAGACTTGCTGTGGCGTTCTTGCCAGTAGTTTGTGCAGTTCTAGAGAAAGGTCCTTCCTCAGCGTGAACCAGCGCTTGGGAACCGGTCACCATGCAGCGTCAACGTTCGTCTAAGCCACGCCCTCCCATCCCCCGCGAAATATCAATTCTTCTCGTAGCGGCCTTCATCATTGCCCTGGGCTTCGGGCTGATCGCCCCGATCCTTCCGCAGTACGCGGTGAGTTTTGATGTGGGCGCAGCGGCGGCCAGCGTGATTGTCTCCATCTTTGCCTTCACCCGGCTGATCTTCGCCCCGGTGGCAGGAATCCTGGTGGGCAAGCTTGGCGAACCGCGTATCTACGTCACGGGCGTGCTTTTGGTGGCGGTCTCCACCCTGTTATGCGCGGTAGTCCAGGACTACACGCAGCTGCTCATTGCCCGCGGCCTGGGCGGCTTTGGTTCCACCATGTTCACCATCTCGGCCATGGCACTCATTGCCCGGCTTGCACCCAATGAATCGCGCGGCCGGATTTCCGGCATGTATGCCGGCGCATTCCTCCTGGGCAACGTCATTGGCCCGGTCCTTGGCAGCCTGCTGGCTCCCTTTGGCATGCGCATCCCCTTCGTCATCTACGGCACCGCCCTGGTGATCGCTGCAGCGGTGGTCTACTTCGCTTTGGGCCGCCGGCGCGACTTGGATAAGGATCCGGCGAAGTTCGGTGCAATGTCGGCGGTGGAGGTAGTCACCACACGAGAAGCACTGAGCTCGCCGGCGTACCGGGCGGCTTTGGCCTCAGGTTTCAGCTATGGCTGGCTGGCCTTTGGTATCCGTACCAGCATGATCCCGCTGTTTGCGCTAGCGGTCTTCGGCGAAGACCTAGGCCCGAAAGTTGCCGGCATTTCCCTGGCGATCTTCGCCGTGGGCAATGGCATCGCACTGACTTTCTCTGGAAAACTCACCGATGCCATTGGGCGAAAGATCCCGATTCTGGTGGGCATGGTGGTCCTGCTCGGATCCATTGTGGCCATGGGCTACTTCACCTCGCTGACCGGGTTCATCATCTTCTCGATTTTGGCCGGTTTTGGCGGCGGCATCTTAGGTCCGGCCCAGCAGGCGGCGGTGGCGGACGTCATCGGGTCGGGACGCAACGGCGGCAAGGCACTGGCCGGCTTCCAGATGTTTACGGACCTTGGAGCCATTATCGGGCCGCTGATTGCCGGAGCCATGGCAGATGCCATCAGCTACCAGGTGGCGCTGAGCGCTTCGGGCGCGGTGTGTTTGATCGGCGTGGTCGCGTGGCTTTTGGTACCGAAGACCATTCGTCCCGTCGCAGTCGAGTCTGAGCCGACAGTCCAAGGCAAATAACCGTTGGATCTCGTCGTCTTTCGACCACCAACGAGACTTTCTTGACTAGCCTTTATATACTGTGAAGAATCACCGATCACACTCGTAATTCTTTACAGGAGATTTTATGCCTGAAAACCGCTTTGCAGGCAGACGCCTGCTCGCGTTATCGCTCGGGGCCGCTCTGATCTTGCCACTGGCAGCAACGGCCCCCGCGATGGCATCACCCACCAAGGAATCAGCTCCTAGCGTTTCTACCTCCGTAGCAGTGAGTCCATCTCCAGCGGAGTCCAGCAACCCAGCAGCGCAGACTTCTGATCTAGCGAGCACGCCAAGTGTTGCTGGTTCCGCGGCAAAGGCCATTGAAGAAGGACTAGCTCAAAAATCCGATCTCTCGGCCAAGGAAAGAAGTTCCTTGGCCTCTTTGGCGCTAGATGCTCTGGACAAAGATTTTATCGATGCCACCATGGGCCAAGGGCAAAAGCGTATCGATGAGTCTGGAGATCCAACGGCTCCGACACTTGCTGAGCTTGCTGCTCTGGCACAAGAAGTAGCCTCTGACACCGAGCAGGATCTTGATCTCGCCGTACCAAGCTCACTTGAAGAGCTGCGCACTTGGCGTCCACCGGGAACGTTGGGCATTGACGTTTCGCATCACCAAGGGACTGTCAATTGGAAACAGGCTTATAACAACGGGGCTCGTTTCGGCTACATCAAAGCCACTCAGTCGTGGCCTACGTCAGTGTTCAAAGATCCACAGTTCAACACGAACTATGCAGCCTCACGTTCAGCAGGCGTGATCCGCGGCGCCTACCACTTTGCGATGCCCGCGCACTCCAGTGGAGCTACTCAAGCCAAGGAATTCCTTGCTAACGGTGGTGGGTGGAGCGCCGATGGCAAGACCATGCCGCCATTGCTTGACATCGAGTGGAATCCATATAAAAAGAAGGCCTACCCTCAGGGTAATGGCGATATCTGCTACGGTCTGAGCCCTGCACAGATGGTGACCTGGATCAAGGACTTCGGCAACACCATCAAGACCAGCACGGGCAGGTTGCCCATGATCTATACCGCACAGTCCTGGTGGGATCAGTGCACCGGTGATTCCGAAGCTTTCAAGTACTGGCCGCTACACGTCTCGGTGTTCCCTACTTCCGATACCTCGACCAAGAATCCACGCGAACTTCCAGAAGGTTGGAAGACCTTCAACGTATGGCAGTATTCTTCAAACTCAAACCTCATTGGCAATTCAAAGAATGTTGATGCCAATGTTTGGAACGGCAATCTGACGTCGCTGAAGGATTTCGCGAAGAATACGCGTAGCACCCCGTACAAGATGGTGACCTCTTACTTGGGTGATATGGATGTCTGGCCGACTCGCCTAGATCCCGTACGGCTTTACGGACAGCGTTGGTTTGATACTCCGGTAGCAATTTCCAAGCGTACTTTCCCCACGACTGCATCTACCGTGGTGGTCACCTCGGGTGAACGTTTCCCTGATGCTCTTGCTGGCTCGCCAATGGCCTCACGTAACAATGGGCCACTCTTGCTGACAAAGAAAGACTCGCTGCCTTCCTCGGTGGCTGCAGAATTGAAGCGTCTGAAACCGAAGAAAATCATTGTCCTTGGCGGTCCAAGCGCTATCAGTGAGTCAACCGTCAAGAAAATCAAGTCTTACGGCCCAGTATCCCGAGTTTGGGGTGCCAGCCTGTACGACACCAGCGCAAAGATCTCCAGGACCTGGAGAAGCTCTAACGAAGTGTTCCTGGCGACCGGTCAGCGGTTTGAAGATGCGATGTCTCTGGCTGCCGTGGCCTCGGGGCGGGAAGCACCGATGCTGCTAACCAGAAAAGCAGAAGTTCCTGCGGCAACGATTCGAGAACTCAAGCGCCTGAAGCCAACGCGTGTTTACATGGCAGGTGGACCACTGGCAATTTCTGCGAAGGCTGAACGCCAGGTCCGCGCGGCAGTTCCGAACGCCAAGGTGATTCGCTACGAGGGCGCCACCCGATATGACACCAGCGCACTGATTGCAAAGACTTTCTGGCCTAAGGGTTCTCAGCGCCAGTTTATTGCTACGGCTGACGACTTCCGCGACGGCCTAACTGGCGCTGTGATTGCCTCGTACAATGACGCACCAATGTTGCTGACTAAGAAGACATGCATGCCTTCATCAGTAGCCAGTGCCATGCGCTCCATGAAGGGCTGGACGAATGTCCTGCTTGGCGGACCTGTGGTCTTGGACGAGACTGTCGCGTACAAGAAAAATGGCCAGCAGAATATCTGCTAATCGGCCATAGCAAGATCATTCAGAAAGGCCCGAGGGTTGCTCCCCTCGGGCCTTTCTCATGTTCAAGACGCGCTAAGAACCTCGACCGCATGGGTGCAACTTCAAAATCTGCAGTTAACCGATAATCCTCGGAATATCACGGATCAATTCTTTGAGCTGACCCGCACTCGCTACTTTCTTGGGTTCATTGGATGTTCCAAGTGTTGAGTGAGGCCAATTGTGTAATGAATCGCGGCAAACCCTGCAATACTTGAGTTGACCACTGCCACCACGATCGGTTGCAAGATTTCTAATTCCGGAGGATCTACATGTTAGAAAAGCTCAAAAAGGCTGCCGACCGCGTTTTCAATGTTAAAATAGTCAATGGAAAACCCATCCCTGTATCCATTGAAAACTCGTCGACCGATACCAAGGAGATGGAAAAAATTCTTCGACAGATCCACGGCGAACTAAAATCACAAAAACGGGAATTGGAAACCATTCGGCTATCTGCCACCTCAGATATCATGCAGGCCGTCTCCACCTTCCATTCCCGCCAAGTCATGTCGCTCAGAGAATCACTCAATGTCCTGACGACAACAGATAAGTCTCTGGCACGATTCGGTGATGGCGAATTCCGGCTCATGCAGTTGAGCGATTTTAATCTCCGCTTTCAACCCAATTCGCCGGATCTGCAAGCCGCATTGCGTGAAGTTTTCACGAGTGACAATGAAAACTTGCTCATCGGATTCCCGCAGCTGTTCCGAGATGCGCATTGGTCCGGTGTCTACCAGGAACTGTGGCCAAATCTGAAAGAGCTAGTCATCTCTTCGCAGTCCTTCGCCAATGCCCATATGACCCGACCACAAGCGTTCTCCGTTCTCGGCGACGAAGCGGTGCGCCTGTGGCGCAAGGTTTGGGAAGGCAAAAAAGTTGCCGTCGTGACCGGCGCCGATTCACGCTTTGAGCTGATCCCGGAACTCTTCGACAACCTCGCTGGCCACGAGATGGTTCTTTCCAAATCCGTAGATGCCTACTCGGATCTAACTCGTCTAACCGACACGCTTGGCGATACAAACGCAGACATGGTTCTTATCGCACTAGGACCGAGCGGAACAATCCTGGCCTCGAAGCTAGCAGATCTTGGTGTACGCGCACTCGATATAGGGCACTTGCCAAATAGCTACCAGAATGTGTTCAAGGGTGCCCAGCGCCCGGAGTCAATTCCGGTGACTCGGAAGGCCTAACCCCTGCTGTGCCAGGTCGGGCCGGCTTAACGCGGCCCGACCTGAATTCTATACTGCTCTGCTGAGTTTCTGGCTAATTACCGTGGAGACTCCATCGCCACGCATGGTCACTCCATAGAGTGCGTCGGCGACTTCCATGGTCTTCTTCTGATGGGTGATCACAATCAGCTGGGATGCTTCGCGCAGCTCTTCGAAGATCGTGATCAGGCGGCCTAAGTTCACATCATCCAAGGCGGCTTCCACCTCGTCCATCACGTAGAACGGCGAAGGACGCGCCTTGAAGATGGCAACTAGCAGTGCCACGGCTGTCAAAGAGCGTTCACCACCGGAGAGCAAAGACAATCGCTTGATCCGCTTACCTGCGGGACGCGCTTCCACCTCGATGCCGGTGGTCAGCATGTTCTCCGGGTCGGTGAGGACAAGCTGTCCCTCTCCCCCGGGGAACAGACGCTCAAAAATTCTTTTAAACTGCACGGCGGTATCGTTGTACGCCTCGGTGAAGACCCGCTCCACGTGGGCATCCACATCCTTGATGATCTGCTGCAGATCATTGCGCGACTTTTTCAGGTCTTCCAGCTGACCGCTGAGGAACTTATTGCGTTCCTCCAAAGCGGCAAATTCTTCCAGTGCCAGCGGGTTGACCTTGCCAAGCGCAGCTAAGTCCCGCTCGGCCTTCTTCAGGCGCTTTTCCTGCTCGACTCGGTCAAAGGGTTTGGTTCCGATGATGTTGCCCTCATCATCAACATTCTGGTGAAGTTCGGCCCACTGATCCTCTGGATCAACGTCCTCGGGAATCAGCTGGTCCGGGCCAAAATGTGCAATCAGATGATCCGCGGTGAATCCAAGATCTTCCAAGGATTTCGTTTCCAACGTTTCGATGCGGAGCCGCAACTCGGCACGCGCCATCTCGTCGCGGTGCACCGCGTCAGATAGCCGCGCGAGTTCTGCGGCGAGTTGTTCTGCCTGGGTACGCTGACTCGATAGCAGCTGGTCCAGATCACGCTGCTTGCCGGTAAGCCTTTCACGTTCTTGGGCGGCAATGTCCACAGAAATTTCAATGAATTTCAAAACCCGCTCCGCTGCTTGCTCCACGCGTTGTGCGTTCACTGCTTGGACACGGCGATCTTCTGCTCTGCGCGCGGCCACCTCGCGGTGGCTGCGTTCGGCCGCCGCAGTTCTGCGCAGCCCCTCAACCCGGGAACGAAGAGCATTCACACGTTCCTCGCTGCTACGCAGCGCCAACCGGGCTTCCAACTCACGCTGGCGGGCTGCAGCGGCCGCGTCTGCCAAGGCCGCGCGGCCGGCGTCATCTACCGAATCCCCGTCTTGGTCCTCAGAGGCCATCTCCATGCGTTCGGTAATCTCTTCAAAAGATTCTTGTTCAATCTCAAGTTTTTCGCCGGTCAAGTGAATTCGCTGAGCCAACGCTTCTTTGTCTGCGCGGGCTGTATGCAGCTTCTGGCCGAGCTTGGCCAGAAAGGTCGAGATCTCATCAATGCTGGCATCCGACTCCGCTAGTGCACCCTGAGCATCGTCATAGGCTTGCTGCGCTTCCGAAAGCACCGGGGCGCGCTTAGCTAACTGGCTTTCGCATTCGCTCAGTTCGTTGCTTGCTGCAGATAGTTCTAACGACGTTTGTTCCACCAACGCCTGCTGGGCAATGAGCGAAGCACCAGCCGTATCACCGACAGAGCTGCGTAGTGCGGAAACCGTGGCGCCATCCAACGTGGTGATCTGCGCTTGTGGGTCTACGTTCAGCAGTTCGGCAGCTTCGTCCAGGTGCTGCACCACGTAGTGATGTGCAAAGAGCATATCAAGCAGGTCTTCGAGCAGCGGGTCGGCGGTGACAACCTCTCGTGCCAAAATGCCGGAGACCTCGACGGTGCCTAAATCCGTGCTCTTCACGGATGCATGAACAAAGCTTGCATGAGTGACACGATCTGTTGCCAATGATTTGAGAAGCGTCAGGGCAGAGCCTTGGTCGCGTGCAACGAGCGCTTCGGAGGAGTCGCGCAGAATAGCGGAGATTGCTTGTTCATATCCTGGCGAAACGGAAATGAGTTCACCAAGGCGTCCCAAAATTGCTTCGGGAGCCTCCTTAATGATCTGTGCGGATTGATCATCTTGCTTGGTATTCAGCCGGAGGGCATCGAGGCGCGCTTTCAGCCCGGAAATCTGGACCGACAGTTCCCGCTCACGTTCCGAAGTCTCCGACTGGGCTTGGGAGAGCCGAAGAAATTCTTTCTCCGCCCGCTCAAATTCCTCATTCAGTGAGGATTCCATGGCCAGATGCTGGTCAAGTTCTGCCGAAAGCTCGGTATGCGATCTTGCGTCAGCTTCTAAGTCCGCATCAAAGGAACGCAACCCGTCTTGCAGACGAGCAATTTCTGCGCGCGTCACATCAACGCGGCTTCGTGCCGATGCCACTTGTGAGGCAAGACGCGACATGCCCTCACGACGGTCAGCCGCAGCACGCAGGAGGGCTGCCATGCGTTGCTGCTCGGCTCGTGCCTGTTCCTCTGCCTGTTCCTTGGCCTCGATGGCCTCGGCGAGAATTTCGTGGCGGTCCTCAACTAACTCTTCAAGCTCTTCGAGTTCTTCGGCTAGGCGTTCGGCCTGTGCCTCGAGCCGGTCCGGATCACGGCTGGAGTCAAAATGGGTTTGGTTTCCTTCCAGGAGCTTTCCGCGTTCACGTGCCAGCGCCGCCAAGGAGCGGAAACGTTCTCCCTGCGTGGTCAGCGACACCCAGGTCTCATTGATCAGGCTCAGCCGCGGGTTAAGCAGTTCAATTTCTTCACTCAGCTGAGCCACATGCTTTTTCACGTGCTCAAGGCGCTGGTCAGTCTCCTGCTGGCGGGCCTGGATTTTTGTCTCGTCATCAATGTCCTGGGCAAGCTTGTTGTTCAGGGACACAAGATCATCAGCCAAAAGCCGAGCTTTTGCGTCGCGTACGTCCAGCTGCACACTTTGAGCGCGGCGGGCAATTTTTGCCTGGCGCCCGAGCGGTGCCAGTTGCCTGCGAACCTCCGAGCTCAAATCTTCAAGGCGATCAAGATTTCCTTGCATGCCTTGAAGCTTGCGCAGGGTCTTTTCCTTGCGCCGGCGGTGCTTGAGCACGCCGGCTGCTTCTTCGATAAAGCCACGGCGGTCTTCTGCGGTAGCGTGCAAGATTTTATCCAGCTGGCCCTGACCGACAATGACATGCATTTCGCGGCCCAGACCGGAGTCCGAGAGTAGTTCCTGGATATCAAGCAGTCTGCACGAAGAGCCGTTGATGGCGTATTCGGATCCACCTGCACGGAACAATGTTCTGGAGATGGTCACTTCGGCATAGTCAATAGGAAGCTTTCCATCAGCGTTATCGATGGTCAGCGATACATGGGCACGGCCTAAAGGCGCCCGACCGGAGGTACCAGCAAAGATGACATCTTCCATCTTGCCGCCACGCAGGGTCTTAGCCCCCTGCTCCCCCATGACCCAGGCGAGCGCATCCACGACGTTGGACTTTCCTGAACCGTTCGGGCCTACGACAGCGGTCACGCCAGGCTCGAATTCAAAGGTGGTCGCCGAAGCAAAAGACTTGAATCCGCGAACGGTGAGAGTCTTCAGATGCACGGCGTAAAGTTCCTATGTTCGGTCAAGTGTAGATATGGTTGGTCAAGGGAAAGCTACCCAATTCCTGCTCGTAATTCTAGCGAAGCGATGCGACGATTGGGTGATTCCCGCTCGCAATCACGAGAACGAATAATGAGGGATTGGTCTAACTATGAGCGTATTAGCCCAGATTGAGCAGTGGCCTGCAGATAACGCGGTATCTGTTGTCGTCAACGGGGACGGCGCGATAGTGGCCGAGCACGGCGATACCCTGCGTGTTTACCCGCTAGCTTCTGTTACCAAGCTGTTGAGCACATATGCGTTCCTCATTGCCCTTGAAGAAGAAGCAATCACGTTGGAAGATCCGGCGGGCCCGGAAGGCTCCACGGTTCACCATCTGCTTGCACATACAGCCGGATATGACTTTGACTCGACAACCATCCGTTACGCGGTAGGAACCAAGCGGGGATATTCAAACACCGGTTTTGAAGTTCTGGCCGAGCATCTTGAAAAAGAAACCGGTATGAGTTTTCCGGATTATGCGCAAGAGGCCGTCTTTACGCCCCTGGGTATGAGCAATACCGAGATTGCCGGGAGCTGCGCCAAGGATGGTCGTTCGAACGCGGCGGACCTTGCGATATTTGCGGCCGAGCTTCTCAATCCCACGCTCGTGTCGGCAGAAACTATGCAGGATGCCACGCGGGTTCATTTCGAAAATCTCGCCGGTATCCTGCCTGGCTATGGCCGCCAGAACCCCAACGATTGGGGCCTGGGCTTTGAAATCCGGTCAACCAAGAATCCGCACTGGACCGGTCAGAGCCACCCGGCAAGCACCTTTGGGCACTTTGGCCAGTCCGGTACATTCCTCTGGGTTGATCCGGAACATCGCCTAGCCTGTGTGACACTGACAGACAAACCATTCGGCTCGTGGGCTGTCGAAGCGTGGACACAGTACAACGAGGAAATCCTCGCTTCAGGAGTTTCCCAAACTCTCAGCTCCAGGTACTAAAGCAATTTTCACGGTGTGCAACCGTTACACCACTATTTCGAGCGGACGCCTGCGTCATTCAGACCGTTAATAGCATCTGACATAGAATGTTAGGAACTAATGTTATGACGTATCGAGGAGCAAACAGAAGTGGCAAATACGAACTATGCCCAGTGGAAAGTATTGCACTACATGTGGGATTCCGTTCAGGATTTCAAAGCGCGCTGGAACGGTTTCGCAGGTGTGCACACCATTGCGTTTGCCGATAACCAACCATCCATTGATATTTATGTAAACGAGTTTGTTGCAGAACAAAAACATTCCACTCAGACCGTGTTCTTCACTGGCGCAGTGTCCAATCGCAATGGGAAAAAAGGGCCGTTCTTCTCGGGTCTAGGCATCTGCTTTAATAGCAAGCTTCCACTGATCGCAATCGCGGATCCAACTCTAGACGATGACATGGAAGTTGGTCTGGGTTGGTATCTCGGTGGTCCAAATGATAGCTACGAAAAGAATCTTAACAACCTCTTAGTTGCAGTCCAAGAATTGCTGAGTCGAGAACTCATTTTCGTTGGAGGTTCAGGCGGTGGATTCGCGGCGCTCAATTTTGCTCGCAGTTTCTCTGGAGATTGTTCAGTTCTAGCCTGGAATCCACAGACGGACATTTACGAATACTCAGAACGTTTCGTTAAGGCATTTCTAAAGAGCCGTTTCGGTTTCGCGCACGCTTCCTTAGCAAAACAAGATTGGAAAGAATTCTGCAAAATACGCACCGATGGCAGAATTTCAACTGACGTACTGGAAGCAAGGACCCTCACTAACCCACGTCGACTCATCTATCTACAGAACAAGAGTGACTGGCACAGAGAATCGCATCTCGCGCCGCTTTGGAAGCTTCATACGGAAGATCCAATCGTGGACGGCACTAACAGAATCGATGAAAATCACCTCATCCTAGTGGACGAGTTTGCCGAAGGTCATGCCCCGCCCTCCTCGAAGCTTATCGCTTCAATTCTTCGACAGTTAATGGATCCATTAAAAACTGTTGAAACAATTGTCTTTGCCGAATCGGTAGAAGCCTAGATTCGTTCCGGGAACATCCACGCAATACCATCACAACAAGTGGAGTGGGTACAGAACATGACCTGCCAACAGGCCCCGACATACCTCAATTATTAAGGATCAGCGTGGAAAAGATCAGACTGACCGCACCAGTGATTATTAGCTCTGCACCTACCTCTGTGGAAGGTTCCGTTAGCCGGGTTGTCCAGCACCCGCACCAAGAACCTGTGGTTCGCGGAAACCGACGATTCTGGGTTGACGGTAGCGTCGTACTTGATGGCACGTGCGTGAGACGAACAGCCGATCTTGAATTCGTTCTTCCACAAGCAGCTGCTCGCTGGCCGGTGGAATTGATTGCAGATTGGTGGGCCCGTGGCGCAAAGAACCCCGGCGCCCTCTATGTTGAAGATACGGCCGAATCGTGGAGTGCTTGTCTACCAGACCCACTTGGTGGTGCCGTGGCGCTGTATTTAGAGCAGCCCGGCCAAGTGTTCATCAGCACTTCAAATGTCGAGCTGGCGAAGGCTGCTGAAGATCGTGGCGTCAACATGGTAAAGGATCCCCAGTTCCAGGTTGAACGCCTCTTGTTGGGAAATGGAGGTTTGACTGCATCGAGTTATAAAAATGTTAAGTCAATCGAGCCATTCCAGTACTTGGTATTGAAAGAATCCCAGGTCCGCGTACAGAACTACAAAATCCTGGACGAGTACTCGTCCATGTCCCTGTACGAGGTTTTCAGCACCCTCCGCAATGATGTCTTGAGCAACGTAAACGCGATCGCTAATTCGGGCGCAGATCAAGTTATTTCACATCTTACTGGTGGATTCGATTCGAGACTCGTACTCTCCGCAATTCTTAATCTGGGACTCCACGATAAAATCGACTTGTTTTGCTCAGGTCCTGATGGATCTACGGATCGTGTCATCGCAGATGGTTTGACGCGTCGGTTCTCGTTGAGACGTACCAACGGTGCAGGCCTGACAACTGCTCCCACTCAGAACATGTCCGAACGACTCATGGGCGCTCTCTTTGCCAGCGGTGGCATCACCAACACTGGTCCGCACGGACGAGAAGTCTCAGTCAACGTCGCGGCGATGGGTGGCGGCTATGGCGAAGTGCTCCGCACATTTTACGGCAACCGGGTGATCCATAGCGGCGGCAAGCTAGACAAGAATCTGTTGGTCTCAAGCTTCATGCCAAGCGCTCGCAATAAAAATAGCTATGTCTCAGAGCGGGCTGTGCAGGAAGTATCAGCTAAGCTGATGACCAAATTCGAGTTCCTTGATGACTGTTACGCGGGAACTGACTTCGTGGCGGATGCCTTCTATACACATGTCCGTAATCGCTATCATATTGGGCAAACTTCGTTGCTTTGGAGTCGCATTGGTTCTAGATTCGATCCGCTCTACTCCGTCGCAGGATTTGAACTTAGCCGACGAACCACACAATCCTCCCGCATGTCGAATATCGTTGGTTTCGATCTCATGGATTCAATGTTCTCAGACTTGGTGTCCCAACCTTTTGACTATGACCGATTCAACGAAGCATTGCGCGGTTTCCGTCGACCACCTGAAACTCTTGGCTGGCCGGCTAAAGACAATCCCATCGATTTCAAAAATGCTCTTACACCCTCGACGACAGAAACCAGCCCGTTCCTGCAGACCTTATCTCGCATCAGCGCGAAGGAGCCGGAGCTAACGCCTGCAGATCGTCGTGTCAAAACACTTGAAGCCAACAAGATGGGAGTCAGCTTTTGGCAGATCGTTTACAAAAATACCGGCAAAGAATTGCTGGCTAGCGCCTATGAGCAAACTCGTGAAAGCCAGATATTCGACTTGGTTGACGCCAATTATGTCGAGAAACTGATCACGTCCAATGTCATGACTAAAAAGCAGCTTCGTGACCTTTACAGTCTTGGCGGTATCCTCACTTGGTTGAGCTTTGGCTAGTAATTCCACTGTCGAAATCATGACCTTTTCACCTGTCTGGCAACGAAAGATCCGACGTAGCATTGCTTCCACGGCACAGTTCAGGATGAAGCGAGAATCCCAACCGTGATTCATAACTGCGGTAGAATTCTAATTTCCCGTGATCATTTAGCGAACTGCCCAGAATTGTCGGAAAACTCAATTATCCCAACTATGACAGGACCTCATGGCTAACTTTCTCATCTATGGCGGATGCGTTTCTCGCGACACCTTTGAGTTGGTCAAGGACGAACATACTCTACTTGCTTACGTCGCCCGGCAGTCCCTCATCAGCGCGTCGTCTAAACCCGAAACACGCATCAACATGCGCGGATTGTCGGCCCAATTCAATTCTCGTATGGTGAAAGGCGACATTCAGTCAAATCTCCTGCCTACTATTCGCAAGGTCGCGGATGATGTTGACGTTTTTCTATTCGACATTCTTAGCGAGAGACTTGGTGTCTTCCGATTATCTGGCGGAACTTACATTACGAATTCTGCCGAGCTCAAAAAATCCGAGCTCATGGAATCCTCCGCTGTAGCAAAAGCCTCGGTCCCGATGGGCACCGAAATTCACTTTAACCTTTGGAAGAATGCAGCCAATACCTTTAAAAAATCGCTTGTAGACCTCGGAATTTTCGACAAAACCTACCTGATTAAGTCAGCATGGACGGATGAAACAGTCCAAGGTAGTGCAACGCCGCGTTACCGCAATTGGAGTTCTGAAAAAGGAAATAGCCTTTATGAACCTTACTTCGAGCACTTGCGAGAATTAGGTTTCCAGATGATTGTCCCTCCAGCTGAGGTCAGTAAATCAACAGAAGATCACAAGTGGGGGCCCGCTCCATACCACTACCAGAGCGAGTTCTACGACTTTATTGTGTCCGCACTGAGCCTCAAATAGCGTCGCAAATTTGTGCGAATCAAACACTTTGCAAAGTGCTACCCGTAGCCCGTTTCAGTTCAATGAGCGATTTAACATCATAGTGCGCTTAAAGTCACTCGTAGTCGTTTAGATTAGTGAAGTAGATGCCCATTCGTCAATCTCCTTGATAACTAATTCTTGACCGAGTGCTTTGTGACCAGATAACTCCGTAATACAATGCAATCGCTGTACACCATATAAAGGAATACCCAAGTTTTTGATGTCACTCATGAACTCGTTCTGGAGATCGAAAGTAGCGTCCTTTTCGTTGGTTATGATCTTAAACTGAGGTACGACGCCGGAAAGCCTAAAGCGATCCCGCAGGTCGACTTTATGCGGCTGTACCAAGCGGAAATCGTCAAACGTCTGCTTAAGGATATGCTGTTCAATTGCTTTAACCGCTATCCGGACACTCCATTTGGAGACGTCAATTTGAGGGACCTCCGCGATAGCTGTAGCTCCTTTCAACAAGGAAGCCATGGCCAAAGCTCCATACCCGCCTAGGGAGGAACCATAAAACAGAATATCGGAATTTTCAAGGCCCAAAACTTTGACTTGGTCAGAAACCAAGTCAGCCATTTCCACGATTAAGTCTGCATCAGGATGGATATACCAGCCACCTAGAAGCTCAGAGTGTAACGTCATCGCGGGATCGGCCAGTGCCAACACATGGTACTTGGTCAACGATTCACGCCAACGGAAGCGAGAAAGTTGGAGCGGATCTCTGTCCAATTTCTTCGGGAGCGCAGCGGGCATGAAACAGACAAGCTTCTGAGCACCACGATTCAGCGCTAGCTTTCCGTGGATCGGAAGTCCGGAAATGGACTTTCGATTTAGAACAGTTACGTTAGGTGATTCCATCCTGCGTAAACTTCCTTTCAACGCGCAAAAATGCTGAGGATAATCAAATATTAGCCCGAAAATCTCTTACCAGTTAATTATGAGCAGGTCACAGGGGAAGCCATTCTTTACGACGCAACGTAGGGCATGGAACCGGCGATTACATTATCGGTTTCTGTGCCGCGGCCTTGGTTGGCATACCGGGCAACTGTAAGATGAACGTCCCATAAAGGGGTCTCGGCGGATGAGCGATTCACGGCCGTTATCCGCGCAACGAACGCATGTTTTTCCTTCGCGTCCGTAGGCATTGAGCGACCGCGAAAAGTAACCACTGGCGCCGTTGACATTGACATAAAGGGAGTCGAAGCTTGTTCCGCCAGCTTCCAGGGCCCGGGTCATCACGTCGACGAGCGCGTTGTACAACCGGGTGACTTCTGGACGGCGTATCGTTGCTGTATTTCGCAATCCTGAGAGGCCTGCCTGCCACAGGGCTTCGTCAGCGTAGATGTTTCCAACGCCGGAAATAATTCCTTGGTCAAGGATGGCACGCTTCAGGTCTGTGGAGCGCTTGCGTAGAGCCAAGTACAAATCATGTGGATCTCTATGTGGGTCCAAGACGTCGCGAGCGATATGCGACGCCGCCTGCGCGATCAATGGCTGCTCGCTGCCTGCGCCACCGGGGTAACCGTCCATAGTGGGAACTAGCGGAGAGAGGAACATCCCGCCGAAAATACGCTGATCAACAAAACGTAGTTCGCTCGGCGCGTCAGACCGCTCGGCCAGAGATAGGCGCACCTTGAGGTGCTTTTCATCCGGAGCTTCTGGTTCTTCGACAAGCAGTTGCCCACTCATCCCGAGATGGGCTACGAGTGCTGTGGGTTCTGGCAGACCTTCGAGGTCCATCCAGAGGAATTTGCCTCGGCGCACAACTGATCTCAGCGTGCAGCCCGTAAGTGTTTCTTCAAAGTCTTGAGCACCATCGATATGCCGGCGAACCGAACGTGGGTCAAGCACCTGGACGGACTCGATCAAGCGGGTTCTTACCCACTTGTCGAGTCCAACACGTACAACTTCCACTTCAGGGAGTTCAGGCATGGTGCAACTTTAGTTTGCCGGGAGGTCTTCACCGGGGTGAAGCATGTTCCAGGTGTTATGTGCGGCTTCTTGTTCGGCTTCCTTCTTGGAAGGACCGGAGCCGGTGCCATAGACCTTGTCTGCAATAAGAAGTTCTGCCACGTAGGAGCGTGCATGATCTGGGCCTGAGCCGGTGACCGCATAACGCATTTCACCATTTTTGGTCGCAGCGACTTCTTCTTGAATGACGGTTTTCCAGTCGGTGGCAGCGCCGAGCAACAGAGGATCCGAAAGAAGCGGTCCAATAAAGCGCATGACCATCTGGCGTGCTTCGTCCATGCCGTGGGACAGGTAAACAGCGCCAATGAGCGCTTCCATGGTGTCGGCGAGGATGGAGGATTTATCTGCACCGTTGGACTGGCTTTCGCCGCGTCCCAAAAGAATATGTTTGCCGATTTCGAGCTCTCGGGCGATGCTGGCCAGTGCACGTGTACTGACTACTGCGGCGCGACGCTTCGCGAGGTCACCTTCAGCCAGATCCGGGAAGCTCTGATAAAGATGTTCTGCAACGCAGAATCCCAGAATGGAGTCGCCGAGGAACTCCAGGCGCTCGTTCGTGGGTATGCCACCGTTTTCGTATGAATACGAACGGTGGGTCAATGAAAGATGAAGCGTCTCGGAATCTAAGTTGATTCCGAGACGCTTCAAAAGTTCTTCTTTAGAAGACATGTCTTAGACGTCTGCTACCTTGCGACCCTTGTATTCAAGGAACAACTCGGTACCTGCTGAGTCAGTGACAACCTTTGCCTGGTGAGGCAGGCTGTAGGTAACGCGACCGTTTTCCATGGTTTTCACCAAGCTCGGCGCGGTAGCCTTCCACTGTGCACGGCGGGCACGAGTATTCGCACGGGACATCTTCCGCTTTGGAACAGCCACGACTACTTCTCTTCTCTCTCGTCTGACGTTTTGTCTGTTGCCACATCTTCTGTGGCGGCCTCGGACAACTGCGCAAGCGCTGCCCAACGAGGATCAACTACCTCGTGGTGGTGCTCAGGATCATCATTCAGGTTGGCTCCGCATTCATTGCAAAGTCCTAAACAATCGTCCCGGCATACCGGCTGAAACGGCAGGACAGTTCCCACTGCGTTCCGCAATACCGGATCGATGTCCATGTGGTCACCGATAACCCAATACTGATCTACATCATCATCTTCTTCGAATTCATCACTATCTTCATAGTAGAAGAGTTCCTGAATATCAGCCCCGTACTTGAACCCGATAGGATTAAGGCACCGTCCACATTCGCCAGCGATTTCCACCGTGGCGATGCCGGATACCAAAATGCCCTCGTGTACAGCTTCAAGGCGAAGATCTAAGGAAACCTCAGATCCTCCACGAATACCAATGAGTGCGTTACCCACATCTGCGGGTGCCGGGACTTGCTCGTTGAGAGTCCTCATGGATCCTGGTGCACGACCGAGCTCCATGGCTGATATAACCAATGGCGACTTGCGATCGAGTTCGCCGTGTGACGATCGATCAGAACGCTTACCGCTAATGATGACTCCTACTTAAACATAGTCCGACATTTCATCTTAGCTTGCGCGGAGCCTAGTTCCCAAACTGAAAACCGTTCCGCTGACTAAGAATCGTTGTTGCACTGAACACACTTTATCTCACGCATGGCAGAGTATGGAAGCTGAACACTCCTGCGCTAGGGCATATCTTTTGGATAAACAATAGATCACACGCATAGGATTGTCTCAGGTTTCATCATCACTAAGGGTTCTCATGCGTGCTTTACCAGTTTTGGCCAGTGCAGTTGACTACGCCAATAAGCGTCTCACCGCGCAGCAACAACGCTCGCACGTAAATCGTCACGCTCAGCATCTGTTCCGGCTCCCCCAAGGCGAGCATCGCTACCGGGTGGCCCTGTACTTTGCAGATGACATGGTCAATGCTTATCAATTGCGCCAATGGTATGCGCCGCTGCAGCAGCTGGCACAGTCAGTTCCGGTAGTCGTGATTGCCCGACAGGCCGGAACAGCATTGGAGCTATCCGAGGAATGCCCACTGCCGGTATTTCTAGCACCAACAATCGGTGACGTAGAAGCCCTCATTAATTCACAACGTATTGATGTCGTCTTTTACGTCAACCAGAACATCAAGAACTTCCAGATGATCCGACTCAATGAACCGAATCATGTCTTTATCTGCCACGGCGAAAGCGAAAAGGCCTATATGTGGTCAAATCAGCTGAAGTCTTATGACTACGTTTTTGGGGCTGGTCAGGCGGCTCGGGATCGCCTGGCGAAGAACTTGCGCAACTACGATGCCACAGAGCGCACCAAACTCGTTGGACGGCCTCAGATTGACGCCACGTATTTAGCTCCCTATTCACTGAATAACAAGTTGCCTACCGTGCTGTACGCCCCCACGTGGGAAGGTGACCGTCCCTCGATGAATTACGGATCCGTGTCGAGCCACGGCGTCCAAATTATTGAATCACTGATAAATGACGGAGGCTTCAACGTAATTTTCCGCCCGCATCCACGGTCCGGTGTCAACATCAAAGAGTACGGTGCTGATGTATCTCGGATTCGAGAAAAACTAGAGGCCGGAAATTCTAGTTCTGCAGGCCGGCTGCTTTTTGACGATACGGCGCATTGGGGTTGGCAGTGGGCTAAGGCGGACGCCTGCATCACCGATATTTCTGCGGTTGCCTACGACTTCCTCGCCACGGGTAAACCAATGTTTATTACCACTCCGGTATCTTCCGAAGCAGTAGTGGCAGATTCTCCGGCTCTGGAGCAGCTGCCCAGTATGGATTCAATGCAGGCTGGCCAAGCTGCGGAGCTGATTCACCACGCTATGGACTCGGATGATGCCGAACGCAACGCTCTGATTGAACGTTACTTCGGAGACATCACCCCCGGAGCCAGCATGTCCAGATTCATTTCAGAGACACTGGACCTGCTAGAGAACTAACTTTTTATTGCAAGACTTGCGCAGGCTGCTCAACAAGTGATTCGAACTGTTTCAAGGCCTGTTTCTGATAACTAGCAGCATCAAACTCCCGCTCGGCTCGATACCCTGCGAGGTACTTTTTCATTCCCTCCTTTAACCCTGCAACGGAGTTCTCGACTAATTGTCCGTAGCCGCCAACCAGCACACTGTGTGAACCTACAACGTCGGTGGAGATTGCCGGAAGGCCAAGCATCATGGCTTCGATCAGGGCAAGGCCCTGACCTTCGTAGTCGGAAGAGAAGACAAAGCAGTCTGCAGATTTCAACGTGGGGAACGGATTTGCCAACAGCCCTGTTATTGCGACTTTGCCATCCAGTCCCAGTTCAAGAATCTGCTCTTCTAGGGTCATCCGCAGAGGACCATCACCGATAAGCAACAGGCGCGTGTTCGGATTAGCTGCGTGGACTTCCGCGAATGCGCGCAGCAGTTTGGCCTGTCCTTTTTCTGGGGAAAGACGTGCCATATTGGCGAAGACCGTAAGGCCTTCGCCGGGGAACTCATGCACCGTTTCAGACAGTTGTGACCATTGCGCAGGTTTTACGAGGTCCAACAGATTTTCGGAAACGGTAAACGAAGCTGGGTCGATATTAAAACGTTGACCCAGTTCGCGTTCGTTAACTTCGCCAACGCTGTCCGTGACGGAAACCAGGCGGTCATAGTGGGGATAGGTGGCGAAGAGGCCCGGCATGCTGCCAAAACGTAGGAGCCACTCGCCCACCATGTCGTTATGGAGGTAGATGCAAGTTTTTGTTGCGTGGCTGTGTGCTGCAGCAAAAAGTGCCGCCCAGAACCGCGAGTACCCTTCAAAGTTGATTGCGACGTCAAAGTGGGCAGCCCCGAAACTGCGGCGCATTTCTCTGGCCATGGTGTTGAGGTGAATTTGTTCTGCCTCGGGCGAGCTGAATCCGCGTTGTGCATGATACGAATCCGAAACCCAACGTTCCTCTGCCGACATGGCTGTGGTGCCCGCGCGCGGAAGCACCTTTACATGGCTCGGCAGCGAGTTGAGGATCTCCAGTGCTGCCGGGTCAGCAGCAGTTGCATTCATGTCCACGGCCACAGTGACCAAGTACTTGTCTGGGTCTAGCGCACCAATCAAGTTAACGAATGCCGTGGCAATGCCGTTGGGCTTAAACGGGCCCTGATAGAACAACAGTTTGGTGCGTTGCTCCAATGCAGGCGCAAGTACGTGTGAATCGTCTTCAAAGAAGAAGAATTCAATCACGCGCTTGCTTGCCTCCCCATCTTCCAAAGGCGCGAATTCAGCGGCGTTATCCGCGAAGTTTTCATGCAATTTGACCGCGGGGGTATCCAGCACAAGGTGCAATTCATCAACTAACTCGTCAATGCTGTCACTGACAGAGCCAGGCCAGGTAGCCCTGTCAAAATACAGGCCGCGTTCGGCGTCATAGGATGCAAAATCTGGCGTATAGAAAAGAACTGGCTTACGTGCAGGCAGGAAGTCGTAGAAGATCGAGGAGTAGTCGGTAATGAGTATGTCGACTACCGCCAGTAACTCATTGGTGTCGATGGACGCGGGCACAATGGCCGCATCCAGCTCGGCATCGCCGATGAGCTGCTCGGCAAAGCGGTGTGCGCGGAACAACATGTGGTGCGCGCCGTTGGCCATCCGTGCAACATCCGAGACTAGAGAATTCACATCGTAGCTTCGGTCGTTGAGCTGACCGCGCCACGTGGGCGCAAAAAGAACGACCGGCTCTTTACTCTGCGCATCAATTCCGAGCAGGCTTAGAATTTCATCTTTTCGTTCCTGGCTGAGGTTAATCATCGAATCAATGCGAGGGCTGCCAGTCAGGGCCACCTTGGCTGGGAAGATGCCATCCAGGTCATGGTCCATGGAGAGAGTCTTCAAGGTGTGCTCATTGGGTACCATCAGGTGCGTGGTTTGAAGGAAATTGCGTTGCACATTCCGGTGCTCACCCACCGCGCCTTTAACGAGCTTGCCCATGAACTTCAGCGGCGTGCCATGCCAGGTGTTCAGTACCTGCTGCCCCTCCCTACGCGCGTAATACGTTGGGAACGTTGCATTATTCACCAGGTACTTCGCCGTACCGAGTAATCGTATGTAAGCATCCGAATGCTGCTTGATGACTGCGACGTCTGGATAGTCGGCTAGTTGCGCCGGGGTTTGTGTATGGTCGTTGTAGACCCAGGCGTAGCGGAAACCCTCAAAGCGTGGATCGTTGCGCATCTGCAGGAAGATTGCCAAAGGGTGGCAATGAATATTCTTACCGTGTGAGGATTCAAAAACTACGAGCTTCTCTTCCAATGGCAACTGTTCGGATGCATGAATGAACAGTGCTCCACGGTGGCGTCCCGCACCCTTGAGCGCGTTCCCGATTCCTGCGACTGCAATTTCGTTGAAAAGCAGCATGTTCTCAAAGTACTGACAGGCCAGTTGTGGCTCGCTGATTTTGCTGAGCGCCTGTCCGGCACGGGCTTGCCACATACGCTGCGTGGTTGAGGTGTGCCACAACGCGTCACGGTAGCTATCAGCGGCCAGCTGCCATTGCTCCCGATCCTCGGCGCTTTGGGCAAGTTCTATGCATTCTGCGGCGCGGGGGCCAGCAACCGCCGGCACTTTGAGCTCATCGGTGAGGTACCCCCACGCATCTGCGGCCCGCAAATAGACATTTGTTGCTTGTTCATACCTACCCAGTTGATGCAGCGCGTGGGCATATCGGTAAAGCGCTACAGGAATTTCTACCCGGCTCTGCTCCGGAAGTAATTCGACAAATGTGGAGTAGGTATTGGCGGCACTGGCAAAATCATCCGCACGCGCATAGGCACGTGCTTGCGCGTAGGCAGAGATGACTTGTTCTTCAATGCTCGTAGCCGTGGCTCGAGATTCACCGAAATACTTGGCGGCAACATCAAGATTGAACAGCTTGCTGTTCACTTCTCCCGCGCGGTAATTCAACGCTTGCCGAATTTCTGGATCACCGGATTCATTCAGTGCCCGCCGATAGGACCGTTCGCCTCGGTTCCAGTCACTTTCACGCTCATGCAACCGGCCAATGCCGAGCTTATGTATCCGCTCGTTACCAGAGGTAAGCACAGCTTGCGCATCAGCGTCACTGGAACTTTCGTGGTCTCCCAGCTCTTCATAAGCGCGCGCCAGCCCGTACCAGGCCTTCGAATGCTGTGTCTCGAGTGCGACGGCTTCCAGATAAAAGTCTCGTGCTTGGTCGAAACGGGACATGAACTGTGCCGCCTGGCCCGAGAGGAACATCCACTGAGCGTCTTGGCTATGAACGTGAGAAAAGTTAATTCGTACTTCGAGTTCTCGCCAGCGTTGGCCGGTAACCAGCAGGTGGGTCGCGAGAGCTTCGGAAGTCTCAGGATCCAAGGGGTACTTGGTCACCAAAGTTTCAAGGATATTCCCGGCCAAGTCTTTGTTGCGCGCCGCTACCGCACACTTGGCATAACGCTGATGCCAGCGAACATTGTGCGGCTGTCCGGCGCAGGCGACGGCAAACAATTCCAAGGCACGATCAAATTTTTTCATGCGTTGCATGTTCAATGCCAACGATTGGATCCAGCCATAGAGATGGGGCTGGTGTGCAATGGCCATTTCCATGTTGGACATGGCCAGCGAGTATTTCTTTGACTTGTATTGGCACAGCCCTAAACGGAACCGAACCTCGTCGGATTTCAGGATCTTGGTTTTCAGTACCCGTTCATAGAAAACTGCAGCCAGGCGATACCTGCCGCGACGTTCGAGACGTCGTCCAATTCCTAAGACAACACGGAGACTATACCTGTTCACTTTAACCCTTTTACCATCGACCTAAGCCATTCCACGGAAGAGATCACCCCGTGGTTCAATGCCCACCAGATGATTCTGCCTTATAACGCCAGCCAGAATTGGTTATTACTCCCGTGTTGGTATCCAAGAGCGCGAAAACCCGGCAGCCTTGAAGACTGCCGGGCTAAGTACTGACGCTAATTGTTCTGCGGGAAGAACTTCTGAACGACTCTGCGTGAGGCAAAACCATCATCTTGTGGTGCGAACCGTTTCACGAATGCTTCTCGTTCCACTCCCCCGATGTTTTTGCCTTCCAGGGCATCGGCGACGGTATCCCAAAGTTCCGCTTCGGTTTCAACAATCGGACCAGGCATTTCGTTCTGGTAGTCAAGATAGAATCCACGCAGGTTATCGCGATAGCTTTCCAGATCATACGCGTAGAAGACGACAGGCCGGCGAAGCAACGAATAGTCAAAGAACACTGAAGAATAGTCGGTGATCAGCACGTCTGCGGCAAGGTAAAGTTCCTGGATATCCGGGTATCCAGAAACGTCTAAAATGCGTGCGTTGAGTTCCTCCGGAATGCTGATCGCATTAGATACCAGTACATGCATGCGCAGCAGCAGGACGGTGTCCTCGCCAAATCGGCGATCAAACTCTTCAAGGTCCATCGGCAGCTCAAACTTAAAGCGCCCACGCCCGGTTCCAGCGTCGTCGCGGAAGGTCGGAGCATAAAGCACCGTACGAACGTTCGGAGCAAGTCCCAATCCTTCGCGTATCGAGACTTCACGTGCCGCGGCGTCAGGAGCCATGAGGATATCATTGCGCGGATAGCCCAGTTCGGTGGCAGTTCCGGAGAACGAGTACGCCGACTTCATGACGTCGGTAGTGTACTTTGACGGTGAAATCAAGTGCGACCATTGTTTGGTCGCATTGAGTACCCGCTGCACATAACCTTCATCACGACCATGGATTTCTTCGATATCCAACGCCATATGCTTCAGCGGCGTACCGTGCCAGGTCTGAAGATAAATGCCGTTCTTGCGCCGGCGCAAATAGTGCGGGAAGCTCTGGTTGGTTACCCAGAACTTGGCCCTGGCCAAATACCAGAAGTACTCCGGAGACAGGCGCTGGATAGTGATGGTATTCGGATCGGTGAAGCGGTGCGCGCCTGAATAGATCCAAACTTTCTTGCGGGTATCGCCACTGCGTACGAGCTCCTCGTAAATGTATCGCGGTGAGTCACCATATTGCTTGCCCAGACCCGATTCAAAAACTACGAGATTCTCATCCATCGGGGTCCGCGAGACCGTCTTGAACATGGCCCGCATCACCGAGTAATACCGCTTGTTCTTGCGGAAGCGGCCTTTCAGTTTTTCGGGGAGTTCTGCTTTCCAGCCATCCTGGGAACGCTTGCGAAGAGCTGCTTTCTCAATTTCCTCGGTCACACGCTGGCTGTTGTTCTGGTCGCGGTGCGAAATGAAAACATCTGCGCGCTGAACAAACTGTGGCTCCATGCTCTTTCCACGGTCCATGGTCTCAGCAAGATCAGTGAGCAGGCTGGCGCTGTCGAACGCAATGCGGCCTGGAAGTTCAGCGTCAAGGTCTAGATGGGACCCCTGTTTCCCCAGGAACCTCGCACGGTCAAATTGGAAGTAATGCACGGGCTTGTGAAGGAAGCTGAAGTCAAATGCAACGGAAGAGTAGTCGGTGACCATGACCGCGGCGGTTTTGATAAGCTCCTGGACATCTACTTCGCCCTGGACGATTAATCGCGCGGGCGTGTCTTGGAAATGCTCACGGAAGTGCTGCATGTTTGGGTGCAGGCTGAAAACTACTTCCAGGGAGTGCTTGGCTGCCATCTGCGCTAGTTCAGGTGATGACAGCAGGTCCTTCCATTCCTGGAGGTACGCCGATTCGAGGAAGGCTTCCTCATTTTGCAGCCAGTCCCTCCAGGTAGGGATGATCAGCAGCATATTCTTGTTCGTTGGAATGTCGTTTGCCAGCAGGGAGTCAAAGCGCGAGAGTCCGGTGACCTTGACGTCTTCCGGTGAATACAAGAAATCGGAAACGATATATTGTTTCTCTCGATCCGAAGACACCATGAACAAGTCGGTGGTGAAGCCCGGCGAATTCTTGCCGTAGTTCGGCACCATCCACTTGGTTCCCATAACTCCGTGCTGCAGGAATACGCGAGTCGCACGAGTCCTTGCCGAGAAACTCTGATGCCGTGTTGGATACAGGTAGTCGGCATGATGCGTACCAACAAATCGCGAAGCCCGTGTTGCGAGTTCGAAATGCTCCTTGCTTCCGTGGAAAACAACGTGATCCATGGAAGCAAAGTTTCGCAGATCTGGGGAATTTTCATCGATGACGTAATACGCATCGATATCTTGGCGTTGGCTACGAAGATAGCGGAACAGGTGTAGCGCATTGTCTTGAGCTTTATAGGAAAGCTCGCCAACAATCCAGATTGGCTTGCTTCCACTCTCAAGGACGGGGAAGCTCTTGGCGCGAGAGTCTTCGAGCACTGCGAAGGCTTCCTTCTCGTACACCTCAAGAATCAACGACGTCGATTTTGCTTTGAAGGTGAAGTACGGAGAAATCGCCAGCGTTTGGCTGCCCTTGTGCACGGCGCCGGCCTGCGTAGTGGAACGGACAATATATGGTGTCCTGGTGACACGCATCCGCCGTTCCTCGTCGCTACAGGCATGGCTGATCATCAGGTAGATGTCGTAATTGTCGCCTCGGTCAAATAACTCCCAATCCTGCGCAGCGAAATCCAAGTCGGCTTGCCACTTGTAGGTCGCCTTGCCGAACCGGCGCTCGGCGAGGTCCAAGTCAAGGTCCAGCTGAACTGGTGCTTCGAACTCACTTTGAGTGCGGCGCGCAATGACACTTAATCGCGCGGCGGTCAGGCGGTCGGTTTGGGTGTCTAGGACTCCGGCGAGAGAAAGGATACCCGCGTGAACCTGGGTCTTATCCGTCCGAATACGATACGAATGCGAAACTTCACGGTTGATACCAATCGAAATTTCGGCTCGTTTGTTGACGTATACTCCGGTGCTGCGTTCGCCCGTGTGATAGCTGCCGGCACCGAGTAGTTCAGTCTTTTCAAAGCGCCCCATAATCCGGTGGGCAATCACCGGACCATCCAGGAGAAGTTCGCCTTCTTCTACGAGGGCCTTGACTTCTTTTCGACGCAGCAGTTCACCCTGTGGTTCAACTTGGATCCAGGCGATAGCGCTGGGCAGCTCTGTGTATTCGCATTCAAAAGTAAATGCCAACCTCACGGTTCCAGCAGGAAGCCCGTCTTCCTCCTCGACCTCTTCGATCTCGGACTTGGTTTCACCGTCTTCCTCTGGATCCAATTCATCAGAGTCTGACGTCGCAAGTTCGCGATACTCTTCCCAAGCGTCCAGAACCTGGTCCAGCCCTAAGGTGGCTGTGGCATGGAAACGGTCTGCAGACTCGTGAGATTTAGAGATGACAGGCTCGGAAAACACGATGTGGCGTCCATGAAGTACGGCGACAGCGCGCGGTACATAGTTCAGTTCGGCTTCGACGTTTAACCGACCGTCGACAGATTCCACGGCTAACGAGTGATGGCCCGAGTAGTAGCGGTAGGTTTTCCGCTTTAGCCGTTGGTCTCGCAAATCGCTGACCAGCGACTGTACTAGTGCCTGCGCGGAATGCTTCTTGAATGCCACTGAGATGTGTTCCTTAAATTTGTGCGTCACTATCGTTGAGAACCCGGCTCTAAACCGGATTCTACTTTTCAAATGAAGATCTATATCGGTACATACTCTGGAACAAGTTTTTGATTACCCGTTCCTGCTGTTGCACCTGCGAGCTCTGGCGAACTTCGTTCAGACAAAACATTTGTGGAAGCACGCCGCGAGTTAGCCTGAGTGCTTGCAGGGCAAAGTTGCTGTCGCCTATATCAAGGTATGCGTAGTCTATCTCCGTCGGATAGCCCATCGCTGTGCGGGCAGCGAGTTGATGAGCTAGCGACGATGGTAAGGAGATATCCGCTGGATGGCGAAATTGATGTCCGGCTGTCCGGGCGAGTTCTTCTGGATACTGTTTGTAAGCCAGCTCGTGGATGCTTCTCAATTGGGGATGCGCAACGTGCTTGAACTTTCGCGATGTTGTCCGGTGATATGTGGATCTCATCAACGATTGGTTGTTTTTGGCGGCCGAGTTGACAGGTAGTTCGACCTCGTCCGCATCCATAAAATGTCCTGGCGAGAGCGAGAATTTCGCTTGTCCTGCAGGACCATAAAACACATTTGGTGAGACCGGTCTTCCAAAAAACACATCATCGTTGATGTAGATGAACCGTTCTGCCAACCCCGGAATGAACGATAACCGGGATTCGATTGCGTGCGAGTTGAAGGTTGGCAGGCACTTAGCATCCAAAATTTCCGTATGATCAACGATAGTAATTTTCGGGTGTTCTTCTACGAGCCATGACGGGACTTGCCCGGCAGTGACCAAATAAATGTGGTTAATCCATGGCAGATTGAGTTCCAGGGAGCGAATTGAGAACTTCAATTCATCATGAGATACGAAGCGTCCGGGATCAGTGGAACTGCTGTTCAGGTGACCATCTGCATTTGCTTTCGCCTGCTCGTAGTCTGTCTGCCACGTGGGATCCGCAGAATTAACCCACGTATACACAGCGTCAACAGGACCTACGTAATCCATCACGTCGTGGATCGGGTCAGGGGTATCTGGAAATACATCCCACATCGCGCCGGCGCCAAGTACGCCCGATTCCAAGGATGTGAGGCTCACAGACCAAGACTCAGAGGCTGAGTAAGAGCCGGCCTCGGCCAATTGAGCCACAAATAAACCGTTTCCTCTAAGTTCGGACTGCAGTAGGTTCCAAGGCCCGCGTCCAATGACAAACCTGCACGAGTTTTCATCCCACGTATATTCAATGCCAGCACTATTCGCGATCGCACGAACAGCGGTTTCGTTCTCTTCGCGTAATTCCAGGATGCTGCCAACGGAAGCCGGCGCAAGGCTGATACGAGATTTAAGTAGTTGCTGCACAAGTTGTTGAGGCAGCAACTGCCCGATTTTCCCTCTCCATCCAGCGAAGTCCACGTGCAAACCCATCCTCGAAATTCATTGACGTACGCCTATATTCTACGTAGCCGTACAACGTAATTCGTCCACAAGACCAGAGATCAGTCCGAGACTTCACCGAGAATATTCTGCGCAAGTACTAGATGTCCCACGCTGGATCCATGAAACTTGAGTCCGCATACATGTAAAACCGTGGAGTTGAGATAAGGTTCCACCCTTGAAGCAACGTCCGCGGGATGTGAATGGATTCGCCGGCGGCTGTGGGCTGCCATGGTCATCCCATCCAGATGAAAGTTACTTCAAAGCTGTCGTCCTGAATAGCGGACGCGATTTACGCTCACACGACCTGATGCGTCAACTTGCGGTAGCCGACACAGCATCCTGCTCATTGTCACTCCATGGTTTTGCGAGTGTGCGTCTGCAAAACTCATTGTAATTTCGGTGATTTGTTCGGTGTTCTTTTCAGTCAATGAGAACGCAATAGCAAGGTACCCGCATCTCCTGCCGACAGATCTTAAAAGTCGCAGGCATCATCCAGTTGGAGAGCACTTTAATGAAGCGCGAAGTAGGCCTATGGGCAGGAGTAATCTCCTCTGGACCTAGTGTGACGCGTGGGACCTAGCTAAGTTCTTTGACAATCTGGCTTAGCGCGTCGAGAGTGTTTTTCAATGACTCGACATGGCGTTCATCAAACTCGCTTAGCACACGCTTCATCTCGGTAGTCGAAACTCCTGCGGTACGAGGCAGATAGACTACTTCGACTTCGTCATCCAGATCATCGAACTTACCCTGCCAGTCTTCGCCGATGCCGAATACCTTGGCATCATATTTTTTGATATCAAGACGCTTCTGTTCCCAGTTTTCCTCCGGGATAGCCAGATCTACGTACTTGATGGCTTGAACGATCTCCAGCCGTTGGGCGAAGGGCACGATAGGCTTTTTGCCTTTGATCGCATTGAATTCATCGGTAGAAACGCCGACTACGAGACGGTCGCCCTTTTCTTTGAGTCGCTTGAGAATGTTCAGGTGTCCAATGTGGAACAAATCGAACGTACCGTAAGTAAGAACTGTTTTAGCCATGTTTACCTCCACGTCATGTTGCTGATGCATAGTTATTGTGGTGGGCTCTGCGCCCGCCGGCCAGATTAAAGAACTGGGGGCCGTCCTGCCAGAGTCATTCTAAGCACGGTAGACCACTTCAGTTTAGGCCGAGTTTCACGGTGCCATGGGCTACCACGCCAGCCAGCGCGCCAACCACCCAAGTATTGACGAACCGCGGAGCGGTTTTTCCGCATTCTGAGGCACTCCACCAGTAACCAAGATGTCGGATAGATCCAACACAACGGTGCAGGCAAGTTTCTTCGTGCCAGCCAAACTCTGTTGCGAGCGTTCAGGCGATAAAACTCGTCGTGTCGGCGCGGATCCACAACCGGATGGCCAATGCGCATGTCCCCTGCGTACCAAACATAATGTCCGGTATCCCAAATTCGCCAAGCGAGTTCGATTCCTTCATGGGCGTACCAGAAACCTGCGGCCCACCCGCCAGTCGCATCAAAAAGTGCTCTGGGGCTGACTAAGCAGGTCTCCCCCACGTGGAAGACCTTGCTCGGTTCTTCGGCGGTACGTTTATTAAGACGTGGAATCCACCGCGTTGGATCATTTTCTAAGGATTTAGGATCCGTAATTCGGGGCTGTAGGAGTCCCATTTTCGGGTACCGCTTGAAACGTTCAACGGAGGTGATCAAAAAATCTTCGTCGAGGAACCAAGAATCATCATCCAGGAAGCAAAGGAATTCTCCTTGCACATGGTTCACGCCTGCATTGCGTCCTGCAGGAATACCTAGGTTCTCAGGAAGGAAGTGTGTTTTGATGGGCGCCGGAATGTCCACAGGGTCCCACCCGTTGCCTACAACCACGGCATCAATTTGAACGCTCTTCTGTGCCAGCAAAGACTCTAATGCGCGTTTCAATTCGATGGGGCGATTTCCCATCGTCAGGACAACAACGCCAATGCGCGGCAAAGTTCCTGTCGTCATTTTCTTCCTCCCTTCCAACTAATTAGCTTTGAGCCTTGTAGAAGCCATGTTTGCAATGAAATGTCCTACGTTGACTAGCACCGTAGCTGGAAGCAAAATCCAGATCATCCATTTTTCGGCAATCCCCGGTTCCCCAACGAGAGCCGAGACGATAGCGCAAGCCAGGATCACGAGGCTGAGCTCCACTGCGTGCAGCATCCGGTGGAACGGCGCAAATCGCGCCAGCGAACGTAAACGTCCGACGAGCGATGTAACTGGGATGGAGCGTGCTTCTGCGGTATCCGGCAGTTTTCCAAGCCCAGCCATCCCACGGGCTGCATGCACCATCAGGGACTGGGACCTGTTCAGTACGAGCAGGACCGCGAGGCATCCACCCATGAACAGGGTTGGCCAGGCTTGAGATGCATTGGCGGTACTGGCAGAGAGCTCTACGAACACGCGGTATCCCAGGGCGATGGGAATCAATGCTTCAGTCGTATGGTGACCCACCATGTCGATGAATATTCCGCGCGGTGACTGAGTTCCTCTCCACCGCGCTACTTCCCCATCCGAACAGTCAAAGTAGAGCTGTACCTGCGAAAGCACCACGGCGAGAATCGGTCCCCATATTCCAGGGATCAGTAGTGCCAATGACATGAACCAACCAGCAAGGATCATTAACCCGGTGACACCGTTGGCCGAGATACGAGTTCGTACAAGTACTGCCGTTAGGTAGATCGAAATATGCCGAAGGTACAGTTCCGCGGTCCAATGCTCGGCATTTTTCCGAGCACGAACTTCAGGAGGTTGGCAGACCGCGCGAAGTTCTTCCAAGGTGGGACGCAATGGGCGTTCGTGGCTCATTTAACTCGCCCCTTGTCCAAGGTGCTGCCAGCTCCAACTGCACGACCCTTTATGTAACCCGCAGCCCAAGGAAGGTGAATCATGGGGAACGTTGCAGCCGTAAGCAGCTTTTCTTTCAAACCTTTTCCCTTGGCTCTTATCCCTGCAAACACGCAGCAAGCTGCGTAAAGAACCGGCACTAGTTGACTAAGTTTCAATAGGAGATTGACTGGTTTCGGAAGTGCGTTGGCGGCAACCGGTTGAATAACAGCCGAGAGGATTCCTGTGCTAACTCCCACGAGGAGCAACGGTGGAAGGTCATGTCGCAGGGATTTGCCTTCGGGGAATCGCCGGGCGATTTCACCACGCCAGGTCCCAGAGGCGAACGACTGCTTAATCAGAGAAGGGAAGTTGTCGCGCGGGTAATAGCCAACCTTCAGTTCTGGATCGAACCAGACTTTGTGGCCGGCCTGTCTTATTCTCAGGCAAAGCTCCCAGTCTTGTGCTCGCCACATGTTCTCGTCAAAGTAGCCTACTTCTTCAAAAACTTCGCGTCGGAAGATTCCTAGATATGCCGACTCGGCTTCGCCTTCGGGAGCACCCGAATGGTAGGCGGGTCCACCGAAACCAAATTTCGAGTGGTAGGCAGCGGCAATGGCTCGTTGCAGTGGCATGCGGCCGCGAGCATCCATCAGCCCGCCAACATCATGCGCTCCAACGCGTTTGAGCGTCTCAATGCCGCGTTTTGTGTAATAAGCAGGAAGCTCACTATGTGCGTCGACTCGAATCACAATGGGATGCGTTGAATTACGGATGGCAAGATTCAATGCTATTGGGGTTCGTCCTAGCGGATTATCCACCAGGGTAATACGCGAGTCTTGAGCTGCTAAGCGCTGGGCAACAAGATTTGTTTCATCCGTGCTCGGACCCAATGCAAGCACCAGTTCCTTATCGCCTTCATATTCCTGCGCGAGAATCGATGCGACTGCCTCTTCGAGGTATTCAGCTTCGTTCAGCACAGGCATTACGTAGGCAACGCCTGGATATTCAGTCATCCGTCCCTTACTTCTTTTTTAAGTGTGCTTGGTAGGCCTTGATTACGGTGTCCGTGTCGCCATCCATCTTCTGCACACCTTTTTCGATCCAGATGCAGCGGTTGCAGGTTTCCTTGATCGAGTTCATGGAGTGCGAAACATTGAAGATCGTTCCGGCGTTTTCTCGGATTTCTCGAATCTTGGCCTCACTTCGTTTCTTGAATTTTGCATCTCCAACTGCCAAAGCCTCATCAATGATTAAGATATCGTGTTGCTTCGACGCCGCAATTGCAAATTTCAATCGAGCGCTCATGCCTGATGAGTACGTACGCATTGGCAAGTCTATGAACTCTTCGAGCTCCGCAAACTTGATGATCTCCTCGCGCATTTCCTCAACCTCTTGGCGGCTATAGCCGAGAGCTAAACCACCAAGGGTAATATTTTTATCTCCCGAAAGACCCGGGATGAGAGCGGCTCCCACACCCAACAGGCTTGGGCGAGATCGAGCGTAGACGCTCCCGGACGCAGGTGGGGTCAGCCCGGTAATGGCCTTAAGCAGCGTCGATTTACCAGAGCCATTAGATCCGATGACCCCGATGGACTCGTTTTCATACGCAACGAATGAGATGCCTTTTAGAGCATGCACTGTACGAACGCCACGCATGTTCGATTGCAGCAACCGGCGCGCGCCGGCAGCGCCCACGGCCTTACCACTGGAATAGACCCGATATTTAACGTGAAGATTGTCCACAATCACAACTGGTTGGCGGTTGGGATCAATGCTCAGATTTGAGTTCGTAACCTCGTCGGGGGAAACCACATCGATGAATGATGTGTCGTCCGAGAAAATCCGCTCGGGTTCATATTCCGGATGAAGTTCCGGGTTGATTAGGTCATCAAAATTAATCCGCACGGCCGTAACGCTCCTCAGCTTTCCAGAAATATACAAGACCGAAGACTAGGGTCGCGAACGCCCAAATACCTACGACCCACCATGCACGAGGTTCATATACGGCGTTATCCATGATCATTGCACGGGCAATTTGCAACGTCTGGTACAGCGGGTGATAGTCAAACGCAGTGACCATCCACGGCCATTGGTTGAGAATCCGATCCACACTAAACAAGACACCGGACGTAAAGAAGAGAACTCGACCGATCAGCGGCAGAATATTGGTGAAGTCACGTACATGGACCGTTATCCGGGCGCAGATTAGCGCGATTCCCATATTAAAAACACTGAAGAGAAGCACCAATGGGATAATTACGAACCAAGTCCACTTAGGTGTAGTTCCCAAAATCATTGCATAGATGAACATCACCAACAGCATCGGCATCAAAGTCAAGATTCCTTGAGTCACCTGTGCAACGGGCAATGCGAGTCTTGGGAACGCAAGTGATTGAACGAGCGCCGTGTTACCTGTGATGGACTTAGCACCACCAGTCATGGACGAAGTGAAAAATTCAAAGAGAAACACACCGATGACCACGTAGACAGGAAAGTCTGGCCCTTTGGCGCCGCCCTGCAAGATACCGAAGATGAACCCATACATGAGCGCATTGAAGGTTGGTTTGAGCACCTCCCAAAGCATTCCGAGTCGATTTCTATCGTTTTGCGATTGCACGCGCGCTTTTGCGAGCTCATAAATGAACTCACGCCGACTCCAGGTCTGCTTCAGGTAATCGACCAATGACGGCCTTGCCCCTACTCGGTGCAAGCCGTACTTTTCGGCCTCCTCCGCAACTGTCATGTGGAAAATGTCCTCTTGTCGAATGCTAACTACTACTTGAATTCGTAAGCACAGATGATCAAAGTCTAGTTTATGCGTGGTGGTTACACGTGATTTCGAGCTCCGAGCGCACGTGCAGTTAATCCCACTCAGTACTATGGGCGGCTATTGCGGTGGATTCTCTTCCAGATATTTTGCCATGGTGTCCGTTTGCAAAGCTTCGGATATCTGAGCGACCGCTAATTCGCTGGCAAGTTCGATGGACTGCCCATCTGGGCTTGTTGAGCTACCAGCGGTAGGCATGGTGAACATTTTAAGGTTCTCAGTATCGACGTTTTTTAGTTCCATACCTAATCCGACCATCGTCGCCGCATCAAATTCTGAATCAAATGTCAGATACGGCGAGACCTTATCAATGATGTTGTAAAGTTTCGTGGGATTGGTGAGCGTATCGTTTGACAACAGTTGATTCACGGCAGCCATCAAGAAGGCCCGTTGGTTCTTAACTCGCTGATAGTCGCCATCGCTGAATGATTTGCGTTCGCGCACGTACCGTAAGGCACGGTCACCTTCGAGGGTTATCTCGCCTTTTGGATAGAAGTAGTCCGTGTCGTTAGCAGTGAACGGAATCTCGTTAGTCACTTTGACTCCGCCGAGGGCTGTTGAAAGTTCCCGGAAGCCGGCGAAGTCGATCATCGCGACGTGATCGACCTTTGTATCGAATAAGCCCTCTACCGTTTGCATGAGCAGGGGGACTCCCCCGAGTTCTACGGCAGCGTTTAATTTGTGCTGTCCATACCCGGGAACTTCTACCCACATGTCTCTTACTAGAGACATTACGTAAATTTGTTTTCGGTCCTCTGGAATATGAACCAGCATCATCGAGTCACTTCGTTGACTTACAGCACCGTCCAGTGCCGCTGATTCAGTTTCGTTCTCGTCTGCGTGATCAACACCAAGCATTAGAATGTTCATCGATCCATCATCCGGGGCTTTCACTGGACGCAGATTCTGTTGCTCTTCGGTGTAGTTGATGGCTACGGAGTTGGATTTCGAATTAAACTTATGCTGAAGGTTAAAAACATAAAATCCAGCACCCAAGGCTGCAACAACAACAAGCGCAACTACAGACAGTAAAACTCCGCGGATGCGTCGTTTTCGCTTACGCTCCACACCGTAGCGGGCGCTACGAGAGGTGAAGTTTTCGCTCTTGTTTGGGATATTCATTCCTGCAGCTTCTCAAAGAAAATCTATGGTCTCCCCATATGGCAAGTGTTTGCTTGCTACAGTGGCAATGAAAAAGACTACTCAAGATAAATGTGATTATCCTGAGTAGTCCCTTATGTCCAGGTTTAGAGAGTTGCCACGAAAGTTTTGAGCCAGCTCTTCATACCTTCGCCGAGCTCTTCATTTTCTACTGCGAGGGTCACATTTGCCTGCAGGTAGCTCAGTTTGTCTCCGGTGTCATAGCGGCGCCCACGGAAAATAACCGCGTGAACTCCACCGCCGTCGTTGTTATCGGTAGCCAGTTCCTGAAGCGCGTCTGTTAGCTGGATTTCGCCGCCCCGACCTGGAGCGGTGTGTTCCAGCACCTCAAAGACTTGTGGATGCAACAAATAACGACCGATAATCGCTAGGTTACTCGGTGCTTCTTCCATGCTTGGCTTCTCTACCAGCGCGTTGACTTTAACGTAGTCTTCACCGTCGACTGCGGAAACGTCCGCACAGCCATATGCACTAATCTGCTCAGGAGCGACCTCCATGAGTGCAATCACGGACCCGCCTGTTTTCTGCTGCGTCGCGATCATGACTGAAAGTAGTTCATCGCGTGAATCTATTAAGTCATCGCCCAGCAGTACCGCGAATGGCTCATATCCGACGTGTTGCTTAGCACAAAGGACTGCATGCCCAAGCCCGCGCGGGTCACTCTGGCGAACATAGTGGATATTTCCCAGTTCAGTTGCTTCTTGAACCGTCCGAAGCTTCTTGTCATCGCCTTTGGCTTCCAAAGTCGCTTCCAGCGCTGGCACTCGATCAAAGTGATCTTCAAGTGCCCGTTTGCTACGCCCCGTAATCATGAGAACGTCATCCAGACCGGCCCCAACCGCTTCCGCAACAACATACTGGATGGCCGGCTTATCAACAACCGGTAGCATCTCTTTCGGCATCGCTTTAGTAGCAGGCAAAAAGCGTGTGCCCAGCCCTGCTGCTGGAATAACAGCCTTTGTTATTGACGACCCGAGAGCCATAGTTTGTTCCAATCGTTAAATGACATAATTTCACTACACTGCATTATGTGCAGAGATCGCGCTTAGCTAGACTTTTTCGACAACCGCTTAATGACCGCGCGCGGGAAGTACTCGTTGACGTCCCCACCCAGTGATTGCACCTCTTTGAGCAGCGAGGACGATAGGTGAGTAAATCTCGTATCGGCCTGCAGAAAGACTGTCTCCACACCGGTCAGATGCCGGTTCATCGTTGCCATGGGAATTTCATAGGCGTAGTCGACCGTGCTTCGCAGTCCCTTGACTATTGCTTCTGCACCTTGCTCCTTGCAGAAGTCCGCGAGGAGACCCTGCCCCATAGGTATGGCGGACACGCCTCGAAGTCCCCCGACAGTCTCTTCGACAATTGCTACCCGTTCTTCTTCGGAAAACCGGTACTTCTTCGAGTAGTTTGTCGATACAGCAACAATGACCTCGTCAAAGAGGCTTGCCGCTCGGGCAATGATCTCGACATGGCCATTGTGAAGGGGATCAAAGGATCCTGGGCATACAGCTCTGCGCATATCTAGAATCTATCAACAAACCTGAGTTAACACGTGATTTTGATAGAACTGTCATGTAACGATTCATGCGTGTTTACTAAGATCTTCCCGAGTCCAGGAAGCATAATTGAGCTATGACCTTTGAATCTACCCCTTGGCGAAGAACGGCTCAGAGCGCAAATCTCTTGGGATCAGATGGCGAACCCGGACTCACCATCTTTGAAGAAATCACCGGCCTAGCAAATAAGCATCAGGCCATCAACCTTGGCCAAGGATTCCCAGATGAAGAAGGTCCACTGGCAATTCGCGAGTTAGCGATCAAGGCTATCCAAGAAGGGGCCAACCAATACGCCCCTGGTAGCGGGATTCCGGGGTTACGTAATGCTATAGCCAAGCATCAACTCCGATTTTACGGTTTGTCCATCGACCCTGACACGCAGGTGGTCGTCTCCACGGGTGCAACTGAAGCAATAGCTGCCGCAGTTTTGGCCTTCGTCGAGGCCGGCGACGAGGTAGTCACCTTTGAACCTTTTTACGACTCCTACGCCGCCATGATTGGACTGGCTAACGCAACTCACAAGGTAGTGAAATTGCGAGCTCCCTCCTTTGCACCAGATCTTGATGAGCTTCGCAAAGCCGTGACCAATAAGACCCGGATGATTATTGTCAATAATCCGCATAACCCTACCGGCACCATCTTTGACACCGAGGTCCTGGACGAAATCGTTGCTCTTGCGCACCTGCACGATTGCATTATCCTTTCGGACGAAGTTTACGAGCATCTCACCTTTGCTTCTGCTCATATTCCCATCGCTAGCCGTCCCGGCGGCTTCGCGCGAACCATTACTCTTTCATCCGCAGGCAAATCCTTTTCCTTTACCGGTTGGAAAGTTGGTTGGGCCACAGGGCCACGTGAGCTGATAACGGCACTGCGCACAGTCAAACAGTTCCTTTCATACTCTTCTGGTCCTGCCTTCCAGCCAGCCGTAGCGCAGGCTTTGGAACTACCCGATACATTCTTTGAACGTTTTGCCGCAGACCTTGGCGCTCGTGGTGATCAACTTGCCCAAGGACTTGAAGACGTTGGCATTCAAGTGATTCGACCCAAGGGTACGTATTTTCTGGTTGCAGATTTGCAGGGTCTGGGCAATGAAAATGCGGTGGACGTGGCGAAATTGATGCCAGAGCGAATCGGTGTTGCCGCGATCCCCATGTCTGTGTTCGCGCTCCAAGAAAACCAGCAAGACTACTCATCCTTGCTGCGGTTTGCTTTCTGCAAACGACCTGAAGTCATCAGTGAAGCGGTAGAAAGACTCCAACTACTTCCTAAGGTATTAGCAAAATGAGTGTGAAACCGCTGAAACGCTGGCTTGGTGGGATCCAAGAACACGCAAGCATCTATCCTGATGATCTAGTTCCAGGAGCGATGATCTTGGCGATTGGTGGCGCCGAACAGTCTCACGTTAATCTGGACCAGCCAGAAAATATCTTCTACGAATACCTTGCGAGAATTGCGAATCACCTTGACGTGTTGCGCCCGCAGCGTGAGCCGCTCAAGTTCTTGCATTTGGGTGCAGGTGCACTGACCCTAGCCCGGTGGGCCTCACTAAGGTATCTCGAGAGCAAACATGTGGCTGTCGATATCGAACGTGAGTTGCTTGATTTTGTGTTGACGCACTTGCCTTTGCCAGAACAGTGCAATTTGCAGACCCTGGTGGCTGATGCCCCAGCAGTTTTGAAAGAAGAGTTGCTCGATAAAGAATTTGACGTAATCGTCTTAGATATTTTTAGCGGCCCGGATGCACCAGAGCATCTGACTAGCTCGGAATATTATGAAGAACTGGCTCTGGCGCTAGCGCCTGAGGGTTTGCTCTTCGTAAATATTGGTGACGACCCACCACTTGCGTTTACGGATCGCCAGGTTCAGGCCGCACAATCTGCTTTCGAGTACGTCCTGCTAAGTTCAACCCCGGAAATGTTTACGCGCAAATTCCCTGGCAACCTGATACTTACCGCGTCAAAGATGCAAATCGACCAGACTACTATTGCAGCTTGCGAAGCGGCCGGTCCTTACCCATCAGAGGTCAAACACTCCTTAGCCCTGGACCGGTTCGGCAAACCATAACCGTGTTTCACCATATTTTTTTTCGGCAATCTTTTCCATGTTTGCGGGCCATATCGGTTCAGGCGAACGGCTTGACCGCTCGACAATCACCGTCGCGTCCTCTGCCAAGATCCTAGAAACTTTGTCAAGGGTGACAGCGAGTTCCTGATCAGTCAGAGGATATGGAGGATCCATGAAAATCAGGTCAAAGGTTCTTTTTGGAGCATTAGTCTCCTCGTCGAAAAAGCTGGATAGAACGGTATCAACTTTGCCCCGTTGGACCGAGACAACTTCGTTCTTCAGCGCCTCGTTGATTTTTGTGGCGTTGTGCTGACAGACGCTCACCGCTTTAGGAGCTAGCTCAACGAGTAACACCTGGCGTGCTCCGCGGCTTGCGGTTTCAAGTCCGAGGGAACCGGACCCAGCAAACAGATCCAATACGCGTGCCGACGAAATGACGTTCCAGCTTTCCAGGCGGGAAAACAGTGCTTCTTTGACCCTGTCGGTAGTTGGCCTAGTCGCGTCTCCGGGTACTGATTTCAGGCTGGTGCCCCCGGCAATTCCGGAAATAATACGGCTCATGTCTTGCTACTACTTTCGAAGTGTCAACGTTAATTCTTATTCAGAAATTCTCGGGTGGACTGGTCTATCCATGACTCTGCGACGGCAAAAAGTTCTGGATACTTTGTAGCCCACGCGCCCTGTTTCATGAGTTCTTGCACGTCGTCTCGCGCAGACTCAATGAGGCCGCGGTCTTTGATAATACTCAGTTCACGCAGCGTTGAGCGGCTACCAGATTGCTGTACTCCAAGGATATTTCCTTCCTTGCGTTCGGCTAGGTCTGCTTCTGCTAATTCAAACCCATCAAGAGTTGATTCAATGGTGCGCAGCCTATTGACCGATTGATGATCCGCGTCCAACCACGTGGTGAGTAGACAGGTACCGGGCAAACCACCACGGCCCACTCGCCCTCGCAGCTGGTGAAGCTGCGAGATGCCGAATCTTTCGGCATCCATGATCACCATCAACGTTGCGTTATGAACGTCCACGCCAACTTCAATCACAGTGGTAGAGACCAGCACATCTATCTGACCGTCGGCAAACTCATCCATGATTTCTTGTTTATCCTGCGAATCAAGTTGCGAATGCAAGGCTTCCAGACGCACACCATCAAAAGATGGCATCGAGGAAAGCAATTCGAACATTGCTTCAACGCTCATTGTTTGGTTGGCGCCGTCCTCAGCGGTTGCCACCAAAATTCCTTGTTCGGCAGCCGTCTCCGAAATTCGTGGGCACACCACATAAACCTGATGCCCCTTGGCAACTTCTTCACGGATACGCGAGAATAGCCTGTCCCGGTAACCGGTCAACTGCATGGGGACAATATGTGTTGAAATCGGGGCGCGCCCCGCGGGCAGCTTTTTAATCGTCGAGGTATCCAGGTCTCCAAAAACCGTCATCGCCACGGTACGTGGAATGGGCGTGGCCGTCATGACCAACGTATGCGGTACGTTTTCTTCACCCTTTGCGCGAAGGGCGTCTCGTTGCTCCACGCCGAAACGATGCTGCTCATCGATTACCACGAGACCAAGCTCCGCGAAGCGCACATGCTCCCCTAACAGCGCATGCGTTCCAATGATCAGTCCAGTCTCCCCGCTGGCGATGCCTAGAAGCGCCTGACGGCGCTGTGCCGTCTTAGCCGACCCGGTGAGAAGTGCGACCCCGGTACCTTCGCCTTCGCCGAATAGGCCTGGTTCAGCCAGATCTCCGAGCATCTTCTTAATGGAGGAATAGTGCTGCGCTGCAAGAACTTCGGTGGGCGCCAGTAAAGCGGCTTGTCCACCGGAATCAATGACCTGCAAAATAGCTCGCAATGCGACGACGGTTTTACCTGAGCCGACCTCACCTTGGAGAAGACGGTGCATTGGATGCGCATTGAGCAGATCTGCCGAGATCTCTCTGCCGACCTCTATTTGGTCATCAGTGAGTGTAAAAGGAAGTCTTGAATCAAACTTTTCGGCTAACTTGCCTTTGACCGGTTTGCGCGCAATGGCTGGCTGGCTTCCCACTGCACGGTTTCGTTCTGCCAGTGAGAGTTGCAGCATGAACGCTTCTTCGAAGGCAAATCGCTGGCGGGCAATATAAGCATGTTTGATTTCACGCGGGTGGTGCCTGTCTAGGTAGGCCTTGGCCCTACGCGGGTAACGATGCTTTGCCAATAGTTGTTCTGGCAGAAATTCGGGAAGTTGCTCCTCTGTCATTTCATCAATGAGCAGTGAGAGCAAGTCTCGAATTTTCTTATTTGGCATTTTTGCCGAGGCAGGATAGATCGGTATGGGCCGCGGATCAGCCTCGGCTACTGTATCCAGGATGGCGTAATCGGGTTGGCTGAGCTGCAGGTGGTCCTGATACCAGCCGACCTTGCCGCTGAACATCGCGATGGTTCCGACTTGCAAGTCTTGACGCGCTTGGTAGCCGTTGAAAAAAGTCATCTTGAGTTCTTGACCGTTCCGGTCAAGTTCGTCACTGACGGTCACTTCAAAGATGAAGCCACGACGCGAGTGCATTTGCCGCTGGCTCACGTTAGTCACCTGGGCCACGACGGTGACATGCTCATCAAAAGGCAATTCCGCGATGGGGGTCAGCTCCCCCACATCAACATAGCGCCTCGGAAAATGCCAGAGGAATTGACCTACGGTGGTGTATCCAAAGGCTTTTTCTAGGGCACCAGCATTCTTAGCCCCGAGCACTAGCGACAGTTCAGCCTGCTCCAGAGGTACCGCTTTGGTCTCACCCATCATGCGTACACAAGTCGGTGATGCTGATGTTCACCGGCTCCCCCTGGGCACGGATAAGCGCTAAGGCCATGTCCGCCTCGGCCACGTGCACATGGACTCTCCAGCGGTACACTTCTTCGCCGGTGGGATTGACCGGCGACATGATCACCGAGTCGCCCACTCGATCCAGTTGCCCGCGCAGTGTGGCGGCTCCCAACGCGTCAAGTGTAATCGTGCACATCACTTCGACACCCTGATCATCATTTTGGATCAAATGCACATGTGGATCTTGGACTCGATATCCGTTGAATCCATCATATGATTCAAAGTCGGTTTCGGTACCACGAACCGCAGCGCAGAGCTCGTCTAAGATAACCAGCATGCCCACAGCACCAGCGTCGACTACGCCGGCATTTTCAAGGCTAGGTAATTCGTTTTCGGTACCGCGTACCGCCATCCGCGAGGCTTGGGCCACCTGATGAAGCACCGTATCCAGGGCTGCGCGGCTCTCCACGTCTGTTTTTATATGGGCCAAAGTTGAACCGGCAGCCAACGCTGCCGCACTAATCACCGAGAGCATGGTGCCTTCAACCGGTTCGCTCAGTGCTGACCAGGACCGGACCTTTGCCCGTTCAAGGCCCTTGGACAGCAAGCTTGCGGTCAGCCGGTCATGGCCACGCCATGGTTCTGAGAGCCCACTGAGGAATACCGCCAGCAGGGTTCCTGAATTGCCGCGCGCTGACTCCATGGACGCGCGGGCGGCAACTTCTAAGAACCCGCCGATGTCATCACTTTCGAGCTTGCTGACGGCGTCATGTCCGGCCCGAGCGGTGAGATACAGGTTAGTTCCCGTATCCCCGTCAGCGACCGGAAACACGTTGATGGCGTTGAGCCTATCTGAATGATTCCCGAGACTCTTCACGCTCCGTTGCAACCATTCACGAATGGCACGCACGGAGGTATCGAGCTTTTGTGTCATGGGAAATCGGGTCTTTCAGTTTTATTTGGAAAGGTCCGTGGTTGCCACGAACTCATCCATTTTGTCTTCCTGCAACGCCTTGCCAAACTTATCAATGGTTTCCATGTCAGGTATGACTATCGACTGGCCGTCTGCGGAACGCCCCGGCCCCTTATTTGGCAATGTAAAGAAGGTCATGTCACTTGGGCGTACGTTGATCATAGAGGCTGCGTAGCCGGCGACCTTGGAAGCATCCAATGTTTCATCTACGGCAATGAAGGGTGCAATCTCGGTGACCACGTTGTTCAGTTTACCCGGGTTGGTCAGGGTGTCCTTGGACATGATTTGTCCAAGCATTGCCTTGACAAAGAGCTGCTGGTTCTTGACACGTCCGTAGTCACTACCGGGGAACGACTTACGCTCACGCACAAAGGCCAGTGCTTGTTCGCCATCCAGGGTCTGCACACCGGCCGGGAAATACATGCCATTGGTAATCGACTGGCGGAAGGCTTGCGGGTTGTTGACCGTTACTCCGCCGAGCGCGTCGGTCAAACCTTTGAAGCCTTCAAAGTCAACGGAGGCTACGTGGTTGATGCGTACGCCGAAGAGCCCTTCCAGGGTTTCTACGGCTTTGGGAACACCTCCGCTGGCAAATGCGCGGTTGATCTTCGCAGTTCCAACACCAGGAATATCCAACCAGGTATCACGCATCACCGAGGTGACGTACATGCCCTTACGGTCTGCTGGGATATGTACCAGCATCATAGTGTCCGAACGGCCACCGTTTGGCAGGGTTCCGAATTCCTCGCTTGATTCATCTGTCTCGCGAGTGGCGCGCGTATCGCTACCCAGAAGCAGGATGTTCACCGCGTCTTTAGATTCTTCTTTAACCTCTGGGCGGGTTTCTTCGGCAGGGAATGCCTCGGCAATCTTGTCGCTCTTCGAGTCGAAGGTGCGACCAAGATTCCAAACGTACCCGCCGGCCACAAGGCCGGCAATCACTACTAGCGCCAGAATGCCAATGAGGATTCCACGCCCAGTGCGTTTTTTCTTCGCACGTGGACGTACGGGCTGTTCTTCGAAGGACATATGCTACCTTTCACAGTTTCATCTTTTAACATCTTATCTTTCAGAAACGAACGGTACGCTGTTAAAGTGTCCGTTTTCAGTAATAAGAGTCAAGAGTCATCAAAACTTAATCTAAAGATTAGGCGTACGGCTACTTTAGCCATAGGCGCCTTGATGATCACACCCATACTTGCCGGCTGTGCTTCGTTAGCAGCTGTAGAGCCTGCAAGCGATGCCGGAAATCCAGTCTGCGCCGAGATGATGGTGATTCTCCCGCAGTTCATTGGTGATGCTGAGCGTCGCAGTACTAATTCTCAGGCTACCGCCGCCTGGGGTGACCCATCTCAGGTGGTCTTACGTTGCGGGGTCCAAGTTCCCGGCCCAACGACAGATCCCTGCGTTTCAGTGAACGAAGTGGATTGGATTGCCCACGAAGGTGAGGACGGCGTATGGACGTTGACCACCTACGGCCGCACCCCGGCTACCGAGGTCGTCTTGGACCCGCAAGTAATCCCGTCGAGTACTGTGCTTGCTTCGCTCTCCCAGGCTGCCTCACGCATTCCTGCTGAAGGTGCCTGCCTCAGCGTTGAGAAGAATGTAGAACTCTAAGGAATTACGGCTCGGCGAACATCGAAGCCATTCAAACTTGCGGACCGTCAAAGATCTGAGATCTTTGACGGTCCGCATCAGCTAAGCTGCTTTAGCGTAAACCGATTTTTCGTTCGCAAGCTAATGCGATGAGCTCATTGATCAGTTCGCTGTAGCCGATCCCGGTCTTCGCCCACATTTGTGGATACATGCTCGAAGGGGTGAACCCTGGCATGGTATTGATCTCATTGATGATCCACTCGCCGTCAGCGGTGTAGAAGAAATCAACCCGCGATAGGCCTTCGGCATCAATGGCGTCAAAAGCTTTCACTGCCAGCTCGCGGATAGCCGTGGTCGCCTCATCGCTGAGGACGGCCGGGCAGCTGAGCTTCGCCGCTGCCCCATCAACGTATTTTGCCTCAAAATCATAGAAGGCATGTTCGTTGCCTGCTACTGCAATTTCCCCGGGCATGGACGCACGGGATTCCAGCGCACCATGGCCTTCCAAGACACCGCATTCGATTTCGCGCCCGCTGATCCCCTGTTCCACGATGACCTTGGGGTCTTCCGCACGAGCCAGCTCAATGGCTGCCTGCAGCTGCGTAGGTTCATCAACCTTGGTGATTCCAACTGAGGAACCTGCACGCGCCGGTTTGACGAACAACGGGTACTGCAAATCCTTGCACCGTTCCAGTGCGGCAGCACTGTCACGCAGCCATTGCTTGTTAGTGATCACCTGGTACGGGCCAACGTTAAATCCTGCATTTTCGAAGACGACCTTCATGAAATGCTTGTCCATGCCCATGGCGCTGGCTGCGATGCCCGAACCGACATAGGAAACGCCAGACATTTCCAGCATCCCTTGAATCGAACCATCCTCGCCAAAAGGACCGTGCAGCAATGGGAAGACCACATCAATGGGACCTAGATCAGTGATTTCAGAGCCCGAATACTGCAAGAGGCAAGTTCGCTGACCATCATTGGACAGGTGCACAGGTTTATCCGCGACCGAGATTTCCGGAAGAGCTCCCGCACTCAGAGTCCAGTCCGAAGAGTCCTGATCTACCAGGGTCCATGCTCCCGCGCGGGTAATTCCCACGGGAATGACTTCAAAACGATCTTTGTCGATTTCCTGCATGACACCGGCTGCGGTCACACAGGAAACGGAATGTTCTGAGGAACGGCCGCCAAAGAGCAGGAGGACTCGTGGTTTTGGCTCGCTCATTTTTGTAGCTCTCCTTCAGATTTCAGTTCTCGCGACAACAAACGCTCCGCCATATTCTCGACGCTCAATGTGCCTTCCAGGACCATGACCACAGACTCGGTAATCGGCATGTCTACCTGATGGCTAGTTGACAGATCCAGGACTGCACGAGCCGATTTGATGCCTTCAGCGGTCTGGGACATACGATCATTGACTTCTTCCAGGAAAAGTCCCTGTCCAAGCAAGCGGCCTGCTGTGTTATTTCGTGACAGAGACGAGGAGCAGGTGGCTACCAGATCGCCGAGCCCCGAGAGGCCGGACAACGTCTCCAGGCGGCCGCCAAGAGCGAGCACCAAACGTGTGGTCTCCGCCAATCCGCGGGTGATGACCGTGGATTTGGTGTTATCACCCATCCCCATGCCATCGCACATGCCGACGGCCAAAGCGATGATGTTTTTGACGATTCCGCCAAGTTCAACACCCAGTACGTCATCATTGGTGTACGGACGGAAGTACGGGGCGGAGCACAACTGCGCAATCCAATGCGCAGTCTGTGCGTTGGAGCAGGCCACTACCGAGGCTGTTGGCTGTTCACGGGCAATTTCCATGGCCAAATTTGGACCGGAGAGAACTGCAATTCGATCAGCTGGAATACCGGTGACCTCGGCCATTACTTCGCTCATCCGAAGATCGGTGCCGCGCTCAAGCCCCTTCATCAAGGACAACAAAACAACATCTTGTTCAAAGTACTGAACAAATTTAGCAAGTTCTTCACGCAAGGACTGGGAGGGGATGGCCAAGACCACTAGGTCGGCGCCAGTTAATACTTCAGCAATCTGAGCAGAGGCAGAAATATTTGTGGGAAGTTTTGTATCGCGCAAATAGCGCGAATTGGTGTGGCGCTCGTTGATTTCACGAGCAGCTTCTTCACGACGGGCCCAGATCTGTACCGGAATATCCTGGTCAGAAACTGCGTCCGCCAGAACCTTCGCAAAGGTGGTTCCCCAGCTTCCGGCACCCATGACGGCGATCTTATGTGGTAGCGGCTTACTCAAGGCTTTTCCTTCGCTAGGTGATCAGACTTAGTCGTTTGGTTGTTTCGGGGCATCAAAATCTCGGCCCGTGGTTGCTTGTCCATGCTCACTGGGGTTCCACGGCGTCTTCGGTGCTGTCTCTTGGCGCAATTCAGCTTCAAGCTCGGTAATGGAGGCCATGATTCGTGCCGTGGCTTCCTGCAGTACCGTACGAGTGCGTGCCCCGACACGCAGATCATCGAGTTGCACTTCTTCGCCCACGGACAAGGTCACGTGCTTACGAGGGAACGGATACATTTTCTTGGCATACCTGGGAAATAATTCCTGATCTCCCCAGTGAGCCATTGGCACCACCGGTGCACCGGTTTGCAATGCCAGACGTGCGGCACCGGTACGGCCAACCATTGGCCAGAGATCAGGATCTCGAGTCAGCGTGCCTTCCGGGTAAATGACAATGACGCCACCTGCTTCAAGCACCTTTTTAGCAGCTTCCAGAGATTGGGCGGCACTTGAAGATTTACGCGAAACCGGGATTTGTCCGGTTGCACGTAATGCTGCTCCAAGAACTGGAACCTTAAACAAGGAGTCCTTGGTCAGCCAACGTGGCAAACGTCCACTGCTATACACCGCATGGCCAACCACCAAAGGATCAATCTCGGTCAGGTGGTTAGGGCAGAGAATAAACCCTCCGGAAGGAAGCCTGTCAAAGTTTTTCCAGGTCCTGCCAATCAAGACATTCATGACCGGACGAACTACACCGGCCAGAATTGCAAAGACGGTTTTACTTTTGACGGTTTCCCGATGCACTGAGTTATCTGTCACGAACTAACGCTCCCCTAGTTGCTCAGTTCAACGTTTGCACCCAGTGCGGTGAGCTTTTCCATGAAGTGCTCGTAGCCGCGGTTGATAATCTCAATGCCGGTAACCTTGCTGGTGCCTTCGGCGGCCAGTGCGGCAATCATATGGGAGAATCCGCCACGCAAATCAGGAACGTCAATGTTTGCGCCCTTCAGCTTTGCTGGGCCGAGAACTACCGCTGAGTGCTTAAAGTTACGCTGGCCGAAGCGGCATGGGGTAGAGCCCAGGCAGTCGGTATGCACCTGCACGGTAGCACCCATGCGGACCAAAGCGTCGGTGAAGCCAAAGCGGTTTTCGTACACGGTTTCATGGATGACAGACACACCGCTAGCCTGCGTCAGCGCGACCACAAGAGGCTGCTGCCAGTCGGTCATGAAGCCCGGGTGCACATCGGTTTCAAGGATCAGCGGGTTCAGCTCTCCACCTGGGTGGTAGAAGCGAATACCGTTCTGCTTCACTTCAAACTCGCCACCAATCTGGCGGTAGACATGAAGGAAGGCGGTGAGGTCGCGCTGCTGCGCTTCTTCAACGAAGATATCGCCCTTGGTAACCAGTGCCGCAGAGGCCCAGGAGGCAGCTTCGTTCCGGTCTGGCAAGGCGTAGTGGTCATAGCCACGCAGTTCGTCCACACCCTGGATACGGATCACCCGGTCACGGTGTACCGAGATAATGGCACCCATTTTCTGCAGCAAGGAGATCAGATCCAAGATTTCCGGCTCAATCGCCGCATTGCTCACCTCGGTGACTCCCTTGGCGCGCACCGCGGAGAGCAGAACCTGCTCTGTAGTTCCAACGCTTGGGTACTGAAGTTCTAGTTTCGCACCGGTCAGCCCCATAGGGGCGGAGATACGGATGCCAGCGGCTTCCTTGTCCACCACGGCACCGAATTCGCGCAGGACTTCCAGATGGAAGTCGATAGGACGGTCGCCAATTCGGCAACCACCTAGGTCTGGGATGAAAGCTTCGCCCAGGGAGTGGATCAGTGGTCCACAGAAAAGAATAGGGATACGTGAGTCGCCTGCGTGAGCATCAATGGCCTGATTTGAGGCGCTCTTCGCGGCGGATGGATCCATGGTGAGGTCACCGGTCTCGGGGTCCTGAGAAACCTTAACCCCATGGATCTCTAAAAGGCTACGCACGACTGCGACGTCTTTGATCTCCGGAACGTTGCGTAGTACCGAAGGAGAGTTTCCGAGCAGTGCCGCAACCATAGCCTTTGGAACCAGGTTCTTAGCGCCGCCTACTCGAACGGTGCCTTTCAAAGGGACACCGCCATGGACCGTTAGAATCTTACCCATGTATGAATAAACCTCATCGCGTAGTCGTTTTCTCCTGCCCGGGCCGGTAGGCCAATAAAACAGGCAGGACTAAGCAAGCATACCGTCATTGCCGGTGCGCTTCGGAGCAGTTCTGCCCGTGGCGCACACATTGTGAGGATGCTTTCAGGGAAGGGTTGTAGATGATGAGGCCGTTGTTTGTCATAAATAGGGAAGGCCCCGTTCGAATACACCTACTGGTAAGTACGAACGAGGCCTGCCAGTCAACTTAGTCAGCTGTTCTTGCCGGCAATGTCTGAGGTTTAAATGCAGGGCGGCTAGCTTCAAAGGACGTAATGTCAGCTTCTTGCTTCAGCGTCAGCCCAATATCGTCCAGGCCTTCCATCAGACGCCACCGGGTGTAGTCATCAATCTGGAACGGAGCCACGATTGATCCGCACTGCACGGTGCGCGCATCCAGATTTACGGTGACTTCAGTGCCTGGATTATTTTCGAGTTCTTTCCAGATCAGTTCAATGTCACTCTGTGCAACCTCGGCGGCAACCAATCCCTGCTTACCGGAGTTTCCACGGAAGATATCGGCAAATCTGGCTGAGATAACAGCTTTGAACCCATAATCCTTCAGGGCCCAAACCGCGTGCTCACGCGAAGAGCCGGTACCAAAATCCGGACCTGCGACCAAGACCGAGCCCTTGTTATATGGCTCGGTATTCAGGATGAAGTTTTCATCCCGGCGCCAGCCGGCGAACAGCGCATCTTCAAAGCCGGTGCGTGTAATCCGCTTCAGATAAACCGCAGGAATGATCTGGTCGGTATCGATGTTGCTTTGACGCAGCGGGACACCAATTCCGGTGTGGGTAACAACTTTTTCCATGATGGTGTTCCTTCCTAGGCCGAGACCGGAGTGTTGGCGATATCCGAAGGTGATGCGAGAGTGCCGCGAATAGCCGTAGCTGCGGCTACCAATGGCGAGACCAGGTGGGTACGCCCGCCCTTGCCCTGGCGTCCTTCGAAGTTTCGGTTGGAGGTAGAAGCGCAACGCTCCCCCTCGGCCAGTTGGTCCGGATTCATTCCCAGGCACATGGAGCAACCTGCGAAGCGCCACTCGGCACCGAAGTCCTTGAAAATCTTGTCCAGTCCTTCGGCTTCCGCTTCGAGGCGAACCCTGGCCGAGCCTGGCACCACGATCATGCGGATCTGCGGGTCCTTTTCACGGCCTTTCACGATTTCGGCCGCCGCGCGCAGGTCTTCCATTCGTGAGTTGGTGCAAGAACCTAAGAACACCGTGTCCACACGGATTTCCTTCATGGGAGTTCCGCCGGTCAAGCCCATATAGGTCAATGCACGTTCGCAGGCCTTGCGGTCATTTTCATCTTCAAAATCTTCGGGGACCGGAACGTTGGATGACAGTGAGACACCCTGACCGGGGTTGGTTCCCCAGGTGACGAATGGCTCAAGTTCATCAGCATTCAGGAACACTTCGTTATCGAAGCGTGCGCCCTCGTCGCTTTGCAGGGACTTCCAGTAGTCAACAGCAGCGTCCCAGTCATCACCCTCAGGTGCATGCGGGCGGCCCTTGACGTATTCGAAGGTCGTTTCGTCCGGTGCAATCATGCCAGCGCGAGCGCCGGCTTCAATGGACATATTGCAGATAGTCATGCGCGCGTCCATGGACAATGCGCGAATCGCAGATCCGCGGTATTCCAGCACGTAGCCCTGTCCACCGCCGGTGCCAATCTTGGCAATAACTGCCAAGATGATATCTTTTGCAGTCACGCCCGGCTTCAGCGTTCCCTCGACGTTGATGGACATCGTCTTGAAAGGCTTAAGGCTCAAAGCCTGAGTAGCCATGACATGTTCAACCTCTGAGGTGCCGATGCCAAAAGCCAGGGCACCGAAGGCACCATGGGTTGAGGTATGGGAGTCACCGCAGACAACGGTCATACCTGGCTGAGTAAGACCCAGCTGGGGACCAACTACGTGAACAATGCCCTGCTCTTTGTCACCCAACGAGTGCAGGCGGACGCCAAATTCCTTGCAGTTATCACGCAAGGTGAAAATTTGTGTCCGGCTGGTCAAATCTGCAATGGGCTTATCAATATCAAGGGTCGGGGTGTTGTGATCCTCGGTCGCGATAGTGAGATCTGGGCGGCGAAGTTTGCGCCCCGCCAGACGCAAGCCTTCGAAGGCTTGCGGTGAGGTGACCTCGTGTAGCAGGTGAAGGTCAATGTAGATCAAATCGGGTTGGCGTGCTTCGCCTTCCCCTTCTCCATGGCGCACTACGTGCGCATTCCAGACCTTCTCTGCCAGGGTCTGGGGCGACTGCATGGTGGACATGCGACACACTCCTCAAGCTACGAACTATCAACACCTTTACTTTGACACTTCATAGAACATCATTTCCAGTATTTGGACTTGAATCTCAAATACTGAGACGCAATAATGGTTTTATGACTACAGGTAGCGGTGTTGGTGTTCTCGATAAGGCAGCAGCCATTCTTAACGCATTGGAAAATGGCCCGACTACCCTTTCGCAACTGGTGGACGTCACTCAGATCTCCCGTCCCACGGTTCACCGTATCGCTCAATCGTTGGTTCATCATGGGCTGGTGGGCCGCGACATGCACGGTCGTTTTGAGCTCGGTGGACGGCTTGTAGAGCTCGCTAGCGCCGCGGGAGAAGACAGACTGGTGAGCACCGCGGGGCCGGTACTCACGAAATTGCGGGATCTCACCGGCGAGAGTACTCAGGTATTCCGCAAACAAGGAGACTTCCGTGTTTGCATAGCCAGTGCCGAGCGGCCGGTAGGGTTGCGCGACACCATTCCTGTGGGTACGCAGCTATCGATGAAGGCCGGCTCCGCGGCTCAGGTTCTCTTGGCTTGGGAAGACAATGAACGCATGATTGATGGCCTGCACCATGCGCGCTTTACCCCGACCATTTTGGCCGGGGTGCGGCGCCGCGGATGGGCGCAGTCACTGGGTGAACGAGAACCCGGAGTTGCGTCGGTCTCTGCCCCCATTCGGGGGCAGTCCGGACGCGTGATCGCAGCGCTGTCCATGTCCGGACCCATTGAGCGCTTGACTCGCCAACCAGGCAAGATTCATCACGAATCGGTAGTGAACGCGGGCCGGGAGCTGTCAGATTTATTGCGCATTCAGTCCGAAGGCTAAAGACCCGGCAAAGCTCTAGCCGAAGTGGTCAAAACCGTTTCGGTAATCCAGCTGTTTCCCGTCGAGGCGAATTGTTGACCGTCGGCCAGTCGTTCGTAGAACCTTTCCAATAACGGTAAATTCTTCAGGAATTTCAGCTTCGGCTGGGAAGGTTGCGAGCAGGCCGAAGTCTTCTCCGCCGCGCAACACCCACTCCATGGGGTCTGCCTTCAGGAGCGTTGCAGCAGGTTCCAGACGCTGAGCAAAAACTTCAAGTGCCTGGCGGTCTAATTCGAGACTGACTCGGCTAGCCCTTGCTAGTCTGCCAGCATCCCTGAGCAGCCCGTCTGAAATATCCATCATGGCGCTTGCCCCGGCTTGTGCCGCACGCGGACCAGACTCCAAAGGTGGTACCGGCTTGCACTGTGCCTCAACTAGACGGAGCACCGCACGGTTCCAGCTAGTTGAATCCTGAAGCGCATCCAGAAGCGCCAGGCCCGCACCAGCGGAGCCTAGCCTGCCTGCGACCGCAACCAGGTCCCCCGACTTCGCTCCATTGCGCAGCACTTTACCGTGTTCGCATTCACCAAGAACTGTAGTTGTCACCGAAATTTCCGAGGACCTACTTAAATCTCCGCCTAAAATCGCCAAGCGATCAGCGCCTAATGAAGTAATCGCTCCTGCGATTCCGCGGGCAAATTCTTTGGCCCATGACAAAGTAACGTCTGATGGCATTGATAGCGAAACGACTGCTCCGGTTGGCACACCGCCCATGGCATTGATGTCTGAAACATTTTGGGCAATGGACTTCCAGCCAATGTCATACGCTTTATGCTCGTGACCGCTGGGCCAAACCAAACGGAAATCCTGGTCTTGGACAATAGTGTCTACGGAGACCACTACTTCGCCACCAGCCACGCGAAGCGCTCCAGCGTCATCCCCTGGTCCAAGTCCGGCGTCTTTGGCATCTAGCAAAGGAAGAATCTCATTGAGAATCCCCTGTTCGCCAATGTCGCCTACGGTCAAGTTTTTCTCTGTCTGTTGATTAGTCAAAGGCTGCTATTCGACTTTCTTCGCCGCACTGGTAATCAGCGACGCATAACTGTTGTATTGCTCTAAATGGTGCGATGTCGGATCTACGATAAATCGCCGAACCACTCCACCCACTGAATTTTGAAGATTTTTTAGTGCTTTCCTTCGCTTCAGTCTAGCGACCATTTTATTTATAAATGACCCGAAGATTCCTAATACTATGCCCAGCAGTACCCCCACAAATACCATCAGAGTCGGAATCGCGAATCCTTCCACACGCGGAGTCTCTGGAAGGTTGAATTGGAAGTACGCGGCCAGTGCAATTCCACCAAGCCACAATCCCCCTGCAAGTGCCACTACGACACCAAGCCACTGAACAAATTTTGTCACCGGCCACCACCAAGACTTTTTTTCAACTCCAAGGGTGCAACTAGCTATGGCGATATCGATTTCGCTTGCCAGTTCTGTTCGCTGTTCGCGGATGCCGTCCTTGAATGACTGGGACCAACGTGGCGAGAGATCTTCAGTTGCCGTGTTCAGATACTTCACGACTGCTTGGTCTACAGCAGCACTCTCTGCGACTGATAGTTCGGGACGCGACGTGAGAGAAATTTCAGGCTTTTCAATTCCGCGACCAAGATTCATTCGTTTCAGTGGGTCATTACGCAATCTGGTCAACCAGCTAGTCAGTGGCCACCCGGTGTTAGTCGAAGCACGCAGCTTATACGAAGTCTGGACCGCATCAGCGATCCGGTGCGTTCCATGCGCCTTGGCAATGGTGCCCTCAAGCTCACTCTGTTCCATAATCCCGGGGGTATGGACCTTGGGCAACGCAAGTTCACCGTCCAACAAGCGCAACAGTCCATCCACATCTGCACGCAATCGCCTGGTTGCCTGCACCTTGTTATTCAGTGCTACCGCAAATTTTTCGCGAACGGCATCTAGGCCTTCTCCCGAACGTGCTGAGGCCAAAACAATGGGCACTTGCCCGATTCCCTCATCCGCAAGCAATGCATTTAAAGATGCCTTCACCGGTTCACGGTCGCTTTCCGCGATGGTATCGACCTGGTTAAGCACCACTAGGAGGTTTCCACGTTGGCCAGTCAGCTCACTGAGGTAGCCATGGTGAATCGAAGCATCAGCATACTTCTGTGGGTCAAGGACCCAGACAAGGTAATCGACTTGTCCTGCGAGCCGTGAGGCGATGAGGTGATGTTCAGTTGAGGTTGAGTCCATATCTGGAAGATCAAGCAGAATAAGTCCTCCACCTAGATCTTGAGACTTCTTGGAGCCTTTGCCCAGAACTTGTGAACTCAGAATATGACGCTCACTGACCTCGAGCCAGTCAAGTAATGCGTCGGCGCCAACAGGCTGCCAGATGGCAGCCACGGTTTTCGTGGTGGTCGGTCGGATGACACCGGTTTGTGCTATCTCAGAACCCACGAGCGCATTAAATAACGAGGATTTCCCACTGCCAGTGGCACCGAAGAGTCCTACAACCACATGATCAGCTGATAGTTGCCGGCGTGCTTCGGCACGTTCAATGATCACCGCTGCTTGGTCAACAACCTCGGGCTCAAGATACGGTTCAGCAATTTGCATCGCTGAAACCACCGCGTCTATTTGTTCCGTAAGTCCCGTATGCGCACGAGTTACCTTGCGCTCGCTCATGCTTTATACCCTCCACCACGTAAAGGTTTCACTTGATTAAGTAGTTCTTGAACAATTTCTGGCTGAAGATGAGCCTCAATTTCATTGCGGTACACAGCTGAATTTTCATCAATGAGTTCCTGGGTTCGAGTTTCGAGCATGGTGCGGGCGCGTGTAGCCATTCGCCTCACCGCGTCTTCACCGAATATTGCTTCCAGCAATTTTTGTCCCACCACTGCTGAGCCGCCAGCGATTCCTACTTCCAATCCGGTGACTCCGGCAGTGGAGGCAAAGACCACCATCATGAGCGCCACTGCCACGCCGTTCACACCGAAGGCAGCGATTCTGGCTGTTTTGCGCTTCCCTGCACCTTCACTGCGAATCATTTCAAGCACATCTTTTTGCCAGGCGCGGATCGTGTCGGCTGCTCTAGTTTCCAGTTCCTTGGGCGGACGGTGGGCAGGCAATGAACTGAGAAGTTGGATTCCAATCGGCGTATTGCGCCAGCTGCGATCTACGTCATGGAATGCATTGGTGATCTCACCAACCAAAACTGTATGAAGCCCTGATTCAATGGCATCTTCAACCCGATGAGTTGCTGGCGGCTTGCCGCTAAAGAATGAACCGACTCGGTCACGGATGCGCCCCACTACACCTTCAATGCCCCGCAGCAATTCTCCGGCCCCGACAAAGTCTTGCCACCGCGCTAAAATCTCACCACGTAGTAGCGATCCGTCTTTCAACGCTTCGGTGGTCTTTCCCAAGGTAAATTCAAAACGCTCGGTGGCAATCTTAGCTAGGGCAGACAATTGAAGATCTTGATCTTCCGCCTGTTCACCAAGGCAACGAACATCATCTTGCAAACGCTTAATGGCGCCGTCAAGAGTCTGTTCGGCAATGCGTTGGCGTTCGGCTGCGTTGGCGGCTAGAGAATTCAGCCATGCCGAAATCGGTTCGAGCCGCTCGCCCGGAATCATTTGCTGTTCATCAAGCGGAACCTCGTTGATGACGTGCAGTAGTTTAGGGTCTAGGTTTTTTGCTGCAAGCAGTCTTTGCAGATCCGGAACAATATCAGTCTCGGCTCCGGACGGGACGCGATTGAGTATCACGCAGACCGTAATTTCCCGCCCGCCCGCTTCGGTGAGCACTTCCCACGGGATCGCGTCGGCGTACCGATTCGCAGTGGTGACAAAAATCCAGAGATCTGCGGCATTCAGCAGCTGTCCCGCAAGAGCACGGTTGTCATCTGACACGGAGTCAATGTCAGGTGCGTCAAGAATAGCTAGTCCCCGGGGCACATTGTTGTGCGGTACCACCAATAGTGCATCGTGGCGCTCCATACCGTGGCCTTCGCTGTAACCGGCACCTCTCAAACGGGTCAGTTCGGGAAGGATCCGTTCATTGGCAAACCACGGTTCGTCAGCGGGATTCACTGCGAGTACCGGCGTTCGGGTGGTGGGCCGTACTGCGCCGGAGCGGCTAATACGATCACCGAGAAGGGAATTGACTAAAGTAGATTTTCCGGCACCGGTGGAACCTCCGACCACTGCAAGCAGAGGTGCATTTAAATTTTTGATGCGCGGTTCGAGATAGTCATTGATCTGGCGCAAGGCCTTGATGCGCAGCGACTCACCACTGGCGTCGTGAGCGAGAATGAACTGCAGATTAGTGAGTGAGTCTTCAAGCTTGGCTACTCGCTCCAGCAGTTCAAGTGCGTGCGTATCCGGCTCGGTGTTGTCCGGGTTTGTCGATTCCGGCAGTGATGACGTGGACTCCATGAGTCCTATCATGCCTTATGACAAGTTGAACGCCGCTAGCAACGAAGGTGTCAGGATAGGTTAAAAAGAAAAACCACGACAATGTCGTGGGTTTTGTGACCCCAACGGGATTCGAACCCGTGTTGCCGCCGTGAGAGGGCGGAGTACTAGGCCGCTATACGATGGGGCCGTACGCTAAAGATTTCTCTTCAACTCACCGAATAACTCCGGTGAAGCGCTGGGATACCAGGACTCGAACCTAGAATGACGGAACCAGAAACCGTTGTGTTGCCAATTACACCATATCCCAATGTGACTTGGACATTCAGCGAATAATCCACGTTGGGATTTGCGCTTGATGCCGTAGCACGAGAATTAACTATACCTAGCTAATTAGGCCCTGACAAATTGAGAAATTGGCGTAAGGCTCACTCTCGCGAATCGATGCTTTGACTAATGAAGACAGTGAGCTGTTCGAGGTTGGATACGGTGAAAGCCGATTGCACTGCATGCTTGGACTCACGGTCCACAAAGATTGCAACAAGTCCGGCGTTCTCTGCGCCCTGAACATCATTTATTGGATTATCACCCACATACAGGGTTCTGCCCGGCGTGGATTTCAGCTGACTACACCCCGCAAGAAAAGGTGCAGGATCGGGTTTAGGTGCCCCGGCCGTATCCGATCCAATAACTACTGCGAATCCGGTCAATCCGGAACGTTCCAGCTTCATTCGCTGGTACGCCTCGACGTTATTGCTCACCGCGCCGTAAGGTATCCCCCAACTGCTGAGGGCTGCAAGATGCGGCAACACGTCGCCAAAGGGTTTCCACGAATCCTTGACCAGGGATTCATACTTTTCAGCCCAGCGCAGGTAGGACTGCGCAGAAAGTGGTTTGTGGCCAACAAGGTCAAAGGCGCGGTTCAACCGCAATTGTCGTTGCCCGAGAAACGAGACTTCGCCGGCCATATAGCGTTCATAAGCCCCGGCCCCATCATCAGCAAAATCTTCGGCAATGAACCTTAACCGCTCGCTAGTAACTCCTTCTAGCAGGTCATCAACCATGGCAAGAAATGCATCGATTGCTGCGGTCCGCAGATCAACGAGCGTGTCATCTATATCAAATAGAACACCTTCGATTCCGCCACCCAGTGGGGTGGCGGAATCGAAGGTGTTGTCTAGTTCGCGCAATGTGCGTTCTATCGTCTAACGGGATTCGCCAAAAGCACGCAGGCGCTTCAAGCTGGATTCGCGTCCGAGAATTTCCATTGATTCAAATAATGGAGGCGAAACGCGCTTGCCCGAGACTGCAACACGAGCCGGGCCGAAGGCCTGACGGGGTTTGAGTTCAAGCTCGTCAATCAGCTTTACACGCAGCGCATCCTGAATGTTTTCAGCATTCCATTCCTGGACACTCTCAAGTGCAGCAATGCTCGCGTCTACAACCTCAACCAGGTTGGCAGGCATTCCCTTCAGAGCCTTCTCTTCAATCTCAATCTCTTCATCAGATTTGAAAAGGAACTCCATCATTTCGGCTGCTTCGCCGAGCAAGCCGATTCGCTCCTGAACCAGAGGTGCGGCCGCGTCAAGTATTTCGTTCTCGCGTGCGCTGAATTCGCTACCGACAAGCTGAGCAGCCTGCAGGTAAGGAACTAGACGGTCACGGAAATCTTGCGGCTCAAGTAGACGTACGTGAGTGCCATTGATAGCTTCTGCCTTTTTGATATCAAAGCGTGCTGGGTTTGAGAGCACGTCTTTGACATCAAATGCTTCGATGAGTTGATCACGGGTGAAGATATCTTCATCCGCGCTCAGCGACCAACCTAGCAGCGACAGGTAGTTCAGCAGACCCTCGGGGATGAATCCGCGGTCACGGTGCAGGAACAAGCTCGACTCCGGGTCACGCTTGGACAGCTTCTTATTACCCTGACCCATGACGTACGGCAGGTGACCGAACAGTGGCATGTACTGTGCAACGTTGATATCAATCAAGGCACGGTAGAGCACAATCTGACGTGGAGTAGAGGAGAGCAGATCTTCACCACGAAGCACGTGGGTGATACCCATCAGAGCGTCATCTACCGGGTTCACCAACGTGTACAGAGGCTGGCCGTTGGCACGGACAACCACGAAGTCAGGAATGGTTCCCGGCTTGAAGGTAATCTCTCCACGGACCAGGTCGGTAAAGCTGATGTCATCTTCTGGCATGCGAATGCGCAGCACCGGTTCACGGCCCTCCGCCTTGAACGCGGTGATCTGTTCTTCGCTCAGTTCACGGTCAAAGTTGTCATAACCCAGTTTTGGATCACGGCCGGCAGCCTTGTGGCGCGCTTCGACTTCTTCAGGGGTGGAATACGACTCGTAGACGTGTCCAGCATCGCGCAGCTTGGCAATGACGTCTTGGTAGATGCCACCTCGTTGGGACTGGCGGTATGGCTCGTGTGGGCCACCGACGTTTACGCCTTCGTCCCAGTCGATGCCCAGCCACGCCAAGGCGTCCAGCAGCTGGTTGTAGCTCTCTTCGGAGTCGCGCTTCGCATCCGTATCTTCGATACGGAAAATCATCTTGCCCCCGGTGTGGCGTGCGTAGGCCCAGTTGAACAGGGCGGTACGGATTAGGCCAACGTGTGGGGTGCCCGTAGGCGATGGGCAGAAACGAACCCGAACCGGGGTTTCTTCGGTCACGGTAGGAATCAGCGATAGATCAGTCATGGTGATTTCATTCTAGTCCCGGAGAGGTGCCGGAAGCACAATAGCGCGCTGGTCTTCGCATCACAATGGATACGAAGTCCAGCGCACTACGGTAAAGCGATCTAAACTGAGCGCTTCAAGTTATCGACGGAAGACGCTTCGCAGGGTTCCGATTCCTTCGACTTCAATTTCTACGTTGTCGCCTTCAGCGACCAATCCAACACCTGCGGGGGTGCCCGTAAGAATGACATCTCCTGGGAGCAAAGTGAATGCCTCGGAAGCGCGCGCGACGAGGTCATTGACTGACCAGATCATTTCGTTGGTTGATCCGTCCTGGCGAACTTCGCCATTCACACGGGTAACGATTCCCACGTCATCTGGATCCGTTAGCTGTGTTTCAATCCATGGGCCTAGCGGGCATGCCCCGTCAAAACCCTTTGCTCGCGCCCACTGTGGATCCTTACGCTGGGCATCACGAGCGGTGAGGTCATTTGCCACGGTGTATCCGAAGATCACGTCTGCAGCTTTTTCTGCGGGAACATCTTTGCAGATACGGCCAATGACCACGGCAAGTTCGCCTTCGAAGGAAACTTCTTCAGAGAATGCCGGAAGTGTCACGGGATCTCCGTGGCCCACCACTGAAGTGTTTGGCTTTAAGAACATCAACGGCTCGTTAGGAACTTCGTTGCCTAGTTCTTTGGCATGTTCGCGGTAGGTGCGGCCGAAACCGATAACCTTTGAGCGCGGAATGATTGGGGCCACCAATCGGACGTCGTCGAGCTGGTGAGTGACACCGGTGGTTTTGATCCCTTGGAAAAAAGGGTCTCCTGCTAAGACGTGGACATCGTTTCCGTCTACGACTCCGTACATTGGGTCGCTATCAACTACAAATCTGGCAATGCGCATACACACAAGCCTAGGGCATGTTGCCGATCAGACATCCCGTCTCTGACTCGCTTTTCGATGGGGTGTTGTGGAATTCATTACTACGCTGTTTTTATGCGTTTAGCGCGTCATGCTCAGCTGCCTCCGGGTCTTTCCTAAGTAGTTGCAGTAGCCTGTGGCGATGCTTTCTTTGCACTCGGCTTCTTTGGCTGGGATGCGATGGGCTGCAGATCCAATTCAGCAATCGCAGTTTTTTCTACGTTGGCAAAGACTCGTCCGGAATTTGTTACCGTCAGCCGAGTACCGAATTGGCTCTTCAGTTGCGGGCTACCAATCGTCGCAAGTGTTCCCGAATCAAAATCAATGGCAGTGGTAGTTCCTGCTGCGGTATGCACAGCTTTGCCTTGATTCTCTACTACTACCAAGTCTGCATTTTTCCATCCGGGTCGGTAGCTGGTGTTACGTGAGTTGGTTAACCGGTGTTTCTTCAGAAGTTTGCCACTTACTGGGTCGAGCACGCTGACACCCTCCAAATCGGCAACTAGCAGCCATCCGGCCAAAAGCTTGGGCGAGTAGAGCGCACCACATTGTGCAATCGGCGCCACACTCCATGAGATCTTTTTTGTTGCAATATCTAACTTGAAGACTTTGGCGTTTCCGACAGTGTCGGCTAGACCGTAGCCATTTCGCACCGAGGTAGTTCCATAAATGTACTTTTCGTCAGCAACGAGTCCGGTGATCGAATGGTGACGGATAAACCCTTCCCCATCTCCGTCCAACACCCAGCTCACCTCATCGGTACGTGGGTCTATTGCTCCCAGGACTCCGCCGGAACGGCCGTATTCTGGAACTGTACCGAAGAATACCTGCTTGGAATTTTTAGCCCACGCAAATATCCGGGATTGTTCATAATCGGTGGCCAGTCTAACGAGGCGCTGGTATCCCTCAGGATTGTTTTTAGCGTTGCTGTTGAGCCGAACAATGTCCGCCGAACCGTAAGACCCTACATAGGTTTTTTGAGCGTTGAATTCAATCATTCCCTCAATCTGATTGATAGCATTCTGCTCAGAGGGGGAGGTCCAGTGTTTTCCGGTATCAGGATGAACTGCCGTAATGCCGTGGCCCATATAACCTCCGACATAGATGTTCCCGTCCGAATGCGACATAAGAGATTGAACAACGAACTGCCCACGAGCCAACGCCACGGTGCTTACCAGCTGCACTGATTTACTCGACAAACGAAACACTTCGATCTGAAGTCCCGTCTTATTCGAAGAGACAACCACCACTTGACTGCTCGTGGCGTAAATAGCCAAAGGTGCGCTGGCAGAAAGCTTGCCTACAAGTTGGTCCTGCCACGTGGAGCTGCTGGTAGCAAAGAGCTGGCCGTCGCTAACGTTGTAGAACTGCTTGGTTGCAGGATTTACTGCAGATAATTTACGGCCTGACCAAACTCGATCCATAGATCCAACCCATGAATTAGTTTGAGGGTTCAGCAATAGCTGGCCCGAAACGTTGTCAATGGAGACAACGATTGAGTTACCTACAGCTTCCAGCGAAGAGACAAAGCCTGCTCTTTTGGGTTCCGGCAACGGAATCTCGGTGATTTTCTGCGGGCTCTTCGAAGAAAACCGAAACACACGCGGGTTTCGCGAGCCTGTGCCCAGCCATACGTCATCATTTGAATCAACGGCTACACGCCGCACATAATCGGTGTCGGTGGCTACCCGCTTGAATACGTCTATTTTCTTGGTTTTCGGAGCGTATTTAAACGCCGCACCGAGAGGATAGGTTCCGCCCCACACCGTGCCTTGGGAATCAAGTTGGAGATCATAGATAGTTGTGGCGCCAGGTACTTTACCTACTATCGTTATTTCTGATGGGCTAGAAGGTTTCCAGACAAGCAAATAGTTGAGCGTCGCAAGATAGAGGTACTTAGTCTTTTTGTCCCAGATCATCGATTGCACGCCGCCACTGTGGCTCTTGGGAATCTCCACAATATGAGCTGGTGTATTTCGGCTCGGATTAATAATCTGCAGTTGGTGAATTGGACCAACAATTGAAACGGCTAACCAAGGCAGCCCGGTCGCCTGCAATCCTGGCAATGGCTCCACGCGACGTATTTTTGTTGCAGGAAATGCGCCTTCGTATCGCCGCAGCGCGCCCGAGGTGTTACGAGTTCGTTTAAGTGGCGCTATGACCGACGGGTCACGGTTCTTGAGAACGGGCGTGGGTTTCGGCGTTTGAGTCGGCTTCTCTGGCGTACTGGGAGAAACAGAAGGATCTGGTGGTGATTCTTGAAGCTGACCGTAAACGACCGCTCCTGCAGTTAGCGCTCCGAGAGTGAGAACCACGCGTCGACTAATTCTTTTTGCCGAGCGTTCCTCAGTTTCTGCCACTAACTGTCTCCTCTAATCTTTTATCTTTTTGATCAGTACTCAGATTAGCGGACCAAGATGAAGACTTACTGGCAAGCGTTCGTCCTCGTATTCTGGTTTTAAATGCGCAAAAGGCAACCTGTTCAAGATTGAACAAGCTGCCTTCTGCGGGTTATCTTTCAGTTAGGCTAAGCGCTCAAGCCAACCGTGGCGATCTTCTACGGTTCCGCGTTGGATACCGAGAAGTTCTTCACGGATGGACATTGTCACTTCCCCGGCGGGCGCATTTTCATCACCAATAAGTTCTTCGCCGTTCTTGAGCACGCCGATCGGGGTAATCACTGCAGCAGTACCGCAGGCGAATACCTCGGTGATGTCGCCGCTGGCGACCGAGTCACGCCATTCATCCAACGTAATCTTGCGCTCTTCAACGTTCATGCCGCGGTCTTTGGCCAACTGAATTACCGAAGAACGAGTGACGCCTTCCAAGATGGTTCCGGTCAACGCTGGGGTCACCAATGAGCCATCCTTGGTGACGAAGAATACGTTCATTCCACCAAGTTCTTCAACGGCGTTGTCATTGAATGAATCAAGGAAGAGGACCTGCTTGCAGCCGTTTTCTTCCGCTTCGAGCTGAGCCACAAGTGAAGCAGCGTAGTTGCCACCGCACTTAGCCGACCCGGTGCCTCCGCGGCCTGCACGGGCGTAATTTTTTGAAACCCAAATGCCCACTGGCTTCAGTTCTCCGCCGAAGTAGTTTCCGGCCGGTGAGGCAATCACCCGGTAGGAGACTTCGCGCGCGGCACGAACACCCAAGAACGCTTCGGTAGCGATCATGAAAGGACGCAGGTAGAGGGCTTCCCCGTCACCGGTTGGTACCCAGTCAATATCCGTGGCGACAATTTTGCGCAGGGAATCAACAAAAACGTCTTCATCCAGCTGTGGGAGTGCAAGGCGTGCGGCTGACTTATTCAGACGTGCCGCGTTGGCGTGCGGACGGAAGGTCCACACGGAACCGTCTTCGTGGCGGTACGCCTTGAGCCCTTCAAAAATTTCCTGGCCATAGTGCAGGACGGAGGCAGCAGGATCCATGGCGATGGGACCGTACGGCTCAACTCGGGCGTCATGCCACTGACCGGTGCCAGCCTCGGAGCCAGCAGACCAGTCAACAACCACGGTGTGGTCGGTGAAGAAGTCCCCAAACCCGGGGTCTGCCAGGACGGCAGCGCGTTCTTCCGCGCTCTTGCGATTCGATGACAGATTTTCGGTGAATTCCATCTAACTCTGGACTTCCTTGCTCAGTTAACGAAAAACGGGTGCCCCACGCCATTGGCGGAACACCCGTCCGTGGATTTGCTGCTCGATTAGCAACTAACCGAGCTACATCACTTTTAGCTTAGGCCAGTAGCGCCACAATTGCATCGCCGATTTCGCTTGTGGTGCGGTGATCAGTCAATTCTTGGCGTGAAGTAATCTCTTTTTCGACAGCTTGCTCAACAGCGGTAGCCGCAGCTGACATTCCAAGGTGTTCCAGCATCAATGCCACCGACAGGATTGCTGCCGTGGGGTCAGCCTTCTGCTGACCGGCGATATCCGGTGCCGAGCCGTGGACCGGCTCGAACATCGATGGGTATGTCCGGTCCATGTTGATGTTGCCGCTGGCCGACAAGCCAATGCCGCCGGTGATTGCGCCGGCCTGGTCGGTGAGGATGTCACCGAAGAGGTTGTCTGTCACAATGACATCAAAACGGGACGGGTTGGTAGTCAAGAAGATGGTGGCCGCATCCACGTGGAGGTAGTCGTGTGTGACCTCTGGGAATTCTGGGGCCACCATTTCTACGGTGCGGCGCCATAGGTGTCCGGCGTGCACCAGTACGTTGTGCTTGTGTACTAGGGTCACGTGCTTTCGTGGACGTGCTGATGCACGGGTAAAAGCATCTCGAACTACGCGCTCTACACCATAGGCGGTGTTCACCGAGACCTCGGTGGCAATTTCATGCGGGGTGCCGGTACGGACCGAACCGCCATTGCCTACATAGGGGCCTTCGGTGCCTTCACGGACAACTACAAAGTCAATTTCGCCCGGGTTGGCCAGCGGGCTTTCAATACCTGCATACAACTTGGACGGACGCAGGTTCACGTAGTGGTCAAGAGAGAACCGCAGCTTCAACAGCAATTCGCGTTCAATGATTCCCGAAGGGATTCGTGTGTCACCCGGTGCGGCACCAACGGCACCGAACAAGATGGCGTCATGCTTTTTGATGGCTTCAAGAGTTTCATCGGTCAGGGTCTCCCCCGTCTTGAGCCAGTGCTCCGCACCCAAGGTGTACTCGGTGAGATCTACCTGCTGGTCTCCACCGTTAGTCACGAACTTCAGGACTTTAACGGCTTCGGCAACCACTTCTGGGCCGATACCATCGCCTGGAATGACAGCAATATTAATGACGTTTCCCATGCACTCATCATAGCCAAGGGAATCCACCATTTGAGAACCTATCTCAAATTATGAGATTGATTTCTTTTTGCGTCGAAGAATCTCAAACCATGGCATGAGGACTGCGTCCAATTCGCTGGCTAGACTCAAGGTAGAACAAAGCATTTAAGCACGCGCGAGGGAACACTTGATTTTCACTAATCCACACCGGCGGATAGATCGGTGGATCCGGTCCAACCCCGGCCGGATCGATATGTTTGCCGGTGCGTTGTACACACTCTTGTGTTTTACTGCTTCGGTCGGCCTCGGATTCGGCGTGGGCGTAGGCTTCGGACTCAGCATCGCGGCAATCGCCATTTTGCAATCTGCACCACTCATGGTTCGGCGTCGCTATCCGTGGGCCGCTACCATCACCATTGCCATTGCCCACATTCTGCAGCTGTTCTTCCAGGGCGTGTTTTTGCCTTCTCAGGTCTCGGTCCCACTCATGATCTACACCATGGCTATCTATGGGAAACGCTGGCAATCCTTCGCTACTTTAGGTCTGGGATTTCTTGGAGCCATTCTGGCGACCTTCAATATTTTCGGCCCGGGACTCGCTGGTAATGATCCCATTACCTTTGACATGGTCATTTCCTTCGTCGGCTTGTCCTTGGTAGTCACCGTCGCTTGGACCTTTGGCGACCTCGCCCGCAGTAGAAGGCAAACGTTGAGCGCGTTACGGGCTCATGCGCAACGGCTGGAAAATGAGCGTCTCATTGAACGCGAGCTGGCTGCCTCTGACGAACGCAACCATATCGCCAGAGAGATGCATGACATCGTGGCGCATTCCCTGTCGGTGATTATCACGCAGGCTGACGGAGCTCGCTATGCAGCGGCCCAGGACCCGAACATTGCCATTGAAACGTTGAAGACCGTCTCGGATGCGGGCCGGTCTTCACTACGGGAGATGCGTCGTTTGCTCGGCGTGCTGCGCACCGACGAAGAAACTGAGCACCGGCCGTTACCGAGTTTGAGTGATATTCCTGAACTCGTTGAAATGGCAGTGAAGTCTGGCTTGGAAGTCTCTTACGAGACTCAAGGGTCCCCGCGCCGGTCTCTGCCCACTGGTGCTGAGCTTACCGCGTACCGATGCGTACAAGAAGCGATCACCAATGTTATTAAGCATGCGGGACCACAAGCTAAATCTACAGTTTCGTTGCACTGGTCAAACCGTGGCCTTGATATCAAGGTCAAGGATGACGGAGCGTGCGCTGGAAAAGTTGAAATCGATGGTGCCGGCCAAGGGCTGCGTGGATTACACGAACGAGTCGCCCTATACGATGGAACCAGCACGGCTGGACCACTTCCTGACGGAGGCTTCTGCGTCTCCGTCTTCATCCCCTACACCGAGGACTAACAAACGAATGACCACCACCGAGCCGATCAAAGTTGCCTTGGTAGATGACCAGCTACTGGTCCGTAGCGGATTCCGAATGCTGATCAATTCCCAGGACGATATGAATGTGGTTGCCGAAGCGTCCAATGGACGCGAAGCCTTGGCATCCCCGGCCTTAGCCACAGCGGACGTCGTCTTGATGGATGTTCGCATGCCTGAAATGGACGGGATCGAAACTACTGAACGCTTACTCGTTTCCCGCGCACAGGCAATCGATTCGCCGCGAGTCATTGTGCTGACGACTTTTGACATGGACGAGTACGCGTTTAGTGCCATTCAGGCTGGAGCCAGTGGATTTCTGCTCAAAGATGCCCCACCCGAAGAGCTGCTTGAGTCGGTACGTACGGTGAACCGCGGAGATGCGGTCATTGCGCCCTCCACTACCCGACGGCTGCTGGATCACATGGCGCCATTGCTGAAGCGCGCTAGACCAAATGATGACCCCTTGAGTTCCGCCGTAGACTCGTTGACCCCGCGTGAACGGGAAGTATTCGGTCATATCGCCCTAGGGCGTTCGAATCCGGAGATTGCCAGGGACTTGTTTCTCTCCGAGGCAACGGTGAAAACACATGTAGGTCATATCTTGTCCAAGCTTGGAGCTCGTGATCGTGTCCAAGCCGTGGTGATTGCCTACCAGACCGGTGTGGTCAGCCCGTAAAGCTTGTGGTTAGAAACAAAGAAGTCCAAGTTTGGTTTTGATCCCAAGCTTGGACTTCTTTGTTTGCAGTGAATTATTTGTCTTCTTCGTACCGTGGGAATACCGGTGCCGGTGCCGGAAGCTCGGTTCCCGGAACCAAAGCGGTGCCGAAGTGCTCGAAGTTACGTGCGGTTCCCTGACCGACAGCCAAAAGGTCAAGCATGCTGGTCATGGCTTGCGGCAATACTGGCTGCAGCAGCAAGGCGACCTTACGCACGATTTCGATGGTGACGTAAAGAACCGTTTCCATACGCGCTGGATCGGTTTTCTTCAGCTTCCATGGTTCTTGATCCGCAAAGTACGCATTGGTGTCTCCCAAGACGTGCCAGACGGCTTCTAGAGCTCGGCTGAAGTCTTGGCGCGAGTACGCCTCACGGTTGAGTTCCAAGAGCTCTGAAGCTGCCGCCAGAATCTGCTCGTCAGCTGGCAAGAGCTGTCCAGGAGTCGGCACGACTCCCCCGCAGTTCTTAGCAACCATCGACAGCGAACGCTGAGCGAGGTTTCCAAAGTTGTTTGCGAGGTCACCGTTGATGCGCGCCACAATAGTGTCATGGTTGTAGTTTCCGTCGGCGCCAAAAGTCACTTCACGCAGGAAGAAGTAGCGCACCTGGTCAAGGCCATAACGTGCAACAAAGTCGTCCGGAGATACGGTGTTGCCCAGAGACTTCGACATCTTCACACCGTTATTGTGCAAGAAACCATGGATCATCACGCGCTTGGGAACGGACAGCTTTGCAGACATCAAGAATGCGGGCCAGTAGATCGCGTGGAAACGCGAAATATCTTTGCCAATGACATGCACATCTGCTGGCCAGTACTTCTGGAAGGATGCAGAATCCACGTCTGGGAAACCGGCACCGGTCAGGTAATTGGTCAGTGCGTCAACCCATACGTACATCACGTGCTTCTCGTTGCCTGGAACAGGGATTCCCCAGTCAAAGGTAGTTCGCGAAATAGATAGGTCGGTCAGGCCACCTTCAACAAAACGAACAACTTCGTTGAAGCGTGAACGCGGGGCACCAAACTCAGGATTGTCCTCATAATGGGCCAAGAGCTTATCTTGGTACTTGGAGAGCCGGAAAAAGTAGGACTCTTCTTCGGTCCAGGTAACTTCGGTGTCGGTTTCCGTGGCGTAACGGATTCCATCGTCACGGACATCGGTTTGCTCTTCGGTGTAGAAAGCTTCGTCTCGCACCGAATACCAGCCGGCGTACTTATCGAGGTAAATATCGTCGTTAGCTTCCATCCGGCGCCACAGTTCCTGCGCCGCGGCGTGGTGGTCCGCGTCGCTGGTGCGGATGAAGCGGTCATAGCTGGTGCCCAACTCGTCATTCATCGCTTGGAAGGCATCCGAGTTACGCTGCGCCAGCTGCGCAGGGGTAATCCCCTCCTTTTCAGCAGTCTGCATCATCTTCTGACCGTGTTCATCTGTGCCGGTCAGGAAGAAGACGTCGTATCCGTCCAAGCGCTTAAAACGCGCCATGGCGTCGGTAGCGACTACCTCGTAGGCATGCCCGATATGCGGGGTGCCGTTTGGGTAGGAGATTGCTGTGGTGATGTAAAAGGGTTTCTGCGGAGTAGTCACGATACAAATTTACCTTAGTCCCACTGGAACCTCATTTTCTCGTAAATTTTCAGCACCAAGCAAGAAGGAAAACGGTTAACGAAGGCGTAGTTGTGATTATTTTGACAGCGCTATGTTAGACCTGTGCGTCGATGAATGCTTGCGCTTAACCAGTTAAAGGCACGTCACATTCGGTTTGGTCTGCGTACGTCACCGCTTGCGAACAAGCGCCATAATAAGGAATAGTCTTAAGATAAGTAAACCCGCGGCGCCTATATCATTAACTTTGGGTGAATTAAAGGTTAACCTAGTACTCGTGCTTCATGCCAGAAAGCACCTGTATCATTTTCAGACCTACGTTCAGGAAACTTATTTCAATGACGGAAGTACATAAGCTGCTCACGATTGTGTTTGAAACCTCGGACGAGCTGGACCGCGAATCTGAAGTCTATAGACGACTAATCTCCGCTCGGCTCAAATATGAGGATCATTTCGACCTTCAAGTTACTTCGGAAAATTTGAATACCTCATTACTGACGAGCATCGTGGGCGGACTTGAAACTAAATATGTACTGTTCGTTCGCGATTCTCATAAGATTCCGACTAATTTCTTAGCCACAGTAATCGACTATTTGCGTTCTCGTACCGTTTATCTGGCTGAACCACACATGTACACGGCTGGCATCCCAAGGGACGTCACCGCGACCAAGATGGAACAATCATATTTCTACGCGAGAGATACCGATATTTATGGTGTGGCGTTTAATACCGGACGCCTGCGCGACGCACTAGAGGCATTGGGCGACATCGATCGCTCCGCTCTGTACGTTAGCTTTAGACTCTACTGGTCAATTGGTACAGTCAAGCCATTACCTGTTGGATATTCGGTAGCTACAAATACCAAAGCAGCCATCGGAAGCCAGCTTGATCCGGCGACGCCTCGTTTGTTCCCCATGGTCAGTACGAATTCAATCGAACTTCGCACTTACATGGTTCGATTCCTTGCCATATATCTTCGTGGCTTGCGCGGGGAAAAAAGGACCGCCGTTTCGACTGCACACCTGCGCGACCTAATCACTACCTTCAAATTGGACAAGCTTGTATCACTTGTACAACCACTACAGCCATTCGAAGCATCTTGGATTACCTGGCTCACAGGGTCAGAAAAGTCTGCATTCCTGTACAAACAACTCACTGAGGCAGATTTCTACTTACAATTCAGCGATGCTGAGAAACCGGTCACCGGTGACGTAGACCTATACGAGATTGAATTCTCCGATATGGATGTGCTCATCAATAAAGCCTATCTTTCGCATAAGGTGCGGCCTTCATACGCTAACCCGGCTGTCTACGATTTCTACAGTCGCTCAATTTCACCGAACTCATCGATAATCTTCTTTGACCGTCCGATGCAGGCTGATGACAATGCAGAATACCTGTACGAATATTTCACCAGCAACCACCCCGAGTACGCCAATGCCTATTTTGCGTTGAACCCTAAATCGGCTGACTGGACTCGGCTAAAGGCTAAGGGATTCAACCTGATTCCAATCTTCACCAGAGATTTCTACGAAAAGTTTCTTGAATCCGATCTTGTAGTTTCATCACAAATTTATAACCTGCGTTACAAGGGCAAATCTCTAGAGAACTCACGTTTCGTTTACCTTCAGCACGGAATCCAGCTCAATGACATGTCCGATTGGATCATCTCCAAATACTTCGATGTCTTTGTAGCCACCGGAAAGCTCGAAGCAGATTATTTGGCGAAGTACGCTCCGTCGGAAACGTTGAACTCGGGTCTGCCTCGATTAGAATCCCTGGAAAAGATCACACAAGAAGGTCGGCATCTGCTCTTCATGCCGACATGGCGCTTTAACCTTAACCAAGTATCCAACGAGCATTTCACGAACACGGAATACTACCGCGCTATCGACGGGCTAATGACTGACCGCAGAATCCTGACCTATTTGGAAAAACATGATGTCACGCTGCATGTGAAACTTCACCCGAACGTCGAATCGCGCGCTTCGCTTTTCCAATTCTCGCAGCGTGTAGTTAAATCCGAGGCTAGCTACCGTGAAGCGATCGCCTCCGCTGACTTCGTCTTCACAGATTATAGTTCAGCCGTATTGGATGCCTCGTTCATCGGTATTCCAATCGCCTACTACCAATGGGATTCTAACGACTTCTTCCTTGACCAACCGTATGAAAGCCGGCTGGACTATCGCACCGAAGGGCTCGGCCCGGTTTTTGATACTTCAGATTCCTTAATTGAGTACATGACCAGTGAAAAGTATCTCGAAAGCTCATCGGAATTCGCTCAGCGTAACGAACGTTTCTTTGAAGGTGTTGACCCGAAGCGCATCAACGCCAAGATTGTAGACAGGATGCTTAGTCTTTAATGAACATCGCAAAAAAAATCAAAAATCGTGTTTCTAAGGCAGGCAAAGAGGCGGCCTACTCCGCGGTAGGGCGTCTGCTGGCCAGAAAAGTTATGGGTTTACCGGAGACAAGCAAGGTTCGAAGCGAGCTAAGCAAACGAAGCCTCGATGACAGTGTTCGGCGAATGACGAGTGAGGGCCTTCCCAAAGGTACTTACTACGCAAAGTTAACCATCGACAATTGGAAACCACACGATGGTAAACCGTTCCGCCTACTTCAAAATGGCGAGCTAGTTTACGGCAACCAAGTTGAGCCACCGGCGCGCGGATTTCCACTGGAATACCGAAATATTGTCGTCACTTCAGAGAACCCACGCGACTTTAAGCTGGATATTGATGCTGAGTTCAGCATTAAGATCGGCCGCGGTTCCTACACAACCCCGCAACAGCTTAAATATGACAAACAATACGGCGTTGAGCAGCACGGGGATGTTTACTACTCATTACGTGGAAACACTACGAGCCCTAAAAAGATCCTCCTAACCTTCCCAGGATTCGGTCCGTCAACCTCGCGCATTTCGTACGCAGTCAGCTACCTCAAAGACCTCACTGATACTGATCTTAGAGACACCTTGATGGTCTGTTTCCAGGATCGTTATCTGGCTGCTGGTTCTTACATGATGGTTGACAACGCTGGACGGCCACTTTACTCCCGAGTTCGAGACATCATTTCCGGATTCACCGCCCGCTTTAAAGTTGCCAACGAAGATGTTATGTTCTTCGGCGCGTCCAAGGGCGGCAGTATCGCAATTCATTACGCGCAAGAGTTCCCAGAATCTCAGCTACTACTCGCCGTTCCTCAGATGAGCCTGCCGTACTATTTCAATAAGCCTTTCTTCAGAAACAACCTGTTCCAGAATCCAGCCATTAGTTCCCTTGTGCAGCCCCAAGAATTACTACGTCGCTACTTTGATGAGGGCCGTCGGGTTGACTACTTCTACACAAACAATGACGAGCTAAGTAACCATTCCCTCATTGAGTTCGCGCACGACGTTCCAAATCTGACGAAGTACCGCGTCAATGGTGTCCATGGCGCCGTCGCTCGAGCTGCGCTGCCCGCAATGCTTGGACTGATGCGACAGTTCTTTAAGAAAAACATAGAAAAGTCCTTTATTTGCGAGCAAGTTCGAGAATTCCCGGGTGAAGGAACACTCCGGATTCAGGCGCGTGTTGATCTAGAATCCTCGAAAATCGAAAACGCTAATTGGTTCCTTGAAGGTAGGCTTGGTCGCACGATTTTCCGTCAGATCATGAGCAACGGCCAGCATCCATTTGTGAAATTCACTGCCGATGACCAGAAGCTCTTCAGAGCCTATGATTCTGTTGCTGAACTGTCACACATTACAGTCTTAGAAGCGGACGGCACTATTTCCAAAGCACCGCTGAATTACCATTTCAAAGCACTTGAGGGACCAGCATCGAAACTGGATGTCGCTGCCTCCCCGCTGCTTCTCGAAACCGCTTCACCGGCAGCCTATAACATCGTCAATGATGAGATCTTTGACCACTACCGGTACGTTTCCCAGTCAGTCAATAACAACGGAACTACCGTTGAGGTGCGCTTCACCAACGATTTGCGTGTTTCAGAACTAACAACCAACTCAGATCAAGATGTTGCCTACTTGGCTGTTGTTGAAATCTCAGATAATAATCCGTTGATAGACCTGATCGGATTGCGCCTTCAGATTCTCTCAGGTTGCGAGAAGTTACGCTTGGTAGATGTAGACGGTTCTCTCAATGACTCGGACCGCGCCACGCTAGAAAATACGGACTGGGCAACTTTGGAGATGCGAAGTTACAGTTCTGTCGAGTAACCACAATATATTTTGCTAATGCTTGGAAGCACCGTAAGGATTGGGGAATTTTGAATTCCCCAAACCTTACATACTCATTTTGCACCCACCGGTAGAAACGAGCTTGATATGACATCTGAGGTCCAATCAATCACGAAGTATGACGATGCGGCCAAAATTCAAAACAATGTCGTCCATCTTCGGCCGTCGCAGGGCTCGATCTTTCGTGACTCTTCAATTCATTTCCATGGAACTGGAAACGTACTGTACGTCGAAGACGGGGCGAAGTTACGCAACTGCCGTTTGCGCTTTATGGGTGATAATGCGGTAATTCATATCCGCAAGTCTGCTCGGTTTACCGAGGTAATTAGCTCAGTTTTTCATGACTCCATTTTTTACCTTGGAGAAGATGCGTCGTTTACCTCACCTGCCCGCCTGGTTCCAAGCGAACGTGAGAACATCATCATTGGGCGCGATGCAATGATTTCTTCACGTGTGGCATCACGAACTGCTGATCCGCATCTTGTCTATTCCACAGCAACGCATAAGCGTATCAATCCAAGCCGTTCGGTGTGGGTCGGTGACCATTGCTGGATTGGTGAGGAAGTCTTGTTGCTCAAGGGTGCACGGATTGGATCCGGAAGTATTCTTGGCGCGCGGGCACTGGTGACTCGTCAAGTACCTTCGAACTCGTCGGCGGCCGGCGTACCAGCCAAAGTTGTTGGCAACGATGTCTTCTGGCTTCGTCCATCGGTTCACGCATATACGAAAGCCCAGACCGAGAAATCGCTAGAGTTTGCTGGCGACAATTTTGTCTTCACTGCAGATGACAGCACACTAAATATTGATGCCCTCGAGCTAGCGATTTCTAGTGCCACTACAGGGCTGGAACGTGAGGAATGGTGCCGAACGCTTGATTCCGCCATGGGAAAAAATCGTTTCTTCATGGGTATATCTGGGTAACGCAGAAAATGACACCTTAGACTTATGAACCGCCCATGCCGCGGACAACGAGGCAGAAACTGCTCTCCGAATTTCAGTTACTGACTTATCAGGCCAACATTCGAGGAGCATGTCGTTATGCGAGGCATTCTTCTCATCTGAGCAGACAACATCGCTGCAAGTAGCAACTGATCTCTGCTGTTATAAGCTCTTGTGCGGCAAATACGGCGGAAAATCCTTTCAGACGAACCTAAATGCTAAGCACACTCGATGGTGTGGACTCTGCCAGATCGCCAATGGACGTCGCTACACATTCAAACTATAAAACGTCTGCATTCGGACTCCATCCACTCACTCCGATATTCCCGAGTACATGAGTACACGAGAGAACGGTGCGATGTTAACTTCTCGTTCATGTACCCAATAATTACTATTAACTCGTGCCGATTATTATTTTTATAACGGCTAACTGAGGGAACTAAATTCATGAACAACAGGGGATTCGCACTGGAAACAGTGTCAGATTCGGGCATCTGCATCCAATGCCTTCAGGTGCACACATTCGGATCAACCTCAGTATATCCGGCGGAATTTTGCCCCATGGACGCATAAAAATTCAGTACCATCTAGTCAGCTTTCTAGATGTGCTCATGCGTAGTACTCGGGCTTCTAGGTGAGCCGATCGATTTCATTCCAGAACGCCGTCCGCAATGCACGTCGTATAGTTTGTTTGTCAGTCTTCCATTCCCCTAGAGCTTGGGCACTATCCCGCAGCAAGGTGCGGTCAATTTCGGGCGGAAGCTGCGGACGATCAGCAACAATTTCAACGAGTTCGCCCTGCGTGATACTTGATAACCACGTCGTAGCGACTTTGGAACCGATCCCAGCAGCTGTGTCAAGCTCACGCTCATCCTCGGCAGCTTGTCCTTGATAACCCGAACGCTCGTTGTCACTGCAATAAACCACTTCGGGACTACCGGTAATCACCGGCTGTGGCTCAAAGGTTCCTTTACGACGCTGGCTCATTACGGCAGGCGTGGGAACGTTATTCGGTGGCTCTGCTGCTACTTCGGGCTTTGGAACCGAGCCGGCGATAGATGCTACTTGATCTACGTGGGCGCGATCCCATTCCAGGACGCGCGTAAATGAGCTATCAAGTAATTGATCAGAGATTACTTCGATCGCATCCGCGGTCAACGCTAGGTGTTCGGCCACCGAAGCTACACCCAACCGGGAATCGGATTTGGTCACTCCCAAGAGAATGACTTTCATTCCTAGGTCTTGAGCTTCCTCGACCGCTTCAGCTAGGTCATCATCCCCGGAAACTAAATATGCAACGGAAGCTGCTCCGTGCCTTGCCACCCCAACCAGATCCAGCGCAAGTCTGAGATCAACGCCCTTCTGCTCCCCATTGTAAGAGATGCGTCCAAGACGTACTTTGACGCCTGGTATTAAACCAATACGCTTATGCTGCTCAGTAAACAGTCCATCGCGTGAGGCGTCATACCAATAAACTCTAAGATTGTTCAGTCCGGTATTCTTTTTGACGGTCTGAACTATGCCCCGTATCAGCGATTCGTAGTGTGTAGTAAATGCTGAGCGCAGTGTTGTGCCGGCTACGCGGTGTCCACCAAGAGAAAGTAAAAATCCTGCATCAATAAATATGGCGGTTTGATTCATCATAATACGATCCTACGCAGAATCTTTCCGGAATTCTGTCCGCACCCCACTAATCGATAAAGTAGAAGGAACCGATTCATAGCGAATCGGTTCCTTCTCGTAATTTACCGTTACTTAAATACTGGTTGCGCGCATCATGTCATCAGCGTCGGAAAGCCGCGAATCAAACTCTTCGATACGCTTTCCTACGCCAAGAAGCTCAGCAATGGCAGCTACGGTACGCTCAGATGCTTTTCCGTCACCGTACGGATTGACGGCGGTAGCCATCTCGTCGTAGGCAGCGGAGTCGTTGAGCAGTTCCGAAACCGAATCAAAGATCCGCTGTTCGTCGGTACCGATGAGACGTACGGTACCCGCGGTCACGGCTTCTGGACGTTCGGTATTCAAACGCATCACCAGTACAGGCTTGCCCAAGCTAGGTGCCTCTTCTTGCACTCCACCCGAGTCGGTCAAGACCAAGGTCGAAGCATCAATGATGCGGGTGAATTCACCGTAAGCCAGTGGCTCGGTCAGCGTGATGTTTGCAATTCCGTCGATTTCCGGTAGCAGCGCTTCGCGCACTGCTGGGTTTCGATGCAACGGAAGAATGAACTGAACGTCTGGCTCAGCTGCGGAAAGGCGTGCAAGTGCACGTCCGATGCCGCGCATTGGTTCACCCTGGTTTTCACGACGATGGGTCGTCACCAGAACGATGCGTTTACCTGAGTTCACGAGTTCTTCGAGCTGTGGATCGCTAAATGGAATCTTCTTCTCGACCACCGTGAGCAGAGCATCAATCACGGTGTTACCGGTGATCACGATGTCCTTGCTGTTGAAGGTTTCGCGCTCAAGGTTACGCTTGCTCAATGAGGTTGGAGCTAGATGGACGCTCGCAATCTGACTGGTGAGCTTGCGGTTTGCTTCTTCCGGGAACGGAGAGAAGATGTCGTAGCTACGCAGACCTGCCTCGGCGTGCACTACCGGGATTCCTCGGTAGAAGGCTGCAATAGCACCTGCCGTGGAGGTAGTGGTGTCGCCTTGGACGACAACGGCGTCCGGCTTTTCCTTCTCAAAGATCTCATCTAAGCCGGCAATGGTCTTGGTCAACAAGCCATTGAGGGTCTGGCGAGGCTGAATCACGTCAAGATCATAGTCCGGAGTGATTCCGAACAATTCATTGACCTGATCCAGCATCTCGCGGTGCTGTCCGGTGACGACAACTACGCAATCAAAAATTTCAGCCTCTTTCAAGGCCTTGACGATCGGAGCAACCTTGATGGCCTCGGGACGAGTGCCATAGATCGGCATGATCTTTTTCATTTGAATCTACCCTGTCAGATGGAGAGCGATTAGCGCCAGAGACCGCGAGTGTCAATGACTTCCTTGCCAGCAAGAGTGGTTGCGGGAACCGACTTGAACTGGTCGTGGTCTACCAGCAAGGTGATGACGTTGGCAGCTTCTAAGGCTTCATCCATTGGAGTCAAGACCAAGTTTGAGATGCCATCAAGCTTCTTAGGCAACGCCTCAACGTGTGGTTCGACTGCCAGGAATTCAACAGTTGGATTTGCCAATGCAAGCTTACGAGCAATTTCGATTGATGGCGACTCGCGCATGTCATCAATATTCGCCTTGAAGGCAAGACCCATCACGGCCACCTTGCCGTTGAAGGTATCAAGCTTCGTAGCTGCCTCAACCTTTTCAATGACCCAATTCGGCTTGGCATCGTTGGTGTTACGTGCCATGCGGATCAAGTTTGATTCTTCGGGTGCTGCCGACACGATGAACCACGGATCAACTGCGATGCAGTGTCCACCAACGCCGGGGCCAGGCTGTAGGATGTTCACGCGTGGGTGGCGGTTGGCCAGGGAGATCAATTCCCAAACGTCAATGCCAAGCTTGTCGGAGATGACCGAGAGCTCGTTAGCGAAAGCGATGTTTACGTCGCGGTAGGAGTTCTCAACCAGCTTCGCCATCTCGGCGGTCTTTGCGTCTGTGGTCAAGATTGCTGCCTGGCAGAAGGTCTCATAGAGAGCCTTGGCCTTCTCGGCTGCTTCAACCGTGATGCCGCCAACGATGCGGTCGTTGGTGACCAGCTCTTCCATCACGTAACCCGGGAGCACGCGCTCTGGGCAGTGTGCAACCAGAAGGCTCTCGGTAGTAAGATCCGGACGTTTAGCTAGCAGGTAGTCAGCCAAGTGCTGGGTAGCGCCTGGAGGGGAAGTCGACTCAAGGATGACGAGCTCGCCACCCTTGAGCTTAGGAGCAATGCCGTCTGCGGCCGCCTCGATGTAGGACAGATCTGCGGTGTAGTCAGCGTTGAATGGAGTAGGAACCGCAACGATGTAGGCTTCTGCTTCCGGAGTCTCAAAGCTTGCGCTCAGCGTACCTGCTTCAACGGCAGCTGCAACGAAGTCGCCCAGAGCTGGTTCCACAAATGGAACCTCGCCCTTGTTGACTGCGTCAACCGTGCGAGGGGTGACGTCGACTCCCTTTACGATGATTCCCTTGGATGCCAGGATTGCGGCGGTAGGCAATCCGATATATCCCAAACCAATGACTGCTACTTCTTTAATGCTATTCACTAAAGTGGCTTTCCTTCTGATGCGAGTGAAATTCTAAAATTTTGAGCTTGCTACTGATCATATACCGCTGCTTTTAGCCAACGCGACTAGTAAACCCTATCGCAGGTCCCTGCGGCAGGTAAGGAGGTGGATCACAACGTTTTATTTATTACCGACCGGTAGACGCTATCTAGTTTCTTTGCATTTCGCGACCACGTGCGTGTTTTAAGTACTAGATCTCTGCCTGACTCCCCCATTGAACTTATTTTTTCAGGGCTCCTCATCAAGCTATCTATTGTACTTGCCCATTGATCAACATCACTTGAATCCACTAAATAACCCGTGATGCCATCTTCGATCAGTTCCCCTAGGGCAGGCAAATCGGAGGCAAGAACTGGAACCCGGGAAGCAAGTGCTTCGACCGGCTTCAGCGGTGTCACGGCACGCGTTACTGCACTGTCCTTGCGGGGCACGACGAACAAGTTTAACGCTGCGTGATATAAATGTGCTTTCTCACGCGGTACACGGCCCGTAAATTCGCAGTACTTCGAAATTCCAAGTTTGGCCGCAAGACGCATGAGATTTTCTCTGTCCGTACCGTCGCCAACAATGAGTACTTTAAGGTTCTCCTTTTCCGGTTGCAGTGTAGCCACCGCACGAAGAACTGTATCTAGCCCTTCGTAGGGAACCAAGCTGCTGACGGTGCCCACATAAAATGCCTGAACATCCAAACCAAGTTCATGCCGAGCAGTAGAACGGTCAACGGGCTCATTGAGAAATTCATCGCCAATCCCGTTGGGCAAAATTTCAATTTTCGCTGCTTCTACACCCGCCGACGTGAGATTTTCTTTCATCTGGTCACCCAGAGTGATCACGTGGTCAGCGCTCTTGGCTACATACGCTTCTCTTTCGCGAAAGAGTTTGTAACGCTCGGAATTTTCAGCCGATTCTGGCCTTGTAGAGAGCCAGGTGTCGGCTAACTGACCTCGAACCTCATATACCCACGGAATGCCGGTGGCCTCGGAGACTGCTTTGACTGCAAGAGCATTGGAAAAATCTGTCGTGGTGTGGAGGATTTGAGGTCGGTCACGAACAACCTTCGATAATAGCAACTCCGCTTGCTGTTGAATCCGTCCAGATAAGTCGTATTTTGCTCGAACTGGCAATAAGCGCTCGTACTCCACAAGCCCGACTTGATCCGACGAATTCACTTGGAATACACCGATATTTAGTGGATAGTTCACTCTCGTGCAGACTTGCGTTTTCCATCCATCGGCGGCAAGAGCCGCCAAAGTGGACTGAGTTCTCTGTGCATACCCACTGCCCGTGTGAGGCAGCGAATTGGTCGCTAAGAAGACAACGGATGCTGGGCCGTCACTACTTGCATCCGAAAGTCGCGTAGGGGGCAGCTTCGGTTCAGCTCCCGAATAGACCTTATATTCAGAAACGTAATGCCGCTTTTGCCGGTTTGGGGGTATTTTTTCAAGCAAGGCAATTGCCTCGCTCATGTTACCTAATCCCCATTGCAACCGCGCTCTAGCACGAACCGTGCTTCGAGATGACTTTGCGTGCTCCAACAAACAGCTGGCAGTATCCCATTCGCCGCTAGCGATGCAGAGATTCGCTAAGAACACTGCGCCGCGTTTTGAACCCGATTCTTCTAACCACAGCCGGCAGGTTGTCTGCAACTGAATGCTATCGTCACGAATCATTGCCGAGAACGCAGATGCTACGCCGATATTTTTCCCCAACGCGAGCACTTTGTCCAGAATCTTGACCGGGACTCGGTTTTTGAACTTCCTTGATGCCTGGAGGGCGAAGTAGCTCGGGTCATCGGCCAAGTTTGATACGACCAGGAAGCCGGTATTAGTAAGGTTTGATAATAGCTGGGTATTCAAAATTCTGTCCTAGCTCTTGCCAACGCGGGTTACGACGTCATTTAACAGCTGGGCGTAGGCTTGGGCAGCATCACGCAGGGACGCGTTTTTCTTGACCCAACGTGAACCATGGTTGTTGGTCTTTAATTTGTCCGGGTTAGCCGCCAAGTTCGCCAAATATTCGACAAGCGCTGGAACAGTCTGACCAACAACTTCTCCGGATTCAGCAGCAATAATTATCCCAGCAGCTTCGCCACGCACCATGCCGGTAATATGACGGTCTAAATACAGTAATTCATAGAGTTTCGAAGGTACCGTGTGATCAAAACTGGGCCAGTCTGGCCGTAGCGAGACGACGCAGGTATCGGCCCAAGCATAATTTTCAAGAACTTGGTCACCATATACTGGCTCTCTGAAATCGACTTTTACGTCAAGCTCTTCAGATAGTTCTACGAGTCGCCGTTTCTCTGTCCCGTTACCTACTATTCGCAGTGAAATATCATCACCAAGACTCTTAGCTGCCTGAATTAGGGTCTCCAGGCCTTGGCTTCGACCAATGTTTCCAAGATAGAGCACACGTAAAGCCCCAGATCGAGGCTCTCGGTCAATAGCGGACACAGGCCGTTCAAGTTCCACACCGTTGGATATTGTCGCAACATTTTTGACACCATTGAGCCGCATCTTTACTGCGAGCCCACGCGTCACTGTCACCAGCAAGTCACTTTGTTTCACGAGATATGCCAGCATGTGAGAAACAATAGGTTCCATCCAGCGCCACTTCAAGACCTGAGATTCTCTCAGAAGGTCAGGCCAGGCGTCGCGCAAATCGACAACGAAAGGAATGCCGCGGATCTTGCTGACCGCATAACCAACAATTAGTGTCGGCAATGCCGGCACAGTTGCAATCACGACATCTGGTGGAGTTTCTTTTAATGCTGCAGGCAAACTCAACACTGCTTCTACACCATGCTTCAGCATTTTCCCAAGCATAGTTTTGGGCTTACGCAGTGATTTATAGCGTTTAACGTGAATACGTTCATCATCAGTGGAAGGCGTAGTGTCTTGAACCAAATTCCTTCGAGGTTGAGGAGCAACCACGGTAACTTCATGGCCTAGTTTGGCCAGTTCGTTTGCGATCACCGACCAACGTCGTTGCGGAGGAGATATTTCAGGGGAAAACGAATGAGTCAGCAACATGATTTTCATCTACTGCGTACTCCTCGGTCTTCGAATAAAAATTCGCACACAAGTCCTTTAGAAGAAAAGATGCTTGTCATTGCGTCCAAACCATTGAATCTTACCAGTCGCCGTGAGTTCAGCATCGCTGAGCCCCCAAGTGTGCGCTTTTCCGTCCCCGCTACGCATTTGCATGAAGTTAAACCGGTCGCTTGAATAGACAGTTCCGCCTCCGTCTATCACGTCACGCAGGAATTGCGTATCTTCTCCCCTGCTTCGCGAGGCAAAGGGTGTGTTCTTGAAGACTGATGCGTGTCCAAGCATCGTTGGCCCCATGACCAGATTCGTAAATCGGTGCTCTCGATCAGCGAACCGCAATAGGGTCGCATCCGAATCTGCAAGGTACATGAAGTGAGCTTGTTTACCGACTACTGAGGCACCGCTGTAACGCAGCGCCGACACCTGATCAAAGAGGTAGTTCTCACCGTAAAGATCATCGTCATCCATTTTGGTGATGAAGTCACCACTTGCCTCCGCGACAGCTGCGTTCAAACAGTCGCCCAATGACAGCTCGGATGATAATTCAAGAATCTTATAATCTTTAAGCTTTGCTTCCACGGCTTTTATCTCAAATTGTTCGTGATCAATGCTGAAGCCGTGTGTGACCAGAATAAGCTCGGTATCGACTTTGAGCTGAGATGCGACGGTGGAAATAATATGGTCTATCTGGTGCGGACGGATCGTTGAAACCGCCACAGTAACCTTGGGGCGCGTGGTCATTGAGCTAGCGGAAAGTTCAACCTGCGGTAACCCAACAAATGCTTCGATTTCGCGGGCACGGTGCGCATACGTATGTTCGGTCCAGATACGCCGTTGCCCCAGGTGCACCATCCGGTCACGCAGCTCGGGACTCTGGACAATGCTGCGAATGGCGTTAGCAGCATCTTCACGGGTTGAGACTTCTAAGACCTCAGAGGAGTTAAAGAAATTACTGATAGCGTCGCTTGGAGCCGATACAACTGCGCTGCCCGCGGCGGTAATCTCAAAAATGCGGCGCGCACACATGCTCGGAGAATCCACGACCGAGTTTACGTTGAGGAAAACGTTGTAATACTTATAGGCTGATAGCATCTGGTCGTAGCCCAATGAGCCAACCACGTACTGGTCATATGGAGCCGGGAACTGATACTTCTCATCTCCCCCGTGTTGGCGGGAGAAAATGTCCACTCCGTGAGGGAGTTTATGGGAAACATCCACGGCGCCACCAAGCACAATTTCCATTTGTTCACGACGCTCCGGGAATTTGTGGGCAAAGTACATCCCGGCAAAGGCCACGTCGCGGCGCTCCTGAGTTAGTGGACGTACTGGATTGTGGAATGCCGGCTGGGCCGCAAAGCTCAGAGCGGCCACTTTATCGTGGCCTAGTTCGCGCCTGTAATCCACAATTTTTCGCTCATCAGAAGTCAAAACGAAATCAAAAAGACGCGCGCAGTCTAGGAAGTCTTCGAAGTGTGGCGGGTCTTCTTTATTCCAGAAGACCGCTGGAATTTCTTTTGCTTTGAAGGCAGCGACCATGTCAATTAATTCGGGTCTTGGCGCACTCGTGCCCGTGAGATGATATTGCCAGGCTTTGTTGTTGCCTGCCCATGCGGATTCAACGAACAGGAAATCAAATTCTATCGACTCAAGTTGATCTTGCCAGTCGGCAGGCGTGATGAATGTGCAATCCCATTCTGGACTCCAGGCCCTAGCACTAAAGTCGTCCAAGATGACTGCAACTTTTAGCGGCGTTGCGGTGCCTTGTGCTGATTCAAAAGTTACCGCAGGCAGCTGAAGACCGAGAGTCTTTTCAACATCAGTTTGGAAGCTGTGGCTAAAACCGCCGGTCCGAGATTCGTAATTACTGCGACGGTACCATTCCTGGAATTGCCGGGGGCCGCCTTGGCGGAGGTGCCATAGGGCTTTTCGAAACTCACCTATTGCAATTTTCACTTCTCAACTCACTCTAAAATACTCGCAGGCAGGAATTATCAATATTACAGCGCGGTGCGCCCCGGCTCTATTCGAGCCTGAGGCGCACCGCGCTAACTTGAACTAGATTCAGCGAACTAGTCAGATTCTATGGCTTCTACTAGCTCAGCCATGATCTTCTTGGCATCGTAGTTTTCTACCGTAAACTGTCGGGCTTCTTCAACGGAGAGGTCGAATCGATCCTCGTTCGAAACGATGTCGACCACCCGAGTGGCTGCGAGTTCGGTATCCGTGAACAGCCATTCTTTCGGGTAAAGCCACTCGGAACCTGGCCATGCCAAACCAACGGGCAACGCTCTTGAAGCTGCACCATCGGCCAAAGTGAAGTGGAATGACTCAAAATCGCTGGTGGATACCGCGACGCCAATTTGCTGATACCACTGTGCCATGTCGTCGCCTTGCGGGTCGAAGATGACCGCGCCTTGAAGAAGAGGAGATTCATTGATTCGAGCGTACTGAGCATCGTAGAATGCCATTTCCTCGGCCCTTGCCGCCATCCACGGATAGTCCTCTGGCCGCTTGCCCTTCACCCGCAAGGTGAATCGTTCGTCCTTTGCACGTAACTCTTCCAACAAGTCGAGTACGAGATCAAAGCGCTTCATTTGCGGAACCATACCGACAAAGCCCAAGACAAACTTGGCTTCTGCATTCTTTGGCAGATCGAGTTTTCGAGTATCTACCGAGTTGGGGATGACACAGGTCTTCTCTTCTGGAATACCGAATTTTTGGATCGCCATGCCGCGGATCAGTTCGCTTACGAAGATGATACGGTCCACGTTCTTGAACTTGACCTTGTGCGGATAGTCAGTGAACAACTCCTGAGAGTGGAAGCGGGTGACTAAGCGCTGGCCTGGTTTGACATGCTTTGAATACCAGGCCAGATTTCCCAAAGACCACTCACAAAACACGATGTTGGCGTCTTCAAGTAGTTGAGAGCTCAGCTCGCTGTCATGCTGGGCATGGCCTGCCCACTGATCTACGTTCAGCTTGTGGCCTTGGCCTTCGACGGTCTTCATAATCTGACTAGCAAATTTAAGGTCATGACCAGCAATCAGGACGTTGTGATCGCCCGCGGTGAAGCGCGTCTCCTCCGGAGCGATAACACTATTCTGTTCCTCCACGACGTTGAACGGACGGCGCAGACGCAGATGGATTTGGCGCAAAGGATCCTTCGCCTGTTCCATCTTCAGCAGCGGTGAATCCGCAGATGGCTCGTCCTTCAGCCATAGCGACAGACCACGGACGTTGAGATCAAGTTCGGAGGCTTCAACACTTGCAGCTCCCCCGTACTGGTAGGCGATCAGCAAATCTTCTAAGAGGTGAGAGTCGCCTAGAACCTCTTGGACGCGTGAAACAGAAACCTCAGACTGTCGAGAGGCTTCAGAAGATACAACCCGTATCCCGTGCGCAATCAGCATATCGATGGCTGCAGAATTCTCTTCCGTCTGCGCCACATATACTTCGCGTGGACGAATAGTAGATGCCAGAATCTGTTCTGCAACACACTCGTCCAACTTCTCAAGTTCCAGGCCCAGGGTTGGCAGAGTTGGAATTTCAACTGCAATTCCAGCCATACGAAGCGCGAGCGCAAGGCGGTGATGTGCCAAATGCTTTTGGAAGGTGACGCGCATTGGTGCCCAAGCATCCAAGACACGATCCGCTTCGCTTTGCATCCATAGCGACGTGATCAGCTCAGATTCTTCACGGTTGCGAACCACCGGCACGGTACCGTCAAACATCCAGGTAACACCGAAGCTCTTACCGCTGATCAGCGGGGTACCGCATGCTGCAATTTCAAAGACACGACGTGAGAACATCGTCGGTGAACCGTTGACCGAGTTGACGTTGACGTGAACTGGATGAGACTTGTAGGCCTCCACCATCTCGTCATAGGTCAGTCCACCTTGAACAAACGGCTGGAGAGCCGCCGGGAACTTATATGGGGATTCCGGGTTATCGGCTTGGCGATCATAGATAGTCAGCCCCTGCTTGCGGGCACCTTCAAGGATCGCACGCAGTTCTTGGGAGCGTTCCGCATACCGTTCGCCGTAGTAGGATCCGCCGTAGGCTACCGAATGGGAATATGGGCGGCTTGAACCCATTGGGTTATGGATTTCTGCTTGCGCCCAGAATGGGAGGCTGCCCAAGGCGCGCATGTAACCGCCGCGGTTCTCCCAATAGTCTTCAAGGCAATTCGCATCCGTGGTCAAAACGACATCGAAGAGCTTCGCCGTCCGGCGGAATCGATTGAAGTGAACAGGATCTTCCTTGTTCCAGAAAATGGTAGGAATACCGTTCTTACGGCAGTACTTTGTCAGGGCATCAAGGTCCGAGCACTGGTCATCATCGTAGTAGCCGACTTTGCGAGTCCAAGTCTCGGAATTTCCGGCCCAGGCCGACTCAACAAAGAGCACGTCTACCGGCTGTGCCAAAAGAACTTGGCGCCAGTTCTCTGGTGTCGGCGCAACGAGGTTCACTTCACGCTTGAGCGTGGAAGTGGTGAATTCATCCGCGATAATTGCCATGCGAATGTCTTTGAGCTTTTTACCTGCGGCAGTACGATTTTGCACCGCTCGTATTTGCTCAGTGAATGTCTGCGCGACTAAAGGCCAAGTCCGAGTTTCTACCGTCCATTGGCGAGCCCTCCGACCAATATTCTGACCAAGTTTAGGATCAAGTGCGAGCTTAGTGATCTGCTCTGTTAACGAGTCCACGTTATCGGCTTCAAAGAGCAATCCGCGCTCCGAGTCAGTTCCGAGCAAAGTAGCAATAGGAGAGACATTCGAACCAATAACAGGCCGGCCCGCAGCCATCGCTTCAATTGGTTTCAGAGGCGAGACCAGCTCGGTCACGATATTGGATTTACGAGGGCAGACTACCGCGTCGAAGATCGCTAGGTAGTCGTTGATCTTGTCATTCGGAACACGTCCGGTAAATCGAATGCGTTCTTCTAGGCCCAGTTCTGCGACTTGCTGTTTCAAAGCGGGCAATGCGTTGCCGTCACCGACGATCAAGGCACCAACATGATTGAGTTCTTCTGGGAGCCCCGCGATGGAGTCAACGAGAAGGTCCAGTCCTTCGTAGTTGACTAGGCTGCCGGCGTAACCGAGCAGGAACTCTCCCGCTCGTTTTTGAGTAACGACAGAGGAACGCTCGGCGGGAAGCGGAACATATTGGAAGATATTTGCTGCGTTTGGCAAAATTGAAATATTTGCATTAGTCGCACCTCGCGCTACCAGTTCTTCGCGGACCTCTTCGGTGATCGCGAAAACCTTGTCAGCTTCGTTCGCTACGAGTGCTTCAAGATTGCGCGCAAGTTCAAAGCGCTCGGAATTCAGCCAGCTCTCGTTGTCCGATGCTGCGGTAATTTCCCACAGTCCGCGGACCTCGTAGATGAATGGAATTCCAAGGCGGCGCGCAGCGATGAGTGCTGGAAGTGCAGTGATGTGATTCGAAGCCGAAACGATGACCGCAGGGCGGTTCATCATTGCCTCGCGCACATAGATGTCAGCCGCAAGCTGGATAAACTTGTCCAGAGGATCGTTGCGTAGAGAAACTCCAGGATTAAAGTGTGTATTGACTCCTTGGAAGTCACGTATGAGACGCTTCTGCGATGGAGCTTTCTTGGTTACCTTGGAATCCCAGGGGTAGCCCGGACGCGCGGCAATAAACAGATCCATACCTGCGTCAATAACAGCCTTGGTAAGGCCAGTTGTACGGGTCGAGTATCCGTTGCTGTTGAACTCACCTGTGCTGTGTGCGCAGTACATCACTTTATCTGCCTGCGGGACGTATGCGGGCGAAGATGTCTTTGGCGGGACAGTGGGCAACGCCTTCAGCAAACGCTCTTGACCCATGACTTGTAAATGGAGCGGACCGAAATTCTTCGGCGCCGCCGGCTCGGCGAGAAGTAAGCGTAGAGCATCTGCTGGTTCAGTAATCTGCCCCAAATCGCGGTACTTTTCGACTTCTAGCTTCGCGATTTGCTGGAGTGTCGGATCCGAAACCCAACTTTTATGAACCGACGCGGATATGGGAACACTAGGCAAAATTACTTTTTGCGCAGTTGCCATCGATACTGGTACTGTTGATGTGGGTTTTTTACTAAACGGAGTCTTTAGCCCGCGTGCCACACGAACCACCGGGTGATCACGTAAATTCTCGTACGCGAGCTTAAACTTCTCTGCGCGAGCATGTTCATTAGCTAGCTGAGTTTTTAAAGATGCAGCCATACGACTAAACTTCTGCCGTTCGATTTCTGTCTTCTTGACCTTGGTTTCATACCGAGCGACCAAACCATTTAATTTTACAGCCTGGTTCCGAAGTGCTTCGTTTTCAGACTTAAACTTACGGTATTGTGATTCATACTTCAGCAAATCGGCAAGCATCGCTTGTTCGATGTCCTCGCCATACCCCCCATATCGTTGCCGCATGCTAAACAACTGGGCTCTCGAAGCCGTTGGTGAACCTAAACCGCGTCTTGATGATTTCAACAAAATTGCTCCGTCTAAAAAATTACAAGTTCACTATTTATTCTAACTGATCGCCCATCAGGGGGTTTCGCAAACCATCGAAGGCTGATCTCTAATTCTAGAGAATCTTGCGTTGCAATCAGAGGGCACCGCTAGTTTACGACAGGCCTCCTCAAGGCTCTAATTGCTACTGGAAAAGGTATGAGCCGCGGCTTCTCTCACGATATAGATATGCACTCAAACAAGCCAAATGTACGGAAGTGCGTACCGTATGTGAAACATGCTGCCCCTTGCGAGAGATAGCGTCGGTTAACGAGGCTGAAATTTGGTCAATGTGGGTGTTCTCCAATTTCTTTGGAGTCTGGCGACCAAAGCGGATTGCAAGAGAACGCGATTATATAAATTTGCCCTTTTCTTAGACGACGACATCAGGCTCTACCGGCGGGACATCGCTGTAGTACGGCGAATCCTCGGCCATTACTTCGTTTATCGAACGAGTCCATTCTCGTTTCCACGACGTCGTCGAATGCACCTCGGCCGCTGACGGTGGACGCAACGCGCCATTCGATTTCCAAGGTGTCGGCATATCGGATCGACGTGTATTGCTAGTCCTAATCTGCGTTGCGCAGACCCCCTTTGTTAACCGGCTTATACGCACGCTCTTGGCCTCAGAGAATTATTTTCAGGCATTGCTGCAGAGACTCTTCACCTGAACCCTGGGGGGTTTCCCAGCCGACGTTCGCCATTGAATATAATTCGATCATCAATGTCGCGAAGTTTAACACTAACTAAACCGGGTACTAGGTGAAGTTCGCGAACCAAATCGGGTTCGTGGCATTGGATCGAGAGTTGCGATTCGCCACCATCCCCTGCACGTTTGTCTCCGTCCCTGGAATGCTGGCGCCATTCCAACGGCCACAGATCACTCGATTCATGTTTTTGCCTCGCACCAGTCGGTCAACTGCGTGTTGGGAGACCTCTGTGAAGTGAGCCCGGCATTTATCGGCGTCCGTAAATCGTTCCCCACCGAGGTTGTCCTTTGCCTTCTTGGATGTTGAGTCCGCCCGACGTGTTGATGATCAGCGCATCTTCAATGACTTGCAGGGTGTGCAATACGGGCAAACATGTATCCCAGAACCTATAAGTTTGTGCGGCACCTGACTGCCTTAAAAACCACAGGACAGCGCAGCGCAATTCGGCTGCGAAATCCTCGGCTGTTAATTCGTCAATAGACTGGCAGGGCAGCGGATATGAGAAGCTAATTCCCCTACGGACGAAATCTAAGAACCATTGAGGAATTCGTTGACTTTCTCTCGTCTCGTATTTCTGCTATCAATGCCTTGAGATCTTCGATTCATCGGTTATTGGGTTATCCCGTTGGTCGGTATTAGCTTGGTGCATCATTACCCGGCGACGAAAGATTCGGGACGTAGGTCAATCTTCGGGACTACGACATAGCACGCCGCATACACGGATGTGTACTCAGCGAACCGGTTAGCGACCATATGAATTAGCCCCTCGCGAAATTCGACCGGTTATTTCTTCGGGGTGCGGACCAGAGTTTCCTGATCTTCCTCGCTGTGGCCAGGCATGGTTTTCATTTTTCCCAAAATTCCCGGCATCAAACCCATAACGCTTCACATCTCCAGGACTAGATGGTTGTCTCAACAAGTCAAACGCAGCTTTTAAAGCTGTCCAGCAACACTTAGAACGTCGCAGACTTTGATTGAAACTGACTTACAGGAGACAATAACAAAGTTCGATTAAGAGAGAGTTGGATTCATGAAGATAGCAGTAGTTGGAACGGGCTATGTTGGCATGTCGATCGCTGCCTTGTTAGCAAGACATCACGAAGTCACAGCTTTAGACATCAATGAGGAACGTGTAAGGCTCGTTAATCGAAAACTCTCGCCGATCGTAGACGAAGAACTAACGAGATACCTCGATCACGAGCAACTCAGACTCGCTGCTACGACGGATTCCGGTACAGCCTATAAGGATGCAGATTTCGTCATTGTAGCTACCCCTACAAACTACGATCCCGAATCTAATCATTTTGATACTTCGTCAGTTGAATCTGTCGTCTCCGATGCCGTTTCTATAAACCCCAATGTAAACATAGTCATCAAGTCGACAGTACCTGTCGGTTTTACTAGTGATTTGCAGGAAAGATATCCTGAAACCAAAATAATGTTTTCTCCAGAATTTCTACGTGAAGGTCGAGCTCTCCACGATAACCTCCATCCTTCTCGAATTGTCGTAGGAGATCAAAGTCCGAACGGACGGAAATTTGCGGAACTTCTCTTGGAGGGCAGCATAGACCAAAATGTTCCGATCCTACTTACAAACCCAACAGAAGCTGAAGCAATTAAGCTCTTCTCCAATACTTACCTGGCACTTAGAGTCGCGTACTTCAATGAATTGGATACTTATGCCACGTCACGAGACCTAAATTCCGCGCAAATCATTAACGGGGTTGGGCTTGATCCACGAATTGGTAGTCACTACAACAACCCATCCTTCGGTTATGGAGGATATTGTCTCCCGAAAGATACAAAGCAGCTCCTCGCTAACTACGAAGAAGTCCCACAGAATCTAATCTCCGCAATCGTTGACGCCAACAGAACGCGTAAAGATTTCATTGCGAACGATATTTTGGCGCGTAATCCGAAGACCGTGGGTATCTATCGACTCGTAATGAAAGAAGGGTCCGATAACTTCCGACAATCCGCTATTCAGGGTGTAATGAAGAGAATCAAGGCCAAGGGTGTTGAAGTTATAGTTTACGAACCGACTTTGGACGCCCGTGAGTTCTTTCATTCCAAGGTTTCCAAAGATTTCGACACCTTCGTGGGTGAGGCTGACGTTATCATCGCAAACAGGCAATCTGCGGAGCTCGAATCCGTAGCCGACAAGATCTATACTCGCGACATCTACGGTCGAGATTAATACCTGTAGTCAAATAGCGCCAGATGGAACTAATGTTCTGAATCAGAACTCACAAAGCCATGAGCTTGGTGCTCCACGAACTGGTGAGATTCTCTAATGATTCTTGGCAGGTCTGGGACCCGCCGGCAGGATAAGTACCAACCCACAACGACGTGACTCAATGAAATTCTGGTCTGATTTTATTGCAGTACCTTGACACTGACTTGTGCATGATTGTGGAGCGACACCAGTCCGGCCCCTTGACATGGCTTGATAAAAGGCGGACCGTAACCCAAGAGGTTGCGTGTCAGTTTGAAGAATTGCCTGACAAGAGTTCACTTTCAGACCGGTGTCACCCGCCACGGCCACCAACCAGAATGGAAGAAAACTGTCATAACCATCGTTGCAGAAATACTCGACTACGTCATCAGCGGAGACACCCACTCCAGCTACCAACACCCTCGCCCTCGCCCTCATCAACCCCAAACAGGTGTGTGAGAAGCATGCGAACCCTTTCCAGTCACCCCGGCCAGTATACGCCGAGCCATCACCTAGATTACCAAACGCCTTCGTGTCACGGGTTGTGATTGAAAATCTCAATAGTTTCATGACCTGATTCTTTGTGTTCGAGCCTTGGCTGAAATACTTACCCAGAAATAGGATCCAGATACCCAGAAGCCATGGGTTCCCGATTCATCCGCAAGCCCCGTGCCGTATTCGGCGCTGTCGCCGTGCAAATCGTAGACCAAACTGGACGCACCACGATCTCCGTGGAACACATCGGTTCAGCGAACACCGACACCGAACTAGCACTGCTGTTGCGTTCCGCCGAGCAACACTTGCATCCAGGGCAGCAAACGTTCGACTCGGCGATTTGGAACGAGAACCCGCGTCTCTGGTCGAAGTCGCTGATTGAACCAAGCCCGTCGAATTGTCCAACGTGCAGCCTGACCGTCGAAGACCCTGAACTGGCACCACAGGCGGCGAGAAAGCCGTTGCGTCCCCAGCCACGGAACTATGGGAAATCCTCACTGCAGCCTATGCTCGACTTGGGTTCGAAGTTCTAGATGACGAGGGGTTTCGCGCCATGGTGCTCGCCCGCGTGATTGAGTCAACTTCCAAAGCAGACACCATCAGAGGGCCCGATGACTTCTGTGCACCGTATCCGTCTTTGAGGACTTGATTGCGCAGTCTGCATCGCTGCCATGACGAAGACTATAAGGACACCCTGGCCAAAGCTATGGTCGACTACCACAGCCAATCCGGGGGTGACTCTATGTACAAAGCCAAGCAACTTTCAGCTCTGGAACGTCACAGAGCGACCCGTCCCGGATCATGTCGAACAGGATGATAAGACGTCGGGGGCTAAGGCAATCAACGCTTGGTTGTGGCGTTTGCATTGAGCGCGTTTCCGGTCATAGTAAGCCCGGCTGGTCGAGTCGAACCTGATCGAGGCGAATGCCGAGAGGAAAAGCGCTCGCTTCAGTCGTTCGTTGCCTGAATGACTGACTCGCTCGGACTTGATCGAGTTGCCCGACTGGCACGTGGTTGGCGCAGCCCGGCGTAGGAAGCCATTGCCGCTGCACTGGTGAAGGTCTTGCCGGAGATCTGAAGCGATTATGACCGCGGCGGTCCTGACAGCGACCCCTGGCATGGATGTCAGAACCAGGTAAAGAGGGTGGGTCTCCACCATGGCTTCCAAGTGCGTGGCCACGTCGACGGGCTGGACATGCAACGAGATCATCTGGCGAGCCAGATGCGAGATGACCAAGCCAGCAGCATCGGTGCCGACCACGACCACTGTTTGCTCATCCAGCGCATCCACGATGACGCTGGCCCAGGCAGTGTGCCTGCGGGCTCTCTCCTTCTTGAACTTCGCACCGACCCGCGCTTTGCCAGCATGCTTCAACGCTTGCTGGGTTGGGCCAAGCGGCGAGGACCTCCAATACGGCGACGTGTTCCAGCCACGGGCCGAGAACGCGTCCCAGTGGCGGATGGATCTGGGTGAACAGCCCGCGGATTCGATTGCTGGTCTGGGTGATCTGGCGTACCGAATCAAGATCAAATCCGTTGAGCATGCCTAAGGTCGCTTCGTCCTCGTCGGAGACTTGGATGCTGTGCAAGGTATGCGGCATGGTTCGTGCCGCGCCTGTGATGATGAAAGTGTCCATTTTTGGCGCCGCGCAACTATACAGCAATCACCTCGCTGCCTTCCAACCTCGGAGGCAACACTCCCCCGGACTATTGGATAAGCAGGGGCAAGAGACCACGCCGAGATTGGCCGGCCGACAGCTACTAGGTTCCGCTGGGTTAATCAGTCAACGATATGACGGGCTCGGAGCATGATCATGCATAACGTCACCGCCCTTTATGCCGATGTTCCCGTTATGCGGAACTTCTGCATGGACGACATATCGAAATCAAGAAACGCGATTTCAAAGTCGGCTTAACCATTAAGGGAATCGAATCAAACGAGAATGTCCGGCGGCGGACGATAGGTGCCCAGTTCAACGTTCAACGGGCGCTTCCGGTCGATAACAGCTTCTTTGAGGCTCATGTCGGGATGCGAATATGCATCTGTAGATTGAGTTCGTTGGTACCCAAGCCATAGTGCATTATCCGCAACACCCATGCCAACCGCGAGAAGGTTCAATGCGGCAGTATGCCGCAGGGTGTGCATCGGGACGCGTTTTTCCCCGAGGCTTGGGCACCCTTGCCACAGCTGTAGCAACGTGAACCATCAGCCGAAGTTCTGATATGTAGAAAAGTTTGTCAAGAGACATAGACGACCGACCTCGAACTATTTTCAGAACCTGTCCGAGGCCGGTCTTCTGGTACCACCGCGAGTTCAAAAAGTGCAGGAGCGTCTTAGCGACGGCAAGGTCAGCCTGATATCCGCGTGTTGGTTAACGCATGACGAATGTTCGGCTGGAGCATACCAAGGTCTAAAATCGAACATCATCAGCAAATACTGATGGCTCATAGAACTTTCTTGGATTAGCTCCTCGTGCAACCTGACCACTTCAAGAATTATCGTGGGGTACGTTTATCAATGATCACCGCTATTAAGCGGCCATCAAGTTCTCCTTGGAAAAAGCCGGAACCTGCTTCGATGCTTCTTGCAGCGGTGCGGCCAGCGCCCAGCCCCAACCGGCCAGCTCCCTAGCAATCGCGGTATTGGCTTTGGTTCTCAGCTTGCCTCGCTTCTCAAAGCCAGCCCACCGATCCGCCAACCGGTGATTACCTTTCAAGGCAGTGATTCGCGTGGTTGAATCCACAAGATCAAACTGTCGCTGTAGCCTAAGGCCGGGTCTGTCGAACGTGGGTTTCTGATGCCATGATGCTTCGACCAGCAGCAGCCGAGCATAGGTGTTGCCGGCCTTCGTAATCGAGCCTTGGGCCCGTTTCTGACCAGAAGAATGCTCACTGGGTACCAACCCCAAGTAGGAGCCGATGCTGCTGCCGGTGAACCGGGTCCAGTCGCCGACCTCTACCGCCAAACCGAACCCGGTGGTCAAAGCTATCCCTCTCATACACATCAACGCATCGATCACCCGCGCATACTCGCACGCCGGGGCGATCTCTTTGATCCGCTGGTCCAAACGGTTCAGATGCGCGGCCAGCAGTTCCAGCAGTTCTTCCTCTGCCTGGTAAAAAAACTCGGACCCGGCCTGCCCGAAGTGCTGCCGGCGCAACCAAGCAGTATGTTTCACCGTCCTTTTGGGATCTGGGGGCAACACCCCCTGACGTAGCAACAGGACGTTGAGGCGCTGTTTGGCCAGTTTCAACGTTTCTGCGCGTGGGGCCGTGTTCGGGAAAGATCGCGTAACGATTCTTGCTCCATGGTCGGGATCCGCACCTGGGCGACTTCCCCGAGCGGCAGGATCTTTGCAAGTCCCATCGCGTCGCCTTTATCCTTTGACATGGTCTCCAGGCGCACGGAGCAGTTTTGATCGGGCTGCGATCATGCAGTCAGCACGGTGATCTCGTAGGTGTCGGGCTGGCGGGTAGCCCGGCTTCGTAGACGGCTTTGGAATCGGTGGGGAACTTTTGGATCCAGTCCAGAACGACTTCGGGTTCTGAGGACATTTTGGTTCGTTGGACGTCGCCGGTGGCTGTATTCAGCGCGCAGGCGACAACGGTTTGGGCATGGACATCCAAACCAATAAAGGTACTCTGAAACATGTCGGGGCCTCCCTTGCCTCAAATGCTGGCTCTACCAGTGAACACCCACAGGCTACTGATCTGGAAGGGGTGTTCGGTGCTGGGTAACCCACGAGAGATTGAGATCGTGGTGGCCCCGACGCTTCCCTTCACCTCATATTGTCTAAGGCATCATGTGAAAGCTGCTTACATAAGCTCCGCAAAATACGGCTGATCCGGGACTGTCCGTACGTTCGCCAGAAGGGGTTCAAAGGTTCGTCTCAGATTATAAGACGATTTGGCTTGTTCAGGACTTTGCAGACGCCCTGCATCAACTTGTTCGCGACTTAAGGGCCTGTCCGGGGTTTGGGTTCAAGCGGTTACATTTTCCTTCCTGAAGAGTCACATAAATCTTCTTAAAATTGAGAAAAGACGGTGAAGGCTTTGCGGATGAGCAAACTTCTTGAATATATCGTTTAAAGATGCAACGACTAAATCTGGCCTGGAAACACGATTTGATTCTATAAATAGTAATAATGGGGCTCTCTGATGAAACTGACCTAGCAAGACCTATGACGAGGATGCCATGCGCGCGAGATCTACAAAAAGACATGGCTCAATAATTCAAGAGGAGGACCAAGTCAATGGTTATAATGAAACAAGAATATCCGCCAGGAAGCGAAAGGTAAGAGTCACTCTTGTCAAATAACCATAATTCGATCGATAATGAACTTCGACAAAAGATGTCTGAACTGGAAAATGAATTACATTTCACTCGCTCTTTTAAAGGAGATCTTGAAGCTCAAAAACAAAAGTTACGCATCCTACTTGCAGAGTACAAGGAACTAGAGGATAGATGCGCGGAAATTGAAGATAATACGAAAAGTATATTAAGAGATCAAAGGGACCACGAGGCAGCGCTCCAAGCGTCATTTGAAGATTCCATAAACGAGGCGAAATTAGAATTCGAAATAAAAGAAAAAGAAATTGAATCAAATTCTTTATCTAACTACAAAAACAATGAGTTAGCACGCGTAGCTAAAGTAGGAACGCCCAGTCCCGTTTTCTCGGGAACATTTAGACTGACGCCAAACTCTTACTTTGGGTCATTGCATCACAAAGATATCCGAATTATTGAGAGAATTGCACTAAATCAAGGAAGTTTAGAGTCGAGACAAGCTATAGCCTTGGCGGCATCGAATCTTAATCTATCTTTGGAAGAGCTACTCATTATAGTTAGAGGATTCAGAGAAAATCTCTTCGATCGAAATGCAATTCAAGTAGCAAAAGATTGGAACATTCGATCTTTGCTGAGCCTTGCACGCGTGCTCACCGATCAAAACCTTTTGCCAAGTGATAAAGCGGATGCAGTGGCAATTTACGAATTTGCTCTCGCTCTATTTGGACCTGGTCGAATCGACGTACGGGCAAGATATCTATTCATTGAAACGATCCAAGAACTTCAAGACTTTGATCGTGGACTTAAACTTCGTGAACTGTTTAATTTTGCCGATACGGACAAAGTGCAGGATGTGCTGTTGCAATGCAATATGGACATGATCCTACATAAAGACGAACAAAAATGGTTGAACAATTTAAACGAGTTATATCTTGAAGATAAACTCGCACCCTTATCACTCGATAATCATGACAATAACGAAATACTACTGGATAGATTATCAGTGCACGCGAAGAGCGTTGATGAGGGACCCTTAGTCTCAGTATTGATGCCCACGCATAACGGATCTGCTTGGATCAAAACTGCAATAAATTCAGTACTTAGGCAGTCATGGACGAATTTAGAGTTAATTATTGTCGATGACCATAGTGAAGAAGAACATTGGAATTATCTTACTGAGTTCGCTCTCCGTGACAATCGCATCAAAACTTTTCGGATGGAGAGCAACCAAGGCGCTTATAGGGTTAGAAACTTCGCTTTCGCACAAGCCAAAGGCGAATTTGTGACTGTCCATGACGATGACGATTGGTCGCACCCGCAAAAGATTGAGCTCCAAGTTAATCAATTGATAAATAACGAAGATCTTCCCGGGAACATGTCATTCCAAACAAGAATTGATGATCAAGACCAATTCTTGCGAATTAATGACAACCCTAGTTTTAACCAAAAAAACTATTCTTCGATGATGTTTCGAAAAAATATGGTCGAGGACTGCGGCGGTTGGGACGACATTAATCGTGCTGCAGACGCCGAATTCCATGATCGAGTCCAACTTCTGACCAAGAACAAAATTGCATTCGTTCAAACTGCCCCCCTGTCATTCATGCGAGCGCGAACTGGCTCTTTGACTTCAGGAGAAATCCGACGCGGGGCTCTGGACTTTGCGCGTCAATCATTTGGCCTGCTTTATGGCAACTGGCACAGAAAGCTAGTCGAAAACGATTCGAGCACGGAATCAGCTACGGAGTCCCTTGATCCTAAACATAGGCATTATCAAGTTCCGGCAAACATGCGCGCTGGGAGAAGACACGATAGACATGAAAAGTTTGACGTAGTATTTCTTACTGATTACAGATTTCCAGGTGGAAACTCTTCGCTAATAGCAGAAGAGATAGATGCGACAGCAAAAGCAGGTCTTAATGTCGCTGTTGTGCATGTCGCTTCGCCTGTACTACGAGCAAATCATGTGTTTAACGACAGAGTTCATACGATTATTTCGGAACATAGCGTGCCGGTGCTATCTCTGACTGATACTTTCGAGACAGACTTGTTAGTTATACGAAACCCCACCGTGCTCCAATTTCTCGATAACTTCACGACTTCAATACACGTTTCCCATGTTGCTGTCATTGCAAACACAGCCCCTATGTCAGCTAACGGTAAGAATTTTTGCTATGACATCAGGGATTGCTTAAAGAATGCTTCGAAAACGTTTGGAACAAATGCTGTTTTATATCCAGAATCGCCACAGACAAGAAAGCTACTTTTGGCCTTGGATCCGACAGCTGAAACTGCGCAGATAGACTGGACTGGATTCATCGATACTGAACTGTTTGCGCATTCTAACAAAAATAAGAATTCACGTCCGATTGTTGGTCGTCATTCGCGTGACCATCAGCTCAAATGGCCTGAAAACCGAAACGATATTGAAGCGGCGTACGTGCAGCCAGGTATTTTCGACACTTTGGTCTTGGGAGGGGCCGGTTCGGTTAAAGAAATAATTCAATTTTCAAGTATGCCGACCGTTAAGGTACTTGAATTCGGTGAGCAGTCTCCTGAGGAATTTTTGATCAACGTTGATTTTTGGGTTTATATGCATCATCCCGATCTCGTAGAGTCTTTCGGAATGTCAATCGTTGAAGCCATGGCTGCAGGGTGCATCGTTGTTCTACCAGGATACATGGAGGCTCTCTTCAAGGACGCAGCGATCTATGCTGAACCTGCTGACGTTAAACAAATTGTCGAGAAATACTGGACCGACACTACTAAACGGAATGAGCAGATTTCTAGGTCATTGGCATTCGTAAGAGACAACTTTTCAGCGGCATCTTTCTTGAACAGGATCCATAAGATCCTGGAGAGCACTTCCGAAATCTCATAGCACAACGCTACAGTATATTTAATGATTCTACTGAGAGGCCCTCATTGACAGGCAATCTTTTCGTATATGGCGGTCCAGTTGCAAGAGACACTGCTTCGGCGTTGGTTGATGTTGGTTTTGAGGAAATCGGATCTGTCATGCGACAGTCTGTCATTAGTGCCTTTAGTGAACCTGGCGCAGCTGGCACCGATATAGAGCATTCTATTGCTAACTTGAGGACTGAAAAACAACGGAAGTTGCTCGTCTCCGACATCAACTCATCATTACCCGCAGAGCTGCGTTCGCAGACAGAAAGAATTGACTGTCTTTTGATGGATTTGGTTGATGAACGTGATGGTACCTGGACCAACAACATCAGACAAGCAGTGACTAACAGCAGTCTGCTAACAGAATCGCGTTTGCTTCAAGATGGCCCGAATGACTTTCGACTCCTAAAATTTGGTGAAGAAGATCATGTGAATGAATACCGCAAAGCAATAGAAAAATTTTCATTATTTATCCATCAAGAAAAATTATCGGAGAAGTTATTTATCATCTGTAATTATTGGACGAGTGAAAGCAGGGAAGGTGAAAGTCATCCATTTGGGAATAGTCGACTTGACCCGGAGATCATGAACTCGTTGTACCCACAATATTACGGGGTTCTGGAAGAACATTTCAGTAGCAATATGATCTATGTTCCGAAAAACCTTTGCCTCACGTCACGTGAGCACCAATTCGGAGCTTCTCCGTTCACTTATACAGGGGGCTTCTATAAATATCTTACGGACAAAATTATATTCAGAAAATTAGGGACTACCGATGGAATCAGTTAAATCGTTCTCTTATGATGAAAAGAATTATAGTCTAGAGTTCCATTCGCCAAAGGATCACATTGCCAGGCAAGTGGGAATGGGGAAAACATTCTATGAAATTGAATTATTGAACGCGATAAAACCATTTATTAACCACAATGATTTGGTCATTGATGTCGGCGCGAACATTGGAAATCATTCAATTTTCTTCGCTGGTACAAGGGACTGTAATGTCATAGCATTCGAACCTTATCCGACTTCCTTTCAGCTCCTGTTGAAGAATATTAAGGCCAATAAATTACTAACGTCTATCTCGGCACGTAATTGCGCGGTGGGTCGTACGGCCGGTTTCGCCAAGGTCACTTCCGTAGATGAGGGCAACTTAGGCGCCACACGACTCGGAACTGTCGGCGAAGGAGAAATTATTGTACGCACGTTAGATAGCTTTATAAGTAGCTTTAATGCGGCAGTTAAGCTCTTAAAAATCGATGTCGAGGGTATGGAAGCTGATGTGTTGAAGGGCGCTGGCCAGCTGCTGACGATTGATCGACCAATCGTTGTTTGCGAAGCAATTAGCGACGAGGACTATCATCAGGTTGAGAACATATTAGCAGACTACGGATATTCTCGTACAGAGATATTTAATTACTCCGCAACCCATCTATTCCTACCGAAAGAATGGACTGGTAGTGGTAATTATTCGAGGGTGAACTACTATGAGGACGCGCTCGAACGTATGAATCTGAGAGTTCGCAAAATTTGGTCAGAACAGACACAGTTTCGACAGTTCATGAGCGAAACGCGCGAAACCCTAAAGGATATCAAAAATATTGTGGAGATTGACCGAAAGGAATCGGATTGACAAGGAATAGACCTCCAACGAAGGAACATAATATTTTAGTGGATTTATTAGGTGTATCTCCTACCTTAAATGCTGAGAATTCTAATAAACTCATTATCGCCGTTATCTGCGAATCTCATCTCATACGATTGTTAAGTAACGAATACCATGTTTTTGATCTGATTCCGGGTACCGTCTCTTGTTTCTTAGAAGAAATTAGACCTGACTATGTAGTTGTTCAAGCTTCTAAAACCAGTTCAGGCGTTTGGATGGGGAGCCATGAGGGACGATCGATGAGCCCTGATTTAGAGGCAATTCGTACTTATGGTGAATTAAAAATGGGTCGCATAATTGTAATTCGCGATAAATTCTCTCTCGATTCAATATTGTTTACTTTATCGAAAGATATTTTTCCTAACCAGCATTTTTTTGAACGCGTTGAAGGGAAACCGCGTCGCTCACAGGTTTACGAGATAGTCCATAATTTCTCGAGATCCCTAAACAATACAGTGTAGGATATAATGAAAATACTAAATTTATTATCAAAAGGTATAACTTCTTTCGATGAATCTCTTGAGGATTTTATAATATCCTTAGAAAGGGATGGTAATTTAATAGAAACTAAAGACAAAGACCTTTTAGGTGATCTTTCGCAAAGCAGCGAGTTATTAGATAAGGCATTCTCTAAAGAGCGCAAGTTGGCCTGGGAGCTCTATAAATCTATCGATAGCACGCAATATGATTTTCTAGTTGTTCCGGGTATATCCTTGTCTCGGGCACTGTTGGGCAACGCGTCAATGCACGGTAAAATCATTACTGTCATCACTAAAAATGATGAGATACTTCTCGATAAAAAAGTATTTTCTGAGAACTATATTCTTCATACTATTACGAATTCCGCAGCAGTTATTGTTGATACAAAAAACAGCGTGCATCTGAAGTCGATGGCATCTGAAACTGCCGATCGTGTATTCTACCCAAACGAATTAATAGCTCATAAGTTGATTAACTTGCAGGGGCGCAACGCGGCGAATTACCTCTCATGGCGGTCTTCCGAACACCGAATGATTATTTTCAGTCGATCCATTTCGGATTATAAACGCGTAATCGTTGAGGATCATAATATCGCCTGCCTGCCGGCGCGACTCATGCCGATGCTTGACAACACCGCCGGACATATCAGTATTTCTGACTCCTCTAATGGTGAGAACCCTAATGAGATTATTTATTCTGAGGATGAATATGCTAAGAGTGTCAGATCGTCTATTTATAAACTGAAAAAACTCGTGAGCGAAGTCGACGCTCAGATTTTAGTCGTTGAATCCTTGCCAATCGCTAATTACTGCTTTCAGCATTTTGAAATGAAGCGCTTTTCCTTCTTATGGATAAATGAATCCAACATCTCGGAATTTAGGAACTTAGACGAAGCGCGGAAAGAAATTTTCTTTTCCTTGGATAAACGATTGATAGTATCCAACGAAATGCTGCGAACCGAGTTGGAAATGGACAATGTTTCGAGTATCGGTAAGATTCTAGTTTGGCCGTTCGTGGGGAGCACGGATGGTCCAAAATTTCATCCAGATGTGGACTTCAGTCGGTACGGAGTAGTTCGAGCCTTCAATATGGTCCAGGGTGGGTCAGTTCCTCAAATGAATGATGTGCATAGAACTAAGTTATTATTGGCTGGACATGATTTTAAGTTTTCTAAACAAATTATTAATGAAATTCGTTCATTGGGAACCGTCGATATCTTTGAAGATGAATGGACTGCGCAGCACGTCCATGATGTTGCCCGTTCTCGTGAAGCTTTACGTGATAAAGATGTAATTTGGTGCGAATTCGCGTCCAGAAATCTAGTTTGGTATTCGAAGAATAAATTACCTTATCAAAAGCTTGTTGTACGTATGCATGGGTACGAAGTTCGAGGTCCGTGGATTGACGGAACTTTATTCGAGAATGTTGACAAGTGGATTTTTGTATCTGAGTTACTTAGGGATGAAGCTATTGAGAAGTTTGCAATTCCTTTCGATAAGTGCCTTGTAATAGGAAATGCGGTAGATTCAATCGATTTTGATCGACCTAAATATAGCGATTCAAGATTTAATCTGGGACTAGTTGGCATCGTCCCAATGATTAAGCGTGCGGACCGGGCACTGGATTTGTTGGCTTCGCTTAGATCTGTGGACACGCGCTATACATTGCACATTAAGAGTAGGCATCCTTTTGAGTTCCAATGGTTGTGGGATGATATCGACCTTCACGACTCATATCTGAGTTTTTACCGCCGCATCACGAGTGATCCTTTACTTCGAGGAGCCGTCGCTTTTTCGGAGCATGGACCTGATATGGGGCATTGGTTCCGAAGAGTGGGCTGGATTCTATCGCCAAGCGTCAGGGAATCTTTCCATTTGGCTCCAATGGAAGGTATGGCGTCAGGCGCTATTCCTCTTATTTGGGATAGAGCCGGAGCATCTGAAATTTTTCCTCGAGATAATATCTTCTCTAGTATTGAACATATTTCTAGTTACGTGCATGCTTCGAATCTTTCGTTAGATCGTTTCGCTGAACTATCGTCACAAGCGAAAACTTACGCATCTAAATACGATGTTAGGAATGTAACGGAAATGATCTCTGAAGTGTTATTTGGCTGACAGATTACCTCCGTATCGCCAAGTAATGTCAGATGTAAGTTTGCCTGAGATACTGTGACATGCAAATTGATTTGTAATTGTAATAGTCACACCGACTGTTGCCAAATAGGACGTGAGGGTACCGCCGTTCTTGCAACCATGTGTGTAATCTCGTTTCATTGTGGATACTGAATCTCAATACTTCGTACACAGCTACCAACAGTCATGATCTGTTGGTAGCTGACGAACGATCATTGATGGCAGAAGATCGTGGGGATCTGTTCTTCTTGCGTCTGGAGCAAGACACGGTATCGCTCCACCTTCTTCTCCCATTGAAGCGTCGTCAGCGCCATCTGAATCCCTCTGATCGAATACGACCTGTTTCGTGCCAATGCCTTAGTAAGTACTTTTAACCACCTTTGAGTCGCGTCAACAGAACTCGGATCTCCTCAGAAACGTCAGCAGGGATCACCACATAATCATTATTGACTTGGATTTTCGCCGAACGAACACCCCTCAAATCGGTGATAATCCGTTTCAAGCTCATCCCGGAGAGCTCCTGCAAATGCCGGCCAATCGCCATCGCAGCGAACACGACAGTCAGATGAGCATCAATTCTTCAGCAGAAGTAGTTGGTAGCGGGTGTGCGCCGAAAGGATGTGAAACCTCGTGACTTCGTAGACACTGAAACTCATCACTTCGTGGACAACCGATCTCAATACTTTGTACACAGCTACCGACGGCTCCCATTCGAAGCCGCCGGCAACAGCTGACTAACGATAATCAAAGACCTCGGGCATGTCTTCTTCCCGCGCTACATACTGGGCCTGGTATTCGGCGGCCTTCCGGCTCCACTGCTTGGTTGGGTTCGCCAACTGAATTCCTCTGATCGAGTACGAGGACACAAACCGCTGATGAACACGCAATGCCACCATGGGCAACGGGAAGCTCAACACCACTTCCGCGGTATCAGGATACGACAAAATGAATTCGTCTTCGGTGATGGTCCTCAGGAACTGTCGGTCGGCATAGGTCTGCGGCAGTGAGATCTGCTTGCCCCGATAATAAGCTTGGCAGTTGTCTTTATTGACTCGCACCAGCAACTGATGACTTTCCCGGTCCATATCAGGCACGTGCCGGTCCGTGAGCTTGTTCAGGATGTTGCCGGTTTTCGAAATGACAAGGTCAGCGCGTTCCACGGCCGAGCTGCTGATACGGCGCTTCATCAGGTATTCAGCAGCTTTGGCTTCCAACAGCTCCCAGGCCTTCTGCGGCGTTGCCTGATTCAAGGACTGATGTGGACGGCGCTGGTTGCAATGCTCACGGTAGCGGCGGAGCAGTTTCTGCACGTCAGCAAGATTTTGGGGTTTGTTGGCTTTGAGGATCTGCTGAAGGGTCTGGTGCGAACGTTCATTCTTGCCCTGAGTGATCGGTCTGCCCGGTAGTCCTGTGATCGGCATGCTTCCCTGAGAAGCTAAGTAGGCCTCCACGATGCCGATGGTTCCGCCGCGAAGCTGGGTGAATGCCTTGGAGTTATCGCTGAGGACTTCCTTGGGTGGCCCGTATACAATAATGGCGTGGGCGAGCACTTGTTGCGCATCGCCGCTGTTCTCGTGGCGAGCGTACGCGCTGGAGCCCACATCGAATCGCGTCGCGTCATCGATGAGCTGGTAGACGGTCACCACCTGATCAGAGAGGGTTCTGTACTCGAATGCGTCGAGTTGCCACAGCGCCATGGCGGTGGAGCGCACGAAGGGGACGTAGGAGGATTTAGGGCGCTTGCGCGGGCTGCGTTCAACATGCCCGACACTGGCCAGCAGCCGCGCAATGGTTGCCACGGACGGGATCTGTCCGCAGGGAAATTCATCCAGGATGGTCGCTTCGTAATGGATGTTTTCGGTCCGTAGTCCCAGCCGTCTCTTTTGAGTTCTTTACGGATCCTGACCAGTTCGTTGATTACTTCGGGACCGTAGCGTCTGGCTGGTAGTTTCGGGGCTCTGGAGCGCGGGTGGAGCGCCCCGGCCGATTCTAGGGTGGATCGTTCGCGGAGGCGGTAGAAGATGCTTCGCGAGATTTTCTGGGTCTTGCAGAATTCGCTGATCGTCAGGGCATCGGGCTGTGTCGGATCGAAACTGATGATCATCGCGCACAGGCGTGTAGAGAGTGCGTTAGGCATGGAAATGAGCGTGCCAGAAAGTCACGTCGCAAATGTCCACGAAGTGGTGAGACATCGTGTCCACGATGTCATGAGATCGTGTGTCCACAAAGTCTTGAGACAGGACATTCTTACAACCGAGTACCGATGAATTCTTACGACTTGGTATCACGATTCCGATTAGACGGTACCGCCGCCCAGGTTAACCTCAACCCACTAATTATCAAAGACGAATGCACCGACCTAACGCCATTAGGTGGCCAACGAGTCGACCAGCATTACCTTGTGGAGCACAAGTCTCATGAGCTCGAACGACAAGCAAGGTGCGTGCCCTCGAATGGCACGTCAGCGTAATGCGCAACTCAATATACGGTTGGTACGTATACAATGGCACCCATCTACACATTCAAGGCAGGCACAGCCCGCACGGCGGACTTTGCACCGAGGAACACGCCAAGATCTTTTATTCCTGTCGGACGGGCTGCAGTAGGTTGGCCCAAGTCCATATCCCGACGGAGCGAGCCACAACGGAATCGTTGCTGAGACCTGCGGTACCCGGTAGCCAGAACAGCAGTTTCAAGTAGTCAGAAGAGCGGTACCTTCAAGCACTATTCTGCACTCAAGCTTCTCCACAGCGAATACGTTGACCAGCACCGCCGGCCTGATACTCCCACGATGGGCTACGACCGTTTCTGCAAGAGATACCAACGCTTTGTGCTGGAGTCCAATGTTGCTTCCCGCGTCGAACACAAAGCGGGGATGAGCGTGGAAGTGGACTGGTCAGGACCGACCATGACACGCACAGATCCGCTGACCGGGGTACCTTCAAAGGTGTACTTGTTCGTCGCTTGCTTGCCGTTCAGCCGGTACGCTTTCGTCGAAGCAACCTTGAACATGAACCAGGATTCCTGGCTCAGAGCGCACGTGAGCATGTTCGAAACCTTCACAGGCAACGTCCCGCGGATCGTGCCGGACAACCTGAAAACAGGCGTGACCCGCCATCCAAACGATGGTGAGATCGTGCATCAACGATGCCTACCGGCACATGGCGGCGCACTACAGTACTGCTGTGCTGCCAGGGCGGGTACGCAAGCCGAAAGACAAAGCCAGCGTAGAGAACACGGTTGGCCATATCGCTACCTGGGTCATCGCCGGTTTGCGGCACAGCACCTATACCAGCTTGAACGAATTACGCCAGGCAATCCGCGAACGGGTCCACGCCTACAACGCGCAGCCTTTTCAGAAGCGTGCTGGCTCGCGTACCAGCGTGTTCCACGAACAAGAGCAGCCTCTGCTGCATCCCTCGCCGACCGTGCCATATGTCATCAGCACCTGGGTTTACGGGCGCAAAGTCGCGAAGAACAGCTACGTCTCGTACAAGCGGAACTATTATTCGGTTCCGGTCGCCTATCTCGGGGCCAGCGTGGACTTGCGCGTCACTGACACGGTGCTGGAAATCTTCAAGGACATCAGCGGTTGGGTAGCCATGTGCTGCTGCCCGCGCAGAGTGTGAACCAGCACCAAACGAATGATTCGGATATCCCGGCAGAACACCGCTTGACTCAATGGGATCCGCAGCGAGTGCGGACGTGGGGACAACGGTGTGGAGTGCAGACTTTGGAAGTGGTTGACCGGATTTTTGCTGCAGTCCAGGATCAGGAACAAGGGATCAACCCTGCATTAGCGGTGCTGCGGTTAACCCAGATTTTTCATCAGCTATCTGACGGCCGCCGAAATCCGATACCCAGGATTCCCGGCGGCCGTTTCTGATTCCACCCACGCCAAAGAGCGCCTGAACCATCGACGCTGAATGCCAAGCTCCACCACCTGGACTATAAAGATCTTTCAAACCAGAGAAACAAAGAAACCACCATTTCAGGCAGCCAGCTGGCCGTGCCGCCACCGCTGGAACAACACGTCAACACCCTCGTTCAGTTGGCGTAACAGCCGCGCTTCTGGTGCTCTTGCCGAGATTAACAGCCGGCGCTGCCGACCACCAGAAACAACTTTCCCCGCCATCGAAAACAACCGGTACCGCCACCGCTTCAAATCCCACACCGAAGCCTCATGACCACCAGGCAACACGGCCAGCTGCAGCCAAGACACCAAATTCACCGCGAACATCGCCAGGTCAGCCCACGCCTGATTAGCAGCAAAAGACCAATACGGCAGCTTGCCCAACCCCGTGCTCTTGAACGTTTTAATCCGATTCTCGCACCGACCACGCGCCCGGTGCCGGGCATCGAGGAACGCCACATTGAACCGCGGAGCATTGGTCAAGAACGCCGTCACCCGGTTCCCGTCAGTATCGAACAAATTCGCTTTCGCCCCGGGATGCAAAGGCTCAGCGCGCAAATAAATCCTTGTTCCTGGCGGGTAGTCCTTCAGCTCCAAAACCTTCGTCGCATCAATCACCCACGCATCATCACGTTCCTGCCCGTCAGAAGTGAGTGCTGGTTCCCAGTACTTCTTCTGATCAATCCAACGGACGAACCGCTCCTTGATGACCGGCAGCGAATACGAGGTGGAGAACTGGACCCCCAACGAATCCAGGTGGTGCAAGAACTCCCGGGACGACCCAGCACTATCGGTACGGACCAGGATCTTCTCACCGACCAGGTTTCCGTGCTCGTCATAGAAATCATCAGGCAACTGAGCCAATGCTTGGCCGAGCACCTCGATATGGGATTTTGCGCAGTTCGCGCCCCGGTTTCCCGGGCGCAACTGCACGGCGAGGACTTCTCCGGTGCCGTGGGCTTTGCCATAATCGGCCATGGCGATCATCGGTGAAAAGCCGTATCCGCCTTTATACGTCCCTGCGCTGGATTCTTTCTCGGAATGAACATGAACCAACGCGGCGTCGAGGTCGATAATCAGCGGATTGGCTGCCGTAGCCAGCCGGGCTGGATTCCGGGGCCCGGCCGCCGCCCAAACCTTGGAACGCAGACTCCGGGTCATGGTGGCGAACCCGTAGGAGAAAGCCTCCGGCTGATCTTTGACACGGCCTATGAACCGGCTAACCGTGGCATCCGACGCTACAGGACCGAAGAGTTCTGGTGCGGTGCGCAGCTGGTCAATATCTGTGGCTTGTTCACCGCCAGCCGCCAACGATAGAGCCAGTGCTCCGAGGATTTTTCCTGGACGGTGCGTCGCGGAGGCTGGCACGAACTGGCTGAATCGGTCCTCGCAGAGCCTGCGGAAGTCCAAGGCGTTCAGGAAACTGGTCAGCACCGACAACCCTGCGTGAGAGACCAAGGTTTGGCCGGTGAGTTGGGTCGGGATGGCAGGGAAAACTTGGGTAGAATGGTTCACAGAAAAGGTGATCCTTCGAACGGATATTTTGGAAGCTTAGACACTCCCATTTTCCCAGTTCAGATCACCTTTTCATCTTTTAAGTCAGTTAATGACTACCGGCCTTCATGAAATACCCGGGTTAAGCCGTAAGTACACTTCAGGAAGGTTGGAAGCAGCACGCAGAATCGCTTTGGAAAGTGCTACCCACTCGCCGCGATACGCTCATTTGGAGCCGATCTTGAAGACTGGGCGGGACAAGAACCTCATTGCTGAAGTCCCTGTTGTTGCCGATTCTGGTGGCTACGTCCGTGGTAGCGCTTACTACGCCGGAGGACAGCGATGAGCGGTTTGGATCTGGAGACCAAAAGAAAGCTGCGCGAGATGGGTGCGGTTGAATTGCTGCATGCGGTCGAAGCACAGGACGAGTCATTGAGCATGAGCCTGAGGTTCAATGAGCGGATGCGGATGGCCGTGGACGAAGCACATTCGGCCTACACCACGGGACAAGTGGGAGGGCTGGTTCGGCGGTCCAAGCTTCGTTACCCCGATGCTGACCTGCGGACCTTGGATTTCGTCGAAGAGCGTGGCCTAGACCAAACCACTTTGGCTTCGTTGGGCAGTTGCGGTTTCATCGCCCAGAACCATAACGTGGTTTTCCAAGGCTTCACGGGCTCAGGGAAGTCCTATCTGGTGTGCGCGTTGGCTAAGCAGGCGTGCCGTCATCAGATTCGTACTTTTTACGTGCTGATGCCGGACTTTGAAGAAGAATGGGTTCAAGCTCAGGACAAGCCGTTGGGCGCTTCGAAATTCTTGAAGAAATACGGGTCGTACACACTGCTGGTCATTGATGATTGGTTGTTGGATCGTCCTGATGGCGATTTCCTTCGAATGCTTCTGGAGCTGATGGAACGCCGTTATGGAACTTCATCGACGGTGTTCTGCACACAGTATCCGAAGAAGGATTGGCATCAGCGGCTCGGCTCCGGGCTTCATGCAGACGCGATCATGGATCGGATCATTCAAAACACTACGTGGTTCGAGACCGGGACGTACAACATGCGTGAACAGTTGAGCTCTTCTTAACCAGGAATGATGTTGGGGTCCAGTGGTTCCCTTCCGAGAGATCACTGGCTCCCAACGGTAATACTCGTGGTCCCCATCGGCAATATCTAGTCGTACCCAGACCTACGAATATTCACTGATGTACAGAAGCCCGCTGGGAAGCTTCTATGAAGCCATATCAAGAGGCTGGATTAGTGCCACCGCCAAACCTGAGAAGTCGTTGAAAAACCATCCACATTCCAGTGAAGACAATGTAGTGATGAGACACGATTTAATGGGTGCAATTTATCTTGCCAGCGGGTCCCAGGCCTGCCAATACCATTAGCGATGTACCGAGATTTCACACCAAATCTCCGGAATAGCGGTACCGGATCGCACTATTCGGCAACATACATAAACATAATTCGATTCAAATATGAAGAATTTAGGATGAAAATTTCCTTCTTATAGAGTGCCTTTGTTTGAGAAAATTTTCACACGATATGATCATTTCTGAATAGAGCATGACACTGTAACTTTAGACTCTACCGGAAGTGTTTTTGAATGATTTTATTGGAATCATCACATTCTCTGGAAACGATAAAATCAGTGACATAATTGTAGAAATTTTCCGCATAATGAAATGGTGCAATGCCCCACTGATGCGCCCTGGTAGTTACGCAAAGATTCCTTGGAACGTAGATAATTCTATCGCTAAAATACTCTTCTAATATTGCATAGTAAGTATGGCTCTGATTTTTCAAAAACGGTCACCAGCCAGTCAGATCTTGTAGTCAAACACCC